>DATAJX010000005.1:0-136858 GCA_036261915.1 Alphaproteobacteria bacterium
CCTGATATTCCCTGGGGCGTGTGCTCCATCCCTCCTTTGGAATATGTATTAGACCACATCGTTATGACGCAAGACACCAAGCGGCTTGCGCTGGTAAATGAGCTTTTAGAAAAGCCAGCAGAGCTTAAAGAGTTTCAAGATATGGTTACTTACGCTTTACAGCAGCTAGAGATTTTTCAGAGTGTTCTTGCCTACGTTAAAGCGCACCCTGGTTGCCTGCAAAAAACTTTGGGCAAGGCCATAAATCGAGATGGCAGGAGAATAGCCGTACTCATTACTCAAGCTGAAAAGCGCCAACTTATTTACCGGCAACCTTCGGGCAGTACCTACAAGCTATTTGACTCGCCTGTTTAGGGAATTGTTATCATTGCATCCCGACATGGCGAGGTGATGGTAACACCGATGGTGCGGGCCTCGGCTTTTGGGGCATAGATATCTCGGTAGGTACGCTTTGTTCGTAGATCTATAGAGATAGCCAAGATGACAGCAAAGATAATTATAGCCCACATATGACCAGTTATTTGATGCATCCCAACCAGACGCCACAGTTTGCGGATTGGCTTTCCGATTTTCACGGTACTAAGCCCAAATCAGCCAGCCGATACTGATGCCTAGGGCTATCCCCCACAGCACCATGAAGCAATAAACGACGATAATTTCCGGGCCTGGCCCTTCTAGGTCACGCGGCATTATCCCGCCTCCTTTGGTTACACCAAAAGGACGGCCTCCCAAAAGAGAGGCCGGGTGTTAATAACCGTGGTTAGACGGCGCGGTGCCTTTGGGCTTGCGCCTTGGACAGAGCACCACCACCCGGCCATAGAGTTATGACCGAATGCTTGTGCAAATACACAAACAGCACCTTTTCTGGCGGTGCCTGCCACTAACCAGGGGTTATTAATCCCCGAAGTCGCTTTTGGTTACGACTTCACGCGTAAGTATGGTGGGTTTGATTAGTATGTCAAGGATTTGGCAATCGAACTTCAAAGTCTATATCTATCTCTCTTTCTTCAACGTGGTGGTTCGGAAAGCCGCATGAGGATAACCTTGATTCCAGCTAGTTCGCATTTTCCGATGTGTTAGGATGAAAACCATCGTCTCACCCATTCCCCTGTGTTCCGGCTGGCTCACATTTCCCGATGTGTTAGAGTTCAAAAGAATGGCCCACGCTCTACCGGCGGTTCCGGCTAGTCGATATTTCCCGATGTGTTAGAGTAGCTCTTACCTCGCAGGCCGCACCCCCTGGTTCTTGCTGGCTCGCATTTCCCGATGTGTTAAGGTTTTACTGCCCCGTCAGCCCAGGCATTGGTTCCGGGTGGCTCACATTTCCCGATGTGTTAAAGTAGAAAAGTGATTAACCCTAAGTTAGTGGTTCTGGCTAAATCATATTCCCGATGTGTTAGAATTTTCTACTACGGCGCAGATGAGAATAAGGTTCCGGCTAGCCCACATTTCCCGATGTGTTAACCTCCCAGCCGCAGACCACACAAGCGGGTGGGGTTCTGGCTGGCTCATACTTCCCGATGTGTTAACCTATGGCCCTATGCCTAACCCCCTGCCTGTGCGTTCCGGCTGGCTCATATTTCCCGATGTGAAGAAACGCGAAGTCGTCCCAGCATATCAACCGATGCCTTGCGGACATTTCGTTTAAGTAATGCTGTCCAGCCAAGAGTTTTATAGTTTGACTTTACCCCCGCTTTAGCACTGCTAGGCGCTATTCCCACTTCATTTGCAGGCGCGTAAAGCAGGGCCCTAGCAGAAGGCTTTATCATTCTAACAATACCGAGTTCTTTTTCATCTACCACTATGCAGTCACCATTATGAAGTCTCATTAGGAGTGTAGCGGCAGGATGGGGGCGGTTCCGTGGTTTATCTCTAGTCTGATGCATGAAGACAGGCACCCCTTCAACTTTGTTACCTGAAGGAGTTTTCACCAGCCAAAAATCGATATGGTGAACACCAGCATGTTTGTAATAGTTACTGTGCGTTCTCTCTCCCTGCTGATGCTCAATCTTCCTTAAATTGAGGCGCGCGGCTTCATTCATGGCAGCAACGTCACTGTGTTTTTGGGCCGTTTCTTCATGCAATGCCCCTTGTGCTCCATGGTCTACTCGGTGGGAAACAATCATCGCATTTACCAGGGCCAAGGCTTCTTGATGCAACTTTCCCGGCTCTACGGGACAAGGCATTACCAGCCGTTTATAAACGTGGGTATCATCCTTTGAGGCAGCCCTCTGAGCTTCCCGTATAGCCTCAGGAGTAAGCAATGCGAGAGTCAGAGCGTCCACGGCATGATGCCGATGATCAGCATGGCGGTTCTTCTCCAGCACCTTACCAAACCATTGGTGGCGGGCCTTGGCGGTGATTTTGCCGGGAGAAGCCTCTACATGGGGAGCGATATATTCCAGGTAACGCTTGGCCAGACGAGACATATAACGGGTGTCGTTTAACATGCTGCTAAGCCAGTCCTCTTCATCGGCCAGTCGTTTTGCAGCGTCCGGTGTAAACCTCCACCGCTTGTTGTGAGGTAAAGCGGCAGTGCGGGCTAAAAGCGCATCGTAAGCCTCTGGCTTGCCAATGCGCTGGTAATACTCGTAAGGCGTTTCGGCGCCCTTCATCTTGTTAGCGTCGCGCGTGGCTAAGGTGAGGTTGGCCGAGGAATCATCTAAGCTGCGGGAGCGCGGGAGGATATGCTCGATGTGTACGGCATTGCTAAACAACATGGGCAAGGTGATAGGCTCTCCCGTGTAAGCGCAGGCGGGAAGTTCCTTCCACAGCTTGTACTTCAGGAAGTCCTCGCGGCTGTCGGCGTTTACCTTCGTTCCAACTTTACGACACTCTTCCAGCATTTCATCGCGCAACGCGAGGTTCTTTTTTATCTCGATTTGCCATTCCCGTTTTTGTTCGGCGTTAGCCTTCAAGTCCCGCGCCAGTTCAATGACAATTCCTGCCGGAGGATGTCCGTATTCCTTCAGGATAGCGTTTACCAACTGGCGTAGTTGGTTGAGCGCGATATGTACGGTGGGGTTGCCGATAACTCCGTATTTCTTTTCCTCCGGCACAGTACGGGAGTTTTGGTGCATCCCGACCTCTGGCATCATTTGGGCGTAATATGACAACCTCTCAACGAGCGTACCTGGGCGGGTATATCCCCCACCTAGTTCGGCCAAAGCCTCTGTAATACTCATATAGCGGTTAGCGGGAGCATCAGCGCGAACACTGGAAACCTTAGCCAATAGCGCCGCCAAGGCCTCGGTACAAAATCTAGCGGTGCCTCCTTCGAGATTGAGAGCACTGATTTTTTCCGCAGCCGTTTCGTCTATATCGAGGTTTTCAACTAACGCGGTGATAACATCCTCTTCGTCTTTTGTGCTTTGGAGCAGTTCAACCACTTTGGTTTGCTGTTCCGGGGTTAGCGTGTGCCAACGTGGTCCGAAATGTTCCGGTTTAGCTAAGTCATAATCGGTAGTGAGGCCGGTTAATCCCTTTTCCGTTTTTGCGCTGGCAAGGTTGAACTCCGTACCAACCGGCAACTTCAATTTAGTGCACAGCTTGGTAAAGGAGATGCTTTTCTGGTTACAAAGCAGCCGCCAGACCTCCTGCCTTTCGTCGTCGGTTAAGAATCGTGTGGCATCGCCAGGGGAAATGATTTTAAGGTTGTTTATATCCTGCCAGGCTCGCATCTTCTGAGATAACGGGTCGGCAGCATAAGCACGGGGCTTGTCTACTCCTTGGGGGCCGTAAAGTTGGCACTTGCCGCGTTCTACTGGCCGCAGCGGCCGCTGATAAAAAATGGTTTTTTTAATAGCTGCCCAATCCTCTGTGGTGAACTTATGGTTTGGCTGTTGGGCTTTTTGAATGGCGTCAAATTCTGCCTCATACATTTCTCGCGTAGTTTGTAGCCCTTCGCGTCCTTCTTTTACTGCATCACCTTGCCCTCGACTATCGAGCACCGCCTTACCTTGCTTTTGTAGGTAAGCGAAATAAGCGCCCAGAGTAGAAAAACCTCCGTCTTTCATCGTCTGGGCCAGTTTATTAACCCCAGCATAGAACTTCTTATCAACTTCAGCGTCGGTTTTACGATTGCTTTTGAATCCCCGGCGCTGATTAAGGGCAAACAACACGCGCCCCAGGGCATAAGGGGGCAAAGGTTTGCTAAGCGCCAATGCCCTCAGCTCGTAAGGGTTTAATTTAGTCCCTAGCGAGGAAAACGATGGGTGATTGCAATCTGCCACCTGGCGGCGTTCGACAGGTGACAGCGGCATGAGGCCGAGATGTCCTAGCTGGTTGAGCAGTTTTTGCTGGCGGCGGAGGAAGCGCGCTCGCTGGCGACGCATGGAGCGTTTTTGGCGGCGTTTTTGGGCCAGGGGTGCCTGAGTTTTATCTTCACGCCCGCTATTGAACTTGCGGACGCCCATCGCCACCACGCGCTGGGGGTGATCCTGAGTGTCAACTTCAACCACGGCCCAGCCGAGGGACGAGATACCCATATCAAGACCCAGCCGATAGCGCATGGTTATCTCCTCTTTCCCTTGACGATAGGGCGTAACTATATAATATCTAAAGTCACCAGTCTGCATCAAACGTCGTTAGACGACACATCGGGAAATGTGAGCTAGCTGGTAACAAACGGCTTAGGCCGTGCAAAATTGAGGGGCAGCTACGGCTTGCCCCTTTCTAGTTCTTAGTTGTTGAATCTTACATTCTTGGCGCTAGACCAGCTTTGTGGCAGGGTGCCGCCGTGCTGGCGTAGCATGAAGGTCGTGCAGGGGTTTTGTAAACCTCAGGTGACAGTTCAATTCTGTCCGCCAGCACCATTTTATCATCAGAGGTACGAATGGTACTAATGCCCAGACATGAGTTTTGGCGCAAACAATATAGAGAGCGTCGTTACGCTAGGTATTTAACTCAGCCCGAATTAAACCAGCGGATAAGTGACATCATGGTGAATATGATGTTGCTAACCCCGGAAGCTAAAATTGGCTTGTTACCAGTTAAGGCTGATTCCGAAGTGTGGATGGTAAAGTTTACTCACATGTTGGAGGAAATGACTCTGCGGCATGGGCCATACCCCAATGGATTTACCAAAGATATTCTCAAAGACACGATGCCAGATTTTACATCTGAGCTTGGCCGTAAGGCCTCAAAAGCCCTTGTGGAAAAAGGATTAAAGCCGGGGGATTTCTATATAAAATATGGCAAACGAGAACACATGCAGGCCTTGCATGAGAAAGGGACTATGCGATTACAGCCCGCTAGTCACTTCAAGCTGAAGGACTATAACGGTGCCATTCAAGATGATGAGCTGTCTATTGTCCTATCTTTGATTTTGCCCAGAGAAGACATCGTGCAAGTCGTACAAAATCCTCAAGATGTACCCACAGATTTAGTAGAGCACGCTTTTGATTTGAGCCTTAATTTCCCTACAGATTACTGGATTTATTGCTTAACCACCTCGTTGCAATCAAGGCTCTTTGTAGATTTCCAGGCAGACGCTTGTGTAATTATTCATAACAAAGAAGCTTTTAAAAAGCGATTACTCGCTGCTACTTCTATCTTAAATGGAAAACCTCAAGATGGGGCAGTTACATATGTTGACCCACTCCTTCCTAAAACGGGAAAAATGTTTATCCCTCTTACTAAGCATTTTAAGTATGCCTACCAAGAAGAATTTAGATTCTCTTGGGTGCCTAAATTACCCAAGAAGCAGCTAGAGCCAATCGATTTTTCTCTGGGTGATATGAGTAATATAAGTAGCTTGATTCAACTCTAACGGCTTTTCTTGAAAAGATGCTTCTTAATCTCATCGGCTACAGCCTGCATGGGCTTGCGTAGGCGCTCAACGTCGGTGCCGATATAACGCGCCGTTACATCGGTGGTATCGAACTTATGGTTGACCAGCCTCTTGAGGGCGTAGGAGGACATATCGAGCCGTTCCGCATAGGTTATGAAAGTCCGGCGCAGGTCGTGTAGCCCGAACTGGTGAAGGGTTCTTGCAGCATCCTCGGTCTTCTTGTTTTTAGCCATTTGGGCTTTCATCATTTTGTGAATGGCCTCGATGCCTCGGCGCGGCTCTACAAGATGTTTAGCAGGATCATCGCCAGGGAAAACCCACGGACTTTTCCTAGCCTTCTTCTTCCGTTTTTTAACTAAATTGAGGAGGTCGGTATTTAAGGGAAGCCATAGCGGCACTTTGTTTTTGGTTTCGGGAACGCAGAATAGCTTGTTGGGAATGTCCACATTTTCCCAACGCAGCCCAAGAGCCTCATTTTTGCGAAGGCCGCTGTAGAGAATGAAGGTCAACACATCCTTGACCACCTCGCTTTCCAGCTTTTGAAGTGCCGCATACCAATAGGGGAGCTTGGCTTCATCGAGCCACGTAGAACGCTTGGGAACGCTTTTCCAAAGGTCTTGCTGGCTAAGGGTGCGAACTGGATTAACCAGAATGTTAGGGTTATCTATTATTGCAAAGTTAATAACAGCCTTGAGTAACTGCATCGCATGGTTGGCCGAGGCGAGGCTGGTTTCCCGCAGCTCTACATACTTCTTACGCACCATGAGGGAGGTAATCTCGTTAAGCGGGGTATTCGCCCATGATTTAAGGTGAGTTTTATAGATGAGGTTGTCGTAGTCCTTAATTGTGTTGCGACGAAGCTCTTTAACCGCTTTGTAATCGGCATAATATTGGGCCAGGGTCATGCCCCGCAGTTTATCCTGGCGCTTCTTGGCATTTAAGTTAACGCCCTTGGCCATATCCCGCAGTCTATCCTTGGCTTCATCGCGGGCGGTTTCAGCCGTGAAAGTGGGGTGGTTCCCAATCGTATAACGGACGGTGCGCCCTCTAATGGCTCTTTGGGCGATGTAGGTTTTCTTGGTGGCACCCACACGCAAACCAAAGCCTCGAAGTTCGCTATCCCAATAGTAAGTCTGCCCTTTGGTGGGGTGGGGAATTTTATTAACGAAGGCGACAGTCAGTTTTGTCGAGGAACGCGCCATTTTTTGACCCTTCAGCTTTGCTTAGGATAGCTAGTAACATTCTAGTAACATGGGTATTGGGAATACCTGGGTTTTATGTATGCAACTAGGGTTTACATATTTACTTATATTTCAATGTATTATACCAATAAGGGATAAGTTAAGCAATAACAGGAATAGGTGGCGGTTTAATTTGTAAACCGAAGGTCGGGAGTTCAATCCTCTCAGCCGGCACCATTAATATTCCCAGCAACTTCCCTTATAGATTTTTTGCGCCGAAGCGCCGACCCTGCCGCCACAACAAAACGGAAAGGGGAACACCCATGCCAAGCATCGACCAAAGCAAACTGCTCATCATCGCCACCGACGGCTACGAAAAGTCCGAACTCGAAACGCCGCTGAACGACCTCAAGCGCCAGGGTGCCACGGTCGATGTGGCCGCCCCCGCCAAAACGCTCGAAGAGGGCAGCATCAGCGCCTGGAACGGCAGCACCGCCTACTGGGACGGCAGCGTGCCGGTCGACCTCAGCCTCGCCAACGTCGACGTGAACGACTACGACGCCCTCATCATCCCCGGCGGGGTGATGAATCCCGACAAGCTGCGGGCCGACCCGCTCGCCGTCGGCATCGTCAAAAATTTCGTCGCCAGCGGCAAGCCGGTGGCGGCCATCTGCCACGGGCCGTGGCTGCTGGTCGAGGCCGACGCCGTGCGCGGCCGCCAGGTCACGTCCTTCGGCAGCATCAAAACCGACGTCATCAACGCGGGCGGCGACTGGGTCGACCAGGCCGTGGTGGCCGACGAAGGCATCATCACCAGCCGCAGCCCGAAAGACCTTTCAGCCTTCATCGAAAAAATAGTGGAAGAGGTCGAAGAAGGCCGCCACGCCAACCGCGCCGCCACCACGCACAAAATACGCGAACTGCACTAACCGGCTAACCGCGCGGGGCATTCATCAGGCGCAGTACGTCGTCGCGTGTCGCGCCTTCCATGTGCATGGCGTGCCAGCAGGCCATCACCGTCAGGCTGAACGCCACCTTGGCCACCTTGCGGTCGCGCAGTTTGCCCAGCATGGCCTCGCGGCCTTTTGGCGTCAGCACCCCGTCAATGAATTTGCTCTGCCGCCACAGGTTGGCCACGCGGTGCTGGCCGCTGTGCAGCCACGCGCCCACGGGCACGCTGAAGCCCTGCTTTTTGCCAAAGGCCAGCTCGCCGAACCCGCGCCGCTTCAGGCGCTCGCGCAGCAGCCACTTGCCCCAGCCCTCCCGCACCTTCAATGCATCGGGCAAGGCAAAGCCGAAGGCCGCCAACTGGTCGTCCAGGTACGGCACGCGGCCTTCCACGCCCTGCACCATCAACGTGCGGTCAAGCTTCAGCAACAGGCCGTCGGGCAACCACCCGGCCACGTCGGCGCCCTGCTTTTTCTGTAGCACGCTCCAGCCTTTCAGCGGCCACGGCAAGGCCACATGGCGTTTGGCATCGGCCAGCTTTTTGTCTTTCAGGTAGCCGCGCACGGCCTGCAACTCGCCGCCGCGCCAGCCGCGCAAAAGTTCTTTCCACCACGGCCGCTGATAACTTTTGTACCCCCCGAAGATCTCATCCCCGCCCTCGCCGCTCAACACCACCTTCACCCCGGCCTCGCGCGCGGCATGGCTCAGCTTCAGCAGCGGCAACGCGGCATAGTCCAGCGCCATGTCGTCCAGCGCCCAGGCCATGTCCACCACGCCGGGCCAAAAATCCTCCTCGCCATACACCACCTCGGTGTGCAGCGCGCCCACCTGCCTGGCCAGCGTGCGTGCAACGGCACTTTCATCCTTGGCTCCATCAACGCTAAAGCGCGCAGTGAAGCTCCGTACCTCCACACCCAGGTCGCGCAGCGCCAGCACCATGTTGGTGCTGTCCAACCCGCCGGACAGAAACGCCCCCACCCCCACCTCGCCCTGCAAATGCCGCCGCATCGCGGCCTTCATCAGCGCGTCAAACTGTTCCAGCGCCGCTTCATCGCCGCGCGCCACGGGCGCCGCCAAAGGCGCCAGCCTGCGCCCGCGCCGTACGATCTTTCCTTCCTTCACCACCAGCCATTCGCCGGGCATCAGGCGCTTCACCCCGGCAAACAGGGTCGCGTCGCCGGGGCTGTCATGAAAGCCCAACACAACCCCCAGCGCCTCGCGGTTCATCTCGCGCGCCACCCAACCGGCAGCCAGCAACGCACGCGGTTCGCTGGCGCAGGCAAAGCCCTTGGCGGTCTCGGCGTAGTACAGCGGCTTGATGCCAAAGCAATCGCGCGCCACAACCATGGTGCCGTCACGCGTGTCAGCCAGCACCAGCCCGTACATGCCCTGCAATTTATCAAAGGCCGAAACCCCTTCCCGCCCATACAGCCACAGCGGCGGCTCGCAATCGCTGCGGGTGGAAAGCCTCACCCCCGCCGCACGCAATTCGGTTTGAAGCTCGGGGTAATTATAGATCTCGCCATTGGCGGCCAGCGCCACTTCGCCGTCCGGAAATTTCGCCACCAGCGGCTGCGCGCCACCGGCCACATCCACAATGGCCAACCGGGTATGAACCAGCCCCAACCCGCCCTCGGCCCACACCGCTTCGCCATCGGGCCCACGGTGGGCCAGTGCCTTGGCCAGGGGCGCCAAAAGCCCGGCGCTCACCTTCGCCTTGCCCGCTAAACAAATGCCCGCGATCCCACACATGATTTTTTATCGTAGCGCACTTAAGTCGCGGCCGGGAGCCGTGTAGCACAAAGTACGCACAACCACGCTGGCGGCCCCGGCACGCCGCAACGCCAGCGCGCAGGCCCGCACGGTGGCCCCGGTGGTGAAGATATCATCCACCAAAATCACATGCTCACCCGCCACCGCAGGCAAAGCCACAAAATCAGCCCCACTCAACTTCTGCCGTTGCGCACGGGTCTTGGCGGCCTGAAAACCCCCATCGCGCACCTTGCGCAAACTCAGCACATCCACTTCAAGCCCGCTCATTTTCCCCAGCGCCTGAACCAGCAAGGCGGCATGGTTATAGGTACGCACGCGCAGCTTTTTGGGGTGAAGCGGCACCGGCACCAGCAACCCTTCCTTCGGCAAGCGGTCAACCATCAGCCGGGCCAGCGCGGCCGAATACTGCGGGTGGTCGGCAAACTTCCATTGGAGGATCACCTCGCGCAAAAGGCCCTCATACAAAAACGGCGCGGCAAACCCGCTTACCCCGGCGGGCAGCTGGGGCGGCAACACACCGGTCTTGTCCCACCACGGCAATTTCGCATAACAATCAGGGCAAAAGGCCACCGGCTCGGCAGCGGGCAAACGCGCGTGGCAGGCCACGCAGGCGGGCGGCAAAATCGCGCCAAAGGCGCGTTTCATAAGCGCCAGGCCAAAGCGAGCGACAAAGGCCGCAGGCCGTGCGAAGCGAGAGGCCTCTTTTTCCGGATTCATAACCCTTTATACACTCTTTACGAACGAAGCGCCCTTCCCCACCGCAAACTTACACCGAAGCGGCTAGAATTTCCCGGTTACATGAACAAAGGAGAATACGGCCATGAATAAAGCATTTCTGATCGTCCCCATCGCCACCTCGCTGGCGCTGGGCGGGTGCACCACCACCGACTGGATGAATACCAAAACCGTCGCAGGCGGCGCAGCCGTGGGCGCGCTGGTGGGTACGGGCCTGGGTGTGGGTGTGGCGGCCCTCGCCAGCACCAACCTCTGGACCGGCGCCCTGGTCGGTGCCGGTGTCGGCGGCGCACTGGGCGCGGCCGGCGGCGCGGCGGCCAACCAGCCGATGTACTAGGCAAAGGCAAAAAAGGAGAAAAGACCATGAAGCATAACCTCGCTCCCAAACTCACCCTCGGCGCCCTCGCCGTGGTGTCGGCGCTGGCCCTGTCGGCCTGCGGCGAAAGCGTGGCCGACCGCAGCATCTCCGGCGCCGGTATCGGTGCCGGGGTCGGTGCCGGTGCTGCGGCCCTTACCGGCGGCAACCCGTGGACGGGCGCCATCGTCGGCGGTGCCGTCGGCGGCGTGGGCGGTGCGGCCACCGCACCCCGCTACCGCCATTACGATGGCTACTAAGGGTTTCCGAACAGGTTTACTCATCGGAGACACCTATCCTGAAAGGGCCCACGGGGGCCCTTTTGTTATGGGTTGCCATGGTCGCCGCCAGCCGCTACAACCCTTTCAACTTCAGCTCTCTAGCGGAGACACCTCCATGCTTCCTGCCTACAAACCCCACACGCCCTGCGTGGTCGTCTACGACCTCGACGACGTGCTGGTGCAAACCCAAACCGCCGCGGTGCAGGCCTTCGCCCATTGCTTCGCCGCCAATCTCGATATCACCTACGACGAAGCCGAACACCTCACGCTCAACTACTTCCACCAGCACGGCGACAGCACGCGCTACATGGCCGAACGCTTCGGAAAGGACGACGCGTGGATAGCCAAATGCCAGCACGACATCCACCAGCGGCTCATCGACCAGGCCGCCGGTTTCGTCATGCCAGACCAGCCGCTGCGCCAACAGCTCGAACATGCCGGCGCCGCGGGCCACACGCAGGCGGTGCTCACGTTCAGCCAAAACAACTACGCCCACCACATGCTCGGCCTCGCCGGCATCCGCCCGCTGTTCGTGCCCGAACTGGTGCTTACCCACCAGTGCGTCGAAGGCCACAGCAAACGCACGCCCGAGCCCTACCTGCGCCTGCTGCAGCGGCTCACCCACGTGGCCGCCAGCCACCCGCACATCATGGTCGAAGACCAGCCGGGCAACCTCAAACCGGCGGCCCAACTGGGCTTCACCACCGTGCTGGTGGGCGAGGCCGCAAGGGCCAACACCGACGGTTTCATCCATGCGCGTTACCCCCGCGTGCATGATTTCCTCACGGCGTTCCTCGCGGGCACCTTCACTCCAAACCTCGAACATGCAGCATAATAAAAAAAACGGCCCCGGATATCCCCGGGGCCGTTTTCGTCGTCTGCTCGGCAAAGCGACACCAGCGCATCACTCCTGCATCATCTGCGCTCGTTTTCGGCCCCAAATGCGACACAAGTGTACAGTCAACCGACAGCAAAGCATCACTTGCGCACACCCCGCAATGGCCTCATGCTCGGGGCCATGAAAACCCAGGCCCAGCCTGTCTTTAACGAGATCGCACGGCGTCTGGCCGACCGGCTCGATGACCTGCTGCGCAAGCCCACCCGGGCTCTTATAACGGGCACCGAAGCGCCTATTTCTCATATTATTCAACAGCAATATCAGCATATTGCCATTTTATCTTCAACCGACACAAGTCTTCAAACCGAGCCCGCCAATCTGCTTATCGGCCACCTGCCGCTGAGCGCCGATGTGGCGCAGGTACTGGCGCAGGCCACCCCCCTGCTCGCCCCGGACAGCCCCGTCATCCTCACCCTGCTAGGCCTCGGCAGCTTTGCCGAAACCCAAAGCCCCCCGCCACTTCCCGATGTGCGCGACATCGGCGACCTGCCCGGGATCCGCAAGCTTTCGTTGCCGGTGATCGACCGTGACCGCCTTACCCTCACCTTCGAGAATGAGGCCGCCCTCCATCGCACCTTCGAGGCCCACGGCTGGCCCCTCGCCGCCCTCAGCAACATGAATATAAACAAACTAACCATTGAAATCATTTATATTCACGGGCACACCAAAGGCCCCAACCAGCCGCAACCCGCCAAACGCGGCAGCGGCAAGGTATCAATGGTCAAAATTTTGCACACCAATTCAGAGAGTTAGCTTTACAATTTGCGCGCCGCCCGTACACTTGGACCATTCAAACAGAAAGGGTAAAAACGTGAGTTTTGTTAACGAATTCAAAAGCTTCATCATGCGCGGCAACGTCGTCGACCTGGCCGTGGGTGTGGTAATCGGGACTGCTTTTGGCAAGATTGTAAGTAGTTTGGTGGACAGCATCATCATGCCGGTGGTGGGTTTTTTGGTGAGCGGGGTGAACATCAGCGACCTGGCTTTTAACACCAGCACCATTCCGGGGGCGCCCAGCGTGCTGATCCCATACGGTAAATTTGCGCAGAGCTGCGTTGATTTTTTGATTGTGGCCTTTGTGATTTTCATGGTGGTGAAGACCATGGCGCACTTTATGCCCAAGCCCAAGCCCGCGCCCAAGGGGCCGAGCGCTGAAGAGCTTTTGACGCAGATCCGCGACCTGTTGAAGAAGAAAAAGTAGGCTCTGGAATGATGCGCCAGTGGCTCTGGGATGGCGCTTTTGTGTAGCGCCGATGTCGCATTTTGATGCGCGGCTGTCGGTTGGCTGTACACTTTTGACGCATGACGCAAAAAACACCCCCGCGAACGGGGGTGTTTTGCTTTTGTGCCCTAGGCGGCGTGGCCGTACGGCTTGAGGCCGAGGGTGACGCGCCGCTTGTTGATGGCGGGGGTGATGCCCACGAACAGGTGGTCGAGTTCGGGGTCGATGGTAATGGCCAGGACGTCGTGCGGGAACGACATGGCCGCCAGTTGCGCCACGGTTTTGCCGAGGCCCTCGTGGCTATCGTTGCTGCCGGCATTGGGCGAGGCATCGTTACCCGTGACCGCCATGACGGCCACAGGCTCTTCGCCCTTGCGGCCGAGCATGAGCATGAGCGTGAAATCGCCCACCCGGCCCGGCTGCGGCGTGAGCCATGTGAGGTCGGACAGGTTGACCAGCTCCTCCAGCACGGCCTGCTTGCGCAGCGAGGCCTGATACAGTTCGCCCTGCCGTTGTTGCAACCGCCCGCGGGCCACTTCGACAAGGTCTTCGACCCGGACATCGTCGAGCCGCGTAGGCAGCTTTGAGGTTGCGGGGTCGGCGCCCGGCGGGGCCAGCAGCAGGGCCGCGGGGGCCATGCCGATGCGCGCCAGACCGAGCGTGCTGCCCAACTGGGCCGACAGGTCTTCGTCGATCAGGCGGCCGAGTTCGAGCTGCGCCATTTCGGCGTAGTCGGCAGGGTCGTTGAGCGCTTCGCTGACCTTGTTGCGCTTGTTGGCGATGCCGACCGTTTGGTAGGCGTCTTCCTCCAGCGCATCGAGGTAGAGCATCTCGGCCCGCAGGGCCTCGACGAGCATGGCGCGCACCCCGGCATCGGTTGGGGCGGCCATGTAGAGCCGCCGCAGCGTGTCGGTTTTATCGGGGTTATAGCCCGAGAGCATGCGGGCGTGGGCCAGCACGGCCTCGTCGCGCCCAGTGCCTTCGGCCTGCCCCAACAGGACGGGCACGTCGAAATGCTGGGCGTCGAGCACGATGAGCGGCGTGCCGTCGGTGCAGATGGCGCGCGGGCGCTGCTGCGTGAACTCGGCCAGCCTGGCATCGAAGTAGGCCTTGCGTTGGGGGTTGAGCAGCATGTGCTCGCAGTCGGCCAGCCGTTGCAGAATGCCTTGCGCGGTGGCCTGCACCTCGGGGCCCGCGTTGGTGAGCCTATCGGGGTGGTTGGCGACGCGCTTGGTTTTGATGGCGGCCTTGATGGCCTCGGGCGAGGCATCGGCGGGCAGGCCGAGGTAGGCGTAGCGGTTGAAGATGTAGTCGATCGTTTCGAGGGGGTTCCAGGGCATGGAAAGCTCCGGTTTGAGGACGGGAAACGGGACGTGTGATGGCCCGTATTAGCACCGCCCGCCCATGGGAGCAAGTTATTAGATTATATGGGTTTTACCCCCAGAGGAGCCAGCCGATGCCGAGGCCGATAAGGACCCCATACAAAGCCATGAGGGCGAGGCCGACTGCGTTCATATTTGTTCTCCTTCCCATACAAAACGGCCCCCTGAAAATCAGAGAGCCGGGAAGCTAATAACCGTTACGAGAACGGCGCAGCGTATTGACGCTTGCGCGCTGTTTTATTCCGCCGCCTTCCCAGCATATGGAAAGCGACAGTTTGGTGACGGCTGATGTCGCAGCCGCTCGTATTTGGGGTTATTAGGTCCCGGGCGCTTTTGCGCTTGGGGTTACATTAGCAAAATTTTGGGGCTGCTACACTAGATTTGTTTGGTCATCTCTATAACCAATGACATCTATTACTTTTAGAATATCGAATTCTTCATCTTTCAAAAGCCCGTTAGTGTCATAAAATGAAGTCACTTCTACTAAACATCGTAATGAATCGCCGGGGTTAATTGTGACCTGCCTGTTATGAAATTTATCAAGCCACGGTTTATCTTTTATTGAAGCTGCAACTGTCTTTGTTCCATGCTTTAACTCCCACATAGAATTACCAAGAAAATCAGGTTTCTTTACGGCAAATATCATTGGTTGAGGGCCCGATTTCAAAATTTCTTTGACCCCAATCTCCCTCAGTTCGCCTTCGGTATATTTTGAAGATAAGTTGATATTATGAGTATGCCCATCTTCAAGAAAGCTAGCTCCATCACTTTCAATTAAGTGCCCCTTAGCCTCTGATATTTGCCTTACTGCTTGAACAATATTTGCGTCTAGTAAGGGGGTGGAGAATTCGCTTGCTCCGCTTTCACTCGCCAAACGACGAATATCAGCTTTAAACCCTTCGATATCGAACTTGTTTTGGTTAGTATTTCGAATAAATGATTCTTTACCCTTTACTAAATATCCACCAAGAATTCTTTTCCAGTCAAAATTTTTGATGTCCTCATTATCCGCTCCCTTTAACAAATTACGAAAGAAGGACAACAATGACCCAGATTTGGTTTCTTCAAGTACCAAGTCTGCATGAATATTTACATTTAATGAACGGGCTAGTTCGATATCTATAGTTTCTAGCGAAGCCACAAAACCGGCCATTGCTTTAAAAACTCTTTTGGGATCACCCTTACCAGGCTGGTATTCAATCTTCAGCCCAAAATATCCCTCTTGGGGGTGCTTAATTAAGCTAATGTCATTGTTAGACAACATGTTGAAATATAAAATTATTAAAGTTATTTGCCAATAGAAAGCCGCTTCGCTTAAATCGATTTGCGGCTTTGGGGTTTGGCGCGGTGGGGCCATTCGCTGGCGGGTGACGATTTTTCATTTTATCCGACGACCGAGCAGCGCAAGCGTACACTTTGGTACGTGCGCAGCGCAGGGCTAGGAAAAATGAAAAAGCGGCCGCGCCAGTAGAGTGGCTACGAGGCTTTTTTGGACTTGGTGGTGGGGGCTTCGGCGTAAATTTTGAGAGGCTCGGTTTGGCCGCTGACCACCTTTTTGTTGATGACGACCTCTTCCAAATTCTTTTCGGCGGGGATGTCGAACATGGTGTCGAGCAGGATGTTCTCGAGAATGGCGCGCAGGCCGCGGGCGCCGGTTTTGCGCGTGATGGCTTGCTTGGCGACCTCTTCGAGTGCGTCCTTGGCGAAGGTGAGGCGCACGTTCTCCATGCCGAACAGGGCCTGGTATTGCTTGGTGAGCGCGTTTTTGGGCGCGGTGAGGATTTCGATGAGCGCGGCCTCGTCGAGGTCTTCGAGCATGGCGAGCACCGGCAGGCGGCCGACGAATTCGGGGATGAGGCCGAACTTGACCAGGTCTTCGGGCTCGGCGTGCTGGAACAGTTCGCCCACGCCGCGTTTGTCTTCGGAATTCACCTCGGCGTTAAAGCCGATGCTGCGCTTGCGCAGGCGTTGGCCGATGACCTTTTCGAGCCCCGAGAACGCGCCGCCGCAGATGAACATGATGTTGGAAGTATCGACCTGCAGGAACTCTTGCTGCGGGTGCTTGCGGCCGCCCTGCGGGGGCACGCTGGCCACGGTGCCTTCGATGAGCTTGAGCAGCGCCTGCTGCACGCCCTCGCCGCTGACATCGCGCGTGATGGAGGGGTTATCGCCCTTGCGGGAAATCTTGTCGATCTCGTCGATATAGACGATGCCGCGTTGCGCGCGCTCGACGTTGTAATCGGACGCCTGCAGCAGTTTGAGGATGATGTTTTCGACGTCTTCGCCCACGTAGCCGGCTTCGGTGAGCGTGGTGGCGTCGGCCATGGTGAAGGGGACATCGAGAATGCGGGCCAGCGTTTGCGCCAGCAGCGTTTTGCCCGAGCCGGTGGGCCCGATAAGCAGGATGTTGGACTTTTGGATTTCGACCTCGGGCTTGTTGCCGGCGGCCAGGGCGGCGGACATGTGTTCCATCCGCTTATAATGGTTGTAGACCGCGACCGACAGGATGCGTTTGGCGCGCGTTTGGCCGATGACGTAGTCGTCGAGCGTTTTGCGGATTTCCTGAGGCGTGGGCAGGCCTTGTTTGCCTTCGCCCTTGCGGGTTGCGGCGGCCGGGCTGGCTTCTTCTTCGCGGATGATATCCATGCACAGGCGCACGCATTCGTCGCACACAAACACTGTTGGGCCTGCGATCAGTTTACGGACTTCGTGCTGGCTTTTGCCGCAAAAGCTGCAATACAGCGTGCCGCCGGTGGGGTCGGATTTTTTTGCCATGGGTGATGCAAGGTTAGGCATTGGCGGGATGGTGTCAAGCCTTGTATGGGCGGTTTTGTGCTTTGCGTGCAACCGGCTTGCGCCCCTGTGGCAACACGGCCTATAGAGAGGCTACTGAGAGATACCTGTTTGTTTTGGCCCCTGTTTTTGGAGGATATTCCAATGCGTTTAACCCCCCTGGCCCTTGCGGCCCTGCTGGCCACGGCCCTGCCCGCCGCTGCGCTTGCCGACGACGATGTGGACGTGCCGGGCATCTCGCCTTACTTCTGCCGGGCGCTGGAAGGGACGCCCACCGGCAATAGTTGCACAGCCCCCTATGTACCCTACAGCGGCGACGCCTGCGGCGTTTACGACGACGTGGACGATAAGAACCCCGCCACGGAGCGGTGGCTCGATGACAACAAGAACTCGTGCAGCGCCGACGTGGTGGAGCAGGCCAAGAGCATGACCCTGAAGGCCAGGGCCAAGTTGCGCGGCTACATGACCGCCGGAGGCGACGAAACCCGCAACGACCCCGTGTTCAACCAAAGCTACCGCCCCAATGGCGCCGCCCTTGACGCCGGGACCCAGTACTTTGCCGCCGAGTGCGTGGTGAAGACCTGCGGCGGCAGCGGCGGCGACCCGGCCCCACCACGCCGCGACAGCGACGACGAGGACCAGGACACCGCGCCTCCCCCGCCGCCGCGCCGCCAGCCGCCGCCCTACACCCCGGCACCCAAACCGCTGGTGCCACCGACCTTCATGTTCACGGTGTGCAACGAGACCAACCATCCTGTGCTGGTGGCGACCTCGGACCGCAACAGCATCACCCAGCTGTTCACCACCCGGGGCTGGTGGCGCGTAAACGCCAACACCTGCCTGCGGCTGGGGCCCTATGTGGCGGGCCACTTTTACTTTTTCGGCACCTACCGGGCCCCCGGCCTGGCCAGGGTGTACGTGGCCGGCGCCGAAACCCTGAGCCTGTGCGTGGAGCCCGAGCAGTTCAACTTCGTGCGCGGCTCGCGCGATGCCTGTACCAGCGGGCAACGCCGGGACTTCAGCCACATCAACACCTACAGCGACTTCACCTGGACCATCCGGGACTGAAGGACTGCCGGACCGGCCGGCCCCCGCTTTTGCGGGGGCCGTTTTCTTGCCTATGTTGTTTTTGGCGTTTGGTCTGTTACACTCGCGCCCAACAGAAAGAATACTTGCATGTCTTATTTAGTGCCCATGGTGATCGAACAGACCGCGCGCGGCGAGCGCAGCTACGACATTTACAGCCGGTTGCTGAAGGAACGCGTCATTTTTGTGAGCGGCCAGGTTGAAGACCACATGGCCAACCTGATCGTGGCGCAGCTGCTGTTCCTTGAATCGGAAAACCCGGAAGCCGATATCAGCATGTACATCAACAGCCCCGGCGGCGTGGTGACCGCCGGCATGGCGATCTTGGACACCATGCGTTACATCAAGTGCGACGTGAGCACCATTTGCGTTGGTTTGGCCGCGAGCATGGGCAGCCTGCTTTTGGCGGGCGGCACCAAGGGCAAGCGCTTTGCGCTGAACAATGCCAAGGTGATGATCCACCAGCCGCTGGGCGGCGCGCAGGGGCAGGCCAGCGACATTGCCATTGCCGCCAAGAATATTCTGGAGACCCGCGACCTGGTGAACCGTATTCTGGCCGACTGCACCGGGCAGAAAATTGAACGCATCGAGAAAGACACCGACCGCGACAACTACATGACCGCCGCCGATGCCAAGGCTTACGGCCTTATCGACCATGTGCTGACCCACCGCGACGACGCCAAGGGCAAAAAGAAGGCGGCTTAATTGCTGCTGGCAAAAAAGCGCCGAAGAGGCGCTTTTTTGTGGCGCTCGGTCCCCTCGCTGGCCCGCTGCGGCGGGCCGTCGCTTCGCGATTTTCAGCGCTTATGAAGCGCGCCTTTGGCGCGACACACCGACCGCGACAACTACATGACCGCCGCCGATGCCAAGGCTTACGGCCTTATCGACCACGTGCTGACCCACCGCGACGATGCCAAGGGCAAGAAGAAGGCGGCTTAAGCCGCGTAAATAAAAACGCCCCCGGACAGGGGGCGTTTTTTTATTGGGCCTGCAAAAGCTGCGGGCGTTGCGCGAGGTTGGCCGGGCTGTGGGCCTTGAGCAGCATTTGCAGGCCGGACCAGGTCTGGTCTTCGAGGTTGCTTTGCTCATACAGCCTGGCCACCACGTGAAGGTTGGTGCCCGGCTGGATGACCCGCAAAGCCGCTCGCGCGAAGGCGGCGGGGCGGTCGGTGCCGTGGTCGTAGAAGCGCATGAGGATGGCCGAGAACTCGACCGGGAAATTGTAGCGCCGCCGGGCTTCGTGGAAGGCAGCCGAATGGCCCGTTTTGCCGGTGAGCAGGTAAAACAGGCAGCCGCAGCGCTCGTATCCCGCGGCCCTGCCCGGCCAGAACCGCCACGAGCGGAACCAGCCGCGGCGCTTGCGCGTGTTCTTTTTCCAGCACTTCTGGATGAACATATGGTTGGGCGTATTGTCGAGCAGCGCGACGGCCTGCCGATGGATGTTGGGCGAACCGAAAAAGGCTCCGGGGGATTGGGGGGTGAAGTTTCGTTCGTGTCGCATGGCAAAACCCTTTGCTTGTGCGGGAAAAAAGAACGCTTCAGATAGCGGGAGTATAGCCGAGCGGCGGGTAAAATAAAGGGGGCCGCCAGATGGTTTTGGCGACCCCCTTCTGGTTCGACCACTTAAACGGTGGTGATGTCTTTTTCCTTGTTGGTCAGCAGGGCATCGACCTGCGCCATGAAGCCGGAAACCTCTTTTTCAAACGCTTCGGTGGCACGCTTGTGCGCGTCTTCGCCTTCTTCTTCCTTGACCGTTTTGAGCGCGTCGAGGCCGTCGCGGCGCACGTTGCGCAGCGCGATGCGGGCGTCTTCGGCGTACTTTTTGGCGAGCTTGACCAGCTCGGCCCGGCGTTGCTCGTTCAGTTCGGGCAGCGGAATGCGGATGAGCTGGCCGTCGACCGCCGGGTTGAGGCCGAGGCCTGCGTCGCGGATGGCTTTTTCGGTGGCCGCGACCAATGAGCCGTCCCACACCTGCACGGTGAGCAGGCGGGCTTCGGCCACGTTGATGTTGCCCACCTGGTTGATGGGCATTTTGCTGCCGTAGGCGTCGACCATGACCGGGTTGAGCAGGTCGGTGGTGGCGCGGCCGGTGCGCAGGCTCGCGAATTCCTGTTTAAGCGCCGCGATGGCGCCGTTCATGCGTTGGGTGATATCTGACATAGGCCGGAACGTGCCTTTAAACCCGTGCCGCGTCAAGCTGTTGACAAAACCCCCGCCCGGCCTTTTGATGCGCCACTTGTTTTTGTTGCGTCACCTCAACACGTTTATTCCCCCTGCCCTGCAACCCCCTGCCTTACGGACAAGCCATGAGCACCCAACAGGAATTCGACCAATCGAGTGCTGTCATAAATGCGCTGTGCCGGCACTTTGGAAACGCCCCCACCAGCAAGCCCTTTACCGGCGAACCGCCCGGAAAACTGCTGTGCTTTGCCCAGGAGCCCGAGCCGGGCAAGCGGCCCCCGCGCCGGTTGAACGACTTTGAGGACCAGGTGAGGTCGAACGAACGGCCGGTGTACCCGCCCGGGCGGCAAGACGACCGCGGCGACCGGCTGTAACGGAGTACCCATGCCCACCATGCAAGAGCTGGCGCAGGCCCTGATGGCCCTGCCCTGTAGCGGTTACGACCCTGCCCCGGCTTTTGCCCCGACGGTTAACGTTGAGGCGGACCGGTGCCGGGCCACGACATTGCTGCCGCCCAACTTTGGCGGCCGCACCCCACGGGTGATGGACGACGAACCGGCGGTGCCCGTGTTCCTCTTCCGCTACACATCGTGACGGCAAAAAGGGCAGCTTCGGCTGCTCTTTTTTTGTTGGCGTATGGTTGGGGGATGGTCCGCCAACTGGGATTGCTTGCCGAACTGAACCTGCACCGCGAGGCGTGGCAGCCGGTTTTGATTTTGCTGGCCGGCGTGTTTTTGCTGAGCGCCACACCGCTGCGTGTTCCCTTCAAGTGGGCCGAGACCTTTTACCACGAGTTTTCACACGGGCTGGCCGCTCTGCTCACCGGCGGGCGCATCGGGCGGATTCAACTGCGCTTTGACGGCAGCGGCGTGTGCACCACCCGTGGCGGCAGCCGCACGTTGATATTGCTGGCGGGTTACGCCGGGGCCGCGTTGTGGGGCGGCATGCTGTACCTGATCGGCGGCGGGTTGACGCCGGAAGCCACCCAGATGTGGCTTATTGCCGAGCTGACCTTGCTGGGCATTGTGTTTGTGCTGTGGGCGCGCGACCCGCAGACGTGGCTTATTCTTCTGGTGATCGCGGGGGTATATGCGCTGGGGTTGTGGTTGCCTGACAGCCGTGTGCTGCCGTGGCTGTTCCGGATCATCGGGCTATATGTGTTGTGCAACGCGCTGAAGGCGCCGCTGGTGCTGATAGACGGCCAGAGCGTGGGCGACGGCGCCGATTTGCAGCGGCTTTACTGGATCATCCCCGAAATTGTGTGGGTGATGCTGTGGTTTGTGTTTGCGCTGGCGGTGCTGGTGTACTGCATGGCGCGCACCGTGCCCGGCGTGGGTTGGGCACTGGGGATTTAAAAAGGCCCCCGCAGGGGGCCTTTTTTGCAGTTTGGTGGTCAGGGCATTTTTTGCAACGTGGGGCTCCAACCTGCCAGCAGGTGCGCCAGGCAGGCCAGGCCAAGCGTGGGATTGACCCGGGCCACCAGTGTTTCGGCACCCTTCTGGAACAGGTAATACTCGTAGGCCGGGTTGCCCTGGCCGTCCATGAACGCGGCGACCTGCTTGTGGCCGTCGCGCGCCAGGTTGTTGGCCAGGACGGCCGTGGGTTGACCACCGGTGCCGTCGGGCATGCAGAGCAGGTCGCTTCCGTCGGGGCGGCCCTTGGGCAGGGTGTTGACCGCCGACATGGGCCACGCGTTGACCAGCCACCGGCTGCCCACGGCAAGCGTGGTGAAGGTGCCGCCGGGGTGGGTATAGGCGATGGTCCAGACCTGATTGCCGTTGAGCATGGTGACAGCCGATATTTTCATTTTATCGGTGGCGCCAGGCATGGCGGCCTCTCCCACGTAGACCGCGACGATATCTTCGGACGGCGATGCAGGCTGGGCCGATGCGGCGGCAGGGAATAAGAGAAAGAAAAGAGCGGTTAACTGGCGAAACGAGGGCAGCATGGGGAGACTCCGTTGGCTGCGTGGAAATGTAGTAACCGCCATATAGGCAAGGGCGGTGGCCTTTACCAGCCCCCTGCCCGATAAAAAAACCGCCCGGAGGCGGTTTTTTTAGGCCTTTTCGACCTGCGAGAAGTCGAGCTCGATGGGTGTGGCTCGGCCGAAGATGGACACGCTGACGGTGAGGCGTTCCTTGTCGTCGTCGACGATCTCGACCATGCCCTGGAAGTTGGCGAACGGCCCTTCCATGACGCGCACTTCTTCGCCGATCTCGAACTTGACCAGGCTGCGGGGCTTGTCGGCGCCGTGCTGCATCTGGTTGAGGATGCGCTCGGCCTCGGACGAGCTGATGGGCAGCGGCTTGCGGCCCTGCTCGGCGCCCATGAAGGCGGTGACGTGCGGGGTGTGGCGGATCAGGTGCCAGACGTCGTCGATCATCAGGCACTTGATGAGCACGTAGCCGGGGAAGAACTTGCGTTCGCCGGACACCTTCTGGCCCTTTTTGACCTCGACCACCGGCTCCATCGGGATGAGCACGTCTTCGACGCTTTTTTGCATGCCTTGCAGCAGGATCTGCTCGCGGATGAGCATTTGCACGCGCTTTTCGTAGTTGGAGGCGGTTTGAATGACGTACCAGCGCGAGCCTTCGACCGGTTGCGGGTTCCAGGTGATGCGGCTGGCGCTTTCGGCCAAAATTTTGCGGTGGCTGATCTTGGCCTTTTTGGCCTTGGCTTTGGGCTTGGCGGGCTCCTTCGCCTTTTTGGCGGCCTTGGCCAGCTTGGCCTCGACGGCCTTGCGTTCGCGGATGCCCGACTTGCCGCCGGCGCTGGCGGAAGTGGCTTGGGCGGAAGTGAGTTTTTTACCAGCCATGATGTTTATCCTTCAATTACCAATTACACGTTGAGGCCGAGCAGCCAGTTGAGGGCCGCGCCGATGCCGAGATCGACCGCCACCAAAAACAGCGCCACAATGCTGACCAGGATGAAGACCATCACGGTCATCTGGCGGGTTTCGCGCCCGGACGGCCATGTGATGCGCAGGGCCTCGGCTTTGACTTCCCGCGCGAATTTGGCGACGTCGGCAAAGTTTGGCATGCGGTGGGCCTTTCTGTTTCTCAGGTTAGTGGACAGCCGAAAGTATCGGCCGAGCCGTTGGGTTGGGGTTTAGCGCGGGGGGCTGCCCCGGTCAAGCGGATTAGGCCTTATCTATCGCTTCTTTAAGCAGGCGGTTGACCACTTCGGGATTAGCCTGGCCCTTGGTTTCGGCCATCACCTTGCCCACGAAGCTGCCGAAAATACGCTCGTTGCCGCCCTTGTACTTGGCCACGAGGTCGAGGTTTTCGGCGATGACCTTGCTGCAGATGGCCCCCAGCGCGCCTTCGTCGGATATCTGGCCCATACCGGATTCGGCCACGATGGCGCCGGCGGCCTTGCCGGTTTCGAGCATGGTGGCGAACACCTGCTTGGCCATTTTGCCGGAAATTTTGCCCGAAGAGATGAGATCGACCAGCTCGCCCAGTTGTTGGGGTTTGAGGGGTGCATTTTCGAGTTCGGTGCCGGTTTTGTTGAGCGCGCCGAACAGCTCGACCATCATCCAGTTGGCGGCCAGCTTGGCGTCGCGGCCCTGCGCCAGGTCGTTGAAATAATCGACGTAGGCTTTGTCGGACGTGAGCAGCGTGGCGTCGCCTTCGCTCAGGCCCATGGCCAGGAACTCGGCCTTCAGCACGTCGGGCAGCTTGGGCATTTTTTCCTTGATGTCGAAAATGCGCTTGACGCTGATGTTGAGCGGCAGCAGGTCGGGGCACGGGAAATAGCGGTAATCGTGCGCGTCTTCTTTACTCCGCAGCGGGCGGGTCTCTTCCTTGTCCGGGTCCCACAGGCGGGTTTCCTGGTCGACGGTGCCCCCGCTTTCCCACACGCTCACGTGCCGTTCGGCCTCGTGCTGGATGGCGTGCATGACGTGGCGGATGCTGTTCAAATTCTTGATTTCACAACGGGTTCGGAGCTTATCTTCACCCACTTTACGAACCGAGACATTGGCGTCGCAGCGGAGGTTGCCTTTTTCCATGTCGCCGTCGCAGATACCGAGGAAGCGCAGCAGGGTGCGCATCTTCTTCATGTAGGCGCCGGCTTCTTCGGGCGTGCGGATGTCGGGCTCGGACACGATCTCCATCAGCGGCACCCCTGCCCGGTTCAAATCGACGTAGCTGACCGTGGCGGGGCCGAGGTCGTGGATGCTTTTACCGGCGTCTTCCTCGAGGTGCATGCGGGTGATTTTGATGAGCTTTTGGCTGCCGTCGGGCAGGTCGATGTTCAGCTCGCCGAACTCGACGATGGGCTGGTCGAACTGCGAGATTTGATAGCCCTTGGGCAGGTCGGGGTAAAAATAGTTTTTACGCGCGAACACGCTGGTTTGATTGATCTGCGCGTTGATGGCGAGGCCCAGCTTGATGCCCGCATCGACCGCGCCCGCGTTGAGCACCGGCAGCATGCCGGGCATGCCCAGATCGATCGTGCTGGCCTGGGTGTTGGGCTCGGCCCCGAAGGCCGTGCTGCTGCCGCTGAACAGCTTTGATCTGGTGGTGATCTGGGCGTGGACTTCGAGCCCGATGACCATTTCGTAACCGTGGGGCAACAAGGGTGCTTTTTCGCTCATGCGGCGGTTATACACAAAAAAGCGGGCCTTGATAAGCCCGCCCCGGCCGTGCCGGCACTTTTTTGGCGGCTATTTGCCGCGGCCCACCCGGCTGCGGAACAGGCGCCGGTGGCTGAAATAAA
Organism: Alphaproteobacteria bacterium; assembly: GCA_036261915.1. GTDB lineage: Bacteria > Pseudomonadota > Alphaproteobacteria > UBA2136 > UBA6156 > DATAJX01. Next base: position 25,349 of record DATAJX010000005.1, read on the forward strand.
CCCCGGCGGTGAGCAGCAGGTAAATGGCGCTGTGGGTGGTTTGGCGCACCGCGTTGATGTGCTGGTTGCGGGCCTCTTGCTTTTGGCGCACCGAGAGTTCGGCTTCGGTCATCGGGCGGGGGGCTTCGCTGCCCGGGCTGTAGACCACGGGGTCGATGTAATTGGGGCGCGGCATGGCCCAATCGAGCCCATTGTTGATGAGGCTGCCCACTAAAATAACGCTGACCAGCAGCGACACCGCGCACACCAGGGCGAGGTAGACGCTGTAAATGATATCGACCCACGGAGTGGCGGTGGCGGTTTTGGCGGCCATGTGTTTTTCCTTTTTATATACAGCCAGTTAACCACAAAAAAGCGGGCTTACAAAGCCCGCTTTTTAAAGAATGGATCCCCGCCTTCGCGGGGATAAATTCGTCTAGGGATTTTGCGAAGGGCAAAACCCCAGACATCATTTACATCCCGTTGGCGAATTTGGCGTTGCTGGCGTGGCCTTTGGCACGCACGGCCTTCATCGGCTCGATATAATCCTCGAGCTGGGTCAGGTTCCAGTGCAGGCGCTCGGTGACGATGGCGTCGGCCTCGGCAGCCTCGGGCTTGGGGGCACCCGTGAACATGTTGCCGGCATCGCGGATGGCCAAATGGTCGGGCAGGAACAGCATGCGGTTGTTTTTGGAACCGTTGAGCCGCAACTGGCTGACCGGGTAGAGCCCGCCGGTGCTGGCCGACACCCCGATGAGCAGCGCGGGCTTGTGCGACACCAGGGTGCCATTGCCCAGCAACATCAGCAGGTTTTGCAACGCGCTAGGCACCATGCCGTGGTATTCGGGCGCCAGGATGACCAGGCCGTCGGCCTTTTCGAGCTGTTCGGCCAGCGGCGCCCACACCTTGCCCCACTTCTCATCCAGCGGTTTGACGCCCCACGTGCCTTCGTCCCACAGCGGCAGGACGGTTTCGGCCAGATCAATCAGGTGCGTGTTGTGCTTGCGGGATTTGAGTTCTTTTTCGACCACGCGGGCGATGCGCGGGGTATTACCGGACGGGCGCATGCCGCCCGAGATGATGACGATGTTGGACATGGGTTTTTCTCCTTTGTATGGAGTGCTTATAACATGGCTATTTCAATATTTCAAGATAATTGAAATATAATTTATTGTTGCCGCAGGCACTTTGGACGCGCGAGCGGTTTTGCCGAACGGCAAACTTCATAAGGATAGGCCGTAACGAGCAACAGGCCGCAGAGGCCGTGCGAAGTGGGAGGCCCTTTTAAATCTAAACGACTACTGGATTGGCTGCGCCGGTCTTCGGCTCCCGCCTTCGCGGGAATGGAGCCTTCGGTTGGCTAGGCCTTGAACGCCGGTTGGGCGAGTTTGGCCAGTTGCTCGTGTGCGTAGGCCACTTGCAAAATCTTGCCTTCGTCGAACCGCTTGCCGATGATCTGCAGGCCCACGGGCAGGCCGTCGACCAGCCCCGCCCCCACCGACAGGCCCGGCAGGCCCGCCATGCTGGTGGGAATGGTGAACACGTCATTCAGGTACATGGCCACCGGGTCGGCGGTCTTTTCGCCGATCTTGAACGCCGGTGTGGGCGCCGTGGGGCTGAAGATGACATCGACCTTTTTGAAGGCCTCGTCGAAATCGCGCGCGATGAGGCTGCGCACCTTCATGGCCTTGGTGTAGTAGGCGTCGTAGTAGCCGCTGGACAGCGTGTAGTTGCCCACCATGATGCGGCGCTTGACCTCGGCCCCGAACCCGGCGGTGCGGGTGTTGGTGTAGGTTTCCATTAAATTCTTGCCCTCGACGCGGAGGCCGAAGCGCATGCCGTCGTAACGGCTGAGGTTGCTGGAAGCCTCGGCCGGCGCGACGATATAATAGGTGCTGGGCGCCGCGGCGGTGTGCGGCAGCGAAATGTCGACCACCTCGGCGCCTTCGGCCTCGAAGCGTTTGACCGCGTCCATCACCAGTTGCTTGATGGCGGGGTTGAGGCCTTCGATGAAGTACTCTTTCGGCAGGCCGATCTTGAGGCCTTTGAGGCTGAGGGTTTTAAGCCCTTCGCTCCAGTTGGGCACCGGCAGGTTGGCGCTGGTGCTGTCTTTTGCGTCGTGCCCGCTCATGGTGTGCAGCATCAGCGCGGCGTCTTCGACCGTGCGGGCGAACATGCCGGCCTGGTCGAGGCTGCTGGCGAACGCCACCATGCCCCAGCGCGAGCAGCGGCCGTAGGTGGGCTTGATGCCGACCAGCCCGGTGTAGGCGGCGGGCTGGCGGATGGAGCCGCCGGTGTCGGAGCCGGTGGCGCCGAAGCATTGGTAGTCGGCCACCGCGGCGGCGGAGCCGGAACTGCTGCCGCCGGGCACGAGGCTTTCATCCCACGGGTTTTTGGTGGCGCCGTAGTAGCTGGTTTCGCCGCTGCCGCCCATGGCGAATTCGTCCATGTTCAGCTTGCCCACGCCCACCGCACCCGCCTGCCACAGCTTGGCGGTGACGGTGCTTTCATACGTCGGCTTGAAGCCGTCGAGGATGTGCGACGCGGCGGTGGTAAGGATGCCTTCAGTGCAGAACAGGTCTTTCACGCCCAGCGGCAGGCCGAGCAAGGCGCCCTTCTCTCCGGCGGCGATCTTTTTGTCGGCTTCGGCGGCCTGCTTGAGGGCGTGCTCGGCGGTGACCGTGATGAAGGCGTTGAGGTGCTTGCGCTTTTCGATGCGCGACAGCGTGGCCTGCGTGAGCTCGACGCTGCTTACTTCTTTATTGGCGAGCTTTTTAAGGGCTTCGGTGGCGGTGAGTTGAAGGATGTCGCTCATGATATCTTGCTTAACAGTTCGTTCGCTTTTTGGGGGTTGAAGGCGGAATGGATGAGGCCGCGCAGCACGCTGTCGCGGAAGGCCGGGTGGGCGATGACCTCGGTGACCAGCTGTTGCGGCGTGCAGCTTTTGACCATGATCTTTTCGCCGGCGTCGAGGTTCTGTTCGGCTACTTTTTGGCAATTGCGCGCCACGTAAAAATAGGCGGTGTGCTCGATGCGGCCGGCGGTTTGCGGCATTTGATAGAGCAGTTGCCAGTTGTCGGACGCCAGGCCCGACTCTTCAAGCAGTTCGCGCTTGGCGGCCTCGAGCGGGTCTTCGCCGTTTTCGATGCGGCCGCCGAACATGCTGATGAACGGCGCGCGGCCCGGTTGCTCCTGCTCGGCATAATAGGCCAACCCGTCGGCCCCGATGGCGATGACGGTGGCGGTGTCGGCCCGTTTGAGGCCCTCGAACACCATGGTGCTGCCGTCGTAGCCCTGCTCGGGCCACTGGAAGACGTCGAACAGTACGCCCTCGAACACCTTTTTGGCGGTGGCGGGAATGGCCATTATTCGACGATCCGGGGCACGACGTAAAAGCCCATTTCGGTTTTGGGCGCGATGCTCTGGTTGATGTCGCGGCGGTCGGTTTCGGTCACCACGTCGGGGCGCTCGGGCGTGCCACCCGCGGCCACCGTGCTGGTTAGGGGCTGCACGCCGTCGGTGTTGACCGCCTGGATCTGCTCGACGAACTTGATGATGTTGGCGAACTGCGCCTGGAACGCGGCCAGTTGGTCGTCTTCGAACTTCAGCCGCGAGAGGGTGGCGAGTTTCTGGATTTGTTTGGTGTCGATGCTCATTATTTACCCCGTTTAGCGTGGATACCCGCCTGCGCGGGCATCAATTCATCTAAGCTTTTTTAAGAAAAAAAGCTAGATATCATTGACTTTCTATGGCCCGGAACCTACCCCATACGTATGTTGACGCGCAACCCCGCTGATTTACCCGCCCAAGGCCGCATCGCCGCGTTCGATTACGGCACCCGCACCGTGGGCGTGGCGCTGAGCACCAGCGACCAGAAAAGCTGCGCCAGCGCCGCCCCGCTGCAGCCGCAGGGCGGGTTTGAGGGCGTGCTGAACGCCTTTAAGGCCGCCTACGGCAGCGCCATTGTGGGCGCCGTGGTGGGCCTGCCCCTGAACATGGACGGCACCGTGGGCAAAAGCGCCGACGCCGCCCGCAGCTTTGCCGGGGTGGTGGCCAAGGTGCTGGGCGTGCCCGTTTTGCTGTGGGACGAGCGGCTGACCAGCCGGCAATCGGAAGCCGCGTTTTTTGAACAGCGCGAAGGCCGCCAGACACGGGGCAGCAAAAAGGCCAGCGGCGGCAAAACCGACAGCGGCGCCGCGGTGCTGATTTTGCAGAGTGCGCTGGACACCCGCGCCACCGACCGGCGTTAAGCCCTTTTTTTGCGCGTGGCGCTTGCGTGGGGCCGGGTGCGGGTTTAGCTTGATTTCAACACCATTCACCGCCTTGGCGGCCTCGTTTTACATATTCCTCACGTCTGGGAGATTCCCATGAACACCATCATCACCCCCACAGTGCCGGTGGCGCTGGAAGTGCGCCTGCGCGTATCGTCGATAGACGACCGCCTGCGCGAAGCCGGCAAGCGGCCCGACACCCTTGCGCCCAACTGCGCGTTGCTGCTGCAGGAAGCCATTGCCAGGTTTCCGGTGGCACTTGGCAACTTCAGCCCCTGCCTGATCGAGCAGGTGATACGCCCGGCAGGCAAGGTGGCACAGGCCACCGTTTGGCCCTGGCGCGGCACCGTGGCCTGCCTGCCCGGTGGCCTGAGCCTGCTGGATGTTTATACTATGGCCTCGGATGCGCTGCACCCGATCGTCAATTTCATCAACCCCCTGCAGCTGTGCCTGACCGACAGCCCCGAGCCGCTGTACTGCCTGAACCTTGACGCCAAGGCCGTGATGCTGCCGGGCGCCGAACCCGGGGCGTTGAAGAACGCCACCTTCATGGCCCGCATGCGCGAGCACTTTGACCACTCGACCGGCTGGGAACGCGCCACCAACCCCGGCACGTTGCCGCAGGCCGAATGCCTGCTGCCGCTAAAGCCCGAACCGCCCCGCAGCGGCACCGTGGTGCAGTTGCGCTAGGCCTTAAAACATCGACAGCCCCGGAGATTTATCTCCGGGGCTTTTTTTGTGTGCTATGAGCAGGGTATGAAAACGATCGTATGGTTCAGGCAGGATTTGCGGCTGGCGGACAACCCCGCCCTTAACTGGGCGGCAGAACGCGGCGACGTTGTGCCGGTGTATGTGCTTGACGACGACACCCCTCCCCCCGCCCTGCGCATGGGTGCGGCCAGCCGCTGGTGGCTGTACCACAGCCTTGCGGCCCTGAACGCGAGTTTGGGTGGCAAGCTGGTGTTCAGGCGCGGTAAGGCCGCCGATGTGATCCCCGCGCTGGCCGCCGAGGTGGGCGCCGATGCCGTGGCATTTAACCGCGCGTATGAAGAATGGAACATCAAGGGCGACAAGGCGCTGAAGGAAGCGCTGGGCAAAGCGGGCGTTACGGTTGAAAGCTTCAACGGCGCGCTGCTGTTCGAGCCGTGGGAGATCAAGACCAAAATGGGCGGCGACTACAAGGTGTTCACGCCCTTTTGGGCCGAGTGCGAACGCCGTTTGCCCACCGCAAACATACAGCCCACCGAGGCGCCGAAGCTGAACCTGCTTGGGGTGATGGGCGATAGTTTGGACAGCCTGCACCTGCTACCCCCCAAACCGTGGGCCGACGGCTGGCTGGAGCTGTGGACGCCGGGCGAAGCCGGGGCCGAAGCGCGGCTGGACGAATTTTTGGCTACGGGTTTAAGCAACTACGCCAACGGCCGCAACGTGCCGAATGCCGAGGCCACCACCCGGCTTTCGGCCCACCTGCACTTTGGCGAAATTTCGCCCCGGCAGGTTTTTGCCGCGCTGGCGGGCCAATCGCTTATTAAGGGGGGCGGCCACAACGTGGATACGCTGAAGCGCGAACTCGGCTGGCGGGAATTTTGCAACCACCTGATCTATACCTTCCCCAAAATGGCCATCCAGAACTGGCGCGAAGAGTTCAACCACTACCCGTGGCAGGCCGACGAGGAAGGTTACGACCTTTGGCAAAAGGGCCAAACCGGCTACCCGCTGGTGGACGCCGGGATGCGCGAACTGTGGGCCACCGGCTATATGCACAACCGCGTGCGCATGGTGGCGGCGAGCTTTCTCATCAAGCACCTGCGCATTGACTGGCGCAACGGCGAAAAATGGTTTTGGGACACGCTGGTGGACGCCGACCTGGCCAACAACGCCTGCGGCTGGCAGTGGGTGGCGGGTTCCGGCGCCGACGCCGCGCCGTACTTCCGCATCTTCAACCCGGTGGAGCAGGGCAAAAAGTTCGACCCCGATGGTGCCTATGTGCGCAAGTGGTGCCCCGAACTGAAGGACCTGCCGGACGCTTTTATTCACGCGCCGTGGACCGCGCCGGAACATATATTGCGGCAAGCGGGCGTAAAGTTGGGCGACTCGTACCCCGGCCCGCTGGTGGACCACCAGCAGGCCCGCGAGGCCGCCCTGCACGGCTACCGCAAGATCGCGCGGCAGCATTAAGCGCAAAAAAGCCCCGGATCGCTCCGGGGCTTTTTATTGCTAGGCCGTACGCGGCTGCGGGTAAGGCATGGCTTCGGCAATGTGCTGCACCTTGAACCGTACCAGTTCGAGCCCCTGCCTGCTGCGCGGGCTGAGTTCGAGCTGGAGCAGCCGTTCGATGCGGTGCCACTGGAAGGTGTGCATTTCAGGCGTATCGAGCGGAAAGAACTGCCCGCACACCCGCGCAATGCCGATGTGCGCCTGCAGGTGCTTATCGGCACAGGCGAACTGCCACACGTACTGCGGCAGCACCTTGATGGCGAGGCCGGTTTCTTCGAAGGTTTCGCGCACGATGGCGTCGACGGGGCTTTCGCCTTCGTCGATACCGCCGCCGGGCAACCCGCGCTGGCCTTTTTTGCCGTTGCCGGACCCATAGATGCCGGTCAGCACGCGGCCGTAGGCATCCATGACCACGCCCATGGCGTGGGGGCGTTTTATTTTTTGCCGTACCGGCTGGCTTCTCTCGAAAACATGGGCTTCGGACATTGCTGTCTCCGTAAAAACGTCAAATGAGGTAAGGCACATATAGGCCCAACGACCCGGGGTTACAACCGGGGAGGCGCATTTTGCCGCAGCCGCCGTGTGGCTAGTGCTTGAGCGGTTTGAACTCGGCGTGCACGTGGCTACCCTTGCGGGTGAGCTGCGCCACGCCGTACACGTCGCCTTCCAGCTGGCGCTTAAGGATATTCAGGGCGCTTTCAGTGGTATCGCCGTTGAGCATCACGCGGTTGATGACGGCATCGACCGCCGCGGCCGGGTTGTTGGCGTGCACGGTCGTCATGCTGCCAGCGTGGCCGGTGTTGATGGCGGAACAGAACGTGAAGGCGTTCTCCTTGCGGATCTCGCCCATGATGATGCGGTCGGGCCGCAGGCGCAGTGTGGCGTTGAGCAGGTCGTTGATGCCCACCCCGCCCTTGCCGGTGTTGGAAAACAGAAAGTGGCAGGTGTTGTCGTGCGGGATCTTCAGCTCGGGCACGTCCTCGAGCACCACCAGCCGGTCGGTAAGCTGCACCTGCTTGAGGCAGGCGTTCATGAAGCTGGTTTTACCCGTGCCGGTGCCGCCGGAAATGAGGATGGTCTTGCGCCCTTTGATGGCTTCTATCAGCGCATTGCGCTCGGCATCGTCCATCACATAGTGGCTCAGCTCGAACTCGTGCTCCTGCGCCAAACGCACGCACAGCGTGAACTTGCGGGCGTTCTGCTGCCCGGCCACAAATTGCGCGCGGTGCCCGCCCGGCAGTTTTACCGAAAGGATGGGGTTGAGCATGCTGTAGGTTTGGCCGGTGCGCTCGGCCAGCAGGTTGAGGATGGACAGCAGGCTGTCGAGCGTCATGTCGGGCGCGGGCATGAACTGCCAGGTGCCGTCGAAGGCTTCGAAGCCGACCTCGCCCGGCTTGTTGACCACAAGCTCTTTTTTGCCCTTCAGGTGTTCGCCGTCGAGCCAGCGCAGCAGCGGCTGCGCCATTTGTTTTTCGGCGGGGCTTAAGATCAGTTCGGCGCGTTCGGTAGCCATCGGTTCTCTTGTTATTTGAGTGACGTTGTACCATACAGCCGTCACAGGAGAAAAACACCATGCCCGCCAAAGTGGAAATTTATACCAAGGACTATTGCCCTTATTGCACCAAGGCCAAGCTGCTGCTGCAACAGCTGGGCGCAGATTTCACCGAAATAGACTTGAGCGTGACCCCCGAAAAAATGGCCGAACTGCTGGGCCGCCGCCCCGAGGCCCGCACCGTGCCGCAGATATTCATTGACGGCACCGGCATTGGCGGCGCCGACGACCTGTATGCCCTGCACGCCCAGGGCAAACTCAAACCCCTGCTGGGGCTTGGCGGCTAGGGCCGCAGGGTCAGGCTCATTAAGTAGCGGGTGCCGTGGGGGGCGCTTTGCCAGCCCGCCGGGCGTATTTTAAACCGCAGCCAGCGCACCTTGCGGCTGAAAAAGCCCTGCGCCTCGGCCATTTTTTTAAGCTGCTCGGGGCGGAACAGGCTGTTCCAGCCGCGTTTTTCGGCCGGCACGCGGCCATATATATAGCTGCTGAGCAGCACGTGCAGCACCCACGCCCACGGCGTGCGGCTGATGGCCGACACCAGCAACAGGCCGTCGGGCTTCAGCAACTGGCGGCACACCCACAGCAGCTTGGCGGGGTCGGGGTGCTCTTCGAGCACGTCGAGCGCCAGCACCACATCGTATTTTTGGGGGCTGTGGATAAGGTCTTCGGCCCGGGTCTCGACAAAATTGATGGGCGTGCCGAAGGCCTCGGCCGCCGCGCGGGCGTGGGCCAGCAGCGCGGGGTTGGGGTCGATGGCCGTGACATCGGCGCCCGCCAGCGCCACGAACTGCGACATGGGCGACACGCCGCAGCCCAGATCGAGCACGGTTTTGCCGTATAAGGGGGCCGGGTCGTCTTCGCGCGCCTTGTAAAAGCCGCTGACGGCGTCGAGTATCTGCAACTGGCAGATTTGCACATATTGGCCGTAAAGCGCCGAAACAGGCGGCGGGTTACGCAATGCGGCAAGCAAACTGGCAATGCGTTTGGGCATAGGCGGCTAAACTACGCCCAAGCCCCCTTCATAAGCAAGCTCCCCCGTAAAAAGGCCTTGCGCCGGGTGGGGTTTTCTGGCAGAAGAACCAGACCTTTAGGGCAAACAAGCGCTAAAGCAACGAAATTAAAAGGATTATTGATAGTGAGCACGGTCCGCGTAGACGTTCGCGAAAACGATGTAGAGCAGGCGCTGCGTCGCCTGAAGAAGCTGATGAACCGCGAAGGTTTGTTCCGCGAGCTGCGTCAACGCCGCCACTACGAAAAGCCGTTTGAAAAGCGCGCCCGCGAAAAGCGCGAAGGTATTAGCCGCAGCCGCAAGGCCGCCCGCAAGCGCGAAAACGAAATGTAGTTCGTTTCGCCAAAACGAAATGTAGTTTGCAAAAAGCTCCCCCACCGGGGAGCTTTTTTTGATATAAGAGCGGTTATGAGCAGCAAATTAGTTTCCCCCCTCACCGGCGCGGCCTCGGGCTTCCCCGAATACACCCCCGCCCAGCAGCGCGCCTTCGAGGCCGCCGTGGCCATCATTAAAGGCGTGTACGAAAGCTTCGGCTTCACCCCGCTGGAAACCAGCGCGGTGGAAAAGCTGGATACGCTGGAAAGCAAGGGCATTTCGGCCAAAGAGGTTTACGGCATTAGGCGCCTGAACGTGGCCGAAGGCGAAGACGGCGGCAAAGACCTGGCCCTGCGCTTTGACCTGACCGTGCCCACCGCCCGCTACGTGGTGGCCAACCAGGGCGCCCTCACCTTTCCGTTCCGCCGCTACCAGGTACAGCCGGTGTGGCGCGGCGAGCGCGCTCAGGCCGGTCGCTACCGCCAGTTTTACCAGTTCGATATCGATACCATCGGCGACGGCAGCCTGCCGCTGGTGGCCGATGCCGAGGTGCTGGCCGCGGGCTTTAAAGCGCTGGAAGCGCTGGGGGTGGGCGATTTCACCATGCGCATCAACAACCGCAAACTGCTGCAAGGGCTGCTGGAATGGGCCGGTTTGGGCGCGCACCAGCAGGCCGCCATCAAGCTGATCGATGACGCTGAAAAGGTGGGCTGGGATAAAACCGCCGACGGCCTGCGCGACCTGAACGGCAAGGCCAAGGTGAGCCAACTGGTGGAACTGCTGCAAGGTGCCGGTCCCGACGAACTGGGCGAGCTGGACCTGAACGGTGACGGCAAGCTGGGACTCGACGAGCTGACCGAGGTGATGAACCTGGCCACCCGCATGGTGGGCAAAAGCAATGCCGAGCTGAAAGTAGACCTGACCATTGCCCGCGGGCTGGATTATTACACCGGCACGGTGGTGGAAACCACGCTGCACGGCGCGCCCGAGTTGGGCAGCATCATGAGCGGCGGGCGCTACGAAGATTTGGCGGCTAGTTTGGGTAAAAAGAAGATGCCGGGGGTGGGGATTTCCATCGGCCTGAGCCGTTTGATGGCCTACCTGCTGAGCCTGCACCACTATGCCAAGCTGGCCGCCGCGCCTGCCGATGTGCTGGTGGCTGTGGCCGATGAAGACGCCCTGCCCGCCATGGCCGAACTGGCGCAAAAGCTGCGCGATGTTGGGGTGAAGGCCGAGCTGGCCTTCCCCGCCAAGGGGCTTGGCCAGCAGCTTCAGGCCGCCGAAAAACGCGGCCTGCAGTGGGCCGTGGTGGGTATGGAAGGCGACAAGCTCAAGCTGCGGAACTTTGCCAGCCGCGCCGATACGCTGGTGGCGCTGGCCGATGTGAAGGCGGCCATCCAATAAAATAAAACCCCCGCCTAGGCGGGGGTTTTGATTTGGACATCCAGAGGCATCCAGCCTTCGGGCGTGCTGCCGGGTTCAACCCCCAGGGCACGCAGCGTCAACACAAACAGTTTCCAGGTGGTTTCGCCCACGCCTTCGGCGTTGCGGAACCCCTCGGGGTAGGTCATGCGGCCCTTGTTATAGTAGGGCGAGCGGCTGTAATTTTCCCACCTGTAACAATACGGGCTGGTGAACTGCGGATGGGCCAGTATGCCCAGGTGGATGCAGGGTGTGCGCTTGTCACGGTAAGGCGGGTGCCGCAACCTCAGCGGCATCCATGCCAGGGCCGAGTAGTTGATCAGGAGGTTGAGCATCCGCCCGGCGTCGCGCGGCAGGTGGCCAAGGCTTTTGGCAATGGCACGCAGTTCGGTAAGCGTGACCAGCCGGTTGTAAACCTCGGGGCTGGCTGGGGGCAGCGGGTGACGCTTCAGGTTGTTCAGCAGCGTTTTTTCGCGGCTTTTGAGGCTGGCGATGTTTTTGCGGATATCGACCAGCGCGTGGGCAGGGTTGGCGGTGGGCATGGGTGCCTCCAAACGGGTGCGGTGAAGCTGAATTGGCCCTGTTATAGGGCCATGGGCGCTTATTGCAAGTGACAATCCGCCCTAAATCGGGTATTTCCGGGCCATGGATTTACGCACCCAACTGGCCAAATTCGCCGCCCGCCACGCCGCCATTCAGCAAGAGCTGATGAGCCCCGACATCGGCAACAACCCCACCAAGCTGGTGGCGCTTAACCGCGAGGCCGCCGAACTCAACCCGCTGGTGGAAGCCTTTGCCGAATACGACAAGATGCTGCGCGCGCGGGATGATTCGCGCGCCATGCTCGACGACCCCAGCACCGACGCCGACATGCGCGAAATGGCGCAGGAAGAGCACGACGCCGCGCGCGAGGCCATTCCCGCCATGGAAGACCGCCTGAAGGTGCTGATGCTGCCCAAGGACAAAGACGACGCCCGCAACATCATTCTGGAAGTGCGCGCCGGCACCGGCGGCGACGAGGCCGCGCTGTTTGCCGCCGAGGTGATGAAGATGTACCTGCTGTACGCCACCACCCAGGGCTGGAAGACCGAAATGCAGGAAAGCGCCCACGGCGACAAGGGCGGTTTGCGCGAAGGCATTGCCCGCATTGCCGGCAACAACGTGTACGGCAAGCTGAAGTTCGAGAGCGGCGTGCACCGCGTGCAGCGCGTGCCGCTGACCGAAACCCAGGGCCGTGTGCACACCAGCGCCGTGACCGTGGCCATATTGCCCGAGGCCGAGGACATCGACATTAAAATCGAGGAAAAAGACCTGCGCATCGACGTGTTCCGCAGCAGCGGCCCCGGCGGCCAGAGCGTGAACACCACCGACAGCGCGGTGCGCGTCACGCACATCCCCACCGGCGTGGTGGTGAGCTGCCAGGACGAAAAAAGCCAGCTGAAGAACAAGGCCAAGGCGCTGAAGCAACTGGCCACCCGCCTGTACGCCGCCCAAAAGGAAAAGCAGGACAGCGAGCGCGCCGCCAGCCGCAAAAGCATGGTGGGCAGCGGCGACCGCAGCGAAAAGATCCGCACCTACAACTTTCCGCAAAACCGCGTGACCGACCACCGCATTGAACTGACCGTGCACAACCTGCCCGACGTGATGGCCGGCGGCAAAAATTTAAACGAGATCATCAACGCGCTGCAACGCGCCGACGAAGCCGACCGCCTGGCCAACCTGGCCGAGGACATGGCCTAACCATGCCCACCGTTGGCGCCGCTTGGCGGCTGGCCCAAAAAACGCTTGAAGACGGTGGCATCTTCCCCGCCCCGCGCGAGGGCCAGCGCATTGTGGCGCACCTGCTGGGGCGCGAGCTGATGCAGCTGCAGGAGGTGGAGCGGCAGGAGCTTTCGCCGCAGAACGACTACCTGCTGGATGAGATATTGGAGCGCCGCCTGAAGCGCGAACCGCTGGCCTACATTTTGGGCTACGCCGACTTTTACGGCCACACGTGGGCCGTGGGGCCGCAGGTGCTGATACCCCGGCATGATACCGAAACGCTGGTGGAAGCCGCGCTGAAAGCCCTGAAGGACGGCAACCTGATTGTGGAAGTGGGCGTGGGCAGCGGCGCGGTGCTGGGCAGCATTTTGCTGGCGCGCCCGGCCGTGCGCGGCGTGGGGATAGATATTTCGCCCGAGGCCCGCACCATGGCCATCGACAACCTCGAGGCCGTCAAGGTGCTGCACCGCTGCAAGCTGCTGCTGGGCGATACGCTGGCGCCGTTCGAGGGCATGGCGGATGTGATTATTAGTAACCCGCCCTACATCGCCGAGGCCGAGTGGGCCGCGCTGGAACCCGACGTGCGCGATTTTGAACCCAAGCTGGCGCTGGCTGCCGGGGTTGATGGCCTGGGCGTTTATCGCAACCTCGTTCCTCAGGCGTTCGCCAAGCTCAAGCCCGGCGGCACGCTGCTGGTGGAGATCGGTGCCAACCAAAGCCTGCCGGTCGGCGCGCTGTTCACGCAGGCGGGCTTTACCAACGTGCGCACCCTGCCCGACCTGGCCGGGCGCGACCGCGTGGTGATGGGCCGCAAGCCCTAGGCAAAAAAAGCCGGAGATTTCTCTCCGGGCTTTTTTTGCGGCAGCACGCTTGCAAAAGGCCCGGCGCTTGCGTAGCTTGGCAGGTAATCTTCACCCGCTCTTTTTTGACTGTTTCAAAAGGACACTCGCCATGAACGTCCACTTTGTCGTCATCGAGCCGAAGCCCTATGCCCCCCACCGCGATATCATTGCCAAAATGATGCAAAAGATGCCCCAAACCGGCCCCCACCGCGATATCCACGCGGTGAAAAAGGAGGTCGATGCCGGCGCCACGCTCGACGCCGCCTACCGCAACGTGGCGCAAGCCCGGGGCGTGCGGTGGCAACACGTGCTGTACAACGTGGCGGTGTATGCCCCCACCAGGCTCAAGCAATACCTTGGCCTGCCGTGTAAAAACACCCAGCCCCTGCAACAAACCCGCGTGCGGCCGGTAACCTCGGCACGGGCAGCAGCCATACTTGACTGCATGACGACCGGCGCCGGCCTTAAACTGGCCCATGAGGTGAAACTTGAGCTTGCCCGCCACGGCGGACGCCTCAAGCTTCATGATATTTGCCAGCAGGTGGCCCGCAAAAACCACGTGTACTTTGAAGTGGTCCACCTGGCATGGTCCAGGCTGCGTTTCGACGAGGCCCGAATGGTGGGCATCCCGCAGCCGCAACGGGTGAAGTACTCGCCCCAGCCTTATGTTGCGGCCGAACACAGGCTGGAGCAATGGTGCCACATCACCATTCCGGCCGATGACCTGCCGCCCGAAGAAAAAGCCCGCCGCGACGATGTGCTGCGGCGGCGCTACCCCCACCACGCCAACTAGTGCATCAGGCCCGGTTCTGCAAAGAACCGGGCCTGATTGTTTGGGTAGCACCGCGTTAGGGGTTTGCCGGCGGCGGCGCTAGAATACGCCCATGAAAAAGACAATAACCGCCGCCCTGCTGCTGGCTACGCTGGCCGGTTGCGCCCCGCCCCCGCCGCCCACGCCCCTGCCCTACCGCTTTGTGCTGGCCGATATTACCGACGGGCGCTTGACCCCCGAACAGGGCGGCACCGACCCGCTTTACGACATGTACCCGTTCGATACGCAGGCCATCGCCATGTCGTTCAGCAACAACCTGGTGGCCCCGGTGTTCGGCGCGCGCGAGGCCAAGCTGCACCTGAAGGTGACCCACTACCAGGCCACCACCAGCGACGGCAGCTGGGCCGTCAGCATCGCCATGGAAGGCTACGCGCAGGACGACAGCGCCAGGCCGCGCACCATCGGCATCTTCAACGCCACCTGCAACCGGGTGGAGCGCGAAGGCTTTGCGCTTGATGCTTTTGCAACCGACAGCTGGCAGCAAAAATCGCTGAAGCCGTTGACGCCCGACGGCCGCAATACAAGAATGTTCGGCATTGCGCTTAACAACTGCACCCGCGACCTGGCCCGCCAGTTTGGCGCCAGCCTTGCGGCAAAAGGAGATTAAAATGGCTTTACGTCAAAATGTGTTGATGGCCGTGGCTGCCGCCATACTGCTGGGCGGTTGCGGCGCCAGCCGCTACGACGAATACCCCCCTTACGAAGGCGCCGGGTTTGAAGAACGCGGCACCACCCAAAAGGAACGCCTGATCGCCCGCAGCGACTTCAGCGTTGAGCTGGTGCGGCTGACCGACAACCGCAACCCGCGCACCGAAGCCAGTGACCCCGGCGACAACAAAATCTACCAGTACGAACCCGACGTGCTGATGCAGGGCGTGAGCACCCGCCTGCCCGTGCTGTTCAACAAATACCTGGCCTACCGCCCGCGCATGGCCAAGCACTACAAAACCGAGATCGAGATCACCCGCTTTAAAACGCAGATCCTCAACGGCACGCTGCTGAGCGGCGAGTTCGGCCGCTACGCGGTAGACCTTGAAGCCCGCGTGATCGCCCGCCGCAGCGACAGCACCGTGGCCATCAACCGCCCGTACAGCATCGTCATCGAGCAGCGCCGCAAAACCTACAACGGCCGCAGCCCCAGCGTTGAAATGGACCGCACCCGCATGTACGACCTGGCCGAAGACGCCGTGCGCCAGATGAGCCAGGAGATCGGCTGGGACCTGCGCCGCGCCGACGCGCACGTATGGACGCCCGAAGTGGTGAGCGGCACCATTCCACCCGCAGAGTTTACGGTGCCCAGCCCCACCACCCCGCCGGTCATTGACTGGCAAGGCTAAAAAACCGCCCAAGGGCGGTTTTTTTACATGGCGGCGCGGCGCTCGCTGAAGTCGGTAAGAATTTGATAGGCTACATTAATGCGCTTGATATGCTCGGCAGCCTCGGGCGTTTTGTTGACGTCCGGGTGGTTCTTTTTCACCAGGTTAAGGTAGCGCGGCTTCAGTTCGGCGCCCGGCAGCGGCTCGGGGATGCTGAAAATGGCGCAGGCCTCCTTCACGTCGGCGGGCAGGCCAATGGTGCTGGGCAGCGGCTCTTCGGCTTTTTTCTGGCCGCGCTTTTCGGCCTTGATGCGCTGCTGGAAAAACCCGAACAGGTCTTGCGCGGTGGCAAAGGGCTGGGTTTCGACCCGCGCGCCGCTGGCGCCGTTCAGGCCTTCCATCCACACCGGGCGCTGCCATACGGCACTGCCGCTTTGGATGCCCCAGAGCTCTGACTGGTCGAAGCCTTTCAACCCGTCCCAGCTCTTGTTGAATTCCTTGATATGCGGCTGGCAGAAATACTGGCGCTCACGCAAATTGCGCGGGCTTTTGGGGGCGGGGAAAGTCCCCTCCGCCGTACAACCGGGCCAGTTACATTTGTGCATTACAGGGCAAACATGGGACGCAACAGGCCTTCCGGCAAGTGGGGGAAGGCAATTATTAATGCCCAGCCCACCAGGAGCGGGGCGCCAAAAGGCTGCGGGGTTTTGGGCCGCCAGAACGCCAGCGGCAACCACAAAAAGCAGCCAATGGCCACCGCAAACGCGGCGGCATTGAGAGGCAACCACGCCAATAATGCGGCCAGCAGTTTAAAATCGCCCCCGCCCAAACCACGGGTGATGGGGAAGCGCGGCGCCAGCGGGGCCAGCACCAGCAAGGCCATGGCCAAACCCACCTGCGCGAACTGCTGTTCCAGCGCGGCGGCGGCCAGCCCCACCGCCAGCAGCGGCAGGGTGTAGATGTCGGGCAGCGTATAGGTGGTTAAATCGAGCGCCAGCATGCGAGCAAACACCATGGCAGTGGCCAGCGCCGCCAGCGGCGGCAGGGCAAGCGCCAGCGGCGCCAACAGCAGCAGCGCAAACAGCGCGGTGAACGCCGGGTGGCGGTTCACCGGCAGCCAGCCGGGCAGCCACAGGTCGCGGGCCTTGAGGGTGGCTTTTTCCCACGGCAGCAGGGTTTTATGGGCAGCGACGGTGGCGGCGACGATGGCTTTGTTCTTCATGCGGTAACGATAGCCCTTTACAGGCCCAGCGTCATCCCCTGCCCGGGGCGCGGGTTATTTGGTGAAGCAGTTCTCGCCGTACGAAAAGCAGATGCTGGCCGAAAACGGCGGGTCGGCACGGCCGGTGACGTTGCTGTGGTATTGCAGCAGGCGGCCCCAGGGGTCGTGCGCGTAGGTTTCGGGCAGGCCCAGGTCGGTGATGAGCTGCTTCATGTCGTTCTCGTCGCCGCTGTTGTAGGCTGCCCTGTTGAGCACGCGCGTGGCGTAATACACCACCTCGTTGCTTTTATCGGCGCTGCTGGGCGGGTAAAAATTGAATTGCGTGAAGTTTTTGTTGTCGGTGTTGGTGCACCATTCGGGCGGCTTGGTACCCGAGCAGGTGCCCTGGGCTTCAATGTACGCGCTGTTCTCGGCGGTCTGCAGTTTGTCGATGATCAGCTGCGCGCGGGCACGGTAGTCTTCCAGCCGGGCCATTTCAATGTCGCGCGTGCTCACCTTGCTGCCCACGTCGTCGTTCAGGGGTTCCCACTGGGCGTAGTCGTTGTCTGACATCAGGCTGGGGCTGTTGGCCACGCCGTCCTTCCCGGCGCTGTACACCACGGCGTAGTGCACGGTCACGGGGTTGCCTTCCAGCGATACCGCCGATGAAAAACGCTCGTAATACCAAGGGTTGCCCCAGGGGTCTTTTTTCACGCCCGGGTCGTTCATCACACCGCTTTTCATCAGGGTGTCGATACTGTCGGGCAGTTGGTTGATGCCGATGGTCTGGTAGTATTTCAAAATACCTTCGCGCAGGGTCTGGGCACCCTGCTCGGCCTGCTCCACCTTGCTGCGCTCCAGCCGGCTCATGATGGTGATGCCCCCGGCGGCGGTCAGAATGGCCGCCACGATCAACGCAATGCGGGCGTCCATGCCGAACATGGCGCCGCGTTGGCTCAGGCGAGTGAACAAACCCATTCTATTTTTTTTCTTCCGTGCCGCTTATGGCGTTGTCGGTTACTGTGGCCTGGCTGTTGTCGCGCAGGTTCAGCTTTTGAGTATAAGTGTAATTCCATGGCGTGGTAAACTGCAGTGCCGCATTTTCGCCATCGGTAAATATATAGTCGAACTTCTGCCCCCAGGCATCATGGAAGTCGAATTTACCGGCCAGCTCGGTGTACTCGCTGCCGCTGGGGAAGCGCATGTGCCCGGCATAAAACGCATAAACCTGCTCGGCCATCCCTTCCAGCCCGCTTATGCTGTTCTTCATCTGCCGGGTGCGGATGGCCGAGGTATCGAACGTGACCACCGTGCCGCTTTGCGCCGCCAGCCTGTTCAATTCGGCTGCGCTGGCCGCGCGGTACACCTGCGAGCGCTTCAGAATATCGTCCGACGTCGTCACTCCCACGCGCTGGTTGCCGGCGCCAAAACTGCCTTTGGCGTCAACATCCTGCACGTTCACCAGCACGCGCTCACCGCCGCGGGTTTTGCCGGTGGCCAGGCTGGTGTATTGCATGGCGCGTTTCAGATCGAGGTCTTCGCGGTAGGTGCCGTTGGTTTCGGTGAGTAACGAAAACTCCATGGCGTGCGCCAGGTCTTCGGCCTGCGCCTTTTCCTGTGCGGCGCGCAGGGCGTTCTGGCGGGCCATTTCCTGCTTGGCCCATTGCATGCTCAGCACCGAAAACACGCTCATGCCCATGATGAGCCCGAACATGAAAGGGGAGAGTGCTCCCCTTTGATTACATGGCGAACGGGATTGCGAGGTCATAGGTCACGCCGTTGAATTCGAGGGTGACTTTGCGCGACTGGATGGCCCGCACCGTGACCGGCAGCGTGAATGTGCGCTGGTACTGCCCTGGGTTGGTTTTGCGCTGGGCGGCCAGCGTGGCCACGGTCTGCTCGTACACGTCAAAGTACGCCTGCGCCTGCTCTTTGGTGACCGTGCCTTCGGCGGGCAACTGGTCTTCCAGCACCGCGATCAGCTCGGGGTCGGAGGGCGCGATGGTAACGGTGGCCTTGATCTGGTCGCCCACCGCATAGGTGGTGCCATTGATGATGGCGCGGCGCTCGGGCGAGGTCATCACCCCGTTCAGCGCCAGCCCGCGCAGCAGGTAGCTCAATTCAAACGTGCGCAGGTCAGGGTGCCAGTTCTGCATGTATTCGGCCAGCCGTTGCGCCATGCCGCTGCGGAACTCGCGCAGGTCGAGGCTTTCGGGCACGTTCAGCGCGGGCAGCGTGCTGCTGGTCAGGGGCTCGCCCGAAGGGCCGTACTGCACGTTGCCGCCGTCATCGGCGGTGCCGCTTACCGTGGTGCCGCTGGGGCCCACCGCCACCTGGGTCAGCCGCAGGGGGTCCAGCGGCACGTCTTCCAGCAGGTCAGAAAGCACGGGCACGGCCAGCGGCTTGCCCTTGTTCTGCTTGGCGCTGTCCTCGATCACCTCGCTGCGCGAAAATTCAAAGTCGGGCTGGCCCGCAAACGTGCGCGGCCAGTTCAGGCGGCTGCCACTTGCCGCCGGCGTGGGGGCCTGGTTAAGCACTTGCGCGTCGGCACCCGCCGCCAGCAGCAGCGCCGCCACAAACATGATGGCCTTAATAAAGCGTGCTGGGGTCATATACATACAGGTAGCCTTCGATTTGGACCATGCGCTGGTCGGAGGGCGTGCCCTTGGGCGCAAGGCCGCAGGCATAGCAAAAACGGTAGGGCACAAAACCGGGCAGCGTCACCAGGCGGCGCATCAGCTCCTGGCTTTTGGCAAAGGTGCTGGGCCCCACGATGCGGAAGGTGTGGCGGTACAGCGTGCGGGTGCCGCCGGTGATGCGCGGCTGGCCCACAAAGCGCCACTCCATGCCGGGCGCGCCGATGTCGAGCAGGCGTTCGATGGTGAACTTCTGGTCGTCGCCGCTGGCCATGCTTTGCGCGCGCACCTTTTTGATGCGCAGGTTCAGGTCCAGCCCTTCCTCGCGTTTGGCCACGGCGTCTTCGAGGCCTGCTTTTTTGGCCTGATACTGGCTGGCCTGGTCGAACCACTGCCACGTGCCGATGATCAGCGTCAGCACCATCAAGGCCAAGCCGGCGGCAAAGCGTATCATTGGGCGCCTCCTTCGCTGCGGTCGGGGCTGGCGGTGCCGGTTTTGCCCGCGGGTTTATCGGTGGTGGTGGCGGGCAAGCTGGCGGCATCGGGTGCCGGGGTGGTGCGCCCAACGGCGGCCTTGCCCGGTTGCCTGGCGGCAATCTTCTGGTAATCGCGCCAGGCGGCGTTCAGCGGAATAAGCCCTTCCAGCTTGTACAAGGCGCTGGGCTGCTTGCGCACGGCGGCCACCAGCGCGCTGTTCAGCACAAAACCTTTTGCGGCAGGTTCTTCCTGCAGCCAACCGTTGTAGGCGTCGCGCTTGGCTTCCAGCGTTACCAGCAACTGCTCGGGCGGGGTGTCGGCGTCGGTGTTCTTCACCTCAAAACTTTCGGCCTTGAAGTTGCTCAGCTCGATAGCGCGGCTGGTGTCCTTCACCGCCAGGTAAAACAGTTCGCGCTTTTGCATCATGCGTTCCTGCTCGGTCACCACGCGCTCAAGGTCGGCAAACTTGCCGCCGCGGGGTATCTGCTGTTCCACCACGCGCAGCTGTTCGTTCATGTCGTCGATGCGGCGGCCGTTCAGGGTCAAAATCCCCCACGCGGTGGCCACCATCATCAGGCCCAGCACCATAATAAGCGTGCCGTACTGTTCCTGGAAGGTGGGGCGGTTAAGCCAGGTGTTGGGGTCCAGCGGCAGCTCGCGCAGGCCGCGCACGGTAATGCGGTCGTTGGCCTGCAGCAGGTCGGTTTCCCAGGCGGTATAAACATTGGCGCGGGTGGTGCGCGGGTAGCTTTTCAGCACGCTGTCAAGGTCGCGTACCCAGGTGGCGGCGGCGGTGGGCAGCACGTAGTTGTCCTTCACGTCCCAATGGAACAGCACGTCGGCGGCGATGAGGATGTTAATGGTGTTGGGCGTGGCGGGCGCCATGCGGCACAGGTCGATCAGCGGCAGCGCGCCCAGTTGCTGCGCGGCCATGGCCTGCATGTTGGCGTCGGCAACTTCGTCGCCGCTGCCGGCGATCTCGCCGGTCAAGAACAGGTAGGGGTCCACCGGGCGGCCGTCGGTGCCGCGCGGGGCAAAAAACATCAGGGCCATGCCGCGGCGCAGGCTTTCGTCAACCAGCTCCTGCCAGCTGTCGGCAAACACCGGGGTCTTTTCGCCGCCCAGCAAAAGTTCGCTGCGGTTAAGGCCCACCACGCACAGGCTGCGGAACACATCGCCCACCTGCCCCAGCCGGCGCACCTGCACCAGGTGGCCAAAACGGTCCTTGAACATACCGATGAACGGCTGGGCCTTTTTGATGTATGGGCGCACCTCGTCCATCATCGGGCGCAGGCTGTCGCGCACGGTAAAGTAATGCTCCTTCACCTGCGGCGGTATCTTGTCGGTGACCGGTTTCAGCAACTGGGCGAGTTGTTCGTTCATGGCTAGGCCTGGCTCATCACGATCGAAAGCATGTCCAGCATCATCACCGCGCCGCCCAGCACCCACAGTATGCTCGAGAACACCGCAATGAACTTGCTGTGGGTATCCACCAGAATGCGCTCGAGGATATTGTGCGCGTGGTTCATCCCCTCGATCAGCACGTCGTTCACGTTGCCGTCGGTGGGCGCGTAGTGTTCGGCCACGCTCACCGGCGTCACGATCAGTTCGGGGAAGCCCGCGCGCGTCATCGCCTCGGCCAGCGTGCCACCGGTGGTGATGACGTGGTTGAACGCATCGATCTTGCGCTTGAGCACCGTGTTGGTGGTCAGCGCTTCCATAATGGGAATGAGCTGCTTGGGCTTCACCCCGCTGGCAATAAGGTAGGGGAAGTACAGCAGCATCTGGTTATAGGTGTGGTACGTCAGGTAGCGGCCGTAAATGGGCATGGCCAGCTTCATCTTATCGAGCGTGCCCCTGCCCTGCGGGCTGCCGTACAACGTAAAAATGACAATGCCGAACACCACCAGCACCGCCACGAACAGGTACCAGTAATGGGCGCAAAACTGCGTGGTGTACATAATACCGCCGGGCAGCAGGCCAATGGGCTTGCCCTGCGATTCCTGCAACTTCACCATCACCGGCAAGGTGTTCAACCCGGTGTTGAAAATACTCACGCAGCTCAGCACCAGCATCAGCAGCGGGGTGAGCATTTCGCTCATGCCCGCGCGCGAGCTGGCAATGGCCTTGTCTTCGAGCACGCGCAGCACTTCAAAACTTTTTTGCATGTTGTTGCTGGCCTCGCCGGCCAGAATGGCGGCGCGGTGCACGTCCGAAAACATCTGGCGCTCACCCAGCATGCTCTGGCTGAGCGACTTACCCTGCGAAACCTTCTGCGCAATGCCCATCAACGCGCTGGCAATGCCTTCCTGCTTTTCCGAGCGGAAGGCCTTGGCCACGCTGCGCAGGCTGTCGGCGGTGGTCTGGCCGGTCTTCATCATCATGGCCATGAAAAAGAACAGGCGCTCGCGGTCGCGCGGGCTGATGGTGGCACGACCACCGCTGCCGCCGAAGCTGGCCATCATGTTACCGGTGGCGGCAGGGGCGGCCATCAGCGCAGCACTTCCAGTTCGGCGCTGAACAGGTTTTCAAGTTCGTCGATGGAGGTGATGCCGTTCTTCACGTGCCGCAGCCCGTTGGTGAGCATGTCTTTTTGCCCGGCGGCGCGGGCCTGTTCGCGCATCACATCCAGCCAATCGGGGCGCAGGCGGCTGCCCGCCCACACGTTGCGGGAAATCTCGCGGCGCCACATTTCCAGAATTTCCTCCATGGCAATACGCCCGGTGTAGCCGCGGTAGTGGCACAGCTCGCAGCCGTTGCGGTTGGGGCGGTAAATGGTGTCGCCCTGCTTCCAGCCCAGCGGGCGGATCTTTTCCAGCTGGCCGATGGTTTCGGCATCAAGCTCGTGCGGCACCTTGCACTTGGGGCACAGGCGGCGCACCAGGCGCTGCGAAATGACGCCGCGCAGGTTGGAAAAGATCAGTTCGGGCGGCACACCGCGCTGCAGCAGGCGGTCCAGCGTCATAAAGCTATCATTCGCGTGCATGGTGGTAATAACAAGGTGGCCCAGGTTACCGGCGTCGATGACGCGGCGAGTGTCTTCGGGGCTACGCACTTCGCCGATGAACAGCACGTCCGGGTCCAAACCCAGCGCGGCGTACATGAAGCTTTCCAGGTTCACACCGGCGCTCAGGTCCTCCTCGGTCTGAATGACGTTGCCCATGCGCTCTTCGATCTGCTTTTCATACGCGATCACGTTCTGGCCGGGGCGCTGGCCGCGGCGGATCATCAACCGGCAGGCGGTACTTTTACCGCTACCGGTGGGCCCGGCAAAAATGATGACGCCTTCTTCAAAGCGCATCAGCTGGTCGATCTTATCAATGCTCTCGTCGGTGTAACCGAAGGTATCCATGCTGCCTTCAAACGGACGCAAAAAGCGCATGGCGATCTTGGCGGTGTTCTCCAGCGTGATGGGCTGCGTGGTGTAACGGATATCGACGCTCTGGCGGTTGGTCAGCTCGAACGTCATCCGGCCGTACAGCGGCTTTTTAAAGTTTTCGGCGCTCACGCCGGCCATGTGGCGCAGGCGGCCGATCACGCGGTCGTACACTTCGCTGGGCAGCGCCACCAGTTCTTCCAGCTCGTTGTCGATACGCGCCATCACCGTGGGCTTGCGGTTCAGAATTTCGACGTGCAAGTCGCTCGCGCCGTTCTTGTACGCAGTACGGATGATCTCATCGACCAGGTTGATGATGGCGTCGTCGTTCCCGGCATTGATCTGCGCATAGGCGTTTTCGACCAGAAACTTCAGGCTGTGACCTTCGCGCTTGTTCATCCGCTCCAGCGCGGTTTCGATGCTTTTGGGGCTGGCCCACACAAAGTGATGGCTGTTCTTGCGGTTGCGCAGCAAAATTTCGGAGTGCAGGCGCTTGTTGGGCAGGTCGGCACTGGCCCACAACACCTGGCCACGGCCCAGCTCGATGGGGCACGCGGTGTGGAAATGCATGAATTCGCGGTCGATACCCTCCACCTGGTGGGGGGTCACCTTGGCCATCTCTTCGTCGTTCTTCACCGGGTATTCGTAGGCAATGGCCTTGTAGCGGCCCTGCTGGGTGGCCGAAAGCTTGCCCGCCTTGCCCAGCGCCTCGATGAGCGCATCGGCATCCTTTTGCACCACTACAGGCAGGTTATGCAGGTCGGAGATGCCGATCACGTGATCGGCAATCATCAAATCGACAATATCCATAGCCATAAGTGCGTAATTTCTCCTGCGGCAGCTTACCTAAAAGCGCGCGGATTATCAGGGGTTATACTGAATACACAGCAATTACGGCACAGCATGTGTGGCCGAAAAGACAGGGGCTGAAAAAACCGCCCCGGAAGGGGCGGTTTAATTTCTGGCGGAAGCGACGGGACTCGAACCCGCGACCCTCGGCGTGACAAGCCGATACTCTAACCAACTGAGCTACGCCTCCGCGCGGGGTGGGTTATATGGGCTTGAAGGGGGCGGGTCAAGGGGCTTGGCAGGGTGTCGTTTGCCCTATATACGGGTTGCCGTGGGCGATTAGCTCAGCGGTAGAGCGTCTCCTTTACACGGAGAGGGTCGGGAGTTCAATCCTCTCATCGCCCACCATAGATTTTCCCACACCCAGCAAAATTAAAGGCCCTGCGGGCCTTCTTTACACGGAGCGCTTATGCAGCGCGCCTTTGGCGCGACGTCGGGAGTTCAATCCCCTCATCGCCCACCATAAATCGCACCGCAGGTGCGTTTCATAAGCGCAGGGCCGGGCAAACCCAAAGGCCGCAGGCCGGGGCACCGCAACAGGCTTCTTTTTTTCCTCCCTTGCCTTCCCCCGCCGCTTCGACTAAATATCTGATATCGTTGACGCACCAGAGCGAGGTTTCCCCCATGACCATCACCCGTATCCACGTTTCGCGCGTGCTTGTGCAGTCGCCCGGCCCCGGTTTTTTAAACCCCAGCCAGCTGGCCGGGCTCAAACGTGCCCTCCGGCAGCTTTTCCCGTCGCTGGAGCGGCAGGTCGATAAAGCCATCGACACCATCAGCCCCACCACTGCCGACCTTAAAAACGCGCTGGTGGCCCTGGTGGTGCCCAGCGGCAATGCCCTGAAGGGCGGCCGCTTCAACACCGGCCCCATCGAAGCCGCGGGCGGCCTGCCGGTGGCGGTGCTGTTCACCTGCGAGCGGCCCGAAAAACGCGCCCTTTCGCTGATGTACGGCAACTGCCGCTATTACTACGAAGAACACTGCTACGACGGCCGCTGGCACCCCAACAGCAACCAGCCCCCGGCCCACAACAGGTGCTGGCCCGAGGTTTATGCCGCCTGAACATACGAAAAAGCCCGCAGCGATGCGGGCTTTTTATTTTGGTTCGGGGTTCAGTTCACGCTCGGTGGCCTTGATGTCGGCGGGCTTGAGGCCGGCTTTTTCAAGGTGATAACGCACCTGCCTGGCATGACGCACCAGCTTGTACAGGGCGCTGCCGTCGGGCAGCTTGCGCAATGCCTCCAGCCAACTCAACGCGGCATTGTAGTGGCCAAGCTGGTCCAGCTTGCGCACTTCAAAGTCGCTGGTGCCCAGCCTTTCCAGCGTAATGCCGTGCGGCTTGCACATGCGCTCCAGCTGGTCGGCCAGGTCGGTCACGCCCTGGTCGTTGTGGCGGGCCACCTTCAGGCGGTCCAGCGCACCCTGCAGGGCGCGCTGGGCCTCGCGGCTCAGTTCCTTACTCATGTAAAACCTCATGGGGTCAGATGCTTCGGCAATGTACTTAAAGTATACATAACCCGTAAAACGCCTATGGCCAACAAAAAACCCCGCCGAAGCGGGGTTTTTCTTAGTCGTCGGGCGGCAATTGCAGTTCGCGCCGGGTGGCGCCAATGGCATTGGGCTCCAGCCCGGCCCGTTGCAGGTGGTACAGCGTCATGCGCACGCACAAATCGCGTGAAGTGGCCGGGGCCGGGCGGCGCAAGCCTTCCAGCCCAAAGGCGGCGGCATGGCGGTTGCCTTCCCTATCCAGCTTGCGCACCTCATCTTCGCCGGTGCGCAGCTGTTGCAGCGTAAAATTGTAAGTGCTGCACATGCCCTTCAGCTGTTCGGCCAAACCGGGCACGCCGTAATGCTCACGGGCGGCGGCCAGCCAGCCCAGGGCATCGGCAAAGGCCTGGCGGCGTTTCTTTTCGTATTCCTCGAGAGTGTTCATGAGAAAACCTTGGGTAAGATGGGCCAGATATACGTGCATACCCCGCCCCTGCCCCGCCGGGCAACAAAAAAGCCCGCCAATGGCGGGCCCTTGTAACCGCAAAAGACTAGTTAACGGCGTCTTTCAGGCTCTTACCAGCTTGGAACTTCGGCGAGTTCTTGGCCGAGATCTTGATGGTTTGGCCGGTGCGCGGGTTGCGGCCGGTGGTGGCCTTGCGCTTGGCGATCTTGAAGGTGCCGAAGCCGGTCAGGCGAACTTCGCCGCCCTTCTTCAGTTCTTTGGTGATGGCTTCGATCAGGCCATCGACCAGGGCGCCGGCTTGCGATTTGCTTACCTTGGCGCCAGTCGCCAGCTTGGCGATCAGATCTTGTTTGTTCATAGGAGTCGATCCTCGTTTTTGGGTTATCCCTCACGGCGTAAGTGGGTTTACTTAAGCCGCCTCCCCGCGGTTTCCTTACGGAGCTGCGGGACGGCTGCGATTTCACCGGCTGTGGGCCTATGTTGTCAAGCATTGACGCCATCGATTTTGTTGTTCTCTGCGGCTTTAAGCCGGTTTTGCATAATTATTCATCACAAAAGCCTGTAAAAAACACTAAGGCTGGCAAGGGTTTTAGAGAACCGGCGGGTATTTTAATTCGACATCAGACGAACAGCGGCAGGCAAAAAATGCCGATATTGAACAGCAGCCCCATGCCCCACACCGCGCTGCGCAGGCCGGGGCGGTTGCCCAGGTACGCCCATATATAGGCAATGCGGGCAGCAATGTAGCCCCACGCCAGCAGGGTAATGTACGGCGCGCTGGCGCCGTGCATCTCGGCCAGTATGATGGCACCGATGAAAAACGGCAGGCCTTCAAGGCTGTTGATATGGGCGCCCTGCGCACGGGCCGGCAAGCCGCTTTTGTAAAATGCTGGGTCGCGCGGGTTGGCGTTATCGAAACCCTTTTGCCGCTTGGCCACGCCCAAAACGCCGTACGCCAGCAGAACGGCGGCAAGGATGCTCCATTCTGCTGGCGCCAAACCACCCATCAGGGGGCCGTGCATGCCTATTTACCGGCGTGCATGGGCGCGGGGCCGCGGGTGGGCAAACCGCTGCGCACCTTGCCCTTGGCCGGTTTCTCTTTTTTGCCGGGCTTGCCGCTGGCACCGCCGCCCTTAAAGGGGCTGCGCACCAGCGCCTTGGCCAGCACTTCGTCAACGCTGTCCACGGCAATGATCTCCAGGCCTTCCTTGATGTTTTTAGGCATGTCGGCCAGGTCCTTCACGTTCTCGCGCGGCAGGAACACGGTTTTGATGCCCCCGCGCAGCGCGGCCAGCAGCTTTTCCTTCAGGCCGCCAATTTGCATAGCGCGGCCACGCAGGCTCACTTCGCCGGTCATGGCAATATCGTGCCTCACGGGAATACCGGTCAGCGCGCTTACTAAGGCGGTCACCATCGCCAAACCTGCGCTGGGGCCGTCCTTCGGCGTGGCGCCGTCGGGCACGTGCACGTGCACGTCCTTTTCCTCGTAGAACTTGCCCGTAATGCCCATGTCGTCGGCCTTGCGGCGCACGTAGCTGCTGGCGGCATGAATGCTCTCCTGCATCACTTCGCCCAGCTTACCGGTGGTGATGAGCTTGCCCTTGCCCGGCAGCACGGTGGCTTCGATGGGCAGGATATCGCCGCCCACTTCGGTCCAGGCCAGGCCGGTCACAAGCCCAACCTGCGCGTCCTGTTCCTTCATGCCAAAGGTGAACTGGCGCACGCCGAGGTACTTATCGAGGTTGTCGAGGGTGATATGGATCTTTTCCTTCACCTTGGTCTTTTCTTTCCCCTTGGCTGCAGC
The DNA here is from genome assembly GCA_036261915.1 of Alphaproteobacteria bacterium. GTDB lineage: Bacteria > Pseudomonadota > Alphaproteobacteria > UBA2136 > UBA6156 > DATAJX01. Next base: position 53,162 of record DATAJX010000005.1, read on the forward strand.
GGCCCTGGCTTTTTGGGCCTTGATGGTTTTGCCACCGGTGGCTTCGCCGCTCACCAGTTCCTTCACGGCCTTGCGGCATAGCGCATCGATGCTGCGCTTCAGGCTGCGCACACCAGCCTCGCGGGTGTAGTAGCGGATGATGCCTTGCAGTGCATCGCTGTCTATCTTCACCTCGCCGGGGCGGATACCGCTGTCGGCCATGGCGCGCTTCACCAGGTGCGTCTTGGCAATTTCCAGCTTCTCGTCCTCGGTGTAACCGGCCAGGCGGATGACCTCCATGCGGTCGAGCAGCGCGGGCGGAATGTTGAGCGTGTTGGACGTGCACAGGAACATCACGTCGCTCAGGTCCACATCAAGCTCAAGGTAGTGGTCGTTGAAGGTGTGGTTCTGCGCGGGGTCCAGCACTTCCAGCAAAGCGCTCGAAGGGTCGCCCCTGAAATCCATGCCCAGCTTGTCGATCTCGTCGAGCAAAAACAGCGGGTTCATGGTGCCGGCCTTGCGCACGTTCTGGATGATCTTACCCGGCAGCGCGCCAATATAGGTACGGCGGTGGCCGCGGATCTCCGCTTCGTCGCGCACGCCACCCAGGGCCATGCGCACGTACTCGCGGCCGGTGGCCTTGGCAATGCTTTCGGCCAGGCTGGTCTTACCCACGCCGGGCGGGCCTACCAGGCACAAAATCGGGCCCTTCAACTGGTCCACGCGCGATTGCACGGCCAGGTATTCCACAATGCGTTCCTTCACCTTTTCCAAACCGAAGTGGTCTTCGTTCAGCACCTTTTCGGCAAACGCGAGGTCCTTCTTCAGCTTGCTCTTTTTGCCCCACGGCAGACCCAGCAGCACATCAAGGTAGTTGCGCACCACGGTGGCCTCGGCGCTCATGGGGCTCATCATCTTGAGCTTTTTAATTTCGCCTTCGGCCTTTTCCTTGGCTTCCTTGCTCAGCTTCAGCTCTTTAATTTTCTTTTCGTACTCGGCAAAGTCGCCTTCCTCGCCCTCGCCCAGTTCTTTCTGGATGGCCTTCATCTGCTCATTCAGGTAGTACTCGCGCTGGCTCTTTTCCATCTGCTTCTTCACGCGGTTGCGGATGCGGCGCTCGACCTGCAGCAGGCCGATTTCATTTTCCATCAGCTGGTACAGTTTTTCCAACCGGTCATCCACCAGGTCAATTTCCAGCAGCTCCTGCTTCTGGTCGATCTTCAAATTCAGGTGGCTGGCAATGGTGTCGGCAAGCCGCGCGGGCTCGTCGATGGCCGAAAGACTTACAAGAACTTCCGGAGGTATCTTCTTGTTAAGCTTCACATATTCTTCAAACTCAGCAACCACCGTGCGTTGCAAGGCTTCCAGTTCGTTCTCGTCGCCTTCGCGCTCGATGAACTCGACCGCCTTGGCCGTGAACATGGTGCCGGTGTCCACCAGATCGGTAATGCGCACGCGGGTCTGGCCTTCCACCAGCACCTTTACGGTGCCGTCGGGCAGCTTCAGCATTTGCAGCACGTTGCCCAGGCAACCCACGCGGTACAAACCGTCCAGGTTCGGGTCGTCCTGCGTTTCATCGCGCTGGGCCACCAGCACGATCTGCTTGCTGGCCTGCATCACTTCCTCAAGCGCCTTCACACTCTTCTCTCGGCCGACGAACAGCGGCACGATCATGTGCGGAAACACCACGATATTGCGCAGCGGCAATACGGGCAGGTTCTGCTTGGGGTTGGACGATGCGGTTTCGACGATGCTACGGGACATTCGGGTCGGTTTTCCTTTTCTTTTACTCAACACGCCCGGGGCGTGATGACGAAGGCACCTTAGCACTCAATAGCAATGAGTGACAAGAACTTTCGATACTCACCAGTACTCTTATTCAACAAAGGCATGATGCTCGCCCCAAACCCCCTAAAGCAAGGCATGTGCCACCGCGTTGGGCGGGTGGGGATAAAACCCTGCTTATTCCCCGGGCCGGTGTGACACAAAAACGAACGCTTACCTAAAAACAAGGCACAGCCTGCCTTTTTAAAAAGCTACATGCGCACCTTGCCGCCCTGCCCGATGGTGCCGGGCGGGCATTTACTGCCAAAACAGAACACCGGGTCGGTGAACAGATAAGCCTGCGCGGGCTCGGGGTCGTGCCAGTGGCAGCGCCCGTTGCGGCAGGTCATCAGCTTGGCCGGAACGTAGGTAACCTGTCCGCAGCCGGCCATCGGCGCAAACTGCGGCGGCTCGGCCGGCGCCTGCCCGCCTGCCTGGGCGACGGCGCCAGGCGCCAGCCCCATAAAAACAGCAACCAGCCATACAGGTAGCGCACCACGCCCAGCCCGTAGGTCAGCACCGCCTCGCTGAAGCTCATACCCTGCCCCCCTCATGGCCCAACCTAGCGGCGGCAGCCGCTGTTGTTACACACAGTGGTGGGCCCGGCCTGGCGCGGCGTGGGGTACTGCAGCTGGCAACCGGCGCCGATGCAATACACGCTGGCGGCCTGCGGCTTGCTCCAGTCGCGCACATTGGAAGGATTGTTCGGGTCGGGGCGGACCACCGGCGGCTGGGGCCGGGGCTGCGGATGGTAACCGCCACCATGGCCGCCACCGCCCTGCCAGCCATAGTTAACATGGCGACCCTGCGGCTGGTTGAACTCCCGCCCCCCGGCATAGGCCATCGACGAAACCGCCAGACCGGCGGCAACCAGCAGAAAACCAAACTTTTTCATGTTGTTATCCCTCCTGTTACAGCGGCCAGCCTACGCTGGGGTTTGTTAAAAATCAGTTAGATAATGCCCCAACAAAAAAGCCCCCTTGCGGGGGCCTTTTTGGCTTCGACACATACGCAATTCATATACCAAGCATTTGGCGAGGCTCAGAGCGAACACTTTTCCATAGAAAGGAGGTGATCCAGGCGCACGTTCCCGTACGCCTACCTTGTTATGACTTAGCCCCAATCAATGGTTGCACCGTGGGCAGCTGCCTCCCTTGCGGGTTGGCGCACTGACTTAAGGTGTCCCCATCTTTCATGGCTTGACAGGCGGTGTGTACAAGACCCGGGAACGGTATTCACCGCGGCATGGCTGATCCGCGATTACTAGTGATTCCAGCTTCATGCCGTCGAGTTGCAGACGACAATCCGAACTGAGGCGGCGTTTACGGGATTAGCTCCCCCTTGCGGGTTGGCATCCCTCTGTCACCGCCATTGTAGCACGTCTCTCGCCCTGGGCGTAAGGGCCATGAGGACTTGACGTCATCCCCGCCTTCCTCCGCGTTATCCGCGGCGGTTCCTTTAGAGTGCCCAACTGAATGGTGGCAACTAAAGGCGGGGGTTGCGCTCGTTGCGGGACTTAACCCAACATCTCACGACACGAGCTGACGACAGCCATGCAACACCTGTGTCTAGCCCAACTAAATGAAGTCTCCCTTTCAGGAAACGGCTGCTAGCATACAAGCCCAGGTAAGGTTCTTCGCGTATCGTCGAATTAAAGGACATGCTCCACCACTTGTGCGGGTCCCCGTCAATTCCTTTGAGTTTTAACCTTGCGGCCGTAATCCCCAGGCGGCACGTTTACCGCGTTAGCTAAGTCACCGAGCTCTGTAGCGAGCCCGACAACGAACGTGCATCGTTTACGGCGTGGACTACCAGGGTATCTAATCCTGTTTGCTCCCCACGCTGTCGTCCATGAGTGTCAAGAATAAGCCAGTAAGCTGCCTTCGCCATGGGTATTCCATCTGATATCTACGAATTTCACCTCTACACCAGATATTCTGCCTACCTCTCTTACCTTCAAGTCAATCCGTTTCAAGTGCAGTTCCCATGTTGAGCACGGGGCTTTCACACCTGACGTAATTAACCACCTGCGGACGCTTTACGCCCAGTAAATCCGAACAACATTCGCCACCTTCGTATTACCGCGGCTGCTGGCACGAAGTTAGCCGTGACTTCTTTTGTGGGTACCGTCATCGTCGTCCCCACCGAAAGCGCTTTACAATCCGAAGACCGTCATCGCGCACGCGGAATAGCTGCATCAGGCTTGCGCCCATTGTGCAAGATTCCCCACTGCTGCCTCCCGTAGGAGTCTGGACCGTGTCTCAGTTCCAGTGTGGCTGATCATCCTCTCAGACCAGCTATCGATCGTCGCCTTGGTAGGCCATTACCCCACCAACTAGCTAATCGACCATAGGCTCATCCTAAAGCGCTGCGCGCTTTCCCAATATGGATTATGGGGTATTAGCCACCATTTCTGGTGGTTGTCCCCCACTTCAGGGCAGATTCCTATGTATTACTCACCCGTTCGCCGCTAGGCTCGTAGCCTCGCTCGACTTGCATGTGTTAAGCTTTCCGCCAATGTTCGTTCTGAGCCAGGATCAAACTCTCAACTTGATGTGTGTCCGAAGACAAAATCCAAGTCGGTCCGATCACTAGCTTTAACCGTTGTTTCTCGCTAAGAGTCGCAACGGCATCTACTGTTCGTCGTATATACTTAATAATAACTAGGGATTCGGACTCAATGCCTCTTGCGAGGCTTCGAATTGCCGAACCTTACTTTTTACTACAATAGACCTCGTTCATTACTGAACGAGTCTTGTACATAAGACAGTTAGTGAGATTCAATCGAAACGCTCGCGCGCTTCAATCTCTAGTGTCGGCCGACCGGTTAAGAGTCGATTTTGCCCCTACACGTGAGTGTGGGGCGGGTCTGGCATTCACCTGAACCTCGCCAACTGCTTGGTTGTTATGAATTGCGTATGAAATTGTCAAAGAGCTCTGCCTTGATGTCCTCCCGAACCCTCGGCGTGGGCGGTGTTTAGGTCATCCCCACCACCCTGTCAACACTTCGTATCATTCTTTTTTAGCCTTTTTTGCGCGTCATTTGTAACCCCTTCAAATCGTTTATTTATATCCGGCAGATTATTCTGGCCCCATGCCGATTATCACGCCCGATGGCCGTTATATCGTCGTCAACGGGCGGCTGTGGCGTGCCTCGAACCCGCATTTGCCGGAAGAGGAACGCCGGCAACTGGTCAGTCAACTCATGCAAGCCCGCCGCGCGGTGGGCACAGCCCTTAAAGGCAAAAACGCCCCGGCCCTCAAACAGGCCCGGGCGGCGGTGCAAAAGGCCAAGGTGGCCTTGGGCGAACGCGGCCTCCCCTGGTGGCCCGAAACCGAAGGCCCCGACTACAACCGGCACCTGGTTAAAAACACTCCTTATATAGAGTGGTTCAACAGCCAATAAAAAAGGCCACCATTGCTGGCGGCCTTTCATTTTCGTTTGGGGTGGTCAATCGGCGTCAACCGGTTCGGCGCTCACATGAAGCACCACCACCGATACTTCCATGCCTGCAGCTGCGGGCAACAGCCTGTCGGCCGCGGTCAGGGTAGTATGGGCGCGGTGGGCTTTTCGGTTGTGCTCGGTCATTTTCATGACCGACGCACTGCCCGCAAGCACCAAGGCAACCAGCAATAAAACATTCTTCAACTGCATCATATTTCTCCAAAAGGACGACTGGCGGCGCCAGCGATGACGTTACCCTCTCCATATGGGCCAAAAACCCGCTTTTTCAAGCCACCGCCTCGCTTGCTGGCTCAAGCGCCACACCCCCACCCCGCCGTGTGCAAAAAATAAGGTGTCAAGCTTGTTTATATACATTTTTACCTCCATTAAGCTCGTCAATGAGGGTCCCTCTCGCTATTCCTTTGGCTATGCCTGCGGGCGTCATCCGGCGCATCGGGCTGGGCATTTTGCCGCTGCTGGCCCTGCCTTTGCTGGCCGGTTTCGCCAAAATGCCGCACAGCGCCACCCCCCAGGCCGCCACCCCCGCCACCGAACAGTCGGCCGAAGCCGCCCCCGTGGCCCAAACCGTGGTGCTGGCCAAGCCCGATAACGGCCAACCGGCAGCCCTGGCCCTGCCCGCCCCGGCCCCCGCCGCCCTTACAACCGAAGGCATTCCCGCCCTGTCGGTCGAACGCACGCTTACCCTGCAACGCGGCCAAAGCTTCAAGGCCGCCTTGCAAAACGCAGGTTTCAACACCACGCAGGTGCAAAGCATCGTCAACGCGCTGGCGGGCCAACACCTCGATGCCGGCAAGATCAAACCGGGCCAAACCGTCACCCTCAGCTATACCGAAAGCGCGCCCTATCAAATCGGCAGCGCCAGCCTGGCCCTGCGCGCCAGCATGGAAAAAACCGCCAAACTGAGCGTAACCGGCGATAAAACCACCGCCCAGATCGAAAGCAAACCCATCGCCCAAACCGCCGCCGTGGCCGTGGGCCATATTTCCGGCAGCCTGTGGGAAGACGCCACCGACGCCGGCCTGCCCGCCAACCTCATCAAGCCGTTCGTCGACCTGTTCAGCTGGGACGTCGACTTCACGCGCGAAATACAACCGGGCGACACCTTCAAGGTGCAGTTCGAGGCCTGGCAGGACGAACACGGCGTCACCTACAAAACCGGCCGCATCACCGCCGCCGAGCTTATCGCCAAAGGCAAGCGCCGCACGGCCTTTTTGTATAACGGCGACTATTACGACGAAAAGGGCGAAACCAAGCGCAAACTGCTGCTGCGCACCCCGCTCGAGGTGTTCCGCATTTCCTCGGGTTTCGGCGCCCGCCGCCACCCGGTGCTGGGCTATAGCCGCATGCACAAGGGAACCGACTTTGCCGCCCCCATGGGCACCCCCATCAAGGCCAGCGGCGACGGCGTGGTGGCCTTCCAGGGCTGGCACGGCGGCCACGGCAACTACATTTTAGTGCGCCACACCGGCGTGTACGAAACCGGCTACGCGCACATCTCCCGCTTCGCCAAGGGCGTCAAGCTGGGCAGCCGCGTCAAGCAGGGGCAGATCATCGCTTACGTAGGCTCCACCGGCCTTTCCACCGGCCCGCACCTGCACTACGAAGTGCACGTCAAGGGCCAGGCGGTCGACCCCATGAACACCAAGCTGCCCACCAGCGTCATGCTGGCCGGCGCGGCCAAAACCAAGTTCTTCAACATGGTCGGGCAGGTGCAAACCGCCTGGGCCAAGGCTTTCCAGCAGATCCAGGTGGCCAGCCGATAACCCTGTTCCGTCTCCAATCCAACAAAAAGGCCCCGCAATGCGGGGCCTTTTCGTCGTCAGGTGATTTGCAGCTTGCTTACCGTTTCGCCCGAACAATCGGCCGCCACGATATAAAAGGGCTTGTCGCCAAGGCTGGCCTCGACACGCAACTCGTCCTTCAGGGGGGCCGGGCATCCACTCTTCAGCTTCTCCACCAATTTGCGGATATAATCGGTCACCCCTTCAGTCCAGCAGCTGTCGTGGTCGGCCAAAAATTGCCAACTTTCTTCAGGCACTTCAGTCGGATAAATCCAACAGTTATCCGGACCACTTTCAGCGGCACCGAAAACAGCGATGTAGCTGCGGCCGCGCGAACTGGCCAGCAGGTAAGACCTGCAAAAAGCCGAGTACTCGCCGCCGTCATCGTTGTAGGCCGAGGCCCGTACATGAAGGCAAACCATAACGCCCTGAAACAGGCCGTTGTCCCGACGGGCCGCCGACCCTTTCACCAGCAGGTGACGAAACAGGGTATTCACAGTATTCGCAGCATCCATTTGCATGGTGTTGTCCTCAAAAGCGGGGGTTAACCCGGGTGAATCAAAACCTACGCTCTATATGGGTCGCAAACGGCATTTTTCAATCCCACCAAGCCAAAACCCGCAACCGGGCGCTGGGGGGCCTTATCGGGTATCCCTTGGCCAACATTCAAGGTAGTGCTAGGTTGCGGGCATGAACACAGCACTCCCCCCTCTCCTGGCCGGCAAAAAAGGTTTAATCATGGGCGTGGCCAACGATTTTTCGCTGGCCTGGTACATCGCGCAGGCGGCCAGCCAAGCGGGGGCCGAACTGGCCTTCACCTACGCCCTGCCCCAGCTCGAGCGGCGGGTGCAGCCGCTGGCCGAGAGTTTAGGCAGCAGCATGATCTACCCCTGCGACGTGCAAAACGACGAACAGATGGCCGAAGTCTTCAGCAAGCTCGAACAGGCCTGGGGCAAGCTCGATTTCGTGGTGCACGCCATCGCGTTTGCCAACAAGGATGAGCTGAAAGGCGGCATCACCGCCACCACCCGCGGCGGGTTCGACCTCGCCATGCAAGTGTCCTGCTATTCCTTCATCCACACCGCCAAACTGGCCAAGCCCTTAATGGCCGAAGGCGGCAGCCTGCTGACGCTGACGTACGAAGGCAGCCAAAAAGTGGTGCCCAACTATAACGTCATGGGCGTGGCCAAGGCCGGGCTCGAGGCCGCCACCCGCTACCTGGCGGCCGAACTGGGCGAAACCGGCATCCGCGTCAACGCCCTGTCGGCCGGGCCGGTCAACACGCTGGCCGCGCGCGGCATCTCCGACTTCCCCGCCATGCTCAAGCACCACGCCGCCACCGCCCCCCTCAAGCGGCTGGTCGAGGCCGAAGAAGTGGGCAAAGCCGCCGTTTACCTGCTGTCGGGCCTCGCCAGCGGCGTCACCGGCGAGGTCCACAACGTCGATACCGGCGCGCATGCGCTGGGGCCCACCCCCTTTTAACGCCTTCACTTCGGGCGCTAGACCTCTGAATTGATAAAGATTTTATAAAGACCCACCCCCGGGGGGTTGAAAAAATCCGCCTTCTGGTCTATATCGTGCAGACCGAATTCATAACGTTTCCAAATTTACACAGGTTTCATCAACACTATGCGAACCGGAGTGGTTCGCACAGGTTGGCAAGGTAGCCGGGCGGAAGCCCGGTGAAAGCGAGGGGGCTTATAATCCCTTTGCCGGCATAGAGGTATGTTAGCGGCCCCGCCCGAAAGCATATGCGTACCTCATGCCTTGCCCGGAACGGGCGGTCATACTCCTGCTGCTGTCCAACTTCAGCCAGACCCCTACCCTTTGGGTTAAGAGCCACGGTTCACGCCGGTGGATGTTGTCTGGATCGAACTGAACAAGCGCAGTCGAGCATACCGTTCGTACTGATTCAAAAAGCCCCGGTTTCCAATGTGGAAACCGGGGCTTTTTGCCATTCTTCATCTTCTTTTTTATTGAACGCATCCGGCGGGATGAGTGTTTCGTTTTCTCCGACGCCCGAGCATCGCAGCGCACACTGTCAGTGCGTGAGAAGCGCAGGGCTAGGAAAAATGAAACAATCGCCCGCCCGGGGCGTTCAACCCCGGGTCCGGTTCCAAACCGCCTGCACAAACCCCGCCACACTCGCGGTATCGTTCAGCGGCTGGCGCTGTTTGCGCAGAGTCAGCTTGCCTTCCCACTTGGCGGCGTAGCCCAGCTTCTGCATCAGGGCAAAAAAGCGCTTGTTGAATTTGGTTTCTTTCAGGTCGCTGCCCATGGCGGTCAGGTACACCGGCTTCCCGGCGCTGGCGCCCTCGCTCACCATGCTCACGCTGTCGGCGGTGGCCACCACGGCTTCGGCCACGGCCAGATAGGCAAAATACGGGTTGTCGCGGTGGTGCGGGTCGTCCGGGCTCCAAAAGTGGAAGGGCACGGCCTTGGCATCGCGCGGCTGGTTCTCCAAACGCTCGCGGGCAAACCTGGTCAGTTCCTCGCCGGTGCGGCGGCTGGTGCTCACCAGCAAACTGCCGCCGTTGTTGGCGGCCCAGTGCAGGGTGCTGTCCAGCAGGTGCTTCACCTGCTTTTCGGTCATGGTGCTGCGCTTGGTGCTGCCACCGATCATCACCGCCAACCGCGGCTCGCGGCACCCCTTCAAACGGCCGCTCCAGCGGTCGGCCTCGCGCGCCAGCATGGCGGGGGTCACGCGGTTGGTGGCCCCGGCGGTCACGATCACATTCGGCCCCGGCTTCCACACCCCACCCACGTCGTGTTGGGGAAAGCTCACCACGTCGTAGTCGGCGGGCCGGGTCCACGCCGCCGGGCGCATCAGCTGAATGGTGAACAGCTGCGGCCGTTCCTTTTTCAGCCGCGCCAGAATGCGGCTGCCGTCCCAGCCGGTGCCGATCACCACACCCACGCGGGCATCGGGCCAGTTGCTGTACTGCCAGCGCACGGGCACAAAGGTACGCCACTTGCGCAGCCAGCGCGGCTGCAGGTTCCAAATTTCAGGGTTCTTCCAGCCCATGGCCTCGGCCAGTCCCAAACTCTGGGCCAGGTTGCCGGTGCGGCCGTCAAACAAAATGGTGCAGGGCTGGCTGGTGATGCTGCTGGTCGCCTCGCCTTCCGGCACCATCAGCACCAGCGGCTGCCGCACCGGGGTCTTCGGCGACGGTTTTTTGGCGGCGGTTTTTTTCTTTTTCTGGATCACCGGGTTCTACTTCTCTCTGGTTACCGCAAATTTCACGATCCAGCGGAGCGGATCGGCCTCGTCGCCAAAATCCTCCAGCGCCTTCAGCGCGGCATTGGCCTCGGCCAGCGCCTGCTTTTTGGCGGCGGCCAGCCCCAGCACGGTCACAAAGGTTCGCTTGCCGGCGGCGGCGTCCTTGCCCTTGGTCTTGCCGGTCACTTCGGTTTCGCCTTCTTCGTCCAGCACGTCGTTATGGATCTGGTACGCCAGCCCCAAACCACCGGCATAGGCGGCCAGCGCGCGGCGCATGTCGGGCTTGGCACGCGCCAGCGCGGCCCCGCCCATCACGCTGGCATGGATCAGGGCACCGGTCTTCAGGTTACTCAACCGCGCCAGTTCGGTTTGGCCGACCTTGGTCTTCTGCCACTCCCACACCATGTCCACCATCTGCCCGGCCACCATGCCCAGGGCCCCCATGGCGCTAGAATATATCTTTATTAATTCACATCTTACATCAGCATCTTCATGCGTCATTTTATCGGCCAGCAACTCAAAGGCGCTGGCCTGCAACCCGTCGCTGGCCATCAGCGCGGTGGCTTCGTCGAACTTTTTATGCGCGGTGGCCACGCCGTGGCGCAGGGCGTCGTCGTCCATGCATGGCAGGTCGTCCTGAATGAGCGAGTACACATGGATCATCTCCATGGCGGCGCTGGCGCGCGCGGCCTGCAACCCGCTGGTGCCGCCGCACAGGTGGTGCGCCGCGTGCAGCAGCGCCGGGCGCAACCGCTTGCCGCCACTGAACACGCCGTAGCGCATGCATTCCCACAAACGGTCTTCGGGCAGGCCGGTGCCGTCGCGCGGCAACACCTCGGCCAGCACGTCGTCGGTGGCCCCGGCCACCTTGGCCAGCCAGTTCTTGAATTGTTTTTGTTCTTGCTCGGTCAGTTTCATGCGCTATTCCTCAAACGGCTCCACATCGCCCTGCGCCGACACGATTTTCTCCACCCGCATCTCATACCCCTGCAGCAGCTTCTTGGCGGCTTCCACCAGCTTCATGCCCTCGCCGTAGGCCTGCAACCCCTCCTCCAGCGGCACGTCGCCGCTTTCCAGGCGGCGCACCATGGTTTCCAGTTGCGCCATCAGTTCCTCAAAACTTTTTTCGTTACTCATAATTATCCTCACTTCGAATAAGTCGCTCGTAATACTCCAGCCACAGGTCAACCACCACCCCGTCGGTGAATTTCTGCCGCCACGCCATGGTGCCGCCGTTGGCTATCTGCATGCCCAGCACCCGGCGCTCGGTCACTTCCTTAATTTCGTTGGCCAGGTCGGCCACGCTGCCGGTGGTGGCCAACCGGCCGCTCACGCCATGCTCGATCAGGTGCAGCGGGCCCTTGGTGCGGCTGGCAATCACGGGTATGCCGTGCGCCCACGCATCCAGCACCACATTGCCCAGCGGCTCGTCGCGGCTGGGCACCAGCCACACGTCGGCGGCGCTGGCCCAACCGGAAATATTGCTTTGCCACCCGGCCCAGTGCACGCGGTCGGCCACCTTCAATTGCGCGGCCTGCGCCTTCAGGGCTTTTTCTTCCGGCCCGCTGCCCACCACCACCAAATGGTAACGCGGGTCCAGCCGCTCCAGCGCCTCAATGGCCAGGTCGATGCCCTTCACCTTGTGCAACCGCGCGGCCATGAACAGCACAATACCGTTGGGGGGTATCTTCAAAAACGCGCGCATGTCGCCGCGGCTGTTCTTCCAGCTGGGCGGCGGCGCGGGCACAAAGTTGGGCAGGTAATCCACGCGGTCGCCGGGCCAGCCGTTCTCGCGGGCGTAGTGGCAAATATCGGGCGTGTTGCACACCAGGTTCTTCACCCGGCCCTTAAAGTATTTCAGGTCGTAGTACCCGCCCAAGCGCCCCACGGTGGCCATGTTCACGCGGGGCGTGCAATGGCTGGCGCGCTTCATCCACGCGGTAATGGCATGGGCCTTCCAGTCGCGGGCCACCTTGGCCACCTTGGCGCGCGTGCCCCACGGCAGCCAGCGGCTGAAGCTCGCGGTCTCGTGCCGTATGCCCGCGCGGCGCAACTCGCCCGAGATCCAGCTGCCCTGCCGCACGACCGGGTACACCAGCGCATCACCAGGGCGCTGGGCCAAAGCCACCATCAACCGCAAAAAGAACTGCTCCGCCCCCCCCGCCTCGGCACTGGCCAGCACATGCACCAGCCGCAACTGCTGGCGTTGCACGGGCTTGGGCGGCATCGGGTTAGGCATGGGCGCCTACTTTTTGCGGGCGCCGGTGGGCACCAGCGCTCGGCGCGGCAGCAACCGCTTGCGGCGGCGGGTGGCCACGTCGGGCCCGCCCCAGGCCACGCGCCAGCCCAAAATGCTGGTGAAGGCAAAAAACGTCAGCCACCACACGTTCACAATGCTGGTGTTGGCCAAGCCGGTCACCAAAAACGCGGCCAGGCTGGAGAGCGCCGCCACGCCGTAAATGTTGTTGCGCGAAAACTGGTAGAACCGCCAGCCGATCATCCCCAGCACGGCAAAGAATATCGCGGTGCCGATCAACCCGGTCTCCAGCAGCATCTGGATCAGCCAGTTGTGGGGGTGCATGTCCACGGCGCCGTTCAAAAAGCGGTAGTTCTGCAAGCCGATGCCCAACCATATGTCGTTGCCCAAGTGGCTGATGGCCGCCTGCCACACCTCAAGCCGGCCGCTCATGGGGCCGCGGCCGCCCTCATGCAGCACGGTAATGCGCTCGGCCATGAACTGCCAGCCGTTGGCAAAACCATAAGCCACCACCCCGGTGGCCAGCGCAGCCAGCCCGGCCAGCCATTCGCGGCCGTGCAGCACCACGCGGTGGTGGGCCGCCAGCAACCAAATGAACAGCACACCGGCCACAAACGCGCCCACCCAGCCGGCGCGGCCGCCACACAGCACCAGGGTGAAAATGGTGAACAGGATGCCGGGGAAAACCACACGCTGGGCAAACGGCTCGCCCTCGCGGCTTTTAATCATCAAGCGCGCCCATATGTACGGCAGCAGCACGCTCAACGCGGCGCTAAAACTGTTCAACCGGTACGGCGTCAGCGATTTTTTGGTGCCATGCAACGCGGCCGAAAGCCGGGCATCGCCCAGCAGCGCATCAAGGACGGCCAGGCCCATCATGGCAAAGGCGCTGATGGCCAGGGCCTTCATCAAAATCTCAACATACTGGCCGGGCATTTCGCGCAACGTGAAAAACAGCAGCCCGCTGCCAAACACCACCGCCACAATCTCCATCCACTTGTGGAAAGCCATGTCCACATTAATGCCAATGGCAGCGCTTAAAAGCGTCACCAGCAGCAGGGCCACAATGGCCAGCAGCATCCAGCTTTGCAGCATCAGCCGCACGGTCACCCGCAGGCTTTCACCCTTGGTGGCGGCCAGGCCGGTCAAAATGCCCACGGCAATAAGGGCAAACATCACGCCGCGGCCCACCATCACAAACGGCAGGGCCATGCCCAGCGTGGTGGCGCTAAAGCGCCAGAGCAGTTGTTTGTCTTCGGCTAACATTTTTATTCGTCCTCTTGCATCAATGGCTGGTCAAAAATTCGTGCCGCATACTGGCATACGGGGCCCCCGCCCGCCAACCCCCTGCCGCTTGGCCAAGCAGGCAAAAGCCATCATTTAGCGGGGCGGCGGGCTTATTTGACAGCAATGTTATACATAAGCTAGTAAACACCTGCAAAATTAAGGAATTACCATGCCCGCCAAAGATATGTCCGAACTCGTCAGCCTCTGCCAGCGCCGGGGTTTCATCTTTCAAAGCGCCGATATCTACGGCGGCATGAAAGGCCTGTACGATTTCGGCCCGCTGGGCGTCGAGCTGAAGAACAACCTCAAGGCCGCCTGGTGGCGCGCCATGGTGTACGAACGCGACGACATCGAGGGCATCGATAGCGCCATCATCGGCCCGCACGTCACCTTTGCGCAAAGCGGCCACGCCGACACGTTCAACGACCCGCTGACCGAATGCCGCAAGTGCAAAACCCGCATGCGGACAGACAAGATGAAAGACCCGACGGTGTGCGAAAACTGCGGCAGCAAAGACCTGATGCCCCCCCGCGCCTTCAACATGATGTTCAAGATGCAGTTCGGCCCCATGGAAGACAGCTCGGCCACCGTCTACCTGCGCCCCGAAACCGCCCAGCACATCTTCATGAACTTCAAGAACGTGCTCGACACCACCGGCCGCAAGCCACCGTTCGGCATCGCGCAAATGGGCAAGGCGTTCCGCAATGAGATCATCGCCCGCAACTTCATTTTCCGCGTGCGCGAGTTCGAGCAGATGGAACTCGAATTCTTCGTCGAACCCGGAACGGATGAAAAGTGGCACGAATACTGGCTCGAGCAGCGCCTCAAGTGGTGGGAAGCCCAGGGCCTGCCGCGCGACAAGATCAAGATCAACGACGTCGCGAAGGACGACCTCGCCCACTACAGCAAGCGCACGTTCGACCTCGAATACCTGTACCCGCACGGGCACGACGAGATCGAGGGCATCGCCAACCGCACCGATTACGACCTCGGCAACCACACCCGCCACCAGGCCGAACTGAACCTGACCGCCAAGGTGCACCCCAACACCGAAAGCACGCAAAAGCTGGCGGTGTACGATGAGGAAAAGAAAAGCTGGTTCGTCCCCTACGTCATCGAGCCCTCGGCCGGTGTCGAACGCGGCGTGCTGGCGGTGCTGAACGAAGCCTACTTCGAAGAAGAGATCGGCACCGACGAAAAGACCGGCGAAAAGCGCACCCGCACGGTGCTCAAGCTCAAGCCGCATCTGTCGCCGCTCAAGGCCGCGGTCATTCCGCTGAAAAAGAACGAGCCGCGCATCGTCGCCATGGCCGAGCAGATCAAAAACGACCTGCAAAAACTCGGCCTCGGCCGCGTGCTGCTCGAAAACACCGGCAACATCGGCAAGGCCTACCGCAAGCACGACGAAGCCGGTACGCCCATGTGCGTCACGGTCGATTTCGAAAGCCTCGACGACGCCTCGGTCACCATCCGCGACCGCGACACCATGGCGCAGGAACGCGTCAAGGTGGCCGACCTCGCCGCCAAACTCACCGCCCTCATCCGCGGTTAAAGCAGCCCGCACGGCAAAAGGCTCTCACTTGTGAGAGCCTTTTGTTTTAGGCTAACGCAAATGTGACATAAACCATTGAATTTAAATAATATTTTTTAGAAATAAGGCTTGCAGCGAATGCGGGGCGCCCCATTTCGGAGGGGTCACGACGTATCTCGAAAGGTTTAAAAGCGCAGTCCGCCGTGACCCGCGTTACACGACTGCCCAGAGGTGATTATCTTGCCTGTCTAACTTCGCCGGCCAGGCGGCGGGAACCGCTGCCCGAAGGGCACCCATAAAAAAGGGACCGCCGTCCCCCTGTTAGAGCAGGGAAACGGCGGCCTTCGGCGGCGAACCTGGTTTCACCCAGGTTTTCAATCTCATGAGGATCAAACCAATGAGAAAGAAATTCGCCGACACCATCGCCGGTTATTACCGCCGATGGCAAGGAAAGAGCGAAGGAGAGCGGCTTGTGCTCGCCATCCAGTACCTGACGGTGCTGACAATGGCGACCCAGCTCCTCCGGCTGCTTTTCCAACAAATGGGTTGAGCACATTTAAGGCTTAACCACAAAAAAGGGACCGGAGGGGGCAAAAGCCCCCTCCTTTCATTTGCAGGCCAAGCATAAGCTTCCAGCCCTCCTTTGTCAATATATTGTATACATTTCTGGGTGTTTCATCCCAACAGATTTTTTAACACCCCCGCCGTATCCTGAAAGTCAAAAAAAAGGGAGGGAACGACATGGCCACCGAAACACCCGCGCAGCAGCGCAAGGTCAAAAAAGTGATGCACGAATTCAAACGGGGCACGCTCAAGGGCGGCAAGGGCAAGCACCCCAAGGTCAAAAGCCGCAAACAGGCCATCGCCATCGCGCTGTCCGAAGCGAAAGTGAAACCCCGCCCCGGCGACAGCCGCGCCAAGGCGGGCAAAAAAAAGACCGCCGCCAAATCCTCGCCGCGCAAAACCACGCGCATCAAAACCACGGCCAAAAAGGCTACGCGCAAACCGGCGGCCCGCAAAACCACAACCGCCCGCCGCCGCGCCGGGGCCAAAAAGAGCACAACCAAGCGCACCACCCGCAAGCGCTAAAGCGCGGCACCCCCCTTTACAACCGCAGCGGCCACCCGCTAGGGTTGGTGTTACACGCCTATCGGCCCGGGTAAAAACGGGCTTCGGCCCGCCCTTTTCCCCGCGCTTCCGGCGTGTTTCCAAGTCCTCGTTTTCAGGGAGACTTCACATGTCCAAAATCAGGTTTCTTTCCATGGCTGTGGCCATCGCCACGGTCGGGCTTGCCTTCGCCATCCCGCCCCCGGCGGCGGCCAGCGGAGGCCCCAAAACCGGGCCCATAGTCGGCAAGTCCACTACCACCATCGCTCCATCGCTCGCCGCCCTCGGCGTCAAACGTCCGGTCGTCCTCGTTCTCACGGAACCCACGGCTCTCGTCGGCAATGAGCGCCTCCTGGCCCGTGGATCGAGCAAGAATGAACCGACGGTCGTCACCGAAAACGGGTTGCTCAGGCACCCCATCTCACCACTGGCACGGGCGGCCAACCAGGCCTTCCCCGGCGAAGGCCACACGGCCAAAGCCGACGGCGGCACCGAACTGATCGACGGCGGGTTCATTCTCGCCAGTACCGACGGCGGCGTGATCACCCGGTCACCCATCGATACGAGAATCTAGCCGCCAGGCTGGTTCCAAAACCAAATGCCCCACCGCAAGGTGGGGCATTTTCTATTTGAGGGCCGCGTCCATCTTCGCCAGCATCTTCGGGTGGTTCCACTCGCGCGCGCCCGCCGCCACCAGCTTCACGGTGCCCGACACATCCAGCAGATAACTCGCCGGCAGCGCCCGGCTGCCAACAGCGGGCGTGGTCACCATGCCCAGGCTGTCCCACAGCACGGTCATGCCGGGGCCCAGGTTCTCGCGCTTCAAATAGGCACGAATATCCGCCGCATCCTTGTCGGTGCTTATCGCCACAACCGCATACTTCCCGCCCTGCCCCAGCGCGGCAAGGCTGGGCAACTCCTCGGTGCACGGCGCACACCACGTGGCCCACACGTTCAGCAGCACGGGCCTGCCCTGCGCCAGAATATCCTTCAGCGCCACCGTCTTGCCGTCTAAATCCTGCACGGTCAGCGCGGCCACGTTCCTGCCCACGTATTTCTGAAGATACGCACTCGCCGCCCCGTCGGCCGCGTTCTCGCACCCGGCCAACAGCACAGCTACCAGCAAAACAAAACTACGCAACGCTGGCACCCGCGCGCAGCAGGCTATGAACCGCCAATTTCCACTTCGCCTCCATCGCCACCTGCGGCAACGCAAAGGCATAGGCCAGCGCGGTGCCCGCCACCAGGCCAAACATCAGCTCGGTGGCCTGTTCAGGCGTCACGTCGCGGGCCAGCAGGCCCTGCACTTCCATGGGTTTTAAAATCTGGAAAAGCTGCGCCCGCACCTTGCCGTTCAGCAGCTTCAGCCGCTCGGCCATGGGTGCGGCCTCGGTGCTGCCGCCGCCCAGCAGCATGCGCGCCAAACCGGGGTGCCCGGCCACAAAGGCCATCAACTGGCTGAACACGGTTTCCAGGCGCTTCACCAGGTCGGGTTCGGTCTGGGCGGCCTTGTTGAAGGGCCCCAGCAGGTTCACTTCCATGTAGCTGGCAATGGCCTCAAAAATCTCGTCCTTGCTTTTGTAGTGGCGGTAAATGGCGCCGTCGGTCACATGAATTTCCGCGGCAATGCGCTGCACGGTGATCTTGTTGGCGGGGTTTTCCAGCAGGCGCGCAACCGCCTGCAAAATCCGCAGTTGCCCTTCGCTTAAGTCACCCATCGCCATGCTTATTATTCCTTCTGATGTAAACAAACGCTTACCATTAAAAACCCCCTGCCAGCAAGCCCCTTGTAAGCGTAATTGCAAGGGCCTATATACCAGCAACTACACCAAGCCCCATCTGCGCAACCCGGAGTTTACAGCGCATGTCACAGTTTAAAATCTCAATCCTGCTTAACCGCACCAAAGAGCTTATCGAGGGCGACCAGTGGTTTTCCTCCAGGCACCAAACGCTGGAACTGGCGCAGGCCGAATCCGACGGCGACACCCACCACGTCTTCGCGGTGTTCGAAAAGATCAGCCCCATCGCAGGCCACTACTTCGCCTTTTATCTCAACGGCGCCAAGGTCAAACGCTACGAGGTCCGCAGCGGCACGCGCGTGCTGGCCAGCGGCACCACGGTCGACGAACTCGACACCCTCACCGAAAAAGCGCGCGACCTCTCGATGCGCGACAGCGGCATCACCCTCACCGACCTGCTGCAACGCCACCCCATGGTGTTCCGCAACGGCAAGGCCCTCAATCCCGATTTCAGCCCAGCCGAAAACGCCGCCTGAACCAAAACGCGCCCCCCGGGGCGCGTTTTGCATGGGCGGTTATTTGTCCTTCCGCAGCATGTAATATTGCTGGGCAACCGAAAGCACGTTGTTGCACAGCCAGTAAAACACCAACCCGGCCGGAAAGCTCAAAAACATCACGGTGAACATCACCGGCATCCACTTGAACACCATCTGCTGGGTCGGGTCGGCGGCGGGCGGCTGCAGTTGCATCTGCACGTACATGCTGGCGCCCATCAGCACTGGCAGCACGTAATACGGGTCCATCACGCTCAGGTCATGGATCCAAAAGCTCGTCAGCGGCGCATGGCGCAGTTCAAACGCCACCAGTACCACCTTGTACATGGCGAAGAAGATGGGGATCTGGATGAGCGTCGGCCAGCAGCCGCCCATCGGGTTCACCTTTTCGCGGCTGTACAGTTCCATGGTCTTCAGCGCCAGCGCCTGCTGGTCGCCCGCGTGCTGTTCACGCAGGCGGGTGATCTCCGGCGTCAGCTTCTTCATCTTCGCCATGGCGCGGTAGCTCTTGTTGGCCAGGGGGAAGGTCGCCAGCTTCAGCAGCAGCGTAATGGCAAAAATGGCCAAACCCCAGCTGTGCAGCCAGCCGTGCAGCATCAGCAGCAGGGTGTGCAGCGGCTTGGCGATCACCGCAAACCAGCCCCAATCAATGGCGCGTTCCATGCCCTGCCCGGCGGCTTCCAGCAGCTCCTGCTGCTTCGGCCCGGCGTAAATCTTATAACGCACGTCGGCCTGCCCGCCGGCGGGCACGGTCACGTCGCGCTGCACGTTGGCGCTGTACAGGTCGGTGCCGCCGTTGTTCACAAAGCGGAAATCGCGCGCCACCTCGCCGTTCCCCTGCACGGGCAAAATGCCGGTCATGAAGTACTGGGTGGTGATGCCCCACCAGCCGCCGTCACCCGCCACGGCAGCGGTGCGGGTCTCCTTCTTGATGTCGGAGAACTTGCCTTCATGCACGATCTCCTTGCCGTCGGCATTCACCACCACGCCCATCGGGCCCGAGTAGTTCACCCAGCTGCTGTGCTCGTTGGGCTCGGCGCCGCCGGTGCGGTTCACGCGGGTGTAGTGGCGCAGCGTCACCGGCAACTGCGCGGTGTTCCAAACGCGATCGACCACGTCAATTAAATAACTGCCGGGCTGCAACGTCAGGGTGCGCTCAAAGGTCTGGCCGCTGGCGTTCTTAAAAACCATGGTGGCGGTGCCCGCCACGCTGCCCTGGGCAATGCTGCCCTGCTGCTGCCACACGGCACCGGCGTCCGGCACCTGCATGCCGCCCACGCTCTGCCAGCCGCTGTCCAGCCAGGTGCTCAGCGGTTGCCCGCTCTCGCCGTTCAGCAGCGCCACGCCGCCGGGTTGGCCCAAATGGGCTTCAAACTTGTTCAGGGTCAGGGTGTCCAGCTTGCCGCCCACCAGGTTGTAGCCCAGGTGCAGCACGTCGTTGGCCAGCACAATTTCCTTCATGGCAGGCACCGCCGCGGCGGCCGGGGCCACCGGCGCACCGTTTTGCGACAGTTGCGCATCATTTTGCGACATTCCGGCGCCATTTTTCGACACCTCCGCACCCTTTTGCGACATCGCCGCATCCTTGGCGCTACCACCCTGCACGCTCTGGGGCGCGTTCCAGCCGCCCAGCGCATGCTTGCCGAAACCGAAGTAACTGACCGCGTCAAAACCCAATAAAATCAAGCCACTAAGCACCACAGCCAGCAGCAACCGGCGGCGCTGCGACGTGTCGGGGGTAACATCCTTCATTATAACTCCTTGATTTTTAAGCGTTTTAACCACAAAGGCAGCGCATCGTGCCATACGGCGGGTACGGGGTCAAACCCGTGCCCACCCCAGGGCCCGCAACGTAAAATACGCAGCAATCCCAATAACATACCTAAAATCATACCGTGCTTTTGCACCGCCTGCCGGGCATAGGCCGAGCAGTGCGGGTGGTAGCGGCAATGCCCGCCCAAAACCGCCGCAAAACTCAATTGATACAACCGGATAGCAGCATCCACCACCCCGCGTACCTTCACAGCCTCAACCCCGCCTTCAGCAACGCGCCGCGCATGTCGGCTTCCAACTTATTGTAATCAATGGTTAAAATCGCTTCCTTGGCGATCCAGGCCAACATCTTACCCTTGCCCTGGGCCTTTTCGTTCAGCGTAAAAAGTTTGGCAAAACAAGCCTTTAGCCTGCGCCGCGCCCGGTTGCGGGCCACCGCGTTGCCCACGCTTTTGGTACTGGAGGTGTAGCCCACGGCCACACCGCTTTCGGCAGCGTTTTCAAGGTGTTGCAATACAAATGAGGGGGTAGAAACGCGTTGTCCCTCGGCCTTGAGCCGAAGGAATTCTTCGCGTTTTTTGAGAACCCGCACAGCGGGTAGCATAGGTAAAAAAACCTAGGCAGTCAGCCGCTTGCGGCCCTTGGCGCGGCGGCGCTTGACGATTTTTACGCCGTCGGCCGTGGCCATGCGGGTACGAAAGCCATGGCGGCGCTTGCGCACCAGCTTGCTCGGTTGATAAGTACGTTTGGTCGCCATGTGGTTAACTCCTTATGTAGCAGCGGCTTTGCCACAGCAAAAGGCAGCCGTCAACCTGTGCTGTTGACGTTGTGCCCTGCCCCCACTAGGTTGCGGCGCATGAGCCCGTTCGTTCGCATCTTCATTTACAGCGTGATTGTCGCAGATCTGTTCGCCATCGTGGTTTTTGGCGGTCGTTTTATTTTGAGCGGTTCGATCTTAAACGAACCCCATGCCGAAAAAATCGTTGTGGCTGGCGCCGAATCGGCTACTGCTGCCAGCGGCGCGCCCGCCGAAGCCGCCCCCGCCTTTGACCTGGCGACCTACGTGGCCGACCCGGTGAAGGGCGAGAAAGTAGCTGCTAAGTGTAAGGCCTGCCACACTTTTGAGAGCGGTGGGCCCAACCGCACCGGGCCGAACCTGTTCGGTATCGATGGCGCTCCGGTGACCCACAAAGGTGACTTCAGCTACAGCAGCGCGATGGTGGCCGAGAAGGGCAAGATCGGCACCTGGACCGAGGCTAACCTGTTCAAATACCTGGAAGATCCGCAAGGATTTGTGCCGGGGACCAAGATGCAGTTCAACGGCATCAAGAACCCCGCCGAGCGCGCCGACCTGATCGCCTGGCTGAAAACACTGAAGTAGAAAAAGGCCCCTGCGGGGGCCTTTTAAGTGGCGCTGAAGCGATGCGCCGGTGATGCGCGGCTGTACACTTGTGATGCGCGGATGTCGGTTTTTGCCCCGTTCGTGTCGCGAAATGATGCGCCGGTGATGCGTGGATGTCGGTTTGGGGGTTGATGGGGAGCGACGGGCTGGGTACTGTCACATCTGACACGATCCACCCCTTCTCTTTTCCTCTCCTCCCCCAGCACCACGCGTGCGCTTTTTTGGAGTTAGACCCATGACCCTGCAAGACCAGGCCTGTGACCCGCTGTTCAGCCCCGTTGAGTTGTCGGAACATATTTACGACCGCAACGATGCGGTGGATGCCCGCATCGCCCGCGCCGACATGCTGACTCTGGCCGAAGTGAGGGCCCTGCCATCGGACGCGCTGCGCGAGATGCTGTACGTGGCGATCGAGTACTTTGCCACCGACAGCATGACCAGCAAGCGGCACATGATCGCCCTGCTGGCCGACCCGCGCGTGACACCCCAGTTTGTGAACCGCCGGAACGAGGTGGACATGAACGGACGGCCCAAGCGCGCCAGCCTGCTGAACAGCGCCATGCAACTTGTAGTGAAGGACGCCGGCGAAGCCCTGCGCAAGCTGGGCATGGTGAACCAGTTGCTGGACAAGGGCGCCGCCGACGTGAACCACTGCCGCCACTTTGACGGCATGACCGGGCCGACCACCCTTGCCGCCGCCTGCGACGGCCGGTTGTGGAAAGGACTGGATGAAATATCGCACTGCGAACTGGTGGCCCGGCTGATGAAGCTGGGCGGCGACCCGATGTATCAACGGCAACCGCACCAGCTTTCGGCCCACGAAACGGCACGGCAGTTCACGCGTTACCTGCTGGCGCTGGTGCCGGACCCCAACGAAGGGCAACTGAGCTTTCAGTTCCCCTCGACCAAGCGGGGTTCGTACCGCAGCGAATTGGCCCTGACCTGACAACAAAAGGCGCCCCTTGCGGGGCGCCTTTTTGTGCGGCGCGCTGGGGATAAATTTAACCGCAGCGCCGGCTTTACAGGTGGCAGCGGCGGTTTTAGGTTTGCGCCCGTTACCCACACGTTTAGCAGAGGATGCGCCATGACCGCCACGGACAGCCGCCTTCACGACGACCTTCACCCGGAGGAAGCCCATTTCGGCTCCCGCATCAATGTGCCGGACCCGCGGCCCGACCCCAAGCCCGCACAACAGCAGGCCCAACAGCCACCGGGCAAACAGCAGGCATAACCTGCCGACAGCGAAATGAGGAAGGCGCCCCGGTGGGGCGCCTTTTTTGCGCACGTTTTTGGCAAACAGGCATGGTGGGAACCCCAAACACGCTATGGTATTACCAGAAAAAAAAGGCTTTTGATGACCCGCCCCCTTGCCCTGTTGATGCTATGCCTGCTGCCCGCGATCGCTGGCGCACAGGTGGATGGCGGCCCTTATGTGAGCGGCACGCTGGTGTATGCCGGCGGCGTATCGCTGAAGCCGGCCAACCGCCAGAGTTTTACCGGCAGCGGCACCTGGACCAAGCCCAGCGGCTACAGCACCAGTGCCATGGCTTACATTCAGTGCTGGGGCGGCGGCGCCAGCGGCGGCCGCGGCACCACCATGAGCTTTGCGAGCGGTGGCGGCGGCGGCGGGTACAGCGAACGCTGGGTTCTGCTGAGCAGCCTGGGCAGCACCGAAACCGTGACCATTGGCGCCGGCGGCGCGGCCAAGACCAGCCAGGGCGCGGGCAACGCCGGGGGCAATACCACCTTTGGCAGCTGGCTGACGGCGTATGGCGGCAGCCCGGGCGGCGACGTGCAATCGAGCAACCCGCCGCCTTTTGGCGGCTCACCCATGAGCCAGGCCGCCAAACAGACATCGCGCATTGATTCGGGCGGCACCTATTATTATTGCGGGGCGGTTGGGCCTTATGAAGGCGGGTCGGGCATCGGGTCTCCGTGTGCGGCGCCGGAAGCCTCGATGGCCAATTCGATCTACGGCGGCGGCGGCGGCGGGCAGGCCACCACGACCGCGGCCCTGCGGGCGGGGGGCAGTTCGACCAACGGCGGGGCCGGTGGCGCCGGCGGCTCGGGTTCGGGCGTGGCGGGCACGGCCGGCACCCAGCCGGCCGGCGGCGGCGGCGGCGCGGTGAACGCCAACAGCGGCGCCGGGGCGGCCGGACAGTGCAACGTGATGGTGTTCAATTAAGGCTGGCGCTTAGGCCACACCGCCCCCGGCGGATTGTATGCCCGTGGCCGGTTGGGGTTTTACCCCCCTGCCCCAGCGACTAAACTGCGGGCATGAAAATGATCGAGAAAATGCGTAGGCCCACCGGCTATAACCAGCTTGGGGCGATGTTCGGGCTTGATGCGCGTATTGCGCTGGCGATCTTTGCCGTGCTGGCCGTTGTGGCCGGCGTGACCGCCATCAACGTGATCGGCCAGGCCGGCGTGACCGCCACCGTGACCGAGTTCAAGAACATCCAGAAAGCCTACCAGGAATTCCACCTGGCGACCGGCGAGCACACCACCCGCTTTATGGACCTTATTGATAACCAGAGCGAGCTGGCCGGTTGGGGCGGGCCCTACCTGGACATGCTGAGCGACAAGAGCCGCACCTACGGCACCTACAGTTTTGTGGAAGGCCGCCAGGACGTGCCGGGCGTGCCGCCGGTTGAATGCAACGGCGGGATTTGCGCCGTGTGGCTGAAACTGACCAAGGTGAAGGACACCGTGGCCGCCGAAGCAGACAAGGCCATGGACGGCGAAAAAGGTGCCAACGCCGGGACCTTCCGCATTGAATATGCGCCGGGGGCCACCGATGACGTTTACTTCCTCATTTCCAGCAAGGGGATGGTTGAAAAGAGCAACTAATAACCGGGACCGGGATTCGAAAAAAGAGGCCTTGCGGCCTCTTTTTCGGATAGGTTCCTTGCGGAAACTTAGTGATGGTGTTCGCCCATCAGGTGACCGATGTCGATGGTCAGCGTTTGGATCTTTTTGCGCAGCGTGTTGCGGTTGATGCCAAGGATGTTGGCGGCGCGCACCTGGTTGCCGCGGACGTAGCGGAGCACGTGTTCGATCAGCGGTTTTTCGACCTGCGTGATGACCTTTTCGTACATGCCGGTGACGGGAGCCAGACCGTTGAGGTCTTTGAAGTAGGTCTTCAGGCATTCATCGACGCGGCCGGGCAGGCTTTGAGTGAACGATTCGACCCGCAGGCGGTACAGCGGGCTCATGGCACGCAGGCCTGCGGCCGGGCTTACCGGTGCCACGGGGGCGACGGTTTGGCCATTTTGAGCGAGTGTTTGCGGTTGTTGGTTTGGTAACGACATATTGTAGTCCCCCTGCCTTTTTTTATCTTTAACCCCAAGATATGGTGGTTATAACATGCTCAAATTGTATTCATCAAGAACAATAAACGTGCTTAATCGCGTCCTTCATCTCCTGTTTTGAAACCATTGAATTCAAACGCATTCTGAGTTCGCGTCCACCGCGCAGACCACGCGTGTAACCGGCCACATGTTTGCGCATATGATGAATGCCGGAGTGTTCGCCGTACAGGTCGACCGCGAGGTCGATGTGTTCGAGCACGGCGTCGCGCTGGTCATTCAAACTGGGTTCGGCGATGGCGATGCCATCGTGCAAATAGCTGGCCACCTGGCCGAGGATCCACGGGCGGCCCTGCGTGGCGCGGCCGATCATCACGCCGTCGCAGCCGGACAGGCGCAGCGCCTCAGAGGCCTGTTCGGGCGTTTCGATGTCGCCGTTGACGAGGACGGGGATGTTCACGGAATCTTTGATCTTGCGCACGAAGGCCCAGTCGGCGCTGCCGCGGTACATTTGCGCCCGCGTGCGGCCGTGGATGGCCAGCAGCTTGATGCCGCAGCGTTCGGCGATTTTGGCGACTTCGGGGCCGTTTAAATTGTGCTCGTCCCACCCGATGCGGGTTTTGAGCGTGACCGGCAGGTGCGGCACAGCTTCGACGATGGAAGTGATGATTTTTTCGACCAGGCAGATATCTTTTAACAGCGCGCTGCCGGCCCAGCAGTTGACCACCTTTTTGACCGGGCAGCCCATGTTGATGTCGATGATATCGGCCCCCGCCAGCGCGCAGACCTTGGCGGCGGCGGCCATGTTGACGGGGTTGCCGCCTGCCAGCTGCACGCTGTGGATGCCCTGGCGTTTGTCGAATGTGGTTTTGAGGTTGGCCACCGCCGCGTTGCGGACAAGGCCTTCGGCGGCGATCATTTCGCTGACGACCAAACCGGCGCCGTGGCGCTTGGCCATGAGGCGCGCGGCGCGGTCGGTGATCTCGGTCATGGGGGCCAGCACGACGTTGTTGTCGAGCGTGTAGGGGCCGACCTTGATGGGGCTCATTTGCACCGGCGGCATGCCCAGCGAAGCCGCAGCGGGCTTGGCGTTGTAGGCAGTTGCTTCGGTCAAATTCATCGGGGCGCAAGGTGCCTAAAGCTTAGGCAGGTGTCAATGATCGCGGGGCGTTTATTTATCCACAGAGTTATCCTTTGGACAGGTAGTGTTTGGTTGGAAAAACCACACCATATGCGGTGGTTGCGCGGGTGGCCTTGCCGCGTGGGGCAAAAACCGCCAGAAGGAAAACATGGTTCCGAAGACCGTTGCCCAGCGCCGCGCCATGAAGTCGGCCACCCTGAGTTTGCCCCTGAGCCGCTGGAGCGTGCTGCTGGCCGCCTGCGGCGGCGTGGGCTACACCCCCGGCCACCCGATTGTGAATGGTGCCATGGTGACCAGTTTGGCCACGCCGTTTTTGCTGTGGCCCTTATATGTATATGCCGGGCCGGTGGCCGTGGCGCTGGTGGCTTTGGCCTTTGTGCTGTTCGGCACCGCGGCGCTGATGGACATTCACCAGCACGGCAAGCCCAGCGATTTTGATGCCCGCCCGGTGGTGATCGACGAATTCGTGGGGGCCGCCTTTGTGCTGGCCTTAGGCTGGCCGTGGCTGCACCTGTTTGCCGGGAACGGCGAGGTGTTCGCTGAACTGGGCACGGGCATCCAGCTGCTTTACCTGGGCCTGCTGTTCCGCGTTTTTGACATTTTGAAGCCGTGGCCCGCCAGCTGGCTGGACGTGAAGTGGCACTCGCCGTTTTCGATTATCGCCGACGACCTGGTTGCCGCCTTTTACGCCGCTTTGGTGGCGCCCCTGCCCTTTGTGTTGTTACACTAGGCGGATGAAGACAGCCCTGATTGTTGCCCTTGGCGCCCTGCTGCTGGGCGGTTGCGCGGCCAACCCGCTGAGCCTGAACGACACCAAGCGCCCGCCCAAATACAGCGCGCCCAAGGTGCTGCGTTTTGACGACTGGTTCAGTGAACCCGACAGCTGCGTGCTGACCGGCAACAGCATTGAGGTGAAGGCCACCACCACCGGCAGGCTGGAAGACGGCAACATTGAATTGCGGCTGGCCTTTGCCACCCCGCTGGCCGCCCGCCCCCGCGTGGAGCTGACCACCTACCCCGTGCCGCTGACCTTTGACGGCAGCGGGCAATCGTTCACCCTGCAGTTGCCCTACAGCGCGCAGTCGGTGGCGCATTACATCCAGCCGGACAGCTTTTTGACCATTCATTACCAGCCCGCCCATGAGGATGGTGAACTGGAGCTGAACTTTGCCACCGCCGGCATTGTGAGCGGCGTGACCTATTTGAGCAGGGCCTGCAAGTAGCCTAGTTATTCAGACTGAGTGACAAGTCTTCCCACATGGGGTTTGTCTCTTCGATTTTATAAAGCTTCCATTTGCGCTCCCATTTTTTCATTTGGGTTTCGCGCAAGATGGCTTGCTGGGCATAATCGTAATATTCGTAGTAGACCAGCTTATCGGCCTTGTTTTGCTTGGCGAATTTACTGCCTTTGCCAGTTTTATGCTGGAGCATTCTTTCGGGAAGGTTATTGGTAAACCCTATGTACAGCGTACCGTTGCGGCCGCTTGCAAGTATGTAGACATAGCCACCGCTATTTGCCATTTGATGAGACTACTGGATTGGCTGCGCCGGTCTTCGGCTCCCGCCTTCGCGGGAATGGAGCGGTTTGTTTTATATCCGGGCCCGCTTTTGCGGGAATGACGGAGGCTTTTTGGACGGCGACGGGCTACCCCAGAGGTGGTGGCATGACGACTGTGGGTTAGCAGCGAACGTGGTTATAAATTATTGGTGGCTGAGGGTGGAGAGCAGGCTTTCGAACCGGCCCATGAGGCCTTCGATGGTGCCTGCCAGCACGAGGCCGCCGAACGCGGAGAGGTGCTCCATGCCCATGAAGCCTTTTTCGGCCCCGACCAGCACCGGCTTTTTGGCGCCGAGCAGGTAGCCGATCTCGACCCGGGCGGCCTGGTTGGACAGCCCTTCGCCCAGCCAGAACACGCCGGCTTCGCAGGTGTCGAGCGCCTGGCGCTCCCACTCGACCAGCTTGGCGTGGCCCGCGGGATCGAATTCGGGATCGACGAACGTATCGCGCTTGGGGTTGACGAAGGTGACGTCGTTCTTTTCGAACCGGGTGAAGAAATCGTTGCGCCAATCGCGCCCCCGCACCTGCCCGCCCAGGAAGATGCGCGGCTTGA
Source organism: Alphaproteobacteria bacterium (assembly GCA_036261915.1). Taxonomy (GTDB): domain Bacteria; phylum Pseudomonadota; class Alphaproteobacteria; order UBA2136; family UBA6156; genus DATAJX01. The sequence continues at coordinate 81,642 of DATAJX010000005.1, forward strand.
AGGTTGCACGGTCGAGGCTGTCGTCGGCACGGATGAGTTTATAGGTCATGCGGTCATTCTTCGTTTTTAAAGGATAAAGTCAAGCGATAGGGCGAGATTACATGAGGCATGTGGGGTTTTCTAACTCGCTGGCCGGTGGGGATTTTTGATTTTTGCGACGACCGAGCACCGCAGCGTACATTTAAGTACGTGAGGAGCGCAGGGCTATGCGAAAATAAAAAAGCCACCCGGCCAGTAGAGTTAGGCGGCTTGTTCGAGCGTAAAGTACTGATAGAACTCGGCGGGGAATTCCCAGTCGCCGGTTGGGGTGTCGGCGGCCACGGGAGCCGGGGCTGAAGAAGCGCGCTGGTCGGCGGCCTTTTTGAGGCGCGCCACCATGTCAAGCACGTCTGCCTGTTCGGGTGAGCGGTTGGCCATGCGACTACCTTTCTTCAATGGCGAAAAATTCGTGAAAGGCCGGGGGAAGCGCATCGACATCGACGTTGCCGCTGCTGACCATTGGAGCCAACTCTACCTGCAGAACACTGCCCGGCACCATGTCGATCATCCCTTAACCCTCCCTTAACTAGACTGCACGCTAGTGGGGTGCGGGCCAACTTACAAGCGGTTGTGGAAAAGCGGGTGCCACCGGTGTAACCATTTGGCACCGGCCCGCTGGAAATTAAACCGGCTGCCTGGGCGGTTGCGGGTATTTTTGCTTGCGCCCGGCGGGTTTTTGCTGTGCCACCGGAACGGCGCCCTGCACGATGAAGACGCACTCGCCTTTGACCTCGCGCGCGGCAAGGGTTGTTTTGATGCTGTCGAGGTCGGGGCCGATCCATTCTTCGTGCAACTTGGTGAGTTCGCGCGCCAGCCACGCCGGGCGGTTGCCCCAGGCGGCGGCGAAATCGGCGGCGGTTTCGGCCACGCGGAAGGGTGATTCGTAGACCACGATGCTTTCGGGGTAGGTGCCGAGGCGGGTGAGCGCTTCGCGGCGCTCCTTCCCCTTGCGCGGCAGGAAGCCCGCGAACACGAACGGCCCCGGCAGCCCACTGCCCGCCACCGCGTGGATGACCGCGCTGGGGCCGGGAATGACCTCGACCCGCATGCCCGCCGCCCGCGCGGCGGCCACCAGCAGCGCGCCCGGATCGGCCACGGCGGGCATGCCGCTATCGGACACCAGCACCGTGGTGAGGTTGCCTTCGGCCATTTCGCGCACCAGTTGGGGGACGCGGCCCTTTTCGTTATCCTTGAAATAACTCAGCAGCCGCTTTTTGCCGATGCCCAGCGACGCCAGCAGGTTGCCGATGCGGCGGGTGTCTTCGGCCGCGATGACGTCGGCGGCCTCGAGGGCTTCGCGCACGCGCGGCGAGACATCGCCCAGGTTGCCGATGGGGGTGCCGACCACTTTTAAAATACCGCTCATGCCCTTTTGTAGGGCAAAAGGCTTTTGGCTTCAAACTTTTAGAAGTGGATGGCGCGGTTTGCCACGGCCAGTGCGGCTTCCTTCACCGCCTCGGCCAGCGTGGGGTGGGCGTGGCAGCAGCGGGCCATGTCTTCGGCGCTGGCCTTGAACTCCATCAGCACGGTGGCTTCGGCGATCAGTTCGGACGCGTTGTGCCCGAAGATGTGCACGCCGAGCATTTCGTCGGTTTGGGCATCGGCGATGACCTTGACGAAGCCGGTGGCGTCGCCGGAGGCCAGCGCACGGCCGTTGGCGCGGAAGGCGAATTTGCCGATCTTGATGTCGCCCTTGGCCTTCGCCTCGGCTTCGGTGAGGCCGACGCCCGCGGCTTCGGGGTGCGTGTAGACCACGCTGGGAATGGCGCCGTAGTTGACGTGGCCGTGCTGGCCGGCCAGCAGTTCGACGCAGGCGATGCCCTCTTCTTCGCCCTTGTGGGCCAGCATGGGGCCGGGCACGCAGTCGCCGATGGCGTAGATGCCGGGGATGTTCGTTTGGTAATTTTGATCGATCTGCACCACGCCGCGGGCGTCGAGGGTGACGCCTGCTTCGGCCAACCCGAGGTTGGCGGTGGCGGCCTTGCGGCCGACCGCCACCAGCACTTTGTCGCCTTCGAGCGTTTGGGCTTTGCCGTCCTTTTCAATCGTGACCTTGCCGCCTTTCACTTCGGTGACCTTGGCGCCGAGGATGAATTCCAGCCCCTGGTTGGTGAAGGTTTCGAGTGCGGCGTCGGCGATGGAGTCGTCCATGACGGCCAGCGGCTTGGCGGCGACGTCGACCAGCGTGACCTTGGCGCCGAGGCGTTTCCAGACGCTGCCCATTTCGAGCCCGATGACCCCTGCCCCGATGACGATGAGGTGTTTGGGCACTTCGGGCAGCGCGAGGGCGTCGGTGCTGTCGATGATGGTTTTGTGGTCGAACCTGGCGAAGGGCAGTTCGACCGGCGTGCTGCCGACGGCGAGCAGGATGTTTTTGGTGGCGATTTGTTCGCCCTCGACACTGACCACGCCCGCCTTTTTGACCGTGGCCCAGCCGGTTTTGACCGTGACCTTGTTCTTTTTCATCAGCCCGGCGACGCCCTTGGTGAGCTGTTCGACCACGCTGGCTTTGCGTTTGATCATGGCCGCAAGGTTGAGTTTGGGCTTGGCCACTTCGATGCCGTGGTTATCGAGCCCGTGGAGAATTTCGTGGTACTTGTGGCTGCTTTCGAGCAGCGCCTTGCTGGGGATGCAGCCGACGTTGAGGCAGGTGCCGCCGAGGGTTTTGTCTTTTTCGATGAGGCAGACCTTCATGCCCAGTTGCGCGGCGCGGATGGCGGCGACGTAGCCGGCGGGGCCGGAGCCGATTACGGTGAGGTCGAAGGTGTCGGGCATGTGAGTGACTATCGTTCTTTTTAGTGTGATTGCCGCCGGACTATAGGAGCGTGCGGGCGGTTGTTCAACCTTGTCAGGCCGGTTTTTTAGTGCCGCGGGAAGCGGGCGGCGAGCTGGGCGACGGTTTGTTCGGGCGTGGCGGTTTGGGTATCGAGCACGATGGTGGCGTAGTGGCGATACAGCGTATCGCGCTCGGCGAACAGTTGCTGGAAGCTTTGACCTTGCGGCCAGACGATGGCGCGCGGTTGCGCAGTGATGCGTTTTTGCAATTCCTGTTCGCCCGCATGCAGATACACCACCACCCCGCTGCCCGTGAGGTTGGCCATGCCCTTCTTGCCGTAGACCACACTGCCGCCGGTGGCGATGACGCAGCCCTGCACATGCAGGTTGGCCACCAGCGTATCTTCGAGCATGCGGAAAGACTGCTGGCCGTGGGTATCGATGTACTGTTGCAGGGGCATTTTCAGCGCTTCGGCCAGCAGCGTGTCGGTATCGACGAATTCCAGCCCGAAGCTTTGCGCCAGCAGTTTGCCCAGGGTGCTTTTGCCCGCGCCGGGCATGCCGATGAGGATGATGTTGCTGGTATTGTGCGGGGCCATGGCGGGGACTATAAGGCGGCCAGGCGGATAAGCCCAAACCTTATTACCGTTTTACAGGAGAACGACATGGCTATGCATAAGGCCAAACTGACCTGCGCGTTTATGGACAATGAGGAAGCCCTTGAGGCCGGTGAAAGCCTTTTTGGTTACGTGGCCGGTTTTTGGGAGGGCGTGCAGCACCCGCCCCTGAAAGACAGGCTGGACAGTAAAATAAGCGTGGATACCCGTAACCTGCGCCTTGATGACGACGGCCTGCACGTGAACATTGAAGTGGCGCGCGTGGGCGATGAGAAGACCGTGGCCCAGTTGTTTTACCAATGGTGGAACAGGGCCGCACCCACCAAAGGCCTGAAGCTGGCCGGTTGCGTGCCGACGCTACGATGAGAAAAACGCCCCTGCGGGGGCGTTTTTTTAAGTAGGTAAATAAAATGTATACATTCCATTGTTTTTGGGATGGGGGCTCACTATAATAGCCTTAGTTGCCATCTGTATCCTGACCTTTCCAAAGGAAAAACCCCCTCATGGATGACCATTATTCTGTTTTGACGGTTTATGTTGTGATCAATACCAACGAACCGGTGCGCCTCACCCAAGAAAACTGCGTCGATATTATTCTGGACGCTGCCAAAGCCGCACTGAAAAGCATGGGCTTTGGGGAAAACATCATAGCTGAGGTAAATGAACCTTCGGAATATTACTGCAAGCTTGGTGTCGAGATACATGAAAATGTACCAGTCACCCGGATGATTTCGTTGACCAATCATATCGCCTCGGCGGCTGGCAGTACCATTCGAAAGCTTGGTTATGACATTGGCGAAATAACGCCAAAATTTGAAGTTATTACCAACTTAAACGGCTCTGAAGCTAGGCCGCCTTGGTTGGAACTTGTCAACTGACTTTAGAAACGCCCCTGCGGGGGCGTTTTTTTGTTTAGAGGCCCAACAGGACTTTGCCGGGTTCTTCGAGGAAGTCTTTGACCGCCACGAGGAAGGATACGGCTTCTTTGCCGTCGACGATACGGTGGTCATACGTCAGCGCGACGTACATCATCGGACGGATGACGATCTGTCCGCTGACGACGACGGGGCGCTCTTTGATGGCGTGCATGCCGAGGATGCCGACCTGCGGGTAGTTGAGGATGGGCATGCTCATCATGCTGCCGAAGATGCCGCCGTTGGTGATGCTGAAGGTGGCGCCGACGAGGTCGTCGGGCTTCAGGCCGCCGGTTTTGGCCTTGGTGCCGAGGTCGGCGATGGCGCCCTCGATGCCCGCGATAGTGAGTGCATCTGCCCCGCGCACGACGGGGACCACGAGGCCCTTGTCGGAGCTGACGGCGATGCCGATGTCGTAATGGTTTTTATAGACGATGTCGTCGCCGTCGATCTCGGCATTCAAGGCCGGGAACTGCTGCAGCGCTTCGACCACCGCGCGGGTGAAGAAGCCCATGAAGCCGAGTTTGGTGCCGTGCTTCTTTTCAAACCCGTCTTTGTATTTGGCGCGCAGGCTCATCACCGCGCTCATGTCGACCTCGTTATAGGTGGTGAGCATGGCGGCGGTGTTTTGCGCCTGCTTGAGGCGCGACGCGATGGTTTTGCGGATGCGCGACATCTCCACCCGCTCGGTGCGGTTGGCCTTGGGTTCGGACTTAGCCGATGCTGTGGCGACGCCGAGGACGTCGGCCTTGGTCAGCCTTCCGCCCTTGCCGGTGCCTTGAATGCCGGAGGTATCCTTTCCGCTTTCGGCGGCCAGTTTTTTGACCGCGGGGCCGGATTTGCCGAGGGCCTCGGACGGCGCGGCGACCTGTACGACCGGCGCGGCTGCTACGGGTTTAGCAGCTTCGGGTTTGGCTTCGGCTTTCGGGGCGGGGGCGCCTTTGGCATCGGTATCGATGTCGGCCATGGGTTGCCTGACCTTCACCTTGGCGCCCTTGGCCGCGATGATCTTGACCAGCTTGCCTGCTTGCGGCGCCGTGACCTCGAGGTTGACCTTGTCGGTTTCCAATTCCGCCACCAGTTGGTCGGCGGTGACGAAATCGCCCTCGGCCACCAGCCACTTGGCGACCGAAGCTTCGGCGATGCTTTCGCCCAGGGCGGGGGTTTTGATTTGGATGGTCATGATTCTTCTTCCTATTACCTTACGTCGAGTTGGCTGAATTTCTCACCCCGGGCTATGTGGTGCAATGCCTGTTTGACCTCGGGGACGGTTTTTTCGGGCAGATTGTTTTTATCGAACCACTGCGCGTCGTCGCACTTGGCGGGTTCGGCGTTGTGCGGCTGGCCCTGCCATGTTTTGCAACTGAAATAGAATTGCGTATAGGTGCGTTCGCCCTGGTAGAACAGGGTGTGGGCGAAGGTTATGTTAGCAGGATTGATGGTGATGCCTGCTTCTTCGTGCGCTTCGCGGACGGCGGTATCGACAAGGGTTTCGCCTTCTTCCAGGTGGCCCGCAGGTAGACTGTAGTAGCCGTTGAGGTAGCCCGTGTTTGCGCGGCGCATCAGGAAAATTTGATCGCCCTGTTCGAGCACCGTGTAGATGGAGGTGTGGGTGAGAGAAGACATTTATTCTATCCCCAGCGCGGCGGCGATGACCTTGGCCTGCTCGGTTTGGTGGCGCTTGAGCGTGCCGGTGGCCGGGCTGGCCGAGGCCGGGCGGCCTGCGTAGTGCAGGAAGCCCCAGTCGTTGTTCCAGTTATCGCGCACGAATTGCCAGGCGCCCATGTTGCGCGGTTCTTCCTGCGCCCAGACCACCGTTTTGGTTTTGAGGGGGGTGAGCGCCTCGGCCAGTTCGGTTACCGGGAACGGATAGAGTTGCTCGAGGCGGAGGACGGCGGTGTCTTCGATCTTGGCTTCGGCGATCTTGGCGGTGAGGTCGTAATAAATTTTACCGCTGCACAGGATGACGCGTTTGGCCTTGGCCACTTGCGGCACGATGACCGGCTGCCAACCGCCGGTGGTGATGGCCGTGGCCGGGCTGACCGCCGCCGGGTGGCGCAGCAGGCTTTTGGGCGTGAACACCACCAGCGGCACGCGCTGGCGCTGTTTGGCCTGCCTGCGCAGCAGGTGGAAAATTTGCGCCGGCGTGCTGGGCGTGGCGACGGCCAAGTTGTTTTCGGCGCACAATTGCAGGAAGCGCTCGATGCGCGCGCTGCTGTGCTCGGGCCCCTGCCCTTCGTAGCCGTGCGGCAACAGCAGGGTGAGCCCGTTGGCCTGCCCCCACTTGGCGCCCGCGGCCGCGAGGAACTGGTCGATGATGATCTGCGCGCCGTTGGCGAAATCGCCGAACTGGCCTTCCCAGATGGTCAGCGTTTCGGGCTGCTCGAGCGCATAGCCGTATTCGAAACCCATGGCCACGTATTCGGACAGCGGTGAATTGTAGATGCTGAGGTTGGCGTTTTTGGCCAGCGTGTTGAGCGGCGTGACGCGCTGGGCATCGGTTTGGCCGATGAGCACGCCGTGGCGGTGGCTGAAGGTGCCGCGCTGGGCGTCTTGCCCGCTGATGCGCGTGCCGATGCCTTCGGTGAGGAGGGCGCCGTAGGCGGCGGTTTCGGCCGCGCCCCAGTTGAGGTCGCGCTCGCCATTCAGCATGGCGATGCGTTCGTCTATCACCTTGGCGACCTTTTCGTTCGGCACGAAACCGGCGGGCAGGTCTTTCCAGGCCGCGGCGATCTTTTTGAGGACGTCGGCTTTGATGGCGGTGGCGGGGGCCTTGGCATCGGGTTGCAGGCGCGGGCTGTTTTCCACCGTGGTTTTAAGCCCGGTTTGGCTGGCGGCGTAGGCGGCGTTCAGTTCGTTGATGAAGGCCATTTGCACGCGCTCGGCTTCGGCGTCGGGCATGTTGAGGCGGGCCTTGTAAACGTCGGCCGGCACGGGGTGGCTGCGGATCTTTTCGTACAGCAGCGGCTGCGTGAAGGTGGGGTCGTCGCCCTCGTTGTGGCCCCAACGGCGGTAGCCGATGACGTCGAGCATGACGTCGGCCCCGAACTGCTGGCGGTAGTCGAACGCGAACATGATGGCGCGGTGGCAGGCTTCGGCATCGTCGGCATTGACGTGCACGATGGGGCCGCCGGTGGCGCGGAAGTTATCGGTGCACCAGGCGCCGCTGGTGCTCTCGCGCGGTTCGGCGGTGAAGCCAATTTGATTATTGAGCACCACGTGGATGGTGCCGCCGACGTTGTAGCCGCCCACCGCCGCGAAGTTGTACAGCTCGGCCACGCTGCCCTGCCCGGCCACGGCGGCATCGCCGTGCACCAGCACCGGCAGGGCGGTTTGCCCGGCATCGATGAGCGCCTTGGCGCCGCCCGCCACCACCGCGTTGACGGCCTCGAGGTGGCTGGGGTTGAAGGGGATGGTGAGGTTGACGGTGGCGCCGCCTTCGGCGTGATAGGCGTATTTTTTGCCGAGGTGGTATTTGACGTCGCCTGCGCTGGGGCCTTCGGCGTCGTTCAGCGTGTCGGCGAAGCCGGCCATGAGTTCGGCATAGGGTTTATGGAAGACGTTGCACAGCACGTTGAGGCGGCCGCGGTGGGCCATCCCGAGCAGGATGTTGCGCTTATCGTTGGGGCCGCCTTCGGCGCCGTAGCGCTCGATGAGGCTGATGAACATGGGGATGAAGGCGTCGTTGCCTTCGAGGCTGAAGCGTTTGGCGCCGACGAATTTGGTGTGGAGGTAACGCTCGAACGCATTGGCCTTGACCAGCCCTTCGTAGAGGCGTTTTTGCGTGGCTTCGGCGATTTGCTCGGGCGCCTTTTCCCACCACTGCTGCACCCACGCGCGGGCATCGGTGTTTTGCACGGCGCCGGTTTCGATGCCCGTGCTGCCGCCGTAGGCGCGTTGCAGCGCGGCCATGACATCGGCCACCGGGGCCTCGGGTTTTGGCAGCACGCCGAAGGTGGGGATGACATCGGCCGGATTTAATTTATAGCTGGCGGGGTCGAGTTCGGGGCTGCGGGCGGGCGCCGGGTTGAGCGGATTGAGGTTGGCGCTTTCGAACCCCTGTTTGCGCCAGGCGTCGATGAGGCCCCAGGCGGCGAGGCTTTTTTCGTTGCCGCCACCGGTGCCGCTGCCCGTAGTGTTCTGGGCGGCCATCCAGCCGGAGAAATAGGCCTGCCATTCGCGGTCGACGCTGGCGGGGTTTGCCTGCCATTGGGCGAGTTTTTCTTCGACGAAGGGAAGGCTGGAACTATCGAATACCGGGGCAGTCATTTAAAGCTCTGTTTTGTTTTTAGTGCACATGTGAATTTCGGGTTCTGATGCTATACGCCCGGCACACGGCTTGGGCAATAGCCGGGCATGCTTTACGGCGCCAACCAGCTGATATACAACGCGGCAGTTGTCTTTTTGGAGCATCTTTTCCATGGCCCGTTTACCCGACCGCCTTATATATGTTTGCAGCAAGGTCGCTGAAATTCCACTTTGGCAAGATTTGCGCGCGCAGGGGCTGCCGATCATCAGCCGCTGGATCGACCTGCCGGACTTTGTTGAAAACAACCGCGAGGCCGCAGACAACCTGTGGCATGAGATGATAGCCCCCGACATGCGGCGTGCTACCGATATGCTGGTTTTTCAGCGCCGACGTACCGACATGTTCAAGGGTGCCCTGCTGGAGATCGGCATGGCCATGGGGCATCAGCTTCCGCTGATGGTGGCCTCGCCCCTGGGCCAGAAAACGCGCCGCGAGGCGTGGGGTACCTGGATAACTGCCAGCAATGTGCAGCATTGCTTTGGCCTGAAAACCGCTTTGGCGACACTGGGCTATCCTCATCTGAAAATACCCCGCACGACATGAAAAAGGCCCCCTTGCGGGGGCCTTTTTCAATGAGGGCGGTTAAGCGTAAAGGCCTTTGGCGACGAGGTTGCCCGCCAGCAGTTCGCCGGTTAAGGCGCCCTGGCTGTTGTAGGTGCCCGCGAAGCTGTTGCTGACCATGCTGGCGTACAGGTTGGCGGCGTCGGCCGCGTTGAAGCCGGTAAGTGCGCTGTACGGGTTGGTGCTGGGCGTGCCGGTGCCGAGCAGGGCCGACAGGGTGCCGGCATCGGACGACACCGGAACCGATACTTTGCTGATGAATTCGTTTTCGGACACGCTGCCGTTTTTATCGGTATCGAGCGCCTGCACGATGGCTTGTGCCTCGCCCTGCGTGGCGGTGGCGTGGTTTAGGAACACGGCGCCGAGGGTTTTGGCCTCGGTTACGCTGAGGCTGCCGTTGCGGTCGGCATCGGCACGCGTGAACAGCGCCTGTTGCAGCGCGATGTTGCTGAGCGGGTTGATGTTGACCATGCCTTCAGTTCTCTCCGGCACCTATATTATAGCAATTGGCGCGAGCCGTCACTAACAGGTTCAGGGTGGCTGTGTCTTTTGTATAACAGTGAGTTAGGCGTATGCCTGGGCTGTCAGCACAAGGCAACGGAATGGTTCATAATAAGATATGAGCACCTATATGCGTTTGGCGTTTTTGCTTGCCGGACTGGCGCTGCCCGCCAGCGGCTTTGCGCTGGAGAGCAGCACCGTGGGCACCGGACAGGCGGCCCAGGCCAGCGTTGATGCGGTGAACATGAAGCTGGAAAGCGCCGTGGCCGCATTGACCGCCAAGCTGAACCAGATCATGGCCTGTAATACGGCCCGTAAATTTTACGCCCCCAGCGACACCCGCAAGGACGTGAACAACTGCGTGGCCGTGCAGGATTACGATTATACCGCCACCAACAACAGCGGGGTATATGCCAACGGCAGCCGCAACAACGATTTTATGGGCCGCTTTGTCAACAATGGCACAGGTACCACCAACAACCACGGCGTGCTGGGTCAATCGAGCAATAACGGCGTTGGCGTTTACGGCCTGAGCAGCACCAACTGGAGCGGTGCGTTTGATGGCGGCACCACCGGCTATGGTGTTTTAGGCCAAGGCCAGCACGGAGTTTACGGCATAAGCACCGCCAACGGCGGCTATGGCGTTTACGGCACCACCACCATCAACAACGGTTGGGCCGGGGTGTTCAACAGCGGTTCCAGCACCGGCGGCGTAAGCATTGATAATACCGCCCACAATGCCAACCTGTGCCTGAACGGCACTTGCACCACCAGCCTGAGTGCGTCATCGAGCCCCAACGGGATCATTTGGGGCGGGTATTTCATCAACGGTAACTACGGCTGCTACAACCCCAACCCTTTCACCGGCTCGTGCAGTTGCCCGGCCGGATATGTCACCTCGGGCAGCATGTCGGGGACTTCGGGCGGTTACACCTTCTTTTACTATCAATGCTACAAGGGCACCTTCCACAACTAACCCGAAGCCCGGCGGTGCCGGGCTTTTTTATTGGCGCTTGAGCCAGGTGAGCGCGGCGGCTGCATCGGCTTTTTGTTGAACCAGGCCTGCGGGGTAGCTGTTGCGCAGCCAGGTGCGCTGGCGCTTGGCGTACTGCCGCATGGCGGTGAGGTAGCTGGTTTCGGCCTGCTGCCACGACATTTGGCCGCCCAGGAACGCGCCGATGTCGCGCACGCCGACGCTTTGCAGGCCGGGGGCGCTTGGCTTGTTTTGCGCCCACGCCAATTGGACCTCGTCGACCACGCCCGCTTTTTGCATGGCCTGCCAGCGCTGGAGGATGCGGGCGTTCAGCTCTTCCTTTGGGGGGTTGAGGGCGAGGCAAAGATATTCGCCTGATTGTTTAACATTATTATTTTTGTTTTTGAAACTGCTGAATTTTTTACCCGTGGTTTGGAATACTCCGAGGGCGCGGACGATGCGCTGGGTGTCGGTAGGTTTAATGTTATGCGCAGCGTCGCGGTCGGCTGCATGAAGGTCGTTCCAGAGGTTCTGCAGCGGCTCTTTTTGGAGGCGTTGCTGGAGCGCGGTGGCCACTTCGGGCGACACTTCGGGCGCGGCGACGTTGGTGGCGTCTTCCATCAGGCTTTTGAGGTAGAAGCCGGTGCCGCCCACCACGATGGGCGTGCGGCCCCTGCCCTGCACTTCGGCTATTTTTTGCGCGGCGTCGGCGGCGTAGCGGCCTGCGCTGTATTTTTCGGCTATCGGCAATATTTCAAACAGGTGATGCGGGGCGGCTTTGTAGTCTTCGGGCGTGGGGCATGCGGTGATGATGGGGATGTTTTGATAGACCTGACGGCTATCGGCGTTGATGACCTCGCCATTCAGCGCCTGCGCCAGGGCGACGGCCAGCGCGCTTTTGCCGCTGGCGGTGGGGCCGAACAAAACGACGGTGCGCATTACTTGCCGTGCAGAAGCGCGAACAGCCAGATGCCCACCGCGACGGCGATGAGGATGCCGCGCACCAGCCAGACGCCGCGCGGCGTGCGCAGCGGGGACAGCGGGCTTTTGAGGCCGTAATTTTGGCTGACCTTGTGGTTGAATACGTCTTCGAGGTCGGGCCGCGGCATGGGGACCGTGGCGTAGACCTTGGGTGTGGCCGGTTTGGCCGGGACCGCCCAGGGGCCTGCACCCCATTCGGATTTTTGAGGCTTTTTGGTGGTGGTTTTGGAGGCGGACGCCTTTTTGGGCGCGGGCTTTTTGGCTTTGGCGGGTTTTTTCTTCATTCGATGACCACTTTCGTGATGTTGGGCTGGTTTTCAGTATCGAGCAATTTATCCCACACCTTTTGCGCGAGGGTGCGGTAGGCGGCGGCCTCGGGGGTATCGGGCGCGCTGACGACCACCGGGCGGCCCTCGTCGGTGTTCTGCCGGATGGTGAAGCTGAGCGGGACTTCGGCCAACAGGCTAATGCCCACGGTCTCGGCCAGTTTTTCGGCCCCGCCGTGGCCGAAGATGGAGCTTTCGGCACCGCATTCGGGGCAGCAGAACATGCTCATGTTCTCGACCATGCCGAGCACCGGCACGTTGATCTTTTTAAACATCTCGTAGCCTTTGCGGGCATCGATGAGCGCGATGTCTTGCGGGGTGCTGACGATGACGGCGCCATCGACGTGGGCCTGCTGGCCCAGCGACAGTTGCACGTCGCCGGTGCCGGGGGGCATATCGACCACCAGCACGTCGAGCGGCGCCCAGTTGACCTGTTTGATCATTTCGATGAGCGCCTTTTGGATGAGCGGGCCGCGCCAGACCAAAGCAGCATCCTCGGCCACCATGAAGCCCATGCTCATGAGTTTGATGCCGTGGGTGATGACCGGGTCGATGCGCGCGCCGTCGCTTTCCGGCTTGACCGTGTGCACGCCCAGCATGCGCGGTTGCGACGGCCCGTAGATGTCGGCGTCGAGCATGCCGACCTTGAGGCCCTGCACTGCCAGCGCGGCGGCCAGGTTAGCGGCGGTGGCGCTTTTGCCCACGCCACCCTTGCCCGAGGCGACGGCGACGATGAAGCGGACGTTTTCGATGCGGGGTGCCATGGGGGTGCTTTGTACGCGCAAAAAGGCCCCGCCGTAAAGCGGGGCCTTTTGTTGACTAGACCGCCACCGGCGCCTTGATGGTGCCGTGGGAAACGTAGTCTTCGAGCGTGAAGTCTTCGTACTTGAACTGGAAGATGTTCTTCACGTTAGGGTTGATGCGCATTTTGGGGAACGGGTATGGGCGGCGGCCCAGCTGTTCCTTGACCTGCTCGACGTGGTTTTTGTAGATGTGCACGTCGCCGAAGGTGTGGATGAAATCGCCGGGTTCGAGGCCGGTGACCTGTGCGATCATCATGGTGAGCAGCGCATAGCTGGCGATGTTGAAGGGCACGCCCAGGAACACGTCGGCACTGCGCTGGTAGAGCTGGCAGTGCAGCTTGCCATTGCTGACCGCGAACTGGAACAGGCAGTGGCAGGCCGGCAGCGCCTGGCGCGGCAGGTCGGACGGGTTCCAGGCCGTGACGATGAGGCGGCGGCTGTCGGGCGTGCGGATGATGTCGTTGATGACATTGGTGATCTGGTCGACCGTGGTGCCGTCGGGATTTTCCCAGCTGCGCCACTGCTTGCCGTAGACCGGACCGAGGTCGCCGTTGGCATCGGCCCATTCGTCCCAGATGGTGACGCCGTTGTCTTTCAGGTACTTGATGTTGGTGGCACCCTGCAGGAACCACAGCAGCTCGTGGATGATGGCCTTGGTGAAGACCTTTTTGGTGGTGAGCAGCGGGAAGCCCTGCGAAAGATCGTAGCGCATTTGATGCCCGAACAGGCTGTAGGTGCCGGTGCCGGTGCGGTCGGTCTTTTCGACCCCTTCGAGCAGGATTTTTTGCAGCAGTTGTTCGTAAGCGGCGTTGTAGTTGCCGGTTTGGGAAGGCATGTTGACGACGTTCATGACACTTTTCCTTTCGTGTCGGGTTGGTCGGGTTACCGGTGAGTCTCTCACCGGCCAGTGGCCCGGACTTTACCGGGCTTTCTCGACCCATGACTCTGCCATGGGCGGGAAACGGGATAATGATGCGTGTGCCTTATATCCGTGACCAGCAGGTTGCACAACTGTTGGGCATGGTGTAGCCCTTGGAATAACTGACAAGATGGAGCCTGCCTCATGCCGCTTAACGACATTGTTTTGATTGCCGCCATGGCCCAGAACCGCATTATTGGCGCCGCCGGCGGTTTGCCGTGGCATTTACCGAATGATTTAAAGCGCTTTAAAGCCATGACCATGGGCAAGGCGGTGATATTTGGCCGCACCACCTGGGAAGGCATAGGCCGCGAACTGCCGGGCCGCCACGTGATTGTGTTGAGCACCACCCCCGGCTACCAGCCGCCCCATGGCGCCCATGGCGTGGCCAGCGTGGAGGAAGCGCTGGCGCTGGCCGCCCGGCTGGTGCCCGGCCAGCCCGTGATGATTGCCGGTGGCGCCAAGGTATATGAACTGTTTTTGCCGCTGGCGACCCAGATCGAGCTGACGCGCATCAATGCCGATTACGACGGGGATACGCTGTTCCCCCTCTACAACGAGGCTGGCTGGGTAGTGAAGGCGGCGGAACAGCATGAGGGGAGCCCTCCGTTCAGTTATTTGACCTACCGCAGGCAGTAAGATGCGCCAGCTTCCGCTGGCTGCCTCATGCTTCGCATAGCAAAGAAGCCCCCGAGTGGGGGCTTCTTTGATGTCATTGACTAAGGGGTCAATTACATGCCGGCCGGGGCGGCTTCGGCAGGAGCTTCAGCAGCCGGGGCTTCGGACTTCATTTCGTCCTTCTTCATTTCGGCCTTTTTGGCAGCCTTTTTGTGGCCACCCTTTTTGTGTTCGGCCTTCTTTTCAACCTTGGCTTCAGCCTTGACTTCGGCCTTGGGGGCTTCGGTCTTCACTTCGGCGGCCGGGGCCACTTCGGCTTTGGCGGGTTCGGCGGCCATCGGGGTGGTGGCGCTCATATCGGCGGCGAAGGCGGGGGCGGCAACGAGGCCGGCGGCCAGGGCCAGGGCGAGGATCGACTTGGTCATTTGTATAGTCCTTGTTTGTTTATGCAATCACCTGAGGTGATGGCCAGATAGTGGGGGCGACTTGCCCCGAAGGTAAGTGGCCTTGCCCATGTTGCGGACGGTGATTCGTCAGGAACGTAAGAATCGCGTAAGGAAACATATTCGCTTATCACTTGAAGGCTTTTGGCCGGAGGTATAAGTATAAAGGCATGAAAATACTTGTAGTTGAAGACGAACGCGCCCTGAGCGGCCTGATTGAACAAACCCTGATGCGGGAAGGCTTTGGCGTGACCCTGGCCGGCAGTTTGGCCGAAGCCCGCGACCGTTTGAAGCAGCCCGCTTTTGAGGCCATCATCATGGACCGCCGCCTGCCCGACGGCGACGGTTTGACGCTGGTGGAAGAGCTGCGCAAGCAGGGCAACAGCCTGCCGATTTTGATGCTGACCGCCCTGGGTTTGCCCCAGGAACGCGTGAAGGGATTGGACATTGGCGCCGACGATTACCTGGCCAAGCCGTTCAGCCTGCAGGAGCTGCTGGCCCGCTTGCGCAGCCTGCTGCGCCGCAGCGGCGGCCCGCAAGGATTGAAGCTGACCGCCGGGAACATTGTGGTGGATACGCTGCATGGCACCGTACAGGTGGATGGCAAGGCGTTGCCGCTGGGCAAGCGCGAAGTGCAGATTTTGACCGAGCTGATGCGCCGCTTTGGCCAGGTGGTGGGCAAGGACGTGCTGGACAAGCACAACGTGCCCGGCAAAAAGAATGCGCTGGAAGTGGCACTGCACCGGTTGCGCAAGGACCTGGCCGCCCATGGCGCTAACGTGAAGATCGAGACCGTTCGTGGCGTTGGTTACTGGCTGGTTGACCAATAACGCATGAGAAATTACTGGGGCACCGTAGGGTTGTTGCAAAGCCTGCTGTGGCGCATGGGCGTGGCCATTGCGTTGCTTTGCGCCGCGATGTTCTGGCTTTTTAACCATACCGTTGAGCAGGTGGGCGACCGCGCGCAGGACGAAATGCTGCGCCGCCAGGTGGCCGAGCTGCTCACTTACCTGGATATTAAGCCGCGCAACGAAGTGCGGCTGAACCTGCCGGCCGACGTGAAGGAAACCTACGACCGCGAGGAAGAAGGTTACTTGTATGTATTGCACGACGGCAAGGGCAAGATATTGCAAAGCAGCACACCGGTGGCCCCCATTTTGATGGCAAAGGGACTTGGCGAAGTGGATGCCCCGCTCTTTTTGCACACCACGCTGGCGGGCAGCGACCCGGATGGCCTGTATATGCTGGAGCGGCCCATTCAGACCGCATTGGGCGTGCGCTACCTGACCGTGGGCCAGAACCGCACCATTGACGACGTGCTGCTGACCATTGCCAGCCACGAGGCCACCAGCCAGATGCTGACCTGGGCCGTGCCCGCCTTTGTGCTGATGCTGCTGGTGGTGGGTTTTACCACCAACAGCGCCCTGGCCCCGCTGCGCCGGTTGAGCGCCGCCGTGCAGGCGCTGGGCACCCGCAACCCCGGCCAGAAGCTGGCCGCCGTGGTGGTGCCGCATGAAGTGCGCCCTTTGGTGGAGGCCCTGAACGGCCTGCTGGGCGACCTTGAGCGCGCCATGATGACCCAGCGCCAGCTGACCAGCGATGCCGCGCACCAGTTGAAGACCCCCCTTGCCGTGCTTCAGGCCCGCATTGAGCTGGCCAAGAAGATACCCGAGCGCGACAGCCTGCTGGGCGAGGTGCGCCGCATGACCCGGCTGGTGAACCAGATGCTCCACTACGCCCAGTTGCTGAATGCCGAACCGCACCTTGAAGAAGTTGACCTTTCGGCCCTGTGCCGCGACGTGGTGGCCCGCCTTGCCCCGCTGGGCCGGGCGAACGGGGTGAGCCTTGCCGTGGATGCGCCGGGCAAGCCGGTGATGTGCCACATCGACCCGCTGCTGGCTGCCGAGGCCATTCAGAACCTGGTGGACAACGCCATGGGCTTTAGCCCCAAGGGCAAGCGCGTGGACATTGTGGTGAAAAGCAAAGGCACCGTGCAGGTGCTGGATCGCGGACCGGGTGTGCCGCCCGAGGAACGCGCGCTGATCTTTTCCCGCTTTTGGCAGGGGGAAGGCCGCGAGGGCGGCAGCGGCCTTGGCCTTGCCATTGTGGCCGAGATCGTCCGCCAGCACGGCGGCGACATTTGGGTGAGCGCGCGCGATGGTGGCGGCAGCGAGTTCGGCGTTTCGTTCCAGACCGTTTAAAAGCCCCCGGTGGGGGCTTTGTTTTTAGAGGATGCCGAAGACGTAGAGCAGGATGATGGCGAAGATGGGCACGCCGGCGAGCCAGAGGATAATGGGTTTCATGGTTTTATCTCCTTGTTGGTGGCAGGAGCGTAAGCGCAGCGGCGGGGGGATGATATCAATAAAAAACGGCCCCTTATAAAGGGGCCGTTTGTATTTGGCGTTTTATTTGCCGTAGTTGGGCCAGTGCTTTTGCAGGAACAGGCTGAGCACCATGGGAGCCACGATGCCGCCGGACCGGAGGATCGGGTAGGACTCGTTTTCGGCAAGGCCGGCGAAGGCCATGTCGATGGGTTGGTTGGTGACGGCGATGCCCGCGAGCATGCCGTTTTTGCAGTCGAACACCCCGGAGCCGGAATCGCCCTGTACCACGATGGGATCGAGGATGACCTGGTTGCCGCGGAAGCTTTGGACTTCGGCCACCCGCGTGCTGCTTTGGACCGAGGAAACAAGGGCAAGGGTATCGCTGCCCGTGATGCCCGACGACACCTTGACCGGCTGGAACCGGCCGAGGGACGGTGGCACCCGGATCAGTTTGAGCAGGGCGAGATCGGCCTCGAGGTCGAGCGCGACCAGCTGGTTATCGGACACCCGGGGCAGCCGGTAGACCGTTGCCGTGGGCTTTTGGCCGGCTTCGGGACGAGGCCGGGGCAGCGGGATGGCACCGATGAGCAGGGCGGGTGATTCCCACCTTTTGAAGGGGTCGGACGCCAGCACGGCGGTGACCGTTTCGTTCTTTTCGACAAGGACATGGGCTGCGGTGAGCAGGTAGTCGCTGTCGAGCATGATGCCCGAGCCGGTGAAGGAATCGCTGCTGCCCGGCACATAGAGGGTGACGGCGCGGCGGTTGGCTTCGGCGATCGCCGGGATGCACGATGTGGAGAGGATGTCGAAGGTAGAAGAGTGCAGGTCTTCGAGAATGGCCTGCGAGGGCGATGTGGCCTTGGTGGTTTTGACCGGCACACTTTCGGGGCCGGTGAACAGGGGGATTGAAGGCTGGGGCATGGGTACGGCCGCGTTTTTTTGCCAGCTGAAGCTGAACGAATAGCCGCCGTAGCCGGCCATTCCGTAAAGACCGGCAACCAGGCCAAGCGCGACAAGCCCGATGAAGGCGAGAACGTTTTTCATGGGAGGTCCTTTTGAAAAAGGAAAGAGATATGACTTGGCTGGAGGCTAGCATGGCTTGGGCGCAAGAAAAAGGGCCCGTTGGGGCCCCTTCTCTTTTTGTAACAAGCGCTTAAGCGGCGCGCTTGGCCTGGATTTCGTTTGCCACGTTGGCCGGAACCGGGTCGTAGTGGTCGAACTCCATGCTCGGGCTGGCGCGGCCTTGCGACATGCTGCGCAGCGTGGTGACGTAGCCGAACAGGTTGGCCAGCGGCACCATGGCGCTGATGACGCTTTGGCCGAAGCGGTCTTCGCTGCCCTGGATCTGGCCGCGGCGGCTCGACAGGTCGCCGATCACGTCGCCCATGTAATCGGGCGGGGTGGTGACTTCCATCTTCATGATGGGCTCGAGCAGTTGCGGGGCGCACTTTTTGGCGGCTTCCTTCACGGCCAGGATACCGGCCATTTTGAACGCCATTTCGGAGCTGTCGACGTCGTGGTAGCTGCCTTCGAACAAGGTGGCCTTGACGTCGACCACCGGGTAGCCCGCGAACATGCCGTTCTTGAGGCTTTCGATGACGCCTTCTTCGACCGCCGGGATGTATTCCTTCGGCACCGTACCGCCGACGATGGCGTTGACGAACTCGAAGCCCTTGCCGGCTTCGTTCGGCTCGAACTTGATCCAGACGTGACCGTATTGGCCGCGACCGCCGGTTTGCTTGACGTGCTTGCCTTCGCATTCGGCCGCCTTGGTGATGGTTTCGCGGTAGGCCACTTGCGGGGCGCCCACGTTCACCTCGACCTTGTGTTCGCGCTTCATGCGGTCGACCATGATTTCGAGGTGGAGTTCGCCCACGCCCGCGATGATGGTTTGGCCGCTTTCGGGATCGGTGAAGGCGCGGAAGGACGGGTCTTCGGCCATGAGTTTGCCCAGGGCGATACCCATTTTATCCTGCATGTCGCGGGTTTTGGGTTCGATGGCCTGCGAGATAACCGAGTCCATCGCCTTGATGGTTTCGAGCACCACCGGGGTTTTGTTGTCGGCGCAGAGGGTGTCACCGGTGCGGGTGTCTTTCAGGCCGATCAGGGCGCCGATGTCGCCGGCACGCAGCTCGGTGACCTCTTCGCGCTTGTTGGCGTGCATCTTCACGATACGGCCGATGCGCTCGGTGCGTTGGCGGCTGCTGTTGAGCACCGCGTTACCGCTGGCAATGACGCCGGTGTAGACGCGCACGAAGGTGAGCGTACCCACGAACGGGTCGGTGGCGATCTTGAACGCCAGTGCGGCCAGGGGTTCGTCATCGGACACCTTGAGGGTGACTTCGGAGCCGTCTTCGAGCGTGCCCTTGAGGTTTTCGTCGGCGATCTGGTTGGGGGCCGGGAAGTAGTCGATCACGGCGTCGAGCAGCGGTTGCACGCCCTTGTTTTTGAAGGACGAACCGCAGACCACCGGGAACATCTTCATTTCGATGGTGCCCTTGCGGATGCACTTTTTGAGCGTTTCGATGCTGGGCTGGTTGCCTTCGAGGTAGGCGTTCATGGCTTCGTCGTCGAATTCGACGGCGGCCTCGACCAGGTTGGCGTGCCACTTGTCGGCTTCGTCCTTGTGTTCGGCCGGGATGTCGACGACGTCCCACTTGGCACCGAGTTCTTCACCCTTCCAGATGAGGGCCTTCATTTCGACCAGGTCGATGACGCCCTTGAAATAATCTTCTTTGCCCACCGGCAGCTGGATGGGAACGGCGTTGGCGCGCAGGCGGTCCTTGATCATTTGCACGCAGCGCAGGAAGTCGGCGCCGACGCGGTCCATTTTGTTGATGTAGCAGATGCGCGGCACGCCGTAGTTGGAGGCGTGGCCCCAGTTGGTTTCGGATTGCGGTTCGACACCCGATACGGCGTCGAACGCCGCGATGAGGCCGTCGAGCACGCGGACGCTGCGCTTCACTTCGATGTTGAAGTCGATGTGGCCGGGGGTATCGATCAGGTTGACCTGGTAGCCGTTCCAGTTGGTGGTGGTGGCGGCGGAAGTGATGGTGATGCCGCGTTCCTGCTCCTGTTCCATCCAGTCCATGGTGGCGGCGCCTTCGTGCACTTCGCCGATTTTATGGGTGCGGCCGGTGTAGTAGAGGATGCGTTCGGACGTGGTGGTTTTACCGGCATCGACGTGCGCCATGATGCCGATGTTGCGCATTTTTTCGAACGGGAAGGTACGGGCCATTTTCTCTATATTTCCTCTAGGTTTGAATCTTGGCCGGTGTGTAACGGGAATAGCCATAAAAAGCAACCCCCTGCCCTGCCTAAATGGCAGGACGGGGGGCTACGGTTAGAGGGATTTCGGGTTAATAGCCTGCTGAACTGCGGTAGGGAACGCCGCTGCCCACGATGCTATTGTTTGGGCTGCCGATAGCGGAATTGGTTTGGATGGTGAAGCCGCTCAGGGGTGGTTTGGGCGGCTCGATCATCCGGTGGCCAACCACGGGAAGCGGGGCGTTGGGGCCGTCGGCGGTGAGGTCGGTTTTCCGGTCGAATCTATCGACCAGCCAGAGTGCGCCGCAGGCCAGCAGCACAAGGATGAACTTGAACATTTTCATGATGTTAAACCTTTGAGATGGGCCTGTTGGCCGGGTGGGCTTTAGAACTGGAACCCAGTATAGGGCGCGAAAAGCCGCCCACAAGGGGCGGATTAGGGTTTGATAAGGGCCAGTTTTTGCGCGCGGGGGAGGTGCTTGAGGGCTTTTTCGCGCGCGGAGGCTTCAGCCCGGGTGGAATGGGTTTCGGAATAAGCTAATTGGGGATTTGCCAGTTTGGCCGTGTGCATGGTGCCGCTGGCGCGTTGATGTAAAAATAAAAGAGATATTCTTTGCAGGCAATCCTCGGACGCCGCCCTTCGGGCTTGGCGCCCAAGGATAAGCGTTTGCTTGCCAAAAAACGCCCCGAGGGGGGCGTTTTTTGGAGCAAACCGCTTACCACCTGAAGTGGGCGAAAGCGCGGTTGGCTTCGGCCATTTTGTGGGTGTCTTCGCGCTTTTTGACGGCGTTGCCCTTGTTGCCCACGGCGTCGAGCAGCTCGTTGGTGAGGCGCTCTTGCATGGTCTTTTCGCCGCGGCCGCGGGCGTAGTCGACCAGCCAGCGGATGGCCAGCGATTGCGCGCGGGTGGGGCGGACTTCCATCGGCACCTGGTAGGTGGCACCACCGACGCGGCGGCTGCGCACTTCGGTTTCGGGCTTCACGTTGTTCAGCGCGGTGTGGAAGAGCTCGATGGGGCTCTTTTTGGTCTTTTCCTCGATGGCGGTCAGGGCGCCATAGACGATCTGTTCGGCGACGCCCTTTTTACCCTGGAGCATGACCTTGTTGATGAATTTGGTGAGTACAACATCCCCGTATTTGGCATCCGGGAGGGTGTTGCGTACTTCTGCACGACGACGACGCATGGTTGAGTTCTCCTATGTTCTGTCGCTGTTATTTCTTGGCGCCTTCGGCACCGGCCTTGGGACGCTTGGCACCGTAGAGCGAACGACCTTGCTTGCGGTCCTTCACGCCTTGGGTATCGAGCGCGCCACGGACGATGTGGTAACGCACACCGGGCAAGTCTTTGACGCGGCCGCCGCGGATGAGCACGACGCTGTGTTCTTGCAGGTTGTGGCCTTCGCCCGGGATATAGGCGATGACCTCGTAACCGTTGGTGAGGCGGATTTTGGCCACTTTACGCAGAGCCGAGTTGGGCTTTTTGGGAGTGGTGGTGTACACGCGGGTGCACACGCCGCGCTTTTGCGGGGCTGCTTGCATGGCCGGGCTCTTCGTCCGGGCTTTTTGGATTTCGCGCGGTTTGCGCACGAGCTGATTGACGGTAGGCATTGCCTATTTTGTCCTTCGTTTGGTTCATATCTTTCAGGTTTTCCGCCACTCGCTTGTGACTTGGGCGGGCCTTACTCCGTTACTAAGGGCGGCTTTTGCGGGAAAATGGCAGGGTTGTCAACAGTTGCGTGGCATAACCCGCCACCACCGCCATGGCCGCCCCTTGCATCCCGTGGGCCGGAATAAGCCAAAAAGCGCACAAAACCGTAGTAAACAGGCTGGCCAGCGGGGGCAAAAGCAGCCCTAAAGCGTGGGCTTTGGCCGTAAGCTGGCTGGTATAGACCGCCAGCGGGGCCTGCAGCAGCAGCGCCAGCAGCAAAATGCGGAACGGGGCCACCGAGGCGGCAAAGCCTGATCCGAACACCAGCGGCAGCAGGTAG
Organism: Alphaproteobacteria bacterium; assembly: GCA_036261915.1. GTDB lineage: Bacteria > Pseudomonadota > Alphaproteobacteria > UBA2136 > UBA6156 > DATAJX01. The sequence continues at coordinate 104,000 of DATAJX010000005.1, forward strand.
GGGGCGGTGACGTAGCCGAACGCCCCTGCCCCGGCCATGACCCCCAGCAGAGCCAAAAGCGTCAGGCGGCGGTTGCCGGCACTGCTTTCGCCCCGCGTAAAATGGCTGACCAGCACGCTGGCCACTGCGGCGGGCAGCATCAGCGCGATATCGAGCAGGGTGGCAGCCACGCTGTAGTAGCCGAGGTCGGCCAGCCCCACGTAATGCGGCAGGATGATCAGCACGACCTTGGGCGCGATGAACGCTGCCAAGGCCGCCAGCCACGTGGCCCCCATGAAGCGCGCCGCCTTGCGGGCCAAGGCCGAGTTGAAGCGCCAGCGGCGGGGGTTGATGCCCAGCCACCAGCTGTTCATGCCCAGTGACACCACCGACATAAGAGAGTTGAAGATGACCGCGAGTTCGAGCGTAAGCGCCCTGGTGGCCCATGCGGCGGCGATGGCCAGCGTATAGCCGGCGCGCGGCACCAGCATGGGAATGAGGATGCCCCCGGCCTTGCGCCGCAGGTGGATAAGCCCGCTGAGCGCCGTACTGAACACGATGAACGGCATGCCCGCCCATGCCACCAGCAGCAAACCCAGGTGCGCCTGACCCAGCGGCTGGCTGGCGGCCCATGCCAGCAGCGGCAGGGTGAGGCCCCAGCCCCCGAGCATCAGCACCCCGTAGGTGCCTGCCAGTTGCGGCCAGTCTTTTTCGGTTTTGGTGGCGGTGCCCATTTGGCGCACCGTATTATAGGACACCACCAGCGCCAGTTGCGCGGCGATGCCATAAATGGTGAATACCCAGGCGTAGACGCCCCGGGCCTCGGGGCCCAGGCCGCGCGTGATGAGCACGGTGGCCACCAGCCCGATGAGCAGGCCGCCGAAATTAAGCGCCAGCAGGTGCAAGGCTTCGGCAATAAGGGCGCGCTTGTTTGACATGCCGCGACACTAACCATTAGCTGGTGACTCGTCATGCGAAAAAAGATATGGTCGCGCGCATGACACCCCTTCTCCTTAAATACCTTTGTGACCCTGTAGACCAACAACCCCTGAAGCTGCGCAACCCGGTATATAACAAGGCCGGGCACATCGTGTCGGGCATTCTGGCCGGCAAGAAGGGCCGTGAGTACCCGATCGTTCGCGGTGTGCCGCGCTTTATCAAGACCGACACGCGGGGCTCGGTGGACGGTTTTGGCGACCAGTGGAATTACTTCAACTACGACGATTTTTACCTGCAGTGGCTGCACCACACCGTGAAGAACACCTTTGGCAAGCCCAGCTACTTTAAGAACAAGCTGGTGGTGGATTGCGGCGCCGGGCACGGCATGCAAAGCCGCTGGATGGTGGAAGCCGGTGCCAAGCACGTGATTGCGATGGAGCTGAGCCACACCGTGGACGACGTGATGCGCAAGAACCTGAAAGGGCTTGAGGACAAGATCGACGTGATCCAGTGCAGCATCGACCAGGTGCCGCTGCGCAAGAACTCGATCAAGGGTTTGGTGATCTGCCACAATGTGCTTCAGCACACCCCGAACTCGGAAAAGACCGCCAAGGAATTGTGGAGCATTACCGCGCCCGGTGGCGAATTCGTGTTCAACAGCTACGTGCGCATGGACGGCGACCCGATCCGCTGGCTGCGCCATAACTTCCACATGGGCTGGCGCAGGATCATCAGCAAGGCGCCCTTTGCCGTGCGTTTGGCTTACGCCCACACCATGGCCACCCTGCGTTTTGTGCCCGTGCTGGGCTGGGTGCTGGAGAAATCGCACCTGATGGGCCGCGGCGAGGTGATACCCGGACCCAACTATTTTAGCCGCGCCTACCGCGCCGGTTTGGTGATCACCTTTGACGGGTACGGCGGGCACACCTACCAGAACCACCTGTCGCTTGACGAGCAGCGGGCCCTGGCCAAGCAGTTGCAGCCCAACACCAAGAAGTGGGAAAACGCCAAGGAGTACTTTACCCAACCGATGCCCATCGGTGCCGGGTTGCGCCTGCACAAGTAACGCGTTGCCGGCCCACAAAAAAACCGCCCTTCCGGGCGGTTTTTTGGACCAAGGCCTTACAGCCCCAGTACCGGAGTGACGTCGGACGCGACCTCGGCCTGACGCAGCTGGCGCAGGATGCGACCCGTACCCGCCGGAATGAGGCGGCCCACGATGACGTTTTCCTTGAGGCCTTGCAGGCTGTCGGTTTTGCCCATGGTGGCGGCTTCGGTGAGCACTTTGGTCGTTTCCTGGAACGACGCGGCGCTCATGAAGCTGCGCGTGGTAAGGCTGGCCTTGGTGATGCCCTGCAGGTAGGGTTCGCCTTCGGCCGGCACCTTGCCGATAGCCAGCAGTTTGCGGTTCTCGTGCTCGAGTTCGGAGCGGTCGATCAGCTCGCCGTTGACGAAGATGCTTTCGCCCGGACGGGTGACCAGCACCTTTTGCAGCATCTGGCGGATGATCACCTCGATGTGCTTGTCGGCGATGCTTACACCTTGCAGGCGGTAGACTTCCTGGATCTCGGTGATCATGTAGTCGGCCAGCGCTTCGATGCCCTTGGCCTTCAGGATGTCGCGCGGGTCGACTTCGCCCTCGATCAGCATTTCGCCGGACTCGATGAAGTCGCCTTCGCGCACGTTGAGGTGGATACCCTTGGGCACCATGTATTCGCGCGTTTCGTCTTCGCCATCGGTTTTGCTGGTGATGAGGATGCGGCGCTTGCCCTTGAGGTCCTTCCCGAAGCTGACGTAGCCGGGGACCTCGTTGAGGATGGCGCTGTCTTTTGGCTTGCGGGCCTCGAACAGTTCGGCCACGCGCGGCAGACCGCCGGTAATATCGCGCGACTTGAGCTGTTCCTTCGGCATACGGGCGATGATGTCGCCAGCCTTGACGTGCTGGTTGTCATCGACGCTGAGGATACCGCCCACCGGCAGCGCGTAGATGGCCTGGGCACCGGACGGCAGCGTCACGATCTTGCCCTTGCTGTCCATCAGCACGATGCTGGGTTTCATGTCGGCGGCGCGCACCGATTGCTTCCAGTCGAGGATCACGCGGGAAGACATACCCGTGGTTTCGTCGGTCTGTTCGCGCATGGTGGTGCCTTCCTGCAGGTCGAGGAAGTGAACCGAGCCTTCGGTTTCGACGATGATGGGAACGGTATAGGGATCCCAATCGGCGATGGCGGCACCGGCCTTGACCTTGGCGCCGTCGGCGACCGACAGGCGGGCGCCGTAAGGCAGCTTGTAGGTTTCGCGCGCGCGGCCGCCGTCGTCGGCCAGGGTGGCCTCGGCGTTACGGCTCATGACGATCTGCTCGCCGTTGCTGTTGGTGAGCGTGACCACCTGGTTGAACTTGACCACGCCGTCTTTGCTGGCTTCGGCGCGGCTGGTGGCCGTACCGGCGGCAGCGGCACCCCCGATGTGGAAGGTACGCATGGTCAGCTGGGTACCGGGCTCACCGATGGATTGGGCGGCGATGACGCCGACCGCTTCACCGATGATGACCGGGGCGCTGCGGGCCATGTCGCGGCCGTAACAGGCTGCGCACAGGCCTTCCTTGCTTTGGCAGGTGAGCGGGCTGCGGATGGCGACCTTGTCGAGACCGGCCTTTTCGATGGCCACGACCAGGGCTTCGTCCATGATGGTGCCCTTGGCGACGATGAGTTTGCCGTCGAGCGGGTTGACCACGTCGAGCGCGGCGGTGCGGCCGAGGACGCGTTCGCCCAGGCTTTCCATGACATTGCCGCTACGGGTGATGTCGGCAGCCCAGATGTACTTTTGGGTGCCGCAATCGGGCTCGGTGATGACGCAATCCTGAGCCACGTCGACCAGGCGGCGGGTCAGGTAACCGGCGTTGGCGGTTTTAAGCGCCGTATCGGACAGACCCTTGCGGGCACCGTGGGTGCTGATGAAGTATTGCAGCACGGTGAGGCCTTCGCGGAAGTTGGCGGTGATCGGCGTTTCGATGATCTCGCCATTTGGCTTGGCCATAAGACCACGCATACCGGCCAGCTGCTTCATTTGCGCCGGGGAACCACGGGCACCCGAATTGCTCATCATGTAGATGGGGTTGATGGACGGCTGCATGGCGTCTTCGGTGGAGACCTTTTCGCCCTTGGCCTTGGCCGGGACCTTTACCTGGATGGGCTGGTCGCCGATGGTCTTCATCATGGCGGCGGCCACGGCGTCGGACGTGCGTTGCCAGATATCGACCACCTTGTTGTACTTTTCGCCAGCGGTGATCAGACCGTCCTGGAACTGTTGCTCGAACCGGCGGACCTCTTCTTCCGCCTTGTCGACCATGTCGTACTTGACCTGCGGCACTTGCATGTCGGCCTTGCCGAAGCTGATGCCGGTTTTGGCCGCGATGCGGAAACCGAGACCCATGATGCGGTCGGCAAAGATGCAGGTTTCCTTTTGACCCACGGCCAAATAGGTTTCGTGGATGAGTTTACCCACTTCCTTTTTGGTCATGACCTTGTTGACGCTATCGAACGTCAGCTTGGGATGGTCGGGCAGGATGTTGGCGAGGTACATGCGACCCACGCTGGTTTCGTAGATCTTGCCACGGAAACGAGCCTTGATGCGGGTGTGCAGGGTGACCTTTTTTTGCGCCAGGGCGTGTTCGATCTCGCCCAGGTCGGCAAAGGCGGAGCCTTCGCCCGGTTCGCCGTAGCGGGCCAGGCTGAGCCAGTACAGGCCCAGGATCATATCCTGCGAGGGAACGACCACGGGCTTGCCGTCGGCCGGCTTGAGGATGTTGTTGGTGGACATCATCAGCACGCGGGCTTCGATCTGCGCTTCGAGGCTGAGCGGCACGTGCACGGCCATCTGGTCGCCGTCGAAGTCGGCGTTGAAGGCGGTAGTGACGAGCGGGTGCAGCTGGATGGCCTTACCTTCGATCAGTTTGGGTTCGAACGCCTGGATACCAAGGCGGTGAAGCGTGGGTGCGCGGTTGAGCAGCACGGGATGTTCGCGGATGACCTCTTCGAGCACGTCCCACACCACGTCTTCCTGGCGTTCGACCATCTTTTTGGCGGCCTTGATGGTGGTGGCTTCGCCGCGCATTTCCAGCTTGTGGTAGATGAACGGCTTGAACAGTTCGAGCGCCATGGTCTTGGGCAAACCGCACTGGTGCAGCATGAGGTCGGGACCAACCGTAATAACCGAACGGCCGGAGTAGTCGACCCGCTTACCGAGCAGGTTTTGACGGAAGCGACCTTGTTTACCCTTGAGCATATCGGCCAGCGACTTGAGCGGGCGCTTGTTGGCGCCGGTGATGACGCGGCCACGGCGGCCGTTGTCGAACAGGGCGTCGACCGACTCTTGCAGCATGCGCTTTTCGTTGCGCACGATGATTTCGGGGGCGCGGAGTTCGATAAGGCGCTTGAGGCGGTTGTTGCGGTTGACCACGCGACGGTAGAGGTCGTTGAGGTCGGACGTGGCGAAGCGGCCACCATCGAGCGGCACCAGCGGGCGCAGTTCGGGCGGCAGCACGGGAATGACGTCCATGATCATCCACTCGGGCTTGTTGTTGCCGTCGAGGAAGGCGTTGATCATCTTCAAACGCTTCACGATCTTGCGGCGCTTGGCGTCGGGCATGTCTTCGGTCAGTTGCGCGCTGAGTTCGGCCTGCAGGGTGGGCAGGTCGAGTTCCTTCAGCATGGTGCGCAGGGCTTCGGCGCCGATCTGCGCCTGGAAGCTGTCTTCGCCGAACTGTTCGGCGGCTTCGAAGTACTCTTCTTCGTTCAGCAGCTGGCCCTTGGTCAGGGTGGTCATGCCCGGATCGATCACCATCCAGCTTTCGAAGTACAGGATCTTTTCGAGGTCTTTGAGCATCACGTCGAGCAGCGCGCCCATGCGGGACGGCAGCAGCTTGAGGAACCAGATGTGCGCGACCGGGGCGGCCAGTTCGATGTGGCCCATGCGCTCGCGGCGCACCTTGCTTTCGATGACTTCGACGCCGCACTTTTCACACACGATACCGCGGTGCTTCATGCGCTTGTACTTGCCGCACAGGCATTCGTAATCCTTCACCGGACCGAAGATGCGGGCGCAGAAAAGGCCGCCGTGCTCGGGCTTGAAGGTGCGGTAGTTGATGGTTTCGGGCTTTTTGACTTCGCCGAAACTCTGGGCGCGGATGCTGTCGGGGCTGCTCAGCGTGATGCGGATGGAATCGAAATTCTTCATCGCAGGTTGCTGTTGCTGGAACAGGTTCATCATCAGGTTAGAGTTGCTACGCATGATTGTATCTCTCCTTGTTCCGTTACGCGTCGAACCCGGCGGCCGGGGCCGTGGGTTGATCGGTCAGTTCGACGTTGAGGCCGAGCGCCTGGATTTCCTTCATCAACACGTTGAAGGACTCGGGCACGCCGGCTTCGAAGTTGGTTTCGCCACGCACAATGCTTTCGTACGTTTTGGTGCGGCCAGCCACGTCGTCGGACTTGATGGTGAGCATTTCCTGCAGGGTATAGGAAGCGCCGTAGGCTTGCAGGGCCCAGACTTCCATTTCCCCGAAACGCTGACCACCGAACTGGGCCTTACCACCCAGCGGCTGCTGGGTAACGAGGCTGTAGGGCCCGATGGAACGCGCGTGGATCTTTTCGTCGACCAGGTGGTGCAGCTTGAGCATGTAGATGATGCCCACGGTGGTTTTCTGTTCGAACGCTTCGCCGGTGCGGCCATCGTACAGTTGGGTTTTGCCGTCTTCTTCGCAGCCCGCTTCTTTCAGCAGCTTGTTGATGCTGTCTTCGGGGGCGCCATCGAACACCGGGCAGGCCACGGGCAAGCCGTTGCTCAGGTTACCGGCGAGTTCCAGCAGTTCTTTGTCGTTGAGGCCTTCGAGACCCTTGGCCTTTTCGTCGTCCTTATAGAGCTTGGACAGGTAGGTGCGCAGCTCTTTGGTGTCGGGGCGCTTGCCGTTGCCGGCGTCGGCCAGCAGGGCGGCGATCTTGCGGCCGATACCGAACGAGGCCCAACCCAGGTGGGTTTCGAGGATCTGACCCACGTTCATACGGCTGGGCACGCCCAGCGGGTTGAGCACCATGTCGACCTGGCGGCCGTCTTCGAGGAACGGCATGTCTTCGATGGGGTTCACCTTGGAGATGACACCCTTGTTACCGTGGCGGCCGGCCATTTTATCGCCGGGCTGCAGCTTGCGCTTGACGGCCACGAACACCTTGACCAGCTTTTGCACGCCGGGGGGCAGCTCGTCGGCCTGGCGGATTTTGGCCACCTTGGCTTCCATGCGGGATTTCAGCGCGGTGAGCGAGGTATCGAGCTGCTTTTTCAGGTTTTCGATATCGCGTTGCTTTTTGTCGTTGCTGACGCTGATGGTCCACCACTCGGTGGGCTTCATGGCTTCGAGCATGGCGGCGGTGACGGCCTTGCCCTTGGCGACGGCGGGAGCATCCTTGGCGCCCTTGGCCGGTTTGGCCTTGGCACCCTTGGCGGCGGCTTTGACACCGGCGACCTTTTCGCCTTCGAGCAGGTCCTTCAGGCGGCTGTAGGCGTCGCCTTCGAGCACGCGGCGCTCGTCGGTGATGTCTTTTTCGAGCTTTTCGATCTCGGCGGCTTCGATCTCGAGCGTGCGGGTGTCTTTATCGGCACCGCGGCGGTTGAAGATCTTGACGCCCACGACGGTACCGTTGGCACCCGGGGGCAGACGCAGCGAGGTATCGCGGACGTCGGCGGCCTTTTCGCCGAAGATGGCGCGCAGGAGCTTTTCTTCCGGCGTCATCGGGCTTTCGCCCTTGGGCGTGATCTTACCGGCGAGGATGTCGCCGGCCTTCACTTCGGCGCCGATGCGGATGATACCGGCTTCGTCGATGTTGCGCAGCGCTTCTTCGCCCACGTTGGGGATGTCGCGGGTGATCTCTTCGGCGCCCAGCTTGGTATCGCGCGCCATCACTTCGAACTCGTCGATGTGGATGGAGGTGAAGATGTCTTCGCGCACGATGCGTTCGGAGATGAGGATACTATCTTCGAAGTTATAGCCATTCCACGGCATGAACGCGACCAGGATGTTGCGGCCCAGCGCGAGTTCGCCGAGGTCGGTGGACGGGCCGTCGGCGATGATGTCGCCTTTTTTGACCTTGTCGCCAACCACAACGAGCGGCTTTTGGTTGAGGCAGCTGCTTTGGTTGCTGCGCTGGTACTTGGTGAGGCGGTAAATATCGGCACCGCTTTGGCCGACCATCACATCCTTCGTGGCGCGCACGACGATACGCGAGGCATCGACGCTTTCGACCACGCCGTCGCGGCGGGCCACGGTGGTGACGCCGCTATCGCGGGCCAGCGTGTCTTCGATACCGGTACCTACCAGCGGTGCATCGGAACGGATGAGCGGCACGGCCTGGCGTTGCATGTTGGAACCCATGAGGGCGCGGTTGGCGTCGTCGTGCTCGAGGAACGGAATGAGCGAGGCGGCGACCGAGACCACTTGCTTGGGCGAGACGTCCATGAAGGTGACTTCGTCGCGCGGCATGAGCAGGGTTTCGCCGGTTTTGCGGCAAACCACGTAGTCGTCCTTGATCTTGCCCTTGGCGTCGAGTTCGGTGTTGGCCTGGGCGATGACTTCTTTGCCCTCGGTGATGGCCGACATGTAGACGACCTCGTCGGTGACCTTGCCGGCGTTGACCTTGCGGTACGGGGTTTCGATGAAGCCGTACTTGTTGATGCGGGCGTAGGTGGCCAGCGAGTTGATCAGACCGATGTTCGGACCTTCGGGGGTTTCGATCGGGCAGATGCGGCCGTAGTGCGTGGTGTGCACGTCGCGGACTTCAAACCCGGCGCGTTCGCGCGTGAGACCACCGGGCCCGAGGGCCGACAGGCGGCGCTTGTGCGTGACCTCGGACAGCGGGTTGGTTTGGTCCATGAACTGGCTGAGCTGGCTGCTGGCGAAGAATTCGCGCAGGGCGGCCGACAGCGGGCGGCTGTTGATAAGATCGTTAGGCACCATGTTACCGACTTCGGTGGAACCCATGCGTTCCTTGACGCCGCGCTCCATGCGCAGCAGGCCGACGCGGACCTGGTTTTCCATCAGTTCGCCCACCAGGCGCACGCGGCGGTTGCCGAGGTGGTCGATGTCGTCGATGCCGTCCTGGCCGTCTTTGATCTGGTGCAGCTTGCGGATGGTTTCGATCACGTCTTCCTTGCGCAGCACGCGGGACGAATCGTCGGTGTGCTTGAAGCCGAGGCGGGCGTCCATCTTCATGCGGCCCACGGGCGACAGGTCGAAGCGTTCGAAGTCGAAGAACATGCTGTTGAACAGCTTGGTGCTGGTTTCGACGGTCGGCGGTTCGCCCGGGCGGATGACCTTGTAAATTTCGATCAGCGCTTCTTCGGGCGTGCTGGTTTTATCGACCTGCAGGGTGTTGCGCAGGTAGGCGCCGATGTTGAGGTGATCGACCTTGAGGATGCTGAACTGCTTGAGGCCCAGCTTGGCGACCACGCCGAGCACGCGGTCGGTGACTTCGTCGCCGGCTTCGGCCAGAACTTCGCCGGATTCTTTGTCGACCAGGTCGGCAGCCAGGTAGCGGCCGAGGAGTTCTTCGGGGGTTTGCTTAACCCACTTGAGGCCGTTTTCGCCCAGTTGGCGGATTTGGCGGCGGCCCAGCTTTTTACCGGCTTCGGCCACAGACTTGCCGTTGTCGGCGTTGATGAGGTCGTTTTCGAGCTTCACGCCTTCGTAGAAGATGGGTTCGAACTGCAGGGCGTATTCGCCGGCAATTTCGACCTCTTCGGCCTTGGCGCGCTTGCCCTTGACCACCGGGGCTTCGCCTGCGTCGGCGGCCAGGGCCTTGGCTTTGGCGGTTTTGGCGGACTTGGCGGCGGCTTTCTCCTTAGCGGTGGTGGCCTTGGTGACCTTGGCCAGCGTACGGGTTTGCTTGCCCGCGCCTACCTTGACGGTGAGCTTGTCGTAGTAGGTATCCATGATCTGCTGGGTGGACAGGCCCAGGGCGCGCAGCATGACGGTGACCGGCAGCTTGCGCTTGCGGTCGATGCGCACGTAGATGTTGTCTTTGTGGTCGAATTCGAAATCGAGCCAGGAACCGCGGAACGGGATGATGCGCGCGGTGAACAGCAGTTTGCCGCTGCTGTGGGTGGTGCCGTCGTCGTGGGCGAAGAACGCGCCGGGGCTGCGTTGCATTTGGCTGACGACCACGCGTTCGGTGCCGTTGACGATGAAGGTGCCGTTGGGGGTCATGAGCGGCACGTCGCAGAGGTAGACCTCTTGCTCTTTGATGTCTTTGACACTCTTGGCGCCGGTGGTGTGGTCGACGTCACGAATCGTCAGGCGCAACGTCACGCGGCAGGGGGCTGCGAAGGTGATGTCGCGGGTGCGGCATTCGTCGATGTCGAATTTGGGTTCTTCGAGGCGGTAGCTGACGTAGTCGAGTTCGGCGATACCGGCGGTGTCCTTCATGGGGAAAATGCTGCGGAAGGCGCCATCGAGCGTGTAGAACGTGGCTTTACCGTCGTATTTTTCGGTCAGGAAGAACTTGTAGTTGTCGATCTGGATATCGAGCAGGTTGGGAATGGGCGCCACGTTGGGCAGCTTGCCAAAGTTTTTACGGATGCGCTTCTTTTCGGTGAACGACAACATGTGTATGTAACCCCCTGATTTATTTTGCAAAATTTTCCGTCGGCTGAAGCCGGTACGGGGGCCCGGAGAACCGGGGCACCGTGCTGAAATCCACGCTGCGGAGATGCTTCTAAGCTGTTGTAGCAGGGCTGTCAAGCGGTGCAAAAATAAGGTTTTAGGATGCGCCGTTGATGCGGGGGCGATGCGGGCATGGCGCAAAAAAAACACCCCCCTCACCCCGGCCGAAGCCGGAATGAGGGGGATGGAGGTTAGTTGGACCAACCCCAGCGCCAATCGAGCGGAGAGGTGATGCCCGCCCGGAACAGGTGGGCGTGCTGGCTGCCGCCGGGCACGGGGGCCTGGAGGTAGTAGGTGTAGCCGTACTCGGTGAAGATACTGCCGAGTTCGAGCCCCACCGTGCCGGTTGGCCCATAGGTTGACACCTTGGGGCCGGTGATGCCGCGCACCCCGATAAGGCCGTAAGGCGTAAAGCCCTTGCCTAACGTGGTGGCGAAGCCCCCTTGCAGGCTGCCTTCGTACCGGAGGGTATCGCCGTTGTCGCCAACGTTGATACCGGCCCCTGCCCGAACGATACCCGCGAGGTTATCGTTGAGCAGGTACACCTTGCCAAGATCGGCGCCGACCAGGAACTGGTCGGTATTGCCGATGGTGGCGCCGCCCAGGCCGAGGTTGCCGTACCACATGCTGGTGGGCGACGACGGCTGGGGCTGCACCGGCTCTGCATAGTTGTAGGCTGGGGCAGTGTAGGCTGATGGCGGGGCCTGGCGCGCCTCGCGGCGGACCAGGGCGGGCGCAGGGGCCACGTAAGGTGCCGGGGCTACCGGCGCCTCGATGGACGGACGCAGGTCGGCCACCACCGGGGTGGGGTCGACCGCGGCCACCTGCACCGGGGCCGGAGCCTGAGCCGTAACGGCCGCCTTGGGCGGATTGAGGCGTGCCTGATAGGCGGCCTCGCAGCCCGGCTTGCTCCAGACCCGCCCCCCCTTGCCGCCTTGCTTGAGGAAGCAGGCGATCTTTTCGTTGGGGTCGGCCGGCGTTTCGGCCAGTTCGGTTGCCCGTGGCACGACGATGGCGGTGCCGAGGCTGGCCTGCGGCTCGAACCGCGTGCCGGTGGTCAGCGACGAATCGCAGAACACCAGCGACCGCTCCCCCGAGCGGGGATCGCAGTTGCGGGTGGTGACCGGCTCGACCTTGCCCAGTGACACGGGCTTGTCGGTCCAGTTGACCTTGGCGCCGGGCTCGTAGGCCGCCATTTGGAGCGGCTTGGGAGCTTCGGAAGCGTGGCCGGTGGCCGAATAGGCCAGTGCCAGGACAATAGCCGCGGAACAGATATTGGGGATTGTGAAGATATTCATCGAATCGGTCCTTTCGGGACGAGAAAAGGGCTGAAGATGGCCGCCAGGGCCATGTTTTGGCCCCATTGGTGATAAGGTGTTATCAAGATGGGGCGGAAGGGGCGGTTTTCAAGGGCTGAAAAGCAGAATACCCCCTCCGCTTCGCTCGGGGCGCCAGCCGCGCGCGACAGGCTCGCTTCGGCTGTCGGCGCTTATGAAATTTTTTGCGCCAAGGCGCAAAAAAAACCCTCCCTAATCGGGAGGGGGTAAGCCGGGCATGGCAAGTTGGAGAGCACGGGCAGCCTTGGGGACTGCTCTGGAGGTTTGGGGTGCCGGCTAGGCCAGCGAAAAATACGGGTGGGCACGGCGTTCGTCGGCGGCAAATTCGCGGGCGTAGGGGTCGATATCGGCTGCATTGGCAGCGGGTGGGGAAAAACGCACGAACAACGCACTGAGCTTGCTGAGCAAACGGTACATGGTGTTTCCTCCGTGTAGGCCCATTTAGGGCGTTATGAGTAGCTTCAGCTTGCGCCTTTTGCCAGCTTTTAGAAGTATTACCACCACAAACATGCCCGCTTATGTAGCTGAATAACCACACTAAAAAGCCCGATAGCCCTCCTTGCGGAGGGCTATCGGGTCAGCAGGCCAACTGGATCGGCTGTTCACTTACCTGAGGCAGGTTGTCGGTGATGAGGACACCGTTGAGGTGGTTGACCTCATGCTGGGATATCCACGACGCCTTGGCACCCAGCCAGCGCTGATACTGCTTGCCTCGCCCGTTCTGGTACCGCAACTTGATGAAGCGGTGCCTTACAACGGCGATTTTGGTACCTCCTTTTCCCCTTGTGGACGGGATGGAGAGACAGGCCTCTTGCCGTATCACGGTTTCGTCGGAGACATCGACGATTTCGGGATTGGCCACAACATAGGCTTTTTTAATTCCCCACAGGCTTAAGTCCATAACAAACAACCGCTGCAACACCCCGACCTGGGGTGCAGACAACCCGACCCCGTTTTCGAGCGAGGTGGTTGCAAGCATGGCAAAGGCAAGCTTATCGAGGTTGTTATCGAAGTACTCGATTGGCTGGCTGACCTGATGCAAGCGGGGGTCCGGGACTTCCAGAATAGTAAGCTTGGCCATACTTAAGGCCCCCCTGGAAAAAAGAAACGCCCTTAACGGGCAGGTGATGCATTGTTAAGCGGGGCGGAGAGTGCGCAGATATTCATAAAAAATCCATATAAAAAACAAGGCCCCTTGCGGGGCCTTGCCGGTTAATAAGTTGAAACCACGCCGTTGCCCTGCCCCGGGCAGAAACACGGATTGCCGACGCAGCCGGGCTGGCTCATGCCACAGTAATACATGCCCCAGCGGCATACCCAGCCGATGATGCATTGGGCGGTTTTTGTATTGCCCGCGCGCGGCACCGGGGTGGCGTTTTGGGGCACGGCGGGCGCCGAGATGCGCTGCAGCAGGTTGTTTTCGAGCGCGGCGGCGGGGGTGGCCGCGCTGGCAGCCAAAAAGGCCATTGCGGCAAGGGTTAGAAAGGATTTTCGCATGGGAAACTCCTGAATCAAACGGAAAGCGGGAGGGCCACCCCCGGCCAGATGGGTTCTGACCCCTTCATTATATTTCACAACTTTAAGTTGTAAATGATTTTTAGAGGCGCCGCAAAAAAGCCTCCCGTCGGGGAGGCTTTATTCGATTTTGGGGCGCTTTTTATAGTGATGGCTGGTGGGGTTGAGCCAGCCGGTGGTGAAGGACTCGACAAGCATGCCGCCGACAACGACGAGCATGCCGATGGCCCAGTATTCGTTGGGACCGAAGTTGAACATTTGAAGATCTCCGACAGAGGAAAGAATACGTTTAATATTGGGCGCTGGCGGTAAAAAACAAGGCCCCTTGCGGAGCCTTGGAAGTAACGAAGACGGCAGAACTACTTGAGTTCGACCTTGGCGCCGGCGGCTTCCAGCTTCTTCTTCATTTCTTCGGCGTCCTTTTTGGCGACGCCTTCCTTCACGTTCTGGGGAGCGCCATCGACCATGTCTTTGGCTTCCTTCAGGCCCAGGCCGGTGATTTCGCGCACGGCTTTGATCACGTCGATCTTCTTGTCGCCCGAGGCGGCCAGCACTACGGTGAACTCGGTTTGGGCTTCGGCGGCGGGGCCGGCAGCGGCGGCAGCGGCTACGGGAGCAGCGGCGCTTACGCCCCACTTTTCTTCGAGCAGCTTGCTCAGTTCGGCAGCTTCCATCACGGTGAGCTTGCTCAGGGTTTCGACGATTTGGTTCAGGTCAGACATTTTACTATCCTTTGTTTGTACGTTTAAGCGTTAGGCGTTTCGGCGGGAGCGGCTTCGGCGGCAGGCGCTTCGGCCTGGGCCGGAGCTTCGGCAGCGGGAGCGGCTTCGGCTGCAGGTGCAGCTTCGGCGGCCGGGGCTTCTTCCTTCGCGGGGGCAACAGCGCCACCCTTGTCGGCGTAGGCCTTGGTAACCCGCGCCAGTTGGGCGCCGGAGGCTTGCAACAGGCCCACCAGCTTGCCGCGCAGTTCGTTGAGGCTGGGCAGTTTGCTCAGCGTCTTGATGTCGGCTGCGGTTTGCGGTTTGCCGTCGAACGTGCCGCCCAGAATGATCAGTTTTTCATTCTTGTCGGCGAATGCCTGCGCCACTTTGCTGGCGGTGAGCATGTCTTCGCCGTAGGCGAGCAGGGTCGGGCCCTTCATCAGGTCGGCAGCGGCTTCGTGGGACGTGCCCTTGAATGCCAGCTTGGCCAGGCGGTTTTTGGCCACCTGTACGGTGCCGCCGATCTTGGCCATTTCGCGGCGCAGGGTGGTGAGGTCCTTCACCGTGAGGCCACGGTATTGGGCTACAACCAGCGCGCCGGACTTGGCGAGGCCGCCGTTCAGCTCTTGCACGAACGTTTGTTTTTGAGTGCGATCCATCGGTTCGTTTCCGTTGGTTCATATCACCAGCCCGCCCCATGCGGGACCGGTTTGTAAGCTCTGCTTAGGAATTAACCTCGGCTGGGCGGTCGGCTTTTCAGCTTTCCGATTAACCCCTTCTGAGTGCCAATGGGGCCCGGCTTTCTTGGGCAGATGGCGGCTATATAGGCGGGGTTGGGGGATGGGTCAAGCTTGAATTGGCTTTTTGCCGCCCCATGTTAAGGCTGTTATACCTCCACCGGGTTGCGGCCCCTGCCTTTTGCAAAGGAATACCCATGAGTAACCTGACACTGCAACCGCTGTTCAACGAGATCAAGGCCCATGCGAGGCGCTTGAGGACGGCTGGTTCGATTTCGTACATGACCGGCAAGGAGCTGGGCGAGGAATATGAACGGGCCAAGGAATTGTCGGGCGACAAATTCGAGGACGAAGACCTGCAGCCTCACCTGGCCCCCAGTTGGAAACAGCGGGCGCAGGAATTTTTGGAACTGGAAATACCCAAGGGCGGCTTTAAATAGCCCCTGCCCTTGAACGAAAAGCCCCACCGGATGGTGGGGCTTTTTTGCGGTTACTGGTCAGCTAGTTAGATGCTGCTCAGTTCGACACGGACGCCGGGGCCCATGGTGGTGGCGATGCTCACCTTGCGGAGATAATCGACCTTGGCACCCGAGGGCTTGGCGGCCTTCACAGCTTCGTAAAGCGCTTTAATATTTTCGGCGATCTTCTTGGCATCGAAGGACTTTTTACCAACTGCGGCGTGGACGATACCGGCGGCTTCGACCTTGAACTCGATAAGGCCACCCTTGATGTCCTTGACGGCTTTAGCCGCGTTGGGGGTGACGGTGCCGAGCTTGGGGTTGGGCATGAGGCCCTTGGGGCCCAGCAGCTTGCCGACGCGGCCGACCAGCGGCATGCAGTCGGGGGTGGCGATGACGCGGTCGAAGCCGAAGAAACCGTCTTCGATCTTCTTGACCAGGTCGTCGGCGCCCACGAAGTCGGCGCCCGCAGCCTTGGCGGCCTCGGCGGCTTCGCCCTTGGCGATGACCGCGATGCGCACGGTTTTGCCCGTGCCGTGGGGCAGCGACACGACGCCGCGCACCATTTGGTCGTTATACTTGGGATCGACGTTGAGGCCGATCGCCACTTCGACGGATTCGTCGAACTTGGCGGAAGGAGCGTCTTTCAGCATCTTCACGGCATCGGCCAGCGGATAAAACACGGTTTTATCGATGGCGGGCATGTTGTCGAGGCGGCCGGAGCTGAGGCGCTTGCCGTTGCCAGCTTTGGCGGACGTTTTTTTGGTAGCCATAATATGTTCTCCCCTTCCCTTACTCGACGCTCAGGCCCATCGAACGGGCGGAACCGGCGATGATCTTTTCGGCGGCTTCGATGCTGGTGGCGTTGAGGTCGACCATTTTGGCTTCGGCGATTTCGCGCACCTGCTTTTTGGTGACCTTGCCGATGGGCGCCTTGTGGGTGCCGGCGCCTTTGGCCACCTTGCTCGCTTCGAGCAGGTACCAGCTGGCGGGCGGGGTCTTCATTTCGAAGGTGAAGGTACGGTCGGCGTAGGCCGTGATGATGCACGGCACCGGGGTACCGGGCTTGAACTTTTGCTGCGTGGCGGCATTGAAGGCCTTGCAGAATTCCATGATGTTGAGACCCTTTTGACCAAGGGCGGGGCCCACGGGCGGGGCCGGGTTAGCTTGACCAGCCGGCACTTGCAGCTTGATGAAGCCGATGACTTTTTTAGCCATTTGCGTTTCCTATTCTCGTTTGTTCAACTCCCACGGTTGGTTCCGGAGGTTACCCTCCCAACGCCGTGGTAGGGCCGATATAGGGGGTTTTGCATGGGCTGGCAAGCTTGAAAAGCGCATTTGTGGGCCTATATCGGAATGACTAACCGTCCCGTTTTTGGAGGCCTGATGAAGACCCTTGACCTGTTTAAGATGGTTTGCGACGCGCATAAGAACTCAACCCCCGGCTACGCCCGCCACACCGCCCTGGGGCTGGTGCGGGCGGAAGGCCTGGATGCCCTGAACAAGGCCCAGAACACCCGTGAAGCCGACCTGCGCACCTACCTGCCCCTGCCCGGCAAGCTGATGGCCGACGTGATCTCGCGCGGGTGGGCAGACCGCGCCCAGGCGGCCATGCGCTACCCCGACCGTAAGCTGCTGACCGCAGCATGAAGACGAAAACGCCCGAAAGGCCGCCATGAATTTCATGGCGGCTTTTTGGTTATTTAAAAGCCATGGCGGTTGAAAGCTTGCGGGTTTGCCGTAAAACTGCCCGCAAAGAAAGATAAGACAATGCGTGGCGGATGGAATGCGGTGGCGGAATTCTGGCGGGACCGCCATGTGTGGTTCTGGCCCCCGGCCCTTGGCCTGATTGTGGTGCTGGCCAACAGCTTTGCCCAACCCGATGTTTATACCGCGCGCGTGACGCTTCAGCTTGACGTGGCCGAGGCCAAGAGCCCCCTGCTGCAGAACTGGCAGGAAGCCGGCCATGAGCAGGTGCTGGGGGACATACTGCACCGCCCCGAACTGCTGACCGACAGCGCTCGCGACGGCGGCCAGCCCATTGACGGCCGCGCCCTTGACCTGCGTGTGCTGAGCGACCGCTTGCTGGAAATCACCTACAGCAGCCCCAACCGCAGCCGGTTGGAAAGCACTCTGGATGCGCTAGCGTTCAACTTCATCTACGAGCTGCTTTCGCCCGAGCGGCTGCGTTTGCAGCAACGCTTGCAGACCCTTGGCGACGAACTGAAGACCGCGCAAAAGCCGGTGGACGACCCGGCCCAGCAGGCTGCCCATGACGCCGAGGTTGCCCGCCTGCGCCAGAACTACAACGAGATTTTGACCAGTTTGAGCACCGTGAACGCGGCGTTCGACAAGGGTTCGCCCAACGCGCTGATCTGGTTTGCCGAGCCTTCACGCCTGGTGGCCAGCCCCACCGCGCTGGGGCGCCACGTGCATGACGGGTTGGCCGGGTTGCTGGCCGGGCTGCTGGTAAGCATGTTTTTGGTGACGCTGCGCCGTGGCCGCCGCGCCGCGCTGGCGACTCAGGAGAACGTGGCCGCTATTACCGGCCTGCCCCTGCTGGGCGTGCTGCCCGATTTGGGCGCCGTGAAGGTGAGCCCCGGTTATGTTGACGTGACGGTGGGGGGCACAAGTGTTCAGCCCGCCAGCTTTGCCGAGATTGTGCGCCTGCACCGGTTGCTGACCCGCAACCTGAACGGCAGCCTGGTGCTGACCAGCGCCGAAAGCGGCGAAGGCACCAGCCTGCTGGCCCAGTTGCTGGCCCTGCGCAGCGCCGCCACCACCAAAAAGGTGCTGCTGGTGGACCTGAACCTGAAGAGCAGCTTTTTGACCCGTGCCAACGGGGCCAAGCCGGTGGCGTGGAAGCTGGGGACCAAAACCCCGGCGTGGAAGGATGAGATCATTAAGCTGGGTGACAGCGGCGTGGACTTTTTGCCCGCCCCCAGCGACGCAGGCACCCTGAAGGAACTGCACAGCATTGCCCACACCCGTGCGTGGCTGGACAAGGCCGATAACGGCTACGAGCATGTGATCATTGATACCAGTGCCATTGGCGCCATGAACCGCCAGAACGCCGACCCTCTGGCGCTGGCCGCCGCCGCCAGCCGCGTGGCTTTGGTGGTGCTGACCGGCATGACCACCCGCCGCCGCTTGGGCACCGCCGTGCCGCAACTGAACGCCAGCGGCGCCAACCTGCTGGGCGTGGTGGCCAATGCGCGTTTTGACCCCAGCCATGCCGTTCTGGTGCGGCAGGCCATGGGCTTTTTGAACCGCTTTGCGCCGGGCCTGGGCCACTGGCTGGGCAGCCGTGCCGGGGTTTAAAAAACCTTTTGTACTGGCCATCAACGGTTCGCCCCATGGCGACGGTGTGGTGGCCGAACTGCTGGACCTGACCCTGCGCGGCGCCGCCGAGTTTGGCGCCGAGGTGAAGCGCGTTGATTTATACAAGCTGAATATTTTGCCCGCGCCGGGGAATTTCAGCCGCGAGCCGGCCAGCGAGACCGTGGCCGCCATGCCCGCCGACGACATGCGGGCGCTTTACCCGGACATTATCCGCGCCGATGCGCTGGTTTTAGGAACCCCCGTTTACTGGATGAACATGAGCGGGGTGATGAAAACCTTTATTGACCGGCTGACCCCGCTGGAAAGCGACGGCAACCAGCTGGAAGGCAAGCTGGCGGCGTTTGTGGCGGCCAGCAAGGAGAACCACGGCGGCGGCGAAAGTGCGGCCATGGCCATGGCGACGGCGTTATTGCAGATGGGCTGCATGATCCCTCCCAACGGGGTGATGTGGCACCCGGGCGCGTGGGAGGAAGGCGGCGAGGCACAAGCCAGCTGGGCCATGAACGATGCGCCGCGGGTGGGGAAGACAATTGTAAATATACTTGGGGCCCTTAGGAGTAAGGACTGGATCGAATAACTACTCGCCGGCTTTGGGCGAGAAGGCTTCTTTTTTATCGGCGGCGGATTTGTCGGCTTCGGCCTCGGCGCCCGGCAGCGGGCCTTTGCTCTCTTGAATATTGGGCCAGATGGCCGAGTACTTGCGGTTGATGTCGGCCCATTCGCGTTCGTCGGGGGCCAGTTCTTCGTCGGGCTTGATGGCGGAGATGGGGCACTCGGGTTCGCAGACGCCGCAGTCGATGCATTCGTCCGGATTAATCACCAGCATGTTTTCGCCCTGGTAGAAGCAGTTGACCGGGCATACCTCGACGCAATCCGTATAACGGCACGAAATACATTTTCCGGTGACGACGAAGGGCATGGCGCTGTTGTAAGCGAGTGGTGGGCCGCTGGCAACAGGGTATCGGGCCGTTTTTGCCGCCCCGGGGTGGTATGCAAAATAGCGGGGTAAGGTGGGTGCATGTTCAAACATTGGCCCGTGCTGGCTTGCTATGCGTTGCTTGGCGTTGCCAGCGTGCACATGTTTGGCGTGATGCGCGGCGTGCCGATGCCGCAATCGGGCCTTTTGATGGCGCAGGCCGATGCGGATATGGATATTGCCAGCCACTTTACCGGCATGACCGATGAAGCGTTGGCGGCGATCGAACCGGCCAGTGGCCCCGAAGGCGAAAGCCCGGCCGAGGCCGCCGGCCATGCGGCGCCTGCCGATGCCCCCGCCGACGAAGCCAAGACGGCTGATGGCAATGAAGCGCCTGCGGCCGAGGGCAAGGACGAAGCAAAGCCCTCCGGTGAGCACGGCGCCAAGACCGAAGGTGGCGAAGGCGGGCACGAGCCGAAAAAATCATTCACCGGTAAAACCCTGAGCGCCGAGCCCGGCACGCCGAGCATCACCATTGGAATGCTGAAGGTGGAAACCCGCAAGGACCTGAAGGCCGAAGCCGAGCTGGCCTTTACCCCGCCCGAACTGCGCAGCCCCGAAACCACCGAGCTGCTGAAGCGGCGCTTCAGGTTTACCCCCTATGCCCACGATGTGACCCGCGGCCCCAACAATGCGCCGATGACGGTGGTGGAGTTCAGCGACCTCTCGTGCGTGCAATGCATGGCCGACCTGAAAAAGGCCGAGGACATTTACACCCAGTATGCCGGCCGCGTGCGCTACGTGCAGGTATATCTGCCCGTTGATTCGCGCCGCCAGACCAACCTGGCCGCCTTTTACGGCAAAGTGGCCCAGCGCGACGGCAAGTACTGGGAATTCCGCGAAGCGTTGTTTGACGTGAAGGAGCCCAGCCCCGAAGCGTATTTTGACGCGCTGGTGAAGGTGGGGGTTTCGGCCACCGATGCGCGCCGCTGGATAACCACCGACAGTCGCCGCTTTTACCGCGAGCTGGATGCCGACGCCCAGTTGAGCCGCGCGCTTGGGTTGGACAAGCCCCCGCACTTTTTTGTGAACGGCATCCACGTGGGTGACGGCGGCATACCCCGCGAGCTGCTGCCCAACGTGATGAGCTACGAAGGCAACTACACCCACTACCAACTGGATAGTTTGGCGCAATGAGCATTCATGGTGACCTGCGCAAACAACTGGCCACCTTTGCCGGCGACCTGGAAAAGAACCAGAACGCCCGCCGCCGCGCACGGTTGGAACGCCTGCGCCTGATTGAAGAACAGGCCGGGGGGCAGGTGATGCAGGTACAGTTCAGCCCCGATGTGGCGGCGGTGCTGAACGGCATTCAGGCGCACATTCAATACGAAAAGAACCGCTACGTTTTGCCGCTGCAGCAGGCCGGGGACGAAGCGCAGGACGGCCTGCCGCCAGTGCCGCCTAGCGTGCCCGGGCTTGAGGCCGTGACCTCGCCTTTTGTGCAAGAGCTGAAAGTGGGATTGAGCCCGCTGATACGCCCGCTGGAAAACCACGAGGTGCCGGATTCGCTGACCCCGCCCATTAAATATTTTGGCATTTTGCTGCTGGAGGAACTGGCCAGCCTGACCAACGAGACCGCGTTGCTGGGCAACAGCAACGGCTCGGCCATGGTGATGCCCCGACTGCGTCAGGTGCAGCAGGCCCTGTTCGGCGGCCGGTTGCAGGATGCCATGACCATTTTGCGCACCGCCTACAAAAACAACCCGCACAGCTATTTGCTGATGTTTCTGCTCAGCCAGTTTTTGTACATGATGAACAGCATGGGCCAGCAGGGCGTATTGGCCGAAGCCCGCGACCTGGCGCAGAAAAGCCTGATCGCCAGCGACAAGGTGACGCCCGCCAACCTGATGCGCTACCGCTTTAATGCCATTGTGAGCGAACTGGGCCACGACCCCGAGCGCGCCCTTGTATGGCTGCGCGATACCGGCCTGCTGGAAATAGACCACCTGCTGCAGGCCAAGGGCTGGCTACAAAGCGCGGCCATTCCGCTGCGTGCTTGGGCCATGCTGGCCGAAATACCCGCCCACCTGTGGGACCAGCGCGAGTTTACCCTGTTGCACGACCTGGCCGAAAAGGTGCCCGGTGGCGCGCTGCTGTACCTGTATTACTTCCGCAGCCCCCTGACCGCCTATGCCGCCACCCGAAAAGAGCCCTTGCCCCTGGTGGCACAGCTGGAGCGGCTGGTGCAGGTTTCGTGGCTTTTATATAACGACATTGCCCAGCCGCTGGCCCAGCTGGCGCAGACGCCCCATGGCACCGACTGGAGTATTCGTGCCCGGTTCACCTACATTACCGCCAACCTTTGCCCCCTGCCCACCTACGACCAGGTGCTGATGCACATTGCGCTGGACGGCCGTGGCGTGAGCCACGGCTACCCCGACCAGTACCTGCGCCACGCGCTGGACGACCCCCACATGGGTTACTGGCGGTTGTGGAGCGGCTGCCTTTCGCCCAACCGCGAAACCCGGCTTTCGCACCTGTTGCCCAGCATTGATACTTTGGAAGACCTTGAGCTGCATGAGAGCCTGAACCAGATGCTGACCACCTTGCAGACCTATGAGAACAAGCTGATCCGCCGCGAACTGTGGAACGACCTGCTGCCGTGGATGGCCCGCTGGCAGCTTGACCACCTGCTGGCCGCCGGCACCGGCAGCAACCGCCCGCGCATGCGTTTTGCCCCCACTTTGCCGCCGTACATCACTTTTTACCGCCGCTGGAGCGAGCCCAGCCCCCACAGCGTATTGCCCAGCGAGATGATCGCAGAAAATGCCAAGCGCGGCGCCTTTGCCAGCCTTTTTGAGGTGCAGGCCGCCTTTGAAGGGGCCATACGGCTGATCGACGACCCGGCCCATGGCCTTATAGCCGCGCAAAAACGCGCGCTGGCCGCCGCCAAGCAGGCCCACCCGGGCAAGTACGGCAACTCGGGCATCGACATGAAAGCCACCCCCGCCCTTAAAGGCCTGGTTTTGGGCGGTTTGCTGCTGGGCGGCATTGTGGCGGCGGTGCATTTGACCGAGAACCTGGGGCAGGCCATCGGCATTAGTCTGGTGATCGCCGGTTTTGTGGGGATGCTGGGCGTTCAGATGATCAAACCCAGTACTGCTTAAAGGCCCTTGACCCTGCTGCTTCATTCAGTTAGAAGCCCCCTGAAATTGGAGATTACACATGGGTAAGAGCAACGCAACCTTGATCAAGCTGGAAAGCACGGCCCCGCATCCGAACCCGGAGCGCGCCGCCAAAGGTGACAAGACCGGGTATCACTATACCACCCACCGTAATTTCAAGAGCCTCAACACCCCGGAAAAGCTGGTACTGATGAAGTACGACCCGGTTGTGAAGAAGCACGTCGAGTTCAAGGAAACCAAGATTTCCAAAGGTTAAGTTTAAACCGGCCAAAAGGCCGGTTTTTTTCACTCGCCTTTCGCGTTTCGCCGTTCCGGCTTATACGCTACGGCTCACCCTTATGAAATACGCCTTTGGCGTAATACGTCGAATTCAAAGAAACTAAAATCAGCAAGGGCTAAGCCCTCGCCTTCTAAAAAAACCGCCGAGGCGGTTTTTTTAGTCTTCCAGTTCGGCCATGACCGGGATGTGGTCGGACGGCTGCAGTTCGGCGCGTTCTTCTTTTGAGTGCACCACGGCCTTGACCTTGGCTTTAAGGGCTTCGCTCACGAATACATAATCGATGCGCATGCCCACCTTGTAGGGCGCGGCGGCCCACATGCGGTAATCCCACCAGCTGAAGATGCCGGATTCGTCGCTGACCAGCCGGAAGGCGTCGGACAGGTTGGCCTTTTGGGCAAAAGCGCCCAACCATTCGCGCTCGGGCGGCGTGAACATGACCTGCTTGCCGCGGCGCTTGGGGTCATCGACGTCGCGGTCATCGAACGAAATGTTGAAATCGCCCACCACCACCAGTTTGGGGTGCAGTTTGGCCTGTTCGGCGGCGTATTCGGTGAGGCGGACGTAAAATTCCTGCTTGAAGGCGAACTTGGGGCTGTCGAGGCTTTCGCCCTGCGGCACGTAGGCGCTGATGATGCGGGTATCGCCCACCGTGGCGGCGATGACGCGCGACTGCTCGTTGTGGATGTTGCCGTTGAAGCCGAAGACGACATTGGTGGGTTTTTGCCGCGCGATGATGGCCACACCGTTGTAGCTTTTTTGGCCGTGGTAGGCCGCGAAGTAGCCGTGCTCGGCCAGGGCTTCGAGCGGGAACAGGCTGTCTTCGACCTTGGTTTCCTGCAGGCACAGCACGTCGGCCTTGTGGGTGCCGAGCCAGCGCGTGACGTGCGACAGGCGCGTGCGCAGCGAGTTGACGTTCCAGGTGGCGATTTTCATGCTACTACTTTGGCATGCCTATACCGCTGACGAAAGAAGAACTGACCACCCTGCTGGCAGCCGCGCTGCCCGGTGCGACCATTGCCGTGCGCGACGACAGCGCCAAGCACGCCGGCCATGCCGGTAACGGCGGGGGCGGCCATTATACCATTCAGGCCGTTTGGCCCGGCTTTGAGAACCGGAACCGTTTGGCCCGCCAGCGGCTGGTGCATGCCGCGCTTGAGGCGCCATTGAAGGCAGGCCGGATACACGCCCTTGCCCTAAGCTTGCACACTCCGGCGGAAGTTGCGTGATAACGCCTTGATTGTCTGGCATTATCGGCCAAAACCAGAACAAGAAAAATGCTTGGTAAACTGCTGACCCCGTGGATGATCGTGCGGCTGTGCCTGCTGGCCATGGTATGGGGCGGCACGGTGTATGGCAGCGCCAGCGTGGTGCGCGGCATTGTGGAAAGCCGCATGCCCGGCATGGAACGCTACGTGCGCGGCTATGTGGTGAGTTATCAGCAGGCGTTGCTGGACAGCAGCGGCACGCTAGACACGCTGCTGGATGACGGCCGCCTTCAGGCCGCCCTGAACGGTAATGACGGCATGAACGACAGCGGCATCCGCCGCGTGCTGTACGAGTACCGTTACCTGCACCCGGACAACCAGCTGGGTTTGCATGATGTGACCAAGAATATCGGTATCAAGCTTGAGGGCGGGCCTTCGATCGAGCCCGACGCCGCCACGCTGGCGCGGTTGCAGAGCCATTCGGGGCGGCTGGCATGGCTGGCGGGCAGCACCGCCACCCCCATGCTGGTGGTGGCACGCCCGGTGAAAAACCTGGCGGCGGGCAACCAGGTGGTGGGGCTGCTGGCCACCCCGATGAGCGAAGTGTTTAAGAACCTGACGCTGCCGACCCTGCCGGTGAGCGCCGACGACAAGACCGATGAAAAAGAAAAATCCAAAAACAAAAAGCCGCAGGCCAGTGCCGTGCTGGCCAGCACCGTGGGCACACAGGTATGGGCGCTGACGCCGGGTACCGCCGCACGCGTGTACGGCAGCAGCCAGTTGCTTGACCTTGGCCGCGCCAGCCTGATGAACGACGGCGGGCAGGTGATTATTGTGCGCCCCCTGCCCCGCATGCCCGGCTGGGCGGTAATTTTGAACATTCCGCTGGAGACCGTGGCCGGGCTGGCCAGCAAGCTGCGGCTGGGCATGATGGGGCTGGCGGCGATCATCAGTGTGTTTTTATTTTGGCACCCCGGCATGCCCGGCCGCCTGAAAAAAGCCGCCAAGACCACCCTTGAAAGCAACCCCGCCATGGGCCGCGTGGCGCAGCAGGCCAACCACCGTTTTGCCAGCTTTACCGAACCCTTGCGCAATGCCATGCGCCGCATGACCGAGGGGGAATCGCTGATCGACGCCGAGCAGCCGATGGCGGCGCCCGCCGAAGTACACGGCGGTGCGGGCCCGCAAAAGGTGAAGGGCATGGGCGGGCACAAGGGATCGTCGGTCCACCAGAAAGCCATGGCGCTGGGCGGCGGCATGCCCGACCGCCCCCCTCCTCCACCGATACCCGTGGCCACCACCCCGCGCCTGCCCGAAGACGAACTGCGAGAGCTGGTGGAGAACGCCATCAGGAACGATACCCTGGCGCTGGCCTACCAGCCCATTTACAGCACCGCCGACAGCGAACCGAAACTGCACGAAGTGTATGTGCGGCTGCCCGGCCCCAGCGGCAACATGGAAGCCCACAACTTTTTGCCGCAGGCCGCCGAGCTGGGGCTGATGCCGCTGCTGGATGCGCAGGTGTTCCGCAAGGTGTTGCGCGACCACTTTGGCGAAGGCCGCACCCCGGCCACCCCCGTGGCGCTTAACCTGGCCAGCACCACCATGGACGGCATTGGCTACCTGGAAGAGATTTTAAAGATCAATGAGCCGCGCATTTTGACCAACCTGGTGTTTGAAGTGCGATCGGTTGAGTTGCTTCAGGACCCGAAGGCCATGAGCTTTTTGAAAAAATGCCAGGCCTTGGGCGTGAAACTAGCGGTGGATTACTTCGGCGGCGGCAAGACCATGCTGGAAGCCACCAAGCAGCTTGGTTTTGATTACGTGAAGCTGGACGCGCTGCACTTCTGGTATCACCTGCCGCGCCGCAAGGAACTGGTGGGATTGGCGCGCGTGGCGCAAAGCATGCACCTGCCGATGATCCTGGAGAAGATCGAGAACATCCAGATGGAAGTGATGGCCCGCAAGGTGGGCATACCCTACCTGCAGGGCTACCACCTGCAACGGCCGGGGCCGGCACTGGTGACCGAACCTTTACAGGGTTGGCGCGAGGTTAACGCTGCGGGGTCGCAACCGGCTGAAGCCGCTGCGCCACCTTCTGGGCCAGCTCTATCTTCAGCAACACCGAGCTGAACTGGTCGGCAGCCAGTGCGCTGACGACTTCGTCGGTGAGTTCGAGCGCGTTTTGGGCATTGAGCCCGGGCATGGTTTGCGCCACCGCGGCAACCGGCTTGGCCGGATAGAGCGCCGCATGCAGGCCGTAAATACACAGGCCCCATAACGCCAGCATCACCACTAATGTAGGCCCTGCCGGTTGGGGCTTGGGGCGCGGCATGGCCAGCGCTTCTTCGAGCGTTTGGGGCATGCCGCCGGGGCTGAACTGGTTGTTCATGCCTTTATTATGGGGCGTATGTATGGTTTTTCCAGCCCGGAAAGCATGTTAAAGTAACCGTATGCAACCCACCGATACCAGCCCCAACACCATGGCCACGCAGGCCGAAGGCACGCTGGACGAACTGGCCAGCGCCGCCCAGCGGCCACCACTGGATTTGCGGCTGGTGCTGGCGTTGGCGGGCGACAGGCCCATGAACGAGCGCGAAAAGCAGCAGGCCGAAAAGCTGCACGAAGAGCGCGGCGAAGGGTTGTTCACCGACCTGCTGTACGCGTTGACGCGCAAGCAGTTCCCTTCCCGCCAGGCCAAGATATTGTGGGGCGACATCGGCAGCCACCGCACCAAGCTGGCCAAGCTGCTGGGGCGCGACCCCGGGGTTGGTGTGGCGGCACATGATTTTCTTTCCAACGTGACACGCCTGACCAGCAGCCTGGGGATGATCGAGGAGCACAAGCTGCGCGCGCTGAGCGCCGCCGCCAGCCGCGACGGCCTGACCGGCCTTTACGACAAGGCCACCTTTACCCGCCTGCTGCGCGAGGAACTGAACCGGCAGGCCCGCCGCAACCGCGTGTGTACGCTGCTGCTGGCCGACATCGACCACTTTAAAAAGCTGAACGATACCTTCGGCCATGCCGACGGCGACATGGTTCTGCAGCAGGTGGCCGACATTTTGCAGCAGCAGGCGCGCGGGTCGGACGTTGTCGGGCGTTTCGGCGGCGAAGAGTTCGGCATCATCATGCCCGAGGAAAATGCGGAGTCGGGCCGTGTGGCGGCTGAGCGCATCCGGCTGGCGATCGAGAAGGCCTTCCATGGTACGCCGTATAAAACCACTTTGAGCCTGGGGGTGGCCACGGTGACGCCGGATGCCCGCGCTCATGGAGGGGTCGAACCGGACGACCTTATCCGCGCCGCCGATGCCGCGCTATATGCGGCCAAACATGCAGGGCGCAACCGCGTGAGCGTGGCGAAGTAACTACCCTGCCAGCGGCAGGGCGTCGGTGAGTTGCAGATCGGGCTGGCCGTTGAAAGCGCTGATTTTAAGCGTGCCGAACACCGTGACCGTGCGCCCGCCCGCCGATTTGAGCAGGTTGCCGAGTTCGGAGTTGGCATGGCCGAAGCAGATGGCGTTGAGCGTGTTGCCGCCACCACCCAGGCGCAGCTTGAGGTGTGTGCCATCGCCCACCGGTTGCGCGTAGGTGACCTGCACGCCGGTGAGCATAAGGAGCGGTTCGTCATTGCCCGCGCCGAAGGGGGCGAGTTGTTGCAGCGTGGTGGTGAGCTGCGTGCTGGCGGCGGTGAGCGGCAGTTCGAGTTGCGGAGTGACCAGTGGCGCCAGCGTGATGGATAAAGGTAAATCTTCTGAATAGTTTGATTTGATTTGTTCGCGCAATGCATCATTAAGCTTTTGGCGCAGGGCGGGCAGGTTTTCGGGCGCCAGCGAAAGCCCCGCCGCCATGGCGTGGCCACCCCCGGAGAGCAGTACACCAGAACATGCGCGCACGGCGGCGCCGAGGTCGAGGCCTTTGACGCCCCTGCCCGACCCTTTGAGGATGCCGTTGTCGGACCCGAGGATGAACGCCACGCGGTTGAACTTTTCGCGGATGCGGCTGGCGACGATGCCGACCACGCCGGGGTGCCAACTACCCGCCAGCACCAGCGCGGGGTCGGTGTCGTTCAATTGTTGCTGGGCTTGCGTGAGGGCTTGCTCGAGCACCTTTTTTTCTTCGTCGCGGCGCTGGTTGTTGAGGCTGTTGAGCTGGTCGGCCAGCGTGGCGGCCTGCATGGGGTCATCGCACAGCAGCAGGTTGAGCGCGGTGCTGGCGTTATCGATGCGGCCCGCGGCGTTGAGGCGCGGCGCGAGGGTGAAGGCCACGTTGATGGCGTCGGGCCCCCCTTTCATAGGCGCTATTTTAAGGCCCGCGATGTTAGCCAGCGCTTTCAGCCCGGCGTTCTGAAATGTGCCGAGTTGCAGCAGGCCGCGTTGCACCAGGATGCGGTTGGGGCCGACCAGCGGCACCACGTCGGCAATGGTGCCAAGGGCGGCGAGGTCGAGCAGCGTGCCGAGGCGCGGCTCGGGATGTTGGGTGAAGTACTGGCGGCTGCGCAATTCGCGGTTGAGGCCCATGAGCAGGTAGAACGCCACGCCGCTGCCGCAGAGCATGGTGAGGCCGCTGGTATCGTCGGCGCGGTGGGGATTGAGAATGGCAGCAGCCATGGGGAGTTTTTCGCCCGGCTGGTGGTGGTCGGTGACGATGACGGTGAGACCGATGTTGGCGGCGTGGGCCAGGGCTTCGTGTGCGTTGGTGCCGGTATCGACCGTGATGACGGTATCGACGCCGCGCTTTTTGAGTTCGTCCATAGCGGCAGGTGTGGGGCCGTAACCTTCGGTCAGGCGGTGCGGGATATAGAGTTCGGGCTCGACCCCCAGCGCGCGGAAGTAGCGCGTGAGCAGCGCGGTGGCGCACATGCCGTCGACGTCGTAATCGCCGAACACGGCCAGCTTTTTGTTGGCCTGCAGGGCATCGGCCAGTTGGGTGGCGGCACTGTCGAGGTCTTTCAGCACCGAGGGGTTGGGCAGGTGCTCGAGGCGTGAGTTGAGGAAGCGCGAGGCTTCTTCGGCGCTATCGAGCCCCCGGCAGATGAGGATGTGCGCCACCGGCAGCGGCAGGCCTGTTTGCTGGCTAAGCGCATGTGCGGCACCACTAACGGTGGGAGCAGGCGTGTAGCGGCGGCCGAGCACGGTGAGTTGCATGCAGCGTTTGTAGCATAAAAAAGCCGCCCCGAGAGGCGGCTCTTACAACATGGGTTTTTAGTTATTTTTGCACGTTGTTACTGGCCGCCGGGGCGGTGAAGTTTTTGCTCCATTCGACATTGGCCAGCACCATTTTGCTGATGATGTCGCTGCATTGCGATTGGCCCTTTTGAACCACTTCGGCCAGCTCCTGCGCGTTCGACTGCGCGGTTTCGGCGCACTTGCGGGTCCATTCGGCCTGGCGGCTCATGAATTCTTCCATGCCCTTGGCGGTGGACAGTTCGCGGACGTTCTCGACGCATTCTTCCATGGCGTTTTGGGCCATTTTCATCTGCTTTTCGGTGCAGGTGCTGTAGGTGTCGGCCAGGATGCCGCTGATCTTTTTGAGGGTTTCGAGATTTTGGGTGCTGCCTTTGGCCGCCTTGTTGAAATCCCAGAACTGCTGAACGTTTTTGGTGAAAGCCTGGGGATCGAACAGTTTGGCGAAATCGGCAGGGTTGAAGTTTTGGTTGAACATGGCTTTTTCTTTATTACTGGTTCATACAATTCTTACGTGCATCTTACCCCGATAGGCGTTTGATGCAAGCTTTTTTGTGCGGCGCACAATGTTAGACAAAGTGTCGGTTAATTCAGCTATTTAGCGCCGCTGAGCGGACTGACCTGCACTTTGCTTTTGGTGTTTTTGGATGTGATTTGCCCGGCGCGCTGCATGGTGGGAGCCTCGTTCACCTGGATGTTTTTACCGCGTTCGACATTGGGGCTATCGACCGTGTTGACGGTGTCGGCCCGCGTGACCTCTTTTTGGCCGCCCACCAGTTGCGGTTGCGCGTGCTCGGGCAGCCAGCTCGGGCGCTCGGCCTTTTGCCAGTTACCGGTATGGAAGCGCGTGGGATTGAGGCGCGAGATGTCGATATCGGTGTTGGTATCACCGCCCAGCATGGCCAGCAGTTTGGCGGCCACGCTGCCCGCAATGCCGGTGCCCCACATGTGCCAGCCCACCGCCAGCCAGAGGGTGGCGAACTGTTTGTTGCCGTCGACCTGCCAGGGGCCGAAGGCGGGTAAAAAATCGGGCGTGGTGGCGGTGGTGAGTACCGCGGCCGGGCCGCCCGCCGCGGCGTTGCGCTTAATAAGCCATTGTTCCAGCGCGGTTTGCACGGCGGTATCGGCCGTTTGCTGGAAGGTGGCCTGGCGCGGATCGATGAGGCCGTCGTACAAAATGCTGTTGTTTTGCGGCACGAAAATGATGCTGCCGCGGCTCAAATGTGTCGTTTCGGCGATGCCGGCCGGTAGCCGCAGGGGTACTGCATGGCAGCGCACCGGACGCAGCGGCAGCTTGAGCCCGACCTGCGGCAGCAGGCGCGCCGCCGCCCGGCTGCTGGCGATGATGATATGGGCAGGCACCACCGGCGGCTGGCCGTTGATGGCGAGTTGCAACTGGCCAGCGGCGTTAAGAGAGAGCTGCAGGGTTTCGGCGAACATGGGCTCGGCGGCGGGGGCGACGGCGGGCTGGGCTTCGAGCGGCCAGACCTGGCGTGGCGGCAGGACGGAGGGGAGGTCGGCATGGTTGCCGCCCGCCAGCGCCACGTGCGTGACCGCATGGCCCGCCTGCGCCAGCTGCCCGGCAATGGCGTTGGCCACCACCCCGTGGCCGATGACGACTGTTTGTTGTTTTTCCATGTGTTTTGCACAGCCTGCTTGACAAGGTAGGCGCCGTCAAGCTTGGGTGGCGCAAATGACAAAGACCAAAGTGCTTTATGGTGCCCCGTTGCGCGATGCCCTGCTGGAACAGGTGCGCGCCTGCGTGGCCCCCCTGCCCCGCGCGCCCCGGCTGGCCATTGTGCAGGTGGGCGATAACCCAGCCAGCAGCGCGTACATCCGCCAGAAGATAAACGCCTGCAGGCTGGTGGGAATTGAGGCAGAGCACATTCATTTGAACAACGGCGAAGACGAGAGCATTTTGCACGCCACGTTGCAGGCGCTGGCTGATACCCCCGACGTGACCGCGATTGTGCCGCAACTGCCCCTGCCCGCCGGGTGGGATGCCGACCGCGCCATTAATGCCGTACCCGCCCTGAAGGACATTGACGGCCTGACGGAGGCCAACCGCGACAAGCGGTTTGAGGAAGACCCGGGCGCATTGCTGGCCGCCACCCCGCTGGGGGTGATGCGCCTGCTGAAGCATGCGGGCGTGGCCGTGCGTGGCGCCAAGGTGGCCGTGGTGGGCCGGGGCCGCGTGGTGGGCCAGCCGTTGCGCGAGATATTAGCCGCCGCCGGGGCCGAGGTGATCGAGATCAACAAGGACACCCCTGCCCCGCAGGAGCGGGCCCGGCAGGCCAGCGTGGTGTGCGCGGCCGCAGGCTCGCCCGGCCTGGTGACCGCCGACTGGGTGCGGCCCGGCGCCACCGTGATCGACGTGGGCCTGACCCGCGTGGGCGACAAATTGCAGGGCGATGCCGATTTTAATGGCTTGCAGGGTGTGGCGGGAATACTCACCCCCAGCCCCGGCGGCGTGGGCCCGCTGACCGTGGCCAGCCTGCTGACCAACGTGGTGGATGCCGCCTGTTTGCAGGCCGGCCACACCCGCCCGCTGTGGCATATACCCGGCCTGACCGACTAATCGCACACGAAAGCGGCACCGCTTAGTGGCACGGGCACCACGGCCCTGCCGCGTGGTTGAGCATGCCGATGGTACAGAGCTTGGGCTACCCCTAAAGTGCCGCAGATGCGCATGTTTTGGCGACTTTTTGGTATACTATCGGTGACCCTGAGCGTAGGGGTATCGAGCCATGCCTTTGCGCAGGACTGGGGAAAAATGGCCACCGTCAGCAGCAGCATGGGCGTGAATGCCGGGCGCCTGTGCCTGGGCGAAGCCAGCCGCGGCGACATTGGCTGCCCCACCTATGCCCCCAGCGTGTCGACCGCCGGTAACGTAAGCATCACCGGGAACATCAGCGCCAACAAATTCATTGGGGACGGTACGGGCCTGACCGGTGTGACCGCCGGCAGCAGCGACCGCATTGTGAGCGGCACCACCGCCGTTTATGCCAACAACGATACCGGCTATGTGAGCTTCACCAGCGCGGGCCTGACCACCGGCTGGTACAGTCCTTCGGGCATTTTTGCTGCCGTGGGCATCAGCACCACTTCCAACCAGGCCAGCTTCACCACCATTTACACCGGTGGGCTTGCCACCATGACCAGCGGTATCAGCCTCACCGGCAATCTGACCGGTGCGGGGCTCATCAGCACCACCAGCGGCGGCACGGTCAGCGCCACCAATGTGAATGGCAACACCGGCACCTTCACCACCTTGAACGCCAATAGTATCGGTGCGGGCAACATTAACGCGTCGGGCCAGATCACGGCCACGGCCGTGGGCGCCAACCTCATCAGCGCCACCGCTGCCACT
>DATAJX010000002.1:0-272205 GCA_036261915.1 Alphaproteobacteria bacterium
TCTCTGTCAGGTATCAGTAACGGTACAATGAACGTGTTTATGACGGTGATGGAGTATTTAGAAAGAAACCGTGGCTTGTATATTAGCCGAGAAACGGGCTTGCCAGTTACCGAGAACCTCTCGTTTTTGTTTAATCTAGACTCGTTAGATTTCAAAAAAGAACTTATAGAACGGCAAGCTTTTATTAGTGATCTGGTTACGAGAAATATCTGTCCACAGGTTCATCTGACAACCTTAAGTGCGCCAGAAGCAGGTGGAAATAACCTTACTATTTCTCAAACTTCTAGAGTTATTTACCGCTATATGAAGCAAGCAAAAGCTTTCCTCAATGCTTAAAGAACTTCAGAATGAAGGGAATGCAAGCCTGGCATTAGCAGCAGCCGATGAGGTGCTTAAATTGGTTCCAGGCTCAGAGCTTTTAGTTAAGGCGGTAACCAATCTTCATAGGCAGTATCAACTTAAGCGTTTAGGTACTTTCTTATCCGTTGCTGAGCTAGATGCTAAATACCTAGAAGAAATTGTAAACGAACCAGGTACTCAAGAACTATTTTTAGAATACGTCAGTAAGGTAATAAATACGCCATCTTCGCTCGCCTGTGCAGCATTAGCCCTTGTTTACCGTAGCGATGGTTTAAGGCCATCTATGAAAATACTGATCTCTAACTCACTCTCCAATATCAATTCAGAGATATTGGATTTCTTCATAGGTATTATGGAACATGCGGAATCAATAGGTATCTGCGATACTACTAAAGGAGCCCGCATTCAGGTTCACAATACACCTTTAAAACTTCCCTATACGGTTGCAGAGTTTTTTATTCAGGATTTACAGCGGCGTAATCTAATTTCTAGCTCTGACGTTTCAGAGGAGCATAAGCTTCAGTGTGTAGATATTAACAATATTTCAAAGCTTATTTTTAAGTTCTTAAAAGAAGCTAGAGAGGTAGTTTCTCGTGCCTAGCTTCCGCCTCAATTTTACTAAAGCAGCTTTGCTAAAGGCGGGTAACGCCGAGCAGGGAAAGCGAGATTACTACTATGATGATCGAGAACAGGGGCTAGTAATGGATGTTACCCCTTCCGGTTCTAAGGCCTTCTATCTTTATAGGCGTGTGGACGGCCGGCCGGAGCGCATTTTCTTAGGTAGGTTCCCTGACCTTTCGATTGAGAATGCCCGGATTGAAGCTCAGAAGCGCAAAGGGCAAATTGCTGTGGGGGTTAATCCCCAGGTAGAGAAGCGGAAGCTAAAAGCAGAAATGACTTTTGGGCAGCTTTTTGAGCTGTATATGAAACGCTATAGCAAGCCCCATAAGCGTTCGTGGCAATATGATGAGAGGGAAGTAAACAAGTTTCTTTCCCATTGGTTTAATCGCCGCATATCAATGATTACGGCCGATGAGGTACACCGACTGCATTCTCAAATAGGTAGTGAGAATGGCTTGTACCAAGCCAACAGATTGCTTGAGCGCCTACGAGCGATTTTGAATAAAGGTATGGAGTGGGGTTGGGAAGGCCCCAACCCCGCTGCCAAAGTTAAAAAGTTTAAGGAAAAATCGCGTGACAGATTCCTTCAGCCTGAAGAGTTCCCTAAGTTCTTTAAAGCCCTAGCAGAAGAGGAGAATAAGTCGGCTAAGGACTTCATACTTATGAGTCTGCTAACTGGTGCCAGGAAGTCTAACGTACTAACGATGAAGTGGGATGAAATTGATTTTCACTTTAAGACCTGGCGCATCCCTGAAACCAAAAATGGAGAGCCATTAACGCTTCCTCTAACTGATAAGGCGGTGGAGTTACTTAAAGCCCGTAAGAAGTCCGCTAAGGGTCTCTGGGTTTTCCCAAGCCCTCGAGATGATAAAGAGCATCTTCAAGACCCTAAGAAAGCTTGGGGCCGTATAATGGAAACAGCAGGCATTAAGAACTTCAGGATTCACGATCTAAGGCGTACTTTAGGTAGTTACCAAGCCACAACAGGGGCAAATAGTTATGTTATTCAGAAATCTCTAGGCCATAAGAGCGCTCAATCTACGGCCATCTACGCTAGGTTAAATCTCGATCCTGTGAGGGATTCCGTAAACAAGGCGGCAAATACAATGCTTCGATTAGCTAAGGCAAAGAAGTAATGGCAACTGCTACGCCTCATTGGGGATACCGCCCGGCTAATCCCGAACTGTATTGGCCTTCTGAGAACGAGGTCATGGCTTACGCCAAAGTGGTTGAAGAAATTACAGGTATAAAGACTACTCCCGACTTCCAACTTAAAGTCGAGCGCCTTATTGACCTGGTTAGGTACAATATTGATGTAGACAGAGGCCCAAGCCAAATTGAAAAAAGGGCCGAAATCAAACAGCTAAAACTTGCAGTAAGTAAGATCCAAGAACTGCTGAATGAAAAGAAGCTGAGTTATTACGGCCACCACAGTCTTCATTATGCAATTAGCCAGATCAAAAATAGGGAAGGCTCTACCGATAAACTTGATTCGTTAACCTGTTTTGAAACTCAAGCTGCGCCACTATTAGAAGCTTGCGGGATGGTCGAAAAAGAATTACGCCGTGGGCGCCCCCTACACCTTAGAGAAGTAAAACACCTGGTAGCAGAGGAGCTTGCCCGCCAGTTAATGCTTATGGGGTTTAAGCCCACCAAAACCCGAAATGGCGGATTTGATAGGTGCCTTAAAGCATTGGCTAAGGCTGTGAACTGCGAAATTGACGGCAGGAAGATCTATTGGCCTCTATCAGATACATATCCCCTTATAAGGGCTGCGGTGGACAACTATCCTACTGGCCATCCGATTAAGTAGGTACAATTTACCCCCAAGCTTGGGGGCATAATCGCACCTATTATTCTGCTCAAACTAGCCCTTAATTACTCCAGGTTAAGCAGAACTGGAGAATAAATACTATGGTACACGAACGTCTATTAACGCCGGAGGAAGTAGCGGTTATTCTTGGCGTTTCGCCGGAAACCTTGAATGTATGGCGGGCCACCAAACGTTACGCTCTTCCCTACGTAAAGGCAGGGCGCCTAGTCCGTTATAAATTGGAAGATGTTGAGGCCTTTATCCAGGCCAATACACAACGCCCTCTTCAACCAAGTTTTGCCTCATGAGGGTTGACCGCACTCATGAGGATTTTAGGGGCGAGCCTGTTGGGGAAACCCACCATGCTTGCTTTAAAAACGACTGCAAGCCTGCCGGGGCGACCTGGCAGGCTTGTTTAAAGGCGTTCGCCCCTAAAACCAAAGCGGTCCCTGCGCGGAGCGCGCCTATCACTCTCGACCGGCTAATGGGGGGTCCATGTAACACCCCCCCTACTCAGGGCATGATTTATTGAAATTCAATGAGTTACAAAGTGGTCAGAGCGGGAGTAGATACCCTTGAACTTTCCTTCAAGGGTTTCTTATCGGAGGCCCAGGTCACGATTCTAGAAAGTGCCAGATTACAGGCGAAAACAGAGCGACAACCTCAAAAGGTAGATATGGGGAACGGTCTAACGATGCATGTCGCTGAGCATGGTTTAAAAGGGGGCTATGCGTATAGCTGTGATACCGGCCCAGAAGGTGAGCAATGGTGGTTTAAGTCAGCAGTAAAGTTAGATTGGAATATTCGCGTTAAGGTAAAAGCAGCAACCTTAGCATCACTAGGTTGGCATGGCGCAAAGCAGCAGCTTTACACAGTATTAGAAAACCTAAACATCAAGGTGGTTGAAGAAAGCATAAGCCGAGTAGATTTTGCTTTGGATTGTACGGTCTCAGAAGACTTCTATATGTCACCTTACCTGTTTACTGCTCGTACTACCGCTACAAAAACGGAGAATGGAATCAAGCTTGAAGAGTCTGATGGCTGGAAGATTTATAGCACTGGCCGCAGAACTGAGAGCGTGACCATTGGCAAGATGCCTGGGCGTCAGTTGATTGTTTACGATAAAACAAGGGAGATTAGGGATACCGGGAAAGAGTATTGGTGGCAGTTTCTTCAAGTTCCCAGGAATACCCAAGTGTGGCGCATAGAAGCTAGGTTCGGAAAAAAATTTCTGAAAGAACAATGTGGGCTTAGCACCTGGGAAGATTTGGAAAAACACTTACCTGGCCTTGTTCTAGATATGCTTTGTGATCATCGGATGTGTGACAGCAAGCGGATGGCTGGCAAAAAGGTAAGTAGATGGGGCCTTCACCCGCTTTGGATAGAAGCTAGCCGGTTCATGCACGATAACTTTGAAGACGCCTGGTTGGGTAGGCCAGCACGGGTTTTAACTGGTGAACGAGATAGGATAGCTGGAATATTCAGTAAGCAGCTTAGAGGAGGGCTTATAAGCTTTGCACAGCTTTCGGGGGTCTCGCAGGCGGATTTTGCCAGGTTCCTTAACGATGTTACGGACGATGTTTACGAGTGGAAGAAGCAGCATGAACCTGATTTCCTAAAAAGATGGGAAAAGGCAGGCGACAAGTACGCATTTCTAGTAGGCCCCATAAGAAAGAATAAATATGACTGACAATTTCTTGCCATTTTTAAACGGTTCGCAAGGCCTTAACCAACCGTTCAATGCGGCTGATGCGAACGGTTCACAGCGCATAAGCTTAACCGCTCAAGCCGCATGGCAACCGTTCAGGCTACCGCTTGCCTTAGTCGCATTAACCGGCTTGGGAACCGCTTTAATTTGGCTTCTGAACCGTAAGGAACGGTTGGACGAACCGCTTGAGCCAGCTCAATTGAAGGAGGAGGTTGAACCCTCTGATGAAGAGGTACGCCGGGTGATGAAATACATGGGTAGAAAAAGTGGTCGAGCAAGGTTAATGTATCGTGGAGACAAGCCCCTAGATTAGTTGACTTTTCTTCTTAAAGGGTCTTGCTTCCATAAACGGGGAGAAAGACGTGGCTGAAGCTTCTGCCACTATACGCCTAAGGCCGACACGGATTGGCTTCTTGGTTAGGCCAAACGATACTAAATCGATTCGGCAGATCATGCGCATCAATGCCTGTTTATGGGGAGGCGCTTATAACCCAATTATACCTGTATTTAAGACTACGCCCAAGGCGTGGAAAACTATTTACTCCAGTAGAACGAAGGGAGTTGAAGTTGCTCAAGGGTATATAAGGTTTTTTGAACCAGATGTTTTCGTCGAGGCAGAGGCGGGGCTTTTAGAGGAGATAGGGTTAGGCGCACTTCGTAAAAACCATGGGATGCATCCTCAGGTTGGATTGCTTGCAGATCTTTTGAAACCCAGAGATGGCAGGGAATGGGCTGAGCTAGGTTTTGGGCTGAGTATGCATGATGTTTTCTCCTATCTTTACGAGAAAGAAGAGCGATTTGAGGCTAGGCAACCCGTTACCCACCTACTTATTAAGCCTGAGAAGAGTAACGCCATGGTGGAAGCTATGTTTGGCGCATACCCAGCGCAGAAAGACGCTGATTACTTCCCAAAAAATTATAAGAATATTTTTGAGCCAAAAGAAATGAAGGCAACGCCTTCGGCGTGGCGGGAAGCCTTTAAGAAAGTGACTAAAACACCAATTTCTTTAACTACGCATGGGCTAGAGAAAAAGCGTTTCTGGCATCACGATCTAACTATTTTTGTTTTCGACTCTTCAAAGCCTACTGATTTAATCGATTTATGGAATATGCGCTTGGAACCGAGGCCTGTTTTACCGGTTCCTATTGCATGGTTCTCTGAGCTTCTAGAGGAAATTAAAGGGGTAATTAAGAAAGAGTTTCGTCCGGTAAGAGGTAATCCGAATGGAGTTATGCATAACGCCACGATTGAGATGGCGCGTTCCATTGATAAAAATAAAGCGGAAGAGCTGAGGGGTTTACTCGGGACTGATTTTCCGGCCGGAGCCCTATCTCTGAAATTATGGCGGACGCCTGTTTGGGAAGAACATGTGGACGATTTTGTTTATAGAGACCGTAGACTTGAAGTTACGGCGGCAGAAACCCGAGTAAGGCTTGATATTAAAGAAGATGGTAAGTCTAATACCCTAAGCTTTGAAGCCTTATCGCCTGAGTTTGCAGACACATACGGGGCACATGATTACCGTTGGATTAATGCTGTTCGGCTGAGCCTTTATGGGGCGAAAGACAAGCTAGCTACGACGCTGCCATTTAATACTTTTGACAGAAAATGGCCTCCCTTGGCTATGTTGGGAGGCGATGAAGTAGCAGTTGGAACTGAGGGCTGGATTTACTCACAAAGGTTTAAGAACTCTACGGAGACGATAAACCTTCTTACCAATGAAAATGCCATAAGTGGTGCGCTCCGTAGATTGGGGGTAGAGGCTAAGCTTTCTGAGCCAGGGCGTATAGCCAAGCAGATGTTAGATCACCTGGGCGGATTATGGAGTGTTAATGTTCTAGCTGATCTAGAAACTATTCAGCTACTTAACAAGATGGCTGGGGGTTTGCGTCGTAGAGTTGTCTCTACAGGGGTAATTGAGGAAACCTTTGAGAGAAGGACAGCCCGGGTTAAGGACTGGACAGACTTGATCTCTAGACGAAAGGCCAAGAAAACTCTGCCTCGGGTAGAGTTGGAAGGGTTCACAAGAAGAAACTTAATTGTGCTTGGGTTGGAAACCGAGTGCCCAAAGTGCCAAGCCCTAAACTGGCATAGCTT
This sequence comes from Alphaproteobacteria bacterium, assembly GCA_036261915.1. Lineage (GTDB taxonomy): Bacteria > Pseudomonadota > Alphaproteobacteria > UBA2136 > UBA6156 > DATAJX01. The sequence goes on from DATAJX010000002.1 coordinate 6,601, forward strand.
AAGCAATGTCGATTACCAGATCTCGTGTGAGAGATGTTTAAATTCATACGATTTTCCCCAGGCTAATTTGAGACAGGGCAACGAGAACTGGCATTATAGGGTTACAGGACCTTTTTCTGTACCAGACTATGGTCGTGGCTCATATAGCGCTCTTCTAACTTTGAGGGCTTTAACTTGTTTGGGCGGGTTAGATAATGAGTTCACTTATTCGCCTGCTATGGAACTGAAGTTTGATGGCATTGATGCTGAAGCGGATTTTATAGCGCTACGTTCTAAGGGCACGTTCGATCATGAAACTCCTCCCGATCTATTGATTGGAGAGGCTAAGTCATTAGGCCAAGGCGATTTAATTAAGCCAAAAGATCTTAAAAAACTTAAAGCTATAGCTAAGAAGTTACCGGGCGCTTTTGTTGTGGTTTCCGTGATGCGCGATCATTTTACGAAAGGTGAAAAAAAGATTCTCACTAGTTTTGTGAATTGGGGGAGGCGGAAAGATAAACATGGTAGGGCAACAAATCCGGTAATCTTAATGACCTCACATGAGCTTTTTGTAGATCATTTGATTAGCCCGACGTGGAAGGAATTGGGGCCTCCCTATGCAAACTTCGCAGATTATAATCATACAAGAGACTTACACTCCTTTGCTGACTCTACTCAGCAGATCTATTTGGGCTTGCAACCTCTGTTTTATGTGCGTTCCGAGGCAAGGAAAAAGCGTTTAGCGAAAAGGGCCAAAGCTACTCCTAAAGCCTAAGTCGCTAAGAGGCTAACGTGCTTCCGAATTTTTCCCTTCTCTGTAGCAATTGCTGTTTAGCTGTCGTGAAGATGTTATTTAACTCATGCTCAGGAGGTAGATTAGCTAGGTTAGATTTTAGGTACCCAAGAAAACTCTCTAAACGTTCTATTTCCTGCCATTCATTAGCCCACTTGATAAATTGATCCATACGTCTATCGGCGAGAGCTTTTTCTTCCTGCTGCTTATCCCATTCCATCCAGTACGCTTTGCGAGCTACATCTTCTTCGGCTTTTCTCTCTCTGAGCTTCTTTACGGTCACTGCCGCCTGGTTAAGTGCCGTAAGGATCTCCGTAACTTTAAACTCAAGCCCTCGACGTCCGGTTTCAGTTAAGGGGCGCACATAGCCGACTTCGTCGTTCTTAATGAGAAGCTTTAAACAGCCGGTAGGTTCATCTACTGACTTTTTAAAAGGGTTACTAAACCTTAGCTTTGTTAACTCTTTCTCACTTAGAAAGCGCCTTGAGCATTCTTCGTAGAGCCTTACTTCAAGCATTTCACCTTGAACTTGAATGAGCATTTTTCCATTGTCGAGCCGGACTTTGTGACGCCCATTTTCAAGAGATTTCAAAACGGAGCTTAGTATTTTCAGCGCCCTTGGGGCTGTTTTTGCTGTTGCCCTAAAGGAGGGGAGTTCGGGATCTGTTACGACAATAAGACCTTCGATGTTACTTGCCAATCTGACTTGCTTTTCCAGTTCCTGCACCCAAGGGTGAGAGTTGCGTAATGGGTCTAAAGAAACGACGTGGTTTTTGGAGTTAGACCTAATAGCCCTATTCTGTGGCTCGGTGGCAGGCAAGGTATGATGATGCATTAGTGATTTACTCATAGGCGCTCCTTTTTGTTAGGTTGGATTTAACGGCTCCTACCCAAGCACGGTAAGCAGCTGCGCGGAGGTGAACACCATCGGATGTGATTGAAGGTGACAAACTGTTGCTGCTGTCGGTTACCTGGGGACGTATATCAATGAAGGTGACGCCGCGCTTGCCGCTGAAGCTGGCCTTCATGGCGTCGTTTAGTGCCCGAATTTGAGAGTTCCACTTACTGCCGTTGGGGATGCCCTCAGCCACTGGTAAAACGTAACTGAGAAACACCTGGGCGTCAGAGGCGGTAACAACATCGGCAATCTTTTGGAGATTAGCCAGTATCGCTGGCGTGGCGATACCGTGCATAACGTCATTAACCCCAACCATGAGGAACACTGCCTTGGGGTGCAACCTCAAGACCTGGGGCAGCATTGCCAGAATATCAGCGGAGGTTGCTCCGCCTACGCCGCGGTTAACCAGGTCGTGGCGGCCGGTCAACTCGGCCCAAGGTACATTTTCTGTGAGGCTGTCGCCCAACATGACAGTATCGGCCCGTTTCACCGGTGATAGGGCGTAGATTTCAGCCTGCACGATTGTGTGGGCCGTGATTGGGTAAGGTTTTGGCCTAGTATGAGCCTCATGAATAGCAACGCCACGCACTACAGCGTAGGCGATAGCGGCGCCAGTCAACGCCGCGCCTAGCAGGCGAAGTTGGGAATCAACGCTTGGCAGCGCGTAGTTAATAGTGACCGCCCTCTTGGTTATAACAAAACGGCCTCAAAAGAGAGGCCGGGTGTTAATAACCGTCGTTGAACGGCGCGATGCCTTTGGGCTTACGCCTTGGACAGAGCACCACCACCCGGCCATAGGTATGTCCGAGGGTTTGTGTTCTATACACAAACAGCACCTTTCTTGGCGGTGCCTGCCATCAACGAGGGGTTATTAATCCCCGGAGTCGTTCTCACGTCTCCACTGGCCAAGCTAAGAGGGAATGCAAGCAGGGTCAATAACAGTGTTGAATGTGCCGTAGCACTAACGTAGCACAGAAAAACAAAGCCCTGCTCATTGCAGGGCTAAGTTATTGAAATATTGGTTGCGGGGGCAAGATTTGAACTTGCGACCTTCAGGTTATGAGCCTGACGAGCTACCGGGCTGCTCCACCCCGCGATACCTGCGTTAATCACACCCAAGGCGTGTTTGAATAAAAATAACGCTGCGCCTTGTAGCCGGGTGCACCGCTTGATGTCAACCCCGTTGACCATACCGCTTTACTCTGTTGTTATGACTCACCCTTTCAACCCCAACGCATAAAAAACGGAGTGTTACCATGGCCGCTAAAACCAAAAAAACCGCCGCTAAGGCAAAAGCCAAACCCGCTGCAAAGCCTGCCGCCAAGGTCGCTTCCAAGCCCGCCGCCCGCAAGGGTAACAAAGATTTAGTGGGCTGCATTGTGGCCTACGCCCAGGCCAACCCGGCCGTAGCCGTGGTGGGCATCATTGTTCTGCTGGTAGCTTTTGTTCTGTTTATCAAGTAGAACATCGCCTGCGGGTATTGCTGTTTAAAGGGCCGCTTGCGGCCCTTTGCTTTGGCAAAACCCCTTAAAGGCGGGCGTAGCTTAATGGTAAAGCTTCGGTTTTCCAAACCGATGTCGTGGGTTCGATTCCCATCGCCCGCTCCATTTAGCCCCTTCGGGGCAGATATGTTGTGATGGGGCGTTCCGCTTTGCTTCAGGTCCCATCGCCCGCTCCAAAGTTTCTTGCGGAAACAGCCTGAAGGTGGTGGGCGGCGGCTCCCATCGCCACTCCAATGATTTTCCCGAAAACAGCCGATTTGTACGCATTAATCTTGCAACAGGCATAAGGCGAATAGTCTGCGGTAGAGGTGTCAGGTAGCCATGGGGTTGCTATGTATAAGGGAATATGAAACGGATATTTTCCCGGTTTCTAGCCATTCAGGCAGGTGTCCTGCTGGGGGCCATTGCGGCCGGCAATGCCGTGGCCGCCGAGTCTTCGGCCCAGGTCGTCACCCAGCCCCATCTTGAAGTGCGCAACAAGCTTGAAAGCGACCTTGTGGGCGGCATCAACACCAGCAGCACCAACATCCTCAACGACGTCAGCAACACCATTGCCTGCGCGCAGCAAACCAAGCTTTACAACAAAACCAACGGCACCTGCGTCAACATTGAAAGCACCGACGTGGCCCCGGCCGAAGAAACCGGCCCGTTCACCAAAACCTGGAGCACGCCCGGCACCTACACCTTTAATGTGCCCGATTACACCACCATCGTCATGTATGCTTGGGGGGCGGGTGGCGGTGGCTCGGCCGGTTCTTATGTGTGCCCGCCCAATGCAAACCCTTATTGGTATAACTACTGCATTATGTATACGGTTACTTATCCGCAATATCTTTCGACTGCCATCGCCTATTATGGTGCTTATCTTGCGGTAACGCCCGCCTCCAATGGTGGCGATAGTGGTGTTATGGCACCGGTGCCTGCCACGGCCGGTGGCGGCAAAGGGGGCGGCGTAAGCGGTTCGCCGGTTTCAAGTGGGGCCGATGAAACAAAAACCAGCGGCGGTTCGGCGGGCGGCGCGGCCGGTACGTATGGGGTTGTCGGCGGTGCCGGGGGCTATGCCTATAAAGCCTTTAAAAACGGTGCCGCCGGTGCGCCGGTTAAAAACACGGCCCTGACCATTCAGGTTGGTGTCGGTGGCGCTCCTTCGGGTAATGGCGGTGCCGGCAAGCCGGGCAAGGTTTCCATTTACTGGATGCAACGCCAATGAAAAACATGACACGCTTTAACCTGCTGCTGGCCACCGCCTTTGCGGTGCTGGCACCCCTTGCGCCTACGGCCCTCGAGCAAAGCGCCGTGGGGGGCACCGGCCCGACCCTGCTGAACAACAAGCTGAACTCCACCATGGTCAATGCCGGCATGGACAGCATTGATGCCCGTATGCAGAACATCATCAATTGCCAAAAGGTCAACAAGCTCTGGAATGGCACCGCCTGCGTCGATATCAATACCGGTGGCCCGGGCGGTACGGTGCAAATGGAGGTTGTGATGGGCCCCACCCGCACCGTGCAGGCCAATACGCCGGGCCCGGTGGTTCCGCTGGCTAGTGGTTCGATGGCCAGTTGCGGGTTCCTTGACCAGTGGCGCTGTGCCAGCAACGCGTGCCAAAGCCTTTATACGTGCAGCGATATTTCGATGTATCCCGACGTTAACCAGGTGAACGGCAAGCTGGTGATCACGCCCAAATATTGCCAGACAACCCTTTATTCGGTGCCTTGCTGATGAAAAACACCCTTACCCTTTGCCTGATGCTGGCGGCCGCGCTGCAAGCGCCTGCAGGTTATGCCATCGAGAAATCGAGCGCATTGCCTGTCACCAACGCCGACCGTGCGGCCAAGAACAGCACCAGCAGTTTTGACGGCCACAACACGTCTTTCCTCGGCACCATGAACACCTCGCTCACCACCGTGAGCAACCAGGTGAAGAATGTCGAAAACTGCAATAACCAGGGCAAGCTCTGGAACGGCACCACCTGCTGGGACCCGGCCGCCGACAAGCCCATCAGCACCACCGCCATTTATGGACCGGCCAGCACATGGTATGGCACCCAAGCCAACGTTACATGGCTTGGGGGTGACTGTTGTGCATGGTACTTTTCTTACACCTGTACATGCTCGGCCGCCGAATCGGCACCCACCATCCGGCGTTACGGCAACCTGGTCATTCTGGAACCCCGCACCTGCTACAGCCGAGGCCCCGGCAGTGTGCCTGCGTTGGGTAAAGGGTATGCCGACCCTAACGGTGTGGCGCTTAACTGGGCCCGGGGCGTTTGTGCCGCCCAACCGTAATGGCATTTAAAACAAAAGGGCCCCAAGGGGCCCTTTAAAACGCTTATGAAATTTGCTTTTGGCCGAGCCACGACGCGGTACAGAAAAAAACGGCCCCGGGAGGCCGCTTTTTCTGGTGCTGCTGAACTGGATTGAACAGTCGACCTCGTCATTACCAATGACGTGCTCTACCACTGAGCTACAGCAGCACGTGGGCGTAACTACGGGTATTGGGGGCCGCCGTCAAGCAGGTTGCATGCAAAAACCGCCCCCGGGCAGGCCGGGGGCGGTTTTTTTAACCAAGGCCGCTTAATGCTTGTGGCTGCGGTTGCCCTTGTGCGTGGCGGTTTTGCGCTGGCTGGCGATCATGGCCGCGTGGGCTTCGCCCAGCCCTTCGGCGGCCGTGCGGTTCACCGATTTATCGGCCAGCTTGGTCAGCAGCTCGTCGGTCTGTTCCTCTTCGGCCAGTGTCTGCTCCAGCAGGCGGGCGGCCTCTTTGTGGCCCATTTCGCGGGCCCAGGCGGCCAGCGTGCCGTAGCGCGCCATTTCGTAGTGCTCGAACGCCTGGCCAGCCGCCAGCAGCCCGGCATCGCGCGCCGGTTCGGCGGCGGTGTCGATCACTTCCTGCCCTTCCTCGATCAGCCCCTTGGCGGCCTGGCAGGTTTTGCGCTCGGGCTCTTCGCCGATGCTGTCGAACACCTGCTCGAGCCGCTCGATCTGCCCCTTGGTTTGGGTCTCGTGTTTGCGGAATGCGGCCTTCAGCTCGCTGTTCTGGCTGTTTTCGGCCATGTGCGGCAGGGCTTCCAGCACCTGGTGTTCGGCGTCGTAAATGTCGCGCAGCATTTCAACAAAGTTGTCGTGCAGGGTTTTCAGTTCGCTGTCGCCGGTGAACATTTCTTTGATCTGGGTGGTGACGCTGGTCATGGTGTGCTCCTTTGGCTCTTGGCCTCTTGTTGGTTGAACGTGACCAACCGTAGGCGGTGCGCTGCAAAGGTTCAAAGCGGGGCAGGGGCCATTACCCTAAATGTTATGCAAGTTATAAAGGGCCCGGCGTAAAAGCGAAGCGGCTTTGGAAACGCCGGTTTTGCGTGCTATAGAGGGCGCATGTGCCCGTAGCTCAACTGGATAGAGCACCGGACTTCTACTCCGGCGGTTGGTGGTTCGACTCCTCCCGGGCACGCCATTTTCCCTTTCCATAACTCTGCCTGTTACACAGGCATGCTGCGTACATTCGCTTGATTTTTGTATGCGCGTTATGCACAGTCGCATACAACTTTGGTGTGCCATGGCGCACCCCAACACCAATAAACGACAGGGATAACAGGGAGAATCAATATGTGGCGTACAGCAGCAATTCTGGCGGCAATCGCGGCCTTTTTATATGTGGCGGTGGCCGGGGTCAAATGGCTGCAGCCCCGCATCGCCGATGACATCCAGGGCCGCACCACCACCATGCTGGCCCAACACGGCATGCTGTGGGCCGATGTAGCCGTCGACGGCCGCACCGTCATCCTGTCGGGCGAAGCCCCCAGCGCCGAAGCCGCCGAAGAAGCCGCCGCCGCCGTGCACGGCGTGTTCGGCGTGGCCGTGGTGTCGAACAACCTGGTGGTTGCCGAAGCCAAGCCCATGCGCAAGCGCGCCAACAGCGACTACCAGCTCACCATCAACAAAGAAGGTGAGCACCTGACCATCACCGGCGTGGTGCCCGACGAAAACACCCAGGCCTTGCTCGAACGCCTGGCCAAAACCCACTACATGGATGCCGACATCAGCAGCAGCCTGGTGGTCAAGGCCGGGGCCCCGGCGGGCTGGCGCAGCGCCGTGGGTACGGTGTTGTTCAACCTCACCCAGTTTGAAAACGTGACCGCCACCATCATCGGCGACAAGATCCGCATCAACGGCGAAGTGCTCGACACCACCTACAGCGACGCCGCCGCCGGTGCCATCAAGGCCGCCATGCCCACCGCCTACAACATGAAGATGGACGTCGAAGTGGTCACCCCCACCGAAGTGAAGGTTGAAGCCGCCGCGGCCAGCCCCACCGAGCCCACCCCCGCCACGGAAACCGAGGCCAAGGCCGAAGAAAAGGCCGCCGCCATCGAGCCCGCCGCCGGCGAACCCGCCAAGAGCAAGCTCGACGAAGTGAAGAGCCTGTTTGCCAGCAAGGAAGAACCCAAGGCCGAAGCGAAAGCCGAAGCCACGGCTGAAACCAAGGCCGAACCCGCCAGCTACAGCTGCAGCGACATGGCCGACATCAGCAAGAACGTTGTCCACTTCGACTTCGACAGCGCCAAGCTGCGCGCCGACCAGAAGCCTGTTGTAGCCAAGGTTGCCGGCACCCTCAAGGCCTGCGACAACGCCAAGGTTGAAGTGCTGGGCTACACCGACGCCACCGGCAGCGCGCTGTACAACGTCTGGCTCTCCGAACAACGTGCCGAAAGCACCGTGCGCGGCATGATCCGCCAGGGCGTGAAGCGTGAAAACACCGTGGCCAAGGGCATGGGCGCCGAAAACCCGCTGGTTCCCAACGACACCCGCGAACATCGCGCGATGAACCGCCGCGTTGAGTTCAAGGCTGCCCAATAAGGCCGAACCCTGCAAAAAAGCCGGTGCAACTGCACCGGCTTTTTTTATGGAGAGGGAACCTGGTCAGGCGGCCACGGTCTCGATCACCGGCTTGATGAACAGTGTGGGCAGCAGGCGCTCGGCTGCGGCGTAGTCGCCTTCGCACAGCGCGCTGGTCAGCCGCATTTGCGCCTGCGCCAGCGTGTCGGTATAGGCCTGCGCGCCAAAGGCCCGGGTGCGCTGCGCCTGCGTGAACTGCAACAGCAGGTTCACCACGTGGCCGGGCAGGGTCTGGCCGCTCAGCTTCACCAGCATCAGGTGCCAGCGGTTTTCAAGCGCCACGTTGTCGGCGGGGGCGGCCTGACGGTTCACCACATGCTGGTAAAGCTCTTGCCGCTGGGCGGGGGTGGTGTGGCTGGAAGGCTGGGCCAGGTGCACCAGCAAATTGCGCAGCAACTGCTGGTGCATGGCGTGCACCTCGTCAATGGTGGTGCCGCTGGCGATCAGTACCAGCGCCAGTTCGCGCAGCATGGGCGCGGGGTCGGGCTTGCGCACGTAGCTGCCGCGGCCGGGCGTGACGTCGAGCACGCCGTTGCTGCGCAGCGTTTGCAGCGCCTCGCGCACGGTGGTGCGGCTTACGCCGTAGTGCTGGCACATTTCGGCTTCGGTGGGTATGCGGCGACCGGCGCACAGTTCGCCGCTGCCGATCATGTTCTTCAGGTCGTCGGCAATCTGCTGACTGCGACGGGCACGCGGGAAGAGGGTATTGAATGCAGCTAAAGCCATGGTTGTTTTCTTTCGCTTAGGTTGCGACGTATTATATATTACAACTATAAGTAGTAAATAGGGTATGGCGCAATAAACGTCAGAATGACGTTTCACTTAAGCTGGCTTACGTAAAAGCGGGGCGGCTGGTTAGTCGGACAAGCCGGGGCGGCCCAGCGGGTGGTAGCGCAGGCCCGCGGCCTTGGCGGCCTGCGGCTGGTACAGGTTGCGCAGGTCGACCAGCACCGGCTGCGCCAGCGTTTTGGCCATGCGGCTTAAATCGAGCGCGCGGAAGTCGGCCCACTCGGTCAGCACCACCACGGCGTCGGCGCCTTCAATGGCTTCCCACGGGCTTTCGCTGTAGCCCAGCTTGGGCATCAGGCGTTGGGCGTGGCTGGTGGCCTGCGGGTCGTAGGCCTTCACCACAGCGCCCTTTTTGACGAGGGCAGGCAAAATGGTCAGGCTGCTGGCGTCGCGCATGTCGTCGGTGTTGGCTTTAAAGGCCAGGCCCAGCGCGGCAATAGTTTTACCTTTGACGCTGCCGCCCAGCGCCTTTTCAATAACGCTGACCATGCTTTCCTTCACGCGCTGGTTGGCGGCGATTGTTTCTTCCACCAGGCTCAACTGCACGCCGTGGTCGCGCGCGGTTTTGGCCAGCGCGTTGGTGTCCTTCGGAAAACAGCTGCCGCCGTAGCCCGGACCCGGCTGTAAAAAGCGCGGCGCAATGCGGGCGTCGGAACCCATGCCTTTGCTGACCGACAGGATGTCGGCGCCCACGGTGTCGCACAGCGCGATCAGCTCGTTGACGAAGGTGATCTTGGTGGCGAGGAAGGCATTGCTCGCATACTTGATCAGTTCGCTGCTGGCGCGGTTGGTGCACAGCAGGGGTACGTTCTGGTCGGTGAGGGGCTTGTACAGCGCCTGCATGAAGGCCTCGGCGCGTTCGGTCTCAACGCCCACCACCACGCGGTCGGGTTTCAAAAAGTCGCCCACGGCTTCGCCTTCGCGCAAAAACTCGGGGTTGCTCACCACGTCGAATTCGGCCTTGGTCAGCGCGCGGATGATGGCCTCGACCTTGCCGCCGGTGCCCACCGGCACGGTGCTTTTGTTGACAATGGCGGTGTAGCCTTGCAGGTGCGGGGCAATGTCGCGCGCGGCCTGTTCCACATAGGTCAGGTCGGCGCTGCCGTCTTCGTCCTGCGGGGTGCCCACGGCAATGAACACGGCGTCGGCCTGCGGCACGGCCTCCGAAAGCCTGGTGGTAAAGTGCAAACGCCCGGCGGCCACGTTGCGTCGCACCAGTTCTTCAAGGCCCGGCTCGTAAATAGGAATAATGAACTTGTCGCGCAGGTTGGCAATTTTGCCTTCGTCGATATCGACACAGGTCACGTTAAAGCCCAGTTCGGCAAAACAGGTGCCCGACACAAGGCCCACGTAGCCGGTGCCGATCATGGTTAAATGGCGGGGTGAGGGGGTTTTTGCAAGGGCGTTCATGCCTTACGGTATAGGTCGGCAGGGGCCAAAATGCAAGCCAGCAGCCTGCACACAACACTTGCCTGCGGGTAAGCGAAATGCCATAACCAGCCCCGGTAGGGGAGTAGCTCAGCTGGTAGAGTAGCGGTCTCCAAAACCGCGGGTCGCAGGTTCGATCCCTGTCTCCCCTGCCAAAAATGAATGACTGTGGTGCGTCCCGCGGTTTTGGGTGCTTCGCAGTCTCCAACCCTTATTAAATTGGCGCGGGTCGCAGGTTAAATCCCTGTCTCCCCTGCCAAATATCGAATTCCGACCGCCAACAACAAAGGAATAAGCCCATGCCCGTCGACGTCAAATATTCCACCCAAGCCACCGCCACTGGCGGCCGCGACGGCAAGGCCGCCACCGCCGACGGCAGCTTCAGCGTTTCCCTTGCCACGCCGAAAGAACTCGGCGGTGCCGGCGGCCCCGGCAACAACCCCGAGCAGCTGTTCGCCGCCGGGTATTCGGCCTGCTTTTTGGGTGCGCTTAAACTGGTGGCCCGCCAGAACGGCGTGACGCTGCCCGATACTTCCAGCATCACCGCCACCATCGGCATCGGCCCGCGCTCCGAAGGCGGCTTCGGCCTTACCGCCGCGCTGCAGGCCAGCCTGCCGGGAATTGATAAGGCCCAGGCCGAAGACCTGCTGCAAAAGGCCCACCAGGTTTGCCCGTATTCCAACGCCACGCGCGGGAATATCGACGTTGCGCTCAGCGTTATCTAGCCTGTCTAACTGCCTGTAAAATAAGCTTATTATTGCCGTCTGGCTCTTTTCTTTCCTGCCAGACGGCTCATGCTTGGGGCCATGACCAACCCAACAGGAGAATACCCGTGAACGCCCAACTGCACCGTTACCTGCCCCTTATCGGCCGCGTGATGATCGCCGCCATTTTCCTTATCAGCGGCTTTGCCAAAGCCACCACCCCCGAAATGACGCAAGGCTACATCGCCTCTGCCGGGCTGCCGTTCCCGCTGTTGGCTTATTTCATCGCCGTGGTGGTCGAACTCGGCGGCGGCCTGCTGCTGGTGGCCGGTTACCAAACCCGTTACGTGGCGCTGGCGATGGCCGCCTTCTGCGTGGCTGCCGCCTTTGGCTTCCACAGCAACCTGGCCGACCAGAACCAGTTCATCCACTTCTTCAAAAACATCGCCATGGCGGGTGGTTTGCTGCAAGTGGCCGCGTTCGGCGCCGGGGCCTTCAGCCTCGATAACCGCAAGCCCGCCAAGCGCAAGCGCTAATGAAGTCAGCCGTTCGGCTAAAGCCGCTTACGCGTCTAAAGCCGCCTTCGGCGAATTTAAAGAACCGGGCCGTTCAGCCTTAAAACGCTGGCGGTGAGGAAACTGGCAAACACCAGCCAGCAACCCAGCGGCGCCAGCAACAGCGCGGCGGCCCGGTCTTTCCGGTACACCCAGCCCATTAACCCTGCGGTGGCCACCAACGTTATCAAGGTTCCCACCTGGCCGGTCACGCTGGCCTGCAACCCCATGGTGTAAAAGGGGTAGGCCAGGCACAACACCGCCAGCCCCATCACCGCGCAACGTTGTTTGGGAAGGTGCTGCAGGTGCGCATAGCTGGCACCCATCAGGGCAAACAGCGCCACCCACACGGTGCCGATGAACGCCCCCGGCGGCGCGAACCACGGTTGCAGCAGGTCGTCGTTCTTTGCGTTCCAGCCCAGGCCGAAAATAATCCCGTTCACCAATAAACAAACCCCCACAAACAGCAGCACCGGCGGCAACCAGCTATGCTTTTTGCGGAGGCTTGGCATGGTTTTGTTTTTGACCATGCCGTGAGTTTAAACCTAAACGGTTAAAACCCGAAGGTTATTTGTACTGCCCGCCTGCCCGAAGGGGATACCGGCGATCACCACAATGCGGTCGCCGGGCACGGCCACGCCCTGTTTCAGGGCCTGTTCGCGCGCGCTGGTTTCCATGTCGTCGTAGCTGGTGATGCCCGGCGAAAAGCAGCTTTGCACGCCCCACAGCAATGCCATGCCGCGGGTCACGCCCATGTCGGGGCTTACGCCCAAAATGGGCACGCGCGGGCGCTTGCGCGCAATGCGGTAGGCGGTGGTGCCCTTGGTGGTAAAGGCCACAATGGCGGCGGCGCCCAGCGCATCGGCCACGTCGGCGGCGGCATCGGCCACGGCCTGCGCGGGGGTGGTTTCCAGGTTGGGCTGAATGGCGTCGATCAGGCTGCGGTACAGCTTGTGGTTTTCGGTGTGGGTGATGATGCGGTCCATCATCGCTACGGCCTCGGCGGGCCAGTCGCCGCTGGCCGACTCGGCCGACAGCATCACGCAGTCGGCGCTGTCGTAAATGGCGGTGGCCACGTCGCTGGCTTCGGCGCGGGTCGGGGTGGGGGTCTTGATCATGCTTTCGAGCATTTGCGTGGCCACCACCACCGGCTTGCCCATTTTGCGGCACAGGCGGATGAGTTCCTTCTGCGCGCCCGGCACGTCTTCGGGCGCAATCTCCACGCCCAGGTCGCCGCGCGCCACCATAATGGCATCGCTCTCGGCCACAATGCCATCGATGTGTTCAAGCGCCAGCGGCTTTTCAATCTTCGACATCACGCGGGCGCGGCCGTCGATGAGCGCCTTGGCCTCGGCCACGTCTTCGGCGCGCTGCACGAACGAGAGGGCGATCCAGTCCACACCCAGCTCAAGCCCAAACGCCAGGTCGGCGCGGTCCTTGTCGGTTAGCGGTGAAATAGGCAGTGCGGTGTCGGGCAAATTCACGCCCTTGCGCTCGCTCACAATGCCGCCCACCAGCACTTCGGCGTCAAAGTAGTCTGCGCCGCGCGCGGTGCAGCGCAGTTGCAGCTTGCCGTCATCGATGAGGAACTTGTGGCCGGGCTGGATGGTGTTGATCACCTCGGGGTGGTTCAGGCTCAGCTGTTCGGCGTCGCCGGGTTCGGTGGTCAGCTTAAAGCGCACGCTGGCGCCGCGTTCCAGCATCACCGGGCCGTTCTTCAGGGTGCCGATGCGGATCTTCGGCCCCTGCAGATCCTGCAAAATGCCAATCGGCTGGTCCAGTTCGGCTTCCAGCGCGCGGATGGTATCGTAGCGGGCGCGGTGGTCGGCATAGGTGCCGTGGCTGAAGTTGAGGCGGAAGATGTTGGCCCCGGCTTCGATGAGTTTGCGGATAACCTCGGGGCTGGAACTGGCCGGCCCGAGCGTGGCGATGATTTTGGCTTTGCGGTGGAGTTTCATGGCGTTTTCCATGCACCCCGGCCGCTTAACTGTCAACGTTTAGAACAGCAGTTTGAAAGCGAAAAAGCCGACCACGGTGCACACCACCAGCAACAGCAGCATTGTCTCCATGTATCGCACCGAAGGTGCGTTTCATAAGGGGTGGCCGTAGCAAGTAACAGGCCCGGCAGGGCCGTGCGAAGCGGGAGGCCTTTTTAAAACAGAAGTTTGAAAGCGAAAAAGCCGACCACGGTGCACACCACCAGCAACAGCAGCATCGTCTCCATGTGCTTTTCCATCTGTTCGCGAATGGGCTCGCCGAACTTCACCAGCAGCCACGTCAGCAGGTAAAAGCGCACGCCGCGGGTGATGAACGACAGCACGATGAACGTGAACAAGGGGTAACCCGCCAGCCCGCTGGCAATGGTCACCAGCTTGTAGGGAATGGGGGTGAAGCCCTTGAGCAGAATGATCCAGGCGCCGTACTGCGCGTACATTTCGCGGAAGGTATCAAGCTCGTGCGCCATGCCGTAAACGGCCACCAGCCAGTGCCCTACGCTGCTATACAGCCAGGCGCCCAGTGCATATCCCACCACGCCTCCGGCCACGCTGGCAATGGTGCACAGGGTGGCAAACCACCAGGCCTTTTTGGGGTTGGTGAGCACCATGGGCACCAGCATGGTGTCGGGCGGGAAGGGAAAGAACGAACTTTCGGCAAAGCTCACCGCAAACAGCCACCAGCCGGCAAAGCGGTGGTGGGCCAGGTCGGATACTTTTTTGTAAAGCCTGCGAAGCATTACGGCTTCAATATCACAGCCAGCAGGCCGGGAAAGCGCTTTTCGACCTCGTCCAGCCGTAATCTGTTATGAACTTGCACACCGCTGCGCTCGCTGAATATCAAACCGGCCTCGCGCAGTATGCGCAGGTGGTGGTTCACCGTGCTGGGGCTCAGGGCCTCGTGCGCCTTTTTGGATAACTCGCCGCAGTTGAGCACCGCGCCGCAGTACAGCCCCTGCGCAAAGGCGATGCGCGCGGGGTCGCCCAGCGCGTGCAGCACCGCATACAGCGGTACGTCCTTCAGGGTCGGGTGGTTAAAGTTGCGCATGGGTTTATATATAATACAAAGGGGTCAATGTTTCAATAATATTGAAATATTACAAAACCCGCGTTACCTTTCGCCCCGAACAACAGAAGGGAACCAACCAATGAAACTGTATTACTCGCCCGGCGCCTGCTCGCTCAGCCCGCACATTGCCCTGCTCGAGGCAGGGCTGAAGGCCGACATCATCAAGGTGGACCTGAAAGAAAAGAAAACCGAAACTGGCGCCGACTACTGGGCCGTCAACGCCAAGGGCAGCGTGCCCGCGCTCGAAATGGCAGACGGCGGCATCCTCACCGAAGGCCCCGCCATCGTGCAATACATTGCCGACCAGGCCCCGCAGTCGGGCATCGCCCCGGCCAACGGCACGGTGGGGCGTTACCGCGTGCAGGAAGCGCTCAACTTCATCACCTCCGAGCTGCACAAAGGTTTCGGGCCGCTGTTCAACAAGGCCACACCCGAAGACTACAAGCCGATGGCGCGCGAAAACCTCGAAAAGAAATTCGCCGTGGTCGAAAAGATGCTCGAGGGCAAACAATACCTGATGGGCGACAGCTACAGCGTGCCCGACGGCTACCTGTTCACCGTGTGCCGCTGGGCCAAGGCCTTCAAGTTCGCGTTCGGCCCCAACCTGCAGGCACACTTCGAGCGCATGATGGCACGGCCCGCCGTGCAGGCGGCGCTGAAGGCCGAAGGCCTAACCGGCGAAGGCAAGTAGCGCAAAGCCCGCAAAAATCAGGGCCAGCATGGCAAAGGCCTCTCCCGTGCGGGGGAGGTCTTTGCGTATCAGGTCGTGCAGCGCCATCAGGGCCGCGGTGGCGGTGGTGATGGCCACCAGCACCGTCAGCGGCAGCCCGCGCAGGGCGTAGCCCTCGGCCACGCTGCCCACAAAATAGCAAACCACCACGCCCAGAATAAGCCCGGCGGCCGGGCGCTGTTTGGGGCCTTTGCCCATAAAAAAGAACAGCGGCAGGCAGCACAGCGCCGCCGCCAGCTTGATGACGACGATGTGCGAAACCAGGTCGGGCTGGTACGCCAGCGCGCGCTTGTAGGCCAGCAACTGTAAAGTGAACAACGCAGCCAGCAGCAGCAACCACACTGTCCGCACGCGCAGGGGCAGGGGCTTTATTTTCTTGCGCGGCGGAGCGGGCAAATTCAGCGCCGCCACGGTGATTACTCCCACCGCCAGCAGCAGCGGCACGGTAAAGGTGGTGCCCAGCAAAAAGTAATCGACACCCACCGCCAGCAGCGTCACCAGCGCCTTGCGCGCGCTTGTGAGTTCACTGAGCGACAGCGTCTTGAGCAAGTGCACCATCAGCAGCGTGGTGCCCGGCAGCAGCAGCGCCCACAACAGGCACCACGCGTAATAGGCCGGGGCGGGGGGCAGCACCAGCAAATGGGTGGGCGCGCCCAAGCCCAGCAGCAAACCCCACAGGGGCGCCAGTAACCCCAGCCAGGCGGTCAGGTGCAGCGCGCCGCCGCCCGCACCGGCATGGCGCTTGAACAATATGTTCATGGCGGTATAGGCCCCCACGCACACAAGGGCCGCCAGCATCGCACCAATCAACGGGCTCATGGCCCTCAGTATACCAAAGTTACGCGGGCGGGGTTAGGCCTGCTTCACCACGTTAAAGGCCCCGGCGCCCTGGCAGGTGGGCATCACTTCCAGCTTATTGATGTTCACGTGTTCGGGCAGGGTGGCGCACCACCAGATGCACTCGGCAATGTCGTCGGCGCTCAAGGGCTTGGTGCCCTGGTACACGCTGTCGGCCTTGGCCTGGTCGCCTTTAAACCGCACCACCGAAAACTCGGTCTCGGCCAGCCCGGGCTCAATGCTGGTGGCGCGCACCGGGGTGCCGGCCAGATCGGCCTTCAGGTTTAAACTGAAGTGGTTCACAAACGCCTTGCTGGCGCCGTACACGTTGCCCTTGGGGTAGGGGTAGTTACCGGCAATGCTGCCGATGTTGATGATATGCCCGCGCCCGCGCTCCAGCATGCCCGGCAGCAACGCGTGGGTGATGCTGAGCAGGCCCTTGATGTTGATATCCACCATCGCCTCCCAGTCTTCCCACTTTGCGCTCTGCGCGGCATCAAGCCCGTGGGCGCCCCCGGCGTTGTTCACCAGCACGTCGATGCGCTTCAGGTGGTCCGGCAGGTTCTTCAGCGCCGCCAGCGTGGCCTCGCGGTCGGCAATGTCAAAGTTCAGGGGGTAAAAGCCGTCGCCGATGTCCTTGGTCAATGCCTCAAGCCGGTCGGCGCGGCGGCCGGTGCCGACCACCTGCCAGCCGTTTTCGGCAAACTTGCGGGCAGCGGCCTCGCCAAAACCCGAGGTGGCCCCGGTGATGAGAATAACAGGCATAACGGTTCTCCTTTTTATGGCCGCACCATACCCCAACCGGCATAAAAAAACCGCCCCCGAGGGGGCGGTTTTAATTCAAGCACAAACTACTTGATGATGCTCGACACAACGCCGGCGCCAACGGTGCGGCCGCCTTCGCGAACAGCGAAGCGTACACCTTGGTCCATGGCGATCGGGGCGATCAGTTCAACTTCCATGGTGATGTTGTCACCAGGCATGACCATTTCAACACCATCGGGCAGCTTCAGGCTACCGGTGATGTCGGTGGTGCGGAAGTAGAATTGGGGGCGGTAACCCGTAAAGAACGGGGTGTGACGGCCACCTTCTTCCTTGCTCAGCACGTACACTTCACCTTTAAAGTGGGTGTGCGGGGTGATGCTGCCGGGCTTGGCCAGCACTTGGCCGCGCTCGACGTCTTCGCGCTTGGTACCACGCAGCAGAAGGCCCACGTTGTCGCCGGCCTGACCTTGGTCAAGCAGCTTGCGGAACATTTCCACGCCGGTGCAGGCGGTCTTTTGGGTGGGGCGGATGCCGACGATCTCGACTTCTTCACCCACCTTGATGATACCGCGTTCGACGCGGCCGGTAACCACGGTACCGCGGCCGGTGATGCTGAACACGTCTTCAACGGGCATCAGGAACGGCTTGTCCAGTTCGCGGGTCGGCTCGGGGATGAAGCTGTCCACGGCGTCCATCAGCTTTTGGATGGATTGCTTGCCGAGTTCGCTGTCTTCGCCTTCGAGGGCCTTGAGGGCCGAACCGTAAATGATCGGGGTGGTGTCGCCGGGGAAGTTGTACTTGCTCAGCAGGTCGCGGATTTCCGCTTCCACCAGTTCAAGCAGGTCCTTGTCGGCGATGTCGCACTTGTTCATGTAAACAACAATGGCGGGCACGCCCACTTGGCGGGCCAGCAGAATGTGTTCACGGGTTTGCGGCATCGGGCCGTCGGTGGCGGCAACCACGAGGATCGCGCCGTCCATCTGGGCAGCACCGGTGATCATGTTCTTTACGTAGTCCGCGTGACCCGGGCAATCTACGTGAGCGTAGTGGCGGCCGGCGGTTTCGTATTCGACGTGGGCGGTGTTGATGGTAATACCACGGGCCTTTTCTTCGGGGGCGCTGTCGATCTGGTCGTAGGCCTTGAAGTTTTTGCTGAAGTATTTGGTGATAGCCGCAGTCAGAGTGGTCTTACCGTGGTCAACGTGACCGATGGTACCAATATTGACGTGAGGTTTATCGCGTTGGAAAGTCTCTTTAGCCATTGCGTTATGCCTTTACTTGTTATGGGTTTATACATGGTGCCACGCATGTTAATCCTGTCGCGACGGCGGCGGGGTTTTGCCCATTTTTTGTCGCGGTGTCAAGGGGCTGGCAGGCCCGGGGCGTTTTATTGTAAGGTGCGCGCCATGAGCATCGTTCCCACCCTTATCTCCGCCTACAAAAAACACGGCTTCGATATCGCCGCCGGCCTGCAACCCAAACGCTGCGGAGGTTCCGAAGAAGCCCAGTTCACCTGGCTTACCCGCAAGGGCCAAAGCGTCACCAACGGTTTGGGCATTTCCATGCTCGAGGTGTTCGTGCTCGAAAGCCTGCTGGGCATCATCAAACCCAAAAGCATCTTCATCATCGGCAACAGCTTCGGCTGGAGCACGCTGGCGCTGGCCCTCATGGCCCCCAAGGCCCGCGTGGTGGCCATCGATAGCGGCCTCGACCACCAGACCGAACAGGGCATCAAGCTCACACAGGATATCGCCAAATCGCTCAAGCTGAACGTGCGCGTGGTCAAGGCCACCAGCCCGCAAAACGTGCCTGCGGTGGTCAAAAAACATTTGGGCGGCAAGGTCGATTTCGCCTTCATCGACGGCCTGCACACCAACGCGCAGATCGTGCTCGACGCCAAGGCCCTCAAGCCGTTCCTGGCAAAAAACGCCAGCGTGCTTTTCCACGATGTGCGCGAGTTCGGGCTCGAACCCGGCCTGGCCGACATCGAAAAAATGCTGGGTAAAAAGGCCCATGTGCTCGAAGCCACCACCAGCGGCATGGCGCTGCTGCCGCTGGCCCCGCACCGCGAACTGAGCGCCGCGCTGGCCGCCTATACCCCGGCCGAGACCGCCACTAACGTGGTCAAGCGCAAGGCCGCGTGGGATAAACAGATGCGCCGCACCCGCCTGCCGCGTACGCTGTGGCGCAGCCTGTGCAAGCGGCTGGGCCTGCCGCTGCCTGCCAAGCCCAACTTCCACGGCGCAAAGCTTTAAATAGCTTTTTAACGCCGCCGCGTTTTAAAATACCTATATATAAGGGGAACACCATGGACTTCATCACCCTCAAAGGGGCCAAAGTGCCGGTGCTGGGCCTGGGCACGTGGCAGGCCGACGGCGGCGA
This sequence comes from Alphaproteobacteria bacterium, assembly GCA_036261915.1. Taxonomy (GTDB): domain Bacteria; phylum Pseudomonadota; class Alphaproteobacteria; order UBA2136; family UBA6156; genus DATAJX01. The sequence continues at coordinate 25,917 of DATAJX010000002.1, forward strand.
ATGCTACCGCGCGGTGCTGCAGGGCCTGGCCCTCGGCTACCGCCATATCGATACCGCGCAGATCTACGGCAACGAAGCTGAAGTGGGCGAGGGGATAAAAGACAGTGGCGTGAAGCGCGCCGACATCTGGCTCACCACCAAGGTCTGGACCGACTCGTTCACGAAGGACCTGCTGGCCCCCAGTGTCGAAAAAAGCCTGCAAAAGCTGGGCACCGACCATGTGGACCTGCTGCTGCTGCACTGGCCGCAACCGGCGGTGCCGCTGGAAGAGAGCATACAGGCCCTGCTGGCGGTGCAACAGGCGGGCAAGGCCAAACACATCGGGGTGTCCAACTTCAACACCGCCCAAATGGAACAGGCGCAAAAGCTGGCGGGCGGCAAGCTCATCACCAACCAGGTCGAGTACCACCCGTTTTTAAACCAGAACAAGGTGCTGGCCGCGGCGCACGAGCAGGGCATGTTCGTTACCGCCTATAGCCCGCTGGCGCGGGGACTGGTGGTCGAAAACGCGGTCATCCACAAAATTGCCGCCGAGCGCGAAAAGACTCCGGCCCAGATCACCCTGCGCTGGGCCATTCAGTCGGGGGGCCAGCAGGGCGTGGTGGCCATCCCCAAAACGGTCACGCCCGAGCGGCTGGCCGAAAACCTCGATATCTTCAGCTTCAAGCTGTCCGACACCGAGATGGCCGACATCAACCTGCTGCGCGGCAACAAGCGGCTGGTGCTGCCCCGGCTGGAACACTGGGACAGCATCCTCGAGGCCTAAGCCAACAAAAAAGCCCGGCATCACTGCCGGGCTTCACTTGGCCTAGTTATTGCCAAGATTTATAATGGATGAGATATCAGGCTGCAGGTGGATCACAGCAATACTGATCGGCCACCGGAAGCCCGTTGGCATCAAAATGCCATTGGGTGGGCGTCGCCTCGGCAGGAATATCCGACGTTTTGCGTGCGGAAATTGTCATGGTACGAGACGATTTATCATGGGTTTCGTGCAGCATTTCACCTGGTTGAAGAGGGAAATGAGCATGGTTCATCCGAACGCCGAAGCGTTTTTCGAGGCCATGCTTGGCCAGTACAGCGTGAACTTCGGCTAACGCGCTGAGGTCTTGGGTGGTCAAGCCTTGAGGTATCATTTTTCAATGTTCTCCAGATGTTTCTTACCGCAAAAGCACGATAAGTTAGTCGCCAGCCTAGTTTTGTATACTATTATTGTCAATGCTCTCGCAAAGCATTAAGCGCCCCCCAAAAATCTTCAAGAGATTGGAATCTCTCACTAGGATTCTTGCTCAGACCCATTTCAATTAGCCTTGTAAGGGCATTTGAAGAGGTCTTTGTATGGTTGCGCCGATAGCCTGCGATTGCTTCAAGTTTGGTATTTCGAGGTTCCTCATTGCCATGAATACCGTAATTCATGGGTACCACTCCATTACAGAGAGTGAAGAAAACAGCAGCCAGAGAGTAAATTTCGGCTGTCACTTTATATTCTGCCTCATCCCTATCAATAAGCTGTGCGGCAACTTCGGGGGCCGTATAATGAGTCAGGCCCCCGCGGTAGGTCCCCGCAATGATGCTTGGAGCTAGGCCCCAGTCGATAAGTTTGCATGAATTTTCAAAACCCAGAAAGTGCGTGGGCTGTAAATCCCCATGTAAAATACCGAGTTGGTGGGCAGGCATAAGTGACTGGGCCATTTGCATAAAAATTTTTGAGAATTCATAAGCTTGGAAATGCTTTTGTTCTCTTAGATTTTTACCCAAATCCGTTGCCGAAGGTCCGTCTATCCAATTTAATAATGACCAATCTATACCCTGTGTAGTTCCAAACTCCACCAATAATCCCTGACAAATATTGGGATTATCATTTAATAGTTTAGCTTCAGCCAGGATCTGAAGCGTGGCATCATTTTCTAGTGAAGCTTGGTGGGCAATTTTTAGTGCGAAGGTTTTTGTGCCATTTGAAACCTTGTAAAGAGTTGTTCCCCGGCGCTCAATAATTTTATCTTTTATTTTCAGTTTTTTAAGTGATTTTTCACTTTCTAGAAAAGGGGGGAGCATCATCTTGTTCCCACCAGCCTTTTGTTTGCGTTCTGTGGGCGACATGATTTTTCTCCGATAAATCTTCAGTTGTTAATTGCATACAATATTTAGCTTTTGTTCACAATAGTTTATGTAAAGTATAATACATAAATTTATCATCCAAAGCTACATTGCCGGGATATCATATTGCATTTATAAACCCTTTAATGGACGGCATCGCCCTCATCAAAAGCAAGATCAGCCACCTGCCCGGCGGGCCGGGGGTGTACCGTATGCTTAACCAAAAAGGCGATGTTTTATATGTAGGTAAGGCCAAAAACTTAAAGAACCGCGTTAACCAGTACACCCAGCCGGAACGCATGGGCGGGCGCATCCGCAAAATGGTGTTCGAAACCCGCGAACTGGTGGTGGTATCCACTGCCACCGAGGCCGAGGCCCTGCTGCTCGAAGCCAACCTCATCAAAAGCCTGCGCCCGCGCTACAACATCCTGTTCCGCGACGACAGCAGCTACGTCAGCGTGCTCATCACCGACGAAGAAACCCCGATGATCCGCAGTTTCCGCGGCGCCCGCAAGATCAAGGGCGATTACTTCGGCCCTTACCCCAGCGCCATGGCGGTGTACCAAACGCTCGACCTCATGGAGCGCGCCTTCCGCCTGCGCACCTGCGCGCCCGGCTTTTTCCGCTACCGCACGAGGCCCTGCCTCAAGTACGACATCAAGCGCTGCAGCGCCCCCTGCGTGGGTAAAATAGCCCCCGATAAATACCGGCAAGTGGTGGCCAGCGCCAAAAAGTTCCTGCGCGGCGATACCCAAATCGTGCTGGCCGACCTGCAAACCCAAATGGCCGAGGCCAGCCGGGTGCAGGATTACGAACTGGCGGGCCAGCTGCGCGACAGTATCAAAGCCATCAGCAGCGTCAGCGGTGCCGACCGGCCCATGAGCCACGGCCTGCCCGAGGCCGATGTGTTCGCGCTGGTGGCCAACGGCGGCAAGTCGATGATCCAGGTGTTCTACTACCGCCACGGCCAGCACGTGGGCAACCACGCGGTGATGCTGAACAACGAAGACGAGCAGGTCGACGATGCCGAAACCTTAAGGCAGTTCCTGGCCCAGCATTACGCCAGCCGCATCCCGCCCGCGCAGATCCTCTGCAACCTGCTGCCGAACGACTGCGACGCGCTGGCCGAAGCCCTCAGCATCAGCGCCGCCCGCAAGGTGTCCATCGCCATGCCCAGCCGGGGCGATAAATCGGCCATCATGCAGCAGGTGGTCAAAAACGCGCGCGACGCGCTGGCCCGCAAGCTGGCCGACGGCGACGACTGGCGCAACCAGCTGATGGCGCTGGGCAAGCTGCTCAACCTGCAAAAGCCCATCGAATGCCTCGAGTGCTACGATATTTCCAATATTTCCGGCAAAATGCCGGTGGCCAGCCTGGTGGTGGCGGGGCAAACCGGCATGCTGCGCAACCGCTACCGCCGCTACAACATCAAGCGGCAGGATACCCCCGACGACTACGCCATGATGGCCGAAGTGCTCGAACGCCGGCTGGCCCGAGGTATGAAAGAACAGGCCGAAGCCCTCGCATCGGGCGAAAAATGCGCAGGCTTGCCTGATGTGATCATGGTCGACGGCGGCAAAGGCCAGCTGGGCGTGCTGGTCAAAGTGGCCCAGCAACTGGGGCTGTTCGGCACGCCCGATTGCCCCACCCTGTGCGCCATCGCCAAGGGCGAAGAGCGCGACAAGGGGCTCGAAACCATCTTCATCGCCTGCGAAAAGGAAGGGAAGGTCGATATCCGCGACCTGCCCATTTACCCCGGCACGCCGCTCATCTTCGTGCTGCAACGTATCCGCGACGAAGCCCACCGCTTCGCCATCACTTTCCACCGTAAAAAGCGCGAAACCGCCATTTCCCACAGTCGTCTCGACGACATTCCCGGCATCGGCCCGCGCAAAAAAAAGGAACTGCTGCTCCACTTCGGCTCGTTAAAAGAGATCGAGGGCGCCGACATCCACCAACTGATGAAGGTCCCCGGACTTTCCAAAAAACTGGCCCAGCAGATCTACGATTTTTTTCATTTATAAAAGCAAAAATGCCCCGGTTTTCCGGGGCTTTTTTCTTATTTGGTAAGGGCTGGTTCAATAGCCTTGTCTTTTGTTTGAGGGTTGTATCCCCACACTTTGCCGGCGCAGTAGTTCATCATGCAACTGCCCTGTTCCGCTTTGGGTTTCGGCGCAGGCGCAGGTATGGCCGTGCGGCCAAGGCTCGAGGGCAGGATGGTTCCAGCGTGGACCGGAACCGCTAGAATTAACAATGGTATTGCCAGGTAAACGGCGCGCATAGGTGTTTCCTTTAATAAAGTAACTAAGATTTCCTTCATATGGGGTACAAAACCTGCCCTAGCAACTGGGTAATGCATAATAAAAAAGGCCCCGTTTTTCCGGGGCCTTCCGCTCTTCAGTCTTCGCCAGGTATGCCGAACATCTTCAGCGTCAGGCGGCGTACGTCGGGGTATTTATCGGCGGGCCAGCTTTGCCTCAGTCGGCCGAAGGTTGAATGGCCGAGGGGGCCGTTACCGTTCACCCGCACGGCCACGCGGCCGGGCTCGAAAATATCGAATTTCGCTTCCCAGCCCGGCCCGATGGCCGTGAACAGCAAGTGGAAGTTCTCGATCGGCACAGGTGGAAACTCAAGGCGTATGCCGTCTTTCAGCTGCCACACACGCTTTGTGGTCGAAAGCAGGATGCCCTGCAGATTGTGCTGCAGGGCTTTTTGCAGGGCCTGCAGGAAAAAGTCGCGGTCGATGGCAATGGCCGTCTGGCCAACAACATGCAGGGCAGGGGTGGCCTTGGGGGCAGATGAACGTGACATGGGGGCAAACTCCCGGGTGAGGCGTTTCAGATAAGGCTGATTAAAGCTAACCCCCATATTTTGCAAGGAATATGCTTGACACCCCCCGCCAAAGCCCCTATACGCCCCCCATCAGCCGCCCCCAAAACCATACGGGGAACGGCAGAAAACAGATTCGGTCCGGACAATTTTCCCCCTATCGGACCATCGCCACCCCACAGGGAATTCCGGGGTGGCGTTAACTATGAACAAAGGGGCCTCTGGCATCCACGAGGGGTGGATGGCCAAGCCACGAAAGGTAAAAAGTTATGGATACTGCGCAGAACATCCGCATCCGGCTGAAGAGCTACGACCACCGCGTGCTCGACAAATCCACGCTCGAGATCGTCGAAACCGCCAAGCGCACCGGCGCCAAGGTTCAAGGTCCCATTCCGCTGCCCACCAAAATCGAGCGTTTCTGCGTGCTGCGCAGCCCGCACATCGACAAAAAGAGCCGCGAGCACTTCGAAATGCGCACCCACAAGCGCGTCCTCGAGATCCTCGAGCCCACCCCCCAAACCATTGACGCCCTGATGAAGCTCGACCTGGCTTCGGGTGTCGACGTGCAGATCAAGCTGTAAGGAGGGAGACGTATCATGAGTACCAAACAACGCGTCGAAGCCCGTCATGGCCTGCTCGCCAAAAAGGTGGGGATGACCCGTATTTTCAACGAAGCCGGTGTTCACGTGCCGGTCACCGTGCTGCATGTCGAAGCCAGCCAGGTGACCGCCCACCTGACCGCCGAAAAGAACGGCTACACCGCCGTGCAGATCGGCGCCTTCGCCAAAAAAGCCCAGCGCACCTCCAAGCCGCTGGTGGGCCACTTCGCCAAAAACGGTGTCGAGCCCAAGCAAAAGCTGGTCGAATTCCGCATGAGCGGCGAATTGCCGGCCATCGGTAGCGCCATCAGCACCGACCTGTTCAAGGCCGGCCAACTGGTCGACATCACCGGCACCACCAAGGGCCGCGGTTTCACCGGCGCCATGAAGCGCTGGAACTTCGGCGGTCTGCGCGCCACCCACGGTGTGTCCATTTCCCACCGCAGCATTGGTGGTACCGCCGGTCGCCAGGATCCGGGCCGCGTCTTCAAAAACAAGAAGATGGCCGGCCACTACGGCGTCGAAACCGTCACCACCCAAAACCTGGAAGTGGTGCAGGTGAATGCCGAAGAAGGCCTGCTGCTCATCAAGGGTTCGGTCGCCGGTCACAACGGCGCCTGGGTCATCGTCCGCGATGCGGTTAAAGGAGTGTAATCATGAACATCGATATTCTTAACCTCGAAGGTAAAAAGGTCGGCAGCACCGACCTGCCCGCCAGCCTGTTCGGCGTCGAAGTCCGCGCCGACCTGCTGCAGCGTGCCGTTACCTGGCAGCTCACCAACCTGCGCGGTGGTTTGGCCCACACCAAAACCCGCGGCGAGATCGCCCGCACCAAAAAGAAGATGTACGGCCAAAAAGGCACCGGTGGCGCACGCCACGGCGCCAAGTCGCCCAGCCTCTTCGTGGGTGGTGGCGTGGCCCACGGTCCGCGCAAGCACGAGATCAGCAGCAGCCTGCCCAAGCAGGTCCGCCAGCTGGCCCTCAAAACCGCGCTGTCTTCCAAGGCCGCCGACAAGAACCTGATCGTGGTCGACAGCCTCGCGCTCAAAAGCCTCAAAACCAAGGATCTGGCCGCCAGCCTCGCCAAACTGAAGATCAGCCAGGCCACCTTCCTGGTCGACAGCCTCGACGCCAATTTCGACAAAGCCAGCCGTAACATTCCCAACCTGAAGGTGATCCCCACCGGCGGCGCGAATGTGTACGACATCCTGCGTTTCGAAACGCTGGTGATGACCCCGGCCGCCATCGAAATGCTGAACGCCCGCCTCTCCGGCGACGCGAAGGCCGAAAAAGCTTCCAAGCCCGCAGCCAAAAAGGCCGCGCCCGCTAAAAAGTCCACCAAAGCGAAAAGCGAGGAGTAAGTGATGGCCACCAAATCCGCCCCCACCGAACGCATGTACAACCTGTTCGTGCGCCCGCTGGTCACCGAAAAGACGAGCAAGCTGGGCAACTGGCTGGCCTTCGTGGTTGCCAACGATGCCACCAAGCCGGAACTGAAGACCGCCTTCGAACGCCTCTACGGCGCCGAAGTCGAGCGCGTCAACACGCTCATCCAAAAGGGTAAAACCAAGGGTGTCCGCGGCAAGCGCGTGTTCCGCAGCGATATCAAAAAAGCCTACATCAAGCTCAAGGACGGCCAAACGGTCGACCTGATGGCCGGTGTGAAGTAAGGGAGCAATCATTATGGCTTTAAAAACCTACAATCCCACCAGCAACGGCCGCCGCCAGCTTATCGCGGTCGACCGTTCCGAACTCTGGAAAGGCGCCCCCGAAAAGAGCCTGACCACCCCGCTGTCCAGCAGCGGCGGCCGTAACAACACCGGCCGCATCACCAGCTGGCAACGCGGCGGCGGCCACAAGCGCCGTTACCGCATGGTCGACTTCAAGCGCGCCAAGCACGGCGTACCGGCCAAGGTCCTGCGCCTCGAATACGATCCGAACCGCACCGCGTTCATCGCCCTCATCGAGTACAAGGACGGCGAAAAGAGCTACATCCTGGCCCCGCACGACCTCAAGGTCGGCGCCACGGTCATGTCCGGCCCGCAAGCCGAAGTGGCTCCCGGCAACTCGCTGCCGCTGAAGAACATTCCCGTCGGTACGCTGGTCCACAACGTCGAACTCAAGCCCTCGCGCGGCGGCCAAATGGGCCGTGGCGCGGGTACCGCCATCCAGGTGGCCGGTAAAGACGGCGCCTACATCCAGCTCAAACTGCCCAGCGGCGAACTCCGCCTGGTGTTCGAGCAATGCATGGCCACCATCGGCAGCGTTTCCAACCCCGACAACATGAACACCCAAAGCGGCAAAGCCGGCCGCACCCGCTGGAAGGGCAAGCGCCCCAGCGTGCGTGGCGTGGTCATGAACCCGGTCGACCACCCGCACGGTGGTGGTGAAGGTAAGTCTTCGGGTGGCCGTCACCCGGTCACTCCCTGGGGTCAGGGCACCAAGGGCCTCAAAACCCGTAACCTGCGCAAGCCCAGCTCGCGCTTCATCCTGCGCCGTTACAGCGACAAGAAGTAAGGAGAAACAGATATGGCTCGTAGTATCAAAAAAGGTCCTTACGTCGACCACAACCTGCTGGAAAAGGTTGCCAAACTGGGCAACACCGGCCGCAAAGAGGTCATCAAAACCTGGTCGCGCCGCAGCACCATCATTCCCGATTTCGTGGGCGTGACGTTCGCGGTTCACAACGGCAACAAGTTCATCCCCGTGCAGGTCACCGACAACATGATCGGTCACAAGCTCGGCGAATTTTCACCCACCCGCACCTTCAACGGTCACCCCGAGAAGAAGGCCGGTGCCGAAGAACCCGGCAAGAAATAAGGGATAGTTAAATGACGCAAGTTCAAAACCCCCGCAAAGTGGCCGCCAACCAGGCGTTCGCCACCGCGCGCAACATCAAGGGCAGCCCGCAAAAGGCGCAATTGGTGATGGCCCTTATCCGCGGCAAAAAGGTCGAAAAGGCCCTCAACGACCTGACCTTCTGCCGTAAAAAGTTCGCCGACAGCGCCAAAAAGGTCCTGCAATCGGCCATCGCCAATGCCGAAAACAACCACGGCCTCAACGTCGACAAGCTCGTCGTCGCCCACGCCCTGGCTGAAAAAGGCATGGTGCAAAAGCGCTTCCACGCCCGCGCCCGCGGCCGTGCCGCCCAGGTCCAAAAGATCTGGACGCACCTGACCATCGTGGTCGCCGAGCCCGCCGAAAAGCCGGTCAAGGAAACCAAGGCCAAGCCGGAAGGTAAGGCCAAGGCCGCCAAGCCCGCCGCCAAAGCTGCCAAGGCTCCTAAAGCCGAAGCCGCCCCGGCCGCCGCTGCCGCGCCCGCCGAACAAGAAACTCAAACCGAGAGCAAGGAATAAGCCATGGGTCAAAAAGTAAATCCGATCGGCCTGCGCCTCGGCATCAACCGCGGCTGGGACAGCATGTGGTTCGCCGGCCGCGACTACCCCGAATTGCTGAAGGAAGACAACGCCATCCGCAAATTCCTGATGGAACGCCTCAAGGCCGCCTCCATCAGCAAGGTCATCATCGAACGCCCCAACAAAAAGTGCCGTGTGTTCATCCACAGCGCGCGCCCCGGTGTCATCATCGGTAAAAAGGGTGCCGAGATCGAAACGCTCCGCAAGGAAATCCAAACCCGCAGCGGCGCCGACGTCAGCCTCAACATCGTCGAAGTGCGCAAGCCCGACCTCGATGCCAACCTCATCGCCCAGGGCGTGGCCGACCAGCTGGAACGCCGCATCGCCTACCGCCGCGCCATGAAGCGCGGCATGCAAAACGCCATGACCAACGGCGCTTTGGGTATCAAAATGCAGGTTTCGGGCCGTCTCAACGGTGGCGAAATCGCCCGCCGCGAATGGTACAAGGAAGGCTCCGTGCCCATGCACAAGCTGCGCGCCGAGATCGATTACGGTTTCGCCGAAGCCAAAACCACTTACGGGATCATCGGCATCCAGGTCTGGGTCCACCTGGGCGAAAAGTATGCCATTGACTACTCGAACAATGTCCAGTAAACGCGCCGAATAGAAGGAAAATACCATGTTACAACCGGCCAAAACCAAATACCGTAAGGCTCACAAGGGCCGCATTCACGGCCTCGCCAAGGGCGGCACCAACGTGAACTTCGGTGAATACGGCCTCAAGGCCATGGAACCCGAGCGTATCACCGCCCGCCAAATCGAAGCCGCCCGCCGCGCCATGACCCGTTTTGTGGCCCGCAGCGGCCGCGTCTGGGTGCGTATTTTCCCCGACGTTCCCGTGTCCAAAAAGCCTGCCGAAGTCCGCATGGGTTCCGGTAAGGGTGCCCCCGAAGTATGGGTCTGCCGCGTCAAGCCGGGCAAAATCCTGTACGAAATGGGCGGCGTTCCCGAGGCCACCGCACGCGAAGCCTTCCGCCTGGCGGCCATGAAGCTGCCGATCAAGACCAAATTCGTCGTCCGTCACCACGGCGCGTAAGGAGAGAAAATTATGGCCAAGCAACAATCTTTCGCCGAAATGACCAGCAAAAGCGCCGCGCAGCTGAAAACCCAGCTGAACGACCTGCGCAAAGAGCAGCTCAACCTGCGCTTTGCCAAGGCCGCGGGCCAACTGGCCAACCACAACCGCTGGCGCGAAGTCCGTAAAACCATTGCCCGCGTTAAAACCGCGCTGAACCTGGGGAGCAAGTAACATGCCTAAACGTATTCTCACCGGCACCGTGGTGTCCGACAAAGGCCACAAAACCATCGTGGTGAAGGTCGACCGCACCAAGAGCCACCCGGTTTACGGCAAGATCATGCGCAGCAGCGATAAATTCCACGCGCACGACGAAAATAACGAAGCTAAAATGGGCGACACCGTCGAGATCATCGAATGCGTGCCGGTCAGCAAGCTCAAGCGTTTCGCCCTCCACAACCGCGTCAAGATCGTCGGCGAGATCGTCACCGACACCGCGTCCGACGTGCAGGCTTAAAGATAAACCAGAAAGGAAAAGGTCAGAACCATGATTCAAACTGAAACCTACCTTGATGTTGCCGACAACAGCGGTGCACGTACGGTTATGTGCATTAAAGTGTTGGGCGGCAGCAAGCGCCGCTACGCCCGTATCGGCGACGTGATCATCGTCAGCGTCAAAGACGCCATCCCGCGCGCCAAGGTCAAAAAGGGCGACGTCGCCCGCGCCGTGGTCGTGCGTTGCGCCAAAGAAACCACCCGCCCGGACGGCACCAGCATCCGCTTCGACCGTAACGCCGCGGTGCTCATCGACACCAAAAACGAACCCATCGGTACGCGTATCTTCGGGCCCATCGCCCGTGAGCTGCGCGCCCGCTCGTTCATGAAGATCATTTCGCTCGCGCCGGAGGTAATCTAATGGCTACCCAACAATTCTCTTCCAAGTTGAAGAAGGGCGATGAAGTTATTGTTATCGCTGGCAAAGACAAAGGCAAGAATGGCCGCATCACCCGTATCGTGAGCGCCACCAACCGCGCCGTTGTCGAAGGCATCAACACCGTCAAAAAGCACGTCACCGCGCGTGCCGCCATGGCCCGCCAGGCCGAACCCGGTGTCGTCAACAAGGAACTGCCCATCGCCATCAGCAACCTGATGCTGAAGGATCCCAAAACCGGCAAGCCCACGCGCGTCGGCTACAAGATCGAAAACGGCAGCAAGGTGCGTGTGGCCAAGGCCAGCGGCACCGTGCTCGACACCATTTCCAAAAAGACCGGCAGCGAAAAGGCCCCTAAAGCCAAACCCGCCGCCAAAACCAACGCTAAGTCCAAAAAGTAAAGGATACTGACGATGGCTGAAAAGCAACCCAAAGCAGCAAAGGCCGCCAAGGCCGAAGCTCCCAAAGGCGTCAAGGCCAGCAAGCCGGTGGGCGATTACGTTCCCCGCTTCGCGACCCTGTACAACGAAAAGATCAAGTCCGAACTCACCAAGCAGTTCGGCTACACCAACGCTTTCCAAACCCCCAAGCTGACCAAGATCGTCATCAACATGGGTGTGGGTAAAGCCGGCGAAGACAAAAAGCTGCTCGACGCCGCCATCGCCGACATGAAGCTGATCTCGGGCCAACAACCGGTGCAAACCATTGCCCGCAAGTCGCTGGCCAACTATAAGATCCGCGAAGGCATGGCCATCGGCTGCAAGGTCACCCTGCGTGGCCCCCGCATGTACGAATTCCTCGACCGCCTGATCACCATCGCGCTGCCCCGCGTACGCGACTTCGAAGGCATCAGCAGCCGTTCGTTCGACGGCCGCGGCAACTACGCCATGGGTATCAAGGAACAGATCATCTTCCAGGAGATCGATTTCGACAAGATCGACCGGATCCGCGGTATGGACGTGATCATCTGCACCAACGCCAAGTCCGACGACGAAGCCCGTGCCCTGCTCACCGCGTTCGGCATGCCGTTCCGCAAAACCCGCCAACAAATCCAGGCCGCCCAAGAAGCCAAAGCGGCCAAACAAGGGAAGGGTGCCTAATCATGGCTAAACGTTCCGTCAAGTTCCGCCAGGAAAACCGCGAAGCCATGGTCAAGCGCCATGCCGCCAAGCGCGCCGACCTCAAGGCCAAGATCATCAACGAAAACCTGCCGTTTGCCGAACGCATGGAAGCCCGCGACACGCTCAACGCGATGCCGCGCGATGGCGCCAAAACCCGCCTGCGCAACCGTTGCCAACTCACCGGCCGCCCGCGTGGCGTCTACAGCCGCTTCGGCCTCGGCCGCAGCATGCTGCGCAAACTGGCCAGCACCGGCATGCTGCCGGGCGTACGTAAGGGGAGCATGTAACATGGCTAACATCACCGATCCTATCGCCGACCTGTTCGCGCGCCTCAAAAACGGCCTGAGCCGCCAGCACAAGACCATCACCGTGCCGGCCTCCAGCCTCAAAAAGGCCATCCTCGACGTGCTGGTCGCCGAAGGCTACCTGCTGGGCGTGAGCGAAAGCGCCGACAAGCGCGGCCACAAGCAGTTCGACATCGAGCTGAAGTACTACCAAGGCAAGCCGGTCATCACCAGCCTGTCGCGCATCAGCAAGCCTGGCCGCCGCGAGTACACGCAAGCCGTCAACATTCCCATGGTCAGCAACGGCCTGGGCGTTACCCTCATCAGCACCAGCAAGGGCGTCGTTTCCGACACCAAGGCTCGCGAGCTGAACGTCGGTGGCGAAGTCATCGGCCAAGTATTCTAAGCCGGGAACAGGGAGAAATAGTATGTCTCGTATTGGTAAAAAACCCATCACCATCCCCAAGGGCGTCGAAGTGACCGTCAGCGGCCGCAACGTCACCGTCAAGGGTCCCAAGGGCAGCCTGGTGCAGGAAATGCACCCGCACATCGCCGCCAAGGTCGAAAACGGCGAGGTCGAATTCACCCCCGTGGCCAAGGGCAACATCAGTCCCATCTGGGGCGCCATGCGCGCGCTGGTCGGCAACATGATCACCGGCGTCACCGAAGGCTACAGCGTTGCGCTCAGCCTGGTCGGCGTGGGTTACCGCGCCACCGCGCAGGGCAGCAAGCTGGGCATGACGCTCGGCTACAGCCACCCCATCGAGCTGGCCGTGCCGCAAGGCCTCACGGTCGACGTGAAAGACCAGACCCAGATCACCATCAGCGGCATCAACAAGCACGCGGTCGGCCAGTTCGCCGCCAAGGTGCGCGACCAACGCAAACCCGAACCCTTCAAGGGCAAGGGCGTGCGCTATGCCAACGAACACATCGTCATGAAAGAAGGCAAGAAGAAGTAATTCTTCTTACCGACTGCCAAAAAAGCGCCGAAAAGGCGCTTTTTTGTGGCGCTCGGTCCCCTCGCTGGCCCGCTGGCGGGCCGTCGCTTCGCGATTTACTCCCCTTATGAAGTCCGCCTTCGGCGGAATCCGCTCACGCGTCCAAAGCCGCAAGGGCTTGAAAAAAGCCCTTGCCAAGGTATGAATTTCCCCCCATAAGCCCCCCATCCACGGGTTGGTCGAGCCAATTGGGTTCCCAAACCGCGGCAAACGCCCCGTAGTTTAAAACGGCTAGACGAACAGAAAAGGAGCAAATCCATGGGTTATATCCATGAATCGAACATTCACCGCCGCGCCCGCCGCGTGCGCCACAAGCTGCGCAGCGTCGCGCCCGGCAAGCTGCGCCTCAGCATCTTCCGCAGCAACGCCAACATCAGCCTGCAGATCATCGACGACGTGAAGGGCGTTACCCTCGTATCCGCCAGCACGAACGAAAAGGCCATCCGCAAGGGCATGACCAACACCCGCGGCCTCGACGCCGCCGTCGCCATGGGCAAAACCATCGGCGAACGCGCGGTCAAAGCCGGCATCACCGAAGTGTTCTTCGACCGTGGCAGCTACCGCTACATGGGTCGCGTCAAGGCCCTGGCCGACGCCGCCCGCAGTGCAGGCCTGAAATTCTAAGCGCAAGAGAAGAGAAAACACATGGATATGGAACACAACCAAAACCGCAGCGAACGCACTGCCGAGCTGGTCGATAAACTGGTCGGCGTCCGCCGCGTCGCCAAAACCGTCAAAGGCGGCCGCCGCATGGCGTTCGGCGCCCTGGTGGTGGTGGGCGACGAAAACGGCCGCGTGGGCTTCGGCAAGGGCAAGGCCCGCGAAGTGCCCGACGCCGTGCGCAAGGCCACCGACGAAGCCAAGCGCACCATGGTGCGCGTGCCGCTGCGCCAGGGCCGCACCCTGCACCACGAAGTGAAGGGTCGTTTCGGCGCCTCCCGCGTCATCCTCAAGCCGGCCGTGCCCGGTACCGGTATCATCGCCGGTGGCCCGATGCGCGCCCTGTTTGAAGCCATGGGCATCAAAGACGTCGTGGCCAAGGCCATGGGCTCCACCAACCCCTTCAACCTCATCCGCGCCACCTTCGACGCGTTCGCTTCCATCGAAACCCCCCGCAGCATCGCCGCCAAGCGTGGCCTGAAGCTGACCGACCTCACCCTGCACAAGGCCGAGGCCAGCAAGGGCGAAGGCGACGCCGCCGAACTGATGGAAAAGATGGAAAAGGCCAAGGCCAAAAAGCTTGCCGCCCGCGCTGCCGAAAAGGAAGCCAAGGCCAAGCGCTTTGACAAAAAAGGCCCCCGTCGCGATGGTCAAGGCGCCCCCGGTGGCCGTGGCCCTCGCCGCGACGCCGAAGCCAAGTCGAACGTCACCGTGGTGAGCAAGGCCGACAGCATGAGCGCTGCCACCGAAGCCCCGGCCGAATCGACCGAAACCAAATCCGAATAATCAATGGCAATATAGGGAAACCGAGTCATGAAACTGAACCAGATCGCCGATAACAAAGGCGCCCACCAACCCGCCACCCGCAAGGGCCGCGGTATCGGCTCCACCAAGGGTAAAACCTCGGGCCGTGGTGTCAAAGGGCAGGGTGCCCGCAAGTCCGGCAACGTGCGCGCCGGTTTCGAAGGCGGTCAAAACCCGCTGTACCGCCGCCTGCCGATGCGCGGTTTCAACAACAGCAACTTCCGTATCGAGTACACTGTTGTTAACCTCGGCACGCTCGAGCAAATGGCCCTCGACGGCCGTATCGACGCGTCCAAGCCCATCACCATCGACACCATCATCGGTGCCGGCCTCACCAAAAAGCCCCTGTCGGGCCTCAAAATCCTGGGTAACGGCGATGTGACCACCAAGTTCACCATCACCGCCGCCCACGCCAGCGCCAGCGCGGTCGAAAAGATCGCCAAGGCCGGCGGCAAGCTCACCCTGCTTCCCAAAAAGGAAAAGCAGGTCGGCAAACTGCTGCCTAAAGACAAGCGCTAAATAACGGCGATTTTGTCCGACTTCGAAAGCGCCCCGGCTTGTAGCCGGGGCGCTTTTGCTTTACAACCACCCCAACAATTAAAGGGAATTTTCCATGGCCAATGTATCGCTCGGTAGCCAGTCCGATGTCGCCGACCTGCTGGTAAAAGCCAAAGGCTTGCAACAGCGCATCCTGTTCGTCCTGTTCGCGTTCGTCATTTACCGCCTCGGCACGCACATTCCCCTGCCGGGGGTCGATGCCGCCGCGCTGTCGGCCTACCAGGCCCACCTGCAATCGGGCATCTTCGGCCTGTTCAACATGTTCTCGGGCGGCGCGTTCGCCCGCATGGCCGTGTTCGCGCTCAACATCATGCCGTACATCACCGCCAGCATCATCCTGCAGCTGGCCTCCAGCACCTACCCCGCGCTGGCCGAACTGAAAAAGGAAGGCGAACTCGGCCGCCGCAAGATCAACCAGTACACCCGCTACCTCACCGTGGTGCTGGCGTTCGCGCAGGGCTTCGGCCTCGCCAGCGGCATCGAGCACCAAACTGTGCAGGTGGGCGGCCAGCTCATGCCGCTGGTGCCCGACGCGGGCATGATGTTCCGCCTGCAAACGGCGCTCACCATCACCACCGGCACCATGTTCCTCATGTGGCTGGGCGAACAGATCAACACCCGCGGCATCGGCAACGGCGTGTCGCTGCTCATCTTCGCCGGTATCGTGGCGCAACTTCCGCACTCGGTGGTCAGCATCATCGAAATGGCCCGTACCGGGGCGCTTTCCGGCCTGATGGTCCTGGCCATCCTGCTCGGCAGCGTCGCGGCCATCATGTTCATCGTGTTCATGGAATCCGCCACCCGCCGCATCCTGCTGCAATACCCCAAGCGCCCGGGCATGGGCGGCGAAATGAGCGCCGAATCCAACCACCTGCCGCTCAAGGTCAACCTCGCGGGCGTCATCCCGCCCATCTTCGGCAGCGCGCTGCTCATGGTTCCCATCACGCTGGCCAGCTACGCACCCGCCAGCCCGTGGGCGCAGTGGGTGGGGCAATACCTCAGCCCCGGCCATGCCGGTTACCTCATCCTGTTCGTGGCGCTCATCATCTTCTTCTCGTTCTTCTATGTGGCCACGGTCGCCTTCAACCCCGAAGAAACCGCCGACAACCTCAAAAAATCCGGCGCCTTCATCCCCGGCATCCGCCCCGGCCCCAGCACGGCGGGCTACCTCGATAACGTCGCCACGCGCCTCACGGTCATCGGCGCGGCGTACCTGGCGTTCATCTGCGCGGTGCCCGACCTGTTGCACCGCAACACCATGATCCCGTTCTATTTCGGCGGCACGTCGTTGCTGATCATCGTGTCTGTTACCATCGATACCGTCGCGCGCATCCAGTCGGCACTCATTGCCCAAAAGTACGAAAGCCTGCTCAAGCGCACCGCGCAAGCCGGCAAAACGGGCAGCCTGTTCAGCCGCAGCGGGGGCCGCCGTTAATTAAAACGAAAGTCGTTTACGCATGTTCATAGTGCTGTTCGGCCCTCCGGGCTGCGGAAAGGGGACCCAGGCCGCCACCCTCTCACGGCACTTCAACCTGCCAAGCCTGTCCACCGGCGACATGCTGCGCACCGTCGCCACCGAAGGCACGCCGCGCGGCAACGCCATCAAATACCTCATCGACGAGGGCTACCTGGTGCCCGACGAACTGGTCAACCACATGGTCTTCAACCACATCGAGTCCGCGCCCGCGTGCAAAAACGGCGCCATCTTCGACGGCTACCCCCGCACCGCCGAGCAGGCCAAGGCGCTCGACGCCTTCCTCACCACCATCGGCAAAAAGGTCGATTACATCATCGACTTCGACGTGAACATGGATGAACTGGTCGAACGCCGCGCGGGTCGCCTCTATGCGCCCACCAGCAAGCGGGTCTACCACGAAACCTTCAACCCGCCCCAGGTGCCGGGCATCGACGACGAAACCGGCGAACCGCTCATCCACCGCAAGGACGACCAGCCCGACGTCGTGCGCCACCGGCTCGAACAATACGAAGCGCTTTGCAAGCCGGTGCTCGATTATTACCGCCAAACCCGCAAGGTGAACGAGGTCAACGGCATGGCCGCCATCGGCAGCGTCACCCAGCAATTGCTTGACATCATCAAGCCCACGGCCTAATTCCACACCACATGGCTAAAACAGACGTAATCGAATTCGACGGCGTGGTCACCTCCGCGCTCCCCAACACCTTGTTCAAGGTCAAGCTCGATAATGGGCCCGAGGTACTCGCCCACATCGCCGGCAAAATGCGCCAGAACAACATCCGCATCCTCGAAGGCGACCGCGTCAAGGTTGAAATGACGCCGTACGACCTCACCAAGGGCCGCATCACTTTCCGCGAACGCCTGGGCGCCCCGCCGGTGCCGGGCATGACCCCGGGCGCCCCGCCGCGCCGCCGCCGCTAAGCGCCATGCGCAAGGCTGCCGTCCTTTCCGGTGCACTCTGCCTGCTGGCCACACCCGCCTTTGCGGTCAACCTCGAATTCTACGGGCAGGTCAACAAAGGCATCTATGGCTTCAACGACGGCGCCAACACCAACACCGTGGTGGTCGATAACGACCTCTCGTCCTCGCGCTTCGGCCTGAAGGGCGAGCAACTGCTCGACAGCGGCCTCACCGCCAGCTTCCTGCTCGAAAGCCAGTTCAGCAGCAACAATTCCAACTCGGCCACCTCGGGCTTCCGCCAGAACAACACCGCGGGCCAAAGCACCACGCCGCTGTCCAGCCCGGCCAATTCGTTCGCCGAGCGGCAGGCGCGGGTCGGGCTGGCGGGCGGCTGGGGCGCGGTGTTTCTCGGCCAGCAAAGCACGGCGATAGACGGCGTGCGCGACCAAGACCTCGCCGGCGCCCGCGACGTGATGACACCCGACTACGGCAAAATAGGCAACGGCGCGCTGTTCCGCACCAGCGGCGGGGCTTTCACGGCCTATTCGGTCGGCACCGAAGACATGCCCGTCAGCAGCAACCGCGCCCCGGCGCTGCGCTACGATACCCCCATTTTCAGCGGCTTCCAGGGCCGGGTCGCGGCCATGCAGGGCGGCGATGCCGATGCCTCGATGGTCTACGCGGGCAGTCTGCTGGGGCTTAAATCCAAGGCAGGCCTCGGTTTTGCCGTGAACAACGACGAAGCCGGCACTTTCCCGCTGGCCGCCGCCAACAATAACCGTATCACCACCCGCACCGACGCCAGCTTCAGCCTGGCCCACAGCAGCGGGGTGGCCGCCACCGTGGCCTACAACCGCCTCGGCCTCACCAACCGGCTGCCCGGTTCGCACACCCCCAGCAGCCTGTACGGCAAGCTGGGTTATGCGTGGAGCAGTTACGAGGTCGCCGCCGACTACGGCGTCAACAACCACTACGGCCAAGTCGGCAGCGCCGCCGCGGTGCCTGCCACCGACAAGCTTTCCGCCTGGGGCCTCGCCGCCCAGTACAACATGGGGCAGGGGGTCAGCGTGGCGGCCCTGTACCGCAACTTCAGCCTCAACCGCAGCGATGCGCCGGGCCTGTCCGACATCGACATCTTCGGGGCCAATCTTAAAGTAAAGTTCTAGCAGCCATGCTGCTGTTCGCCACCTCCAACCCGGGCAAATTCAAACGGTTCTGCGACGAACTCGCCCCCTACGGCCTTGCCGCCAGCCAAAACCCGCTCAACCTGATGGAACCGCAGGAAACCGAGATCCCCGACGTGGCCGCCCACAAGGCCCGCCAGGCCTTCGTCCTTACCGGCAAACCGGTGGTGGTCGAAGACAGCGGCCTGTGCATCCCGGCGCTCAACAACTTCCCCGAAGCGCTCACCAAACCGGTGCTGCAACGGCTGGGGCTGCCCGGCTTCCTTAAAATCCTCGAGGGGCTGGAAGACCGCCGCTGCTTCTTCATCAGCTGCGTGGGCTATGCCATGGCCGACGGCACGGTCGGCACCATCGCCTCCACGCACGAAACCGGCGAACTGCTGGCCGCCCCGGTGGGCGCCCAGCGCGATTTCGCCTGGTCGGCGCTGTCCTACGTCTTCAAACCCACCAATTTCCCCACCAGCATGGCCGATTTCACCCCGGCCCAAACCGAGGCCCTGTTCGCCGAATGGCGGCCCCACAACGTGTTCAACCGCTTCGCCCGGTTCGCCAGCCAAAACCGCGAGGCCTTCGGCCTGCCGGGGGCCAATAGTGCAGCGGCCTAGTCCCTCAATCCTTTCAAATGCTTCTTTAAGTGGCCTTATGCTGTACCTTCGGCAGCCCCCCCTTGGCCTCCGGCTCGGGGGTGGCCGCCCTGCGGGCGGCTTCCACCCTTATTAAATCCGCCTTCGGCGGATGGCGCTCGCGCGTCCAAAGCCGCGGGCCCTGTCAAGCCGCCCCAAAAGGCGGCTTGACAGGGCCCGCAATTTATTGTTTACCCCCTTGTCAAACAGTCACAAGCCCGCTAAAAGGCCGCGATTGTTAACGTTAACCCAATGAGTTAGAGGCCCCATGCGCTATATTTCTTCCATCAACGCCGAAAAAAAGCGTGACCGGAAACTGCAAACGGTCTCGCGCCGCCGTAACAAGGCTGGCCAATTCCTGGGCCGTGTTCGCATCGTCATGCGCGACAAACGTACCAACGGCAAAGCCGGCCGGTACAGCGTCACGCAAGGCTAGTTGTAAAATTATTAATAAATACGAAGGGGTGTAGCTCGCATGGCTCGTATCGCGGGTGTTAATATTCCTACCGACAAAAAAGTATGGGTGGCTCTCACCTATATTTACGGGGTGGGTCCTAAAATCAGCCAGATCATTCTGGAAAAAGCCAAGGTAGACGCCGACAAGCGCGTCCACACGCTGTCCGACGACGAAGTCGCCCGCATCCGTAACGTCATCGAAGCCGACATCACTGTCGAAGGTGACCTGCGCCGCGCCATTTCGCTCAACATCAAGCGCCTCATGGACCTCAACAGCTACCGTGGCCTGCGCCACCGCCGCAGCCTGCCTGTCCGTGGCCAGCGCACCCACAGCAACGCCCGTACCCGCAAGGGTCCGCGCGGCAGCCGCAAGCCGGGTACCACCGGCGGTGCCAAACCCGCAGCCGCAGCCAAGTAATTTAGGGGATAACAGAGCATGAACAAACCTGTCGAACAGGCCGCCGCCGCCACCAAGGCCCCGGCAACCCCCGCAGCCGCCGCCCGCAAGCGCGCCGGCAAAAAAAACGTCCTGAGCGCCATCGCGCACATCAACAGCACGTTTAACAACACCATCATCACCATCGCCGACGCGCAGGGCAACAGCCTGTCGTGGAGCAGCGCTGGCCAGCAAGGCTTCAAGGGTTCCCGCAAGGGCACCCCGTTCGCCGCGCAGCTGGCTGCCGAAGCCGCCGGCCGCACCGCCCGCGAACACGGCGTCCGCACGCTCGACGTCATGCTCAAGGGCCCGGGTTCGGGCCGCGAAAGCGCGCTGCGTGCCCTGCAAAGCCTGGGCTTCGACATCGTGGCCATCCGCGACGTCACATCGGTGCCGCACAACGGCTGCCGCCCGCGCAAGCGCCGTCGTGTCTAACGCTTCATAAGCACACCGCCCGCGCGAGCGGTTAATCGCGCACCGCTTTTTGTTTAAACGTTTGGGGTAGGGAATAGAGAAGGAGTAAGTGCACATGCAAATTCAATCCAATTGGAAAGAACTCATTAAACCCAGCAAGGTGGCCCTCAATGCCGGCAGCGACGCCCGCAAAACCGCCAGCTTCACCATCGAGCCGCTCGAACGCGGTTTCGGCCACACCCTCGGCAACAGCCTGCGCCGCATCCTGCTGTCCAGCCTGCAAGGCGCCGCGGTCACCGGCATTAAAATCGATGGCGTCCTGCACGAATTCTCGGCTCTGCCGGGCGTAATGGAAGACGTCACCGAGATCATCCTCAACCTCAAGGCCCTGGCCGTGCGCAGCCACGCCACCGAGCCCAAAACCATCACCATCAGCAAAAAGGGCGCAGGCCCCGTCACCGCGGCCGACATCCAGCTGGGCCACGACATCGAGATCGTCGACCCCAACCACGTCATCGCCACCCTCGGCAGTACCGGCGAGCTGAAAATGGAAATGACCGTCGGCACCGGCAAGGGCTACAGCAGCGCCGCCGACCGTAAAATGGGCGAAGAAACCCGCCAGCCCGGCAGCATCCTCACCGACGCCATCTACAGCCCGGTCCGCCGCGTCAGCTTCAAGGTGTCCGACGCCCGCGTCGGCCAGGTCACCGACTACGACAAGCTCACCATGGATATCGAAACCAACGGCGTGGTCGCGCCCGAAGACGCGCTGGCCTTCGCCGCCCGTATCCTGCAAGACCAGCTCAGCGTGTTCATCAACTTCGAAGACATCGCCGAAGAACAGGCCGGCAAGGGCGAGGTCATCGACATCAACCCGCACCTGCTGATGAAGGTCGACGAACTCGAACTGTCCGTCCGCAGCGCCAACTGCCTGAAGAACGAAAACATCGTCTACATCGGCGACCTCGTCCAGCGCGGCGAAAGCGAAATGCTGAAAACCCCCAATTTCGGCCGTAAATCGCTCAACGAGATCAAGGACGTCTTGGGCCAGATGGGCCTGGGCCTGGGTATGAAGCTGGAAAACTGGCCGCCCGAAAACATTGAAGATCTCGCCATGCGGATCAACAAACAGATGTAATCGCTTAAAAGCCCCGGAAACGGGGCTTTTTTAATGGACGAAAGCCCTTGAAATCCGGTAAATCCGCCCCACCTCAACCCTCTGACTATCCATCTGTATCGTTTTTCACAGCCAAAAGGAGGCCTTCCATGGCCAGTTTTGTCGAAGAGCACAACAAACTGTACGACCCCTACCACCAGATCCGGAAGTGCAAGAACATCATCCTCGATGCCGACCGGCTTTACCGGCAGGTCAAGCTCGATCCGTTCAAGCACCTGCTCGACCATCTCCCCGAGCTGGAAAAGGCCACCAAAATGGCCGAATTCCACCTCGGCAAGGCTCAAAACGCCTTCGATATGCTCGAGCCGGAGCAACAGCAGGCCATCACTTACAACTTCTCTAACGAAGTTGCGCTGGTCGAGCCGCTGGTCCAGCAGCTGCGCACCCTGCTCAACGGGGCCAGCCTCATGGCATTCGCGCTCGAAAGCGTGGGCACCCTCACGCTCGACAAGGAACTGGTCGACCAGATGCGCAGCAGCATCGGCCGCGCCAGTCTGCAGGTCATCCGCACACCCGAGGCACAGGCGCCCCGGCTGCCGGCGCCTGCCATGCTCGACCTGAAGGCCAACCCGCCCGAAAGCTTCGAACAGGAACCCCTGGTGATCGCCGAATCCGCCCCCGAAGACGATGCCGACACCTTCTACGTCGACAGGCTCGAAAACCCCTGGGTTTCGGAACCTGCCGGTATCGTCCCGGTCGCCGAACCGGTGGCCGAATCACCAGCCATTGCCCAGGTGCTGGGTCACATGGAAGCCCTGTTCGAGCCTTTGCCCGAGCGGCAGCAGGTCATCGATATCGACGTTCCGGCCTCCAGTCCGGTCGCCGATATCACCCACGTCGGCGTCGCCTATATCAACGACGACCCGCCGCGCGAAGGCCGCTTCGGCCAAGGGCCCCAGCGTCACCGTTCGCGGTACGATGTGACCCCGCAAGACATGATGCCCGGCCGGCCCAACGCGGTGGTACGCCTTGCCCCCCGGGCCGAAAGGCAGGGCAGGCAGGAAATCTCCCGTCCCAAAAAGCGCTGGTCACTCTTCCGGCGCGCCTGATAAAAAAAGCCCCCCTCTCACGAGGGGGGCTTTTGCCATGCAGGCCGTGTTCAAACAAAGGGGTGGGGCAATCACGCCAAAGGCGTGTTTCCTAAGCGGGGGCCGTAGCGCGAAAAGGCAGGCACAGCCGGCCAGCGCCAAAGGCCCTTAAAATAAGGGCTCCCTTGCGAGAGCCCGGCAATGTTCAAACAAGGGGGTGGGGGCAGGGGCCCCCGTAAATCCGGGCCTTGGCAGCAAACCCCTCCGCTGCTTTTGGCCTTTGCCGCTAAAAATAACCGCTCCATTCCCGCGAAGGCGGGAATCCAGTAGTCCTGTCCAAGCCCTCCTGCTGTCGGGCTGCCTTATGCTACGCATTCGGCATAGCACCCTCCGCCTCTGGCTCGGTTGCGGCGCCCCTTCGGGTCGCTTACTCGCCCTTATGAAATTCGCCGTTCGGCGAATGGCGCTCGCGCGTCCAAAGTGCCTTCGGCAGGCCCTATGGCTAGCCTTCCTCGTCCTCGCCCCACAGCCACAAAATGCCGGTGGCCATGCATTGGAACATCCCCACCGGGCGGGCTTTCTTGTCCACCAGGTTGCTCCAGGTCAGCACCGGCAGGGTGTCGGCGGTCATGTTGGGGTTGTAGGTCATGGGTTTCTTCCTTCTTTTTTCTTAATCTATTAAAATTCGTGGACCACGCTGCACACCACGCCCCACACATGGCACTCGGTCTCGGGGGTGATCACAATGGGGCTGAAACTGGCGTTTTCCGGCAGCAGGCGCAAAAACTCACCGCGGGTGTCCAGCCGCTTCACGGTCAGGTCGCCGTCCACCGCCGCCACCACAATGGCGCCGTGCACCGCGGGCTTGCTGCGATCCACCACCAGCAGGTCGCCGTCGGCGATGTTGGCGTTGATCATGCTGTCGCCCTGGGCCCGTACAAAAAACGTGGCTTCGGCATTATGCACCAGGTAGCTGTGCAGGTTCACGTCGGCCTCAACGTGGTCGTCGCCGGCGGTGGGCGTCCCGGCGCGCACGTGCGAGCCGTATAAAGGGATGGTCGGTTCTAGCCCTTCGTCGCCGTTGGTCAGCATGGCGCGCACGCCTTCCACCCGGCTGGCCGGCACGCGCATCACCACGGTGGGTTCGCCGTACTGCCCGGTGCCGGCCTTGCGCCCCGCACCACCCCGTTTGCCGCCTCGTGTCATGTTGCCTGTCTTTCGTTAACCGTTTTTCTTAACGCTTCGATAAAATGATTATTGTTACAAAATTCAAGTTTGTCAACTCTGATTTTTGTTACGTAAATCAAGGCATTTTTAAAAAACCATGCGACACCGGCGCATCATTTCCGTACCGTCCACCGACATCCGCCCCCTCAAATGCATCACAAGTGTACAGCCAAGCGACATCAGCGCTCCATCTCCGCATCACCTGCGCATCATGCTTGACAGCCCCGTCAAAAACCTTCATAGGGGGCCGAAATAGAGGAGTTATGTCATGCGTCACGGTGTTTCTGGTCGCAAATTTGGTCGCAAATCCGACGCCCGTCGCGCGTTGCTCGAAGGCTTGGCTATGTCATTGATTGAACACGGCCAAATCACCACCACCCTGGCCAAGGCCAAGGATCTCCGCAGCGTGGTCGAACCCCTCATCACCAAAGCCCGCAGCAACACCGTCGCCAACCGCCGCCTGGTTGCCACTCAAGTTAAAAACCCCATTATCCTCAAGCGTTTGTTCGACGTTGTTGCTCCTATGTTTCAAGGTGTCAACGGCGGTTACACCCGCGTGCTGAAGGCCGGTTACCGCATCGGCGACAACGCCGCCATGGCGCTGATCGAACTCACCAAGCGCGCTTAATATCGTTAAATTTCAACGTATTATATAGCCTTGCCTACGCCCCTTCGGGGGCGTAGTGTTTGGCACATTCAATGAAAGCCCCCGCCATGCTCGCGCACGAAAATGCCAACCAGATCAACGAATTACTGCTGACCCCGCTGGCCGAACGCTGCGTGCAGAGCGTGCTGGCCAGCACGCTGGCCGCCGATGGCGAAAAGCTGCCTTACCCGCACTTTTACGTAGCCGACGTGCTGCCCGAAGACGTTGTCGATCAATTGCTTGCCCTGCCTTTCATTGCACAGGACGTGCACGGCCAGTCGGGCTTGCGCGACATGCACAACGACACCCGCACCTACATCGATGCCGCCAACCGCGCGCAGTACGAAGTGTGCGAAGCCGTGGCCCAATGCTTTCAGGATCAACGGGTTGTCGATACCATCGCCAAGGTGTTCAGTGCGCCGATCGACGGTTGCAACCTGCGTTTGGAGATGGCTTTGGACCAGGACGGCTACTGGAACATGCCTCACACCGATTTAGGTGTTAAGGCTTTGACCTACCTGCTTTATTTGAGCCGCGACCCGGCCCATGCCGACCTGGCCACCGATGTTTACGACCAGCAACAGCAATGGCACAGCCGCCGCCCCAGCCTGCCCAACACCGCCATGGTGTTCGTGCCCGGCGACGATACCTTCCATGGCTTTGAAAAACGGCCGTTTTCCGGGGTTCGTAAGACTTTGATCTTGAACTATGTGACCCCCGAATGGCGCGCGCGGGAGCAGCTGGCTTTCCCCGAAATGCCGGTGCATACCATCGCGTTTGCCAAGCCGAAAGCCGCCTAGAAGCCCGTAGCGCAGGTGTAGCGCGGGTGATGCCCCCCTGTACAAAAGGGGGGCTTTTTTGTCGCAAAAGCGAGCGCGGGTGATGCGCAGGTGATGCATGGATGTCGGTTGCCTGTACACTTGACCCGGCGCGGGGTTCGGGGCAGGGTGCGGCCGATTTACCGGTCCTTTTTGCGGCGGCTTTGCCCGCCATACCCTGGAGCCCCCCATGATGACCAATCTTGCGTTCAAACCGAATGCCGACGACCCTACGACCAGGACGATGCAAGGGATATTGTACGCCTATGCAGGCACGTTCGGTCCGATATGGGCCGAGCTGGCCCACGACGTGGGTGTGCCCGGCCTGCGCGAGCGGGTTGAAAGTGGCGATCCGCTTGGCTTTTTGCCACTGAAGCTGCTTGAAGCCATGGACCTGCGGCCCGGCGTGCTGAAAGGCACCCATACGTTCAGTGGCCGTCCGCTGGCCAGCGGCAACAACAGCCTTCCGCCGTTTTGCGTGAAGGGTGATGTGCATAGCGGCAAGCTGCTGGGCCACTGGTTGCTGGGGATTGAACAGCAACGCCCGGTGGGCCAACGACAATTGGCCGAGCGGGTATTGCACCTGCTTTTGCCGGACATCCTGCCCGGCGAGGTCGAGGCGGCCGAGGTTTTGGCCGGTAGGCGGCCCTTGCCCTGGCGGGCGTTGGTGGCCCTTGCCGAATACCTGAACCTTTGCGGGGGAGGGGCTTCGCACGAGCTGCTGGTGCAGTTGCTGCACGGGCCGTCGTTCAACCCGCCGCGCTTCGGCAACCCCCAGCCGGTGAGGAACCTGCTGGAAAGGCTGAAGCGTTACATGGTGCACAGCTTTGCCCTGCCGCCCACCAAAAGGCTGGGCCAGAGCGGTGCCAACACCCATACGCTGCGCTTCCGGGATAATATGGAGGATGACGCGGATGAGGAGGAGGCCGTGGCCGAACCTGTTGCCGACGCCCCTGCGCCGGAACCGGAAAAACCGGTCCGGCGCAGGCAAACCCCCCGCAGTGTGGTGGAGGCCAAAGTGCCGGTGGAGTTGAAAACGCCGGTGGCGGTCAAGGTTCCGGCCGGGATAGACCCCGCGCAGGACCCCCTGCAATGGCTTGAGTATGTTTTGGTGAACAACCGGCACAACCGCGCGGTTTTTGGCCAACTGGTGAAAAGCGCCATGCTGGCTGCCGACCAACAGCAGGCGGAGATGTATCACCACCTGCGGAAGGCCAATGTGGTGGGGGCCACCCCCACCGTGGTGGCCAACCTGCTCAAGGGCAACGGCGGCTACCCCGCCAAGCGCCTGAAAGCCATGCTGGGCTTTGTGAAATGCACCCCGGCCGAGGCCGTGGCCGTTTGGCAAAAGCTGCCCGAGGACCCCGAGGCCAAGTTGCCCCGGCGATAGCGAACGAAAAACGGCCCCTTGGGGCCGTTTTTTTTATGACCGCCGTTACTTGGTGGCGGTGGCGCTGACGCCGCCGGCGCCATCGGCATAGGTGATGGTGGCATTGGTGCGCAGGCCGGCGAGGTAGTCTTGCACGGCCTTTTGGCTCATTTGCTGCTTGAGGCTGTCGGCCACCTGTTCGAACGGCGGGACGTAGTGGTCGTTTTTGTCTTCGACCAGGATGACGTGCCAGCCGAACTGGGTTTTGACCGGTTGCTTGGCCACGGTACCCGCCGGGGTGGCGAAGGCCACGGTGGCGAACTCGGGGATCATGCTTTCTTTGCGGAACCAGCCCAGTTCGCCGCCGTTTTCGGCGCTGGGGCCTTTGCTGTACTGCTTGGCCAGCTCGGTGAAGTTGGCGGGGGTGGCCACCTTCAGCACGTTGAGGGCCTCGGCTTCGGTCGGCACCAGGATGTGGCGCGCCTTGACCGCCGGGAAAGCCAGCTGGGCCTTGTTCTCTTCGTAGACCTTTTGCAGCACGGGGATGGTCAGGGTTTCGGAGACCTTTTTGCCCACCAGGAAGTTGATGGCCATTTGCTCGTTGGCTTTGGCGGTTTCCTTTTTGAACTCGGGGTCGGATTCGATCTTGTTGCTCTTGACCTCTTGCTTGAGCAGTTGCTGCTGGATGAGGGCGTCGAGGATCTGGCGGCGGGCCTCGGCTTCGCGGCCCTGCTTGAGCTGGGCGGGGATGGGGGCCAGCTGTTCTTCGACCAGGCTTTCGCGGATCTGCACGCCGTTGACGGTGGCCAGGGTTTTGCCCGTGCCTTCGCCGCTGCCGCAAGCCACCAGCGCGGTGGTGGCCAGCAGGCCGGCGACGATGAGGCCGTAAACGGTTGATTTGGAAGCTTGTGTAGTCATGGTTAACCCCTTGTTTTTTATAGGTAAATTGCGAAAGGGCTTGACACGCCCCCGCGCGACCCGCATAAGCTGCCCGCCATGTGGCCGATTGGCAAGACTTCTGATGTGTTTTTTAGCAATTCCGCCGGGTTTGCTTGCGCGAACCTTACAGGGGGCATAGCCTTTTAGGCCTATGGGTACAGCCATGACCAATCAGGTTTTTACTTGTTTGCGCGAGGCCATAAACGGTGGGCCCGTAGCGGCGCGAAGGGCGCTGTGCGGTTTAGCCCGCACAAGCCCGACAAGCCGGTATCGGAGCGCCGTTTTGGCCCGCGCCCTTTGGGTGGCTCAGCCAAACGCCGCCCGGTTTGGTTTTCTCCTCCTTGCGCAGGGTCAACTGCGCGTCGTCGTCCAAAACGCAACCCGGACCGCTTCGCTTCGGCGTTTAGGCTGGCCACAAACAAACAAAAACCTGGTTGGTCATGGCTAAACTGCGCGAATGGTTCAATCATACCCTGCTGGTATCGGTGGCGTTCACCGAAACCGGCGGTGTGCACACGCTGCGCCTGCGCAGCGCCTGGATTGTTTGCGCCTGCGTATTTATGCTGAGCGGCTGGCTTGGCATGGTGGTGGCCGGCGACTTTGCCGCCGCCCGGTTGAAGGCCCACATTACCGGCAATGCCGAGATGGCCTATTACATCGAT
The DNA here is from genome assembly GCA_036261915.1 of Alphaproteobacteria bacterium. GTDB lineage: Bacteria > Pseudomonadota > Alphaproteobacteria > UBA2136 > UBA6156 > DATAJX01. Next base: position 54,585 of record DATAJX010000002.1, read on the forward strand.
GTTATTTCGCAGCTTAAAGCCGAACGCGACGCCCAGCAGCAGCAGGTGCGCCTGATCGCCCAGGAAATGGGCGTGCTGCAGGCCCGCCTTGACCGTTTTGATGCCCTTGGCGCCAAGTTGAAGGCCGAGGGCACTTTGTTGAGTGAAGCCCCCGCCAAGGGCGGCGACACCGATGGCGACGGCAAGGGCGGCCCCGAAGACCTGAAAGGCCCGCTGCCCAGCATGGACGACGTTAGAAAGCAGCTTGGCCTGTTGACCACCCATGCCGACGATGCCGAGATTGCCCTTGAAACCAGCCTGGCCATGGCCATACGCAAGGCCATGGGCCCCACCAACGAAGGCCTGCCGTACCTGTGGCCGCTGATGATGCCGACCTTCCGGTATTCGAGCAGCTTCGGCTGGCGGGTGGACCCCTTCCACAACACCAAGGCCTGGCACGCGGGCATGGACCTGGCCAGCCCCATTGGCAGCCCGGTGATTGCCGCCGGTGACGGCGTGGTGACCTATGCCGGTTGGCGCTTCGGTTACGGCTTTTTGGTGGAAATTAAACACGCGCAAGGTTTCAGCACCCGTTACGGCCACTTGAGCAAGACCATTGCCCGCGAAGGCCAGAAGGTAAAGGCCGGCGACCTGGTGGCCCTGCTGGGCAACACCGGCCGCAGCACCGGCGCCCACCTGCACTTTGAAGTGCGCCGCGATGAAGTGGCGTTGAACCCGGTCCCCTTCATTAAAGATACCAAGGACGACGTTTTGGCGCAGGCCGCCAAGGGCCGCGGCACCCAGTTGCTGGCCGCCTGGAACAAGACCCAGACCAAGAAGGTGGCGAAGAAGTAGGTACATGGCCTGCGGGCGGCCTTCGGGCCGTTTTTTGTTGCTTACGGATGGGTTACGCAGCTTCGGTTTAGGCTTTACGGTTTTGGGCTTATCGCCTATGTTGCGGCGATATTAAAAGGCAAGAATCAAGGAATTTCATGTTCGGTTTTCTCAGCGGTATTTTTGGCGACAGCTCGAAGAAGTTCATCAAGGCGCAGTTGCCGGTGGTGGCGAAGGTCAATGCGCTGGAACCGCAGTTCAAGAAGCTGAGTGACGAGCAGCTGGCGGGCAAGACCGCTGAGTTCCGCGCCCGGTTGGAAAAGGGCGAAACGCTGGATGACATTTTGCCCGAGGCCTTTGCCGCCGTGCGCGAGGCCGGTGTGCGGGCGCTGGGGATCCGGATGTTCGATGTGCAGTTGATCGGGGGCTTGGCGCTTCACCACGGCAACATTGCCGAAATGAAGACCGGCGAAGGCAAGACCTTTATGGCCACCGCCGCCGCCTACCTGAACGGGATCAGCGGCAAGGGCGTGCACGTGGTGACGGTGAACGACTACCTGGCCCGCCGCGACAGCCAGTGGATGGGGCAGGTGTATGCCCGGCTGGGGTTGACCACCGCCAGTATCTTCCATGACCTGGACGCCGCCCAGCGTGCCGCGGCCTACCGCGCCGATATTACTTACGCTACCAACAACGAGCTTGGCTTTGACTACCTGCGCGACCACATGACGCTGAGCCCGCAGCAGCTGGTGCAGCGCCCGATGAACTTTGCCATCATCGACGAAGTGGACAGCATTTTGATCGATGAGGCGCGCACGCCTCTGATCATCAGCGGCCCGACCGAGGACCGCACCGAGCTGTACCAGAAGGTTGATGCGCTTATTCCGGCGTTGAAGGAGGGTGAGCACTACGACGTTGACCACAAGCAGCGCAGCGCGCACTTCACCGACGCGGGCATTGACGCCGCCGAGGTGTTTTTGAAGCAGATGAGTTTGCTGGCCGACGACGGCAACCTGTTTGACGTGCACAACATTGTGCTGGTGCACCACCTGAACCAGGCGCTGCGCGCGCACGCCCTTTTCAAGCGCGATGCCGAGTACATCGTGAAAGAGGGCGAGGTGGTTCTGATCGATGAATTTACCGGCCGCATGATGAGCGGCCGCCGGTTGAGCGACGGCCTGCACCAGGCCATTGAAGCCAAGGAAGGCGTGGAGATCAAGCAAGAGAACCAGACGCTGGCGAGCATCACGTTCCAGAACTACTTCCGCCTGTACCCCAAGCTGGGCGGCATGACCGGCACCGCCGCCACCGAGGCCGAGGAGTTCGAGAGCATTTACAACCTGCCCGTTATTACCATACCGACCAACGTGCCGGTGAGCCGCGTGGACGAGGCCGACAAGATCTTCCGCAACCGCAAGGGCAAGATGACCGCCATTGCCGCCGACATCGCCGACTGCCACAAGCGCGGCCAGCCGGTGCTGGTGGGCACCATCACCATCGAGCGCAGCGAAGAGCTGAGCAACCTGCTGAAGGGCAAGGGCGTGCCGCACAGCGTGCTGAACGCGCGCTTCCACGAACAGGAAGCCGAGATCATCGCGCAGGCCGGGCGCAAGGGCGCCGTGACCATTGCCACCAACATGGCGGGCCGCGGGACCGACATCAAGCTGGGCGGCAACCTTGAGCTGATGCTGCGCGACGTGGCCGACCCGAAGGAAATGGCCAAAATTACCGCCGCGCACAAAAAGGAACACGACGACGTGATGGCCGCCGGCGGCCTGCGCGTGCTGGGCACCGAGCGCCACGAAAGCCGCCGCATTGATAACCAGTTGCGCGGCCGCAGCGGCCGCCAGGGCGATGCGGGCAGCAGCGTGTTTTACCTGAGTTTGCAGGATGACCTGATCAAGCGGTTTGCGCCCAACCTGGACAGCATGATGACCAAGCTGAACATGCCGGAGGATGAGGCCATCCAGCACCCGTGGATCGCCAAGAGCATTGCCACCGCGCAGCGCAAGATCGAAGCCCTCAACTTTGACCTGCGCAAGCACGTGCTGAAGTTCGACGACGTGCTGAACGAGCAGCGCAAGGTGGTGTATGACCAGCGCCAGCACCTGCTGCATGCCGAGGACCTGAGCGCCGACATCGCCGACTTCCGCCACCATGTGGCCGACGACATTCTGCACGCGGCCATTCCGCCCGGCAGCCTGCCCGAGCAGTGGAACGCCGAAACCCTGGCGCAGGGCCTGGGCCGCTACTTTGGCCTTGAGCTGACGCTGGAAAAGGCCATGGCCAACGACAACGTGACCAGCGAGGAGATCGCCAAGGTCATCCACGACGAAGTGGACAAGGCCTGGGCCTTCAAGCAGACCGAAGTGCCCGCCGACGTGTTGCGCCACATTGAACGCAGCGTGCTGCTGCAGAACCTTGACCGCCTGTGGCGCCAGCACCTGCAAAGCCTGGACATGCTGCGCAAGGGCATCAACTGGCGCGGCTATGCGCAGAAGGACCCCATCAACGAATTCGCCCGCGAAAGCTACGTGCTGTTTGAGGAGATGCTGGGGCAGATCCGCAAGGATACCGTGGCCATGCTGAGCCGCGTGCAGCTGGTGGTTGAGCAGGCGCCGCCGCCCATCCAGTTTGTGAGCGACCCCGCGCTGGGCGCCAGGCAGGTTGCGGCCAAAGCCAAGGGCAAGCCTGCCAAGGCCGCCAAGAAGGCCCCGGCCAAGGCTGCCAAAAAGTCCGCGCCCAAGGCCAAACCGGTAGCCAAAAAGGCGCCCGCCAAAGCCCCGGCCAAAAAGCCGGTGAAGAAGGCCGCCGCCAAGAAGCGCAAATAGCGCCCTTGCGGGCGGCCGTGGGGCTGCCTATATAACGGGTTGAAGGACGGGGCCTTTTGGCCCCGCCGACTTTTTCCCGTTTTACAAGGAGATTCAGATGGACAACCCCGTACGCCTGACCAAGGCCTTTTTTGACCGGCCCACCGAAGTAGTGGCGCGTGCCCTGCTGGGGCAGGTGCTGGTGCACGGTGACAAGCGCGCCGTGATTGTTGAGACCGAGGCCTACATGAAGAGGGACGATGAGGCCTCGCACGCCTACATGGGCCGCAAACTGGCGCTGGAGGCTTTTGCCAAAGGGCCGGGCACCATTTACACCCACCCGATGCGGCCGTTCAAAAATGCCGTGGGGATTGACCTTGTGGCGGCCGATGGATCGGTGCTGCTGCGGGGCCTTGACCTGCCGGACGCCAACGGCCCGGCCAAGCTGAACCGTGCAATGGGCATTGGCAAAGCCCTGCACACCCTGAATGTGACCGACCCCGACTGCCCGCTATGGCTGGAGGAGGGCGTGGCCAACGGTGAGGTGGTGGCGGGGCCGAGGTTCGGCATTAAAAAAGAAACCAAGGCCACTGACCTGCCGTTGCGGTTTATGTTGAAACCGGTGGTTTGAAACGGCCCGGACCTATCACGAAAACGGCGCGAAAGCGCCGTTTTTCCTTTTCAAGTGCCGTTTTTCTGCTATTTAATAACGGGTATGAGCCAAGTTCGCGTCCGCATTGCCCCCAGCCCCACCGGCGAGCCCCACATCGGGACCGCTTACACCGCTTTGGTGAACATCGCCTTTGCCAAGCAGCATGGCGGGCAGTTCATCATTAGGGTGGAAGACACCGACACCAGCCGCACCGTGGCCGATGCCGAAGCCAAGATTTATGAAAGCCTGCGCTGGCTGGGCATGGAATGGGCCGAAGGCCCCGATGTGGGTGGACCCTATGGCCCCTACCGCCAGACCGAGCGCCGCGCCATTTACGACACGCACATTGCCGAGCTGATGGGGAAGGGGCATGCCTTCAAGTGCTTTTGCACCCCCGAGCGTTTGGACACCATGCGCGCGCTTCAGCGCAAAAAAGGCCAGAGCCCCAAGTACGACGGCCACTGCCTGAAGCTGACCGCCGACGAGGTTGCCGCCAAGGAAGCGGCGGGCGAGCCGCATGTCATCCGGATGAAAATTCCCACCGAGGGCGAATGCACGTGGGAAGACGGCGTGTATGGCAAGGTGACCATTCCGTGGGCCGACGTGGATATGCAGGTGCTGGTGAAGAGCGACGGCATGCCGACCTACCATTTGGCCCACATGGTGGACGACCATTTGATGAAGATTTCCCACGTGTTGCGCGGCGAAGAGTGGATCAGTTCGACGCCCAAGCACATCAAGCTGTTCGAGTACTTCGGCTGGGACGCGCCGAAGTATGTGCACCTGCCCGTGCTGCGCAATTTGGATCGCACCAAACTCTCCAAGCGCAAGAGCCCCACGAGCATCAGCTGGTTTGAGCGGCAGGGATATCTGCCCGAGGCGGTGGTGAACTTTTTGGGGAACTTTTACGTGAAGAGTGTGGAAGGCGACGAAGAAGTAATGGACGTTGCCGAGTTTTACAAAAAATTCGACCTGACCGCCGTGAGCAAGGCCGGCCCTGTGTTCGACCTGGCCAAGCTGGATTGGTTCAATGGCCGCTGGTTGCGTGAAAAGCTGAGCGAGGATGAGTATGTTGCCCGCGTGGCCGGTTGGGCCGCGCATACCGTGCGCGAAGGGTTGAAGATGGCCCGCACGCGCATGGTGCGCTTTACCGACCTGCCGGACTGGATGGGCTTTTTGCTGAAGGGCGACCTGAAGCTGACCAAGGAAAGTTTTGCCGGGTTGAAGACCGACGAAGCGAAGAACGCGGCGATTTTATACCACGCCCACAAGGCGGTTGATGCCATTGGCGCGTGGGAGGCCCCGGCCATTTGGGATGCCATTAAAGGCCTGGAAGGTACGTTGGGTTTGAAGGCGCGTGACATCACCGGGCCGCTGTATGTGGCGATTACCGGTGCCGCGCAGGGCCTGCCGCTGACCGACAGCATGGCGCTGATGGGCCGCGCGATGTGCCGCGACCGGCTGCGCAAGGCGCGCGACCTGTTCGACTGGCAGCCGTTTGAGACCAAGACCAAGATGGAAGAGGAGCATGGCGACAACGCCTAAGCTCAACCTGTTTAATACCCTTAGCCGCAAGGTTGAGGCGTTTAAGCCGCTGAACCCCGCCGACGTGCGGATGTATGTGTGCGGCATTACGCCGTACGACGACGCGCACATCGGTCACGCCCGCGTGTATGTGGTGTTTGATGTGCTGTACCGTTTGCTGAAGCACCTGTACCCGAAGGTGACGTATGTACGGAACTTCACCGACATCGACGACAAGATCATCCAGCGTGCGACCGATAATGTGGAAGACCCCACGGCGCTGGCGCAGCGCTTCATCGAGAGTTTTCATGCCGACATGAAGGCGCTGCACGTATTGCAGCCTACCCATGAGCCGTGCGTGAGCGAGAGCATCGGCGACATTGTGAAGTTTGTGGATGCGTTGCTGGAAAAAGAATTTGCCTACGTGACCAAGAGCGGCGACGTGATGTACCACGCCGAAAAGTTTGCCGACTTCGGCAAGCTGGCACGCCGCGACCTGAGCCACGAGCACCACGGCGCCCGCGTGCATGTGGACGATGAAAAGCTGAACCCCGCCGACTTTGTGCTGTGGAAGGCCAACGTCAAAAGCGCCACCAAAATGGAGCACGCCTTTGCCCCCGCCGAATACGGCGCCAAGCATTTTGACGCGCCGGGCCGCCCCGGCTGGCACATTGAATGCTCGGCCATGAGCATGAAGCTGCTGGGCGAGCGGTTTGACATTCATGGCGGCGGCGAGGACCTGACCTTCCCCCACCACAGTTGCGAGATCGCGCAGACCGAAGCGTTGACCGGCCAGCCCATGGCCACCGTGTGGATGCACAACAGCTTTATTACCGTGGACGGCACCAAGATGAGCAAGTCGCTCGGGAACTTTACCAAAATCAGAGACCTGATCTGGGATTATGAAGATGATGAGCCCAACTGGCCGGCCGATGCCGTGCGGCTCTGGCTTTTGCAAACCCATTACCGCAAGCCGGTCGATTTTTCGGAACGGGCGCTTGAAGCCGCGCGGCAGCGTTCGGGCAATTATTATTTTGAAAACGTGAACCTGCCGCCGGTCGATCCGTTGAACAAGGCGCTTCCCGACGAATTTATTGCGGCGCTATGCGACGATTTGAATACGGCAAAAGCATTGAGCATACTGGACAAGACCGAGGACAATACGCTCCGCCACAACATGATGGAATTTTTGGGTGTGGGCTCGCTTGCCGGTTGGAATAAAAAAGCAGAGCCGGAGGCGCTTTTGCCTGAGCAGGAAAAAATGCTTTTGCAACGCGGCGAAGCGCGCGCGGCGAAGGACTGGAAAAAGTCGGATGAACTTCGTGGCCAGCTGGAAGAGCAGGGTGTGCTGGTGGAAGACCACCCGGATGGGACCACGACATGGAAACGCAAGTGAAAGAGGGGTTGCCCCTCTTTTTTTTTATGCCCGTGCGTGGATTCAGTCGTAGGTGGTGTAGGTTCGGAGTTGCGCCGGAGCATTGATGCTTGTGGTATCCATGCCGAAAATCGCATAGCCGACAAGACCTATGCCGAACAGCAGAAGTATGGCTGCCACCCATTGGCTGGCCTCGTCTATGTTACGGGGCAGGTGAAGGAAAGGTTTTGGGACCTCCTGCTGTTTGGCGGGCTGACGCCGCCGTGAGTGCGGATGTTGAAGTGCGTGTGCCATGAATATCTCCTTATGACATTGATGGATGATAGAAAAAAGGCCCTTAGATACCGCCCGTATAGGCACCGGCGGCGATGAGCCCTATAGCGGCCACAAGCAGGGTGGCCATGACCAAGGTTGTCCAGGGGCCTTCGGAAAGCCCGGCGGGCAGGGGTTTGTAGGCGACAGGTGGATTGCTTTCGGTTGTCATGGCTTTGTCTTTCATTTGTTGCAGATTATTGACGGAGTATAAGCCGTTTGAAGTTGAATGAAATACAAGGAGTGTTTGATTTTATAAGGTTTTTATAAGATTTTTAAGCCGCTGAAAGGTATGACATTTAGGGCCTGCCGGGGTGGGCGGTTTATGCTAGAACAATGGATATGGACGATCTACAGCTGATATTGAGCGATCTGGCCGTGCTGCCGGGCTGGGAGGAGCGTTACGAATATATCATCGACCTGGGACGCCAGTTGCCGCCTTTTCCCCCCGCCCAAATGACCGAGGCCAACCTGGTGCGCGGCTGCACCAGCACCGTTTATATGACCATTGGCTGGAACAAGGGCATGCTGGAGCTGGGCCTGACCAGCGATGCGTTGATCGTCAACGGTTTGCTGGCGTTGGTGTATGCTGCCTACCATGGCCAGACCAAGCGCGACGCGCAGGTGGTTAACCTGCCCATGCTGCTGGAGCGCACCGCATTGCTGGAGCATTTAAGCCCCAACCGCCGCCACGGTTTTGCCAGCGTGATGGAGCGGGTTTTTAAATTCATTGCTTAAAAAAGGCCGTTAACGGCCTTTTTTATAAATTGTTTACGTTTGGCGGCACGATGCCGACAGCAAACTTGCAACCGCTTCGCTAAGGTGTCTTTCACTTAATGTAAGGAGAAGACACATGCTCAGTTGGATGATTACCTTTTTTATATTGGCCGTGATCGCCGCCTTTTTGGGGTTTGGTGGTTTGGCCGGCACGTTTGTGGGCATCGCCAAGTTTTTGGCCATGCTGTTTGTGCTGCTGTTCGTCATCAGCCTGATTTACAGCCTGGTGAGCGGCCGCAGCCCGAACCCGCCTTTATAGGCTGGCGAAAAACCAGACGTGCAACGGTAATAAAGGAGAAAGCCTATGGCCGACTTAAATATGACCGCCCAACAACTGCAGGAAACCCGTAAAAAGGCCGCCGAGCAGGAAGCCCAGCTTGCACAGGAGGTCGAAGCCCAGAAGAAGGCTTCGGCCGAGCAGGCCGCAGAAGCCGAACGCAAGGCGCAGGAAGCCGAGGCCCAGAAAGCCGAAGCCGCCCAGCGCAAAAAGGAGGCTGAAACCGTGAGCCGCATTGCCGGGGGCCAGACCACCCCCTGGGGTGGTTGACGGCTTAATATTGATAACCCATTCCCCGCTTATCACCCCCAGGTGAGGGCAGGAATAAACCGAAACAAATAAGGAACGAACGACATGAAAAAACTGATGATGCTGAGTGTTGCCGCTGCTGGCCTGATGGCTGCCAGCGCCGTACACGCCAACGACACCACCGCTGGTGACCACCTGCGCGATGCCGCCCAGGCCGCCGACAAGGCTGCCGACGCCAAGGCTGCCGAAGTGAAGGCCGGTGCCGCCGTGAACGCCGAACAGGCCAAGGCTGATGCCGAAGGTGCCGCCGCTGCCAGCGCCACTACCGTGACCGACACGGTGAAGCACCGCGCCAAGCAGGCCGGCCACAAGGTGAAGCAGGCCGGCAAGAAGGTGAGCGAGAAGTACAATGGCGCCGTGGCCGAGCACGAAGCGAATAAGGCTGCCGCCGATGTTTCGGCCAGCCTGAACGCCCAGTAGGGAGGACCAGTCATGAATAACCAAACGCTGTTGGTTGTGTTGGTTCTGTTGCTGGTGGTTGGCGGTGCGGCCTATGTGGTGGGCCAGCGCCACACCGAAAGCGAACCGCAAGGAGTGTTGGGTAATGCCGCCGCCGCTGTAAGCGACAAGATAAGCCAGGCGAGTGAGCAGATGAAGGCCGACGCGCATGAACAGAGCGCCGAGGATCATGCCAATGCCGCCAAGGCCGGGTTGGGCATCAAGTAACCCCAACTAACAAAAAGGCCCCCGTTGGGGGCTTTTTGTTATTCCGACAGGGAGGGAACAAAAGGGGCCGGAGCTTGCGCACCGGCCCCCCCTGTTAAAGGTGAACCTCTAACCGCGGGGTGAATGTGGTTGAGTTAGGGACTGAGCCCGAAGCAACCGGCAACCTTACTGGTCTTGCTTGCGCAACCCAGGGGACTAGCCTTTCACAGCGGCTTAAAAAGTTTCAGGTCCGCCCACGCTAAGTTTTCAAACAAGGGTTAGGTACCCATGTCATCCTCCTGTTGTGGGGCGGAACACAATGTTCCACCTTGTAACGGGCGGAACCTAGCAGGCATTGCGAGGCATAAAAAGTAAAAAGAACCTAAAATTTATAAATATTTTAGGTTCCGGTTACTTAGAGGGACGAGTTAAAGCGGTTTAGGCGGCTTTTTCGACCGTGGTGTCGAACATATAGCCCACGCCCTGCAGGGTGCGGATGTAGGCGGGTTCTTCACCATTAATGGCCAGCTTTTTGCGCAGCTGGCCCATGTAGACGCGCAGGTACTGCTGGTCTTCGGTGTGGGCGGGGCCCCAGACCTCTTGCAGGATGGCGCGGTGGGTGAGCACCTTGTTGGCGTTGCTGGCCAGCACCTTGAGCAGCTTGAACTCTTTGGGCGAGAGATCGACCAGTTGGTCGCCCACCTTCACCTCGTGGCGCATCATGTCCATGGTGATGCAGCCCTCGATGGTGATGGTGGTATCGCCGCCGGTGGCCTGCTGCACGCTGCGGCGAAGCAGAGAGCGCGTGCGGGCCAGCAGCTCTTCCAGCCCGAACGGTTTGGTGAGGTAATCGTCGGCGCCGCGGTCGAGCGCCTGCACGATGTCTTGCTGGTCGGACCGCACCGACAGGATGAGGATGGGGCCGGTGTAGCCGTCGGCGCGCACCTGGGTGATGACCTCTTGCCCATCCATTTCGGGCAGGCCGAGGTCGAGCAGCATCAGGTCGGGCTTGAGCGACTTGGCCATGCGCACGGCCTGCTTGCCGTCTTCGGCCTCATCGACCTTGAAGCCGGCATTGCCCAGCCCGATGCGCAGGAAGCGGCGGATGGCGGCTTCGTCGTCGACGATTAATATACGGTGTTTGACTTCACTCATTGGTCTTCTCCTTTAGTTGGTAAGTGGGTGGAAACGTGGGGAACCTCGGCGGCCACGGGGGCCAGCGGCAATTGCACGGTGAATACTGCGCCCGGACGGCCGTCGCCCCGGTTGCGGGCGGCTATTTTGCCGCCGTGGGCCTCGACGATGCCGCGGCAGATGGCCAGGCCCAGGCCCGAGCCCGCATTTTTGTGGTCGTGTTTTTCGGAGCGGAAGAACTTGTCGAAGATCTTTTCTTCCTCGCCGGTTTTGACCCCGGGGCCGTGGTCGGCAATATGGATGGTGAGCGTGCTGCCGTTGGGTTCGAGGCCCACTTCGACCTTGCCCTTGTTGCCGGCGTGTTTGGCCGCGTTATCGAGCAGGTTGTAGAACACCTGGCCGGTGAGGATGGGATCGACCCAGATGTCTGGCATGCGGGCAGGGGCGTCGATGATGATATCGAGCCCTTTGTAGTAACGGCGGGCGCGCTTGGCGGCGTCATTGAGCAGTTCGGTGACGGCCACGGCCTCGCGCTTGGGTTCGAGGCTGCCGCTTTCGAGCCGCGTGACCTCGAGCACGTTGTGGATGACGCTGTGCAGGCGCTCGGCCTCTTGCCGCGCGTTGCTGACCAGCTCTTGCTGGTCCTTCACCGGTAAACCCTTGCCCGCGTGCTCGAGCGTAGAAAGGCCGCCGATGATACTGACCAGCGGGGTTTTGAGGTCGTGCGAAATGGAGCTGAGCAGCGCGCTGCGCAGGCTTTCGCGCGTGGCCTGGTTGCTGGCCTCGGAGCTGACGGTTTTAAGCTGCGTGCGCACCAGCGCGCCGGTGAGGAGGTTGGCGTAATCGCGCAAAAAATTGAGCATTTTAAAGGTGGGATCGAGCGTATCGCGCCCCGACGGGGTTGAAAGACCGATGGCGCCCACTACACGGCCGCTGATGGCCAGCGGGCAGTAGCTGTATTGCTGCGGGCCGCCCGCGCGGCTGAAGCTGTTGCTGGCGACCACGCGGTCGATGGCGCTGCGGTCTGCCTCGCCGATGCTGGTTTCGGGGTACACCTTTTCGCCGTCGCCGGTTTCGAGCACGATGAATACGTCACTGCCCCAGATGGCGGACAGATTTTTGACGCCGACATGCATGCATTCTTCCACCGTTTCGGCCGAGGTGAGGTCGTGCGACAGGCGGAACAGGCTGCGGTACTGGCTGGTGCTGGTGCGGTCGCGCGCGGCCATGCGCTGGCGGCGGCTGGTGAAGTAGCCGGTGACCACTCCCACGATGAGGAATACGCCGAGGGTAAGCACATCTTCGACCTTGAGCGGGTTTTGGCCGAAAGGTGAGAGGAACAGGTAATCGAGCGCCAAAAAGGCCATGATGCTGCTGGCCACTACCACCGGGAATGACTGGCTGAACGCGGTGAACACCACGCCGCCCAGCAGCACCAGGCTGACCGCCGACAGCGACAGGTACCAGTGCAGCCACAGGTAATGCAGGCCCGCCAGTACGAACGCGCCGATGAGCATGACGATGCCCAGGCTGCGGGCGATGCCGCGCATATCGACCACGTCGCGGGTTCGGGCGATCTCGGAAAGTTCGGGGTTGGTGGCACGCACCTGGTCTGTCACATGGTTGCCGACAACGATGAACAGCGCCTCGCGCAGGCGGCTGAGGTTGGCCACATTGGCAAAGATGGCACGTTGAGAGTGTAAGGGCGGCGGCAGGGTGATGCGGCCTTCGTAGAAGCGTTGCAGCATGAGGGTGGGCGGCACGTCGTGCACGACGTAATCGGATACCGTGAGGCGCAGGAATTTCATGGAAACCTTGGCGGCCTCGGGCCAATGGTAGGGTGGGTTGAGCAGATCGCTGAACATGGTGATGGCCACGAGGTCGACCGTGGTTTCGATGGAGATGCCCATTTTGAGAAGTTGCTCAATCGCGGCGCGCTGGGCCTCGTGCTGTTCGAGAGTAAGGTTATAGCGGTTGAGCGAATCGAGGATGAGCAGGTTAGGCTCTTCTTTTACGATGGCTTCGACTACTGCGGGGTTCCAGAGCCCGGCCCGGTCTGCCTGCAGGTTGTCAAAGCGTTCGGTGGTGGGCAGCACCCAGCCGTCGTCGGGCCCCAGCAGCGAAGGAAGTACCATGACCTGTTGGTTCTGCTCGTTGGCCAGCCGGTAGGCCCTCACCAGCCCCTGCACTTGCCCGCAGCCGGGTAGCATGCCGATATGCACGCGCAGACGGCCGGCCCCGGTATCGAGGTCGGTTTCGGCGGGCAGGGGGCCTATCCAGCGTGTGGGCATTCTCAGGGGTTCTGTATTGGTTGTAAGGGTGTGTAATTTAACCGGTTTTTATTGGTTTAACCAGCACAAGGCGCTGCACAGGTGCTGGCGGTAGAGCCCTGCGGAGCGGCGGTAGAACACGTTAAGCCCGAAAATGGCGTCGGTGACCACCGTGCTTTGGTGCTGTTCGGCCATGACCAGGATGCCTTCGAGATCCCACGCCAGCGCTTCGAAGTCGGTCATCATGCGGGCAGCCAGGGCCATGCCGTCGGCGGGCACCAGGGTTTCTTCCTCGGCCTCGATGCCCGACATCATGGCGGGGACGGGCGCGGTTTGCGGCAGCGGAATGTAGACCCCCTTGAGCGCGAACTGCTCGCGGATGGTTTCGAGCCAAATATCGAGTTCGTGAGCCTGTTTGGCCAGCAGCGTGTTCCAGCCATGCTCGAGCCCGCGCCACTGGTAGTGCAGGATGTTTTGCTGCAGCGTGCCGATGGCGTTGAAGTGGCGGGAGAGCGATTCGATCAGCGGGGTATCGAGCAGGGCGTGGTTCAGGTTCCCCTGGGCGGCGCCAGAAGTCGTTTCGAACAGGATGTTCCGGCTGCTTGGCATGGTCATGGGAGAAGGCTCCTTTGCTTTTGTTTAACGCTGCACCCTAGCCCGGCCCCTCGTAAAAAGGGTTTATCTAATGCCGCCGCTTTTATAAAGATTTAATAAAAACTGCATAAAAAAGGCCCCTTTTGAGGCCTTTTTTACAACCGGCGAATTTAACGCTGGCCGCTGTTTTGCTGGATGTTTTCGCCACTGCGTTCGAGGTCTTTGCCGAAACCATCGACGGTGTGGCCACCGCCACCCACCACGATGGCACCTACGGCGACGGCGGCGGCGATTACGAGGATTGCTAACATATTACTTCTTTCTGTTGGGAGTTATTGTTGCTGGGTTTCGGTGGTGGTGCTGTAGCGGTTGGCCCGTACCGAGATATCGACCACCCGGTTTTCGGGCTTACGCACACCATCCGCGGTGGGCACCGGCAGGTTACGCTCGCCGAAGCCGCGCACGCGCACTTCAAAACGATCGGCCGGCAGTTGCAGGTAGTTGGCCACCGTTTGGGCGCGTTTTTCGGACAGCTTTTGGTTATAGGCCGCGCTGCCCGAGGTATCGGCGTAGCCGGTGATGATCAGCTTGCCGTTGTTGACGTCGCTGAGCATGGTGCGGGCGGCTTGCAGTTTTTCACGCGCCTGCGGGGTGAGGTCATACTTGTTCCAGGCAAAGTACACCGAGTGCAGGGTGCGGAGTTTTTCACGCTCGACCACCGTAGTGGTGGTTGTGGTGCCGGCCAGGCTGCTGAGCAGGTTGGCATTGCGCATGTAACGGATTTTGCACTGCTGCGTGTTGTGGCTGGCGTTGGGTTCGGCTTCCTGTTCTTCGACCCAGCAATCGAACGAGCTGAGGGCCCGGGCGTAGGCGCCGGGCATTTTTTCGGCCGCGCCGTTGCGTGCCACGTTAAGCAGGAAGTTGCGCGCGCCTTCCAGTTCGCCAGGGGCGGAGCTGACGATGTGCACGTCTTCAAGCGGGTGCGGCAGAATGGGGTGGCCGTTAAGGGCGGCTACACCGGCGCTGCGCAGGTAGTTGGAGTCGGAGGTTTCCCAGTCCTGGTCCTCGCCGTCGGCCAGCATGAAGTACTGCTTGGCCAGGTAGGCGCGGAACTGCGGGCTGGGGTTGGGGCCATTCCAGCCGTACCACATGGCGGCCTGGGCAACCTGGGGCACCGCCGCAGCGGCAACACCCAGCGAAACAGCAACGGCCGAAACCGCGGCTAAGGTTTTTACGGTAGCGTGCATAGGTATGCTCCTTTTTGTGTTTGAACCGGCATACTTAACGGCCGAACGGCATCAAACTGCCATTGGAGAAGGGGCCTATAAAATAAAGGCGGCGTAAATTTAAAATAAATTAGAGACGCTTAAGTATGGGGAAATTAACTTTTAATGCGGCCCATTTGCTGTTATTTGATTGCCGGGGGCGAGTAGCTCAGGGGTTAGAGCAGGGCACTCATAATGCCTTGGATTTGAAAATATTCATCAAATCATTCAAACCGATGGCTCCCTCCATACCACCCGTGGGACACTGGTGGGACACCTGTAGGCAAAAAATGACGACTTTTGCCGACAACTTTATATAGTCAGTTAAGGGCGAGTAGCTCAGTGGTTAGAGCAGGGCACTCATCAAAAGGTGCTCCGGCGGGGAAACCCGGCGGATGTAAGCTTTCAAATTCGGGGAAACCCCACCGGCCTCCAGGCCGAGGGCAATCCCGAGCCAAGCCGCCCACCGGCATGCCAGTGGACGGAAGGTGTAGAGACTAGACGGAAGCCGCCTACGGCCTGTTTTACAGGCTATGGCGAAGGGATAGTCCAGGGAGGCCGGTAACGGCCACAAACCTGAATGCCTTGGTCGCTGGTTCGAACCCAGCCTCGCCCACCATTAATTCCGAAATTAGCCGTCGATTTTTGCCGCGTGTGAGGACGGGTTGCATTTATTTCGACTTAGGCACATAAATATAGGCGTGAGGTTCCTTTATGCCCTTATCGTTTTGGTTGCCATGTCCTTCGGCTTGGCTCCTGCCGCAATGGCGCATGAAGGGGGTTCCCATGCTCAGGTCACCCAATCAGCTGGCTCGGCAGATGCCGGGGGTTCACACGTTTCCGTCGACGGCAAGGAAGTGAAGGCCAAATCCCAAGCCAGCGTTGCGGCCTCCGATGCCGCCGTCAAATCCGACTGCGGCGGTAAGAAGTGCGTCGGCAAGTGCTCCTGCTCCATGGCCACCTGCTGCCAGTACGTGACCCACAAGCCCGTCAGCCTCAACATCTTCCCTCCTCAGGCCGACCAAGGCCCCATCATGGCGGGAGTACCCACCTCCGGCATCATGCCCGAGGCCATCGCCAAACCTCCCAAACACTCCTAATTCACCACCCGCCTTGTGCGGCCCCTTGGCGTGGCATGGTGCCCGTCAGGGCATATGGCCGTGCAGTTGAATGAATTAGGAGAAATCAAGATGAAGAACTTCGTTATTACGGGCCTCACCGCCCTCACCATCGGTGTGGCGACCCTGAGCGCCGCCCATGCCGCAGATACCGTGACCGCCGATCAGAAACTGGAAGCCTTCCGTGAAGGAAAGTCCGGTGTCTATGGCAGGAGTCCCGTCGCCGATATCGGCAACGTCATCAGCCGCGGAAGCGACAGGACTTGGGACGGCAAGACCCAGGACGATCCTTCCCACTTCCAAGGTAAGGGGGTTGAAGGCCGTTATGGCGGCACCGTAACCGGCACCAACAAGTCCTCCTGGCCGATCAACGGGGCTAACGGCAAAACCTGGGACGGCAAGACTCAGGACGATCCCAGCCACTTCCGCAACGGGGCGGGCGTGTATGGCCGATCTTCGGTGTACGACATCGGGAACCCTTCGGCCCATCGTGAAAAGCCCGCCAAATAGCGGCAGGTCGTTTTCCCGCCCCGGCAGCGCCTGGGGCGGGAAACCTCTAACCAAAAAGGACAGATCATGAGAACCAATTTACCCCTTCTGGCACTGGGACTGCTGCTGCCCGCATTGTCCGCCTTTGCCGACACGAGAGAATACGGCCTCACCATCGCCAGGCAACCGGTCAACATCACCGGCACACCGATGGAGAAGGTCACCGTCAACGGCGGCATTCCCGCCCCGACCCTTCGCTTCAAGGAAGGCGACGAGGCGGTGATCCGCGTCACCAACACCATGAAGGAGGATTCCTCCATCCACTGGCATGGCCTCATCTTGCCGGGGGAGATGGACGGCGTGCCGACCTTCAACGGCTTTCCGGGCATCAAGCCCGGCCAGACCTTCACCTACCGCTTCCCGCTGAAGCAGACCGGCACCTACTGGTATCATGCCCACTCGGCGGGCCAGGAGCAGGACGGCCTCTACGGCTCGATCATCGTCGATCCGAAGGGCAAAGACCCCATCCGCGCCGACAAGGATTACGTGGTGGTGGTGTCGGATTTCACCCCGGAGCATTCCTCGCAGGTGATGGCCAACCTGAAGAAGAGTTCCGACTATTACGCCAATGCCCGCCGCACGGTTGGGGATTTCTTCCATGACGCAAAAACCAAGGGCCTCGCCAAGGCATGGGAGAACGCCAAGATGTGGGGCGAGATGCGGATGGCGCAGACCGACCTTGCGGACGTGACCGGCTATACCTTCCTCGTCAACGGCAAAAGCCCCGACGGCAACTGGACGGGCCTGTTCAAGCCCGGCGAGAAGGTGCGCCTGCGCTTCATCAACGCCTCGGCCATGTCGTTCTTCGACGTGCGGATACCCGGTTTGAAAATGAACGTGGTGCAATCTGATGGTCAAAACGTGGAGCCGGTGCCGGTGGACGAGTTCCGCTTCGCCCCCGCCGAAACCTATGACGTGCTGGTGACCCCGAAGGAAGCCAAAGCCTACACCATCGCCGCCGAGCCGATTGACCGCACCGGCTTTGCGCTGGCCACCCTGGCGCCGCGGGAAGGCATGCGCGGCGAAACCCCCGCCCAGCGTCCCCGCGCCCTGCTGACCATGGCTGATATGGGCATGGAAGGAATGGACATGGAGGACATGACGATGACGCCAACCGACATGGTGAGCGGCTGGGCCAAGGCCGGAACGCCTCCCGGCGACAAGATGCTCGATTACGCCGACCTCCGCTACGCAGGCATCCAGAAGGATACCCGCGAACCGGGTCGCACCGTCGACGTGCGCCTGGGCGGCAACATGGAACGCTACATCTGGACGATCAACGGCAAGAAGTTCTCGGAGGCCGAACCCATCCGCCTGAAATACGGCGAGCGGGTGCGGCTCCAGTTCACCAACGAGACGATGATGGCGCATCCCATGCACCTGCACGGCATGTTCGTGCAGCTGGAGAACGGCCAGCCCGCCGAGAAGCTGCCCAACAAGCACACGGTGATCGTGCCGCCCGGCAAGTCGTATTCGGTTCTGCTCACCGCGGATGAGGCGGGCGAATGGGCGTTCCATTGCCACCTGCTCTACCACATGATGTCCGGCATGATGACCAAGGTGGTGGTCGCCAAGCTCGATGCCGCCGACATCCCCCCGACCCCCACCCAGCAACCGCAAACCGGAGGTGCCCACCATGGCCACTAAAACCATCCTCATGGCGTCCCTGTCGGCGCTTTCGGCGCTCAGCCCCGTGTGGGCTGAGGAGATGAACCATGCCGCCCACGATATGGCGCAGGAGCACGGCGGCGGCATCCACAGCATGTACCGGTTGGAGGCGGACACCGGCGGCGGTTCCCACGGCAGTTTCAGCAGTTGGGACTTGGACGGCTGGACGGGCACCGACGAGAACAAGCTGTGGCTGAAGTCGGAAGGCTCCTTCGAGCGGGGCAAACAGGAAGAGGGGGAGTTGTGGGCCATGTACAGCCGCAACGTCGCCACCTTCTGGGATGCCCAGGCCGGGGTGCGGCAGGACTTCGGGCCGGACGCCCAGACCTACGCTGTGTTCGGCTTTACCGGCCTCGCGCCTTATTACTTCGAGACCGAGGCGCACCTGTTCGTCAGCAGCAAGGGCGACGTCAGCGCCCGCCTGCGCGAGGAGAACGACTTCCTCCTCACCCAGAAGCTGATCCTCCAGCCCTATGCGGAACTCAACGCCTACGCCCAGGACGTGCCGGAGCGCCATGTCGGCGCCGGGCTGTCGGACGGCAAGATCGGCTTGCAGACCCGCTACGAGTTCACCCGCAAGTTCGCGCCCTATGTGGACATCCACTACGGGCGGAAATTCGGTGAGACCTCCGCCATTGCCCGCGGCAACGGCGAGGACGTCAACGAAACCATCGGCACAATCGGTTTGCGCCTGATGTTCTAACCCCAACCGAAACGACCAACCTGAAAAACCAAAAAGCCAAAGGAACCCGAAATGAAAAACACACTGCTCACCACCGCCTCCGCACTGGCCCTTGCCTTGCTGGCAAGCCCGGCCTTCGCCAAGGACTTCACCATCAAGGAAGTGACCGGCGACGGCACCGGCAAGCCCTACTACTTCTCGCCCGACAAGCTGACCATCCAGCCCGGCGACACCGTCACCTTCGTCAACGCGCAGGACGATACCCATGACGTGATGTTCGTCAACGTCCCCAAGGGCGTGGACGAGATGATCATGAGTCCGATGATGGAGAAGGAAGGCGAGAAGTTCTCCTACACCTTCAAGGTGCCGGGCACTTACCAGTTCCACTGCCACCCGCATGAGGAAATGGGCATGAAGGGCACCATCATCGTCGGCAAGCCTTCCAAGCCCGGCACCACCGTGGCGATGGATCACCACAAGATGGGTGTGAACAGCAAAACGGGTTCCGCCCCAGCTGCTGCTGCCTCTGTTGGCAACCAGGCCACCGGCAAGGTGAACAGCGTGGATGCGGCGGGCCGTAAGGTCAACATCACCCACGACCCCATCAAGTCCCTCGGCTGGCCGAAGATGAAGATGGAATTCGACGTCGAACAGGGCGTCGACCTTTCCGGCATCAAGGCGGGCGACAGCGTGACCTTTACCCTCAAGGCCAAGGGCGAGGACAACTATGTGGTCAGCGCGGTGAAGAAGCAGTAACCGGCGGGAGAGATGCAGGAAGGCCACCGATCCGTGCCTTCCTGCTTCGCCCCGGTTGATGGGAAGGCGGAAAACCACCATAATGGCATCAAGATGAGACGATTCAGACCCTTGGCGATTATCCTCAGCCTCGTGTTGATGTTGACCGCCGTGGCGGCCAGTCCCTACGCCTGCCAAGGCAACCGGATGGATATGCCGACAGCCGCTCATCACGAGGCTATGCCGGATATGGGCATGGCTGCCATGAAGGATTGCCCCAGCATGAAAAAGGCCGCCGAAACCGGCAAGGCCAAGCATATGGAAGCGGACTGCGCCTTGGCCTGCTACGGTTTGGCCACCTCGGTGATGTTCGAGCCCTTGCCGTTGTTCAGCCAAACCCCGCACAGGCTTGATTCCCCCGTCATGGCGGCCAGCCAGCCGACTTTGGGTCACATCCTCGGCGTTCCCACGCCACCGCCCAACTTCGCTTAACGCCCCCATTCGGCTGCTCCGCATGGTGCGGACGGCTTCGCGTTAAACGAACAAGGATACTTATCATGAAACCGATACCAATCATGCTGTGCGGCCTCGCCGCGGCGGCACTTCCGCTGGCGGTGTGGGCGCGGCCCATCACCTACCCCGGCGGCACCAACGTGATGGTGGGCACCGACCCGACCATGGACATGGTGCATGCCGACTACACCATCAACAAGGATTGGGCACTCGGCTGGGCCAGCACCCACTATAAGGACATGGACGCCAGCGCCCACGGCCCGCAACTGACGCGGGGCTGGCGCTGGAATTACCCCGACAGCCAAGCCAACGTTTACGTTTGGGGTGGTGCGGGGCCGACCTTCGTGGACGACAAGGCCCATGCCAGCGGCTGGGGTGGCGCCTCGGCGGATTGGGAAGACCGGCGCTGGTACACCCAGGCCGGAACCAGTTTCCACACCACCGCCAACGGCCCGGATTTCCTGTGGCAGACGGCCCGCGTGGGGGTTGCCCCCTATGTGGCCGAAGCTGGGCAACTGCACAGTTGGCTGATGCTTCAGGTCGATCACACGCCGGGTGCCCGCGAGACATGGAGCGCCACGCCGATGGTGCGCCAGTTCTGGGGGGACTACCTCTGGGAAGCCGGGGTCAGCACTCGCGGCGGCGTCATGCTCAATCTGATGAAAACCTTCTAACCGAATGAAAGACAAAACCATGAAAACCCAAACTCTGACCCTTGGCCTGCTGATGGCCACCCTGAGCCTGCCTGCGTTGGCCGCGGAAAGCCATGAGGGCATGCACCAAATGCCGGACGGCAGTTGGATGAAAAACGCCGAGATGGCTGCCCCCGAAAAGGCGGTAAACTCCGCCGTGAAGGCCGACAAAACCGTCGTCGCCAGCGTCAACGGCCTGGTGTGCGACTTCTGCGCCCAGAGCATCAAAAAGACCCTGATGAAGGAACCTGGCGTAACCGATGTGAAGGTCGACCTGACCGCCAAGACGGTGACCGTGGGCCTGAAGGCTGATGGGCAGCTTGAAGAGGCCCGTCTCAAGGGCCTGCTGAAGGAGGCCGGTTACGACATGATCGCCTACAAGGTGAACTAGTCATGGCCCGCCAGGAATCATTAGGCTGGCGCGACACCGTGATGCCCATGCTGGGGCTGTTCTCCAGCCTGGGTACGTTGGTATGCTGCGTGCTGCCGCTGGTGTTCGTCTCGCTGGGGATGGGTGCCGCGCTGGTGGGGCTGGTGAGTGCCGCACCTTGGCTGGTGTGGCTCTCGGCCCATAAGGTGTGGGTGTTCGTGCTGTCGGCGCTGATGCTGTCGCTCAGTTGGTTCGCGGTGTGGCGGCAGCGGTATGTGCCGTGCCCCTCCGACAGGCGGCTGGCGTTGGCCTGTCAGCGGCTGCGGACGTTCTCATGGTGGATGGTGGGGATTGCCACCGGCCTCTACGTTTTGGGGTTCACCGTGGCCATCATCCTGCCGAAAATCATTTTTTAACAGAAAGAGAAATCCATGAAAGACCATCACGCCCACCATCACGGCCACGGCGATTGCTGCCACGGCCACAAGCCAGCCGTTGCCGCGGCCCAACCGGTGCCCGAAAACGGTAAGGACATCATCTACACCTGCCCCATGCACCCGCAAATCCGCCAGAAAGGGCCGGGCAACTGCCCCATCTGCGGCATGACGCTGGAACCGGAGAACGCCGCCCAGGCCACCGACGATAGCGAACTCAGGGATATGACCCGACGCTTCCGGGTGGCGGCGGTGTTGTCAGCGCCCTTGGCGCTGGCGGTGATGTTCCTACACCTGCCGGGATTCCCGCTCCCTGAGTTGGCCCATTCCGAAGCCTATATGTGGGTGCAGTTGGCTCTGGCAACGCCGGTGGTGCTGTGGGCGGGTTGGCCGTTCTTTGAACGTGGCGCACGTTCCTTCCTTACTTTGCGCTTCAATATGTTCACGCTGATTGCGCTGGGCGTGGGGGTTGCTTACGGCTACAGCCTGTTTGCCAGTTTCTTGCCCCGCTTAGTAGCGCCTAATGGCGGTATGCCCGATCTTTACTACGAGGCAGCTTCGGTCATCGTCGCCCTGGTGCTGCTGGGTCAGGTGCTGGAATTGAAAGCCCGCACCCAGACCAGCGCCGCCGTGCGCGAACTGCTGGAGCTGGCGCCGGAAACCGCCAGAATTGTTCATGCCGATGGCCGGGAGGAAGACGTGCCGCTGAGCCAGGTGAAAGCCGGTGACCTGCTGCTGGTGAAGCCGGGCGGGCGCGTACCGGTGGACGGTGTGGTGGTGTCCGGCAGCGCCAGTGTCGACCAGTCGATGATGACCGGCGAATCCGTGCCGGTGGAGTGCAAGGAAGGCAGCAAGGTGGTGGGCGGCACCATCCTGCTCTCCGGCAGCCTCACCATGCGGGCCGAGAAAGTGGGGGCCGACACCCTGCTGTCGCGCATCGTCGAGCTGGTGGCCAAGGCCCAGCGTAGCCGGGCGCCCATCCAGAAGCTGGTGGATACCGTCTCCGCCTGGTTCGTGCCTGCGGTGCTGGTGGTGGCGGTGGTTTCGGCCATCGTTTGGTATGCGGTGGGGCCGGAGCCTGCCTTCACCAATGCCTTGCTGGCGGCGGTGGCGGTGCTAATCATCGCCTGCCCGTGCGCCCTGGGGTTGGCTACGCCGATGTCGATCATGGTCGGCACCGGGCGCGGCGCCAAATCCGGCGTGCTGATCCGTGACGCCGAGGCGCTGGAGGTGCTGGGCAAGGTCAACACCCTACTGGTGGACAAGACCGGCACGCTGACCCTTGGGCGGCCCAAACTTGCCGCCGTGCAGGCCGTGAAGGGCTTTTCGGAGGGTGAGGTGCTGACCCTGGCCGCCGCGCTGGAACAGAACAGCGAACACCCGATGTCCTCCGCCGTGGTGGAAGGTGCCCGCGCCAAGGGGCTGGAGATTCCCAAGGCCAGCGGGTTCCAGTCGGACTCCGGCAAGGGTATCCGCGGCAAAGTGGGCAAACGCTCCCTCATTCTGGGCAACCCCATGCTGCTGGAAGAGGAGAAAATCGACATCTCCCCGCTGACCAAGCAGGCGGATGACCTGCGGGCCGAGGGCAGTACGGTGGTGTTCCTGGGCGTGGACGGCAAGCTGGCGGGCCTGCTGGCCGCCGCCGACCCCATCAAGGAGGACGCGGCGTCATCCGTGGCCGCGTTGAAAGCCCTCGGCATCGACGTGGTGATGGTGACTGGTGACAACCGCACCACCGCGCAGGCGGTGGCCGGGAAGCTCGGCATCACCCAGGTGGAGGCCGATGTGTTGCCGGAACACAAGAACGCCACCGTGCGGAAGTACCAGGAGCAAGGCCATATCGTCGCCATGGCGGGCGACGGGGTGAACGACGCCCCGGCGCTGGCGCAGGCGCAGGTGGGCATCGCTATGGGCACCGGCACCGACATCGCCATGGAAAGCGCGGCGGTGACGCTGGTGAAGGGCGACGTGGCGGGCATCGTGCGGGGCATCCACCTCAGCCGCGCCACCATGGCCAACATCCGGCAGAACCTGTTCCTGGCGTTCATCTACAATGCGCTCAGCGTGCCGGTGGCGGCGGGGGTGTTCTATCCGCTGTTCGGCTGGACGCTCAGCCCGATCATCGCCAGCGCGGCGATGGCGCTGAGTTCGGTGTCGGTGATTGGTAATGCCCTGAGATTAAAGAGCGAAAACGTGTGAGCAGCTCTTAAGAAGGATTAACCTGCTTGTTTGCTTTGCGGAACTGGGATGCCTGTGCGTTCAGACCCCGAATGCGTTTTTTCAGCTTCACTCTCGCCTTCTCGTCTTTCACCACCCGCAGTTCCTTATTCGCTAACCAAAGCTTTTTATGCTGACGGTTCGGCATGAGAATTTTGCCGTCACGCAGGACAGTGCCGGTAACTTCCGCAGCCTTATCAATGAAGGATTTCTCCTTATGATAGCGAAGACCCGTGGAATGGATTGTCTGGCGGACTTTCCATTTCAGGGTTCCCGGTACAACCTGACCCGAAACCGTGAGGTCATCGACATACACCGTGTTTACGCAGCCCTCGTCCTTGCATAACCGGGCAATCTTCTGCCAAACGTCATAAAATGCATAATGCGCCATGACGGGACTCAACGGGCTGCCTGTGGGCAAATGCCCCTTGTAAGTTGCCAGCCGTGTCAGCAGCCTTGCCACGTCCGGCGAGCATTTCATTACTTCCCTGAAGAACCAGGTAACGCGCCGGGAGGGGGTGTTGGGAAAGTATTTTTTCACATCCCACGTTTTTACAACCCTGCTGTTCCGATGTACGGCAGCATTTGTAATATAGGAGCGTCCCTTGACCGGGCAATAGAGGTAGTCCGGCGGTTGGATGCGCGTCAAATACCGGGCAAGATCTCCCTGTATCTTCTTCAGATCGGCGGAAGGTTCCTCAACCTTACGGGGCTTTTTGCCGGGCTTTTTGATTTCAAATTCCCTGTAAAGGGCATCTCCCATAGAGATAAGCTTTTGCAATTGGGGAAGGGTCAAACCGAGACGTTCCGCCAATTTACGCTTGGTCGTGATCATGTACAGGCATGACTGACCGAAGCCGTGAGGTGTCCTGGCCTTATTCGTCATCATCCCGCTCTTCCAAAAACCGCATGAGATTTATGACCTTTTTCGTCACCAGGACGCGCGCCTTTTCATGGGCGCCTTTGAGATTCAGGTTTTCGGAAAAATAGAGGATTGATGACGGTGGTATATCGAATACCTTTGAGTAACTGTCGATGAGCTGCAGCGTCGGGTTCTTATCGCCGCTTTCGATCTCGGAAAGGTAGGATTTGGAGATGCCCAGCTTGTCCGCCGCCTCTTTCTGTTTGAGGTCGTGGAAAACACGGATGAACCGGAGGGCCTCGTTTAACATTTCCTGTCCTTGTCCATTAATACATCAGGGGGGCGGCTTACTTCGAGAAAATCTTGGAGAGGATGAGGATCAGTTGGGTCAGGCGAATCGCCACACCCAAGGAATTCATCACAATCTTCAGCGTCACCTTGTTACGGAGCGCGCGCATCCGCTTCAAAGTGTCCCGTTTCAGCCGCCGCAGCGCCCAGTTGAGTTTGTCCAACGTTTCCATCGGTTCGTCCTTTCTTTACCAACACCGCGGAATTGCGGCGTTGTGCCCCGGCGGTAAAGAAAATAGGAATGGTGCTGCTTAACCCTGTGTATCCTGTGAGCCAATTAAGTGCCCCTAATTGCTCACTGCCGTCTGCGTTACGCATCTCGCGAGGCGTCTTGGGCAGGCGGAGATTTGGGTAGAAGGTTTTGCCTTCCGCGAGGAGTTCTCACTCCTCCTAGTCTATGGGGCCTTGTTTTTCCTTTCACATCACTCAACGCTTGCATCCTGCTCTCACCGCTTCGTGACCACAAGAAAAAAGTTCGCCTACAGCGAACTTGACTGCTGCCGTTTTAAGCAGGACTGCCTGCCGTTCCTGCGCTACGCTGAAACGAAGGCGTTAATCATGACTGATCGATTCTCCAAAGCCGACCGCTCCCGCATCATGGCAGCGATCCGGGGCAAGGACACCAAGCCGGAACTGAAGGTCCGCTCCGCCCTGCATGCCGCCGGGTACCGGTTCCGCCTCCACGGCAAACACCTGCCGGGCAAGCCGGACATCTACCTGACCCGCTACCGGACGGCGGTCTTCGTCCACGGCTGCTTCTGGCACGGCCACAATTGCCGCCGCGGCAAGATGCCCACCAGCAGCAACGTGGAATTCTGGGAGGCCAAGATCGGCCGGAACCGTGAGCGGGACGCCGCAGCGCAGAAGGCTTTGAAAAAGCAAGGATGGAAAGTCCATGTGGTCTGGGAATGCACACTGGAAAAGGGATTAAACGGCCTTCTCGTTGCCTTGAACCGATTAAAAGTCTAAGGTTGAATCATGAACAAATACCGCCTGATCGACCTCTTCGCCGGTGCCGGGGGAATGACCCTGGGCTTCGTCGACAAGCGCTTCTGCGGCGGCTTCGAATCCGTATGGGCCAACGACAACGACAAGGCCGCGGTGGACACCTACATCCGCAATTTCGGCGACCATGCCGATTGCGGCGACATCGAGGCTCTGGTTAAGAACCACGCCATTCCCCAAGCCGACGTGGTCATCGGCGGCCCGCCCTGCCAGGGCTTCAGCCTGCTCAACAAGAAGCGCCAAGGCGACAGCCGCCGCGCCCTCTGGCAGCCTTACATGGACGTGGTGGAGAAATCCGGCGCCAAGGTCTTCGTCATCGAGAACGTGGCCGGGCTGCTCACCTCCGAGGAATACCTGGAGGGCATCAAGCCCCACGCCGAACGGCTGGGCTTCACCGTTACTGGAGAAATCCTCAATGCAGCCAATTTCGGCGCTCCGCAGACCCGCAAGCGCACGGTCATCATCGGCTGGAAGCCCGGCGCCGCCGTCATCGGCATGCCCACCGCCACCCATTCCCAAAAGCCCGGCACCGGCCTCAAGCCGTGGGTGACGGTGAAGGACGTCATTTCCGACCTGGCGGAGCCTCAGGGCACCGAACCACGCGCCGCCCAGGCTCCGCTCGACCTGCACTTCGGCCGTAACCCGACCGAGATGAGCCTTAAGCGTTACCGGGCGGTCCCGCCCGGCGGCAACCGCTTCGACCTCCAGCGCAACGCCCCGTCGCTCACGCCCGCCTGCTGGGTCCGCAAGACCTCCGGCGGCACCGACCTCTTCGGCCGCCTGTGGTGGGACCGTCCCTCCGTCACCATCCGCACCGAATTCTTCAAGCCCGAAAAGGGCCGCTACCTCCACCCGGAACAGCATCGTCCCATTACCCACCGCGAGGCCGCCCGCCTGATGGGCTTTCCCGACGACTTCGCCTTCTGCGGCAGCAAGACTGAAATCGCCCGGCAGATCGGCAATGCGGTGCCGCCCCGCTTGGCAGCCGCCGTGGCCAAGGTCGTCCTGCAATACCTGCAGGCATCTGAATCGGGCGTGAAAAAGGTTAAAAAAGCCGCCTAGGCCAAGCGTTCCCGCTTATGAAGCTCATCATGGCAGACATTGCATAGGCAACGGAGGTTGTCCGCCGTATTGGCGCCGCCCTTGGCGTGGTGGATGATGTGGTGAAGTTCCAGGAAACGGGGAGTCTCCTTCCGCCACTTTGACTGGTTCCAACCGCATTCCTCACAGGTATAATTGGCCCGCTCGTAGGCGATCTGGCTTTCCTTCTCCGGGATGTGTCGGTCGTGAGGCTCGGCCTGGCGCTCGTGCTCGAGGACGTACATGCCCACCCCCAAATCAGGCCTACCGGTGTTACGGGTCATCACGGCCCAGCCATACTCCGTCCGTAACTCACGCACCCGCCGTGCCCATTCGGAGCCTTGGGCCACATAACGCAGCTCTTCCTTGTCGACGGGGCGGCCGACATTCGCCCGCAGGTACTTAAGGATTTTGTCGCGGATGGACCCCGGCCCCTTGCGGATGGAATTCGCCAGTTGCCACTTCTCGGCAGCGTCCGGATCGGGCTTGGCATCCAGCAGGATATATTGATCCGGCTTCATCTTCGGCAGGCCGGTCGATTCGTCTTCCTCCAACTCATCCAGTTTGGGAGCGCCGGATATGACCCGCCAGCCGTGCTCCTTACGCAGCTCACGGATACGGCGGGCATACTCGCTGATGCCCGCCACTGTGGCCAACTCCGTCCCGTCGACAACCTGCCCGACATGGAGCTTGAGGTAATTCAGGATGCGCTCCCGCGCCGATTCCCCCAGGTTGCCGCCGAGGGAAGCACCCAGCACGGCCAGGCGGCTCTGCACGGCGTGGATGAGCTTGGCTTGCTTGCGGATGTCGTCGGTGCCGGTGAGGGTCGAAGCCAATTCGGCGCTTAGCCGCTCCACCTCCTGGGTGAGCTTTAAAATGTCGGACGGTTTGACGCGCTTGGCCATGATTGGCCGAGAGTATCGGCAAATTAATCAGCCGTCTACACAGAGCATCACGGCCACAACATCACCGTCGTCTAGATATTGCCTACCTTGCAGCAGAAGGCTTAAAAGCCGCCATGAGGATGCCCAGATTCAAACCTTCTCCGGTGGCACATGCCTACGGGGGGTTTTCTCCCCCAGGTAATGGGTGATGGTCAAAAGCGGCCCCCGCCGCTTCATCTTTTTCAGCTCATCAAACAACTCCACCAATCCAACAAAGTAGCCGTCTTTCAGCAACAGCCCGATTGCCCGCGCCACCCGTGGCGAGGTAGTGGCAAACCGGTAAACCGTCCTTTTCCGCGGCTTCTTCATGACGCCTTGGGTTGGCCGCCGGGTTTCCGCTCCCCCAAATACCCCGCCACCCGCAACAGGGTATTTCGGCGCCTGGGGGTGTGCAGCCGGGCGAAGAGTGCCAGCAGTTCGATGCACCGGTGGTCTTTGAGAATCATTTCAATCGCCCGCGCCACCCGCGGTGAGGAGGTGGTGAACTGGTAGATGGTCTTTTTGTGATGCTGTTCCATGACGGCACAATTGCTTCCTTCCCACCCCTTATCCAGTCCTTTATGCAGGTGCGTACCCACCTGCGTACCCAAACGGGGGTGCGTACCCAAAGTGCGTACCCAAATGTCCGACAACAAAGGGGTAAATCATTACATTTCAAAGTGTTGATGGGTGCGTACCCAGTGAGTACGCACCAAGTACGCACCTAAACATAAATGATACAAATACTTAGGGTGCGTACCTGTTTCAAGTACGCACCTTGGGTACGCACCAAACAGTTTTTTTATTACAAATACTTGAATGCCAAAGTGCGTACTTGGGGTGCGTACTCAAAATTTGGTCCTGTCGCTAGCAAAATAACGGGCCTTAGCCCGCCGCATAGCGTTCATCGGCGGGAAGGACCCCGTGGCCTCGGCTTGCCCTCTCGGTCAACCTCTTCCCAGCGCAAATTGGCCCCATCAATCACATACTGATAAAACTGTCCCTCCTCAGCGGCCTTTATGAGCGTTTTAAGCCGTTGAGCCTTACCGGCAATCGAGCGGACTTTGCCCTCTACCCGGCCCACGATATCTGAAATACGCGGAGCCTCGCCATTGTGGTGCTGCCACTCCCAACAAACCTGCTGCACGGTCCAAAGGGGGAAATCCCGCAAATGAGTTTGCCATTGATCCAACAACACCTGCTTGTCGTAACCGGATTTGGGTAGGTAGCCATAGGGCAGCAGCAGGCGGGTCACTGTCTCCAGCAGCCCGTCCATGGCAGCCGGAACAAGGGCCTTGTTGCACACCTGGAGGGATGCGCGGGCAAGGTCGGCCTCAACTGCGTCAATCGGTTCCGGCAGCCAGATGTCCAATGGCAAGGTCTGTTCGCAGAAGGATTCCACCGGTTCCCTATCCTTCCCAAACCGGTGAATCGTCTTTGCTGTTACCCTCGTGGTTTCGATGAGCCGTCTTAAGCGCGGCGGCCACGAGTCCTTCATCAGCCGCAGGGCGGTATCGACGTTGCCCGCCTCCCTGACGCTCCGCAGCAGTGCGGCACCAGCGCCGCCAGGCAAGAGACCAGTCGAGCTTGCGGGCGCGCTGTCCGCTTTCGGCAAGCCAGTAGTCCCGGAAGTCTTCGGAGGTACGGGCAACGTCGAGTCCGCATTGCTGGCAGTAGGCAATATCCCGCTCATCAGGCTGCCAATCGGCTGGCAGCCGCTGCCCTTGGGTTTGCCGGGAGGGTTTTGGTTCATGATGTGTTTCCTTGAAAAGCTGGCCCTCCGTAACCGCCATAACCGGATGTGCCGGTGGGTGTGAGGGTGAATGTGATTGTGGTTGTGATTGGCATGCATTCGCCATGTCGTTTGCCATTGGGGTGGCCATAGCCTCCCTATTGGCCTCCCCATGGCTACCCCATCTTTTGTAGGCGCCACGCTGCCCGCTCAGGCTAAGCTTCTTGTATTTCTCATCGGCCACGGCCAACTCTTTTGCCACCCGCTGGTGGAACCAAAAATCGCCCTTCCGCTGAAAGAACTCCTCCAGGACACAATCAACCGCTGCCACTTCCTCTATGCCGTCCGCACCAGTAATCCGGTAACGTCGGTCATGAGGAATGCTGGCTTCATGTCGGCTGTAACAGTACAAAAGCAACTTCCAGTATGCGCCATGCTCCCTCAATGAGAGATGGCCGGTGTCGCGTATGTAATCGCCAGGGTAAAAGGCAAACCATGCCCTTGGGGCTTTGGTCTGCACGCCGCTCATTTCTTGGCCCCGTTCTGCTCCTCCACCCAGGCGAAAAAGGCTTTTTCATCAATCAGTACACGCCGCCCAACCCGGCGGATGCATTTGACGAAGCCGGTCTTCTCCGCATGAAAAATCAGGTGACGCAGCCCACCAACCGGTGGCCATTGGTGGAAATTATGCCACTCAGGCACAGGGATGAGGCGGTTCTTGTCTTGTTCTTCCATTCTTTTGCTCCTTGTTGTTCCGTTTTGCCCGTTAAGGCACGGTAAGGAGAGTTAATGGCAAGATACGGCCAGGCGTCTTTACCTATAAAAATGGGGGTTTTTTGGTAACGGCTTTAGTGGACTTGTGCGGCGATATCCCGAAAGCGGTAATACACTTTCAGAACGGCTTCCGGTGATTTATGGATTTCCTGCCCCACGGCATCGCAGGCTTGATGAACCGTGCTGCCGTTTTTAATCAGGTGGCTCACCTTTTGCGCTGTGCGGATGTCGCTGGTTAACGTGTTTTTGGGCCGTCCCTTTGGCTTCACCAGCCTTAATTCCTCATCAACGCTCCCTTGCTTATCGACGACGCGTTGAAAGATGTTTCCCAGATATACCTGAATATCCGGTGGTAACGCTTTGTTGTTTTTATCCTGAAGGTATGCCGCCAGAAACTCCAGCATGAGATAGATAATGGGAGGCTTGTTCCACCCTGGGTCGTTATCCAGGCCTTCCCGCAGCATCAGCATGTGGATTTCTTCAATATCCATGCTCAGCCCCCGAACACCCGCTCGTTCATCTTCTTCACGATGTCGCTGGCCTGCTGCTCGGAAAGGTGGGCATACCGCTTCACCATCTGGAGGGTCTTGTGGCCCAAAATCTCGGACAACTGCACCAGCGTCGCCCCATCCTCCAGCAGGTAGCTGGCCGCCGTGTGGCGCAGGTCATGGAAGCGGAAATCCTCAATCTTGGAGACTTTCAGGGCCTTTTCCCAATGCTTCCGGATTTCCTGCGGCGCCTTGCCATCGGCGCGGGGGAACACGAATGGCGTGTCGATGCGCGGCACCTTCCGCAACGCATGGAGCAATTCCAGCGCATGGCCGTGCAGGTGCAGCACCCGCCATTCCTTGTTCTTGGTTTTGGTGAGGGTGACGGTCCCCTTAGCCAAATCCACCTGCGGCCATCGCAGCTCCATGATTTCGCTGTATCGGGCACCGGTGGAGAGCGCCAGAATTACCACCGTATAAAGGTAGGGGTTCTCGCTGGCCCGGCACTTCTCCAGCAGCACCTTGCGTTCATCGGCATTCAGGAAGCGGATACGCCCCCGCGGCAGCATCGGCTTCCGCACCTTGAGCATGGGGTTGTCATCCATCCAACCCCAATCCTTCACCGCCAGCGTGAAGACGTGCGACAGCGAGGCCATGTACCGCACCACCGTGGCCGCCGCCTTGGCATCACCCCGGGCGGAAGGCTCCCGCGCCAGCCGGTCCCGTTCTTCCACCAGCCGCGCCGGTGTGATGTCCGCCAGCAGGAAATACCCCAACTGGCCCTTCCACCACGCCAGATGGGTCTTGATCTTCTCATGGTCGGAATGCCGGTGGGGCAGCACATCCCGCAGATACTTATCAATCAGCTGATTCAGCGTATGCTTCCGGGACTCAATCGTCTTGAAATACCGCCCCTCCTTAAGCGCCGCCTCCGTCCGCGTGGCCCACTCCTTGGCATCCGTTTTCCGTTCGAAGGTCGCTGTAGCTGGAGGAAACCCCCGCAGCCGGATTCTCACCCGGTAGGACTTCTCCCCAGTCGGGCTGGTGCGTTCTTCAATAAGAGCCATTTACACCTCCAGTGTGCAGGCATTGTGAAGTTCTGCCCCCAAACGGAGAAAGTAGATATGTTCAGGGCTTGGCCATCCCCCCATCACCTGAACCAAGTGCAAGCAATTCAGGCGGTAGAGGTTAAAAAGGGAAATTTCAATCTGGTCTGGGGTAAAGGTTTGCCCAAAACGCTCTTCAATGATTTTTGAAAGTTGCTGGGCCTTTTCCTTTTTGCCTTGGTCCTGTTGATCCTTACCTTCATATGCAAATACACGCCGTTCATATTCCCGTTCCTCTTTCTGGTCGCGGGAGAGTGTGGCGAGGGGATGCTCCTTTTCAACTTCATCAAGTTTTGCGTCGTTTTCCTGCTTATATGTATAAAGAGCATCCAGCACATAAGCGTCAGTAGGAGAGAAACTCTTCAATATATCAACAAAGGCGATGTGAACCTTTTCCGCTGGGCCTGAGACTGCGTTCACCAACAGGTCCGCCCATCTATCACGCAGAAAGTTATCTGTTTCTAAAGAAGCGGCTTCCAGCAGAGGTATGCCGATTTTCATTTCTAACGGGCGTAGTCTGCCCTCCAATCCCAGTTCCTTAATTCTGGCCTCAGCCTTTTGCATGAGGGCTACTTGGTTCTCCCAGCGGCGATACCTGAGTTTGTCTTCCCAAAGCCCTGCCCATTGCTCAACGCTGCCGCCAAAATGCCGTGAGAAGAAGCCACCAAATTCCCGCCCCGCATCAATTGCCTTACCAGAAGCATCAGCCACCTTCCCAATAGCCTTGGCCGATTCCTCACTTAAAATTTCAACCATTTGCCGCCCTCTATTGCCGTTTTTCGTCCTTGTCCCATGGGACACTGGTGGGACATTCACCGGCAATAATCAACCACAATCCACGGTTGCAGGAAACACTTAAAATGTTGCATCGCTTTGAAATGTTTATTGTCTGATGTTGTCAAAAGTTGTGGATTTTCGGCCTTTAGGCACTCATAATGCCTTGGTCGTTGGTTCGATTCCATCCTCGCCCACCATTAAAAAGCTTCTTCCAGCAGGTTTTTCCATTCGTAAACGCTATCGAGCTTTGAGCCCAATACCGACACTACGCACCGGCCTTGGCCAAGGGTGCCTACATGTTCGCGCAGAAGAATAGGGCGGCCGTCATCGGTTTCGTGCTTGAGAGGCACGGTTTTAACCTGCCAGAACGAAGATTGATATTCCACATGGCGCATTGCCGGCACATAGCGGGCAGCATCGTTGCGCATGAAAGGAAAATGCGACGGGTTGGTTTTGCGGTATTCCTCAAGCTGCTTATAAGTATCGGCTCCGGTAATCTGCGCATGGGGCGTATAGCGCACGTGGCTGAGGGTATAGTTGCCTGTTGTACCGAAGGGCATGCAGCTGAAAAAGGGGCCATCCATGATCGTGAAGCCCAACCCCTTGAGCACCGGGGGCATTGTCACCAGAGCCATTTCGGTTAGTTCGAGTTTGAGGCCCAGGGGGGCAAGCCCGCTGGCGTTCAGCAAGTCGTTCAGGCCGCCGTAGGTGACGTTGAACACGTTATGCGCGATGAAGTTTTGCTCACCGCATTGCAGGCGCACGCTGCGGTTTTCGACGTGCAGCGCTGTGCATCGGCTACCGGTAAGCGCGGTGATGTTTTTGTGCGAAGCAACGCGCTTATGTACATGTGCCATCAGCTTGGTGGTGTCGAGCCCTGCTTCTTCCACTTGGTAAGCGGCTGCAATGCGTGAGGTATCGAAAAGTTTTTGAGCGGAAGCGATTACGGGTTTGCAGGGAATATTGAGGTGCGTGCAAAAGCGTTGGAACTGATACGCGCTAGTTTTACTGCCAGCCGAGGCCACTGCGTAAATGTGTGCGAAATTATTGATGATGAACGGTTTGTAATCGGACCGAAAACGGGCGTAATGGCGATGTGCGCCCAATGCGGTCATCAGGCTGCGCGGGTAATGGTAACCATTGTGAAGGCGTGCCTGGTTGTAGGTGCTTGCCATGCCGGCCAGGGTGGGCGCCTGTTCGAGCAGTAATACCTTGTGCCCTTTAGCCGCCAGCGTAAGTGCCGTTTGGCAGCCGAAAAAACCACCACCGACAACGGCGCTATCGAAACTGGGATGGGTTGCGGGCATTAGGTGCGCAGGTATTGCCCGCCATTGATGTCGATGATGCTGCCGGTCATGAAGCGCGCTGCATCGGACAGCACAAAGCTAACAAGTACAGCAAGGTCTTCGGGTTGGGCCGCCTGTTTCAGGGGAATGCGTGCTTCGCGCGTTTCTTCAAACCGACCAGGCAGAAGGTTGTCTGTCATGCGTGTATGTTCGGTCATGCCCGGAGCTATACCCACCACGCGGGCCCTGGGTGCCAGCTTGAGCGACAAGCTGCGTACCAGTGCGTGCACGGCGCCTTTACTGGCTGCGTAGGCATCATCGAAACTGCCCTTATGCCCTGAAATGGAACCGAACAGAACGATGCAGGCATTGGTATTGAGGTATGACTCGACTGCTTTCAATACTACAAAAGGCGACAAGACGTTAACCGCGAAAGTGTTATTCAGTTCTTGCAGAGTGGTTTGCTGCATGCTGTGCCCCACCAGCAGGCCTGCCGCATTGATAACGCCGTCGAGTTTTGTATCGAAAGATTTGAAAGCGGCTTCCACAACGACAGGGTCGGCCATGTCGGTTACAATATAATTAGCAGGCTTGCCGGGTAGATGTGTAAGGCGATCTTGGTTCCGTACCACTGGTATAAGAGTGTGCCCCTGTGCTGCCAATGCGGCATAAACCGCCTGGCCAATGCCCGATGTAGCCCCAGTGATGAGGTAGGTTTTAGATTTCATGCCGTTTTTCCTGTTTGGTTGAAGGGGCCGAACACATAGGTACGGTTAAGATAAAACCCGGCCAAGGTATAAGCCCCCATGGCCATGCCAATGGCCGGCAGATGGGGTAGGTGAGACATATCGATAAGCAAGTACTGAAGCGCCTGCACCATGGCCAGGTTAAGCAAATTGACGGCAAAAAACAGACGCATGCGCCGCGCCTTGTGCCCCTTGGCCTTAAAAGTGAACACAAAGTTGAGCACAAAGCTGAGCGCCATGGCCACGCCGTAACCCAGCAACGTATAGGCCGTGTAACCCCAACCCAGGGCATGGCCAAGCGCCATGAGCGCCACGCTGACCGCCGTGTTGAGCCCCCCCACCAGGCAATAGCTGAAAAGCTGGGTGAGCCATTGCGGCATCAGCGGCGGCTGTCGTCGTGCTGGATGATGGACTGGCTTTGGAAGTGGACACTGCCGTTTTCTTCGCGCAGGTAATACAGCGGGCGGTTTTTACTCTCGGTAAGAATGCGGCCGATGTATTCGCTGAGCACCGAAAGGAACAGAAAGAGGATGGAGAACATGAGCGACACCATGAACATTAAGCTGCTCCACCCTTCGACGGTATGGTTGCCGATGATCTTACTCACCAGCACCATACCGGCATAAGACATGAGCAACAGGCTAATGCCGACGCTGATCAGGCTCATCCAGCGCAGCGGCTTGCTGGAAAAAGCGAAAATGGCATCGAGCGCCGCGTTGATAAGCTTGACCCAGTTGTAGGAACTGGTGCCGGAAGTGCGGGCCGCGCGATCGAACGTAACGTAGCCGGTTTTGAAACCGACATAGGCGTAAAGCATTTTAAGGTAACGATTGTGCTCCTTCATGCTGTTGATGGCATTGACCACCCGGCGAGACATGACGCGGTAATCGCCGGCATTATCGGGAATGGACATGCCCGACACGCGCGAGGCCACACGATAAAATATTTTGGAACTGAATTTTTTAAGGAAGCTTTCGCCCTCGCGGCTGCTGCGCGCAGCATAAACAGTGTCGAGGTTTTCGGCCAACAGCTTATCGAGCAATTGGGGGATGAGGGCAGGCGGGTCTTGCAGGTCGCTGTCCATCAGCACTACGTAATCGCCCACGCTCTGGTCGAGACCTGCCGTCATGGCTATTTCGCGTCCGTAGTTGCGGGAGAGGTCAATCAGCCGAAGGTTCTTATATTGTTTCATTTGCCGTTCGATAGTTTGCAGCGTGCGGTCACGCGAGCCATCGTTGACCAGGATCACCTCGTGATTGATGTCCATTTTTTTAAGAACCGAAAACACCTGCGCGATGAAATCGGTAATGCCTTGCTCTTCGTTGTAAACAGGCGCGACGACCGAGATGACGATGTCTTTTGAAAATTTGCTTTTGCGCGCCATGCGGTATCCCCTTGATTTGTGGCGGACTATACGGAGAAAGGTCAAGATTTTCAACCGGTTTGGGTATTGGGCAAAGCCCAGCAATAGGGCATGCTTATTGCCAATAAAGGTGGTTGCCACCATGCTTGAAGCATGCGCAAAGCCCTTCAATTCATCAACGATGCTATTCAATACCGCCGCCAATGGCACGCCGGGCTAAACGGCTGGTTCTCAAAAATACTCGCACGGGTTCCTGCGGCCGAAGAGCGTACTTACCGACATCGTTTGCTTGGCTTGTTTGTGGCCAGCCGCACGCTGATGCTTTTTGCCGGCGTATGGTTTGACCAAAGTGCCGTGCGACACGGCATGCACCTGATAGACAGTGAGCTGCTCCAGCACAATTTTTGGCAAAGCCTGTGGTATCAGCACATTCAGCCGCCGTTTTTCAATATGCTGACCGCCCTTACGCTGCTGATAACCCCGAATGGTTATGAGTGGTTGTTCTTGTGGCCCTTGTTTTTGCTGCTGGGCTGGTTGCTGATACTAGGCCTGTATCGCCTGATGCGAGGTCTGGGCATACCTGCACGGCTGGCGTTTACCGTGACTGTGCTGTTCAGCATCAGCCCGGCCATGATGTATTTTGGAAGCTGGTATGCCTATTCGCTGCCGATTACCGTTGGGTTGGTGTGGAGCGTCGTTTACTTCATGCGGTGGATGTCCACCCGACGTTCGCGTCACCTGTTTTTATTTTTTACACTGATGTTGCCGGCCGTGGGTATGCACACCCTGTTTTTATGGTTATGGATGGTATTGCTGGTTGCGGTTGTTTTATTGCTGGCGCGCGGCTACCGGGCGCAAGTGCTGTTGTGCGGGCTGCTGCCTGTACTTGTGTGTCTGTCGTTCCCGGCCAAAAACTACTATCTGTACGGTACTTTCAGTGCCAGCAGCTGGAGCGGCCTGACCCTTGGCCTGATGGTGAACACCCACAACCCCGATTACGCGCTGCGTGAAAAGCTTTATGCCGAAGGAAAGATATCAGCGCTCTCGCTCATGGAGCGGCCCGAAACCGCGGTGGAAAATTTACCCCCACCCTATAATCACCCTGCGCTTACAGGCATTCAGGTGCTTGATGATGTGCGCAAGGCCAATGGTGATATCAACTTTAACAACGCCACATACCTGAAGACCGGCCCTGTGCTAGTGCATGATGCCATCACCATCTTTAAGGCCAACCCCTGGCTGTATGTGCAAACGGTTCAAAACGCGTTTTTCATTTATGTGCTACCGCTGAGCGATTATTTCTGGCTACGCGCCAAAACACTAACGCTATACTGGGATTGGGCCTGGAACTTGGTGACGGCCGGCCGTATAGGCTGGTCACCCAAATCGACATTCCTGCATCTTTCGGCCCCGCCCGACGGTTATGCCAATGCTTTTGCGCCCAACCTGTTCGGCACTATCGCCAAAGCGCCATGGTACCTGGTTGGCTGGTTCAATTTTTTGATCATTCCCGGTCTGATCGGCTACGGGTGCTGGCTGGGTTTGCGCGGGGTTACAGGTAAAGCACAAGCCCTGCAACGCAGGGCTACCCTGATGTTGCTGGCTTATAACGTGATTTATGTGACGGCTATGTCGGTATTGTTTGCGATCAGCGAAAACCACCGCTACCGTTTTTACATATCGCCATTCCTGGCGGTATATTTTGCCATGGCCGTGCAATATTTGCTGGTGCGTTATCGTAACCGGTAGGCAGAAATATGGTGGAGGCGAGGGGAGTCGAACCCCTGTCCGAAACGCAGCCGGTGGAGGCTCTACAAGCTTAGTTTCCCTGTTTTTTACCCGGCAGCCGAGGGGAAACGCCCTACCGCCGGTTTGTTCACTTTAGTTTAAGCTTACCCGGTGAACGCGGTTGGGCCGAGTGCCGCAGAGGTTAACCAGGTGACCCTTACCGCGCGGCACGGCAGACAGGGGCCTGGGGCAACTAAGCCAGCTCAGCTATCAGACCGAGTGGAGGCTTAGGCAGCCATCGCCATGACGTTCGCTTGACGCGGACGGAAGGCGATTACGTTGGTTTTTTTGGCATTTATAGCCTAGACCGGGTTTATTCAGGTGGCTCCGATCCGCCACCGCTTGCTCCTATTACCGGGATACGCCCCGTCGAAACCAGGACGCCCCCATGCAACTGGTATGGGGCATTGGGGGTTAAAAATCAAGTTAGTGTGTGGGCGAGGCGATCTGCACGTTTTTGAGCGGCACGCCGTGGTCCTGTGCGCGTTCGAGCAGGGCGGTGCAGTTGGCGTTTTCGGCGGCGCCGGCATCGACGAACGGCAATATGGCGGCAATGGGGGTAAGGGCCACGCCCAGCACGGTGGCAATGCCCGCCTGTGCGGTGGCGCCGCTGGCCCGCACGCCCAGCCTGGGGTTGCGCAGGGTGCCGGTCACGGTAATGGGCGCCATCAGGTGCAGCAGGCGCGGTTCTTTCGATTCGCCTTTAAGGGTAAGATCAAGCGCCTCGGTATCGAGGTTGACCGTGCCGCGCCCGCGCGCCAGCACCACGCCGGTATCGAACACCACGTGGCGGCCCACCAGCATGCCCTTGTCGGCCTCGAAGTGTGCCACCGCGCAACGCAGCGGGGTTTGCTGCTGGTCGCTGCTCATCAGCAGGCCCAGCCCGCGCGACACGTTGATGCCCAGCAACTCGGCAAACGCCTGGCGTATCTGCCCGCCGGGAACGACCACCGTCACCACGCCGTCGGCGTTGCCCGCGGCCTTGTGCACGCTGGTGCCGCTACCGTGCAGCTTGGCGCGGGCCAGCAGCGGGCCTTCCAGCGCATTGGGCTGGCCCGACTTGCTCATAAAGTCTTCCAGCCGCGCGCCGCTGAGCTTCACGTCGATGATTACGTCGGGCACCTCGGCCTTGGCGTCAATATCAAGGCTGCCGGTGAGGGTGCCCTGCGGCAGCGTGAGGGTGAGCGGTTTGATGGCGAGCTGCGCGTCTTTCAGTTTTAGCGTCAGGTCCACTTCCTTCAGCGGTAGGGTGGATACGTTGATGGCGTCGGCCTTGTATTTCACGTCGGCGTCCATGGCGCGCAACCTATCCACCGCCAGCGGCACGTCGGGCAGCACGCGGGTGGTGTCGGGTTGCCCGAAGATCACCCCGGCATCGCGCGGGTCGAGCAGTTTTGAAAACAGTTTGGCGGTGAGGTACGGTTTGTCGCCGCTGGTATCCACATCGATATCGCCGGAAAGATCGGACGCGCCGACCTTACCGGCAAACTTGTGGAAGAAGAACGTGCTGCCTTCGTGGCCCAGCACGCCTTCGAGTTTGTAAGCGTGCGTGATGGGAAAGGCGAGGCCGGTCAGGTAGTACAGATCGGCCAAATTGGCGCCGGTGATGACCGTACCCGCCGCAAAGTTATCGCTGTTGAACGGTTGGGCGAACGTGCCCTTGGCCTGCACGTGCGTAGCGCCGTGGGTCAGTTCAAGCGTGAAGGGGTAGGGCTTGTTGAGGTCGGCCGCCAGCAGCGCGCCGCCGGTCAGGTTCAGTTTAAACGGCTGGTTGTTCAGCTTGCCTTCGCCCACCACCTGGAACGGTTGCTTGCTGTCGGCGTTGTTTTCCTGCGAATTCAGCGTGGCCTGCAGCGAAAGCTTTTTGCCTTCATCGACCAGATTAAGATGGCTTTGCGTCAGGTAAAACCGGCGGATGGCGGGCAGCGTGAGCGGGCCCGACTTGGCCTCGTTGCCCGCCCAGTTGGCGCGGCCCGATGCCTGCCGCAGCAGGTTGACGCTGCCCTGCTGCATCTCCAGCTTGCTGATGACCGGCTTGCCGCGCAGCAGCGAGCCCCAGCGGGTGTACACGTCGAGCTGCTGGATGTCGGCCAGCGGCGCGGTGCCTGCCCAGGGCGCGTTGTCTATTTTCAGCTCCTTCACGTGCAGCGAAGGGTTAAGCGACAGCACGTTGGCACGCAGCGCCGCCATGGCCACCGGGCGTTGCAGTTTTCGGGAAAGATAGTTTTCGACCGGCGCGCGCAGCAGCCCCGCCTGCAACGCCAAAGCCGCGCCCAACAGCAGCGCGACGATAACGGCCACAAAGGCGAGGGCGATCTTCACCCCCCAGTGCTAACCCCATGCGCTGTTAAGAAAATATACTAAGTTAACAGCGTGGCCACATTCACCACCGTGGCGCCGCTGGCGCGGGCGGCCTGCAGGCCACGTTCGGAGTCTTCGTAGATGATCGTATCCTCGGGGCCTATGCCAAAATGCGCCATGGCTTTTAAAAAGCCTTCGGGGTCGGGCTTGGGGCGCTGCACGTCGTCGGCGGCGATCAGCAGGTCGGGCGTCAGGCCCAGGTGCTTCAAGATCGTTTCGGCATTGGCGCGGCTGGCCGAGGTGACCACGGCGCGGTAGTGCGTGGGCTCGTAAAGGTTATACAGGTCGATGACCGGCTTGATGGGTTTGGTCAGTGCCATCAGCTGCGCATAATGTCTGCTTTTGGCGCTGCGCAGGGTGTTGAATTCTTCCAGCGTGCCTTCGGGGTGCAGCAGCGGCAGGCTTTGCGTCCAGTGCATGCCGTGGCTGCCCTGGTAAACCTGCTGGTTGAAGGCCAGGCTCTGGTCGGCAAAGGCGCGTCGGTAAGCTTCGACGTTGGCTTCGCTGGTCTCGGCCAGCGTGCCGTCAAGGTCGAAAAGCGCGAGCTTGGTTTTTGCCATGACCCATTATAGGCGCATGGCAGGCCTGCACCACCGCTTTATGCTTTTAGGGCAGGCCCGCATTGCGCAGGCGCCGCATATGCGGCATGCAAAGGCCATGAACCCCACCGGTTATACGCTTGCCCCGGCGCAGGAACGCCTGCTCATTGCCCTGCTGGCACTGGTGCAGTTTGTGAACATGCTCGATTTTGTGATGGTGATGCCGCTGGGGCCCGACTTTGCGCACGCACTGAACATTCCCAACCACAGCATCGGGCTGGTGGGCGGCAGCTATTCGTTTGCCGCGGCGCTGGCGGGGATACTCAGCAGCCCGTTCCTCGATAAATTCCCCCGCAAAACCGCCATGCTGTTTTGCCTGGCGGGCGTGGTGGTTTCCACGCTGGCCACCACACAGGTGTGGGACCTGCACAGCATGCTGGCCGCCCGTATTTTGGCAGGGGCCTTTGGCGGGCAGATGATGGCGTTGAGCCAGGCCATGGTGGCCGACTTTATTCCCCCGCAGCGGCGCGGCGCCGCCATGGGCGCGGTGGCGGGCGGGTTTGCCGCGGCGTCGGTGGTGGGTATCCCGTTCGGGCTCGAGCTTTCCAATTATTTTGGCTGGCAGGCGCCGTTTGTGGTGGCCGGGCTGGCCGGGTTGGTGGTGCTGGTGATCGGCCAGTGGAAACTGCCCTACCGCGCCGCCATGGCCGCAGGCGACAGCCTGGTGCGCCATTTTTCCCGCATGGGGCAACTGCTGGCCAACCGCCACACGCTGGCCAGCTATGCCATGATGGGCCTGGCGATGGGCGCGGGGTTCCTCATCGTTCCCAATGTGTCGGCCCATTTGCAGCTCAACATGGGTTACCCTCGCGATTACCTTGGTCTGCTGTACATGTGCGGCGGCGCGGTCAGCTTTTTCAGCATGCGGTTCTCGGGTTACCTGGTCGATAAATACTCGGCCACCATGTCGGCGTCGCTGTTCACCACGCTGGTGCTTATCGTCACGGCCATCGGCTTTGTGTTTTACGCCATGCCCGCCGCCACCGTGCCCATGTGGATCGTTGTGATGATCTTCGTGGGCTTCATGGTGGGCATGAGCGGGCGCAACGTGTGCTGCATGGCGCTGTCGTCAAAAATCCCGCCGCCCGACCAGCGCGGGCTGTACATGTCGCTGCAAAGCGCCGTCACCAGTTTTTCGGCCGCGGTGGGGGCGTATGGTTCGTCGTTCATTCTTTCCGAAGGCGGCGGCCACCTGCTGCATGTCGACCGTTTGGGCCTGATGGCCATCGGTATTTCGGCCCTGGTGCCGCTGGTGGTGCAGTACGTGGAATGCAACCTGCGCCGCAGGCTGAAGGCCGAGGCCTCCAGCTTGGCGGCTACGCCCCCGGTTGTCTGAACAGTATTTTGTACAGGTAGCCGGCCACCAGTGCGCTGGCGCGCTCGGTGGTGTCGGTGGCGTTCAGGTAATATTCGTCGGTGCCGTTTAAAATGGGCGAAAAGTCGGCGTACTCCCAACCGTTCATGGCGGCCAGCGAAGGCAGCGCCACTTTAAACTGCGCGTAGGCGGCGCGCAGGGCTTCTTCGGTGCCCGGCGGCACCAGCGCGGTGTTGGCGGCAAGGGCTTTTTCGGCGTCGGAAAGAGTGGGCTGGCTGAACAGCATGGGTTGCAGCACCTGCACAAAGCGCGCGTCGTGCTTGCGGGCAAAGCTGGCCGCGTAGTCCAGGTTGGTGCCGTAGGTGCTGATGGTGCGGTCGAGAATGGCCGTCATCTGTTTGGCATCGGCCAGGTGCGCAGGGGCAGGCGCGGCAGAAGGTGCTGGGAGCAAACGCGCCAGTGCCAAGTGGCTTCGCCACGAAAACGCCGCCGGGGCAGGGGTGGCATTGTTGTAAAACACGCCGTGCAGGGCATCAGCGGCGCCATCGTAAAACACCACAATATCGCCTTGCTTCAGCGGCACCATCTTCAGGCGCTCAAGCTCTTGCGCACTGTGCACGCCGCGCGCGCCCAGGTTCTCGACCTTCCACTGGCCTTTGGTGGCTTCGTTCTGGTTCACCAGGTTTTGCAACTGGCTGGCCATGGTAAAGGCGTCGGGCACTTCGCCGTTATAAACCGCGCTGCCGCCCAGCAGCCACACGGTGTGTGGCGCGCCATTGGGCTGGCCGAAGGTGATGCGCTGGCCGTACTGCGTGTTGAACCACCGGCCATGGTAGGTGTTCGGCACCACCAGTGTG
This sequence comes from Alphaproteobacteria bacterium, assembly GCA_036261915.1. Lineage (GTDB taxonomy): Bacteria > Pseudomonadota > Alphaproteobacteria > UBA2136 > UBA6156 > DATAJX01. The sequence goes on from DATAJX010000002.1 coordinate 97,730, forward strand.
CTACTGACCGGCGTGTGCCAGCCGCCGGGGGCGGCGCGCATTTCTTTTTCAAACGTGGCCGAATAATACGGGCTGCCCACATACGCCGCCGGAATATTGTTCCGCTCCAGCAGCCGGGCGCCGCCTTCCAGCACCACCGCGCCCAGCGCCACGGCGGCCACGGCCAGCCCGGCCTTGGGCAGCAGGCCCAACGGCTGTTTGGAGCTGCGGGTTTTGGCGCGGTGGTTGGGGCGTTTGATGATGTTCATGCCCGCCAGCATAACAGGGCGTGCAGCAGGTACATATATATGTAGTGCGGCTGTTTGCCCAATTGCTGGCCAATTGTTGATCAGGGCGGTCTTTTAAAGCTTTATGAAAAGCACGGTGCCTTGGCATGGAACTTTTACCCGCCGCCCGGCATGCTGGCCGGGCACTAAAAACAACAGGGGAGTGGCGGGTCATGAGCAGTCAAAGCAGCGGCCGGGTTTCAATCAGCAAATCGGCGGCACGGCCCGATGATAACCGCTACGACAACCCCGAACAGAACGGGCAGAACCAACCCACGCGCAAACAGGAGTGGACCGGCGCCAGCGATGAAAGCAACGGCGCCGAGTGGAACCAGAAAGCCGAAAGCACCTTGAACGATAACGCGCTCAATGCCGCGCGCGCCGCATATTCGGGCAGCGATACCTACGCCAGCTACGACGAGCAGAACGACCTTGATGACGATACGCAAACGGATAATGCGCGCGGCCAGCACTACGGCGATGCCGAGCGCGATGACACCGGACAGTTTACATCGGCCAGCGATGTGGAGGCCGTGAACACGGTACCCAACGACAAAACGCGCGATGAAAAAAGTTCGCCCCGCTACTAGGGGGTGATGCAGGGCGAAGCAAGGCCGACGCAACGTCGGCCTTTTTTATTTCGGCATCTAAGCCGTCCGCCAGGTGCCGTCGGCCTCGCGCACGGCGTGGCCCATCAGTTCAAGCTCAACCAGTTCGCCCAGTATCGCGGCTTCGGGCTTGCCGCTCTGGCGCACCAGCACATCAACCGTTACGCCGGTGCGCCCCAGCATGCCGGCCAAACCGCCTGCGGGTGTCGGTGCCAGTTCTTCGGCCGCCGCTTCTTCTTCATCAACACCGAACAAGGGCAGCGAGTGATTGCGCGAATGGTTTTGGGCAGGCGGCAAAAAGTCGCGCGGCACGGTTTGCAGAATGTCGGCGGCGTTCTCGATCAGCGTGGCGCCCTGCTTGAGCAGCCAGTTGGGCCCACCCGCGCGCGGGTCGGTGGGGCTGCCGGGCACGGCCCACACTTCGCGGCCGTATTCCAGCGCGCACTTGGCGCTGATCAGGCTGCCGCTTTCGCGGCTGGCTTCGCTCACCACCAAACCCAAACTCAAACCGGCGATGATGCGGTTGCGCCGCGGGAAAAAGCTGGCCACCGGCACCATGCCCCACGGCTGTTCGCTCACCACGCAGCCGTGTTCGATGATCTCGGCGCGCAACTTGTCGTTCTCGGGCGGGTAAATATGGTTAACGCCGCCCGCCACCACCGCCACGGTACCGCCGTGCGCATCAAGCGCGCCGCGATGCGCGGCGCTGTCTATCCCGCGCGCCAGCCCGCTGGTGATGGTCAGGCCGTTGGCCACCAGCGTGCTGGCCAGTTCGCGCGTCCACTGCAGGCCCGCGGCGCTGGCGTTGCGGTTGCCCACAACGGCAACCTGCCGGGTGTTCAGCCAGCTTGCGTCGCCCAGGCCGCACAGTACAACCGGCGCATCGGGCAGGTGCTCGAATGCGCGCGGATAATTTTCGTCGCCCACGCACACGCACCAGCCGTTGTTTTTCTCCAGCGTTTCCAGTTCGCGCAGCACGCTTTCTTCGGTCGCCAGAATTTTTTCACCGGCAAATTTTTTCCATTCCAACACTGCATGTAGTGGTGTGCCCGATTTCGATACAATTTTTTTGTACGTGACAGGACCCACGCCGCCGCTGCGCGCGATGCGTAAAACCGCCAGCCTTTCTGCGCTTAAATTCATTTCGCGACGCTAACACATTTTACAAAAATGTCACACCTGAACAGCAACTCATCAGCAAATAGTGGCGCACCCTCTTTAGTGTTGCGCGCAACGGTGTACGCTCTGAATAAACAAAAGTTAAAAGGAGTTACATGCCCGCTTACGTTATTACCGTTGCACAGCAAAAAGGTGGATCCGGCAAAAGCACTTTGGCCGCTCACCTGTCGGTAGCGTTTGCGCAAATGGGTTACAGCACCATGCTGTTCGACACCGACCCGCAAGGCACCTGCTCCCACTGGCACGCGCAACGCAAAAAAGACGATATCGGTCTGATAGCCACTTCCGGCTGGCGGTTGACGCGCGACCTGGCCATGGCCCGCGAAGCCAACGACGTTATTATCATCGACACCCCGCCGCACGCCGAGATGGATATCAAGGTATCCACCCGCGCCGCCGACCTGGTCGTCATTCCGCTGCAACCCAGCCCCGCCGACGTGTGGGCCGTGAAGGAAACCTTCAACACGGTTTCGGGTGAATCGCGCAACGCTCTTGTGGTCCTCAATCGTGCCGTGTTCCGTGCGAACATTACGGCCGAGACCAAGCAAAAACTGGCGGTACTTGAAGTACCGGTGGCTGAAACTGAAATAGGCAGCCGCGTTTTGTTTGCCGCCAGTATGGAGACGGGCATGACCGTATTGGACGGTTTTGCCAATATTTCCCAGGCCGAAGTTATGAGCCTGGTACGCGAGATTGCCGCTAAAATCGGTCTGACCCTCCGGACCGGCGAGGCTGGCAATGTTCAAACACAACAACAAGGAGATGCAACCATGGTTGCCAAGAAGAAACCCGCTGCCAAGAAAAAGGCCCCGGCCAAGAAGAAGGCCGCTGCTAAGAAGAAGCCCGCCAAGAAGGCTTCCTCGAAGAAAAAGGGTCGATTAACCCAGGCTGCGGTAGAGATTTCTACTACTGACAGCCGGAAACAGCGCAAAGCTGCATAGCAGCATTGTGTTGTCGGGGGCCTCTAAGTCGGGGCCCTTTTTTGTTGGGTATTCTACTAGCCGGGCGGCTTTTTCATTTTTCCTAGCCTCTGCGCTCCGCATGCACTTAAGTGTGCACTTGCGGTGCTCGCGTCTTCGGAGAAAATGAAAAATCCACTCCGCCTAGCGAATACGTGGCGGCCCAAAAGAGAAAGTAGGGTTTTAACGCAAAACTCTTGACCCCATTCCTCCAGCCGTTACCATCGCGGCAATGAATATCAATAAACTCCTTCCTGTTCTTCTGGCCGTAGGCGCCGGGCTTATCGGCCTGGTTTTGAAAGGCTACCTGCCGTACCTCACCATTTTGCTGGTTGTGGCCGTGGTGATGGCCGTGGCGGTTCTGATGGCCTACATCAATGCCAAATCGGACGAAGACCTGCTTAAAAAGCTGCTGCACTTCGCCGCCCAGCTCGAAAGCGGCGTGGCGCCCGCGCCGGTCGAAACCACCCGGAAAGACCTGATGGGCGAACTGGCCAACGGCCTCAACCGCCTGACCAACCGCGACAAGGCCGTGCAACAGGCCAACAGCGACCCGCTGACCGGCCTGGCCAACCGCCGCGGCATGGTGCAAAAGCTCGACCATGCGCTTAAAGGCGGCAAAGAGCTGGCGCTGTTCTACATCGACCTCGACAAATTCAAGCCCATCAACGACCAGTACGGCCACGAAATGGGCGACGCCGTGCTGCGCAAGGTGGCCGAATTCCTCACCGCCTGCGTGCGCGATGGTGACGTGGTGGCCCGTTTGGGCGGCGACGAATTCGTGCTGATCTTCTTCAACCTGACCGACAAGGCCCTGCTCACCGAGCGCGCGCAAAAAGTGCTGACGCTGCTGAACGAACCGTTCTGGGTGGGCGAAACCCGCATCAAGATCGGCGGTAGCGTGGGCATCACCGTGGCCCCGGCCGACGGCGCCACCACCGACGCTATCCTGAACGCGGCCGACGAAACCATGTACGCGGTTAAAAAAGCCGGCAAAAACAACTTCCGCTTTTACAGCTGATGGCCAAAAAACCAGCCGCGCCGCTGCCTGCGTGGCTGACGCCTTTGGCTGTTGTAGCCATGCTGGCGCTGGCCGCCGCGGGGCTCATCATCTTCCTGCAACCGCACCTCAATCAAAACACCGCGCGCGACCAACTGCTTACCCAGCAACTGGTGCCGCTGCTCACCGCGCTGTTCGTGGGGGCAGGGGTGTTCGGGCCGTTCAGCCTGTACCGCAAAAGCCTTTTTGCCATCACCGCCTTCATGGTTTACGCCGCCACCGGGCTGGCGGGCGGCATTACGCTGGGCATTCCGTACGAAAACTTCCAGGTGCTCGAGCAAGGGCACTGGGGCATGTCCAATCTATACAGCGTCAGCGTGCTGACGCTGTTCGTCATCGGCACGCTCAGCGTGGTGTTCGATGCCACCAGCATGCCCATGCGGCTCATCCCTTTCGCCAGCCCCATCATGGCCGCCGCCGCTCTGTTCAGTTACTGGCTGCACACGCTGGGCGCCAGCGCGCCGCAAGAGCTTGTGCCCGCGCTGCAAAACGCCATCCTGCCTTTCCATGTGCTGGCCAACTTTGTAGGCTACGGCTGCTTTGCCGTGGCGGCGGCAGTGGCCGTGGCGCTGCTCATCAAGCAAAAAACCAACACGCCGCGCCTACCCAGCGTGGTATCGCTCGAAAAAACCGCCTACCGGCTCATCGCCATCGGTTTTCCGGTGTTCACGCTGGCGGTGTTGCTGGGCTGCCTGTGGGCGCAGCAGGCGTGGGGCGCTTATTGGCAGTGGGACCCGAAAGAAACCTGGGCGCTCATCGTGTGGCTGGTGTACGCAGGCTACCTGCATGTGCGGCTGACGCAAAAACCAAGCTCAAGCCTGCTGGCGTGGTGGCTGCTGGCCGGTTTTGCCGCCACGCTGTGCTGCTACATTGGTGTAAACCTGTTCTTGTCAGGGCTGCATAGTTACGGCAAGTTAACCCCATGAAGAACAAAATACTACTGCCCCTCATGGGCGTTGCCTTGATCACCGCCTGCGCCAGCAAACCCGAAGGCGAACTCACCGGCACGGTGGGCGAACTGTACAACAACGGCCTGTCCGAGCTTAAAAAAGGCAAGTACAGCGCCGCCACCCACAGCTTCGAGGAACTTGAACGGCAGTACCCGTATTCCGGCTGGGCCATCCGCGCCGAAATGATGGGCGTGTACACCCACTACAAGGCGGGCGAGTACGACGAGGCCGCCGCCTCGGCCGACGCGTTCATCAAAATGCACCCGGGCCACAAAGACCTGCCCTACATTTATTACCTGAAGGGCATGAGCTACTACGCCCGCATCCGCGACGTGACGCGCGACCAGGGCCACACCCAAAACGCGCTCAACGCGTTCGACGAAGTGGTCAACCGCTACCCCGACAGCGACTACGCGCGCGACGCCAAGCTGAAGGCCACGCTGTGCCGCGACCACCTGGCCGGTGGCGAAATGCAGGTGGGCCGCTATTACCAAGGCAAGGGGCAATACCTTGCCGCCATCAACCGCTACCAAACGGTGGTCGACCAATACCAGACCACCAGCCAGGCGCCCGAAGCGCTGTACCGGCTGATCGAAAGCAACCTGGCCATCGGCCTGAACGACGAAGCCAAGCGGGCAGGGGCCATCCTCGGGTACAACTATCCGGCCAGCATGTGGTACGAGCAGGCCTACACCCTGCTGACCAAAGCCAAGCTTGCGCCCGCCGGGCAAAAAAAGGTCTGGTACCAGCAAATTTACAAGGGTCTCAAGCAGATCGCCAAATAACATGGGCCTTTCGGGGCCTTTTTGCTTGAAACACCCTGTTGCGCTGCCTATATTTAACCCGTGACCAACACTGCTACCTTCCTGTTTACCCAGCCCACCTATTGGTGGGCGTAAACGCGTGACGGTGGCTGTGAGGTATTGAGTTTAGCGCAAATGCAAGTTCAACCCCGCGGGCCATCGGCCCGCTTTTTTTATTGGAGAACGCAATGAGCGATTCCACCCAACAAGCCTGCCCCTATGCGGGCGATGTGTGCGGCTGTACCCGAAAGGGCGGCTGCACCTGCTACCCGGCGATCATCTTGCCGCAAAAACCTTTCAGCGACGTGTACCTGCCGCCGGTGCGGTTCGATGCGCCGTGCGACGGCGATGAACCCACCGGTTGGCACAACGCCAACCTGCACGACTAAAAAACAGGGCCCCACAAGGGGCCCTGTATTCGTTCATTCATCGTCTTCGGCATCGCCGTAACCGGCGTAGGGCCCGTACGGGCTGCGCACCGTCTGCCAGTCATCAAGCTTGTGCTGCGGCACGGGCGTGCCGTTGGCGTAGTGCCTGTCGGCGGGGGTCAGTTGGCGCAACACATAAGTTGTGGCGCTGGCCGGTTTTGTTTCGGGGGCTGTCATTGCGGCTCCGTGAAAAGAGGGGGATAACGGCGCAAACCTAGGCTAAACCTCTACCCGCCGCAAGCAGGCCGCGCTATATTGGGGCATGCCCGATTTAACAAGCGATCTGTTCAGCCACGCCAGCACGCAAAACATCAAAGCCGAAATGCGGCAACTCGCCGCCGAGATCGAGCGGCACAACACGCTATACCACACGCAGGATGCGCCCGAAATTTCCGACGCCGAATACGACGCGCTGTTCCGCAAACTGCAACAGCTGGAAGAACAGCACCCCGAACTGGCCGATAAAAATTCCCCCACGCAAAAAGTGGGCGGCCAACGCCAAGGCGCGTTCGGCAGCGGCAAACACCGCGCGCCCATGCGCAGCCTGGGTAATGCGTTCGCCGAAGAAGACGTCACCGACTTCCTCGACCGCATCACCAGCTTTTTGCGGCTGGAAAAAACGCCCGAGATCATCATCGAGCCGAAGATCGACGGCGTGTCGCTCAGCCTCACCTACCAAAACGGCAAGCTCGTCCGCGCGCTCACCCGCGGCGACGGCGAAACCGGCGAAGACGTCACCGCCAACGTGCGCACCATCGCCAACATTCCGCAGCAGCTCCGGCGCGGGCAGTTCACCAGCGACGGCTTTCCCGACGACATCGAGATCCGTGGCGAGGTGTACATCACGCAAGCCGATTTCGAAAAACTGAATAACGCGCAGGCCGCCGCAGGCGATAAGGTTTTTGCCAACCCGCGCAACGCGGCGGCTGGCAGTTTGCGCCAGCTCGATACCGCCATCACCGCCGCGCGGCCGTTGCGATTTCTGGCCTACTCGTTGCCGCCGGTGCCCAGTTTTACGCTGCTGACCGAAACCACCGTGCTGCTGTTTTTGCACGAAGCCGGGTTCGAAACCCCGGCCATCGAAAAAGCCGCCAACCGTGCCGAGCTGCTTGGCATCCACAACAGCTGGAAAACGCAACGCTACACGCGCGTGCCCTATGCCATCGACGGCCTGGTTTACAAGGTAGACGACCGCACGCTGCAAAACCGCCTGGGCGAACTGGCGCGCACGCCGCGCTGGGCCATTGCGCACAAGTTCCCGCCCGAGCAGGCCACCACCGTGCTCGAGGGCATCGACATCCAGGTGGGCCGCAGCGGCAAGATCACGCCGGTGGCCAAACTCAAGCCGGTGCACGTGGGCGGTGTCACCGTCAGCAACGCCACCTTGCATAACGAAGATTACATCGAGCAGCGCGACATCCGCATTAACGACACCGTGTTCATCGAACGCGCGGGCGACGTAATACCCAAAGTGGTCAGTGTTGTGCTGGATAAACGACCCGCCGGTTCCAAAAAATTCATCTTCCCGCACGAATGCCCCGCCTGCCGCACCAGGCTGATGCGGTTGGAAGGCGAAGCCGACTGGCGCTGCCCCAACGTGGCGGCCTGCCCGGCGCAACGCCAGGCCTTCCTGGAGCACTTCGTCAGCCGCGGGGCGCTCGATATCGACGGCCTGGGCGAAAAGCAGCTGGCCGAGTTCGTGGGCCTTGGGTGGGTGCGCACCGCCGCCGATATCTTCCGGCTGGGCCAACATCGTGAGCAATTGCAAACGCTCGAAGGCTATGGCGAAAAGTCGGTGAGCAACCTGCTGGCGGCCATCGAAAAAGCCAAAAACCCCACGCTGCCGCGCTTCATCATTGCGCTGGGCATCCCCAACGTGGGCGAAGCCACCGCCAACGACCTGGCCCGGCACTTCAAAACCTGGCAGGCGTTCTCCGCCGCGCTGGCGCAACCCGACGCCGCCGAGGTGCTGACCAACATCGAAGGCATCGGCCCGGTGGTGGCGCAATCCATCATCAGCCACGCATCCGAGCCGCACACCAAAGCCCTGATTTCCGACCTTATGGATGCGGGTATCGACATCCAGGCATCCGCCGTGCAGCCGCGCCGCACCGGGTATTTCTCCGACAAAACCGTGGTGCTCACCGGCAGCCTTAGCGCGCTGAGCCGCGACGAAGCCAAGGCCCGCCTGTTGCAGCAGGGGGCCAGGGTCACCAACTCGGTCACCGCCAAAACCGATTACCTGATCGTGGGCGCCGAGCCGGGCAGCAAGCTGAAACAGGCGGTAAAACTGGGGGTTGCGGTGCTGGAAGAGGATAAATTCTTGGAGTTTTTAGGCTAAAAAACGCCTTTTTTGCCAGTCGCGCTGTGCGCTGGTTTGGCAAACGGCGCACCCTTATGAAGTCCGCCGTTCGGCGGAAGGCGCTCACGCGTCCAAAGCCGCTGCGCGGGTATCATGAAATCACCACCAATAGAGCGGGATATTTGTTGTTTTATCAACCGCTGCGTATTGGTGGCGATAATCGATTTTTTGGGGCATTCCCTCTTGCCGAGGCCTTTATTGCTAAAGGTTCGCCGGGTTTTCTTGGATTATTTTATTCTCCGGCCACATGTATAGGTTTTAATAGTTCAGGTGCACCAAGGCTAGGGGCGCATTTTGAATACAGCAATGGAATTCGGGGCGGTTTTGCCGCCTGGCTTGCATACATGTGTCGCGAATGACACGAAAGGTCAGGCAGCCGCCGTTTCCCCAAAAGCCGCCGGGTTGGCCCACGGCACCAGCGCGGTTTTAACCCCCACGGCAAACAGTTCGTCGCGGCTCATCTGGTTGTTGGTCAGCGTGCCCACCACGCCGCTTTTATAGTCGTAGGGCAATCCTGCCTGCATCACAAAAGGTCGCAGTTCAGCGCCTTTTTCCAGCGCTTGGCCCCAACTGTGGGGCAGGGGCATGCCGGTCACCGGCACCACCACTTCGCGCGTGCCGTCGGTAACGGCCACATAGCTCATCATAATGGGGGTGCCATGAATGCCCACCACGCCGCCCTCAAGCCCAATGCCAAGGTCCGCCCCCAGCGCGTGGGCGGCGCGGGCGCGGTTAAGCGCGCCCTGCAAGGTCTGTTCATGGCCAAGGGGCTGGGCGGGCACGCCGCTGGGCACGTCGTGGCCGGTCACAACGGCTTCGGGCCAATAGGCCTTCACGCCGTCTTCAACCGCCTTCAGCTTGGCGGCGTTCTGGCTGCCCAGAATGATCTTCATGCCTTGCCTCCTTGTTAAGTGGTGCGGATAGAGAGACTCGAACTCCCACACCTTGCGGCGTCAGGACCTAAACCTGATGCGTCTACCAATTCCGCCATATCCGCGTGGGCGCACCCTAAATAGGGCAGGGGCAAAGCGCAACGAAAAAACGGCCCCGGATGTTCCGGGGCCGTTTGCAATTCAATGGGGCGATCGACGGGGCTTGAACCCGCGACACCAGGATCCACAATCCTGTACTCTACCAGCTGAGCTACGATCGCCGCCGAGAGGGGCTTTAACCTAAACCCCGGCCAATTTCAACACCGCTTTACGCCAAACTTGACCCCTTGCTGTCATTCCGGCATAAACGCCCCGATTATTAGCGATTCAAACGAGGGGGATTCCACATGAAAATTGAAATGACCGAAGGCAAGGGCCTCAGCCGCAGCCTCAAGGTAACCATTCCGGCCGACGCCGTGAGCGAACGCCTGAGCAAGCACTTCACCACGCTGGCCGGCAAGGTCAAGCTCGACGGTTTCCGCCCCGGGCAGGCGCCGCTTAAAGTGGTGCGCGAGCGCTTCGGCGACGAAGCCCGCGGCGAAGTGGCCCGCCAACTGGTGCAGGAATACCTGCCGCAGGCGCTGGAAAAGCAGAAGCTGCGCATTGCAGGCCAGCCGCGCGTAAGTACCCCGGGCAAAGACGCCTCCAACTTCACCGTGGCCGATGACGCCGCCTTCACCTTCAACGCCGACGTTGAGCTGATGCCCGAAATTTCTGCCAAAAACTACACCGGCCTCAAGCTCACCAAGCACGTGGCCGAAGTGAACGACGACGTGGTCAAAGACGCGCTCGACCGCCTGAAAAACCAGATGAAGCAGTTCAAAGACACCGCCAAGGCCGCCAAAATGGGCGACCGCGTCACCATCACCGGCGACGGCTACACCAAGGCCGGTAAAAAAGAAGAGAAGTTCGATGGCGGCAACCTGAAAGACTTTAAAGTGGTGTTGGGCAGCGGCAGCCTCATCCCGGGCTTCGAAGACGGGCTGGTGGGCGCCAAAAAGGGCGACAGCGTCGATGTCGATGTGACCTTCCCGAAAGATTACCACGCCAGCCAGCTGGCCGGTAAGCCCGCCGTGTTCAAGCTCAAGGTCAACGCCGTCGAAGAAGGCGTGGCCGAAGACCTGACCGACGCATCGGTCAAGGTGCTGGGCATGGATAGCCTCGAACAGCTCAAAACCGTCATTAAAAGCGGCGCCGAGCGCGACCTGGCCCTGGCCAGCACCCAGCGCCTGAAGCGCGAACTGCTCGACAGCCTCGACGAAAGCAATACGTTCGAAGTGCCGGGCGTGATGGTCGACAACGAAATGCACGCGCTGCTCAACGCCCAGATGCAAGAGCTGCAACGCCGCGGCCTGCCGCCCGAAGCCATGGGCGACCCGCAGGAAGTCATCAAGCAGATCAAGCCGCTGGCCGAACGCCGCGTGCGCCTGGGCCTGCTGATGGCCGAGATCGCCCGCAGCGAAAAGATCGAGGTTACCAACGCCGACATCGACCAGGCCGTGCAAAACCAGATCGCCATGGCCGGCCCGCAGGGCGAGCAGGTGCGCCAGTACTTCGCCAACCCGCAAAACCGCAACATGCTGGCCGGCCCTGTCATGGAAGACAAGGTCAGCGCCTGGCTGCTCGAAAAGGCCACCATCACCGAAAAGAAGGCCAAGGCCGCCGAACTGCTGACCGAGCTGCAAGGTTAAGCAAAACAGCAACATAAAGGGGCCGCAAGGCTCCTTTTATTTGCCTGTACAATGGCGCAATTGGCTTGCGGGGCAGGGGGTTTTATTCTACCAATCGTGCCCATGAGCCTGCCGTTAGACAAATTGCCACAGCACGTCGCCTTTATCATGGATGGTAATGGCCGTTGGGCGCAGGCGCGCGGCGAAAACCGCCTGAAAGGCCACGGCGAGGGCGTCGAAACCCTGCGCCGGGTCATCGAAGAGCTTATCGAGGTCGGCGTGCCCAATGCCACGTTCTATGCCTTCAGCACCGAAAACTGGGGCCGCCCCAGCCTCGAGGTGAAAGGCCTGTTCAACCTCATGCGCCTGTATTTCCGCAAGGAACTCGCCAGCATCATCAAAAAGGGCATGCGCGTGCGGTTTATCGGCGATAGGTCCGACGCCCGCCTCGATGCCGACATCCGCAGCCTGATGGAAGAGGTCGAGGCCAAAACCGCGCATAACACCAAAATCACCACGGTGTTCGCCATCAACTACGGCGGGCGCGACGAGATCCTCCGCACGGCGCAAAAGCTGGCCGAACAGGGCAAAGCCCCCACGGCCGAAAATTTTGCCGCCGCGCTCGACACCGCCGGGCTGCCCGACCCCGACCTCATCATCCGCACCAGCGGCGAGCAGCGCATCAGCGGCTTTTTGCTGTGGCAGGCCGCGTATGCTGAACTGTATTTCTCCGAGGTCGCCTGGCCCGATTTCGGCCCCACGCACCTGCATGCCGCGCTCAGCAGCTTTGTGCTGCGCGAGCGGCGCTTCGGCGGCCTGACGGCCGCGGCAAAAGTAGCCTAAGTGCTTTTTTAGCTTGTATAAAAGCCGCAACGCGCGGTACTTTCGGCGCCATGAATAATGATAATTTACCTCCCGATTTTTTAGCCCACATCGCGCAACTGGCCAAAACCCTGCCGGGCGGCGAAACGCTGTTCAGCGTGGTCGCCTTTATTGTGGTGCTGGGCATCCTGGTGTTCGTGCACGAGTGGGGCCACTACTTCGCCGCGCGCAGCGTAGGCATTCGGGTTCAGGCGTTCGCCATCGGCTTCGGCCGCCCCATCATCCAGTGGGTCGACAAGCAAAAAACCCACTGGCAGATCGGTTGGCTGCCGCTGGGTGGCTACGTGCAAATGCTGGGTCAGGAGGACGGCAAGGCCTACAGCCACAAAAACCATAAGGATTCCTTTGCCGCCAAAGCTATCTGGCAACGCGCCTGGGTAGTGGTGGCCGGCCCGCTCATGAACCTGGTCTTCGCCTTCGTGCTGGTGCTGGGCCTCATGCTGTCGGGCGAGCGCCAGCTGCGCCCCGAAGTCGGCGGCACGCTGCCCAACATGCCGGCGCACGGCCTGCTGCAAAAAGGCGATATCGTCCGCCAGGCCGACGATACCCAGATCATCACGTGGGACGACTTCCAAACCTACGTGTCCGAACACGCGGGCGTGCCGGTGCAACTGGTGGTCGAGCGCAACGGCTTGCCAAAACACATTAATATAACGCCGCAAAAGTCCGAATTTAAAGATTTATTGGGCGATAACCACATCGTCGGCCGGGTCGGGGTCAGCCCCAGCTATGCCGCCTTTGTGCAGCACCACGGGGTAGGGGGCTCGCTCAGGCGCGCGGTCGAACACACGTGGGAACTCACCAGCATGACGGTCAACGCATTCGGCAAGCTGCTGGTCGGCGCCATTGCACCCGAAAACCTCACCGGCCCGCTGGGCATTGCCGACATGGCCGGCCAGACCGCCGCCAACGGCCTCTATGCCGTGGCCACGCTCATGGCCATCATCAGCATCAACCTCATGGTCATCAACCTGTTCCCGCTGCCGGTACTCGACGGCGGCCACCTGCTGTTCCTGCTGTACGAGCGCATCCGCGGCCGCCCGCTGCCCGAAAAGGTGCAAATGGTGGCGCTGCGCGTGGGGCTTACCCTCATCATCATGCTGGCGGTTTTCGCCACGTTCAACGATGTGAAGCGCTTCGGCTGGGTGCAAAAGGCCTACAACGCCGTCACCGGGCAGGCCGGCAGCGCTGCCATGGCTGCCACACCCGCAGGCACCCCACCGCAATAGTCGCTTGTGCGGCAGGCGCTCTGCCGCTACATTGCCCGAAATATAAAGGCTTTACATGAAGATACTTACCCCCGTCGTCGCCCTGGTATTAACCCTGATCGTCGCCGCCACTCCCGCCTGGGCCGCCACCGTCACCGCCATTAAAATCAGCGGAAACGAACGGGTCGAAGCCGAAACCGTGCGCAGCTACCTGCCGTTCAAAGAAGGCGGCCAATTCCACGAAGAACAAACGTCCGACATCATCAAATCGCTGTACGGCACCGGCCTGTTCGCCAATGTCGACCTCAAGTACGACAACGGCACCGTCGCGCTGACGGTGGTCGAAAACCCCATGGTCAACCGCGTGGCGTTCGAAGGCAACAAAGAGATCGACACCAAGCGCCTCGAAGAACTGGTCAGCCTCAAGGCCCGCGCCATCTATTCGCCCGCCAAGGTGCAGGCCGACGTGCAGGCGCTCGAAGCCGCCTACCGCAGCCGCGGCCGCTTCACCTCCACCGTCAAGGCCCAGCTCATCCAGCGCGACCAGAACCGCGTCGACGTGATCTACGCCGTCGACGAAGGCCACAAAACCCGCATCGCCCAACTCAACTTCGTGGGCAACAAACGCTTTTCCGACGAAGAACTGCAAGGCATCGTGGCCACCAAGCCCAGCGCCTGGTGGCGTTTCCTGTCCAGCAACGACACGTACGACGCAGGCCGCCTCGACGTCGACAAAGAGCTGCTGCGCCGCTTCTACCTCAGCAAAGGTTACGCCGACGTGCAGATCACCAGCGCAGTGGCCGAGCTGACCCGCGACCAGAAAACCTTCATCATCACCTATACGGTATTCGAAGGCCCGCGCTATACCTACGCGGCTTCCGACCTCACCCTGGCGGCCGACGCCCCGGGCCTGAAGGCCGACGATTTCAAAAAGGTTATCACCCTCGAAAAGGGCGATACCTTCAACGCCAAAGAGATCGAAGACGTCACCGGCAACCTCATCGATGCCCTCGGCAACAAGGGCTACGCCTTCCTCGACGTGGCGCCCGACTACAAAAAGGACGAAGCCGCCAAAACCATTGCGGTCAACTTCGTCATCCACCCCGGGCCTAAGGTCTACATCGATCGCATCAACATCTCGGGCAACACCCGCACGCGCGATTACGTGATCCGCCGTGAAATGCGCCTGGCCGAAGGCGACGCCTACTCGGCCGACAAGCTCAAGCGCAGCAAAGACCGCCTGCAGTACCTCGGCTTCTTCGAAAAATCCGACGTCACCACCAAGCCCACCGCGCAACCCGACAAGGTCGACCTCGACGTGAAGGTGAAAGAGCAATCCACCGGCGAATTCAACGTGGGTGCGGGTTACTCCACCTTCGACGGCCTGCTCGCCAGCGCCGACGTGCGCGAGCGCAACTTCCTGGGCAAGGGTCAGGACGTCAACGCCAAGTTCGCCATTTCGCAACGCCAGCAACAATATAACCTCGGCTTCACCGAGCCCTACTTCCTGGGGCAGGAACTCTCCGCCGGGGCCGACGTGTTCAATGAGCAGACCAGCTACCAGGACGAATCTCAGTACGACCGCGGCACGCTGGGCGGCGATATCCGCTTCGGCTTCCCGCTGAGCGAATACACCAAAAACAACGTCACCACCGGTTTCAAGCGCATCAAAATTTCCGATGTCGGCACCGGCGCCTCGCAATTCGTGCAACGTGACGCGGGCAGCAAAAACAGCGCGTTCCTCTCCAATACCTGGAGCTTCGACAACCGCGACAGCCAGCTGACCCCCAGCCGGGGCTACCGCGTGGCCCTTACCGGCGAATACTCGGGCTTCGGCACCGCCGACAAATACCTGCGCGGCCTGGCCAACGTCAGCTGGAACAAAGAGCTGATGGACGACTGGGTACTCACCCTGGCCGGTAAAGCCGGTGCGGTGTCGGGCCTGGGCGGCACGCTGCCGGTGTACGAACACTTCATGGGCGGCGGGCAAGACCTTCGCGGCTTCGCCTTCGGCGGTATCGGCCCGCGCGACCGCGTGACCGAAGACGCCCTCGGCGGCCGTTACGTGCTCGGCAACAGCGTCGAAATGCGCTTCCCGCTGGGCGGCACGCTCAAAGAGCTGGGCGTACAGGGCGTCACCTTCGTCGATGGCGGCACCGTCACCAGTTTCGACGGCGGCAGCAGCGCCACCGTTAACGACCCCAGCCTTTACCGCGTGGCGGCAGGTGCGGGTATCTTCTGGCAAAGCCCGCTCGGGCCCCTGCGCCTCGATCTCGGCGTGCCGGTGGTCAAGGCCAGCGGCGACCGCAGCCAGCTGTTCAACTTCTCGGTCGGCAGCCGTTTCTAAAGCCAACCGTTATCAAAGGGGCTGGGTAACCAGCCCCTTTTTTAATCACCCAAACCGCCTAAACGCAAAAACCGCTGCCACGGCGCAAAATGTTGGAGTATATATAGGTCCATAAGTAGAGGGGTCTTAAAAATGAACATCAAGAATTTCGCCATCGCAGCCGCCATGGGCGCCGCCGCACTCACCGCCGGTCAAGCCATGGCCGCCGAACTTAAGATCGCCACGCTCGACGCGCAGCAGGTCATCAACGATACCAACGCCGCCAAGCGCGCCGTGTCCAGCCTGCAAGCCAAGCGCGACGCCGCCCAAAAGCAGATCGACGGCATGGAAGCCCCGCTGCTCGAAAAGCGTAAAAAGCTGGCCGCCGACACCACCTTAACCGGCGACAAGGCCAAGGCCGCCGAAGAGTCGTTCGGCAAAGAAGTCGCCGAATTCCGCGAAAAAGCCATCAACATCCAGCGCGACCTCGACCAGGCCAACCTTACCGCCCGCAAGCAGATCGCCGACGCGGTCAAATCGGCGGTCGATGCCATCTCGAAGGAAAAGGGCTTCGACCTGGTCATCCCCAAAAGCGTCATTTTGTACAACACCAGCAATGTGCCCGATATCTCGGCCGAAACGCTCAAGCGCGCCAACGCCCTGCTCGATAAATAAACCCGCTGTTGCGTAAAGGCGGCCCCCGGCAACGCTTGGGGGCCGCTTTTTGCTTCCAGGGTTTAAAAACGGCCGTTATTGCCCTATATATAGGCCATGAGCGAACAAACCCGTGCCCCATGGCGCCCCATCGCCGCCGGACCCTTCGATCTGGCCACCATCTGCCAACACATCGGCCTGCCGGTGCCCGTAGGCAAGGGCGGCATCACGTTCACCGACATCAAACCGCTGTACAGCGCCGAAGAACTGCACCTCAGCTTCCTCGATAACCAGCTGTACAAGCACGGTGCCCGCACCACGCGGGCAGGGGCCGTGCTGGTCCGTGCCGAAGACGCTCACGCCCTGCCCGAAGGCACGCTGGCCATCGTCACCACCCAGCCCTACGTGGCCTTTGCCGCCGCCATGCAGCTGTTCTACCCGCGCGAAACGCCCGAACCCGGCCGCAACCAAACCACCATGGTGGCCGAAAGCGCCAAACTGCACCCCACCGCACGGCTCGAGCCGGGCGTCATCGTCTATCCGGGCGCCATCATCGGCGCGCGCGTGCACGTGGGGGCCTATACGGTCATCGGTAACGGGGTGAGCATCGGCGAAGGCACCGTCATCGGCCCGCACTGCACCCTCAACAAGTGCACCATGGGCGCCAACTGCGTCATCCACCCGGGCGTGGCCATCGGGCAAGACGGTTTCGGCTTTGCCATGCTGAATGATCGCATCCTCAAGGTGCCGCAAGTCGGCGGCGTCATCATCGGAGACGAGGTCGAAATAGGCGCCCATACCACCATCGATTGCGGCGCGCTCGAAGACACCGTCATTGGCGACATGGTCAAGATCGACAACCAGGTGCAGGTGGGCCACAACGTCAAAATCGGCAAAGGCACGCGCATCGTGTCGCAGGTGGGCATCGCGGGCAGCGCCAGCATCGGCGAATACAACGTCATCGGCGGCCAAAGCGGTATCGTCGGGCACATTTCCACCGCGGCCAAGGTCATGGTGGCGGCGCGCAGCGGCGTATCCAAAGGCATTTCCGAACCCGGTACCGTGGTGGCGGGCACCCCGGCCAAACCCATCCGCGACTGGAAACGCGAACTGGCCGTGGTCAGCCGCCTCACCAAAAACGCTTCCGAAAAACCCAGCTCGAGCGAAGGCGGCAGCGATGACGACGCCTAAACCCGTCCTCGGCCTCGCCCAGATCAAAAAGCGCCTGCCGCACCGGGCGCCCATCCTGCTGCTCGATGAGGTGAGCGAATACCAGCCCAACAAAAAGCTGGTGGCCCAGCGCCACTTCAAGGCGTCCGATCCGCTGTTCAAAGGCCACTTCCCGGGCAACCCCATTTTGCCGGGCGTGCTGGTGTGCGAGGCCATCGCCCAAACCGGCGCCTTGCTGGTGGCGCTCGATAAAGACCTGAAAGCCGGCGAAGCCACCTACCTGTTCGCGGGCGTCGAAGGCCTGCGCTTTCTGCACCCTGTCCAGCCCGGCAACACGCTCACCACCATCATCGAAAAGCTGTTCGATAAAATGGGCATCTACAAATTCGTCGGCAGCGCCCACGTGGGCAACAAACTCTGCGCCCAGGCCACGTTCTCGGCCAAACTGGTGCTGAATAAAAGCGACACGTAACATGAGCATCCACCCCACCGCCATCATCGCGCCGGGCGCCAAACTGCACAAAACGGTGCAGGTCGGGCCGTACTGCACGGTGGGCGAAAACGTGACCATCGGCGCCGGCACCATACTGGTGGGCCACGTGGCCATCACCGGCCACACCACGCTGGGCGAAAACAACACCGTCTACCCCTTCGCCTCGCTGGGCCAACCCAGCCCCGACCGCAAATACAAGGGCGAAAAGACCACGCTCATCATCGGCAACGGCAACGACATCCGCGAATACGTCACCATGCACATCGGCACGGCGGCCGATAAAGGCAAAACCACGGTGGGGAGCGACAACCTCTTCATGGCAGGCAGCCACGTGGCGCATGATTGCGTCGTCGGCAGCCGCTGCACCATCGCCAACTACGTGCAACTGGCCGGGCATGTGGTGCTCGAAGACGACGTCACCATCGGCGGCCTCTCCGGCATCGCGCAGCACCTGCGTATCGGCCGCCACGCCATCATCGGCGGGCATTCTGCCGTCAGCCAGGATGTCCCCCCCTTCGGCAACGTCTCGGGCCGCAAGGCGCAACTCAAGGGGCTCAACCTCATCGGCCTGCGTCGCCGCGGGTTCGACCGCATGCTCATCCAGGCGATAGACGAAGCGTACGATTATTTGTTCGATGCCGACGACCTGCCGCTCAACCAGCGCGCCACCCAGCTCAAAAAACGCAGCAAGCTGTCCGAGGTGAAGGAGCTGGCCGATTTCGTGCTCACCAGCAACCGCGGCATCGCCACGTACGAAGACGATGAGTAAGCGCCTCGGCCTTCTCGCAGGCGGCGGCACCTTGCCGGCCGTGCTGGCCAGCGGCGCCCGCGCTCAAGGGTTCGAGGTGCACCTCATCACGTTCGAGGCCCAGCCGCAGCCGCAGCTCGACGGCGAAAAGATCGCCTCCCACGCCAAGGTGGGTTTGGGTGCCATCGGCAAAACGCTGGCGCAGCTCAAGGCCAAGCGTGTCACGCACGTGGCCATGGCGGGCAACCTCAACCGCCCCAGCCTGTTCACCCTCAAGCTCGATACCCACGGCCTGCGCCTGTTGCCGCGCCTGCGCAGCTTTTCCGACGACGCGCTGCTCAAGGTCTGCACCGGCTACCTGGCCGAAAAGGGCTTCACCATTTTAGGCGTGGCCGACCTCGCGCCCCAACTGCTGGCGCCCGCCAAACTGCTCACCCGCCTCAAGCCCAACAGCGCCGACAAGGCCGACATCGCACTCGCCATCGCCGCGCTGGAAGATCTAGGCAAGCACGACATCGGGCAAGCCGCCATCGTCCACCACGGCAGCATCCTCGGCATCGAGGGCGTCGAGGGCACCGACGCGCTCATCGAACGCTGCGCCCCCCTGCGCGGCAAACTGGCCAACAACCAGCGGGCAGGGGTGCTGGTCAAAATGGCCAAGCCCGGCCAAACCGACCTGGCCGACCTGCCCACGGTGGGCCCGCACACGCTCAAGCTGCTGGGCCAGTTGGGCTACCGCGGCGTGGCGGTGCAGGCGGGCAAAACCATCCTGCTGGGCGGCGATGCCTTCGCCCCCGCCGCCGATAAAGCCGGCCTGTTCGTCACCGGGATTTAATCAGGCCGTCTCCGCGTATAAGCGTTCACGTGGCCGTTACTGCGGTCATAGGCACTCACTTGCACATCGCCCCCTGCCGGGGCCTGCGTCACAGAATCTTGGGGCCGTTTCCGAATTTCCCAGTCCTGTACGCCCTTATTGAATTCGACCTGCCGTTGGGTAAAAGCCTGGTTGGCTTCAAGTCGTCGGGTTTGCTTCGCATCGTCTGAAAGCGAATCATCACTGCTGATATCCACCAATTCTTTTTGTCGCTGTTGTTCGTTTTGCTCTGCAAAAATTGTTTGCACTTGAGAGCTATTGGGGTCTGTTATCAGCCGTTTATGGTCAAGGGCTTGTTTAATGTATGGTCCAATATCCCCAATACTTCCGCCGTTATTTTTAATATTCTGTCCAATCGTGCTTCCAATACCGTTGTTGTATTTGTCCATGATGGTTTCATTAATGGGTCCGGGCTGAATAATTTCATGTTCATTGCCCATATTTAAAGTTGCTTGGGCGCCTCTTAAATAACTTGTAACTGCGCTAATATACGTGTGGCGAAACGCATCCCGGATACCGTTATATTTACCAACCGGAGGTATATTTAATCGGTCAGCCTCTCACTCGGCCACTACTGTCGCCATTTTAATTAAACCTTCATTTATGAATGTAGGTGCCATTAAATTGTATCTCCCATATGATAAAAGCGCCTCAAAGGGCGCTTTTAAATTATTAACATTCTAATGCTGCGGATAAGAACGATCAGGCGTGTAGCCTACGCTATGATAAAGCAATGCATTGCCGCAAAGAGGCACAAAAAAACATGAGAAAGTCAAAATCACCAGCAGTCCTATGCCAGCCAATATGACGATAATACCTAAAAGAAACTTTCTCATTTTGCTACACAACAAAATTTCATAACAGGCACAGCACAAGCCGAAATAAACATGCAACTGCTAGCCAAGGCTAAGCTCCCCCCCCCATAAAGGCGAAAGCCATAAAACTTCCTATTACAATTCGCCGTAGCATGGCTAAAAACTACCCCAAGTTGTGGCAAAAGTCAATAAAAACCAGCAAAAACGGCTGTTTACCGGCCTGTGCGGGGCAGGCCACGGCGGTCGTTTTTTAGCGGGGCGGCGGGTTACATTCGGCCTCCAACCACCCTATATTGCGCCCATGGCCCCCAACCACCCCAAACGCCCTACCCGCATCGCAGCCAAGGTGCTCATCGTCGCGGGCGAAGCCAGCGGTGATTTACTGGGTGCCGAACTGATGGCCGCCATCAAAAAGCGCAACCGCAGCGTGGTGTTTTACGGCGTGGGCGGCCCGGCCATGAAAAAGGCGGGACTGAAAGCCTTGGGCAGCATCCGCCTGTTCCCCGGCATGGGGCTGGCGTTTTTGCCCGCGTTGCCGGGCATCATCGCGCTGCTCAAGGGGCTGGCCGCGTGGGCCGATAAAAACCGCCCGGCCGTGTGCATCACCATCGATAACCAGGAATTTTCCGCCCGCCTCGCCAAACGCATCGCGCCGCTGGGCATCCCCTGCGTGCAATACGTCGCCCCCAAGGTGTGGGCGTGGCGTCAGGGCCGCGTCAAAGGCCTGCGCAAGGTGTTCAGCCACATGCTGTGCCTGTTCCCGTTCGAGGCTTCTTTTTTTAATGAGCACAATTTACCGGCAAGCTACGTCGGGCATCCGGTGGTCGAGCGCATGGCCCGTGTCCGCGCGGTCAAGATCGACCCTAAAAAGCCGGTGCTGGCCATCTTCCCCGGCAGCCGCAAGAGCGAGCTGGAGCACCACTGGCCGCTGTTCCTCGCCACGTTTTTGGCGCTGAAGCAAGAATTCCCCAACCTCACCGGCAAAGTGGTGCTGGTCGATAAACCCGCGCTCACCTTCTGCCGCAAACACGGGTGGGATGATTCACTCAAGCCCGTGTGGGGCGAGGGGCGCTTTGCCGCCATGGCCGGCTGCAGCGCCGCGCTCACCAAATCCGGCACCAACAATCTCGAACTCGCGCTGCTGGGCGTGCCCGCCGTGGTGGCCTACCGCGGCCCGGCCTTCACCCTGTGGCTGGCCCAAAAACTGGTGAAGGTGAAGTACGCCAGCCCGCCCAACCTGGTCATTAACGGCGAGGTCTACCCCGAGTTCATCCAGAACGATGCGACACTCGCCAACCTTTACGCAGCCGTGGGCGTCATCCTCACCTCCAAAAAGGTCCGGAATGCGACCACCAAACTGCTGAAAGGCGTCGCCCTGGCGCTTAAAACCGACATCCCCGCCGCCTCCAAGGCCGCTCAAATCATTCTCCCGTACCTACTTGCCAAAACCCCCAAGCGCCCCACAATAAGCTGATGAAAAAAGCCGACCCGCTCGCCGCCCTGATGACCCGCAAAACAGCGGTGAAGAAGCCTGCCAAGGCCCCCGAAGAGATCGCCAAGATCATGAGCGAATTCCGTGAGTTGAAGGCTAAATACGAAGAGCAACAGGCGCTCATCGAAATGCTCGAGCGCGACGCCAAATCCGACCCTTTAACCAACCTCGCCAACCGCCGCACGTTCGAAGACGAACTCGAGCGCAGCCTGGCCACCGCCCGCCGCTATGGCCGCCACCACGCGCTGCTGGTCATCGATGTCAACGATTTCAAATCCATCAACGACCGCCTCGGCCACAGCATGGGCGACCAGGTGCTCCAGCACATCGCCCGCCTGCTGCGTCAGAACATCCGCCCCACCGACATCGCGGCGCGTTACGGCGGCGACGAATTCTGCGTCATCCTTAACGAACTGCGCGCCATCGAAAACGCCGAGATGCGCGCCCAAAGCCTGTCCGACATTATCAGCCGCACCCCCTGCGTGGGCGAAAAGCACACCGTGCACGTGGGTGCCAGCGTCGGCGTGTGCGTGTTCGGGGCCGACGACGAAGCAGCCGATATTTTCCAGCGCGCCGATACCAACATGTACGAACAAAAACAAAAGCACTCGGCTTAGTTCAAGTCCTGGTCATCGTCTTCGCCTGCCGTTTCAGGACGGCGGATTTCCACTTGGGTGGGGAAGGCGAAGTTGATTTTCTCCCGGGCGAACTGCCGGTAAATATCCAAAAATATCTTCTCGCGTGTGGCGATCATCTGGTTGTTGTCGGGTACGGTCATAAAAAATACCGTTTCAAAATCAAGTGAATAAGCCCCGTAGTTTATCCAGTTGCAGCGGTCAAATCGGGTATTCTCCTGCCTTTCAACGGCCTCGCGCACCATGGCCGGTATCCGCTCCAGTTTTTTTGGAGGGGTGTCATATTCCACGCCCAGCGCAAACACCACGCGGCGTTCGCGCATGCGCCCGTAATTGCGAATACGGCTACCCAGCAAATCGCTGTTGGCGATGATGATCTGCTCGCCCGACAGCGAGCGTACCCGGGTGGTCTTCATTCCGATCTGCTCAATGGTGCCCATGTAATCGTTGGTGATGATGAAGTCGCCGATCACAAACGGCTTATCAAACACGATCGAGAACGATGCGAACATATCCTGTAAAATATTCTGCAGTGCAAACGCCACCGCCACGCCGCCCACGCCCAGCCCGGCCACCAAGGCGGTCACGTTCACGCCAAAATTATCCAGCGCCAGCAAAACGATCACAATCCAAATGGTCATGTAGCCCAGCCGCACCAAGCTGTTCACCAGCCCAATGCGGGCGCTGTCCACCTTGCGATATCTCTCGATGTAATCAAAAGCCCATTCGCGCAGTAAAACCGAAACCCATAACCCCGCCTGTATAAACAGCAGGGCCACAAAAATCTTTTCCACCGCAGGGGCAAAACGCTGGGCATAGGCAGTGTTCTCCACCGCCACAAAAACACCCGCCATCAGTAAAAACCAAAGGTAGGTATGGTTCACGGCGTGCAGCAAAAGATCGCTCCAGCCACTGGTCAGGTGGCGGGTTCGGTTATGGGCCTCAAGCCATCGAGCCATAAGCCTGCGCACCGTCAGCAATCCTGCAAAAACCAGAATACCCAGGGCGATGCCCGGCACTATTTTTTCGGCCAGTTGGTAAAAATGTGTGTAATCCATATTGTTCTCCCTATCTGTTTTTTACATGGTTCGGCCGCGCAGGCCCATTCAATAATGCGTAAAGATTTCAGGCTTGCCTTGCGGCTTAAGGTGGCACGGGGTAAAAGCCGCCATGCTGCCCGTGCATCACGCCGCCAACCTTGCGTTCATCCAAACCGATACCTGTATAGGCTGCATGCTGTGCGTACCGGTATGCCCCACGCTGGCCATCGAAGGCGAAGCCAAACACGCCCATAAAGTGATAAACGAAAAATGCACCGGCTGCGGCCTGTGCGTGCCGGTATGCCCGGTCGACTGCATCACCATGGTGCCGCAGTACAAGGCGCAAAACGCAACGCCTGCCAGCGCGTTGCCGCAAACGCTGAAAGAAAAGATCGCCGCTGCCCGTGCCAGCGCCAAAATCCGCCACAGCCACTAATGGTTGTGATTCATGATTGATTTCTTCAGCCGCTTCGGTTAGGTCACACCCATGAGTTACAACCTGCTGGTTGAATCCTGCCCCTGGCACCGCCGGGCCGCCTTGTTCGATTCACGAGGCCGGCTGCTTAGCCTTCGCATCGACGATGTCGATCGCCC
Source organism: Alphaproteobacteria bacterium (assembly GCA_036261915.1). Lineage (GTDB taxonomy): Bacteria > Pseudomonadota > Alphaproteobacteria > UBA2136 > UBA6156 > DATAJX01. The sequence goes on from DATAJX010000002.1 coordinate 121,878, forward strand.
GCTCATCAATGGTGTGGTGGTGTGGGGCCGTGTGCGCGCTGTCGAGCCCTCCCTGGGCGGCGCCTTCATCGATATCGGCGATTCCCTCGACGGTTTTCTGCCGCTCAAAACACTGCCGAAGGATGTCCGCCTTACGGTGGGGCAGGGGCTTATGGTGCGCGTCACGCGCAGCAGCTTCGGCGAAAAGGGCGCGCGGCTCGATGCCGCCGTCAGCCACAAAAACCCGTCATCCGACGTGCAGGCCCCCCAAGTCATGATCCCGCCGCCCAACGCCATTACGCGCGCCCTGCACGATGCCGGGAATCACCCCGTCACCGGCTGGATCCCCGACCACCGGCTGGCCGAAGAAATGAAACCATACCTGCCGCGCGTCGAACAGCTCGACGATACCCCCAGCGAGCTGCCCGACCGCCTCGACATGGAACTCGACGCCATGCTCAGCGCGCGGCCCACATGGCATCTCACCGGCGGCAACCTGGTGGTCGAAATGACCAGCGCGGTGGCCACCATCGACGTTAACGCCGGCACCATCCCCGGCCAGAAAAACATTTTAAAGGCCGACGCCCAACTCGCGCTCAACCTGTCGGCGGCCGAAGAGGTCGCCCGCCTGTCGCGCCTGCTCGACCTCGGCGGCAGCATCATCATCGACTTCATCACCCCGCAGCAGCAGGCGCATCGCGGCATGATCACCGACCACCTCGAAGCAAGCTTCGAAACAAGTGACGACGAACAGGTCGAAGTGCAGCGCATGTCGCGCGCCGGGCTGGTCGAGATCACCCGCCGCCGCCAGGGGCCAAGCCTTACGCTGCTGATGAAGACGCCGCTGTTCATCGCCGGACGTATCCTGCTCGAGCTGTGGCGCCAGCCGCCGGGCACCAGCGGCGGCCGCACGCGCGAGGCCCTGGTGGTGTGTGCGCCCGAGGTTGCCGACATCCTGAAAAAACGCTTGACCCAAACCGCCTGCCTCAGCCACCTGGGCCGGCCGGTCAGCATCCGCCCCGATGCCGCGATGCCGGTGGTCTCCTACAGCATCAGCGGCTAGGCCGTTCCCTTGTTTTATTTGGCGGCGGGCGCGGTGGCGCTCAGTATCTTTTCGGCGCGGGCCAAACCCTGCTTGGCGGGTTCGTAGCCGGGCTCAATGGCCAGCGCGCGGCCGAACAATGGTACAGCCTGTGCGGCATTCCCCTGCAGCAGCGCGATCATGCCGCCTACGCCATAGGTATAATGGCTGAAGTCGGCCGACACCAGCAAGCGGCGGTACAGTTCGCTGGCGCGGGCCAGCGCCTTGACGGCCACTTCGGGGTGGCCCTGCATGGCGTTCATTTCGGCCAGCTGCAAATACAGGCCCGACACGTTGATCAGGTGGTTGGGCCCCCACGGGTCTTCCTTCAGTTCCTCTTCAACCTTGGCAATGCGGGTTTCCAGGCTCAGCGGAATTTGCCCGGTGTAGTTGGCGTACACCACGGCCATGTGTTCATGGATACGCGCATCATACGGGTAAATGCGGTTGGCGTTCTCCACCATCTGCAACGTTATGTCGTCATTCACGCCCGAAAATATCCGTATCATCGCGGCCTTCAATTGAATGTTGGCCTGGCGGTAATACCAGCTGTCCCACATGGCGGCATAGTTGGCCACCAGCAAAACCGCCAGCCACGCCAGCAGCACGGGGCGGGGGGCGCGGTAGCCGGTCACGTGCTTCAGCTTGAATCCGGCAGTGCCCAGTTGCCGCTGGTGCCACACCAGCCCGCCCATCAGCATCACGCACACGGCGGGCGCGGTGGGCAACTGCATGGGGAAGTCCATCAGCGCGTTCACGCAAATGGTCAGCAAACTCCAGCCGGCAAACAGCGGCCACAGGCCCACCTTGGCCACGGCGGCGGGGCGGCGCATGCCCCATGCGGCCACAATGCCCCATATGAACACGCTGGCGTACAGTATGCCGCCGGGCACGCCCATCTCGTCAAACGCTTCCATCAAATCGGTGTGGGTGCGCTGCGGGCGCGCCAGCACGTTGTAGCTGTTCTTGGGGGTAACAATAATGGCGTTGTAATAGGCCGGGTAAATGGCATGGAAGGCCCCCAGCCCCACGCCGTTGAACCAATGGTCGGCGGTAATGGCAATGCTGTTCAGGTTGTAGGCCACGCGGCCGCCCACGTCGTCAAATGTGGGGTTCAGCAGCGCGCTGGCGTTGTCGGCCACGCTGGCGCCCACGCTGTGCGCGCCCTTCACGGGGCTGATGGCCCCACCGGCAAACGCCACCAGCACCACGGCGGGCAGCAGCCACAGCCACTGGCGCGGGGCAAAACGGGCAAATATCTCCTTGCGCCACACCGGCACCACCAGCATCAGGCCCACCATCACCAGGCAGCTGAACAGTAACGCCACCCAGCTGGCGCGCGCGCGGGCGTACAGCAAAAACAGGCTTCCCAGCGCCAGCAGCACGCTGGCCACGCCGCGGCCGCGCCAGGTCTTGCTGGTCACCAGCAGGTACATAATTAATGGCAGCATCATGCCGGTCCAGCTGCCGGCCAGGTTCTTGTTGGCAAAGCTGCTGCCGGGAATGGCCGACTGCTGGTAGTAGCCCAGCAACTGGTCGATGATGAACCCTGGGTGCGGCCACCAGTTGCCAATGGCGGCGGCCATGGCGGTGTCGGAATAGGCGAAGAACTGCGCCATGCCCAGCGGCGCGGCAAAAGCCACGGGCAGCACCAGCGCCCAGGTCAGGCGGCGGGCAAAGGTGCCGTTCCATACATAGGCGGCCACCGCGATCAGCAGCATCTGCGCGTACAACGCTTTAAACATCATGATGCCGCGGTAAATATTCATGCTGTCCACCAGGCTCACGGCGGCCCAGATGCACAAACCAACAGCCAGGGGGTAGATCCACGGCGTGCGCGCGGCGGCCTTTTCCTTCGGCCAGCCGTTCACCAGCAGCTTCAGGGTAATGGCCAGCGCGCCCAGGCCCGCCACCAGGTGGGTGGCCGTCCAGCGGATGTCGCCCGAAACCTCGGGCACCGCCAGGTCATACAAAATGGGCAATACAAAGGCAAAGGCCAGCAACAGGCCGCGTACGGCGCTTTCGGTCGTCAGGTTTTTGATGTTCATGGGTAAAGCTATAACTGGACACCACGCCCCCCGGCACCTATCTTGCGAACCAAACAAGCAACAACATGCAGCACCGCGCCCCCCTGTTATTCCTCCTGCTGGCGGCCATGGCCCCGGCATTGGCCATGGGGCAGGGGTTCGGTAAGGTGGTCAACTCCATCGATAGCGCCAACAAAGCCACCGTTCCGCCGGCCAGCGTGCCCGACGGTTTCGCCAAGGTCACCGACACGCGCGACACCATGCCCCTGCCGCCGCCGCCGCCGCGCCTTGCCGCCCCCATCGAGCAACCCATCGAAGAGACCGACGCCATCTACACGCCGCCGCCGCCCACCGTGCCCAGCCCCACGCTGCCGCCGCTGGTCAAGCGCAGCATTCCGCAACAGGTCACCGAAGCCGCCCCTGGCGTGCTGCTGGTGCAGCCGGGCAACCTGTCCGACGCACGCGGCCGCGACGCGCCGCTCACCACCAACAGCACCATCACCGGCCGCATGTTCAACGACCGCACCGAAACCCTCACGCCCGAAGGCATCGTCGACGACCAGCCCGACCCCAGGGGCGGCTTCAGCTTCGGCGGTACACCCGAAGGCGCGCGCCTGCCGGCGGTCGAAAGCCCCGAAGCGCCGGTGGCTCCCGCCATCGAGCAACCCGCGGTGGCCATGCCTACCGCGCCCAGCATCACGGCACCCATGCCGGTCATCATCATCAGCCCGGCCACGGTGGTCACCCCCACCGTCGAAGCCTCACCCACCGCCGCCGTATCGGCCACCGTGCCGCAGGGCCCCATGGCCGCCGGGCTCACCTTCACCAACGACGATACCGACCTGTCGCCCAAAGCCAAAAAACAGCTCGATACCTTCAGCAGGCTGGCCGGCGGCGTGCCGCTCGCATCGCTCAGCCTCACCCAGCGCACGGTGGGGCCCGTCAATGCGCTGAACGAGCTGGCCGACGCCCGCCGCGCCAACATCCTCAAGGCGCTGCGCGCCGCCCACGTGGTGAACGACACCACCCGCATCCACGAGGTCCGGGTCCGCGCCACCACGCCGCAAAGCAAGGTCACGCTGGTCGGCACCCCCTCGGCACCGCTTGAATAGAGTTACTTTATCCTTTGACAAAACAAGAGTTTATAGGTATATCACCAGCGCACTAACAAGTTTTGAGTAACCCGGCAGTACCTTCTATGCGTCCGTGTTCTCCAAATTGGATGTGTCGCCAGGCCAGAGGGTGGTCCGGCGAGATGACTAAAACTAAGGAGAAGACGATGCCTAAAGGTACCGTCAAGTGGTTTAACCCCACCAAGGGTTATGGTTTCATCCAACCGGCCGACGGCGGCAAAGATGTGTTCGTTCACATCAGTGCTGTTGAACGCTCGGGTATCGACCAACTGCGCGAAGGCGCCAGCGTCGAGTTCGAAATCGTATCCGGCCAAGGTGGCAAGCAAGCTGCTGAAAACCTGAAGCTCGCCTAGTCGAGCCAAGGTAAAAAAAGAGACCCGAAAGGGTCTCTTTTTTTACCCCGCCCACCTTCAGCATACAATTGCACGCCAAATAAGCACCCAACGCAGCGGTTTTTACACACCAGGCCATCCTCACGGCCAGCCTGTATTGCCTCTTTATGCCTAACGGCCTAAAACCCTTGGCAATAACATGGTCGAATACTTACCCATTCTGGTTTTCCTGGCGGTGGCCACAGGGCTTGCCATGGCCATGCTGGCCATTCCGTGGCTGGTCAACCCGTTCCGTTCCACCAAGGCCAAGGTACAGGCTTACGAAAGCGGGTTCGAAGCCTTCGACACCGCGCGCCGCCCGTTCGACGTGCGCTTCTACCTCGTGGCCATCCTGTTCATCGTGTTCGATCTCGAGGTCGCGTTCCTCTTCCCGTGGGCCATGGTCATCCAGCACATCAGCTGGTTCGGCTTCGCTTCCATGATGGTTTTCTTATTCGTCCTCACGGTAGGTTTCGTATACGAATGGCGCAAAGGTGCGCTGGAATGGGAATAGCCAATTAACATGAGCAACGTCATCACCGCCGACCCCACCGCCATTGTCCAGCAGGGCATGGAAAACCTCAACCGCGAACTGCGCGACAACGGCTTTCTGCTCACCAAGGTCGAAGACGTGGTCAACTGGGCGCGGGCGGGCAGTATCTGGCCGATGACATTCGGTTTGGCCTGCTGCGCGGTCGAAATGATGCACGCCTTCGCCTCGCGTTACGACCTCGACCGTTTCGGCAGCATGCCGCGGCCCAGCCCCCGCCAGTCCGACCTCATGATCATCGCGGGCACGCTCACCAACAAAATGGCCCCGGCGCTGCGCCTGCTGTACGACCAGATGCCCGAACCGCGCTATGTCATTTCCATGGGCTCCTGCGCCAACGGCGGCGGCTACTACCACTACAGCTATGCCGTGGTGCGCGGCGCCGACCGCATCGTGCCGGTCGACGTCTACGTGCCCGGCTGCCCGCCCACCGCCGAAGCGCTGGTCTACGGCCTGCTGCAACTGCAAAAAAAGATCAAACGCCTGCCGGTGTTCGAGCGCCGTTCCGAAGAAGGTCAATACGCCTACAAGCCGGGCGACGAACGCCCCTACAGCAAAGACGAAATGCACATCTCATAATGACCGGAACCACGCGCCACATCGATGTGATGCTCGACGAAAAGGCCCTCGCGGCCCTGTGCGCACACCTTAAAACCAATTACGGCCCGGCAACCATGGCGGTGCGCGAGGTCACGCTCACCGTCCCGGCCGACAAGATCGCCACCACGTTGCTGGCCCTGCGCGACGACCCCGCCTGCCAGTTCGGCATGATCATCGACATCACCGCGGTCGACTGGCTCGGCACCCGCCCGGCGTCCGAGCGCTTCGACGTGGTCTACCACCTGCTGTCCACCAGCTTCAACCAGCGCCTGCGGGTTAAATGTGTGGCGGGCGAGGGGCAGCAAATCCCCACTGCCGTCAACGTCTACGCTGCCGCTAACTGGTACGAGCGCGAGGTGTGGGACATGTTCGGCATCCCGTTCGCCGGCCACCCGGATCTCCGCCGCCTGCTCACCGATTACGGGTTCGAAGGCCACCCGCTGCGCAAGGATTTCCCGCTCGAAGGCCACGTCGAAGTGTACTACGACGCCGAACAGCAACGCGTGGCCTACAAGCCGGTCGACCTGCCGCAGGGCTTCCGTCACTTCGACAAACTCTCGCCATGGGGAGGCATGACCGGTAACGCCGGGCTGGCCGAAACCGATAAACCCTTCAGCCCCGAGGAGTTCAAATAACATGTGGCAGTTGCTTGGCGCGTTCATCCTCATCATGATCCTCGGCTCGCTGGTCGATACCGGCTATTATGGCACCGGCCCCAACTACCGCGCCCACTACACCACGTTCCAAACCGACCGCTCGCCCACCGGCTACGCCGTCACCCGCCGCTATTACGATTTGCAAACTGGTGACACCTACGCCGCCACCACGCCGGTGCAGGTGGCCTATGTCGATACCCGTCGCCCGCGCGGCACCATCAACTACGGCGGCTACAGCATCCCGCCCATGGGCATCCAGCCGCGGAGTTACTAGGGCACCATGAGCACCCCCCGCACCGTCACCGTCACACAGGCCGACCAAACTCAGCCGTTCACGCTTAACTTCGGCCCGCAGCACCCCAGCGCGCACGGCGTGCTGCGGCTGGTGCTGGAACTCGACGGCGAGGTCGTCACCAAGGCCGACCCGCACATCGGCCTGCTGCACCGCGGCACCGAAAAGCTGATCGAGAACAAAACCTACATCCAGGCGCTGCCGTATTTCGACCGCCTCGATTACGTCAGCATGATGTGCCAGGAGCACGTCTGGTGCCTGGCCATCGAAAAACTGCTCGGCATCGGCATGCCCAAGCGCGCGCAGTACATCCGCGTGCTGTTCTCCGAAATCACCCGCATCGCCAACCACCTGCTGTGGGTGGGCTGCCACGCGCTCGATATCGGCGCCATGGCGGTCATGCTCTATGCGTTCAAAGAGCGCGAATACACCTTCGATTTCTCTGAAGAGGTCAGCGGCGCGCGCATGCACGCCAACTACTTCCGCCCCGGTGGCGTCAGCCGCGATCTGCCCGAAGGCCTCATCGCCAAAATACGCGCCTGGAATAAGAATTTCGCCGAAAAGGCGCTGCCGCAACTCGAAGACCTGCTCACCAACAACCGCATCTGGAAACAGCGCACGGTCGGCATCGGCATCGTCACGCCCGAGCAGGCGCAACAGTGGGGCTTCACCGGCGCCATGCTGCGCGGCAGCGGCTACTCGTTCGACCTGCGCAAGGCCCAACCGTACGAATGCTACGCCGAACTCGACTTCGACGTACCGGTCGGCAAAAACGGCGACAGCTTCGATAGGTACATGGTGCGCATGGAAGAAATGCGCCAGTCCATCCGCCTCATTAACCAATGCCTCGACAAGCTGGAAGGCGAACTCAAGGGCCAGCCCTGCAAGGTCCAGAACTTCAAGATCTCGCCGCCGGGCAGGGGTGAGATGAAGAGCAGCATGGAAGCGCTCATCCACCACTTCAAATATTTCACCGAAGGTTTCCACGTCCCGGCGGGCGAAGTTTACGCCGCCATCGAAAGCCCCAAGGGCGAAATGGGCGTGTACCTCGTCTCCACCGGCGGCGCCAAACCCTACCGCTGCAAGATCCGCGCGCCGGGCTACGCCCACCTGCAGGGGCTCGATTTCATGGCCCGCGGCCACATGCTGGCCGATGTCACCACGCTCATCGGCACGCAGGATATTGTATTCGGCGACATCGACAGGTAATAAAAGCCATGCCCACAATAAGAATCAACGAATCCATCTCCACCGGCCAAACCCCGCAAGCGCTGGGCCTGAATTTGTCATGGACGGCCGACGAGCAAAAGCAGGTCAAAAACATCCTGTCCAAGTACCCGGAGGATAGGTCGCGCTCCGCCACCATCCCGCTGCTCTACGTCGCACAACGCAAGTGCAACGGCTGGCTGCCGGTCGACGCCATGCAACTGGTGGCCGACACCTTGGGGCTGCCCTACATCCGCGTGTACGAGGTCGCCAGCTTCTACACCATGTTCAACCTCAAGCCGGTGGGAAAATTCCACCTGCAGGTCTGCACCAACTGCAGCTGTCTGGTGCGCGGGTCCGACAAGATCGTCGATACCATCAAGTCCGAACTCCACATCGCCAACGGCCAAACAACTGATGACGGCGAGTTCACCCTCACCGAGGTCGAATGCCTCGGCGCCTGCGTCGCGGCCCCCATGATGCAGGTGGGCGAACACTACTTCACGAATTTAGACACCAAAAAAACCATGGCGCTGCTGCACCACCTGCGCAGCGGCAAAAACCCGGCCGAGCTGTCCGACACCCCGCCCGCCGGCGTCGACCCGATCACGCTTGTCAAAGTCTCCCCTCAAACAAAAAACCCGAAACGAAAGTAACCTCCATGGCCAAAAACAACAAACCCCCACGTAACGAAGCCATCACCACCTGCGCGCTCATCGTCGTGCTCTACGCCGCCGGCATGGTCACCTACATTGCCGCGGGCCACAGCTGCCAGGGTCAAACCTCGGGGCAGGCCGCCACCGTTTGCGCCTACAAGGCCAAGGCCGACAGCCACCTCGGCAACTTCCCGCAATACACCGCCTGGCTCGAACAGAACTTCCACGCGGGCTGGAACCACATCCGCACCGAATGGATGCACGGCTAAAAGTTCACTACCCACCAACATAATAAAGGAGACGCCGCCATGAACAAAACCATCCTGACCACCACCGCAGCCCTGTTGCTGGGTGCCTGCTCAAGCATGGGCGGCGGCGCCTCCGGCGTACAGCAGATCGGCAAAGACAGCTACACCGTCCGCGCCACGTCCGAAAAATCGGCCTCCGCCGCCAAGCAGGCCGCGCTGAAGCAGGCCAACGATTACTGCGCCACGCAAAAGCGCAACGTGCAGCTTGTTAAAGAATACGCGGGCACCGAATCCGACACCGGCGAAAAATTCGACGACGTCACCTTCCTGTGCGTCGGCACCGGCGACGCCGACTTCGTGCGCGTCAAACCCGAAGCGCTGACCAAGGAATAGCAAACCCCGCCCATGGCCACGCCCATCCTCACCGCCGCCGACAAATGCTTCCCCAACCTCGAGGGGCACGAGGGCTGGGATATCGCGGCCTACCAAAAGCGCGGCGGTTATAAAGGGCTGAAAGAGATCCTCAACTCCCCCAAGGCCGACATCATCGAAAAGCTCAAGCAAAGCAGCCTGCGCGGGCGCGGCGGCGCGGGCTTCCCCACCGGCATGAAGTGGTCGTTCATGCCCAAGCCCGAGCAATCCAACAAGCCGCACTACCTGGTGTGCAACGCCGACGAAGGTGAACCCGGCACCTGCAAAGACCGCGATATTTTGCGGTATGAGCCTCACACGCTGGTCGAGGGCATGATCGTCGGCTGCTACGCCATTTCAGCAGCTACCGGCTACATCTACGTGCGCGGCGAATATTACGACGAGTCCAGTCGCCTGCAGCAAGCCATCAACGAAGCGTACGAGGCAGGCTTCCTCGGCAAAAACATTTTGGGCACGGGCCTGAACATCGACGTGCATGTGCACCTTGGGGCAGGGGCCTACATCTGCGGCGAAGAAACCGCGCTGCTCGAAAGCCTCGAAGGCAAAAAAGGCCAGCCGCGCCTCAAGCCGCCGTTCCCGGCGGGGTTCGGGCTGTACGGCTGCCCCACCACCATTAACAATGTCGAAACCATCGCCCAGGTGCCGCCCATCCTCAAGCACGAGCTGCAATGGTTCACGCGCTGGGGTCGCCCCAACAATTCGGGCACCAAGATCTTCTCCATCTCCGGCAGCGTCAACCGGCCCATCAATGTCGAAGCACCCATGTCCATCCCGCTGCGCGAACTGATCGAAACCTACGCCCACGGCGTCACCGGCGGGTGGGATAACCTGCAGGGCATCATCCCCGGCGGGTCCAGCACGCCGCTGCTCAGCGCCGAGCAGGCGGGCAAGGCCCTCATGGATTTCGACGGCCTGCGCGAGCACGGCACGGCGCTGGGCACCGCCGCCATCATCGTCATGGATAAAAACGTTGACCTTTTACGCGTGATGACCCGCATCAGCGCCTTCTACAAACACGAAAGCTGCGGCCAGTGCACGCCCTGCCGCGAAGGCGTGGGCTGGGTCAGCCGCCTGATGGACCGCCTCAGCCACGGCCACGGCACGCGCGACGAACTTGACCAGCTGTACAGCATCACCAAAAAGATCGAGGGGCGCACCATTTGTGCGTTTGCCGACGGGGCGATGTGGCCGGTTCAAGGCACGCTCAAGCATTTCCGGCACCTTTTCGAAGCCAAACTCTCAACCAACGGAGACCAAGTCTAATGAACTACGCCGAACGTACGCTTAACTTCCTCTTCAATCCCTTCGGCCGCATCCCGCGCGCCGAATACATCGCCTTCGTGCTCGCCACCTGGCTCATGGCCGCCCTGTCGTTCTGGAAGATGACCGAGGCCAACGCCATCGCGCTGGGCATCTTCTTCATGTTTCCCACCGTGTGTGTCGCCATCCGCCGCTGGCACGATTTCGACCACACCGGCTGGTGGCTCACCCTGCGCTTCGCCCCGCTGCTGCTGCTCTGGGTGCTGGGCCCGCTCAACTTCGTCATCCTGCTCATGCAAACCATGCCCATCGCCGTGCTGGTGATGGAATGCGTCATGCCCGGCACCCGCGGCGCCAACCGTTACGGCCCGCAGCCCATGGGCTTCTTCGCCCGCCGCGCGCCCCGGCCGCGCACCGCCCCGGCGCCCATCGCCGTTGCCGCTGCCGCAAAATTGGCCCGCAAACCTTTCGCCACGGCCGCCAAGCCCTCGCGCCCGGTGACCAAGCCTGTTAAGGCAAAGGTCAATAAGGTGAAGGCCAAGGCAAAGCCCAAAGCCAAGCCGGCCAAACGTAACAAGCGCAAGTAACCCAGCCAACCCATGCCCAAAAAGCCCGCCCCGAAAGCCACCAAAAAAGCCAAGCCCGTTCAGGCTAAGCTCAAGGTTCCCGTACGCCGTAAAACGGCGGTGGTCGAAACCGCGGTGGCGCGGGCGGGCATCAAGGTGTCGGCGGTGCCGCCGCAGGCCACCGCCGCGCCCAAGCCTGCGGCCCCCACCGCACCGGCGGCCACCATTCCCGCGCTGCCCCCGGCGCCCGAAGGCTTCGTCAACGTCTTCGTCGACGGCGTGCTGCGCCACGCCAAAAAGGGCAGCACCATCATGCAGGCCTGCACCGATGCGGGAAAGGAGATCCCCCACTTCTGCTACCACGACAGGCTGAGTATCGCGGGCAACTGCCGCATGTGCCTGGTCGAGATCGAGGGCATGCCCAAGCCGGTCGCCAGCTGCCACTGGCCGGTGGGCGAGGGCAACAAGATACGCACCGACAGCAAACTCACCATCGAAGCCCGCAAAGGCACCATGGAAATGCTGCTCATCAACCACCCGCTCGATTGCCCCATCTGCGACCAGGGCGGCGAATGCGACCTGCAAGACCAGGCCGTGGCCTACGGTGCCGACCGCAGCCACTACCACGAGTTCAAACGCGCGGTTGATGACAAAGACATCGGCGCCAAGATCAAAACGGTGATGACCCGCTGCATCCATTGCACGCGTTGCATCCGCTTCGCCACCGAGGTCGCGGGGGTCGAAGAATTCGGCGCCACCGGCCGGGGCGAGAACATGCAGGTCGGCACCTACGTCGAAGCCGCGCTGCAATCCGAACTGGCGGGCAACATGATCGACCTCTGCCCGGTCGGCGCGCTCACCAGCAAGCCCTACGCCTACACCGCCCGCCCATGGGAAGTGGTGAACACCGAGGCCATCGACATCCTCGACGGCGTCGGCAGCAACATATATGTCCAGCACCGCGCCGGGCAGGTCATGCGCCTGCTGCCGCGCGAGGCCGATGCGATTAACGAAGAATGGATGACCGACGCCGCGCGCTTCAGCTACGACGCGCTGCACACCAACCGCCTGGCCACGCCGCTGCACAATGGCAAGGCCATCGGCTGGCCCGAAGCCTTCAAGCTGCTGGTGCCCGAACTCAACGGCGCCAGGGTCGCGGGCCTCATCGGCAACCTGCAGGGCGCCGAAGACGCCTACGCCATGCGCGAATTCTTCACCAACGTGCTCGGCAGCAAAGCCTACGCCGGCACTCCCGCCAACTGGAATCTCACCGATGCCGCCCTGCTGCGCGGCTATACGCCGTTCAAGCAGTTCGAGCAGGCCGACGCCGTGCTCCTCATCGGCGCCAACCCCAAACTTGAAAGCCCACTGCTCAATGCCCGCCTGCGCAAGCTGGCCAAAAAGCGTATCCCCATCACCCTTATCGGCGCGCCCGCCGACCTTACCTATAAGGTGCAAAACGCAAACCTTGAGTCGCTGTTCGACACCAAAACAAACCCGCTGGCCAACGCCCAGCGCCCGCTGGTCATCCTCGGCGCCGCCGTGCAGCAACATCTGCAAGCCCAACACATCGCCGAGGCCGCTTTTGCCGCCGCGCAACGCCCCAACTGGAACGGCTACAACTTCCTCACCCCCACCGGTGGCACACTGGCTCCGTTGGCATTGGGCTTTGGTAACGCCGACAGCATCCTCTCCAAACTCGATAAAACCGACGTGCTGTTCATCCATGGCGACCGCGACGATGTTACGCCGGCGCAACTCAAAAAGTTCAAAGGCACCAGCATCTACCTCGGCACGCACAGCACGCCGCTGGCGCAGGCCTGCACGCTGCAACTGCCCACCGCCGCGTGGGCCGAAAAGAGCTTCACCAGCCTCAACATGCAAGGCACCGCGCAAACCAGCAACCAGGCCGTCACCCCGCCGCACAACGCGAAAGAAGACTGGAAGATCTACCGCGCCCTGTCCGAACAGCTCGGCAAAACCCTGCCGTTCGATACGCTGACCCAGCTGCGCAGCGCCATGAAACTGGAATTGCCCACCCACAAAGCCGCCAAGGTGGCCAGGCCTGCCAAACTCGCGCCGCTGGCCGCCGTGCAGTTCCCGTACTACCTGCAAAATGCCTACCTGCGCCAAAGCCCTACCATGCATGCGTGCCAGGCCGAGCAGGGCACGGCTAAAATTTCACCGTCGCCGCGCGCACCCGTCACCGGCATGGGTCCTCAAAAACCCAAAAGCCAACCCGCCGCCAATCAAAAGGGGATGATGTAATGCCCAAGCTTCTCATGATGGCCGCCCTGGCGGTGTCCTCCACCTCGCTGCTCGATACGCCCAGCACAGCTAACTGCAAACGCGTCGGCTGCAACGGCGAGCAATGCGTCAGCGCCGCCAGCAGCATCCCTCTCAAAACCGGGCTTGAATGCACGCCCACCGCGCAAAGCATCTGCTACCAGTACAGCACCTGCGCCAGCACCGGCGTGGGCACCTGCGGCTGGCAGGCGAACGATACCTTCAACAAGTGCCTCAAAATGGCAGGCGAGGGCACCATCGATAAGATCCCCTCGGCCCAAATCGATCCTTCCGTCACCAGCAAACCCGCCCCGGCATTCGATTACAACAAGGTAGGGCAAACGGTTAAATAACATGGCGCCCCCCTTCGTGCCCGATCTCTCGCACCTCTTCGCGCTGGCCACCGCGGCCAACATCTGGTGGCTGGTCACCACCATCGGCTACATCCTGCTCATCGCCGCGCCGGTCATCGGCGGCATGGCCTACCTCACGTGGGCCGAACGCAAGGTGCTGGGCTGGATGCACCTACGCCATGGCCCCATGTACGTCGGCCCGTTCGGCCTCGGCCAACCCATCGCCGACGGCATCAAGGCCATGTTCAAAGAGGTCATCCTGCCCGAAAAGAGCAGCAAGCTGGTGTTCCTCATCGCGCCCGCGTTCATCTTCATTCCGGCACTGCTCACGTGGGCGGTCATCCCGTTCAACGCGGGTTGGGTGCTGGCCAACGTCAACCTCGGCGTCCTCTACCTGCTGGCGGTCGGCAGCCTCGGCGTCTACGGCGTGCTCATGGCAGGCTGGTCTTCCAACAGCAAATACCCGTTCCTCGGCGCGGTGCGTTCCGGCGCGCAAATGGTGTCCTACGAAGTTTCCATGGGCCTCATCATCCTCTCGGTCATCCTGCTGTCCGGCAGCATGAACCTCTCCAAGATCGTCGAAGCCCAGCGCCATGTATGGTTCTTCATCCCGGCGTTCCCGGCCTTCATCATGTTCGTCATTTCCATATTGGCCGAAACCAACCGCCACCCGTTCGACCTGCCCGAAGCCGAAGCCGAACTGGTCGCGGGCTACAACTCCGAATATTCCTCCATGCCCTTCGCCATGTTCTTCCTGGGCGAATACATGAACATGATTTTAATGAGCGCCTTCACCACCATCCTGTTCCTGGGCGGGTGGCTGCCGCCGCTCAATATCGCGCCGTTCACCTGGGTGCCGGGCGTGCTGTGGTTCGCGCTCAAGGTCTGCGCCATCCTGTTCTTCATGATCTGGGTGCGCGGCACGCTGCCCCGCTACCGGTACGATCAACTCATGCGCCTGGGCTGGAAAATATTCCTGCCGGGCAGCCTGCTGTGGCTTGTGCTTACCGCGCTGGCTGTTAAGTTGTGGGGCAACCTCTCATGAACATTTTAAACACCCTCAAAGCCTTCCTGCTGCTCGACATGATCCAGGGCTTCTCCATCACGTTCGCCAACATGTTCCGCAAAAAGTTCACCACGCTCTATCCGTTCGAGGCCACGCCCATTTCGCCCCGCATGCGCGGCGAGCACGCCCTGCGCCGCTACCCGAATGGCGAAGAACGCTGTATCGCCTGCAAGCTGTGCGAAGCCGTGTGCCCGGCGCAGGCCATCACCATCGAGGCCGAACCCCGCGCCGACGGCTCCCGCCGCACCACGCGGTACGATATCGACATGGTCAAATGCATCTACTGCGGCCTGTGCGAAGAGGCCTGCCCGGTCGACGCGATCGTCGAAGGCCCCAACATGGATTTCGCCGCCGAAGACCGCAAAACCCTCGTCTACAACAAGGCGCGCCTGCTCGAAAACGGCGACAAGCTCGAACCCACGCTGGCCGAGCGCCTCAAACGCGATGCCCCCTACAGGTAATGGCGCAATGAGCAAAACCAATTTCCACCACGTGCGCGATTTCCATGCCCGGTTCGGCGTGGCGCCCAACGCCAACCTGCTCGACCAGCGCGAATCCTTCCTGCGCGAAGAAGCGGCCGAAACGTACGAGGCCATCGCCAACCTGCGCAACGCCCAAACGCCCGGGCAGCAAAAACAGGCCAAGGCCCACCTGCTGAAAGAGCTGGTCGACGTGCTCTACGTCACCTACGGCTTCATCGACCTGCTGGGCCTCGACGCCGACAAGGCCTTCGCCGAAGTGCAACGCTCCAACATGAGCAAAACCCCCAACGCCGAACCCGGCGGCAAAGTGCAAAAAGGCCTCCACTACAGCCCCGCCAACATGGAGCAATTCGTCTGATGCTCCCCGACATCCTCTTTTACCTGTTCGCCATCGGCCTGCTGCTCGGGGCAGGGGCGGTCATCACCGCGCGCAACCCCATGTACGGCGTGCTGGGCATGATCTTCTCCTTCATCAACGCCGCGGGCCTGTTCATGCTGTTCTATGCCGAGTTCCTCAGCCTGCTCATCGTCATGATCTACGTCGGCGCCATCGCGGTCATGTTCCTGTTCGTGCTCATGACCATCGATATCGACTTCGTCAAACTGCGCGAAGGCTTCGCCCCCTACCTGCCGGCGGGCCTCATCGTGGCCGCCGCGCTGGCTGCCGAACTGCTGCTGGCCGCCAGCCTCGGCCTGTTCACCGGCGTGGGCACGCCCATCGCAGCGGCGGAAGGCGCCCCCACCAACATCGAGCAACTCGGCGCCGTGCTGTTCACCGATTACGCCCTGCCGTTCCAGGCCGCGGGCATGGTGCTGCTCACCGCCATGGTCGGCGCCATCATCCTCACGCATCGCCGCCGGAAAGACGTCAAACGCCAGAACATCTCCATGCAGATCAACCGCACGGCGTCCGACAGCATGGCGCTCACCAAGCCCGTCAGCGGGCAGGGGGCCACACCGCTGTACTGGTCGCCCAAACCGGTCGACAAGGTCGCCAGTAACGATGAGGACGACCAGTAATGTTCGCCACCGTCACCCTCACCACGGTCATCATGTTCACCAGCCTGCTGCTGGTGCTGGCGCTGGTGGGCATCGTGCTCAACCGCAAAAACGTCATCGTCATCCTCATGTGCCTCGAGCTGCTGCTGCTGGCCACCAACATCAACCTGGTCGCCACCAGCCATTTCCGGGCCGACCTCGGCGGGCAGATCCTCACCTTCTTCATCCTCACCGTGGCGGCGGCCGAACTGGCCATCGGCCTCGCCATCGTCACGCTCTTCTACCGCAACACCGGCGGCATCGAAGTCGACAAAGCCGACATGATGAAGGGCTAACCATGAACGCACGTGATTATATAGGCAAAATGGTGAACGTAGAAATGGACCGCCCTCTCGGCAGCGTTCATCCTAAACACACCCACATTATTTACGGTGTGAATTACGGGTTCATTCCCAACACCACGTCGGGCGATGGCGAAGAGCTTGATGCCTACGTGCTGGGTGTGAACGAACCCCTGCAAACATTTAAAGGCGAGTGTGTCGCCGTTATCCACCGTACCGCCGAAAACGATGATAAGCTTGTGGTCGTTCCCCAGGGCCAAAGCATTACCGATGAACAAATCCGCACACAAACGCATTTCCAAGAACAATATTTCGAATCGGAAATCTGGCGCTAATGCAAACCCTCGCCACCCTCACCATATTACTACCCGGCCTCGGCGCGCTGGTAGCCGCGCTACTCGCCTACACCATGAAGGGCAAAGCCGCCGACCTCACCGCGCAAACCCTCACTACTGCTGCAGTCATTGCCGCGGCCATCGGCTCATGGGTGCTGTTCTTTAATGTAGGCAGCACAACGCCGGCCTTCAGCATCAACTGGTTCGACTGGATGACCGTCGCCAACTGGCAGGTGTCGTTCGGCGCGCTGGTCGACAGGCTCACCACCACCATGCTCATCGTGGTCACCACGGTGTCGGCCTGCGTGCACGTCTACAGCTGGGGCTATATGGAAGAAGATCCTTCCAAACGCCGCTTCTTCATCTACCTGTCGGTGTTCACCTTCGCCATGCTCATGCTGGTGTCGGCCACCAACCTCGTGCAAATGTTCCTGGGCTGGGAAGGTGTCGGCGTCTGCTCCTACCTGCTCATCGGTTTCTGGCACCAAAAGGAATCGGCCAACGCCGCCGCCATGAAAGCCTTTATCGTCAACCGCGTGGCCGACGTCGCCATGCTGCTCGGCATGTTCATGGTGCTGCAAACCTTCGGCAGCCTCACCTATGCCGACATCCTACCCCGTGCCGCCGACATGGTGTCCGAACACCAGAACGCCCTCAACCTGATGGCCCTGTTCATCTTCATCGGCGCCATGGGTAAAAGCGCGCAGTTCGGCCTGCACACCTGGCTGCCCGACGCCATGGAAGGCCCCACGCCGGTCAGCGCACTCATCCACGCCGCCACCATGGTCACCGCCGGGGTGTTCCTGCTCTGCCGCCTGTCGCCCCTCTATATCGAAGTGCCCGACGTATTGAACATCGTCGCCATCGTCGGCGCGCTCACCGCCATCTTCGCCGCCACGGTGGGCCTTACGCAGCGCGACATCAAACGGGTCATCGCCTACTCCACCTGTTCGCAACTGGGCTACATGTTCTTCGCCATCGGCGTGGGTGCGCCCGCCGCCGCGATGTTCCACCTCACCACGCATGCGTTCTTCAAGGCGCTGCTGTTCCTCGGCGCTGGCTCGGTCATCCACGGCATGCACCACGAACAGGATCTGTTCCGCATGGGCGGCCTGCGCAAGGCACTGCCGGTCACCTACGGCCTCATGTGGGCGGGCAGCCTCGCGCTGGCAGGCATCCCGCCGTTCGCAGGCTTCTTCAGCAAAGACCTCATCATCGAATCCGCCTTCGCCCACGGCAGCTACGGCATCTGGGCCATCGGCGTGCTGGCGGCGTTCCTCACCGCGTTCTATTCCTTCCGCGTGCTGTTCCGTGCGTTCGATGGCCCGGCCCACCACCATCACCATGCGCACGAATCCCCCGCCAGCATGCTCATCCCCATGCTGCCGCTGGGCCTCGGCGCGGTCGGGGCAGGGTGGCTGCTTTCCAGCATGGGCCACGCCGAGTGGTGGCAGGGCGCCATCAAAATGGCCGAACACGCCGAAGATCACATCCCCTTCCTCGCGCTGCACGCACCGCTCATCCTTGCGCCGCTGGGCATCGCGCTGGCGTACTATTTCTTCGTGCTGCACCAGTCCAAGGCCAAAACCGCCGCCCAGATGTTCGATATCCCCTACGCCATCAGTTTCAACAAATGGTATGTCGATGAGTTGTACAACGCCACGGTGGTCAAACCCACCGGCGCCATCAGCCGCTTCGCCGCCACGTGGCTCGATAAACGCGGCATCGATTTCATCGTCAACCAAACCGCCAAAACCGCGCTCGATTTCGGCCGCTTCCTACGCCCATCGCAAACCGGCTACGTCTACCACTACGCCTTCGCCATGATGCTCGGCCTCGTTATCGGTTTAGGCTGGCTGCTCTGGAGGAGCATGTAATGTTACCGATCTTATCCGCCCTCATTTTCATCCCCGTGTTCGGCGGCGTCGCCACGCTGCTCACACCGGCCAAATTCGCCAAATGGCTTGCGCTGGGGCTCAGCCTCGTCAGCCTCGCGCTCGCGGGCGCCTTGCTGGCCAACTTCCACCCGGCCATGCCGGGCTACCAGTTCACTGAAAACCGCGCCTGGCTCCCCGCGCTCAACATCAATTATCATCTGGGGATAGACGGCATCAGCCTCGCGCTCATCGCCCTCACGGCATTGCTCACACCGCTGTGCATCCTCACCAGCTGGCACAGCGTGTCTAAAAACCAGCCGGGCTTCATGGCCGCGCTGCTCATCCTGCAGGGCGCGGTGGTCGGCGTGTTCAGCGCGCTCGATTTCATCCTGTTCTATGTGTTCTGGGAAGCCATGCTCATCCCCATGTTCCTGCTCATCGGCATCTGGGGGGGCGAAAACCGCGTCTACGCCGCACTTAAATTCTTCCTCTATACCTTTGTGGGTTCGGTCCTCATGCTGGTGGCGGGCCTCTACATCTACGCCCACGCCCACACGTTCGACATCACGCAAATCCCCATTACCACCATGGCGCTGCCGTTGCTCACCCAGCAGTTCCTGTTCTGGGCGTTCTTCGCGGCGTTCGCGGTCAAGGTGCCCATGTTCCCGTTCCACACCTGGCTGCCCGACGCCCACGTGCAGGCGCCCACCGCCGGTTCGGTCATCCTCGCGGGCGTGCTGCTCAAGCTCGGCACCTACGGCTTCCTGCGGTTCAGCCTGCCGTTCTTCCCCGAAGCCGCGCTCACGCTCAGCCCCTACATCTTCGCGCTGTCGGGCTTCGCGGTGGTCTACGCCGCGCTGGTGGCCTACGCGCAAACCGACATCAAAAAACTCATCGCCTATTCCTCCGTGTCGCACATGGGCCTCGTCACGCTCGGTATCTTCGCGGGCACCGAAGCCGCCCTGCACGGCGGCCTGCTGGTCATGCTCAACCACGGCATCGTCAGCGCCGGGCTGTTCCTCGCGGTGGGCAGCATCTACGAACGCCTCCACACGCGTGAACTGAAAAACTTCGGCGGCCTCGTGGTGCCCATGCCGCGCTACGCTTTCGTGGTCATGGTGCTTACGCTCGCTGCCGTCGCACTGCCCGGCACCAACAGCTTCGTCGGCGAATTCCTCGCCCTCGCGGGTGCGTGGCCGGTGGCGCCATGGGCCACGGCGGCGGCCACCACCGGAGCGGTGTTCGGCGCGCTCTACATGCTGTGGCTGTACCGCAAAATGGTGTTCGGCACGCCCGGCCCCAACGTGCAAAAACATCTTAAAGAGCTGCCCGACATCGGCGCGCGCGAATGGGTCATCTTCACCCCGCTGCTGGTGCTCATCGTGGTGCTGGGCGTCTATCCGGCGCTGGCCATGAACCTCTGGGCGCAGCCGGTCAAAGTGCTGTCCGAACTGTCCGCCACCACCATCCAAAAACATGCCATCCCTGCGGTCGCCGCACCGTCACCCACCATCGTGGTCAGTCCCACCGTCGTGGTGTCAGGCACCGCACCTGTCTCAACCACCGTCACCGAAGGCCATAAATAAAATGCCCGCCGACCTCATCCTCGCTGCACCGCTCTGCATCCTCGCCGCCAGTATCCTGGTGCTGCTGCTGGTCGGCGCGTTCACCAATAATGCGAAGATGGTCAGCGGCCTCACCGCCATCGCTTTCGTGGCCAGCGCGCTGCCGTGGCTCTCCCATCCGCAATCCGGCGCGGTGTTCGTCACCCAGTCGGGCGCGCTGCTCAGCCTCAGTCCGTTCAGCATCCTCGCCAGCCTGCTCACGCTGGGCGTGGCGCTGCTCAGCCTGCCGTTGGCATCGCCATTCTTCGTGCCCGCCCGTGCCCATAAGCCCGAATACTACGTCCTGCTCGCGCTCTGCACCCTCGGCGCGCTCATCCTCATCAACAGCAGCCACTTCGTGTCGTTCTACCTGGGGCTCGAACTGATGAGCTTCCCGCTCTACATCCTCGCGGCCTTTTTGCGGAAAGACCCCCACAGCTCCGAAGCCGGCCTCAAGTACTTCGTGCTCGGCTCGCTGGCCTCGGGCCTGATGCTCTACGGCATCTCGCTGCTCTACGCGCAAACCGGTCATCTCGGTTTTGCAGGTATCGCCACGGCGCTTGCTTATAATCCTCTCGTCCTCGTCGCCATGGCGCTGACGCTGGTGGGCCTCATCTTCAAACTCAGCACCGTGCCATTCCATATGTGGACACCCGACGTCTACCAGGGCAGCCCGCTGCCGGTCACGGCGGTCATGGCCTCGCTGCCTAAACTCGCCGCAACGGTGGCGCTGGTGCGCCTGCTGGCCGGGCCGTTCGCGGCACTGGCCACCACGTGGCAGCCGGCACTGGCTGTGCTGGCCGCGCTGGGCATGCTGGCGGGCAGCACGTTGGCCATCCTGCAAACCGACCTCAAACGCCTGCTGGCCTGGTCCACCATCGCGCAAGTGGGCTTCCTGCTCACCGGCGTGGTCGCCGCCAGTAGTGCAGGCGCGCACGGCGCCCTGTTCTATGTCGCCGTCTACGGCCTCACCATGCTCGGCACCTTCGCCGCGCTGCTGGCCGGCGGCGCCACCACCACAACCCAGTTAAAGGGCCTCGCGCAAAACCGCCCGTACCTCGCCATCGCCCTCATGGTCTACCTGTTCTCGCTGGCGGGCATCCCGCCGCTGGCTGGGTTCTTCGCCAAGTTCACGGTGTTCGCCGCCGCCGTGGCCGCGGGCTATACCTGGCTGGCCATCGTGGCCGTCATCTGCTCGGCCGTCGCCGCGTTCTACTCGCTGTGGCTCATCAAGCTGATGTACTTCGACGCGCCCGAACACATCCTGCACGGCGCCCCCTCCAAAGCGCTGTTCGCCTACAGCTTGCTGCTGGCCGCCGCCTTGGTGGTGCTGGGCATTTTCCCCAACCTCATCGCCAACCTCACCTTCGCCGCCGCCACCGCCATCTTCTAAATGGTCATCGCCAACCGCCTGCACCTGCCCACCACCACCTCCACCATGGACGTCGCGGCGCAGTCCATCCGCGAAGGCGCCCCACACCTGATGCTCATCACCGCCGACGAACAACTCGTGGCCCGGGGCCGCCTCGGCCGCATGTGGACCACGCTCCCCGGCCACGCGCTGGCCGCCACCTGGATCACCCGCAACACCCCCACCCAGCACCTGGCGCTGGTGGCCAGCCTGGCCGTCATCGACGCCCTCAAACTCGCCGCGCCCGATGTCCCGGCGGTCATCAAATGGCCGAATGATATCTACATCAAAGGCAAAAAATTGGCAGGAATACTGGTCGAAACCCACGGGCAGGGCAGTGCGGCCATCGGCATCGGGCTGAATGTGACCACCCCGGCGCAACTGCCCGAAGGCTTCCCCGGTACCACCGTGGCGCAACACACGGCCAATCCCCCAACCCCCGAAAAACTCTTAGATATTTTAAACACTTGCATAAGCCAAAGGGTTGCCCTATATCAGGCCCAAGGTTGGTTGGCGGTTGCGCCGGACTACACCGCCCTCTGCATCACGCTCGGAAAACACGTGCGCCTGCAACTGGCGGATGGAACTACAGTCCTTCCCGCAACGGTAAACGCCCTCAACCCCGATGGCAGCCTTGATGTCGTCACCCATGCCGATAACAGGCATATAACGGTGACTAACGCGGACAAAGTATTCCACGACTATCTCAGCTGAAATTGAACAAACAACCCTCTGGGCCCCAGCCTGCATAACCAGGCACCCGGAACAAATTGAAAGTAAAGTTATGAGTAAAAAACAACTGGCCGCGCTGCCGCTGGGCGGCGTTGGCGAAATCGGCATGAACATGATGCTGTACGAATGCGACGGCGATTACATCGTGGTCGATACCGGCGTCAGCTTCGGCGACGAACGCAGCCCCGGCGTCAACATCCTGGTGCCCGATACCCGCTACATCCGCGACCACGTCGCCAAGGGCGGCCACCTCAAGGGCGTGTTCATCACCCACGCGCACGAAGACCACATCGGCGGCATCGGCTACCTGTGGGATGACTTCGCCGGCGCCCCGGTCTACGTGTCGCCGTTCGCGCGCAAGTCGCTCGAAGCCAAACTGCAGGAACTCGGCATCACCCCGGCCAAGGGCCAGGTCATCACCGTCGAGCCGCGCAAGCAATACCAGGCCGGCGGCTTCAGCGTCGAATACGTCATGGTCGCCCACAGCATTCCCGAATGCTTCGCGCTGGCCATCCGCAGCCCGCACGGCACCATCGTGCACACCGCCGACTATAAATTCGACGACGAACCGCCGTTCGGCCACAAAACCGACGAAAAACGCCTGGCCGAGATCGGCAACGAAGGCGTGCTGGCCGTGTTCGGCGACAGCACCAATGCCATGAAGCAAACGCCGTCGGGCTCCGAAGGCCCGCTGGCCAAAAACCTGGCCAAGTACATCAAGGCCGCGCCCAACCGCATCTTCTTCGCGGCGTTCGCCAGCAACATCGGCCGTATCCTCATGGTCGCGCAAACCGCCGCCGAATGCGGCCGCAAGGTCTGCTTCCTCGGCCGCACGGTCAATAAAATGCTCGGCTTCGCCAAGGAACTCGGCTACCAGCCGCAAGGCCTCGCCAACTGGATGGTCAGCCCCGACGAACTGAAGAACATGCCGCGCGACAAAGTGCTGATCTTCGCTTCCGGCACGCAGGGCGAGATCGAAGCCTCGCTCACCCGCCTGGCCGCCGGCCAGGAGGTGCGCGGCCTGCGCATCGCCAAGGGCGACACCGTCATCATGAGCAGCAAAATGATCCCGGGCAACGAGCGCGGCATCCTCAACGTCATCAACAACCTCTATACGCTGGGTGCCGATGTCATGTCCGAACTGACGCACGACGACATCCACGTCTCGGGCCACGCCAGCCGCCCCGAGATCGAAAAGATGTACGGCCTGCTCAAGCCGCAGTACGTCATCCCGGTGCACGGCGAAGCCGCCCACCTGTTCACCCACGGCGAGATCGCCAAGAGCATGGGCATCAAACACCTGTCCATCAGCAACGGCAAAAAGCTGGTGCTGGGGCCCGATGAACCTCACACCCAGCAACACGCCTACCCGCACGGCGTCAACTACATCGACGGCCTGCACATCCTCGACCACGACACCACGCTCATCAAAGAGCGCCGTAAAATGGCGAATGAAGGCATGGTCTCCGTGTCGCTGGCGGTCAAGGGCGCCAATAAAGAGTGGGTCTCCGACCTCGCCATCAGCACCCGCGGCGTCATCGACGAACGCGCCCAGGGCGCCCTGCTGAAAAAGGCCACCAACGCGGCCCTCAAGGCCATGGAAGTGGCGTTCCCCGACGGCATCATCGACGACCGCTACCGCGCCGCCGACGTCATCACGCAAACCGTCAAGCGCGCCTTCAAGCTCGATCGCGGCAAGCAACCCACCATCATGGTGCAGGTGGTCGAGGTCTAAGGCTTCGATAACCGGGAAGGGGGGCCACACGGCCCCCTTTGCTTGTCGTACAAATGGCGCTTCGCTTACCAAAACCTTACCGCCCCGCTGTATTTGCAACACAGGGGCCGGTTTTGCGATTTTTCACCGTATTTTTACTTGTGTCGGGCCCCAAAAGTCCTATGTTCCGCCCGGACTCAAAAGGCAAATGCCCGGAGCGATCTTCAATGTTTACCTCGGAAAAACCTTCGAACCCGCTGTTGCACCTCAAAACGGCCATGAAAGCCCGGCGCGACGCAGGCATCACCATCAAGGATATGTTCGACCAAGCCGTGGCCACAGCCACCAAAAACCGCCAACCCGCCACATTCCGGTGGGATAACCTCACCTGCACGGTCGAGGAGGGCGCCAACTGGGAAGATTTTCACGGCCCGTTCGACCTCATCAATTATGCCGGCCGCGATCGCGAAGTGCCCGGTAATAACTTCACCATCACCTACGCGCAGCCCGCAAAGCAGCAGGCAGCCTGATAAACCAAATATCGACGCACAGAGGCGCCCCCCGGGGCGCCTCTTGCATTTGGGCGGCCACGGCCCCATATCAGCCGCATCGCAACCATCCACGGAGAAACACCATGTGCGACACGCACATCAACGTTCAGATCAACCGTTCCTCAACGGCTGCCGATGCCTTCAACCACGTACTCGATATCCTCACGCTGGCTGCCAACTCCAAAACGGGCAGCGGCAAGTCCATCCAGGCGGCGTTCAAGTGCCAGGGCATCGAGGTCGTGCTGCTCCCCGGCGCCCGCGAGGCCGACTTCCACAAAGCCATGGAAGACGCCCTCAAAAGCCGCCACCTGCTCGACCAGCGCATCACGCTGGGCCCGCAAGGCCTCGTCACCCGCCCGGCGGCCGCCTAGCCACCCAAAAAAACCCGCTTCTGTAACAGAAGCGGGTTTTTTCGTTGTTCAGCCCCCTAGGGTTTTAATGGGTATCAGCCGTATCTTGTCGGCAGGGGCCCCGTGGGCGGGGTCATAGCCGGTGGGGTCGTACAGCTCTACCAAACCCCGCGTGGGCTTGGTGTTGGGGGGCATAATACGGCGCATGATGTTCAGGTAATTATCCCACACCGTGCACATCAGGTCGTCCACGGTCTTCAGCCTGAAGTGCGGTCCCATGTCCAGCAGACGGTCGGCATAGGTGCGGGTCATGCTGAAGGTCGCCTGGCCGTAAGGCACAAGCTCGTGCACGCGCAGGGGGTAAAGCTCAACAGGCTCGTCGCCGCTATCGGGGCTGGTCAGCGCCACCAGGCTGCCGCGGTCATAGGCCTCTATCACGCTGCGGCACAGTTCAAGCGCGGCCAGCAAGTGCAGTCCCAGCCTCGGCTTGCCGATCAGGCCGTCAATACGGTCAAAAACGGCCTGTTGTCCCCGGGTGTAGGGTACACGGGCAATTTTAGGGTACATGGTTATAATCGCAGGTAATTGCGGGCGAGGGCGGTGGTCCATAACAACCTCCATGTCGCAGCGGAATGAAACGGGTATCGATCACCCCCAGCATAGGCTGCAATCCCCAAGCCGGGCAAGGCATTTGGCCCTTGACGCTGCCATTTCCTTAGCCTATACCCCCGGCGTAACCCGATGGCGACGGTTACCCGATTCATTCGGTGGAGTGCCCTGTCTTTGCAAAAAGCCAGTTAAGTTCAAATAGTTAAAAGGAAATCCAGCAATGGCTTTCACCAATACCACCGCCACCCAAAAGGCGAGCACCTGCAAGCCCGAATGGTACTTGCTCGACGCCACCGATATTCCCCTGGGTCGCCTCAGCACCCGCATTGCCACCATCCTGCGCGGCAAGCACAAACCCACTTACAGCCCCGGCATCGATAACGGCGACCACGTCATCGTTATTAATGCGGAAAAGGTCAAGCTGACCGGCCACAAGGCCACCAACAGCGTGTTCTACCGCCACACCGGCTTCATCGGCGGTATCCGCGCCATCACCCCGGCCGCCGAAAAGCACCCCGAACGCGTGGTCGAACGCGCGGTCAAGCGCATGCTGCCGAAGGAAAGCAGCCAGGCCCGCGGCCAGTTCAAAAAGCTGCACGTCTACACCGGCGCCGAGCACCCGCACGCCGCCCAGCAACCCAAGGCCATCGAAGCCGCCAGCGCTTCCAAAGCCGTCGTGGTCAGCAAGTAATCAAGCGAGAAAAGGAGAAACAACATCATGAGTATCGCTGCAAACATCAAGGCCGCCAACGAAAAGGCAGGCCGCTACTACGCCACCGGCAAGCGCAAAAACGCCGTGGCCCGCGTCTGGCTCACCAAGGGCAAGGGCGAGATCCTCGTCAACGGCCGCAAGCTGGAAGAATACTTCGGCCGCCCCGTGCTGCAAATGGTGGTCAACCAGCCGTTCGGCGCGCTCGACCTGCTGGGCAAGTTCAACATCAACGCCCGCTGCCACGGCGGCGGTCTGTCCGGCCAGGCCGGCGCCCTGCGCCACGGCATCACCAAGGCGCTCGAGCAGTACGACAGCGCCAACCGCCCGGTGCTCAAAAAGCTCGGCTTCATCACCCGCGACCCGCGCGTGGTCGAACCGAAGAAGTACGGCCGCCACAAGGCCCGCCGCGCCACCCAATTCTCGAAGCGCTAATCGAGTCCTGTTTGGGGAATGCAAAGGGGCCGCAGGCCCCTTTGTCGTCTCCGCCGTCATTGCGAGGAGCACGGCCCACAGCCGGTATCGAAGCCACGCTCGTTCATGCCGCGCGCACGTGGCAATCCATGCTGCCCTCATCGAAGGCTCCTGAATCCTTATCTAAATGCAAAAAAGCCCCGGTCACCCGGGGCTTTTTCATTGTATCGAAGTTTTATCTAAGTTTGCGCCGCTGAGTTGTTCGTGATGCAGGCTCCCGTGCCCAGATGGTCCAGCGCTATGTTCGGATGAGAAGCGGCTGCATTCGTTTCCGCCTTATAATCCGATACCTTGCGGGCCTCATGGTCAAAGTCGAAGTGGCCGCTTCCAAAAAACAACTGCGGGAGGGCGATGCGGTAAACACGGGCTTCGCCTTGATAGGTCACCTTTATTCTTAGCTGGTTATTAAAAGCCGCTTGCAAGCGTTTTTCGATGTAACCCGGCTTGGGCTGTTTGCGGGTACCTCCGCAAATGGCTTTCAGTACGGTTTCCAGCACTACCCGTCCCATATCGTCACCACATAGAATCATCTATTTATCAGCCCGGCAGGGCTGCCTCTGTTGCGGCAAATCCCCGCCCGGCGGGAAAAAGCCAGGTTAAATCACCCCTGTAATATGGGGAAGGGTTGCACCCAAACAAGGGGGGTGTTAATCAACTTACCTCATGCCTGCCTACACCATCCTCTTCATGCGCAAAGACGACCCGGGCCGCCGCCCGCTCACCGTCCACGTCAGCAGCGGCCTGTTCTGGACGTTCATCGTGCTGGCGGTGGGCCTGCCCATCTGCGGGTTCGTGGCGTCGGCGGGGTTCCTGGCCCCGGCGTGGCTCAAGCTTAACGTCAAAAACATGCAGCAAGAGGTTGAAAACGCACAGCAAAACATGGGCCCCCTGCAACAGCAGAACACCACGCTCACCACGCAGGCGCAAAAGCTCCAGCAGCAGTTGCAGGTCGAGCGCGAAACCCGCGCCGGCATCGAAGCCAAGCTCACCATGGCCGAAACCGCCCGCACCGAAGCCGGCAGCCGTTTAACCGAACTCGAATCCGAACTGGTCGACCTCAAGCGTAGCGTCGCCACCTACGAACACCTGCTCAAACCCAAGCTGAGCCGCGAATTGCTCGAGTGCGTCAACATCGACATCAAACCCGCGGGCACGGCGGTCGATTATCAGGTCAACTTCGCCAAGGTCGGCAAAACCACCGAACTGCCCAAATCGCTCACCGTACAGGTGCGCGCCCTGTCCGGCGACAACGCCGTCACGCTGGGCCAAAGCGCCAACCAGGGCTTCAAAACCACGCAGGCGCTCAACCCGGCCACCAGCCTGGTGCTCAAGGGCAACCTCAGCGCCAACCTGCCCGCCAGCGCCAACCGCCTGCTCGACATCAAGGTCCTCGACGGCGCCGAAACCGTGGCCTCCTGCTGGAAAATGTTCTAAAACGGCCAAAATCATACAAAGCCACCTGTTGCCCCCGCGCCCTGGCCGGGGGCTTTTTTTGCGGC
This sequence comes from Alphaproteobacteria bacterium, assembly GCA_036261915.1. Classification (GTDB taxonomy): domain Bacteria; phylum Pseudomonadota; class Alphaproteobacteria; order UBA2136; family UBA6156; genus DATAJX01. The sequence continues at coordinate 150,327 of DATAJX010000002.1, forward strand.
GGCGCATTTGCCAAAAAGTCTAAATCCGCCTATAAGGGGGCCATCAATAAGGTGGGTTCAAAGGTAAGCAATGGTCTGGTTTTTAGGCGGTAAATCACGTAAATCCGAAGGCTCCGTCTCGCTGCAGGTGGTCGACCCGCGCGAGGCCGAAGGCCACTGCCTCATCACCGGCAACCTGCAGATCCGCGGCGATGTCTACTTCAGCGGCCAACTGCGGGTCGACGGCCGCATCGACGGCAAGGTCAGCACCTTCGACGGCGGCCGGGGCTACCTCATCGTCAGCAAGGGCGCGGTCATCAACGGCCCGGTCAACGTCACCAACCTGCTGGTCGACGGCACGCTCAACGGCCCGGTCGACGTCGACGAAAAGCTCGAATGCCGCGCCAACGCCATCCTGCGAGGCCGTGCGCTCTATGGCAGCATCCACATCTCCGACGGCGCCAAGATCGAAGCCCAGTGCAAACAGCACGACGCCGCCAGCAAACTGACCGACTTCGGCACCGAAGGCGCCACCGGCATCGCGGGCCTGTCCCTGGCCACCCGCGGCGTCCCGCAAAAATCCGAATAATCATTATACGAAACGCATGACCAGCCTTTTCCCCTACAAAGGCCTGCTGCCCACGGTCCACCCCAGCTGCTTCATCGCGCCCAACGCGGCCATCACCGGCGATACCCACATCGGCGCCAACAGCAGCGTCTGGTACAACGTCAGCATCCGGGGCGACGTCATGCCCATCCGCATCGGCGAGGGCACCAACGTGCAAGATAATGCGGTGATCCACGTCACGCAGGGCAAGTTCGGCACCACCATCGGCAACCACGTCACCATCGGCCACGGGGCCATCATCCACGCCTGCACGATAGGGGATTACGCCTTGGTCGGCATGGGCGCCATCGTGCTCGACGGCGCGGTGGTCGAACCCCACGCCTTCGTGGCGGCGGGCGCCGTCGTCACGCCGGGCAAGGTGGTGCCCAGCGGCTATATGTGGATGGGCGCCCCCGGCAAGGCCGTGCGCGAACTGACGGCCGACGAAAAGGCCTACCTCCTCTGGTCGGGCCCGCACTACGTCAGCGTGGCCCAGGGCTACAAATAGCCCTTTATTCGTGGCTCCATGGCCCAACAAAACCGCCCCGAAGGGCGGTTTTGTACAGGCGACGGGGAACAGGGGCGGCAGTGAAAGCGGAGACGAACACCACCAGCCCTGTTCCCGGTCGCCTGCGGTCTTTACAGGCTGTGGAGCAAAAACATCCAGAAGCTCGAGGTGAGGTACATGCTGAAGGCCCCCACAACCACCCGGCGGATCAAGCGCATCATGGGCCTTACTCCCACCACCAGCCGGGGTTGGCGCTGCGCACGGGGGCCTGCCACAGGCCGCTGGCGCCCACCAGCATCGGCAGGGTCTCCAGGCCGTACAAGGCGATCCCGCGGAAAACCGCGCCATAACGCGGCCCAAAGCAGGCATCCAGCTCGGCCACCAGCTCGCAGGCAAAAATGTCGTAGGCCTCGGTGCTGTAGGTGCCGGTGGCCAGCCACAGCTCCATGCGGGTGCGGAAACGCTCGGTGGCATAGTTCATGGCATCGGGCATGGCGGCGGGGCGCTTCAGGCTTTCAAACTGCACGCCCAGCTTCACGCTCCATTCCTCGCCGTTGTGCTCAAACTTTACGGGGCGGGTCATCTCGCCGGTGGTGGTCAGCAGGCTTTCGCTGGCCATCGGCTTGATGTGTCCGACCATCATGCACACGCTTTGCAGGTTATCCATGGTTACTTGCTTTCGTTCGTTGGGGTTTGAACATTGCTGTTGGCGGTGGGGCTCCAGCAGCAAATCTTTCCGGCTTTTACAACCACCACCACGCGCCAGGGCAGCAGGCGCCAAACGGCGGCCAGGGCCAGGGGTTCGTCGGCGTTGTAAAACAGCTTGGGGAAAAGGGCGGCCATCGCGGCACCCACCGGGGCGCAAAGGGCGCTTAAAAACACCACTTCGCGGCCCAGCCAGGCGCGGCCCATGCGTTCAAGGGCACCGGCGCTGCTGGGGCTGGCCACGTCGTCCAGCAACAGCACCAATACGCCAAAGCTGCCCAGCTTGGGGGTGGGCACGGTGTCAACCGGCAGGGGCACAACGGGGGCCGGGGCGGGGGCTTTGGCCAAAACGGGCTTGGCCAGAACACCTTCCTTCAGGGCCACCGGCAGCTTGCGGCTGGCCCGGCGGGTATTGTTTTTCATGCACAACATTTCTTTTGTCATGCAGCCAACGTGGGGTTGGCCCGTTTTCGATACAAGTTAAATAGTTGATTTCATTCATATATGATAGAAAGGCATACAATTTGTATACGCTTCGCTTGCAAAAGCGATAAGGCGGCCCTATGTTCCCCGTCACAAGTGACAGAGATAAGCAGGGGAGACTCTCAATTATGACAAACGCCGCCTACGACATGAGCTTCGAACAGCGCCTGGCCCGCATCGACCTTTCCAAGGTCATGGCCGAAGTCGCCGAAGAACACGGCCTCAACGCCGCCGAAGCGGCCCGCGCCGAAGATCTCTACCGCAAATTCCTCACCCTCAAGGGTAACCAGCCGCAACTCGAACTGGTGCCCCCGCGCATCGCCGACTTCGTCTGGCACGCCCACATCACCCACACCCGCCAGTATGTGGCCGACTGCGAACTTCTGTTCGGCAGCTACCTGCACCACAATGGCGATGCCACCGATACCGAAGAAAAATACTTCGGCGTCACCGTTCCTTCCTATAAGGGGCACTTCGGCATCGACCTCAACCAGATGGCGGTCGGCGGTGGCACCTTCTACGGCGCTTCCGACTGCTCCGGCTAATCCCGGCTTCAAAAAAACCGCCGATTAGGCGGTTTTTTTGAACAATACCTCCACTTGTCGGCGCACGCGGTCGTTACCGCTGGCCCTGGGCGATTCAAAATCGCGCTGGCGTACCGGGGTCAAGCCCAGCGGCGCGGCCATGTTTATCAGGTCCCCGGCCTCCATCATCTGCAGGTAGGGCAGCAGGCAAAAGCCGCTGCCCCGCGCGGTGACAATGCTCACCAGTCCACCGGGCTTCACGGTCCGGGCCATTTCACGCATGGCGGTCTCAACGCCGTGGCCGCTGCCCGGCAGATAGGGCTGGCAAAACAGGCTCATGCGGCTGTAAACCACGTCAAACGAGGCATCGGGGTAGGGCAGCATGCGCATTTCGCCGGTAGCCACGCGCCCGGCAGGAAACTGGCCTGCCTTTTCGCGCAAGGCCAGTTCGCGCAGGGCCACTTCCGATTGCTCAACGCCATAACAGTCGGCATTGGCGTTGCGGGATACAAATTCCATTTCACGGCCATTGCCGCACCCGATGTCCAGCCAGCGGATGCGGCCCTCACGCTGGTTCTTCGAGGCTTCGGTGATCAATAAGGCCAGCCGGTTCACCGAATCTTCCGACATCTGGTTGCTCACGCGGCGGAAAAAGCCTTCACCGGCGGGGCCGCTGTATTTGTTTAACTGGCCTTGCTGCACGGCATTGCAAAAATGCATTTCCCAAAACGGGTCGCCATCTTCCGGCATCAGCCCCAGGGCCAGGCGGCGGTAGGCCTGGTCATGGATGTTCACCATCTCATCAAAGCTGGCGCGGCCCAGGTATTCCAGCATCGTAAACACCTCATTACGGCTGGGGATGATCTCCACATCGCGGCCCATTTCCTCATGGCGCATGCTTTCATAGGCCAGGGCCAAAAATTTGCCGCGCTGGTAGGGGCTCAGGCGGTTGGGGTAGTCGGCCATCACCTCGGTAAACACCTGGGTTAGCTTGGCCATCAGTTCGGGGCGGAATTCCGGGCGGCGGGGCACGGTAATGCCTTCAGGCTTGCCGGCGCCGCTCAACAGCCAGGATGGGTCAACCTTGGCCACGCGGGCCACATCCAGGGCCTTTTCGGCCGGAATCTTGGAGTCCCCGCGAATATACCGGAAAAGCTGGGCCTCGCTGATGCCCGCGGCATCGGCCAGCGCGCGCTTGCCGCCCAGGGTATCGGCGCAGTATTCAAGCCGAACGCCCAGATCGCCCGCCAGTTCCCCGGCGGCCATGCGCATATTCTTGTAATGACCAGTTTCCATAGCCATGCCCTATATATGGGGCGGCCTGTCATTTCTGACAGTGTCATAAATGAAATACTTATTTATGTTATATTTCAATGGCTTGATATAAGGCATGGCAAGTCCGCGCCATCAGTAAGGGGCCTTCGCCCGCTGCGCGGGCTTTAGCGGGCAACCATCCCCATGCCTTTTACAGCCCCGCCGCCGCTTTCCTGCAGCAGAACCATCAAATGGCTGCCCCCGGCGGGCACTTCAGCCCTGGTCAGGCTGGTCACGGCGCCGCTGATGTTCTTGATCCCCATCGCCCGGGCCTGCCACAAACTGGGCTTTTCGGGGTTTTTCTCAATCGCCAGCAGGGTCAGGCTCAACCCGTCCAGCTTCTGTTCCTTGGGGGCGGTCACTTCCAGGCCGCCGTCGGGCTTTTTGGCCAAAGTCAGAGCCACCTTGAAGTTATTCTGCATCGATTTTTCCAGCACGCCGTCCCAGCCCATCCACAACGGCGGGGTGGCCATGTTGTTGCCGTCCAGTATGGGGGCGGGGGTAAACACCTCACCGGGCCTGCGGCCCAACCGGTTGCTGTAATCGTACTGGCGCTGGGTAAAGTCGGGGTTGCCCAGCGGGTCTATCTGCTTGTTGGCGGGGTTGTCCCAGTAATCCACGTGCTCCAGCACCACAATAAAGTCGTTGCGGCCATCGGCGTACTTGGCCAGCGTGGTCTCGCCGGCGGGGCAGTTGGGGCAGTATTTGCTGGTGAAGGTCTCCACTACCACCGGCACAAAGTTCAGCCCCTGATCAGCGGCAAAAGCGGGGGTCGCCAGCGGCGCCTGCAGCAAGGCGGCCAGCAGCAAAAACATATGCTTCTTCATTATTTCTTGGCTTTCTTTTTCTTTTCAGGGGCGGGGGCCGCCTCCACCACGCCAGACGACCACGGCTGGCCCGGAATCACCAATCCGGCCTTGCGCACGGCATTCCACAGCTTCATGGGCAGGGCCAGCTTCATGGCGGCATAGTCGCCGGTGCGCACCCACACCTGGATCAGGTAATCCACGCCTTCCGGCGCCATGGCCTTAATGCCGAACACCGGCTCGGGCCGGGGCAGTACGCGGTCATCGCCCTTCAGCGCCTCAAAATAGATGCTTTTCATCTCCTCGGGCGGGGTGGCATAACCGGCGCGCATCACAATCTCCACCATGCGCTCGCGGCTGTAGGTGTGGTTCAGCAAGGTGCCTTCCCATATCTTGGTGTTCGGAATGAACACGCGTTTGTTGTCGATCGTCGCCACCTCGGTATTGAACAAGGTGATCCGCCGCACGCGCCCTTCCAGCGCATCCAGCTGTATCCAGTCACCAATGCGGAAAGGCCGGTTGGTGATGAGCATGATGCCGCTGGCCACATGGGTCAGCGTGCCGCGCAAGGCAAACCCGATGGCCAGCGCGCTGGCGCCCAGCACCGTCACCAAACTGGTGTCGCTCACGCCCATCAGGCGCAAGCCGGCCAGCACGGCCAGCAAAAACAGCAGGTACATCAAAATACTACTGATAAAGGCGGCAAAGGTCTCCTCCACCCGGGCGCGCAGCAACCCGCGCTGCAGCCACTGGCTCAGCCAGCGGGTGAATATCCAGCTCCCGGCGATCAGCAATAGCGCCAACCCGGTATTGATGATGAACTCGGCGCTCTGGCCCACCGCCGCGGTGGCGGCCTTGTTCAGGGCGTTCACGTCCAGCACGTTGTTGCCCGGCAGGTCTATCTGCTTGGGCAGGGCGGGTAAGCCAATGGTCTGGAGTAGCGTGTTATCGCTCATGAAGGTCGCTTTGCTTTGGCCATGTGACGTTCATGCCGCGCCGCGCCCGCATGCGTCAAGTAAAGGGGTGGTAAAACGTTGACGTGAAGCCAAGCCGTGTCACATTCGCGTAAGAATAGACAATGATGCCCCGCCCACAAGCCGCCGCGCCCGATCTCATGAGCCTCTACCGCGCCCGGCTGGGGCAGGGCTGGCAGGCCGACACCGCGCAGGCCACAGCGGTCAACCGGCTCGAAGAACTGCTGCAGGCACTGGGTTCAAACCAGCCGTCGCCGCCCAGGGGGCTGTGGCTGTACGGGCCGCCCGGCCGGGGCAAAAGCCAGCTGCTCGACCTGTTCATGTCGCAGGTGCCCACGCCCGCCAAACGCCGGGTGCACTTCCATACCTTCATGGAGGAGATCCACCGCCGCCTGCACGCCGCACCGCAGGGCAAAGGCGATCCGCTGCAGTTCCTGGCCACCGAAATGGCGGCCGAATCCGCCGTGCTGGGCTTCGACGAGTTCTACCTCACCAACATCGCCGACGCGATGCTGCTCGGGCGCCTCATGAAGTTCCTGTTCAAAAAGAACGTGGTGGTGGTGGCCACCAGCAACTGGGCGCTGCCAAACCTGTTCCAGGGCGGCCTCAACCGCGACCGCTTCCTGCCGTTCCTGCGCATGATGGAAGAACACCTCGAACCGCTCGACCTGCGCAACGGGCCCGACTGGCGGCTCACCGGCACCGAAGCTTCTGCCAGCCATTACCTCATCGACGCCACCGAGGCGCGCCTGCAAAAACTGTTCGATGCCAACGCCCACGGCCCGCACCGGCCCCGGCTGGCGCTCTGGAACGCGCGCGAGCAAAAGGGCAGGGCCATCTGGCTGACATTCAAAGAAGCCTGCGACAGCGCCCGCTCGCGCGGCGAATACGCGGCACTGGTCGGGCATTTCGATACCTTCGTGCTGCAAGGTGTGCCCAAGCTCACCGCGCGCGAGGCCGACGCGGGCCTGCGCCTCGCCACGCTGGTCGACCTGCTGTACGAACAGAACCGCCGCCTCATCGTCAGCGCCGCCGTCCCGCCCGAACAGATCTGCACCGAAGGCGACGCCGCCGAAGTGTTCAAACGCACCGCCTCGCGGCTGGTCCAACTCACCCGGAGCTAACCCCATGGATATCTGCCTGCTGACAAGTTTCCACAGCCACCACACCCGCAGCAGCTTCATCCACCGGCTGGCCGAAGAGGCGCAAAAGCGCGGCGTCACCCTGCACCTCATCAACCCGGCCGAGGTCAACATGAGCTTCGCCAACGGGCAGGCGGCCATCACCTACCAGGGCCGCCCGCTGCCCAAATTCGACCTCACGCACTACGCGCTCAGGTGGGACGACGACCACACCTGGAACGTGGTCGGGCATCTTAAAAACCAGGGCTACTTCACGGTGCCGGCGCAACGCATGCCGCTGGGCGACACCATCACCATGGCGCGCCTGTTCGCCAAAAACGGCATCAAAACCCCGCGCACCTGGGTGCTGCCGCACGCCAACCAGATCCCGCTCATCATGCAGGAACTCTCGTTCCCCTGCGTCTACCGCGTGCGGCGCGGGCAAAAGGGCCGCAGCGTCTACAAGGTGTCGCACATGGGCGAGGCGCTGGCGCTGGCCGAGCAACTCGCGCGCGCCAACCTCGGGCTGGTGGTGCAGGAAATTTTAAGTCCCATCGGCGTCGACGTGCGCGCCGTGGTGGTGGCCGACAAGGTCATCACCGCCATCGAGCGCACCGCCGCCAACGATCACCTGCGCCCGGCCGAAGACAAAAACCTCAAGGTCACGCCCACCACGCTGTCACCGGCCGAAGTGCGCATGGCGGTCGCCGCCACCAGGCTGTACAACGCGCCCTACGCGGCGGTCAGCTTCCTGCGCCGACCGGAAGGCCCTGTGCTGCTCGAGGTCGCCCGCGCGCCTACGCTCAACGAGGCCGAAGCCGCCAGCGGCCTCAACATCGCGGGCCTCATCATCGAGCACCTGCAAGCGCTCCTGAAAAAGCAGCAATAAACCACAGGCTTCATTCCCGCGAAGGCGGGAATCCAGTAGTCCTGTCCAAGCCCTCCTGCCGTCGGGCTGCCTCATGCTGCGCATTCGGCAACGCAACCTCCGCCTCCGGCGCGGTTGCCTGCCTTTCGCTTCGCACGGCCCTACCCTTATGAAGTCCGCCGTTCGGCGGAGGGCGCTCACGCGTCCAAAGTGCCTGCGGCGCCTTATACCTTACGCCAACCTTACACCTTGGAGGCGCCGCCACAGAAATCCGGGTTTTTTTGCGTATCCAATGCCCAGCGGCACGGCAAACGGCCAATTAATCATTGACAATAAACAACCCTATCCTTCTAATCCGCTTCAGGTCTGCGCCCCGGTGCGGCCGGGGCTTAAAAAGGCCCTCAAAATGATAATGAAAAGGATCACTCAATGAACAAGGCACCCTTGATCATCGCTGGCGTGGCCGTCCTGGCCGTTGGCGCTTACATGGTTTACCAACAAAAGAACAAGGCCGCTGGCGAAGCCGCCCCGATGGGCCTCGAAGCTCCGGCCCCGGCTCCCGCTCCGGCTCCCGAAGCCGCTCCCGCCCCGGCCCCGGCTCCGGCCCCGGCTGGCGAAGCCGCCGCTCCGGCCCCGGCTCCGGTTCCGGCTCCCGAAGCCGCCGCTCCGGCTCCGGCCGCTCCGGCTGCCGAAGTGAGCCCCGCCGCTCCGGCTGCCAAGTAATTGCGTCTTCGCAATTACCGGCAAAAAGCCCTCCTCATGGAGGGCTTTTTGCTACGCGAAGCATGAGGCAGGCGGCAAAAGCCGCCGCATACCTTAACGTGGCGAAGACCGCCGGTCATTCCCGGCCCAGCCGTTCACGCGCGCCGCCATCACCTGCAAGGCGGGCAGCGGCTGTCCGCCCAGCGCGGCCATCCACACGGCGGCCCCGGCGCTCACGCGGGGCATGTCGGCGCGCACGCCCACGGCGTCCAGCACCCGCAACAGGCCATCTCCACCCACCACGCTAAAGGCCTTCTTGTGGCGGATAATTTCTTCGGCCAGCTCCAGCGTACCCTGCCGGTAGTTGTCGCTTTCCCACGCCCCCATGCTGCCCAGCCACAAAATGCTGCCCGCGTGTTTAATAACGCCTTTCCACGTCCTGATGGTCTCGGGCCCGATGTCCTGCGCCATGTCGCCGCCTTCCAGCCGTCCGGCCATGCGTACGCCCACGGCCTTTTCGGGGCTGTCGCGGTGGGCCACCACCAAATCCAGCGGCAGCAGCAACCGGCTGCCGATCACCCCTGCCTCGGTAATGAAATCGCGACTGGCCTCCACGAACGCGGGCTCAAAGTGAGAGAGCCCCAGCGGCACGTCGCGGGCCGCCAGCAGGGTGTGCGCCACCGCACCGCCCGCCATTAAATGGTCAACGTGGCCCAGCATGCGCTGCATCCATTCCAGCTTGGGGCCCATGTGCGCGCCGCCCACCATCACCAGCAGCGGGCGCTTCACGTTGCCCAGCAGGTCGGTCAGCCAGCCCAGCTCACGCTGGGTGTTCAATCCCAACACCGCCTCGGGCATTACCGCGCTCAAACCGCTTATACTCGCATGCGCGCGGTGCAGCGCGGGGAAGGCCTCGTTCACGAACACCTCACCCAACTTGGCCAGCTGGTGCACAAAGCTCTGCTGGTTCAGCGGGTCACCCAAATGGAACCGCGTGTTCTCCAGCAGCAGCACTTCACCGGGCGCCAGCTTTTCCACGGCGTGCTCGGCCATGCGGCCCACGCAATCGGCGCACCATTGCACCTTCTGGCCCAGCAGATTTTCCAGCGCGGGCAGCAAATGCCTGGTCGAAAGCTCGGCCACCGGCGTACCCTGCGGCCGTCCGCGGTGGGTCAGCAGCACCACGCGGGCCTTGGCGGCAATCAAATGCTTCAGCGTTTCAATGCTGGCGCGAATGCGAAAGTCATCCACCGGCGCGCCGTCGGCGGCGGGGGCAATGTTGTAGTCCACGCGCACCAGCACGCGCTTGTTCGCTACGTCCAGGCCTTTCAAACCGGGCAATCGGGGCGGCACAACGGCGGGCGTCATCAGGGGTGCATTATTTTCATTTTGTTCCGGCCAATGTAACCATTTCTTGACCATACCGTATCCACCTTGCACAATGCACCAGCACTTAAGGGAAGGGGGCCTCGTGGATAAAATTCTGGAACAACTGCCGGACGAACGCGCCACCCAGCGCCTGCTGGCCGTGCTCGACAAGCTGGAAAGCAGCCTGGCGGCCCAACGCAAGGGCAGCAAACAGGCGGCCGAAAGCAGCGCCGAACTGGCCGCCCTGCGCGAAGAGAACCTCAAGCTCAAGTTCAAGCAAACCAAGGCGCGGGAACGGCTCGACAAGCTGCTGGCCAAACTGCCCGGCCTGTTCCCCGAACTGTCCGACGACAAACAGGAAGCCGCGTAAGCATGGTGTCGGCAGTCCCCACCACCATCACCGTCGGCGGCAAAGAGTACCGCATGGTCGTCCCAGCGGGCGAAGAAGGCCGCATCAAGGCACTCGCCGCGCGGGTCGACGGCATGCTCGCCGACCTGCGGCGCGCCGACCCGAACATCGACCGCGACCGCCAGCTGCTGCTGGCCTGCCTCGAACTGGCCGACAGCCTGGGCCACGCGCAAAGCAAGGCCGAAACGCAGAACGAAGCCGTGTCGCGCTTCCACCGCCAACTGGCCGAACGGCTCGAAAGCCTGATTTCATAAAAGCAAAAAGGCTCCCCGCAGGGAGCCTTTTCATATCGTGTCATTCCGCCGGCAGCGGTGCAAGCGGCAGGCGGCGGGTGGCATTATTGCGCCAACCTTCGTGGCCAAGCGGGGGCACCGGCTCAACATCCAGCGGTTCAAGCGGCAACCAGTAATGCACCGGCGCCACTTCATGGGTCACGCCCATGGCGGTGGCGGCATCGGCCAACGGCCAGTGCAGCAACCTGCATACCACGGCCACGCGCTGGGCGTTCCAGCGCCGTCGCTTGCTTTGCGAAGGCAGCAAAAGCTGTTCGCAGGTGCCCAGCACCAGCGGCAGTTCCGCAAACATGGCCCAGGCCATGCTCTCCACGTCCACCCATCCGGCCTTCAGGCCGTACCGCAGGTACACCCTTTCGTGCACAAGGCCCAGCCACTTGCGGCTGCCGTTGGCGGCCTCTGCCACGCGTTCGGCCAGCGGCGCGGCGTTCACCTGCCCCGGCCGGAGCAAGCAGAACCCCGCGGGCAGCCCCAGTCTTCCGGCCAGCGTGGCGGGCGCAAGGTCAAGGCCATAGGCCAGCAACCGCACTTCCGCCGGGCTCAGCCGGTAGTGGTATTTCACCTTCTTCGCCTTGGGCTTGCGCACAAAAAAGAAGGTCATCGGCTTGTGTCCGCCGCCGCCCAGCAAACGGTTGCAGGCCTCAACGGTTATCTTCATCTCCACCAGCAGGCGTTGCCAGGCCGCGCGGTAACGCACCTTGTCGGTGGCGCCCCACGCCACTATTTGGTAGCAGTAGTAATCGTCAAGGCTCACACCACTCAGCGCGGCAAGGCTTTCGTCGCTCAGGGCAAAACGCCGAGGGTGTACCTCGGCATTCAGCAGCAGGGCAGGCAGCCGCGGCGGCTGCGCAAACTTGAACAGGGCCATAAGGGTTCTCCATCGCCCCAAAGGGCGCAAAACGGTAAACAATGATGCCCGCGGTTGTATCATATCCACCTGTTGCAGCAAGGCTTCTGGCGCGCTAAGGTGCGGCCATCTCAAGCGTCCTTTTCTTCCCCCAACCGTAAAGGGTCATCCCCATGCCGTCCTTCACCATGCCGCGCCACTGGCTGGCGCAAACCTTCGCCCTGCTGTGCATGGCGCTCGTCTATGCCGCCATTTTCGGGCTCACCTGCTACATCTGGAAGATCGGCCGCGGCGGCACCGCCACGCTTGGGCAGGCGTTCTTGTTCTCCGCCCTGCTTTGGGTTCCCATCACCGGCATGGCAGCGGCCTTATTCGACTGGCCCGGCATGTCGTTCCGCGCCATGATGCAGCAACAGGCGCTTGCGGGCCTATTTGGGTTCCTGCTTGCCGGTTGCTATGGCTTGGTGGTTTCTGTCCTCATAGCAGGCCTTTTCGATAGCGGTGCCGTTTTCAGGCCGTTATGGGGGTTGTTCACGCTCCTGTTCAGCTTGGTGATGGTACCGGGTATGATGTCTATTTTTGCCATCCGCCTCTCCGTCGTCAATGCTACATGAAAAATCGCCCGGCTCCAAAAGAGCCGGGCGATTTTTCATGGTCGGGCCTCAAAGGCCGGGGGTGGCAGCGCGGCGCGGAATTTCACCGCCGCGGCGCCTGCGGGCATCTTCCACTTCCAGCCTTTCAGCCGTGCCAGTGCCCGCTCGCGGCTGGCATGCAAAACGCCCTGCTTGCGCAGCTTGCGCTGCATGCCTATCCACACCCCAAGCTTGCGGCCGTCACCGTCCACAAACTTGTAGGGCAGGTTGGGCCAGTCGCTGCGGGTACCCTTCAGGTCTTTAAGGGCCTGCAAGGCGTCGTTCCACTCAGCTTCCTGCCGGTTCCATTCCCAGCCGGTCAGCGCTTCAAGGGCGCCAATATGCGGCTGGCCCAGGCGGCCTTTGCGGTAAGCGGTGCGCAGGTTGTATTGCCACTTGCCCAGCTTGCGGCCATCGGGGTCCACGTAGCGTACCGGCAGGTTCGGCCAGCCGGGCACCGCAAACACCAGATTCAGCAGAGCGGCATAGTGATCATCCCACAAGGTGCCGGCATAAAGGGTAGGGGGGCTCCAGCTCAGGCGGTACAGCATGGGGGTTCTCCAAAAAACGCGAGGGGTACAAAGGTTGCGCGCGCACCCTACCCGCACCACGCCTCCGCCACAACAAAAAATGTATACTATTTCTCTTGCCCTTACCGTCATGTCAGCTTCCTTGCGCCACCGCAAGGTTGCTTACTGCCGCCGTAAGCCCAAAATCCGTACCGACACCCGCGCATCACCAGCGCTCGTTTCAGCCCCTAAATGCGACACAAGTGTACAGCCGCGCACCATCCGTGCATCCCAAATGCGACACCCCTGCATCACCCGTGCACGCTTTGCGCCGGGCAGGGGCACTTTTTACATGCCGCCCCGCAGGCCGATGGTATACTGCCCGCCAACATGACACTCAAGCAACGCATGGCCGGTTACGCGCAGCAGCCCCAGGCTGAAAACACCTTGTTTTTCATGTCGTTGCTAGAATCGTTCTGCCTCCCGGCGGTCACCGAGGCGCTGCTGGTGCCCATGACTTTGGTCAACACCGAAAAGGCTTTCCGCTACGCCCTCATCGCCGCGCTGGGCAGCGTGGCGGGCGCGCTGGTGGGCTACCTGCTGGGCGCCTTCATCGGCCGCACCATACTTGAACATATCGTTGCAAGTTACGGCTTTGCCGAAACATTTTATGCCTTCAAAAACTGGTACGGCGGCTACGCCGTGGCGGTGTTGGCCACGGCCGGCTTCTCGCCGCTGCCGTTCAAGGCGTTCACTGTTTTCAGCGGCGTCATGGGCGCCGACCTGCCCGCCTTCCTCATGGCCGCGCTGCTGGCCCGGGGCTCGCGTTTCTGGCTCATAGCCTGGCTTTTGTGGCGTGGCGGCCCGCGCTTCAAAGAGTGGATCGAACGCAACCTCGCCGCGCTCACCATGTCCATCGCGCTGGGTGCTCTGCTGTTCTTCGTGCTGCTTAAATACCTGTGGCAATACGCAACCTTCTAGTTTGGGGAATATGTGAAACATGAAAATAAAAACAATATTATCAATCATATCCGTCAATTTGTTCATGTATGGTTGTGCGCAGGCCGCGCCCGCGCCGGTGGTCGCCGGTTACCAAAAAAGCAACGTCGTCACCGGCGCCTCACCCAACACCAACTGGTCGTTCACGCGCGAGGTCAGCAGCAAGGCCGCCGGCCAAACCAGCAGCGCCGCCCTGCCAAAAGAAGAAGAATTACAAGGCATTAGCCCCGCCGCCGGGCCTGCCAGCAATATCCAGGTCGAAGACATTACGCCGCCCGCCAAACGCAGCCTGGTCGACGACTGGACGCAAAAATCGGTCACCACCCAGGGCACCATCACGCACACCGTGCAGCCGGGCGAAACCGTGTACCGCCTGGCCCGCCGCTACAACACCACACCGGCCGAAATTCTTAAACAAAACCAAATGGATAGCACTGCCGATCTGGCTGCAGGCCGCCAGCTGGTCATCCCCAGCGGCAGCAAGGCCATGGCCGCCGCACCGGCCCCTGTTACGGTTGCCGCGCAACCCCGTACCGTGGCCCAAGCCACGCCCAACCTGCTGCCTCCCGTTAAGCAGAACGACGTGGCCGAAAGCAAAACCGCCGAAGTCGCCAGCATCGAGCCTGCCGCCGGCCCCGCCAGGCCTGAAGCCAAAAAAGCCGAACCCGAACCCCCCGCCGACAGCGTCAAGATCGTCGAGCACAAGGTCGCCCCCGGCGAAACCGTGTACCGTATCGCCAATCAGTATGGCGCCAGCGTGCTCGACGTGATGAGCGCCAACAATTTCGATAAACCGCAACAACTTAAAAGCGGCATGGTGGTGAAAGTGCCGGTCAACCAGCCCGTACACACTGCCGAGGCAGGCAAGACCAACAAGCCTGTCACCCGCGAACAGGACGAAACCGCCAGCGTTACACCGGTGCCCACCGCCACGGCGGTCGATGAGGTGAAAGCCGCGTTCAACAAGGGTAAAGTCGACCCCATCGCCGCCCGCGCCAAGGGCTTGGCGTGGCCGGTGCATGGCCAGCTTATCCGCCGTTTTGGTGCCGAAGGTAAGGGCGTGGCGCATGCGGGCATCAATATCGCCGTGCCGCCCAACACGCCGGTATTGGCCACCGACGCGGGCACTGTGCTGTATGCCGGCAGCGGGCTTAAAACCTACGGTAATCTCGTTCTGGTGCGCCACGAAAACGGCATGGTGAGCGCCTACGCCCATAATAACCAGCTGCTGGTCAGCAAAAACGAGACCGTCAAAAAAGGCCAGGTCATCGCGCTTTCGGGTGCCACCGGCAATGTCGATAAACCGCAGGTGCACTTCGAGCTTCGCCGCAACGCCGGAGCCATCGACCCCATGACGCTGCTGGCCGCCCAGTAAGTTTGCGCCTGAGAAACCTGCTTTCCAGCCTTGTTCGCTGTATCGAGGGGCTGTTTCCGGCTGCGCCCAAACCTTCGGTCCGGCAGCTTATCCATGCCCGTATTCTTGATAAAAAAAGCAGGCCGGGCCACCGGAAAGATCTCTATAAGTTGGCCATCGCAGCTGAAGGTGGCGGTATGAAATGGGTGGTAGCCGCAGGCATGCTGGCCCGGCTGGAACAACATGGCATTACGGCAGATTTGGTTGTGGGCACCAGTGGTGGCGGTTTGGTTTCCGCCTACTATGCCTCGGGGCAGGTACGTTATGGCTGCACTTGCGTGCGCTACCTTAACCGCAAAGGCTATGGGCGCGATGGCAAGAGTAAACGCTTCATCAACCCGGCCCGGCTTATCAAACGCCAACCCGCAATGGATATTGAAGGGCTGGTCGATACCGTCTTTGGCCAACTTGTGCCGCTGGACTGGAATACTCTGCGCAAAGGCAATATACCTGCCTACATGACCGCCGTAGGCAATAACGGCGTTTTGCACCTGCTACCGCTGCATGGCGTAAGCGAAGCCGAGCAGAAAATGGCCCTTAAAAACACCAGCCGCGTGCCCGCTGCTGCCCACCATGCCGCCGACGAAGACGTACTGTGGGATGGCGTACTGCTGGCCAGTTTGCCGGTGAAGCAGGCGTTTGAAAAAGGCGCCACCCACGTACTGGCGGTACGTTGTGGCGGCTCAGATGATAAAGTACACGATACTTTGCAAGGTTTGTGGCGCGTGATTGCATTACTGGCGCATTGGCAAAACCGTAAAATGCTGCCGTTGCTGAAACAGGCGCTTAAACGCCAGGCCGGTGAACTGGTTGAACTGCAAAGCGCTGGGCCCGAAGTGCTGGTAATGGCCTTGCCGCATGTGACCATCGGTGTGGCCGAAGATGATGAAGCAAAGCTGTTCAGGCACATGGTGGCAGGATACCGGCATGCCGGGCAGATGCTGGAGTTGCCCGATGCCCCCCTGCCGCCTGAGTGGGAACCGGAAACGGCATTGTATCTGTAAAATGCGAAAGGCGGCCCGAAGGCCGCCTTTTTTATCGAGGTTCACAACAGTTCAAGTTGTGTTTAACGCTATCGGACGTGAGCGTGGCAAGCTGTTACGGGGCGTATCGGGTGGTGTCCCGCGCGGTACGATCCGTTGCGGGTTGCTGCTTTTCCGGATGTACTTGATTGCTTCTTCCACCTCATTCTTGGGGAAAGGTAGACGCATTAACACTGCAATTTTACCGCCAGGCACCGCGCTTACATCGACTTTAAGAAGGCCGATGGGACTGTTTTCCAGCAGTTTTTTTGCAGAAGCTTCCTTGCCTGTAAGGCCTGGGGGGTATGACGCAATGTCCGTATGCGCCGGGTTGTCGGCAGCGACTTCGCACGAAGAGCTGTGGCGAAGGGCTTCAATAACCGGCGTGTTGGCTGAGTTAGCCATGATTTGTTCGAGGAGAGTTGGCATTGAGGAAATTCCTTGCAGTGCCGGATGAAGAAAAAGTTTGGTTTACCCGCTGGTTGTAGGGCGCAAGGGGTATTGTTTCAAGTGCTTTTATGGATGGCGGATGTGTAGACAATTTGCGATTGCTTAATTAGGGTGCGCCCGGAAACAAGGAATAAACACGATGCTGATACAAAACGCCTGGGCGCAGGATGCCGCCGCCGCCATGCCCGCCAACACCTTGCAGGGGCTGCTGTTCAGCTACGGCCCGCTGTTGCTGATTATTGCCGTGTTTTATTTTCTGGTCATTCGTCCGCAAGGGCAGGCGGCCCGTGCGCACAGCGCCATGCTGGCTGCTCTGGCCAAGGGCGACGTGGTTGAAACCAACGGCGGTGTGATCGCCACCGTGGCCAAGGTGACCGACAAGTTTATTGAGCTGACCAGTGGCGCCGGTACGCTGGTTCTGGCCCGCCATGCCGTGGCCCGCAAACTGAATGTCGATGAGATCAAACTGGCAGGGATTAAAAAGTAGGTTACATGACGCAGCTTCCTTTTGGAGTCCGTTTTTTAGTTGTTGTGCTGATTGTCGGCGCGTTCTTTTTAAGTTTGCCCAATGCGCTTAGCCCTGCCAACCGCGACAAGCTGCCGGGCTTTTTGCCGCATGGCGCCATGAGCCTGGGGCTTGATCTGCAGGGCGGCGCGCACTTGGTGCTGGAAGTGAACCTGCCCGATGTATGGCAGCGCGCTTATGACAATGTGGCCGATGAATTCCGTACCCGCGCACGCGAAGCCAAGGTTGGCTACACCGGTCTGCGCGCCACGGCCGATGGCGTGACGTTAACGTTGCGCGAACCTGCAAGCGCCGACAAGATTTTGAGCGACCTGCGCCGCGACGGTATTGAAGCGCAGGCCGGTGCCAATGGCACCACCACGCTGGTATTTGGCGAAACCCGCAAGGCCGAAATGCAAAAACGGGCCGTTGCCCAAACGTTGCAAGTGCTGCGCGGCCGGGTTGATGAATTTGGCGTGGCGGAACCGTTGCTGCAACAGCAGGGGGATCGTCGCGTGATTGTGGAATTGCCCGGCGTGAAAGATGTGGGCCGTGCCAAGGCCGCCATTGGCCGCACCGCGCAACTGACCTTCCACATGGTTGATGAAACCAGCGATGGCACCGCGCCGGTGATCGGCGACAAGCTGAAGCTGAACGAAGATGTGACCGATGATACCGGCAAGGTGGTTGGCCAGCGCCCGCTGGTGGTGGACCGTCGCCCGGCCTTGACCGGCGACCTGCTAACCAATGCGGGTGCAACGTCGGACCAGTTTGGCGCCCCGGCGGTCGATATTGCTTTCGATAGCCGCGGTACGCGTATTTTTGCCGATATTTCCACCCAGAACGTGGGCAAGCGTTTTGCCATTGTGCTTGACGGCAAAGTGGTGAGCGCACCTGTTTTCCGCGAGCCTATTTTGGGTGGCCGTGCGCAAATCAGCGGTCACTTTACCCAGGCCGAGGCGCAAGATCTTGCCGCTATTCTTAACGCCGGGGCCTTGCCTGCGAGCGTCAGCGTGGTGGAAGAGCGTACCGTTGGACCTACCCTTGGTGCTGATAGTGTTGCTGCCGGCGAAAAGGCCATGTTCTTCGGCACGCTCGCCGTGCTGGTGTTCATGGTGCTGTTTTATGGATTATTTGGTGCCATTGCCAACCTGGCCCTGATGGTGAACCTGATGCTGCTGGTGGCGGCCATGACATTGTTCGGCTTTACGCTTACGTTGCCTGGTATGGCCGGTATTGTGCTGACTCTGGGTATGGCGGTTGATGCCAACGTACTTATTTTTGAACGCATCCGCGAAGAAACAAAAAACGGCTTGCGCCCTCTGGCGGCATTGCTGCGCGGGTTTGAGCGCGCGTTCAGTATTATTCTGGACGGCCACGTGACCACGCTGGTTGCGGCGTTTGCGTTGTTCCTTGTTGGTACCGGCCCTATTAAGGGGTTCAGCGTTGCTCTTATCATCGGGTTGTCGGCCAGCCTGTTCACCAGCGTAACCTTAACCCGCTGGATTTGCCTGGCCTGGATACGCCGCGCCCGCCCCAACAGCTTGCCTATTTAAAGGATACACATCATGGCCATTCTTCCCATTAAACCGTTTGAAAAACTGCCGCAGTTCAACTTCATGGCGTGGCGGCCGTTCTGGATATGGAGCAGCATTGTGATGGTGCTGATGGTGATTGGCCTGCTATGGGTGCAAGGGCTTAATTACGGTATCGACTTTGTGGGCGGCAAGCTGATTGAAGTGAAACTCGATCGTCCTCTGGAAGTGCACCAGGTGCGCGAAGCGGTTGAAAAGCTCGGCTTTGAAGGCGGCACGTTCCAGGAGTTCGGCGGGCCTTCCGAGTTTCTTATCCGCCTGCCGGGTAATGACCCCAAAGTGGCCGCTGCGACCACCGAAGCGAATATTGCGGAGAGCCTTAAAACGCTTGCCGGAGGTGCCGAGACACGCCGGGTTGAATTTGTGGGCCCGCAGGTGGGGCAAGAGCTTCGCGGCAAGGGTTTACAGGCTGTGGTGCTGAGCATTCTGGCCATTCTGGTTTACCTGTGGTTCCGGTTTGAATTGCGGTTTGGGGTAGGGGCGATCTTATCGCTGAGCCACGACGTGATTTTGACCATTGGCGTGATGGTTCTGTTGCGCACCGAAATTACATTGACCGTGCTGGCCGCGATTTTGACGCTTATTGGTTATTCGTTGAACGAAACCATCGTTATTTTTGACCGCGTGCGCGAGAATCGCAGCAAGTACCCCAAAATGCCGCTCAAGGAACTCATCAATATGTCGGTCAACCAGACGCTGGGCCGTACCATCATGACCGGCGGCAGCGTGCTGATTGTACTATGGGCCCTGTTTTTGTACGGCGGCGAAGCCATTCACGACTTTTCACGTGTGATGATCATCGGCGTGGCGCTGGGTACGTATTCGAGTATTTTTGTCAGCAGCAGCACCTTGCTGGCGCTTGAGGAATGGTATCGTAAAAAACAGGCTGCCGCGTAATGGCCGGGGTATTGGTCGACGCTGAATTGAAAAAGCTGCTGGCCACCGGCGGCATCACCACGCTGCGTGATGCCGAGCCGGGGCAAATCCAGCCCGCCAGCATCGACCTGCGGTTGGGGCCCAAGGCATATCGTGTACAGGCCAGCATGTTGCCGGGCCCGCGCGGCAAGGTGATGGAGCGCATTGAAGACCTGATCATGGGTGAGATGGACCTGACCCAGCCCCAGCTGTTTGAGCGGGGTGCCGTGTATGTTGTTCCCCTGCAGGAAGGGTTGAAACTGCCCAAAGGTGTGGATGGCACCTGCAGCCCCAAAAGCAGCACGGGACGGCTTGATATTTTCGTGCGTGTGTTGACCGACGACACCAGCATTTACGACACCGTGGCCGATGGTTATAAAGGCCCGTTGTATCTCGAAATTTCGCCTCTTACATTCCCCATCATGGCGCGTATGGGCGACAAGATGACACAACTGCGCTTGCGCAGTGGCGACGTGCGTGTCACCGATGCCGAGCTGATGGTTTTGCATGAAAAAAATCCCTTGCTGTTTGGCCTGCGCGAACCCGACGAGGTTGCGCACATGAGCAGCGGTTTGTGGGTGAGCATCGACCTGACCCGCAAGGATGACGGTGCCGGCGATAACCCCATTGTGGGTTACCGTGCCAAGCGGCATACCCAGCCCATCGACCTTGCCAAGATCGGTCAATACTCGTGGCGCCGGTTTTGGGAGCCAATCACCGTTGCCGATTGCAACCCGCTGATTTTGTATCCCGAAGAATTCTATATTTTTGTAAGCCGTGAACACCTGTGCGTGCCGCCTGGCTATTCGGCCGAAATGGTGGCCTACGATACCCGTATTGGCGAACTACGCGTACACTATGCCGGTTTTTTCGATCCGGGTTGGGGTGTAACCGGCGACAAGCACCACGGCACGCCAGCCGTGCTGGAGGTTCGCGCCCACGACGTGCCTTGTGTGCTGAAAGATGGCCAGCGCATCGGCCGCTTTATTTACGAAAAGCTGAGCGGCGAACCCGATGCCTTGTACGGTAGTGGCATTGGCAGCAATTACGCCGGCCAGCGTTTGAAGTTGGCCAAGCAATTCAAAATGGATTGAACTGCCTAAGCAGGCTGCCATCAATCTTTATTGGTGGCCTGTTTGGGGTATAGTGGCGTTCTGCAAAACAGAGGAGTTTTTATTATGCGGAAAATCATCGCGGGTGTAGGCATTGTAACCATGGCAGGTGTTTGGGGTATGCAGAATGCCGTGGCTGTTGAAGATGACGGCAGCATCCGTGACTTCAAGGCCGTGGAAAGCGCAATGCAAGCGCACGACAAGCAGGTTTATACCGGAAACGCCGATGTGGATTTTCGCCGGCGCCTGATCGTTAAACGGCAGGGGATCATCGACATGGCCGAAGTTGCGATGGCTCACGCCAAAGACCCGCAAACCGAGGCGCTGGCCCGTAAGGTGATCGCCAACCAGCGGCGCGATATTGCCGAGATGCAGCAATGGTTGAAATCTACCCACGTGGAATAACGGCATTTAGTTGAACTCATTAACAAGGAGAAAACCATGGAATATAAGGCACGTATCGAATTCAAACCCAAAGGGCTGGTGGGCATTAGCGACAAGCAGGTTGATGAACACTGGAAGCTGTACGAAGGTTACGTAACGCAAACCAATACCCTTATTAAGCAATTGGCCGACATGCGCGAAAAAGGCGAGGGTGCTACACCATTGTACGCCGACCGCCGCCGCCGCCAGGCTTTTGAAATGTGCGGCATGCTGGTGCACGATTATTACTTTGCCAACCTGAAGGCCGGTGTGGAAAACAAGGCCTCCGACTTCAAGGCCAAGGTGGCGGAAAAATTCGGCAGCTTTGAAAACTGGCTGGCCGATTTCAAGGCCGCTGGTGCCACCCGCGGCGTGGGCCATGCCATTACGTA
Organism: Alphaproteobacteria bacterium; assembly: GCA_036261915.1. GTDB lineage: Bacteria > Pseudomonadota > Alphaproteobacteria > UBA2136 > UBA6156 > DATAJX01. The sequence continues at coordinate 171,803 of DATAJX010000002.1, forward strand.
CCTGGACCCCATTACCGGCGACGTGAACAACCACTTTATTGAGATGCACAGCGAGGGCCACATGCCTGGCTACCAGGTGCTTTTGAGCATGGACGTGTGGGAACATGCCTTTTTGCTCGACTACCTGCCCACCGAACGCCCCAAGTACATTGAAGCCTTTATGGCCAACGTGAACTGGGATGTGGTGGAAGAACGCACCCAGGCAGCCCTTGGCGGCAAGGCAAGCCCGCGCTTCAAGCTTTAAGTTGCAAGCTTAAAGTGTAGGCAAACGAGGGCTTTGGCCCTCGTTTTTTGTTAGGCTGGGGGCATGAAAATAAAAACCACAGCTGTACTGGGCATGTTGATGATAGCAGGCGCCGCGCAGGCGCAGGTGGCAACGCCCGATGTAGCCGCTGCCGCAGGCATACCCGTAACCACGCCTGCCGAACGCGCCGTGCACTACGAGCAGATGGTGGGCAAGCTGCAGCAGCAAATTACCCAACTGCAAAGCGACATGCGCGAACTGCAACGCCAGAACCAGCAAATGAGCAAGCTGGTGCAGGATGCCAACATCAAGTCGGGCAGTGTGAGCGACCGCGTGCAGGAAATGCAGAATGTGAACCTGGTGAATGTGACTGCCGCGCAGAAGCAACTGAGCCAGCAGAACAGTGAAATTTTGAAAAAACTGTGGGGCGAAAGCAAGCGCGACTGCCCCGACCTTGATGCCAAGCACCAGCAGATCAAGGTGCTCACCCGTCCCGACGGTGGCCGTTCGGTGCGCTTTCTGTGCTTTGACGGCAAGGCCGTGCACCTGGGCACCGAGGTGCACGACCCGGCTGAATAGCCGTGCGTATCAGCGATACCAGGTGGGTGGACCTGGGCAAGTTTGACGATGCCCGGGGAAGCTTACGGTTTGGTGAATTTGACAAGCATTTACCCTTTGCACCCCAGCGTATTTATTACAGCTACAATGTGCCGGCCGGCATACCCCGTGCCGGGCATGGCCATCGTGAATTGGAACAGGTGATCATTGCGCTTGCCGGTGGGTTTACGCTGGCGATCGATGATGGTTACGATAATGCTGAATACCGGCTGGAAGACCCTGGCCGGGGCGTGTATGTACCCAAAATGCTGTGGCGCGAGGTTCGTGATTTTACGCCGGACGGTATTTGCCTGGTGCTGGCCAGTTTGCCCTACGACCCGGCCGAATACATCAAAAGCTACGACGAGTTTTTAAAGCTGGTCCGCTCGTTACCCTGTTAGGGCCGCTTTCAGGAACGGCGCCGTAACAGAGGTTTTATGTTTGGCCACCTGTTCGGGAGTGCCTTCGGCCACCACGGTGCCGCCTGCGGCGCCGCCTTCGGGGCCGATGTCGATAATCCAGTCGGCGGTTTTGATGATATCGAGATTGTGTTCGATGATGATCATGGTGTTGCCGCCATCGACGAGCTTGTGCAGTACCTTCAGCAATTGGTCGATATCGGCAAAGTGCAGACCGGTGGTCGGTTCATCCAGAATATACAGCGTACGGCCGGTGGCGCGGCGTGAAAGCTCGGTAGCCAGCTTGATGCGCTGGGCCTCGCCGCCCGAAAGCTGCGTGGCGGGCTGGCCGAGGGCAATATACCCGAGGCCGACTTCGCGCAGAGTTTCGAGCCGCTTGGCGATGGTGGGAATGTTTTTGAAAAACTCGCACGCGGCTTCGACGTTCATGTCGAGCACATCGGCAATGTGTTTGCCGTTGTAGGTGATCTCAAGGGTTTCGCGATTGAAGCGTTTGCCGCCGCATACTTCGCACGGCACGTACACGTCGGGTAAAAATTGCATGTCGACACGGATGACACCGTCGCCTTCGCAAGCCTCGCAGCGGCCGCCTTTGACGTTAAAGCTGAAACGGCCAGGCCCGTAACCGCGCGCCTTGGCCGACGGCAAATTACAGTACCAATCGCGGATGGGGCCATATACGCCGGTATAGGTGGCCGGGTTGCTGCGCGGCGTACGGCCGATGGGCGACTGGTCGATGTTGACCAGCTTATCGAGGTGCTCGGTGCCGGTAACACCGGCATGAGGAGCAGGGTGTTCGCGCGAGCCATTAAGCAATGCGGCGAATGATGTGTGGAGGGTATCCATCACCAGCGTGCTTTTACCGCTGCCGGAAACACCGGTGACGCAGGTCATGACGCCCACCGGAAAATCGACGGTGATGTTTTTCAGGTTGTTGCCGCGCGCGCCCTTCACCGTCATTTTGTGTTGCAGGTTCACCGGGCGGCGTTTTTTGGGAATGGCGATTTTTTTGCGGCCGCTCAGGTAGGCGGCGGTGAGGGAGTCTTTGTTGGAAAGAATATCCTTCAGCGTACCCGCGCCCAATACTTCGCCGCCGTTGACGCCTGCGCGCGGGCCGATATCGACAACGTAATCGGCATGGCGGATGGCATCTTCGTCGTGTTCGACCACCAGCACGGTGTTGTCGAGGTCACGCAATTTTTCCAGCGTTTCGAGCAGGCGGCCGTTATCGCGCTGGTGCAGGCCGATGCTGGGTTCATCGAGCACATACAGCACGCCGGTAAGCCCACTGCCGATCTGTGACGCCAGCCGAATACGCTGGGCTTCGCCGCCGCTCAGTGTGCCGGCAGTACGCTCAAGGCTCAGGTAGCCAAGGCCCACGTGATTCAAAAAGCCGAGGCGGGCTGAAATTTCGCGCAATATGGGCGTGGCAATAGCCGCGTTGTTGCCCTTGAGGTTTTTCTGCAAAGCGACAGTGTGTTCCAGCGCGGCCGTAATGGGCATGGAAACATAGCCGTGAATGTTCATAGCCAGCTTTTGCGTTTTAGCGGGCAGGGTAATGGCCAGTGCCGAAGGATTGAGCCGCGTGCCGTGACAGGTTTCGCATGGCTTGGTGCTGCGGTAACGGTTCAAATCTTCGCGCGCGTAGGGGTTGCTCGATTCCTCCCAGCGGCGGGTGAGGATGGGAATAAGCCCATCAAACGGTTTACGGGTGCGAAAGCTGGCGCGGCCGCTGGCGGGCTCGAACACGAACTCGACACGCTCGCCGTTATTACCGTGCAGCAGCATGTGCCGCACCTGTTCGGGCAGCTTGTGCCACGGCGTATCGAGCGAAAATTGATAGAACGCGGCCAGCGGCTTCAGGTAATAGGTGCTGGTTTTGTTCATGCCTGCTTTGGCATCCTTCCAGGGGTGCAAAGCGCCTTGGCGCAGTGTCAAATTTTCATCCGGTACGATCAGTGCAGGGTCGAAAAACAGCACTTCGCCCAAACCATCGCAGGCCGGGCAGGCGCCAAATGGGCTGTTGAAGCTGAACAACCGCGGTTCCAACTGCGTGGCATGGCCGCAAATGGGGCAGCTGTGCTTTTCGCTGAACATCTGGCGGCGCTTGCCCTCAAGCTCGGTCACCAGCGAAAGGCCTTCGCCCAATTTAAGCGCGGTGCCCAGGGCATCGGCCAAACGGGTGGCGATGTTTTCCTTCACAATCAGCCGGTCCACCACCAGCGCAATGTCGTGCTTGTCGTTCTTATTCAGCTTGGGGGCGGCGTTGAGTTCGTGTACCGTGCCGTCGATTTCGGCGCGGGTGTAGCCCTGGCTTTGCCACAGCTGCATTTCTTTTTTGTATTCGCCTTTGCGGCCGCGCACCACCGGGGCCATCACCATAATTTTAGTGCCTTCGGGCCAGGCCAGCACGTTATCGACCATCTGCTGGATGGTGAAGCCGTGGATTTCGATATCCGGGTGGTTGGGGCAATAGGGTGTGCCCGCGTTGGCGTACAACAGGCGCAGGTAATCGTAAATTTCGGTGATGGTGCCTACCGTGCTGCGGGGGTTTTTACTGGTGGTTTTCTGGTCGATGGCAATGGCCGGTGCCAACCCGTCGATGCGATCGACATCGGGCTTGTGGCTCATGTCGAGGAACTGCCGGGCGTAAGCGCTCAGGCTTTCCACATAGCGGCGCTGACCTTCGGCATAAATGGTATCGAACGCCAGGCTGCTTTTGCCGCTGCCGGAAACGCCGGTGATGACCGTAAGCGTGCGCTTGGGAATATTGAGAGAGATATTCTTAAGGTTATGTTCCCGCGCGCCATGAATCATCAGGTGAGTGATGGGCGTAATGTTCTTGTCGGCTTTAGGGGCGGGGGGGCGCTTGGGCATTCGAGCCTTATGCCATGGCTTCCATAAAAAAACCATCCCGGCTCCGCTGGTGCGGAGCCGGGATGGTTGAGGCATTACCTGACGAAAGAACCGTCGGGCGCTTTCATCGAAACCAGGCCGAAAGACCTGAATGATTCTGGGGTCATGCCAAACTGTGTTTGAAGGATATGCATAAGGGCTGCAATAACTCGTGGGCCGTTTGCTTCAAGTTCGATACCCGTCGGGGGGGATTCGCCGGGCCCATAGACAGCCAAAACACGCGGGCCGCGGCCGGGGATGTCTTCGATCTGGAAAAGAAAGCCATTATTATCTTTGTCGCTCATGGGGGCTCCATGCCGGGTTTGAGTAAGGTACTTGGATATAGCCCGGAGTTAGGTTAGGGTGCAAGCCATTAACAGAGAGGGAATTACATGGCGGGGAGCGTCAATAAAGTCATCATCATCGGCAACCTGGGGCGCGATCCCGAAGTGCGCAGCACCCAAAGCGGCAGCAAAATTGCCAACCTGAACGTGGCCACCAGCGAAAACTGGACCAACAAGGAAACCGGCAACAAGGAAGAAAAGACCGAGTGGCACCGCCTGGTTGTTTTCGGCAAGCTGGCCGAAATCGTCGAAAAGTATTTAAAGAAGGGCAGCAACGCATACTTTGAAGGCCGCCTGCAAACCCGCAAGTGGACCGACAAGGATAACCAGGAGCGTTACACCACCGAAATCGTGGTTGATAACATGACCATGTTGGGTAGCCGTGCCAGCGGTGGCGATAACAGCCAGTACGACCAGCGCAGCGATAGCGGCTTTGGCAGCCCGGCCCCCAAGGCCGCGCCTAAAAAGATCAGCGAAGATGCGCCGTTCGACGACGAAATTCCTTTCTAGCCAAACGCAGGCAAAAAGGGGCCACATGGTGGCCCCTTTTTGCGGCAGTTTGTTAGGCAGGGGCAGGGTATGGTGCCACACTGCCAACGTGTAAACCCCATTGCGGGAGGAGCCATGAATCCGTTTGAAAGTTTTCAGCTGGCATTCGTGCGCGCCAGTTGGGAAAGCCTGATGCTGCCCTTTAACCTGATGCTGTTGATGGGCGGAAACATGAATTTGTTCACCCCCAACCCGGAGCAGATGCCATGGCGCCAGCCGATGTGGTAAGTATTCAGAGCCGTCAGCGCTTAAACGGCTTGAAGCGGGTTATCACGCCGGTGCAAAAAACCCCGGCGCCTGAAATCGCCATTCTGGAACTGATGGCCCTGCCATGGGTGATGATGGCAGGCTTGCTTGAGTTCCACCGCCAGGCCTGCGTAAATATAGCGAATGCCCTGAGCCAATAACAAAAGCCCCCGCACGCGGGGGCTTTTGTCTTAACCGCTGCGCAACAGCGGAATGGTGTTAGCGTGGTTGAACATTTCCAGCAAAAAACGCAGCGCACGGTTTTGGCTGGGGGTTTCGAGCAGCTTGTCGGCATGCTCGCGGGCAATGGGTAGCAGGTCGCGGTGGGCATGAAGGTCGGCCACGTGGGTTTCCCATGCGCCGCTCTGGCGGGTGCCCAGCATTTCGCCGGGGCCGCGCAGGCGCAAGTCTTCTTCGGCCAGAAAAAAACCGTCGTCCGATTGCCGCAAACCATTAAGGCGGGCCAAGGCGTACTCGGCCAACGGCGGCTGGTAAAGCAATATGCAGCTGCTCTCGGTTGCGCCCCTGCCCACACGCCCGCGCAATTGGTGCAGCTGGCTCAGGCCAAAACGTTCGGCATGTTCTATCACCATCACGCTGGCGTTGGGCACGTCGATACCGACCTCGATCACCACGGTTGAAACCAGTATCTTCTTCTCCCCTGATTTGAATGCGGCCATCACTTCTTCTTTTTCGGCGGCTTTCATGGCCCCGTGCAGCAAGGCCACCTGATTGCCGTACACGCTTTGCAGGTAGGTGGCGCGTTGCGTGGCGGCGGCAAGGTCGGATTCTTCGCTTTCATCGATAAGCGGGCATACCCAATATACCTGCTGCCCGGCCTCGATGATGCGCTTAAGGCCGCGCGCGATGTCGGGCAGCGTTTCGAGAGGTTTGGCCACGGTTTTAATAGGTTTGCGGCCCGGCGGTTTGGTGTGGATGAGCGACATGTCCATATCGCCGTACACCGTCAGTGCCAAGGTACGTGGTATGGGCGTGGCGGTCATCAGCAATACGTCGGGCGGCAGGCTCTGGTTTTCGGAAAGAGCCAGGCGTTGGCGTACGCCAAAGCGGTGCTGTTCGTCGATGACGATCAAGCCTAGTTTGTCAAAAATCACATCGTCCTGCACCAATGCGTGGGTGCCGATCAGCAGGTTGACAAAACCACTACGGATTTTGCTTTTGAGCGATTTTTTCTGCGCGGCGCTGGAACGCCCGGTAAGCAAGGCCACGGTAATGCCCAATGGGGCTAAAAGTTTTTGTGCGGTCTGGTAATGCTGGTTGGCCAGTATTTCGGTAGGGGCCATCAACACGCCCTGGTGGCCGTTTTCGATGACATGCAGCAGCGAGAGCAGGGCCACGATTGTTTTGCCGCTGCCCACGTCGCCCTGCAGCAGGCGCAGCATGGGGCGGGCGGTGTGCAGGTCGGTGCAAATATTTTCGAATGCGGTTTGCTGATCGGTGGTCAGTTTCCACGGCAGGCTTTTAAACATTTTTTCGGTAAGCAGGGTATTGGTGCCGTGAGGTATGCCCGGATGGCTGAGCAGATCGGCCCGCGCCAGCCGTAAGGCTACCTGTGCGGCCAGCAGTTCGTGAAAGCCGAGTGTGCGTCGGGCAGGGGTTTCGGGCAGTATGTCCATGGCCGTCAGCGGATTGTGCACGGTGGCCAATGCCTCGGCCAGCGGCGGCAGATCGTGTTGCAGCATGACAGGTAACAGATTGGGTAGGGGCGGCGATTTTTTGAGTTCTTCCTGCGCCACGATCATGGCACGGTTGATCCAGCCCTGCGAAGCCCCGGCCGTGGCCGGGTACAGTGGTACGATGCGGGCGACGGTATCGAGGTTGTTGTTTTTATTCACCGAAAAGACGTCCGGGTGGATCATCTTTTTGCCTTTGTTGTCGGCCTCGAGCTTGCCCGACACAATCACTTCGGCGCCGACGGGGAAGGCGCGCTCTATCCACGGATGCGGGTTGAAAAACACGGCACGCAGCGGGCCGCTGGCGTCGGCCAGATCGACCACCATAGGGCGTTTACCTTTAATGTTGGGGCTGTAGCGTGGCAGGGGGGGGCGTTTGACCACAGTGAGTTGCATGGTGACGCGCTGTCCGACCTCGGCGTTTTCGACCGTGGGAGTTTGACTGCGATCAAGCAAATTGCGCGGCAAATGCAGCAAAAGATCGAGCCAGCGGGGGCCGCAGAGTTCGATGAGTTTTTGGTGCACCTGCGGGTTCATGCCGCCCAGCCTGGGATAGGGCGCCAGCAAGGGGTGAATGGGCTTGACCGGGGCGCTGGATGGGGTAGGAGTGGTGGCCATGACGGTTGAGACCTTACCCCAAAAAAGTGAAGACCACCAAGGGCTTCTGCGCGAGGTGAAGTACAGATTGAGTTACCGCGGTACGCTTGAACTGGACACGCTTTGCCGGAGGCTGCTGCCGAAGTTGGAGGGGCTGGGGTATGAAAAAACCAAGGAAATACGCGATTTTTTGTTGAACGGCGAGAACGAGTTGATGGCCTGGCTGGTGGATGGAAAGCCCGTGCCGGAGCGGTATGTTGAGATTATTAAGTTATTTAAATCATGAGTTTGGACAAGCAACTTAAGGCGATGATGGCCGGCGGCGAACGCCGGGTGGCGGTGGGCAATGTGCCCGCCGGGGCGTGGCCTTATTTGGCCTTTAAAGTAGGTGCGGAGCTGTCGGTTTATGATGCGCGGATGTCGCATATTGGTAGCGCGGGTGTAGCGGCGCTGTCGAAAAAAGGCGGTAAAGCGAGCGCAAATGATGCGCAGATGACTATTTTGGTTGTTTGCCCCGAGCCGAACATGGTGGACGACGTGACCGAGGGGCTGGTTGCGCTGATGCCGGGGGTTGCTGTGCTGGAGTTCCCCGCCTGGGACGTGCAGCCCTATGACCGGTTGGGGCCGAACGCCGAAGTGGCGGCGCAGCGGTTGATGGTGGCCAACCGCGTGGGCGAGGGGGGCTGCGTGGTGGTGACCAGCGTGAACGCGCTGGGCGTGCGGTTGCCGCCTGCCGGTGGCGCGGCATTGCAACTGGCCGAGCACATGGTGCTCGCGCCCGAGGCCGCTGCCGGGAAGCTGGTGGCGCTGGGGTATGAGCCGATGGTGCAGGTGGATGCGATGGGGCAGTTTGCCCGGCGCGGTGGTGTGCTGGACGTATGGCCTGCCGCCAGTGAGATGCCGCTGCGGGTGGAATGGTTTGACGACGAGATCGAGAGCATACGGCCCTTTGATGCCGCGACCCAGACCAGCACGCCCGGTGCCGGGGCGCGGGTGTGGCGCATTGCGCCGGTGCGCGACGCCGTGCTGGATGATGCGCGCATGGCGACCTTCAGGAAACAATACCGCGAGGCGTTTGGCGCTGACGCGGTGGACGACGAAGCCTATGAGATGGTGAGCGCCGGGCAGATGCCGCCATATGGGGCGCAGATGTTGCCGCTGTTTTACGAGGAGAAGTTGCCGAGCCTGCTGGACGTGCTGCCCGACAACACGTTGGTGATTTTGCCGGAGAACGCGGGTGAGCTGGCGGGGCTGTGGGAAGAAAGCGTGAACGACGCCTATAAGGCGCGCGGCAGCGACCCGACCATGCGGGCGGTGGAGCCTGCCCGCTTGTGCGTGAGCGCCAGCGAGTTGACCGGCGGGTTGGGGCGCTGGCCGCAGGTGAGCGTGAACCGTTTTGCCGATGGCAAGATGGTGGATGCGGGCTTGCGTGAGCATGTGTGGAATTTGACCAGCAAGGGCAACCGCCATGCGGCGGCGCAGGCGGCGGGCAAGGAAATTGCGCGGCGTGTGGGCGAGGGCTGGAGCATTGTGCTGACGGCTTCGACCGAGCCTGCGCTGGAGCAGATGGCCCGCGCGCTGGAAGCCGAAGGTGTGCCGCCGGTGGTGCGTGATGACGAATGCCTGCGCCTTCACAAGCCGGGTGTGGCTGCCGCGATCGCGCCCTTCGGTGCGGGGTGGACCGACAGCGAAGGCCGCAAGATGGTGGTGGCCGAGGGCGATATTTTCGGGCGCAAGATAAACAGCGGGCCGCGCCGCAAGCGCCGCAGCCCGGAAGAGATCATTGCGCACTTCAGTGAACTGCGTGACGGCGATTTTGTGGTGCACGAGCAGCATGGGATTGGGAAGTTTGCCGGGCTGATCACGGTGGATATGGGCGACAAGTTGCGCCAGGACTTTTTGCGGCTGGTGTATGCCGGTGATGACCGGTTGCTGGTGCCGGTGGCGAACCTTGACGTGTTGAGCCGGTACAAGGGTGGCGACACCACCGGCGTGACGCTGGACCGTTTGGGCACCGGCGGCTGGGAAGCCCGCAAGGAAAAAGTGCGCGTTGACCTGCTGGAGATGGCCGATGACCTGATACGCATTGCCGCCGAGCGCGAGATGGTGCAGCGCGAGCCGGTGGTGAAGGTTGATGGATTATATGATGAGTTTTGCGCGGGCTTCCCCTACGACCTGACCGACGACCAGGCGCAGGTGATGGAGGAAGTGGAAGCCGACTTTGCCGCAGGGACGCCGATGGACCGGCTGGTGGTGGGCGACGTTGGTTTTGGCAAGACCGAAGTGGCGTTGCGCGCTGCGTTTTTGATGGCCGCCAGCGGCAGGCAGGTGGCCGTGGTATGCCCGACCACGTTGCTGGCGCGCCAGCACATGGATGTTTTCCGCAACCGGTTCACCGGCTTCCCCATGCAGGTGGGTGGCTTGAGCCGTTTGGTGGGCGCCGCCGAAACGCGCCGCGTGAAAGCCGGATTGGAGAGCGGTGAAATTGATATTGTGGTGGGCACGCATGCGTTGCTTTCGGCCGACGTGAAATTCAAGAAGCTTGGATTGATCGTTGTGGATGAAGAGCAGCGCTTTGGCGTGGCCCACAAGGAAAAGCTGAAAGAGAAAAAAGCCAACTGCGACGTGCTGACGCTGACCGCGACGCCGATACCGCGCACCTTGCAGATGGCGGTGGGTGGCGTGCGCCAACTGAGCCTGATCGCGACCCCGCCGGTGGACCGCCGCGCCGTGCAGACCCATGTGCTGGCGTGGGACAACCAGACGCTGCGCGAGGCCATTCGGCGTGAACTGGGCCGGGGCGGGCAGGTATATGTGGTGGCGCCGCACATTGAAGACCTGGCCGTTCTGGAGAACGACATTGTGACGCTGGTGCCCGAAGCGCGTTTGGGTGTGGCCCACGGCCAGATGGGCGAGGGCGACCTGGAAAAGATCATGGTCGATTTTTACAGCGGCGAAATGGACGTGCTGCTGGCCACCACCATTATTGAAAGCGGGCTGGATGTGCCGAAGGCGAACACGCTTATTGTGTATCGGGCCGACCGTTTTGGGTTGAGCCAGTTGTACCAGTTGCGCGGGCGCGTGGGCCGCAGTACCGCGCGCGCATTCGCGTATTTCATTTTACCGCCGCACGTGGGCATTGAGGCGGGCAAGCGTTTGGAAATTTTGCAGCGCCTTGAAGGGTTGGGCGCCGGATTTACGCTGGCGAGTTACGACATGGATATGCGCGGCTTTGGCAATTTGCTGGGCAAGCAGCAGAGCGGGCATATTAGGGATATTGGTTTTGAGCTGTACGCCAAGATGCTGCGCGATGCGGTGGTGGCGCGCAGGAAGCGCATCGCTTCGGGCGAGAAGGAAGTAGCCAAGGACATTGAGCCGGTGAACGTGAGCCTGAAGCTGGGTGTGACCTACCTGATACCCGAAACCTATGTGGCCGATGCGGCGGTGCGGTTGCAGCTTTACCGTCGGCTTGCGGGGCTTCAGGCGGCGGAGGAAATTGCGGCCTTCAAGCTTGAGCTGGCCGACCGGTTTGGCCCCGTGCCCACCGAAGTGGAGCGTTTGCTGGACGTGATGGACCTGCGCAACCGCGCCGCCGCCCTGAACGTGGCGCGGCTTGAGGTGGGGGAGCGCGGTGTTGTGGTGGCCTTCCACAAGGGGCAGTTTGCCGCCGCCCAGCAGCTGATGACCTACATTATGAAGAACGCCGGTGTGTTGCAGATTAGGGCCGAGAAGGATGGCAGCCAGAGTTTAGTATGGCACAAGCCCATACCCGCCGGTGACGCCCAGTTGAAAGTGGTGGCCTGGGTGGTGAAGGAGCTTGAAGCCCTGGTGGTGGAACACAACACGCCCGATGTGCTAAAAGCGTAGCATTGTGAAAAAGCGCGGCGCCAAGGATCGTACGAATGTGATCACCGAGAACCGGCGCGCGCGGTTCAATTACGAATTGCTGGAATATTTTGAAGGCGGGCTGGTGCTGACCGGGGCGGAGATAAAAAGCATTCGTAACGGCGGGGCCACCGTGAACGAGGCTTATGCCAGTTTTAGCCGCGGCGAGCTTTGGCTTATTGGCGCCCATATTGCGCCGTACAAGCACGCCGGCCAGCCGCTGGGCGGCGGGTTTGGGGCGCCTTATGACGAACGCCGCAGCCGGAAGGTATTGCTTCATAAAAGCGAGCTGAAAAAGCTGAAGGTTGCCCGCGAGCAGCAGAGCCTGACCATTGTGCCCACCATGCTGGTTTGGAAAAAGGGGTTTGCCAAGGTGGTTTTGGCTATAGGCAAAGGCAAGAAGACCATTGATAAGCGCGATACCATACGCAAACGCGAGGCTGCGCGCGATGTGGCGCGGATATTCAAGGGCGGCGGGCGCAAGGGCTGATGGCTGAGGCTGTTGTTGCCTTCACCCGTGAAAAACTGGCCGAGGTTTTGGCCAACTGGCCGGGCACGGGGGATTTGACCTGGGCGATGGGGTTTATCAGTGCCGCCCCGACGGCGGCCGAGATTGCGGCGATACGCGAGGCTGCCAGGCTGTGCGACCGGGTGGTGGTGGCGCGGTTGCTGCCCGGAAAGCCGGTTTTGCCGGGGCTGGCAGGGGTTATCGGCGAGGCCGGGGGCGATGTTTTGTGGCTGCCGAAGGAGCTTTCGGGCCGGGTGAAGGTGACCATTGAGGACGAAAAGACCGACGTGGAGACCACCAGCCTGATGGCGCAGGTGGTTTTGACCGTTTTGCCCAATTTGGTGGTGGTGCCGCGGGGCTCGGTGGAGGTGATACGGGCTTTGCGGGCTTTTCAGGGCGGTTGGGGCGAGATATTCACCCTGCGGATGCTCGCTTAGCTTGACAGGGGCGGGGATTAGCCCTAAATCGGCTGAATAAGTGGAGATATGGTTTAAATGGCCCGCGTAACCGTCGAAGATTGCATTGAAGTCGTCCCCAACCGCTACGAACTGGTGTTGCTGGCTGCCCAGCGCGCCCGTGACATTGCCAGCGGCGGCCAGATCATGGTTGAGCGCGACAACGACAAGAACCCCGTTGTGGCCCTGCGCGAAATTGCCGACCAGAAAATTGAACTGGACCAGCTGCGCGGCCACATCGCCCACGGCGTGAACCGCACCGACGACCTGAGCGCCGAGGACGAAAGCCTGCTGGCCATTGCTGCCCAGGGTGAAATTGAAATGCCCGCCAACGCCACTGCCGCCGCCATTCAAGACGTGGTGTTCGATAGCACCGCCGGTGCCGCCGAAATGGGTGAAGAAGGCGCCGACATGTTTGAAGGCGATGCCGGTGAGGCCATCGACTTCACCAGCGACATTGCGGGTGAAGGCGGCGAGGACTTTACCGCCCCGGCCGAAGGCGAGAACTTTTAAGCCAGCCTGATTTTAAAGCCCGCTTATGGCGGGCTTTTTTATGTTGCGGGGGCAGACGGCTTCGCTTAGAGGTTGTGGTGGGCATTGCCCTTTGCTGCATCTGTTCCTCTTTTTTGCACGGAGAATTCCGATGAAGACCACTGCCAAATTGCTGGCCCCCGTTTTGCTTGCACTTGCGCATGCGGCCCCGGCCCCGGCCATGGGCAAGCTGGACTTTGAACTGTTGAACAACATGGTGTTTTGCGGCGTGGGCCTTGTTGAGCCCGCTGACGCCAAGAAGGTTGCGGGTACCCGTGAGGAGGCCTGCGAAAAAGCCCTGCAAAAATCTGATAACGACAAGATGAAGGGCAACGTTTTGGCCATGCGCAGTGAGTACTGGCGCGACAAGGGCAACTTTGCGAAGGCCGATGAAGACCTGAACCAGGCGTTGTCGCTGGTGAACAACGTTGAGCTTTCGAACGGTTTTTGGGACTACACCAACAGCGTGAAGCCTGAGGACCGGAAGTCGTACGATGTTGCCATCAGGTTTTTGGGCATCGCCTTGCGGGCGTCGCCGCAGAATGCCGGGGCGTACAACAACATCGGCTTTTTCTACCTCCAGAAAAAGCAGTACGAACTGGCGCTGGTGAACCTGAACATGGCGATCAAGCTGGACGACAGGTATGCCAACCCCTACAAGCACCGCGGCGTATTGCGGTTGCAGCGCAACCTGCTTGACCTGGCCCTGGACGACCTGAACAAGGCCATTGATTACAAGGACGATTACCTGGAGGCCTACCAGGCCCGGGCTGAAGTGTTCCGGAAAAAAGGGAATGCGGCCGATGCCAAAAAGGACCAGGATCGTGTGAAGGAATTGCAGGCCGCCGCCGCCAAAAAGGAATAGGCCTTGCACGAAAAAGAAACCCGCCCCTGAGAAGGGGCGGGTTTTTTTGTTATTTCTTTTTGATGACGAGCGGGGCCGAGGATACCGGGATGATGGCCCGGCAGATGGCCATGGGCCAGTTGGTGCCGCGTTGGGACAGGTTATTGACCACGTCGCTGCCGTAGTGTTCGAGGTCGGTTTTGCGGTGGTGTTCGAGATAGGCCTGTTTTTGGGCGTATTTGGCCGTTGAAAGCGCGACACCCTGGCCCAGCGGGTGCGGCGGCCGGCCGGGGTGGGCTTCGGCGAGGACGTCTTCGCCGCCCTTGAGTTCTTCGTACAGGCGGAAGGAGAGGGCGGTGCAGAAGACCTCGAATGCGTCCATTTCGATGTAGTCTTTCATGGACTTGCGCAGTTCGAGGATATCGAGGGCCCGGGTAATGCGCGGTGCGGCCGGGTGGAGGTAGTGCTGCGCCGGCAGGAGGAGGTCGAGTTTGGTGGCCGGGGTGTCGAGTCCGATGAAGACCGCGTTGACGGTGTTGGTGGCGTAGGGGGTTTCGGGGTTGGCGATGAAGCTGATGCCGAGTTCGTTCGGTATTTGCATGTTCAAACTCCGAGGTGCGGCTAAGATGAGGAACAGGTTACTCCAAAACAGGTGGGGTGCAATCGTTTTAAGTGCCTTGCGCTGCGCACAAGGCAGGTCAACCTTGGCCTCCGGCTCGGTTGTGGCCGGGCTTTGCCCGGCTTTCAGCGCTTATAAAATTCGCCTTTGGCGAATACCTAGGCTGCGCGTAGCAAAAGAGGGCCAAGATGGCCCTCTTTTGAAAGATTAACCGTAAGAGCGGTTAATCTTCTCCGCGCAAGCGGGGATTGCAGAAAAGCCTGTTTTTAGTCTTCTTTTTCCAAGAAGAACCCCATCAGCGTCGGGCGATCGATGAGCAGGGGCGGTTTGTGCGCCCACTTTTTGCTGGTGGTGTACCAGAATTCGTAACCGTCGGAATCATCGACGAACCAGAGGTTGTCTTGCCGCTGGTGCACCACCGTCCAGTGGAAGCTGCTGCCGGCGATGACCGTGCCCCGCGACTTGCTGCGCAGGTGGCGGGCGACTATTTTTTGAAGGCCGGTGACGCTTTTGACCTCTTCGCGGCCGCGGTACTTCCACTTGATTTTGACGTTGTGGTTGCGTTTGACCCAGTCGCGCGCGCTTTTGAGGAAGGGCATGAGCTCGCCCGACGTGGTGCCGTGGCGCATGTAGGCGGGGATTTCGTCTTTATGGGCCTTGACCATGTAGTGGAACAGCTTTTTGGCCTCGGTTTGGGGCAGGTCGGCGGTGCGGCGGAAGGCATTGGTGATGGCGTACAGCCCGCAAAGCCCGTCGAGGCTGCCTTGCTGATAAGCTCGTTTACGCGTTGCCATTGTGTGTGGAATCCCCTAACTGCCTTAATAAGTAGCCCGGCTTGGTGGGCTTTGCAAGGGTGTTAAGTTGTTGATTTTGTTAAAAATACACGCGCAGTAAAGCTGGGTTGGCCTTGTAAATGAGCATTGTGTATACAATATGGGATAGGCAATGCCCTGTTTGGGCCGATCTATACTGTTTTGGCTGACATCTGAAGGAGAAAAACGATGTCTAACGCTACTGAAAACAAGGCGAAAACCCTGATTTTGACCACTGGCGTCAGTTTTGGCAAAGGACTGCTGAATGACGTGGAGGCTGTTTTTCCAGCCAGAAGGCACCAGCTGCAAATGGCTGCCGAGTTACGCGAGGCCCTGATCACCATCGAGGATGTGGTGGGGCATGTTGCCAAGCTGGTGGCCGAATGGCCCGAGGGTGTTCAGGAGCTGCTGCTTCCGGACGGGCATTCGCCCTATCTGGAGGCGATGCTGGCTGGCGTATTGAAGCCTTACGGTGTGGCGGTTTATTCGCCGGTGGTTGACGCCAACCGCAAGGTGGTGGAAATGCAGGGTTTTGAAACCGAGATGGCCGAAGAAGCAGCCCCGGAAAAGCCGCCGGCCCACCTGAAAGTGGTGGCCGGGCGCGACCTGGCCGGATAAAAACGCGATGAAACGGGAGGGGCTTATGCCTCTCCCGTTTTTTTGTGGCATAGTGTGCCGATGCTTCGCCAGTATGCCCTTATCGAGAAAATTCGCGGTTATAACCCCAAGGCCGACATCGGCCTTATCAACCGCGCCTATGTTTACAGCATGAAGGCCCACGGCAACCAGAAGCGCGCCAGCGGTGAGCCGTACCTGAACCACCCGCTGGCGGTGGCCGAAGTGCTGGCCGACATGAAGCTGGACGACCACAGCATTGCCGTAGGGTTGCTGCATGACACCCTTGAAGACACGCTGAGCACTTACGACGAGCTGGAGAAGATTTTTGGCCGCGAGGTGGCCGAGCTGACCGAGGGTGTGACCAAGCTGAGTCGCGTATCGTTTGAGGACAAGAGCATCGAGCAGGCGGAGAACTTCCGCAAGCTGTTGCTGGCGATGAGCAAAGACATCCGGGTATTGCTGATCAAGCTGGCCGACCGCATGCACAACATGCGTACCATTGACGCAAAGAAGCCGGAAAGCCAGCGCAAGACCGCCCGCGAAACGCTGGACATTTATGTGCCGCTGGCCGATCGCATTGGCCTGCATGTGGTGAAGGCCGAGCTGGAGGACCGCGCCTTTGCGGTGCTGGAGCCAGAGCAGTATGCCACCATTGAAACCCGCATGAAGGAGTGGCGTGAGCAGGACGACCTGGTGCAGCGTGTGACGGAAGCGCTGAAGGATGAACTGGAGCGCGCGGATATTCCCGCCGAGGTGAGCGGCCGCGAAAAGGCCGTGTACAGCATTTACCAGAAGATGGTGCGCAAGAGCCTGGCCTTTGACCAGCTGACCGACATTGTGGCCTACCGCATTGTGGTGGCCGACAAGCGCGCCTGCTACGAAGTGCTGGGGTTGCTGCACGACAGGTTCAAGGCCGTGCCGGGGCGTTTCAAGGATTACATCAGCGCCCCCAAGCCGAACGGTTATCAGAGCCTTCACACCAGTGTGCTGGGGCCCTTTGGCAACCGCATGGAGGTGCAGATACGCACCCGCGAGATGCATGACATTGCCGAGAACGGATTGGCTGCCCACTGGCTGTACAAGCCCGCCCGCGGCGGCAAGGGATTGAAGGTGGCGCCCGATGCGCAGGAGCCGCGCAGCAGCCCCTACCGCTGGCTGCGCAATATGATCGAGCAGTTGCAGGGGGTGGACGACCCCGAGGAATTTTATGAGCACGCCAAGCTTGAGTTGTTTAGTGAGAACGTGTTTGCGTTTACCCCCAAGGGCGACCTGATCCAGTTGCCGCGCGGGGCGACGCCGCTGGACTTTGCCTATGCCATCCACAGCAACGTGGGCCACAAGACCGTGAGCGCCAAGGTGAACGGCGCCATGGTGCCGTTGCGCCGCCAGCTGGATAACGGCGACATGGTGGAGATCATCACCAGCCCCAACCAGCAGCCCAACCCCGGCTGGCGCGAAATTGCCGTGAGCCCGCGCGCGCGCGCGGCCATCAACCGCTTTTTGCGCAGCCAGGAAAGTGTGGAGCAGATACGCATCGGCCGCGACATTCTGGACAAGGCGGCCAAGCGTGACGGCTGGCGCTGGACGGAAGCGGACATTCAGAAGAACCTGAAAAAGATACCCGTGGCCTGCACCAAGGTTGATGATGTGTTCGAGGCCATCGGGCAGGGGCGTTTGTTCCCCCGGCAGATACACGAAATACTTTTCCCGCAGGCGTATGCGCAGGCCGGTATTGAAGATGCCCAGAAAAAGGCCGCCAAGAAAGGCTTGAAGTCCGCCGAGGAGATCGGTGGCCCGCGCGGCGCGGCGCTGACCAGCGAAGGCACGGTACTGGAAGGCGAGCTGGGGCACATTGGTGCCGGGCTGGCAGTGCACTATGCCAAGTGCTGCAGCCCGTTGCCCGGCGAGGACGTGGTGGGCATTGTGACCACCGGCCGCGGTGTGGCGATACACATACGCACCTGCAAGAACCTGGAGGCGCTGGCCGACCAGCCCGACCGCTGGTTGCCGGTAAGCTGGAGCAAGAATGCGCTGGAAGGGAAGTTCAGGCAGTTTGTGTGCCGCATACGCTTTCATGTAAAGAACGAGAGTGGTGCGCTGGCCAGCCTGACCACCGCCATTGCCAGCCAGGATGCCAACATTGTTTACATTGCCAGCGAGCACCGCACCATGGACACCATGACCGTGCGTTGCGAAATGGAGATACGCAACAAAGAGCACCTGAACAGGCTTATTCAGCACCTTTCGGGCCTCAAGAGCGTTTTGAGGGTAGAAAAGATTTACGCCTGGACATAAGAAGCTGCATGAATTTTTGGAGATACTTTGACCGGCGCGTGCGGCGCAGGCGCGGGGTGCACAAGACCCATCGGCTTGACTGGCGATCGAACGTGGCCGAGCTGCTGTGGCCCAGCATGGGCTGGCGGGCTTTTGCGCGTTACATGGTGCTTCAGGTTTTGCGGCTGGCCGACAACCCCCACAAGGTGGCGTTGGGTGTGGCCGTGGGCATTTTTGTGAGCTGGACCCCGTTGCTGGGGTTCCATAACCTGTTGATCGTTATTTTGTGCTGGGTTGGGGGCGGCAGCATTCTGGCCGGGCTGGCCAGCGCCTTTTTGGGCAACCCGTGGACGCTGCCGTTGATGTGGTGGAGTGCGTATGAACTGGGGCAGCGCGTGCTGGGTTTGCACCATGTGAAGGTATTGAAGGTTTTGGAGGGGCTGACCCTGCATAAACTGTGGGCCCACCTGTGGCCGCTGCTGAAGCTGGTGTTTTTGCCCACCATGCTGGGGGCGGTGATCTTGGGGCTGATCACCGGCGCGGTTTCGTACTGGTTAACATTGGTGCTGATGCGCGCCTATACCGCGCGCCGCGCCAAACGTTGGGAAGAAAGGCACGGCAAATGGCGGTAGGGGTTGATGTTTGCGAAATTGCCCGCATTGAAAAAGTGTGGCTGAAGAACAAGAAACAGTTTGAGGAGCGCCTGTTAACCCGTGCCGAGCGCGCGGCCCAGCCCAAGTGGACGGCCGAAAAACTGGCCAAGCGCTGGGCGCTGAAAGAGGCTGTGGCCAAGGCGTTGGGCACCGGCATTGGCGAGCGTTACGGATTTCATGACATTCAGATCGGTCACGATGCCGGTGGTTGCCCGCGCGTGAGCGTGCAGGGTGTGGATGGTGAGATTGAGGCCAGCGTGAGTGACGACGCCGGGATTGCCGTTGCTTTTGTAAGGATTAGTGCGTAGGGAATAACAACAAGGAAGCGAAATGCATGTTAACGACGATGGCTATTGAGTTTTACAAGTTTATGAAGACGCTGGTGATTGCGGCCTTTTTGGCGTTTTTTTGCATTCGCGGGTTTATTGTTGAGCCCTTTAAGATACCCAGCAGCAGCATGGTGCCCAATTTGCTGATCGGTGATTTTTTGGTGGTGACCAAGTTTGCCTATGGCAACCGTATTCCGCTGACCGACACCTTTTTGTGGCAGCGCGACCCCCAGCGCGGCGACATTATTGTGTTCAAGCGCAAGGGCAGCGGGTTGCCCGGCAGCTTTTTTGGCTTTGGCGACGCGTTGCTGATCAAGCGGTTGGTGGGTTTGCCCGGTGATAAAATTGCTTACAAGAACAAGACCCTGTTCATCAACGGCAAGGTGGTTGAACAGACCGACAAGGAAAACTATGCCCTGACCACGCCCGACGGCCGCGTGGTGACCGCGACCAAGAGCAAGGAACATTTGGGCGAGCACACCCACGACATTGTGGTGATGGATACGCCCGGCGATGACGTGGCCGAGCAGACCGTTCCGCCCGATATGTTTGTGATGATGGGCGACAACCGCGACAACAGCCGCGACAGCCGTTACTGGGAAGTGCCCGGTTGGGGGTTTGTGCCGCGGGCCGACTTGATGGGGCGTGCGGAATTCATCTTCTGGAGCTGGGATGAGCATTGGAAGCCCCGTTTGGAACGCATTGGCAACACGCTGCGTTATGGCCGTTAATTACGCTTTTAAGGACCCGGCGCTGAAGGCGTTGGCGCTGACGCATTCCAGCGCCAGCGACGCGAACTACCAGCGGTTGGAATTTTTGGGCGACCGGGTGCTGGGGCTGGCCGTGGCCGAGATGCTTTACAGGCATTTTCCTGCCGCCGATGAGGGCGAGATGGGCCGCCGTTTGGCGGCGCTGGTGCGTGAGGAAACGCTGGCTGTGATCGCAGCCAAGTGGGACCTGGGCAGCCAGATTGTGAAGGACAAAAAAACGCCGCTGACGCCGGGTATTCTGGCCGATGCGGTGGAGGCTTTGCTGGGGGCGGTATATTTGGACGGCGGTTGGGAAGCCGCCCGCGAGCTGGTGCACCTGCACTGGCATTTGCTGCTGGATGGTGCCGATGTGAAGGACGCGAAGACGGCGCTTCAGGAACTTTTGCAGGGGAAGAAACTGCCTTTGCCGGTGTATGAGTTGATCGGCACCGAGGGGTTGGAACACAGCAAGCTGTTTTCGGTTCGGGCCGTGGCCGGTGGGACCGAAGCCGAAGGCACCGGCAACAGCAAGAAGAGCGCCGAGCTGGCGGCGGCAAGCGCATTACTGGAGAAATTACATGGATAGCACGAGCATGAAATGCGGGTTGATCGCGCTGGTTGGCGCGCCCAACGCAGGCAAAAGCACCTTGATGAACGCGTTGGTGAAGGAGAAGGTGGGGATTATTTCGCCCAAGCCGAACACCACCCGTTTGACCGTGCGCGCCGTGCTGACCCGCGATGAGACGCAGTTGGTGTTTATGGATACGCCGGGGCTTTCGGACAAGGCGGATGGGTTGAACCGCTTGCTGGTGCAGCAGGCGCGCGGCGCTATGGCCGAAGCCGATGTGGTTTGCTTTTTGGTGGATGCCGCGAAGAAGCGGCTGCCCGACCTTGCCCAGATGGTGCAGGGCGTGAAGGGCAGGAAGGTTTTGATCTTCACCAAGGTGGACCTGGTGAAGGACAAGAAGCTGCTGCTGCCGATGCTGGCCGCCGCAGGTGAGGTTGGCTTTGACGCGGTCATTCCGCTGACCGTGCGCAAGCAGAACACGCTGGATGATCTGCTGAAGATATTGTTCAAGATGGTGCCGGCGGGGCCGTGGTTGTTCCCCGACAGCGGGATGGTGACCGATGCGCCGCTGCCTCTGCGGCTGGCGGAACTGACCCGCGAACAGGCCATGCGCAAGCTGCACGAGGAAGTGCCCTACGGCGTGGCGGTGATGCCGGTGAGCATTGAAGAGACCGTGGAAAAGGTGGAAGCCGAAGACGACTTTGAGGACGACAGCGAGCGGCCCGGCCCGCTGCTGGTGCGCCAGACCATTTTGCTGGCGCGCGAGGCGCACAAGCCGATTGTGCTGGGCAGGAAAGGCGCCATGCTGGGGGACATAGGCAAGGCCGCGCGCCTTGAGATGCAGAAGATGCTGGGCCGCGGCGTGCGGCTGGAGCTGCATGTGGAAGTTGACCCGCACTGGGCCGAGCGCAACAACGTGTTGCAGGCGCTGGGCGTTATTTAAGCCATTCTATTTAAGCATTTTTGCCATAGCGCTGGCCGCATTTGGGGCAATGCGGTTGCGGGTTTTAGCCCGGGGGCAGACAGTGGCTGCGTGAGTGCGAATGAAGGCCACGCTTTGGTTTTGAGTATCCGGCCGTTTGCCGAGGGCGGGGCCCTGGTAAGCCTGTTTTGCCGTGAGCGCGGGTTTGTGAAGGGGCTGATCAAGCGCGGTGCCCGCAGCCTGCGGTTGGTGCCGATGGATGAGGTGAGTTACAAGCACTACCGCCGGTTGGAAAGCCAACTGGGCACGCTGGCGGTAGAGCCGGTGTTTTCCCGTGCCGCGTGGGCGCTGGGCAGCCGCAAGGCCGGAGCCGTGGGCAGTTACCTGGCCGAGATGCTGGGGAATTTATTGCCGGAGGAACATGGCTACCCGACCATCTGGCAGGATGTTCAGGCCCTGCTGGCCGGTGATGGCGGCTGGCGCACGCTGGCCCGGTTTGAACTGAATTTTCTGGCCGCCGTGGGCTACGGCCTGCCGCTGGGCGACGATGCCGTACCCTGCGAAGTGAACGCCCCGCTGGCGTATGTAAGCCCGGTGACCGGCCGGGCGGTGAGTGCCGTGGCCGGGGCGCCTTATGTGGGCCGGTTGCTGGTGCTGCCCCAGCTATGGGGCGGGCCGGAGGCTGACAACGCCGCCGACTGCCGGGCCGCGTTGGGTCTGACCGGGTTTTTCATGCAGCGGATGGCGGGCGACCGGAAGCTGGCGGCGCGGCGCGCGCTGGCCGATCATTTGATGAACGAGTGCCTGCAGGCCGTGCCTGCGCCCGCCAGGGCGGTGGGTGAATAACCGCCTTTGCCGCTGCGCCTTGACGGGCGTGGTAAGGTACGGATGCCCCCAACAAAAGGAAGAAGACAAATGAAGCGTTTATTCAAAGTATTGCTGCTTGCGGGGATGCTTTTAACAGGAGGGAACGTGATGGCTGACAGTTTGAAGACCGCCACCTTTGCGGGCGGATGTTTTTGGTGCATGCAGAGCGAATTTGACCACCAGGCCGGGGTAAGCAAGACCATTGTGGGCTTTACCGGCGGGCACGTGGACAACCCGACCTATGAACAGGTGAGCGCGGGCAACACCGGCCACTTTGAGGCGCTCCAGGTAAGTTATGATCCGGCCAAGGTGAGCTATGAGCGCTTGGTGGAGATATTCTGGAGCAACATTGACCCGCTGGATGCGGCCGGCCAGTTTTGCGACAAGGGCGCGCAGTACCGCAGCGCCATTTTTGTGGCCGATGACGCCGAGCGCAAGGCCGCCGAGGCCAGCAAGGTGGCGCTGGGCAAGACCCTGAGCGCCAAGTTGGGCAAACCCACCGAGATTATGACCGAAGTGCTGCCGGTGGCGACATTCTGGCCCGCCGAGGAGTACCACCAGGAATATTATTTGAAGAACCCGTTGCGGTACGCGGCCTACCGGGCCGGGTGCGGGCGCGATGCCCGGCTGAAAGAGCTGAAGTAGGGCTTGAAAGGCCGGAATGAAGCCCCATTTTACAGGGGCTTCATTGTTATCTTCAACCTTAGCACGCATGGAGGTTTACATGCGATTTGTACGAAATTTGGCTGTTGTGGCCTTGCTTTCGCCCTGCGTGGCGGCTTGCTCGGCCGGAAATATGAGCCGCATCAGCGGTTTGGAAGAAGACCCGGCAACACTCAGGCGCCAGAACACGGCGCCGGTAGTGGGTGCGCTGACCGACCGGCAACGGGAAGAGGCGCAGAAGCCGGACAGGAAAGCCCCGGTTGCCGTGGCGGCCTACAGCTTACCTGACGAAGAATGATCAAAGGCCGGTGCGGATCGCACCGGCCTTTTTGTTTGGCGCATGGAAAAGCCCCGGTCTGTGAAGACCGGGGCTTTTAACGATTCAGAACCGAAAGAAAGGAACCATTTCGAAAAACCCTTCGGTAAGCTTTTCGCGAAATGTGAGGGGCCTGAACATGATCGCCTTTTTGATGCAGAGCGGTGCATCGTTGGGGTCGACGGTGATGGGCTCATGGCTTGCCTTGGCGAAGAGTGCCGCGGGGTAGCGCTCTTCGGTTTGAGGTTTGGCGCTGGCCAGCAACTGTTCGATCTTGTCGACGGCTTCATCGAAGGGATCGAGGGCGGGTTCGGCCTGTGGCCTTGCCTTGCGGGAGAGCAAGGTCTGGACTTCGAAATCGAGCACCACCTGTTCGATGGCGTTGAGCCCGACCTTGCTGGCTGCCGGCGAGAGCGGGGCCAGATCGATTGCGGAAGCAGGGGCTTCCGGCTCTGCTTTTTGAGGATTTTCGGAGTCGATGAAAAGCTGGAGAAGGTTTGCCACATCGTTGAATGACGCGGGATTCAGCCTGGCGTTCATTGTATTTTTCCTAAACGGGAGTGGGGGTGGTTTGAATATGGGGCGGGGAGGGTGGTTTTCAAGCACAGGCGCAAAAAAAGGCCCCCACTTGCGTGAGGGCCTTCGAGTTGGATTCTAGGCGTTTTGCGGGTTGTTCATCCGCATGGCGTCGGAGGCTGCAACGGCCATGTCGCCAGGGCTGTTGGGGTTTACCCAGGCGAAGTACCGGCCGCCGATAGTGGCGCCCTTCATTTCGATGGGTTCGGCACTTGCCGTGTAGATCGGGATTTGCTTACCCCGAGGCTGCACGACGAAGTTGTGCCTGACGCTTGCCATATGCTTTGGCTTTTCGGCCTTGGCTTTTGGCTTTTTGGTCATCTGGGCCCGGGCTTCCCGGATTTGGGGAGTGGGGCTTTTGATCTTGATGTCCAGCGCTTCGGCCACCGCCGCAGTACCTGCGGCGCCGGCTTTATCGTGGACCTTCAGTTCGGCCATCTGCACAGGTGCGCTGGGGTTTTCCCATGCCACCTGTTTGTCGGTGCCGCCGAGGGTGTCACCACTCAGAACCACGTTACGCGATCTTTCGATCGCGGCGTTGATCTGGGCCAGTTTCTGGTCTTCCTTGGCAATACTCTCTTGCATGCTGGCCAAAGTTTCAGAACCCGGTGTGAGCCAGGTTGCGAGTTTGGCGCGGGCCTCGATGTAGGCGTTGGGATCGACTTGCACCTGGATGGGGGCCTGATCCTGATATTTTCCGGCCGTGTTGGCCTGGTTCAAAAGGGCAGTTGATGAGTCGCTTGCCATGATAAAACTCCTCGATGGCGGTGATAGGTGTTTTAAAAATGGGTTGTTGGGGTGACTTTTCAAGGCCTGTGGGCTAGTTTTTGCCCCATGAGCAAAACAGTGAGCGTTGGTGGCGGAAAAATACAAAAAGTTAATTTTTCCAATGATTTACCTATTAGCTTGATGGCCGGTACCTGTGCCCTTGAGGACCGGGACACGACCCTGCGGACCGCTGAGGCCGTGGCCGGGCTGGCCCGCAAGCTGGGCTGGGGGCTGATTTACAAGGGCAGCTTTGACAAGGCCAACCGCACCAGCCTGGGCGGCGGGCGCGGCATGGGCATGGAGGAGGGGCTGAAGCTTTTGGAGGAGATCCGCCGTGATTTAGGCCTGCCGGTGGTGACCGATGTGCACGAAAGCGTGCAGGTGGCGCCGGTGGCGGAAGTGGTGGATATTGTGCAGATTCCGGCCTTTTTGGCCCGCCAGACCGACCTGTTGCTGGCCTGCGGCAGCGCCGTGGCCGGGAAAGACAAGGCTGTGAACCTGAAAAAAGGCCAGTTCATGGCCCCCGAGGACATGCTGCCTGCCGCCGCCAAGATCGCCAGCGCGGGCACCGAGAACGTGATTTTGACCGAGCGCGGCGCCACCTTTGGCTACCACAACCTTGTGGTGGATTTCCGCGGGTTTCCGGTGATGGCGAGCAGCGGTTTCCCTGTTGTTTTCGACGGCACCCACAGCGTGATGAAGCCCAGCGGGTCCGGAGGGGCCAGCAGTGGCAACCGCGCCGACCTGCCACCGTTGCTGCGGGCTGCCGTGGCGGTGGGTGTGGCAGGGTTGTTCATTGAAACGCACCCGGACCCGGCCAAGGCCATCAGCGACCGCGACACGCAGGTACCGCTGGATGAGCTGGAAGCCCTGCTGACCCCGCTGGCCGAGCTGGACAGGCTGACCAAGCGCCTATGAAGATACGTTTTACACCCCGGATGTACCGGCTGCTGTTGCCGATTTCGGCCGGGCTCTTGCTGCTTTATACCGTGGTTCAGTTGATCAACGGCGAGCGCGGCGTGGTGACGTGGAAGCACCTGACGTTGCAGGTGCAGCAGCTGAGGGCGGAAAACGACGTTTTGCATGCGCATATCAGCCAGCTGGAAAGTGATGTGGTGCGCCTGCGCCCCGACGCCCGCAAGCGGTTGGACGAGGATTATGTGGATGAGGAGATACGCCGCCATTTGCCTTTGATTCGAGCGGGCGAGAAGGTGATGTTTACAAGCAGCAGCACAATGTAAATGCTTTATTGGCAAGCAGCTGCTTGCCGTTTGGGTTAGTTTTGGGCAACCTGAAGTTGAAACAGAAGGAACCTTGAAATGCGCATGATGATGGGGGCGTTGATGCTTTTGGCGCCGTTGGCCGCCAATGCCGCCGAAGGCCATGACGCTGCGGGGCATGATATGGCCGCCATGGCCATGCCTGCGGCGGGCGAAACCAGCCCGACCGTGCGCGCCGAGATTGCCACCGTGGGGGAGCTGGTGGCCGGGCAGCCGGTAAGCCTGACCCTGACGCTCCGCGACCAGTATGGCCGACCTGTGCGGCCCAACGATGTGGATATCATCCACACCAAGCCGGTGCACCTGTTTGTGGTGGACGGCAGCCTGAGCGATTACCACCACCTGCACCCGGTGCCGGGTGCCAGGGATGGCGAGTGGGTGGCCGGTTTTACCCCCAAGAAGACCGCCTACAAGGCGTGGGTGGAAGTGCAGCCGACCGGTCAGGACGACCAGTTTGTGCCGGTGCAGATCGGCGGCGTGATACCTCACCCTTCGGCCATTGGCCGCGACAACGTGCTGACCGCCACCGCCGGGGGCCTGCGTTTTACCCTGACATTGGCGATGCCGCCGGTGGCCGGGCAGGGCACCCTGGCCATTGTGAACGTATATGACGACCAGGGTGTGCCGGTGACCAGCCTTGAACCCATTATGGGTGCCTATGCGCACCTGGTGGGGATCGACGGCGGGCTGGAAAGCCTGATGCACATACACCCCAGCGGTGCCGAGCCGGATGGCCCGGACAGCCGCGGCGGCCCGGTGATGAATTTTCAGTTGATGCCGCGCACCCATGGCATGCACAAACTGTTTTTACAGGTGGTGAACCAGGGCAGGCTGATCACCGCTGCATTTACGGTAGGCGTGGATTGACCGGTTGAAAAAGGCCCCGCAGGGGCCTTTTTTAGAAGCTTTAGAAGTGCCGCATGGTGTCGAGGCTGCTGCGGTTTTCGGCGCTTTGGCCGAAGCCGGTGGCCTCGTTGCTATCGCCGCTGCCGAAGGTGAGCAGTTTGACGTTGACCAGGTAGTCGGTGCTGGGTTGCAGGTCGGCGTTCTCGAACCCGTGGCGGCGGGCGGTGAAATCGATCTGGTAGCAATCGGCGAACAGGCGGAAGCCCACTTCGCCTTCGAGCAGCGTGCTGTTGGCGATGTCTTGCCGGGCGCGGGTGATGAAGGTCCATTGCTGGTTGAGCGGCATCTGGAAGTCGGCATTGATCTCGTTCGGGCCGTTTTGCAGGTAGCTGTGGTTGAGGATGAGGCGGGTCTTTTTGTATTCGCCGATGCGGACGCCGCTGTCGGCCCGGCGGACGGTGAGGTCGGAGTTATCGAGGCGCAACTGGTTGTGGAAATCGAGCCATTCGTTGGGGTTGGCTTCGGACGCGGCGATCCAGTCGGACACCGCGGTAGCGGCGCCGCCGTTGATGGGCAGGCGGTTGTCGTCGTACTTGCGGATGCCCTGGCCCAGGAACAGGCGCCATTGGGTATCGCGTGCGTTGCCCCAGCGGTTATCGAGACCGTAGACCACGCGCGGGCCGGTTTCGACGCGGTCGATGCCCGCGTAGCGGCTGGGTTCGAACAGGTTGCCGGCGTCGAGTTCGTAGCCCACTGAATCTTCGTTGGGGATGCCCGTGGGGTTACCGCCGCGCGGGGAGATGGCGCCGAGCACCGTGGGCGCGATGGTGTGGTAGCCGCTGGGTGAGGCGTAGGGTTTGGTCCAGAGCAGCGTTGCCTCGGGCAGGCCGCGGAAGACCGTGCCGTTGTTGGCGGAACCGTCGACGTTATAATAATCGCCGCGCAGGGTGGCGCCCGCGGTGAGCTTGCTGCCGTCGGCCCAGAGCATGGGTTTATCGTACGCGGCCATGCCCACCATGCGGCGGTAGCGCGTGCCGGTTTGGCGCGAGAGGTTCATGGCGTCGCCGCTGAAGGTGAGGGTGTCGCCGGCGTCGCCCAGTGCCATGGTTTGCTCGAGCTGCAGGTGCGGAAGGATTTGCGGCGTGGTGGCGGCGGGGGTGGTGCTGCTGAGGTTTTCGAAGTGGGTAGCGGTGAGGGCGTAGTAGTGGTTGTTGCCGCCGCTTTCGCCGTAGACGGTGCTGGGCAGGTAGGGATCGGTGCGGCCGAAGTATTCGTTGAGGTAGGTGCGGTCGGAGGCGCGCTCGGCGTTGATACCCACGCGCATGCCGGGTTGCAGCACCTGCTGGAACATGACCTGGCCGTAACCGCGCGGGCGGCTTTGCTGGTCGAGGTCATTCAGGTAATTACCGCGGATCTCGCTTTCGGTGTTATCGGTGACCTGGCGGCGTTCGCCGCTGTATTGCACGCCGCGCGCGCTCATGTACTTGGCGCCCAGGGTATAGTCGGCGTTTTCGCGCGGGCTCCAGATATACATGCGTTCGCCCAGCATCAGGCCTTTATCGGACGAGTGGCCCAGCGTGGGGAGCAGCAGCCCGGTTTTGGGTTGCTTGGGGCCCACCGTGTTGCTGAAGTAGGGCAGGTACATGACCGGGGTTTCGCGCACCTTGAACACCGCATTGCGGTAGGTGACCTTGCTCTCGGAGGTATCGTACGTGACCTTGGTGGCGGTGATGCCCCAGGGTTCGACACGGCCTTCGCACTTTTTGCAGGGGCTGTAGGTGGCGTTTTTAAGTTCGTATTCGGTGCCGCTGACCTTGATGGCGCTTTCGGCGGTGAGGATGTCTCCGATGGCGGGCACGGCCATGGTGAGCTTGTTGGCGGCGCCGGTGCGGAAATTGTCGGTCAGCTCCAGCGTGTCGGCCTTCACCACCTGGTTTTGCGGGTTGGTGTAGGTGACGCCGCCGGTGGCCAGCACGCGGCCGGTATCGGGGTAGTAGCTGAGTTCGGGCGTTTGCAGCACGCCGTCGGTGCTGCTGACCACCACGTTGCCGTGGGCCACCACGCGGGTGGGGCTGCTTTCGTAGCTGACCGTGTCGGCGTTGAGGTCGAACGGCTGGGAATTATCGGCGGATGACGGCGAAACATCGGCCCCCCAGGCGGTTGGCACCAATAGCAAGGCTAACAGGGCAATGGCTTTGTACAGGCGGGGGCTCTTTTTGTAGGTGAACCATGGCCAAGGTGGGGGTGGGCGTCAAGCCGGTTGGCTATTTATAGGCAATGGTATGCAGCAAAAGCACGCAGCTTAAAAAGGCTTATTCTTCGCGCCAGGCGAGCAAAAGGGCGGTGGCGCAGAGGCCCGCGATGAGCACCGGCGCCCATGCGGCCATGACCACGTTGAGTCTGCCCGCCAGCCCGAACGTGGTGAACAGGTTGATGAGCAGGTAGAACCCGAAGCCCATGCCCACGCCCGCGGCCACCAAACTCCAGACCCCGCCGCCGCGCACGTTGCGCAGGCCCCACGGCACCGCCAGCCAGAACATGGTGAGCAGCAGCGCGGGCAGGGCCCACAGCCGCTGGTATTGCATTTCGTGCGCGCTGCTGGGGAAGCCCGCTTCGCGCAGCACGTTGATGAAACGCCCCAATTCCCAGATGGTGAGCGTGCCCGGCGGGTTGAAGCTGCTCTGGATCATCTGGGGGGTTAGATCGGTGGGAATGGTGACGGAGTCTTCGTGCTTGACCGCCTGGTTGGGGGTGAGCAACGTGGTGTTGCCGAGTTTCCAGAAGCCGGGAATGAGGCTGATGCTTTGCGCGTCGAGCCGGGCCTGGAAATCGCCTTCGGGGCTGAAGAGGAACACGGTGCCGTTCTTCATGCTTTGGCCGCTGCTTTGCACGTCGCGCGCGGTGATGAAGAAATCGTGGTCTTCCTGACGTTGCTTGAGCCAGATGGCGCCGCCCGATGTGACCACGCCCTTGGCGCTGCCGGGCATGACCTCGGACTGCCAGGCCTCGTAGCGTTTAAGCAGCGTGGCGGCCAGCGGATTGGCCACGAACAGCGCGATGATGCCCGCCAGCGCCACCACCGACATGGGGCCGGTGAGCAGCCGCCACGTGGGCAGGCCTGCGGCGCGGAGGATGGTGATCTCGTTGCTGCGGGTGAGCTGGCGCAGCAGGGCCAGCGTGGCCAGCAGCACCACGAACGGCAGCATGGTGAGGCCGAGGTCGGGCAGGCGGAACAGGCTCATTTTAAGTGCCATGGCGGCGGAGATGCCGTGGTGGCCGAGGCGGCGCATCATTTCGAGCGCGTCGATGACATATATAAGGGAGGTGAGGCCCGCGAGCACGAACACCAGCATCCATGCATAACGGCGGGCCAGATACAAACCAAGGGTGGGGCTGGCGTGGCGCGGCTGGGTGAGGCGGGCGGCTTTGGCTTTAGACATAGGTGGGCTCCCGCAGCAGCCACATGGCCCATAAGGTGGTAAGGATGGGCATGACCCAGAGCAGGATGAACCCGACCTCGCGCCCGCCCTGCAGCAGGCCCTGCCCGGCAGGCAGCAGCGCAATGTAGAAGACCGCCACCAGCCCGGCTATGCCCAGCCGGCGCGTGGTGTTGGCGCGGCGGTCGGCGCGCTTAAGAATAAGGGCCACGCCCAGCAGGCACAGCGGCAGCGCGGCCAGCGGCCAGGTGAGGCGGCAGGTGAGTTCGGTGATGGCGTCTTGCCTGATGCGCGGGTTTTCGGTTTGCTTGGAAAGGCCGATGAGTTCGCCGATGGAGTATTCTTCCATGTCGCGCTGGCGGTCGGTGTTGGCGTGGGCCATTTGCTGCTTGAGGTCGAGCGTATGGGCGGCGAACTGCAGCATGTTGGTGCCCTTGGCGCCGCTTTCCTGCCGCAAGCCATTGGTGAGCACCAGCCGCGGGAAGCCGTCGGGGCCGAGCACCACTTCGCCGTTTTTGGCGAACCACGTGACGGTTTTATCGGGGTCGCGTGTATCGTGCACCAGCAGGCCGTTCAGGCGCGTGTCGCTGGTGCGTTGCTTGAGGTAGACCATCAGGTTGTCGCCCAGCTGGTTGAAGGCACCTTCTTCGAGCAGGATCTCGCCGTCCATGGTGCGGAGGCGGTTTTGTAATTCCTTAAAGCCGGTAATGGCCGGCGGCAGAACCCAGAACGAAATGCTGTAGGCCAGCATGACGCCCAGGATTCCCCACATGGCGGCCGGAATGGCGAGGCGCCAGCGCGGCCAGCCGGAGGCGGCCAGTATTAAATACTCGTTATCGTCGACCCAGCGTCGCGCGGCTGCGGCCACGCCCGCGAACAGCGCCAGCGGCAGCACGATGAGCAACAGGCGCGGCACCAGCAGCACCGTAAGTTGCAGGAACGTACCGAGGCCAAGGCCTTTGTTGATGACGAAATCGAGGAAGGTCATGGACTGCTGCAGCCAGATGATGCCGAGCAGCACGGCCAGCGCCAGGATTGTGGGCTTGATCAGCTCGGTCGCAAAATAGCGCGGTAGGGTTTGCACCAGCGTAACCTAATCGCGCTTGCGGGCCACCGCAAGCCTGTGGCATTTTGCGGACAATAATTATTTGTTTAAAAATTCAGGAGAAAAAATGTTTTCACTCAAATTCGGCCGCATTACCCCGTTAGCCATGAAAAAAAATGTGATTGTGTTTGCCGAGAACGGACAAAAATTGCTGGGCGGCGGCGCTATTTTGGACAAGGTGTGCAAGGGCGGCATTAAAAAGAGTTTTAGGGCCGGGCGTTTTACCGGCGGTGCTGGCGAGCTGACCCGCACCGTGATGGGTGAGTTGAATGTGATTGTGGGCGGTGTGGGCAAAGCCAAAGGTATGGAGCGCAAAAACTGGTGGAAGGCCGGCATGGGGTTAGGCCGCCAGATCGATGCGCTGGGCTGGCGCGAAGCCACCATTGCACTGGGCGACGTAGGTACCGTTGAAGAACAGGTGGCTGCCGGGAGCGCGCTGGCCGAAGGCGTGCAGATGGCGATGTACCGGTTTGAACAGTATCGCAGCGAGTTGAAGGCCCACCAGCGTGGCAAGTTTGAGAAGCTGACGGTTTTGGTGGGTGGCACTGCCGCCAACCGTTTGAACGCGGGCAGCAGGAACATTGAAAACCTGCTGGACAGCGTGGATGTGACCCGTAACGCGGGTAATACGCCGCCCAATGTGGCCAACCCGCAGTTTTTGGCCGATGAGGCCCTGAAACTGGAAAAGCTGGGCGTGAAGGTGACGGTGATCGATGAAAAGGAAATGAAGAAGCTCGGCCTGAACCTGATTCTGGCCGTGGGCGGCAACGCCGAAGCGAAAGATCAGCCGCGCCTGGTGATCATGGAATATAACGGCGGCGGCAAGAATGCCGAGTGCACCGCGCTGGTGGGCAAGGGCATTTGCTTTGATACCGGCGGTTACAACATTAAGGTTGGCGGCTTTATGGGCGGCATGAAATTTGACATGAGCGGTGCCGGGGCCGTGCTGGGGACCATTAGGAGCTTGGCCACCCGCAAGAGCAAGGTGAACGTGGTGGGGGTGATGACCTGCGCCATGAACATGATTGCCGGGCAGGCGTTTGTGCCGGACAGCATTTACAAGAGTTACAAGGGTGTGATGGTGGAGATCGGCAACACTGACGCCGAAGGGCGTTTGGTGCTGGCCGATGCGGTTGCTTACACCATTGAGAAGTACCAGCCTGCGCGGTTGATCGATTTGGCCACGTTGACCGGGGCCTGCATGGTGGCGTTGGGCGGGGCTTATGCCGGGTTGTTCTCCAACAACCAGAGCCTGGCCAAGCAGTTGCGCGATGCCGGTGAGCGCACCGGTGAGCGCCTGTGGCGGTTGCCTTTGGAAAAAGGCTATTTGAATAAGAGCAGTGTGGCGGATATTTCCAACGACAGCATGCGCTATGGCGGGGCGACCGCCGGGGCGGAGTTCATTTGGAAGTTTGTGGACAAGACCCCCTGGGCCCACCTGGACATTGCCGGGGTGGCCAATGTTGAAAAGGGCGTGCCCGGTGCGCATGGCGAATTGAGCGGCGCCAGCGGATTTGGCGTGCGGTTGCTGACCAGCCTGCTGGAAGACACGTTTGGCGGCGCGCCTGAAGTGGCGAAAGTTGCCGTGGTGAAAACCGGCAAGCGCGGACGCCCGCGCAAGGCTGCCTAGTTTTGGAAGCGCGTTTTTACCAGGTGGGCGGGCAGCTTCCGGCCGATGTGGATGCCGTGCTGCCCGGATTGCTGGACAAGATAACCAGTACCGGCAAGCGTGTGCTGCTGATTGTCGCCGATACCGCCGTGGCCCGGCTGGATGAGCGTTTATGGCCTGCGGGCAGCGCCTTTTTGCCCCATGGCAAGATGGGTGAGGGGGATGAGGACCGTCAGCCCATATTATTGGCCGGGGTGGGGCAGGCGGCCGGGCAGGTGGGCGAGCGCCTGCCCGTGATTACCGCCGGGGCCGAGGAAGCCTTTGAAATACCTGCCGAAAGTATTGTTTACCTGTACCACGCCGCCGTGGCCGACAATGCCGCCAGGCGATTGGCCGGGTTGCAGGAGAAAGGATGGCGGGTGAGCCTTTTTGAGCAAACCGCGCAAGGTTGGCGTAAGCAAAGTATCTGAAACTACTTGACAGTTTAGGTGTACTCGGACAAAAACCGCCCTATTAATGGAAGCAAAGCCCCATGGCCACCCGCAAAAAACCCGCTAAACCCGCCGCCAAAAAAGCGGCCAAAAAGCCTGCCAGCAAGCCTGTGAAGGCCGCTGCCAAAAAGGCAGCCAAGCCGGCTGTTGTGGCTCGCAAGAAGGAACGTACCCTCAGCATCATCAAGCCCGATGCCGTGGCGAAGCACGTGATCGGCCGTATTCTGGCCCGTTTTGAGAACGCCGGGTTGAAGGTTGCCGGTTTGAAGATGATGCACTTCAGCGACAAGCAGGCCAAAGCCTTTTACGCTGAACACAAGGCCCGCCCGTTTTTTGGCGAACTGGTAAGCTTTATGACCAGCGGCCCCTGCGTGGTTCTGGTGCTGGAAGGCGATGATGCGATCATCAAGAACCGCGTGCTGATGGGCGCCACCAACCCGATGAAGGCCGAGCCGGGCACTTTGCGCTATGACTTTGCGCTGCCCTGCACCGATCTGAGCGCCAATGCCGTTCACGGCAGCGACAGCCCGGCGGCCGCCAAGCGTGAAATCGCCAGCTTTTTCAAGGCTGCGGAGCTGGTCGGTTAGTTTTTTTACCAGCGTGACTTAATTTGGCGCCAACCCCCTTGGCGCCTTTTTTTGCGCGGCGTAGGGTGATGCTTATGTGGCGCTTTGCTGTTTGTATGATGTTGCTTTCCGGTTCTGCGATGGCGCAGCCGGTGCCGATTTCGAGCGAGGATGTCGCCCCGCTGCCCAACATTGGCACCAGGCCGGTGGTGGTGGTAAGCCCCGCCGCGTTGCCGCTGACGCCCGCCTTACCGGTTTTGGCCACGATGCCTGCGGCGAGCCCGACATCGATCGCCAGCTATTTTGTGCCCGGGCTGGTGGTGGAGCTTCCGGCTGTGGGCATTAGCAGCACGTTGCGCGACATGGCGCTGGTGCAGGCCGCCCGCGAGGGACTTGGCCGCGTGCTGGCCAACGCCGAGCCGCCGCTGGACATTGCCACCCAGACCCGGCTGGTGCAGGCCGCCCGCGACCCCATGGGGCTGGTGAAGGATTACCGCATTGCCGAGGAAGTGTTGAACCCAAGCTACACGCTGACCGTGGATATGACCTATCGCCCCGAGGCGGTGATGGCGTTGCTGGAGGTGAAGCCCGAACCCCCCGCGCAGGCCGCCGCCCCGGTGACGCTGGCCGATGCGCTGGCGGTGAGCGCCAGCGTGAGTGAGACCGCTGCGCCGGTGCCGGGCATTGTGCTGCGGGTGAACGGCAACGCGGCCGCACAGGACCGCGTGATGAAGACCTTGCGCGCCCAGGGCCTGCCCGCCGTGTATAGCCGCATTACGGTGGAAGGCGCCGAAATGAACGTGCCCAATGCCAATGCCGACACCCTGGCCGCCCAGCTGCGGGCCAAGGGCATGGCGGTTGACGTGGCGGCTGACGGCGGCGTTGACGTTCATTTTTAACCCCTAAAGCGGGGCGGCCTGTGCTAGAAAAGCGCATGGCGCAGATGGTGCTTGAGTTTCCACACATGGCCGATTATTCGGCGGCGAGTTTTTTACCCACGCAGGGCAGCGAGGTGGCGCGCAAGGTGTTGCAGGATTTCGAGCGCGGCATTTTATGTGTGTGGGGTGCACCGGGCAGCGGCAAGACCCATTTGCTGGAAGTGTGGGCCGCCCGGCATGGGATTGAAGTGAATAAATTTAACGATGGGCCGTTTTCGGCACTGGATGATTTGCAGGATTTGGACCGGGATGATCAGGAAAGGTTGTTCCACTGGTTGAACGGTGGGGGCAAAACCGGTGCGCTGGTGGTGGCCAGCCGGAAGCCCGTGGTTGACTTGCAGGGATTGCTGCCCGATGTGCGCAGCCGGTTGAGTGCCGGGCAGGCCGTTGAGCTTTTGCCGCCGAGCGAGGACGAGCTGGGGCAGGTGGCGGGCAAGTGGGCCACCGACCGGCAGTTGGTGCTGGGGCCGGGCGTGCTGGAATTTGTGCTGGCGCGTGCCGAGCGCAGCGTGCCCGCATTGCGCGACCTGGTGGAGCGCCTTGACCGCCTGAGCCTTGAGGAAAAGCGCGGCATTACCGTGCCTTTGGCGCGCAAGGTGTTGAGTGATTCTTTATAAAGAATAAGCTAAAAAGAAGTATGAAAAAAATAACGGCGATTGTTTTGATGGTGATGCTGGCGGTGGCGGGTTCGGGCCACGCGCAGGCACGCGACGGGTTGGGTTTGCGCGTGAGTTTCCATAGCGCGGTGCAGGCCGCCATGCCCGCCGTGGTGAGCATATACACCAGTAAACTGGCCGCCAAGAAAGTGGCCGAAGGCAAGCCGGGTTACCCCGATGAGATTAGGGACAAGCTGCTGCGCGGGCAGGGCGCCCCGGTGCGCGACAAAATTGAACGCAGCCTGGGGAGCGGCGTGTTGATCGACGGCAGCGGCGTGGTGGTGACCAACCGCCACGTTATTGAAGACACCGTGGACATGACCGTGGCGTTGGGTGACGGGCGCGAATTCAAGGTTGAGAGCGTGCGCAGCGACGAGCGGCTTGACCTGGCGGTATTGAAGCTGAAGGTGCCGCAGGGCACGCGGCTGCCGGTGGTGAAATTCGGGAACAGTGACAGCCTGCAGGTGGGTGACGTGGTGCTGGCGCTGGGCAACCCTTACGGCATTGGCCAGAGCGTGACCATGGGCGTGGTGAGCGCCGTGAACCGTAGTGCCGCCAAGCTGAGCCCGTACGGGCAGTTCATTCAGACCGATGCTGCGATCAACCCCGGCAACAGCGGTGGTGCGCTGGTGGACAGCAGCGGCGCGTTGATCGGCGTGAACACCGCGATTTATACCCGCAACGGCGGCAACCAGGGCATTAGTTTTGCGATACCGGCCAACCTTGTGGCGCGTGCCGCGCGCGACCTGGTGACCACCGGCAGTGTGCGCCGCCCGTGGCTGGGTGCCGAAGGCGAGACCGTGAGCGAGGCGCTGGCGAACCGTATTGGCCTGAGCCCCGCGCGCGGCGTGCTGGTGCAAAGCGTGATGCCCGACAGCCCTGCCGCGATGGCGGGGTTGCGCGTGACCGATATTATTCTGGCGTTTGACGGCCAGCCCGTGGCCGACCCCGCGCAATTGGGCGACCGTTTGGTGAGCGTGGCCGACAAGATAGGGACCCGCGTGCCCATGACCATTTGGCGCGAGGGCGACCAGCGGACGCTGGATATCGGTCTGACCAGTTTGCCGCCGCGCAACCCGGCGCTTCAGAAAAAGATGAAGGGGTACACCCCGCTTTCGGGCAGTACTGTGGAGCAGTTGAGCACGACATTGAACGCGGAGATGGGTTGGCCGCTGGCCACGCAGGGCGTGGTGGTGGTGGCCACCGGCGACACCGGCGACGTGGATTTGCAGCCGGGCGACTTGCTGATCAGCATCGACAAGCAGCCGGTGAAGAACGTGAACGAAGTGCAGGGCCTGCTGGATGCGGTGCACCGCACGTGGGAGCTGCGTTACCAGCGCGGGCCGAAGGTGCTGAAGGCGACGATCAGCCGATAAGATGGCGCCGAAGAAAAAGCCCCCGGTTGATCTGCCCGACCTGCCTTTAGGGGCCGGGGTGCCGTTGCCGCCGCTGGCCGAACGGTTGCGTCCGCAGACTTTGGGTGAGGTTGTGGGGCAGGAGAATTTAGTTGGCCCGGACGGGCTTTTGACGCGGCTGGTTGATGCGGGGGTTCCGCAGAGTTTGATCTTTTGGGGGCCTCCGGGCAGTGGCAAGACCACGCTGGCGCGGCTGTATGCGCAGGCCTTTGATGCCGAATTTGTGCCGTTGAGTGCCGTGACCGCCGGTGTGGGTGAGGTTCGTGCCGCTGTTGAAACCGCCCGCATGATGCAGGGGCAGGGACGGCGGACGGTGTTGTTTCTGGATGAGATCCACCGCTTTACCCGCGCGCAGCAGGATGTGCTGTTGCCGCACGTGGAGGGTGGATTGTTTGTGCTGCTGGGTGCCACCACCGAGAACCCGAGCTTTGCGCTGACCAGTGCGTTGCTTAGCCGCGCGCAGGTGGTGGTGGTGGCCGCGCTGGATGAGAAGCAGTTGCTGGAAATTTTAAACCGGGCCGATGCCATGTTGGGCGGATTGCCGGTGAGCGATGACGCCCGCGCCGCGCTGGTGGACATGGCGCATGGCGATGCGCGTTACCTGTTGAACCTAGTGGAAACGTTGGGCGCAGCGGTGCGGGGCAAGAAGTATGCGAAGCCTTTGGATGCCAGCGAGGTGGCGGCGTTGATGCCTGCGCGCGCTGCGCATTATGACCGCGCCGGGGATTGGCATTACGACCTGATATCGGCCCTGCACAAGAGTGTGCGCGGGAGCGACCCGGATGCGGCGCTGTATTGGCTGGCGCGGATGCTGAACGGTGGTGAGGACGGGCTTTACCTGGCGCGGCGTTTGATTCGCATGGCGGTGGAGGATGTGGGCTTGGCCGACCCTCAGGCGCTGACGCTGGCTGTGGCGGCGCGGGATACCTTCCAGATGCTGGGCAGCCCCGAGGGTGACCTGGCGCTGGCCGAAGCCGCGATTTACATGGCGTTGGCGCCCAAGAGCAATGCGACCTATGTGGCGTTTGGCGAAGCGAAAAGACTGGCCGCCGAGACCGCGCACACCGCGCCGCCCAAGCACATTGTGAACGCGCCCACCAAGCTGATGAAGGAGCTGGGGCATGGCAAGGGTTATGACTACGACCACAATGCGCCGGATGCTTTTAGTGGGCAGGATTACTTCCCCGTTGAAGTGAGCGCGAATGGTGTTGGGCGGCCGGAATGGTACCAGCCCGTGGAGCGCGGATTTGAACGCGAGATGAAAAAACGCGTGGATTATTTTGCCAAGTTGAGGAGCCAGCGTTCGTGAATATTTTAATTCTGCCCGGCGTGAACAGCGGCACCTATTTGTTTGAAGGTGTGGACAAGCTGTTCAAGGACGATGAAGTGCTGGTGCTGAACCCGCCCGGCGTGGGCAAGCCGCCGATGCTGGAGTTGAAGCTGCCCTTCACCCCCAAGGCCTATGCACGTGAGGCGTTGAAGATTGTGGAAAACAGCGGGTGGGACAGGTTTGTTTTGATCGGCCACAGCATGGGCGGTTATGCCGCGCAGGAGCTGGCCATGATGGTACCGCAGAAAATTGAAAAACTGGTGCTGGTGAGCACCAGCGCCGGGCAGCCCGCCACCACCCGCGACGTGGCCGCCATGCCCGCCAAACTGAAGATGAGTTTTTGGGAAATGAACCAGATGATCGAGAAGAACCCGGTTGAAGGCATGAAGCCGATGTTCGGCAGCAGGTTCATCAGCCACCAGCGGCATGCGTATGAGGCGTTTATCAAGGCCCGCGCCGCCAACCTGCCGACGCATACGGTGAGTTTGGCGCACCTGACCGCGGGCGGGACATTCAGCAGCATGGCGTGGATACGCCGGTTGAACGTGCCCGCGCTGGTGGTGCACGGCAGCGACGATGTGCTGGTGACGGCCGCCAGCGGCAAGCAGCTGGCCAGCTTGATGCCGGACGCACAGTATATTGAGATGCACGGGGTGGGACACTTCCCCATGCTGGAGCACCCCGATTTTTGGCGTTATGTGAAAGACTTTTTGGCCGGCAACGGTGCCGGGCAGAAAGTGGCGCCGCTGCCTGTGGGCGGGTTCTGGTCGAAACTGAAAGAGGTGCTGACGCGTCATGGCTAGTGGAAGTTTAACGATCACGGCCAGCGATGCCGGGCAGCGGCTGGACCGGTTTTTGAAGAATCGCTTCCCGATGATCCCCTACGGCGCGATCCAGAAATGGTTGCGCAAGGGCGATGTGCGCATCAACGGCAAGCGGGCCAAGCCGGATGCGCGGCTGGAGGAAAATGACGAATTGCGGCTGCCGCCGCAGGCCATGGCCGCGCCGCCCAAGAAGAACGAAGGCGTTTACACCGTGACCCATGCCGACCGCGATATGGTGAAGAAGGCATTGGTTTTTGAGGATGAGGCGATACTGGTTTTGAACAAGCCCGCCGGGCTTGGGGCGCAGGCGGGCGACGGGCAGACGCGCAGTCTGGACCGTATTCTGGCGGGGATATATGGCGCCGACAACGCGCCCAAGCTGGTACACCGGCTGGACCGCGAGACCACCGGCGTGATGGTGCTGGCCAAGACCCGCGCCGCCGCCGCCGCGCTGGGTGAGCAGTTTAAAGGGCGGGATGTGAGCAAGGAATACCTGGTGCTGGCGGTGGGCAAGCTGGCCGGGCAGACCAGTGGCGTGATTGACGTGAACCTGGCCAAGAAAGGCCCGATGGCCGTGGCTGGCGGGGAGGGCGACGTGGCCCAGACCCGCTGGAAGGTTTTGGCCAGTGGCGGCGAGGAGGAGAACCTTCATGTGATATTGGCCGAGCCTCTGACCGGGCGCATGAACCAGATACGTGCGCACCTGGCCCACATCGGGTTGCCCCTGGTGGGTGACGGCAAGTACGGCGGCCCGCAGGCCCGCGAGTTGGCGCGCCGGTTGCTGACGCCGAACGTTTTGTATCTTCATGCCTGGAAACTGGCGTTGAGCCACCCCGTGACCGGTAAGCCCTGTCGCTGGGAAGCCGAAGCGCCGCCGCACTTTAGGGCGTTGACCGACCGCTTTGGAAGTGACACCCTGCCGTTCTGAATTCAAGAAGGAAGAAACACATGCGCCTGATCAAGGGTTTGATTTATACGGTGGCCGGTTTGGCGGCCTTAACGGTTGTGGCCGGAGGCGGGCTTATCGCCTATGTGCAGACCGCCGACCTTGGCCCGCTGGCAATCAAACTGGCCAAGGACTACGGCCATGTGGACGTGCGCGCGCAGGGTCCGCTGAACCTGAAGTTGTTCCCCAACCCGGAGCTGCATGCGGGCAAGCTGACCGTGATGGGTGCCCATGGCACCAAACCGCTGTTTGAAGCCGACAAGACCGACGTGACCTTGCGCTGGGGCAGCCTGCCCCTGCTGTGGAAAGGCATGGTGCTGGAAAACGTGAGCCTGCAGAACCCCAATATTTACCTGAACAAACCCAAGAGCGGCCCGGCCAACTGGGAAATGGCCAGCAGCGGCGATACCGGCGCCAGCAAGAGCAGCGCCAAGCCTGCGAGTGGCGGTGGCGGGTTCAAGATCGGGCTGGGCAAGGCCAACATCAGCAACATGAATGTGACTTACATTGACGACACCGTGGGCCGCCGCATGGAACTGCGCGGCCTGAACGTGGACACCGATGCGCGCGACCTGGCCAAGACCACCATGACTGCCAAGGGCACCATTAACGGCCAGCCGCTGGACGGCCGCGTGGACGTGAACGTGACCGACATGGACAAGGTTCCGCTGAAGCTGGCGCTGGCACTGGCCAATTTGCGCGTTGCCGCGCAGGGCGAAGTGGCCGACCAGAGCAGCTACAAGGGCGATATTAATGTGCAGAGCCCCGATATTCGGGCCACTTACGTTGCCGCTTTGGGCAATGCCCCGGCCGAAGTGCCGAGCGCGCCGCTGAGCCTGACCGGCCATGTGGCGTTTGAGAAGAACGAGGTGGAACTTTCGGCCTTTGCGTTGAAGCTGGGCGACCTGCTGCGTGCCGGTGGCGAGCTGGCGGTGAAGACCGGCAGCAAGCCGAGCGCCAAGGGCACCTTGCAGGTGCAGGGCAACAACCTGCGCGCGCTGGCGGCTCTGGGGACGGGCAAGGCCAACCCGAACATCCCCGCTTTGGGTTTTAGCGCCCAGACCACTTTGGCGGGTGAGGATGTGATCAAATTGACCAAATTCAGCGCGCAGTTAGCTGATGTTGTTAATGTGGGCGGTGATGTGACCATCACCCCGCGCGCCGGCAAGGCGCCGCTGGCTGAAGGGCAGGTGAACCTGCGTGCCGCCAGCACCCGTGCGCTAGGCCAGGCCTTTGGCGTGAACCAGACCTTGCCTGCGCAGCCGCTGGCGTTGAGCACCAGCTTTAAGGGTGGCGATGAATGGAGCCTGCCCGACCTGAGCCTGACGTTGAGCAACTTGCTGAGCGCCAGTGCGAATGTATCGGTGAAGACCGGTGGCGCTTTGGCGGTGAAGGGGAATGTGGATATTAGCGGCAACGACCTGAAGACGACCGCCGGTGCCTTTGGCGTGGCGAACGCCAAACTGCCCAGCACCCGCTTTACCGTAAAGGCCGACATTGCCGGTGACAGCGCCATTGAGCTGAAGAACCTGAGTGTGAACCTTCCGCAATTGGCTGAAGCCACTGGTACGGCGAAATTCACCCCTGCCGCAGGCAATGGCCCTGCCGACCTGAAGGCCAACCTGAGCGTGAAGAAGCTTGACCTGACCGCGCTGGGTGTTTGTGCCCCGGTGGCCGGGCCGCAGGTGAGCGCGGCCGCCAACGGCGGTGCCGGTGGCGCCAATGCGGGCAGTGGGTCGCCCTTCAACAATACGCCGATCGACCTGACGGCGCTGAAAGGCACGACCTTTGCCATTGACGTGGACGTGGACAACCTGGATTGCGCGCGTTGGCCGGTGACGACCTTTAAGGGCAACATGGTGAACACCACCGACAAGCTGACGTTGAACAACATCAACGCCGGTTTGGCCGGCGGCACCGCCAGCGTGAACGGCAGCCTGAGCCACAGCGGCACGCCCGCGCTGGCGCTGACCGTGAAGGTGGCGAATGTGCCGGTGGAGAAGTTCGTTTCGACCCTGAAGGACCGTGGGGTTGAGTTGCCGATTAATGTGGATGGCAACCTGAGCGCCGTGGGCGCCAGCAGCCAGGCATTGGCCAGCAGCCTGAAGGGCACGCTGGTGATGAACGCCGACAAAGGGCGCATACCGTACACCAACCTGCTGGGCGGCGTGAGCAACGTTGAGCGCCTGCTGAACGGCAGCGCGCCGGTGAGCAACGGCAACGGGAATATCCAGAAGTTTGTGGCCAGCTACGACATTAGCGGTGGCGTGGCCAAGACGAAGGAGTTCACCTTCACCACCG
The DNA here is from genome assembly GCA_036261915.1 of Alphaproteobacteria bacterium. GTDB lineage: Bacteria > Pseudomonadota > Alphaproteobacteria > UBA2136 > UBA6156 > DATAJX01. Next base: position 214,089 of record DATAJX010000002.1, read on the forward strand.
ATGGGGCGTTTAGCGCCACCGGCACCGGCAGCATTGATATTGGCGGTTGGGCCATTGATTACACCGTGACCCCGCAAGTGGCGGCCAGCAACCAGATCGCCGTGCCGGTATTGATCAAGGGTGCGTTGAGCGCCCCGAGCATCGGGCCTGACCCGGCGTTTATCCAGAAGCTGACCGGCCGGTTGGCCAAGGAAGGCCTGAAGCTTCTGAACGTGGGTGGCGACAAGGCCGGGAACATCGGCACCGCCATTGGCGGCGTGCTGAGCGGGCAGGGCACCAACACCAGCGAGACCAAGGAGATGATCAACAAGGGGTTGAACAACCTGCTGAAGAACATCGGGAAGTAAGGACGTCTGATAATAAACCGGCCTGTGGGCCGGTTTATGGTTGGGTGGGAGAAGGATAAGAAAGACCGATGAAAACCATTAAAAATCCGCCCCAAGGGCGGCTTTTTAATGGTCGGGGCGAGAGGATTCGAACCTCCGACCTCTTCGTCCCGAACGAAGCGCGCTACCAGGCTGCGCTACGCCCCGACACCCGCGCGGTATAGCCGAAAGCGCTTGCGAGGCCAAGACCTTAAACGAAAAAAGGGCTATTCGCCCTTTTCGTCGTGGTTCTTTTGGAGGAAGGGAACCTGGCTGATGTGATAGCTGAGGCCGCCGATTTCGACCATCTCTTCCATAGGTCGGTTTTTAGGGGGTGGTGGCGGGTTTTTGATATCTCCCGCCAAGCAGAAAATGTCAGCATAGTTTTTTGCCATGGCAATATCCCTGAGATGTTTCGTTCAATGGGAGGACTATAGTATAAAAAAGGCCCCGAAGTGGGGCCCTTTTTTGCCGATATGGCTTAGAAAGGCCAGCGGACCTTGACCTGACCGGTGTGGCCGGTGGCCGAGTTGCGGATATCGGCATCGTAATCGACGCTGAAATCGACGCCGTCGGCGCTGGTGAGCAGGACGCCCGCACCCAGGTTAACCGAACCACGCGAGGTTTCGATGCCGTTGGTGCTGAAGCTGCTGCCGCCGGCGACGAAGTTGCTGGTGGTTTGCAGTTGGGTGTCGCCCGTACGGTAGTTGAGTTTGGCGTGGGCGCGGGGACGGATGGCGCCACCGTTGTCGGTCTTGATGTTGTAGGCGGTTTCGAGGCCTGCACCGAGATCGAGGGCCGACAGGTTGTCGGGGTTGACACGCAGCGCGGCCGGGCCGGTTTCGGTGTAGCTCTCTTGGTCGAGCAGGGTGTACTGCGCGCTGGCGACCGGGGTGAGGGTGAACTCGTTGGTTACAGCGATATCGCGGCCGGTTTGCAGGCGGGCTTGGTATTGCAGGCCCTTCCAGTCGCCGTTGGTGGAAGTGCCGAAGCCGACCACGTTACGCTTGCTGTCGAACTGGTTGTAGGCAAAGCCCAGCTGACCGTTGATGAAGTAACCGTCTTCCATGGCCTTGGAGCCGTAGATGGTGGCCATGTAGCTGTCGATGTCGGTTTGCGCGTCGCCGGCACCCTTGCTGTTGACGTTGGAGTGACCGTAGGTGAAGGCCGCACCGGTTGTGACGCCGTCGATGAGGGTGTCGGTATCGACACCGGCGGTGGCGCCGCCCGTGTTGGCGTTGTAGCCCGGGTTGCCCTTGCGGTTATCCTGGTTGGTGACGTTACCGAAACCTTGCAGCCAGAGGTGGCCTGCCGAGACGCGGTCGCCGGTGGCTACGCCGCTAAGCGCGGTGCTGCGCAGCGAGGCCAGGCGGTCGTTGATGTTGTTGTTGCTTTGCGTGCCGATATCGACCGCGGCCATGCCGACGCCCGCATCGACAGCCGGGGCCAGGGATTCGACCACGTTGTTGACACCTGCGGCGCTGGTTTGGCTACCGATGGTGCTTTGCACGGTAAGCAGGTCGCCCGTGGCATTGGCGCCGAGGTTATCGAGCACGTTGGCTGCGGCCTTGCCGGTTTCGGAATCGGTGAGGCTGGCGGTGGCGGCGCGCACGATGGTGAGGCTGACGTTATTGGTGCCCACGGTACGGCTGACGGTGAAGGTGTAAACACCTTGCTGCGACTTGGTGAGGATGGGCGAGGAGGCATCGCCGGCCGAGCCGGTGATGATGCTGTAGCTGGTGCCGCTGGCGATGAAGCCTGCGGTATTGGCCACGTTGATGGTGAGCGAGGTGTTGGTAAGCACCGCGGCGCCGTTGGTGACCTTAAGCACACCAGCGGTTTTGGAGGTGCCGACGTCGATGGTGAGTTTACCGAGGCTGCCGAGAACGTCGGTTTGCACGATGCTCTTGTCGCCGATGTGCAGGACACCGCCGCTGTTGACGTTGAGGGTGCCGGTGGTGCCGCCGTCGTTGGTGATGGTGGCGCCGTTAAGCACGTTGAGGGTGCCGCTGACGTTGATCTTGCCGTCGTTCACCAGACCGAAGGAGGCGGTGCTGGCATTGACGTTAAGGGTGGCACCGGTGCCGACGTTGAGGTTGTTGTTGAACGAACCGAACGTACCAGTACCGTTGTTGAGGTTAACGGTGGTGTTGCTGATGTTGATGTTGTTGAAGCCGGTGATGTTGTTGGCCACGTTCCAGACACGGGTGCCCGAAACATTGAGGGTGCTGTTGCCAGCGCCTCCGGTGCCGGTACCGGAAATGGTGCCGGTGATGACGCCACCGGTGTAGTTGAGCACCTTGGCGGTGGCGCCGGTACCCATGCCGATGTTGCCGTTTACCGTACCGCCGCTGATGTTGACGGTGTCGGTGCCAGCGCCGAAATCGAGGTTGCCGTTAACGGTACCGCCGGTTTGACGGTAGGTGTCGTCGCCACCTTGGGTGGTGATGTTGCCGGTGATGGTGCCGGCCGACACGTTGACCACGTTGTTGCCGCTGCCCAGGGCGATGGAGCCGCTGATGGTGCCGGAGTTGTTAAGGGTGACGGCGTTGGTCATGTTGCTGAGCGCGATGGAGGGCGAGCTGCTGCCAGCGATGATGGAACCGAAGTTGGTGATGGTGGTGGCAACGTTGCCGGCAGCCGGGCTGGCGGTGGCGCTGATGACCGGGTTTTCGTTGGAGCGGACGATACCACCGGTGTTGATAGTGATGGAGTTGTCGCCGGCCACGGTGGCGCTGATGGTGATGGCCGTGCCGCTGGGAACAGTGAGGTTACCTGTGCCGGTGACCAGGATACCGCTGGTGCTGTCGGAGGTGGTGGCGGCGCTGCCGGTGCTGGTATTGATGGTGGTCAGGGCGTTGGCCGAGGCGCTGACCGCGACGAATGCGGTACTGGCCAGCAACACCTTACGGAAACTGAGGGTCATGAGGGGTAACTTCCTGTTATATTGTTCGTTATGCAAAGTTGTGCACATAGTGGCGAAGCGATATGCTGCGTGCAACCGACAAAGAAGAAATCAATGCCTAAAACAACACCTCTGTTGCTGAAAACCCTCACCGTTTGTTGTGCGATTATATTGGCCGCCTGCGGCAGTGTGCCCGACCTGGGTGACCAGTTTGCCAATAAAAGGGGTATCAACCGGGGGTTGAACAGCACGGGCTTCAGGGTGGGTGGCATTGAGGTGGGGCCCTGGTGGGTGACGATGGCCGAGCGGGGCGGAAAATCGGACATTGTACGCATATATATAGAAGGGGATGGGCAGGCTTACATCACGCCATTGCAGCCCAGCGGCAACCCGACCCCCAAAAAGCCGGTGGCGCTTGACCTGGCCAAGGCCGAAAACAAGGACGGCGGGGTGTTTTATCTGGCGCGGCCTTGCCAGTTTGCCAACCTGAACAGCCAGCCCTGCGGCCGCGAGGTGTGGACCATCGCCCGTTTTGACGAGCAGGTGATGGACGGTTATGCCGCGGCGGTGCGCAAGCTGTTGAGCGGCCAGCCGTTACCTGAAACCGGCAGCCAGCTGGCCGAAATGCCCGGCGCGCAGGTGGCGGGCAGGCAGGCCGTGATTATTGGTTATAGCGGCGGTGCCGCTATTGCGCTGGAGGTGGCCAAGCGCGTGCCGCAGGTGATCGGGGTGATCACCGTGGCCGGGAACATCGACCCCGCCGCCACCAACGAGTGGCACAGGGTCAGTGCCATGCCCACGGCGGTGCGCCCGTACCAGTACCCGGGCCGGTTGGCGGAAATTCCGGTTTTGCACCTGGTGGGGGCGAAGGATGAGGTCATCCGCCCCGAGCTGACCCGGCAGGTGATCGATGGTGCGGGCCGTTTGGCCTGCACCAAAATCGAGGTGGTGCCCGACGCCAGCCACAACGAGGGTTGGGGCAAGGTGTGGCCGGTCGCGTTGCCTCGCTGTTAAACCTGTATTGTGCCCGCGCGTAACGGCTGCTACATAGCTGCATGTTTGCCGCGTTGCCCCTACCCAGCCATGACAGTGTGAGTGCACGTGTAAGGGCCATTTTGGCCAGCCTATTGCCCTTGCCGCATTTGGGCCCCCAGCCGCTGGTTGACAGCCTGCTGGGTGAGCTGGTGAACATGGCGCGCCTGCCATTGGGTTTGCGCCGGGCCGAGGCGGTTTTGCGCAACCTGGACACCGACGGCACCTTGCCCAGCCTGCATGCCCTGTGCGCGGATGCGGAGTATCGGCTTGAGGCTGACTGGGCCCGCAAGGTGGCGGTGAGCGCCAACCCGTTGCGGATGCTGCGGCGCTTTCACTACTGGACCAACTACGTGAAGCTGGCCCGGCTGGAAGTGAAGGCCTTGCGCAGCCAGAACCCGGACGTGAAGCGCGTTTTATTTGTGGGGGCGGGGCCTTTGCCGTTGTCTTCGTACATGCTGGCGGCCAAGCATGGGTTGCAGGTGGACAACCTTGACCGGAGTGGTGACGCCTGCGCCTGCGCACTGCACTGGCTGAAAAAGCTGCCCAAGACCGGCAACATGGCCTGCCACCACGCCGATGTGACCGAGTTTGGCAGTTTTGACGGCTATGATGCGGTGATTTTGGCCGCCCTGGTGGGGTTGAGCAGTGCGGAGAAGAAGCGTTTGATCGACTACATGGCGGCGCGGATGAAGCCGGAGCAGCTGTTACTGGTGAGGTCTGTTCGTGGATTGCGGCGTTTGCTGTACCCGATGGTGCATACAGCCGAGTTGGAAGGGTTTGAGGTGATGAAGGCGGTGCACCCGCGCGGTGAGGTGATCAACTCGGCCCTTGTGTTGCGCCGGAAATAGAAAACCGCCCCTGGAGGGGCGGTTTTTTTGTTGGCTATAGCGCTTCCCAGCTGAGCTGGTCGGCGGCCATAAGCCGGGTGGCATCGAGCAGGACTACGTTGTGGCCCAGTTTGGCCGCCACCAGCTTTTGCAGGGCGTGCACACCCAGCAGGGTGTGCAGGCTGGCCGCAAGCGCTGGCGGGTAGGCCCAGGGCGTTTTGGGCAGGTTGCCCAGGCTTTTGAGGTAGGCCAGGCCGTCGGCGCAGCGTTGGGTGGCCAGTTGCCAGAGGGCTTCGGGCGCGTCGCTTTCGGGCAGGTAGGCTGGCTCGTTCTTATCGACCCACAGCCACATTTTGTGGGCGGTGGAGGCCGATATGTCGGAGCCCGCAAGGCTGCGGCCGCCGAGCTTTTTGATGCCCACCACGCCGCCGGGGCCGGGGTCGGCGCCTTCTTCGTAGGCGTTGGGGTGGTAGGCCTGCAGCACCAACTGAGTGCCGAGCAGTTCTTCGGCCGCCAACTGGTAAAGCGGGTAGGCCGCGAAGCCTACCATTTGCTGCCGCACGTCACCGTTACCGACCTGGCAGCCCAGGCACAGGTAAGGCAGGCGGCCGTTCAGGTGCGGGCTTTTGAGGCTTTCGGCATAGGCGGCAAGGGCCGGGGCATGGCTTTTTTGAAGCCGGACAAAGGTTTTTTCCTGCACCGGGCTGGAGGCCACGGTGTGGAGCGGAGGGGTTTTAAGCAGCATGAAAGGGTATCTCCGTAAACGTCAGACAAGGTATTGATGACATTGGCAGGGTAACAGGCCTGTCAAGCCCTGTTGAATCAGTGGTTTATTTGTTTTAGATAATGTATACATTTTTGTTGACAAGCGGAGCGGCAACGGGCTAAACGCCCGGGACTGATTCACTTGATTGAACTTTTTTAGCGCCTCTGCCTTGGCAGATGAGCCCCCCTTACGACCCTTCGCCCGGCCGCCATGGCCGATTTACTTCTGACTTCTAACCGCATGGAGGAAAAACATGCGATTTAATAAAATCATGGCCAGCTTGCTGGTAGGGGCTGCGGCCTATTGCCTGCCGACAGCGGCCAGTGCCCAGCAGGGCGTTGGTTATGCCGGTGGCAATATGTGGGCCCTGCAAGGTTCGGGTGTTGCCGTCAACGGCGCGCTTGAATCGGCTTTGCGCCATTCGGCCGGTATTGGTATTGCCGGTGCGGTTGCGCAGGGCAGGAACCTGAACACCCGCAGCACCTACAATTACAACCAGGTCATCGGCTCGCAGAACAATGTCAGCGTGGTGGGTAACAACAACTCGCTGACCACGAGCCAGAACGGGACGCTGACGGGCAATACCCTGACGCAGACCAGCCCGAGCATTACCAGCAACAACTACTGACGGAGACGACCACGATGATGCGGAACAGCAAAATCGCCCGCCTCCTGAGCATGGTTATGCTTGTGGGTGCGGGCGGCGCTCTGGCGGGTTGCCAGACGACAGCGGGCACGACCGCCGGCCCGATGGTTGCCGATGAAGGCAGCCCTTCGGTGCTGGTGTCGCGGGCCTCGATGCCCAAGACGGTGCGGCCCTACCAGCGCGTTGACAGCGTGCTGAAGTGCATCGCAGGCACCCGGCAGTACCGGAACAGCACCTTTATTGTCGGCAACTTTGTGGACAGTACGGGCAAGTTCAATGCGGTATCGCCTGGCACGAGCGGCGCGTTTTTGCCGAAGGAGGGAACTTCGACCTTTATCACCGCGGCCCTGCGAAGGGCGGGTGCGGAGGTTATTCCCAACTACGCAGTGGGCTCGCCCAACGACCCGGCCAATATCAGGTACCAGGTGAGCGGGTTCTTCAACACGCTCGACTTCGGGACGCCTTTTCAGGCCGACCTGCAGGTTGCCGGTGTTGGCCCTACGGCCAACTCATCGTGGGCTCAGCCCACGCTGACCATCCAGCTGGATAACTTCCAGACCAAGCGCAACATCGAACTCAGCCAGATCGAACGCCCCATCACGTATAACCAAGGTGGTGTGGGTGCCAACAGGCTGGTGGGTGCCACGCTGGTGACCGGCAATATTGCCGTTCAGGACCAGCAGCGGCTCCAGTTCGAGTCGGTGAACGGGACGATCGGTTTGGGTGTTGCGGACGTGCTGATGAAGCACAGCCCCGTAGCTGCCGCAGCCTGCCGTGGCCAGATCGCCGATTTGCTTGATCCGCCCCAGGATGTGGCGGAAGTGCAATAAGCTTTGCGAGATACCCTGCCATGCCTTTGGCGTGGCAGGGGAATGACCATCGGTTCCAGCCGGGATCGTTGGATTTTTGGAAGCCGTCGAAAATTCGGCGGCATTTAAGGAGAAGACCATGAAAAAGTCGATTTTGGCCAAGCGTTTTATGTTTGGCGCTGCAGCCATTGCGATCGCTCTCTCGTTCCAGGCACCGGCCGCCAAGGCTGACACGCTGGTTCAGGGCAATCTTCTGGGCGGCGGCGTGGTGGTCAACCAGACCCCGCTGAACGTCAACCCGCAGAACCTCGGCGCCCAGTCGTCGGCCGGCAACAGCGCCACCGGCGTGGCGAACAGTGCTTCGTACACTGGCTTCAACGGCCAGCCGAACACCGTGCCGACCCTGACGGTTCAGGCCAACATCATTACCGGCAGCCAGGTGCTGAACAATGCGCCGCAGGTTGTGAACGCCGTGAACTTCGGGCCGCAGTCGTCGGCCGTGAACAGCGCCTCGCTCGGCGTGAACTCGGTGAACGTGACCCGCTACTGATACCCTGCTTTCGATACGAACAAGGCCCCTTACGGGGCCTTGTTTTTTTGTGCCTGTGCCCCGGTTATTGGGGGGTGCCGAGGTAATCCATTTTACCGATATCGACCCCGTTGTGGCGCAGGATGCCGTGGGCGATGGAGATATGGAAGAACAGGTTGGGCAGCGCGAAGCCCAGCAGGTAATCGCGCCCCTTGAAGTTGAGATCGCGCCCGCCGACCTTGAGGTGGATCTCTTTTTCTTCGCTGCCGTCGACCTTGCCGGCCGGGACCGACCTGATGAAGGCGATGGTTTTGGCCAGCCGTTCCTGCAGTTCTTCAAACGTGGCTTCGTTGTCGGGGAAGCTGGGGTTTTCGGTGCCGGAAAGGCGCGCGGCGGCGCCTTTGGTGGCGTCGCTGGCTATTTGCACCTGGCGGGCGAGGGGGTGCATGTCGGGCGCCAGTCGGGCGCCGATGAGCACGCCCTGGTCGAGGCCTTCGGCCTTGGCGTGGGCTTCGGCCTTTTTAAGGATGTTGGAAAGGTTGGTGAGCGCACGGACAAACACCGGCAGCGAGGCCTGGGACATGGACAATGACGACATGATGATACTCCTGTTGATTGGTTAAAGACGTTTGGCGACCTTGTAGCGGTCGATGCAGAATTCGACCGCTTCGCCCGCCATGAACCCGAGGTAGAAGACCGCCGCGAAGCACACCACGACCGGTATAAGCCCGGCGGTGAGGATGGTGGGCAGGTAGTAATAAATGCCGCCCAGGGCGACGGCGATAAGCAGCAGTTTGAGGGGGCTCATGGGAGGGGTTCCTTTTTGCGGGGGGAGCTTAGGCCTGTTGGCCGTTATTGACAACGCGGGCCAGAGCGTTGAAATACAAGCCATGAGCTTTACGGTTGCCACCTTTTACCACTTTGTGCCGCTGGCCGATGCCGCGGCCTTGCAGCCGCTTTGGAAAAAGCTGCTGGTGGAGAATGGAGTGACCGGCACCATTCTGCTGACCCCCGAAGGCGTGAACGCCACCATTGCCGGCAGCGAGGCCGGGGTTAGTACCGTGCTGGCCACGTTACGGGCCGACCCCCGGCTGGCCGCCATGCCGCACAAGGTGAGCGTGAGCGGGGTTAACCCTTTCCCCCGCACCAAAGTGAAGCTGAAGCGCGAGACCATTCCGCTGGGGGTGGCCATTAACCCGGCCCGGGCGGGTGAGTATGTGAAGCCGGAACACTGGAATGCGTTGATTGCCGACCCGAGTGTGGTGGTGGTGGATGCGCGCAATGCTTACGAAGTGGATATTGGCCGCTTTGAGCGCGCGCAAAACCCCAACACCCGCACCTTTAAGGAACTGCCCGAATGGCTGGACGCCAACCTGACCGACAAGGACACGCCGGTGGCGATGTATTGCACCGGCGGGATACGGTGCGAGAAATCGACCGCTTATTTGAAGGAGCGGGGGTTTAGCAACGTTTACCACCTTGAGGGTGGCATTTTGAAGTATCTGGAAGACGTGCCCGAGGCCGAAAGCCTGTGGCGCGGGGCCTGCTACGTGTTTGACGACCGCGTGGCGCTGAACCATGACCTGAGCCCGGCGCTGGAATACCAGGTTTGCCGCAGCTGCAACGCCGCCGTGAACGCGGGCGATGTGCGCCGCGTGAACAACATTGGCATTTGCCCGGTGTGTGCAGCGCAAAGCCAGCCTGAATTAGCGGCTGAACATTCCCTTTAGCAGCGCGCGGCCCAGCTGGCCCGCCATGTTGCGCACCACCGATTTGGCGGCGGCCTCGACCAGGCCCTGGCGGCGCTTGGTGCCGAACAGGGTTTCGTTGACCGCCGTGGCGAAGGGCGAGGGTTTGTCGGCTTCGACGGTTTGGACGCCGGCCGATGTGGGCTGCTGCTGCAGGCGCTGGGCCAGCACTTCGGCCGCGCTGACGCGGTTGAGGGGGTTCTCGTAACGGCCCCGCAGCGGGCTTTGGTTTTGCACGGCATTGCGCTCGGCTGCCGAAATGGTGCCTACGCGCGACTGCGGCGGGAGGATGAAGGTGCGTTGCACCGGGGTGGGGATGCCCTTGGCATCGAGTACGCTGACCAGTGCTTCGCCCACCGCGAGGTTGGGCAGTACGTCGGCGGTTTTGAAGGCGGGGTTGGAGGCCATGGTGGTGGCCGCGACCTTGATGTCTTTTTGCCCCTGCGGGGTGGCGGCGCGCAGCGCGTGCTGGATGCGGTTGCCGAGTTGGGCGAGCACGGGTTCGGGCACGTCGCTGGGTTGCTGGGTGACGAAGAACACCCCCACGCCCTTGCTGCGGATGAGGCGCACCAGTTGGGTGACCTTTTCGAGCAGCGGTTTGGGTGCGTCGGTGAACAGGAGGTGGGCTTCGTCGAAGAAGAAGGCCAGTTTGGGCACCGGCAGGTCGCCCACTTCGGGCAGCTGCTCGAACAGTTCGGACAGCAGGTAGAGCAGGAAGGTGGCGTAGGCGCGCGGGCTGTTCATCAGCTTTTGGGCGTCGATGATATGCACCATGCCGCGGTTGGCCAGCAGGTCGGCCACCTGCAGGGCGGGTTCGCCGAACAGCTGGGTGGCGCCTTCGCTTTCAAGCGCCAGCAGGGCGCGCTGGATGGTGCCGAGGCTGGCCGACGAGACGTTGCCGTATTCGCTGCTGAATTTTTTGGCGTTTTCGCCCACGTAGGCAAGGGTTTTGCGCAGGTCGTCGGTATCGAGCAGCAGCAGGTTCTCGCTTTCGGCCACCTTGAACACGATGTGCAGCACGCCGGTTTGGGTATCGTTGAGGTCGAGCATGCGGGCCAGCAGCAGGGGGCCTATTTCGGCGATGGTGGCGCGGGCGGGGAAACCGTTGGTGGCGTAAACATCCCAGAACGTGCTGGGCACGGCGGCGGGCGTGTAGCTGAGGCCCATTTGCGTGTAGCGTTCGGTGGCCCATTTGGGGGCGTCGCCCGGTTGCGAGATGCCGGAGAGGTCGCCCTTCACGTCGCTGAGGATGACGTTGCAGCCGGCTTGCGAAAGCTGTTCGGCCAGCGTTTGCAGGGTGACCGTTTTGCCGGTGCCGGTGGCGCCCGCGATAAGACCGTGGCGGTTGATGCGCGAAAGTTCCAGCGTTAAGGGGCCGTTGCTGGTTTGCCCGAGGAGGATGTTCATGGCCCGCAGGATGCGAGCGGGGCCGGGGAGAGGCAAGTGTTATTTGAATTCATCGACTAAGCGCGGGTTGACGCGCTTTGATTTATGTACAAAAATCAAACATGCGCCACCAGACCCTGCCCGCCGACCAGCTTGCATTGTTTGAAATGCCTGTATTTTTGCCAAAAGAGAGCACGCCGGGCGGGTTTTTGTACAAGGAGGATTTTTTGAGCGTGGCGGAGGAAAAAGAGCTTTTGGAAATTTTTAAGACCCTGCCGTTCACCCACGATACGTTCAACGGGTATGAGGCCTTCCGGCGCACCGTGGGGTATGGCTGGACCAGCCGCCCCGAGTTGCCGGATTTTATTGTGCCGTTGCGCGACCGCGCTGCCGCCTTTGCGGGGATCGACCCGGCCACGCTGGATAGTGCGTTGATCAGCGAATACACCCCCGGTGCCGCCATTGGCTGGCACCGCGACAAGACCAGCGACAAAAGCGTGAAGGGGCACGTGGTGGGGGTTTCGCTGGCGGCGGGCTGTCACTTCAGGCTGCGGCGCGCGCGGTGGAGCGGGCCAAAGCCCGGCGGCGAGATTGTAGGCTATGACCGCTTTGGCGTGATTGCCGAGCCGCGCTCGGTGTATTGCATGCGGGGGGAAAGCTGGAGCCGGTGGCAGCACAGCATTCCGCGGGTGGAGGCGCTGCGGTATTCGATCACTTTTCGGGATTTTTGAGAAAGCGGAAAAAAGGGTTGGGATTTATGGAGAAAGAATTGGCCATGCCTGTATGAAGTTTTTTGAATGGTCGGGGAGACAAGATTCGAACTTGCGACCCTCTGGTCCCAAACCAGATGCGCTACCAGGCTGCGCTACTCCCCGACCGGGCTTGGTTATAGGGGAAATATCGGGAAAAATCACATGACTTTTTAGCAAACAAGCCAAATAAATATGGTATACGGTTTTTATGAAAATGCATTGGGGTTTGCTGGTGGGACTGTTGGCGCTGCCTGTGGCGGCGTTTGCGCAAGAGGTTGAAGGTGGCCCGGTGGGGTTGCCGATGGGGGTTTCGTACAGCTCGGTCATCAGCCCTTCGGTGCAGGCCGGCCAGACGCTGGAAGACCGCTTTAAGAAAGGCGACCGCATGTTTACGCTGTCGGCCGAGAACGATTCGCTGACCCGCAGCGGCGACCGCTATTACACCAATGGCTTGCGGTTGAGTTGGCTGGAGTTGAAATCGCGCCCGCCCGAATGGGCCGAATGGGTGGCCGAGCACGTGCCGATGTTCAATGCCGGTAACCCGATGGCCGTGCAGTATACTATTGGCCAGAACATGTACACGCCGAGCAAGATCAACATTTATGGCCCGCAGTATGGCGACCGCCCCTATGCCGGTTACCTGTACGGCAGCGTGGGCCTGACCGAAGGCGATGGCGATGTGGTCAACGACCTGGAAATGAGCCTGGGCGTGGTTGGCCCGCTGAGCTTTGCCGAGCAGACGCAGGTGAACTTCCACCATCTTATTCATGTGCACCCGCCCAAAGGCTGGGATAACCAGTTGCATAACGAGCCCGCCATTGGTTTAAGCTGGGCACGCCGCTGGCCCACGTTTTGGGAAACGCCGGTGTGGGGTGGTGGGGCCGTTGGCCTGATGCCCAGCGTGGGTGTGACAGTGGGTAACGTTTACGACCTGGCATCGGCCGGTGCCAGCCTGATGTGGCGCAGCGATGCCAGCGCGGTGATGGACAACCCGTTGCGCGTGCGTCCGAGCATTCCCGGCACCGGCTATTATGCCACCAACAGCAAGCCGGTGTTCACGCTAAGCGTGGGAGCCGAACAACGGGCCGTGGCGCGCAACATATTTTTAGACGGCAATACTTTTGGCGACAACGACATTAACGTGCAGAAACGTAATTTTGTGACCGACTTGCAGGCCAGCGCGGGTGTTAGCTGGAACCGTTACCGCCTGGCCTACACCACAGTTTACCGGACCAAGGAGTTTTACGGCCAGCGCCGGGGGCAGGTTTTTGGCGGGCTAAACTTCTCGTTCAAATACTAGTATGATGCGGGTATGAACGACCCGCGCAAGCCGCTTGCCGATATTCAGACGCTGGAGGAAATGCACGCCTATATAAGGGCGTTTGATGGTTGCGATTTGAAAAAGGGCGCCACCCAGACCGTAATTTATGATGGTAACCCCGCCGCCGAGGTTGTGGTGATGGGGGAAGCGCCGGGCGAGCAGGAAGACCTTCAGGGCAAGCCGTTTGTGGGCCGCAGCGGCAAGTTGATGGACCAGATGCTGGAGGCTATCGGCCTGAGCCGCAAAAAGAACGTGTACATTACCAATGCGCTGTTTTGGCGCCCGCCCAGCAACCGCACCCCCACGCCCGCCGAAATTGCCGTTTGCAGACCGATCGTGCAGCGGCATTTGGCGTTGATCAAGCCCCGGATCATTCTGCTGGCCGGGCGTACGGCGGCGCAGGCCGTATTGCAGACCGAACAAAGCATGGGTGCGTTGCGCGGCAAATGGCAGAAGATGGAAAATCCGTATCTGGATGAGCCGCTGAACGTGCTGGTGACCTTTCACCCGGCCTACCTGCTGCGCAACCCGCCCGCCAAAAAGGACGCTTGGGAAGATTTGAAGATGGTGAAAAAACGCATGGATGAGGAGGGTATCGTTTAATGAGCGAGTTGAGCCTGAAACAGTACCAGAAAGATGTGGACGACTGGATCCAGCGCATTGGTAAGGGGTACTTCCCCCCGTTAAGCATGCTGGCGCAACTGACCGAGGAAGTGGGCGAAGTGGCCCGGGTGGTGAACCGCACCTACGGCAGCCAGAAAGCCAAGGAAAGCGACCTTGAAAAAGACCTGGGCGACGAGCTGGCCGGGGTGATGTTTGCCATGGTTTGCCTGGCCAATTACACCAAAATTGATCTGACGGCGGCGTTTGAGCGCCACCTGGAAAAAATCAGCGTACGGGACAAAAACCGTTTCTAACGGTTGCGGGGTGGGGGCGAATAGGGTAAACCCGCCTTCGGTCGGGGCGTAGCGCAGCCTGGTAGCGCACTTGCATGGGGTGCAAGGGGTCGGAAGTTCGAATCTTCTCGCCCCGACCAAAAGATTGAAAAACCGCCTTTTTGGCGGTTTTTTTGTGCAACTGCGTGGCAGGGGGGTTGCCAATGGGGGCGGTGGGCCTAGTGTTTGGCTCATGAGCCTGATTATTGAAATACCCAATGAAACCAACGATTTTGAACACCGCGTGGCGCTGACGCCGGAGGCGGTGAAGAAGATACGCGCGGCGTGGCCCGATGTGGCTGTAAAAGTTGAGAAAAACGCCGGTGCGGCGGCGGGTTACCCCGATGAGGCCTATGTAGCGGCGGGGGCGCAAATTGGGAGCGGCGGTGGCGCATTGGTGATGCGCGTGACGAGCCCGAGTGATGCAAAAGGGTACGAAAAGGATGCGCTGCTGCTCTGTTTGAGCGGCCCGGATATGCCGGATGTAAGCCGGTTGGCTCTGGAGAAGTTGCCGCGCACCAGCCGGGCGCAGGCGTTGGACGTATTAAGTAGTCAGGCCAACCTGGCCGGGTATGCCGCCGTGCTGAAAGCCGTGGGCAAATTGCCCCGCCTGATGCCGCTGCTGATGACCGCCGCCGGGGCCAGCCGCCCGGCCACCGTGGTGGTGGTGGGTGTGGGTGTGGCGGGGCTTCAGGCCATTGCCACCGCCAAGCGGCTGGGGGCGCAAGTGTGGGCCTTTGACGTGCGGCCCGAAACCGCCGAACAGATAAAAAGCCTGGGGGCCAAGCCCATTGCGATCGAGGCTCCCGCCGGTGAAAAGAACGGCGTGTACGCGCAAACCCTGAGCGCTGCGGAGCAGAAGGCGCTGCAGGAGAAGCTTCAGGAAGTGATCGCCAAGGCCGACGTGGTGATTGCCACCGCGCAGGTGCCGGGCAAGCCCGCGCCGGTGCTGGTAAGCGAGGAGGCCGTGCTGGCCATGCAGCCGGGCAGCGTGGTGCTGGACATGGCCGCCGGTGGGTTTAACAAGGCCAATAACATTAAGGGCGGCAACTGCCCCCTGAGCGTGGCCGACAAGGAAGTGACCACCGACAACGGCGTGACCATTATTGCCGACACGTACCTGACCAGCAGTGTTGCCGGGGATGCCAGCCGCTTTTGGGCCAACAACATGGTGAACCTGCTGAAGCTGCTTTTGCGCAAGGACGGCGACAGGACGACCATTACCTACGACGATGAACTCATTACCGCGATGAGGGTGGTGGCATGAACTGGGTGGCTTTGACATTGGTATCGGC
The DNA here is from genome assembly GCA_036261915.1 of Alphaproteobacteria bacterium. Taxonomy (GTDB): domain Bacteria; phylum Pseudomonadota; class Alphaproteobacteria; order UBA2136; family UBA6156; genus DATAJX01. Next base: position 229,408 of record DATAJX010000002.1, read on the forward strand.
CCTTTTTTCAGGCCTGACCAACACCGCTTTCAAGCAAATGGCCAACACCAGCGCCAGCACCTTTGCGGTGGGTGGCTTTTTTATGCTCAGCGGCCTGACCATGACGGTTTATTCGATCGTTACCCGCCAGCAGGAGCTGTCGCTTGAAACCTGGAAATGGGCGGCTGCGGCAGCCGTGCTTTTTACCGTCAGTAATATTTTTTTGTACCGCGGCTTGAGCGCGGGAGGCCCGATGAACGGCATTTACGGCGTGTATGGCGCAGCCGGGTTGGCCGTGGTGGCGGCCCTTGGCGCGTTGTTCCTGGGTGAAAAAATGAATGTGTATGGCTGGATTGGCATGGCGATGGCCATTGGTGCCGTGACCCTGCTGGCGAACGGACGAGGTTAAGGAGAGAACGATGGACCTGATGATGTTGCTGACGGTTTTTGTATTGGCCGGGTTTGTTGGCTACTTTGTGGTGTGGGGCGTGACGCCCGCGTTGCACACGCCGTTGATGGCGGTGACCAATGCCATTAGCGGCATTGTGGTGGTGGCCGCCATTATGGTGGCGGGTGTTCCGCAAGGCAGCATTGCCGCCAAGGTTGTGGGCGGCGTGGCGATACTGCTGTGCAGCATCAATATTTTTGGCGGCTTTGCCATTACACGCCGCATGCTGGCGATGTTTAAAAGCAAGGGGGCCAAGTAATGTTGAGCTTTGGTTCGGACGCTGTGTTGTTGGCGGGTTTGGCTGCCGCCGTACTGTTCATTTTGGGCCTGAAAGGGCTGGCCAGCCCCAAGACCGCGCGGCGCGGCAACCAGTTTGCCATGGCCGGTATGGCCATTGCCGTGGTGACCCTGCTGTTCAGCCACAACGTGGTGGGCGCGTGGTGGATGTTGCCGGTGATCGCCATTGGCGCGGCCATCGGTATTCCGCTGGCGACCCGCACGCCGCTGACCGCGCTGCCGCAACTGGTGGCGGCCTTCCACAGCTTTGTAGGGTTGGCGGCGGGCCTTGTGAGCATTGGCACCTACCTGAACCACGGCGCCGAGCCGATGGAAGTGCACACCAGTATTGAGCTGGTGGCGGGTGCTGCGATCGGGCTTATCACGTTTTCCGGCAGCATTCTGGCCGCGCTGAAGTTGCAGGGCGTGGTGAGCGGCAAGCCGTGGGCGTGGAAGGGCCGACACTTTTTGAACCTTGGGTTGGTGATTTTAATTATCCTGTGCGGCATCCAGTTTTGCATTACCGGCAGCGCGTTCCCGTTTGGTGTGATCGTGTTGGCCAGCACCATTCTGGGTTATACGCTGGTGGCGCCTATCGGCGGTGCCGACATGCCGGTGATCGTGAGCATGCTGAACAGCTACAGCGGTTGGGCGGCGAGCGCGAGCGGCTTTTTGCTGGGGCTTCCGCTGCTCATCATCACCGGCGCGTTGATCGGCGCGAGCGGGGCCATTTTGAGCTACATTATGTGCGCGGCGATGAACCGCAGCTTCATTTCTGTGATCGCGGGCGGCTTTGGCAGCGATGCCGGCAGCGGTGCGCCCGAGCTGGCCACCGGCGGCACCGTGAAGACCGCGGGCGTGGAAGATGCCGCATTCATGCTGGCCAATGCGGGCAAGGTCATCATCATCCCCGGGTACGGCATGGCGGTGGCGCAGGCCCAGCACGCGCTGAAGGAAGTATTCAACCTGCTGCTGGAGAAGGGCGTGCAGGTCGATTTTGCCATCCACCCGGTGGCGGGCCGCATGCCCGGCCACATGAACGTGCTGCTGGCTGAAGCCGACATACCTTATGAGCATGTGCATGAGCTGGAGGAGATCAACCCGGCGTTCCCGCAGACCGATGTGGTGCTGGTGATCGGGGCCAACGACGTGGTGAACCCCGCCGCGCAGAACAGCCCGGGCAGCCCCATTTACGGCATGCCGATTTTGGAGGCCTACAAGAGCAAACTGGTGTACGTGATCAAGCGCAGCCTGAACCCCGGTTATGCCGGTGTGGACAACCCGCTGTTTGCCATGGATAACACCGCGTTGCTGCTGGGTGATGCCAAGGACGTGTGCGAAAAGCTGGCCGCTGCCGTGAAGCTTGGCTAAGGCCCAAGGCGCAAAAAAGCCCCGCGGATTGTGCGGGGCTTTTTGTTTATGCGGCGAGGGGGATGACCTCGACGCGGATGTCGACCAGTTCGTCGGGCCGGTCTTCGTAGATGGTGGGCGGGCCGAGCTTGTAGCCGAGTTTGGCGGCCTGGTGCTCGACCTCTTTCCACTGCGGCAGCCTGTGATGGAACATGTTGCGCAGCGAGGTGGTGCCGATGTGGCCCCGGCCCCTGATATTGTGTTGCAGGCGGCAATGCAGGGCCTGCAGCAGGCGCTGGTAGGGCGTGGTGGGCAGCATGTTGTTTTCCACGTTGGCCTGAACCGGCGGGCGGTAAAAGGTGTGCATGGGTGTTTCCTTTAAGCGCTCTTTGAACTTTGGGGGCTTATCGGCATGAAGGATAGCGCGGCGGTTTGGTTTGTCTACGCAAAAAGGCCCCGCGGGTGCGGGACCTTTTGTGTTGTTCACCAGGCGAAGGAACTGATGGTGACCTCGGGCTGGTAGATGGCCGGATGCTTGCTGAACTGCTCGGGCAGGTTGATGCTTTGCCGGAGCTGGTCGTCGACGATGCGGCGTTGCCAGATGATGGTATCGAGCTTGATGCCCTTGCTCTTGACCTGCATTTTGAGGTTGTTGATGTGCGACGGGCTGAAGCCATCGGCCGTTTGGGAAATGCAGTAGATGGGCAGCATGTGCTTGCCGTGGCCGACCGTGCCGCAGTGTTCGTTGAGCGCGGCGGCGAGGCTTGTGATGTTTTGAGGAAACGAGCAGGTTTTTTCCATGGTGGTTTCTCCCAGAGCATGTACTTGCCATTTATATAAAGCCCTTCAGGCGCAACGGCAAGTGGTGTGCTACCATGCGGGCATGAAGCATGTGATGGTGGCGCCTTCGATTTTAGCCGTATGGGACCGGACCAACGGCGACTATGCCGCGTGCGTGACTGCGGCGCAGGCGGTGGAAAAAGCCGGGGCCGACTGGCTGCATGTGGATGTGATGGACGGGCAGTATGTGCCAGCTAAAACCTTTGGGCCCGAGATGGTGGAGAAGCTGAAAGGGGCGGTGAAGCTGCCGCTGGACATTCACCTGATGGTGAATGCGCCGGAGCGCGTGATTGCTGATTATATTGCAGCGGGGGCGGATCGGGTAGTGTTTCACCCCAGTGCCAGCGACGATGTAGGCGGCTGTTTGCAGAAGCTGGTTGAAACCGGGGTGGTGGCCGGACTGGCGATTGATGCCGATGAAAATGTGTTGCTGCTGGCGCCATGGGTGGATGTGGTTCAGCAAGTATTGGTGATGACGGTGAAGGCTGGTGCGGGCGGGCAGGGGCTGCGCGATGACCTGCTGGCCAAGGTGGCTGGCGTGCGGGCGCTGGTGGGAAAGGATGTTCCGCTGGTGGTGGATGGCGGTGTGAAGGTGGATAATGCCGCCCGTGTGGTTTCTGCCGGGGCCGATGTGCTGGTGGCCGGGAGTGCTGTTTTTAATGCGCCGGATGTAGGGGCGGTGATAGGGCAATTGCGGGTGTGAAAAAGGGCCGCTTGCGCGGCCCTTTTATTATTTACGTTCTGGGAATTTATAGTTTTCGACATACCGTTCTGAAATATCTTTGCTGGCCAGCGCCATAATCCGGTCATGCGTAGCGTCGTTATCTTCGCCTTCAATATCGGCACGCATCATACCTGGACCCTTATATGGTGCATCAAGGCGTTTTCGGAGGTTTGCACATTCCAGCAAAGCGGTATTCAGGTTGTCGCCCCTGAAGCCCATCAGTTCGAGCAGATTCTCAAGTTCCCGTATGCGGGTTTTGTATGTGCTGCAAAACATAGTGATGCTCCATCGAGAATGATGATTATGTATACTTTGTTTGACCGATTTACGCACGTAAAAAACGGGCCATCACGGCCCGTTTTTTTAGCTAGTGGCGTGGGGTTAGAAATCCATGCCGCCCATGCCGCCTGCGGGTGCGCCGCCGTGGCTGTGGGCGCCCTTGGGTTCGGGCTGGTCGGTGATCATCACTTCGGTGGTGATCATCAGGCTGGCCACGCTGGCGGCGTTCTGCAGCGCCACGCGCACGACCTTGGCGGGGTCGATGATACCGGCCTTGAACATGTCGGCTTCGAACTTGCCGTTGCTGGCGTTGTAACCTGCGTTGCCGGTGCTTTCCTTCACCTTGCCGGTGATGACGGCGCCGTCTTCGCCCGCGTTGCTGGCGATGGTGCGCAGCGGGGTTTCGAGCGCGCGGCGGATGATGCCGACGCCGACTTCCTGGTCGTTGTTATCGGCCTTGAGGCTGCCGATGGCATCGAGGCAGCGGATGAGCGCCACGCCGCCGCCCGCGACGACACCTTCCTCCACCGCGGCCTTGGTGGCGGCCAGCGCGTCGTCGATGCGGTCTTTCTTTTCCTTCACTTCAACTTCGGTGGCGCCACCGATCTTGATGACGGCCACGCCGCCGACCAGTTTGGCCAGGCGTTCTTGCAGCTTTTCGCGGTCGTAGTCGGAGGTGGTTTCGTCGATCTGCTGGCGGATCTGGCCCACGCGCGCATCGACGGTTTTTTTGTCACCGTTACCGTCCACAATCGTGGTGTTGTCCTTCGTGATGGTGACGGTGCCGGCTTTGCCGAGCAGTTCGAGGCTGACCTTTTCGAGCGTCATGCCAGTGTCTTCGCTGATGAGCGTGCCGCCGGTGAGGGCGGCGATATCTTCGAGCATGGCCTTGCGGCGGTCGCCGAAGCCGGGGGCTTTGACGGCGGCAACCTTAAGGCCGCCACGCAGCTTGTTGACCACCAGCGTGGCGAGGGCCTGGCCTTCGACATCTTCGGCGATGATGAGCAGTTCGCGGCCGCCCTGGGCGATGGGCTCGAGGATGGGGAGCAGTTGCTCGAGGTTGGACACCTTTTTGTCGGTGATGAGGATGAGTGCATCCTTCATTTCAGTGTGCATTTTATCGGGGTTGGTGATGAAGTAGGGGCTGAGGTAACCGCGGTCGAACTGCATGCCCTTGACGGTTTCGAGCGTGGTTTCGAGGCCCTTGGCTTCTTCGACCGTGATGACGCCTTCCTGGCCCACGGCTTCCATGGCCTTGGCGATGATGTCGCCGATGCTGGCATCGCCGTTGGCGGAGATGGTGGCCACTTGCGCGATGTCGCCCTTGCCGACCTTTTTGCTTTGGGTCTTGAGCTTTTCGACCACCGCAGCAACAGCGCTATCGATACCGCGCTTGAGGTCCATCGGGTTCATGCCCGCGGCCACGGCTTTGCTGCCTTCGGTGATGATGGCCTGTGCCAGCACGGTGGCGGTGGTGGTGCCGTCGCCGGCGACGTCGACCGTTTTGCTGGCGACTTCGCGCACCAGTTGGGCACCCATGTTTTCGAACTTGTCGGAAAGGGTGATTTCTTTCGCAACCGTTACACCGTCCTTGGTGACGCGCGGGGCGCCGAAGGATTTATCGATGACCACGTTGCGGCCCTTGGGCCCCAGGGTTGCCTTGACGGCGTTGGCCAGCGTGTTGACGCCGACCAGCATTTTTTGGCGGGCGTCGTCGCCGAAGCGTAAATCTTTAGCCATGTGTTTTATCCTTTTATTTGATTACTTGCTGAGAATGGCGATGAGGTCGTCTTCCTTGAGCACAAGGAATTCTTCGCCATCAATTTTCACTTCGTCGGCGCCCCATTTTTTGAACATGACGCGGTCGCCTACCTTCACTTCGAGCGCGATGCGCGCGTCGCCGTCTTCGTTCCAGCGGCCCGGGCCTACGGCCAGCACTTCGGCCTGCTGGGGTTTTTCCTTGGCGCTTTCGGGGATGATGATGCCGGACTTGGTCTTTTCTTCGGCCTCGATGCGGCGGACGATGAGGCGATCGCCCAGCGGTTTGATCTTTTTGGAGATATCGGATGAATTTGGCATGTTCGTTTTGCTCCTTTTTAATGGCGGGGTGAGAATTAGCACTGTAGATATGAGAGTGCAAGTAAAAAAGTTGAAAATGAAGCGGATAGGGCGTTTGATGAGCATTCGGGCACCCCGCTATTGATTTTAAAGGCAATGTGGTATGCAATCGGACACCATGAGCGCGCTGCTGTACGCCGAAAACCTGAACAAGACCTTTAAAGGCCGGGAAGGGCCGGTAATGGCCGTGCGCAACCTGAGTTTTGCCGTAAAAGCCGGTGAACTGGTGGGCCTGATGGGCCCCAACGGCGCCGGCAAAAGCACCACGTTGCGGCTGTTGAGCGGCTATATTGCCCCCGATGCCGGGCGCATTGAGGTGGCGGGTTTTGACATTGCCAAGCGTCGGGCGTTTGCCCAGCAGAAGCTGGGGTATCTGGCTGAGCATCCGGCCCTGTTTGAGGATTTGACGGCTTATGAGTACCTGGACTTTCTGGCCCGGGCGCATGGCGTGAAGAACATCAAAAAGGCCATTGACGTAGTGGCCAAGCTGGCGCGCTGCGGCGGGTTTATTCACCGCAGTATGGGCACCCTGAGCAAGGGCATGAAGCAGCGCGTGTTTTTGGCCGGGGCGCTGGTGAACGATCCGCCTGTGCTGCTGCTGGACGAACCCACCGACGGGTTGGACCCCAACCAGAAGCATGAGCTTCGGCTGGTGCTGAAGGAACTGGCCAAGACCCGCGCGATTGTGGTGAGCACGCATATATTGGAAGAGGCCGAAGCGATGTGCACGCGCGTGATGATCATGAGCCGCGGCCAGCTTTTGATGGACACCACGCCCGCCAAGCTGGCGGCGCATGGGCGGGGGGATATTCAGATGGCCTTTAGGTTGATGACGCAGAACCGGGGGAACGCCAACGATGAGTAAGGTGTTTAGCGGGGCGGTGTTCCGCCACGAAATGCGGTTGCTGTTTTTGAACCCGGCCACGTTGCTGTTTTTGGCGTTTGCGTGGGTGGTGGAAGGCTTCATGGCCTTTTACGCCGCCCCGCTTTTGCACATGCGCAATGCGCTGGGGCCGCTGGCTTATGTGCCGATGATTTTATGCCTGCTGCTGCCCCTGCTGACCATGGGCATGGCCGATGACGAGCGCAGCGGCAAACTGGAGCGTTTACTGACGCTGCCCATTGCGCCGGATGCCATCTGGTTCACCCGTTTTTGGGTGTATTGGCTGGTGGTTGCGCTGTTTTTGGCGGGAACATGGCCGCTGGTGACCGCTGCCGCGCTGGTGGCCCCGGTTGACTGGCTGATGTTGGCCAAAGGTTATGCCGTGGTGTGGCTGGTGGGCGGTGTTCAGCTTGCCTTTGCTTTTTGGCTGGCGGCCGAAACCGGGCAGGCGGTGGTGGCGTTTCTTTCGGGCTTTTTGCTGAACCTGACGCTGGTTTCGGCCGGCTGGTATTATTTGCGCGGGTTGCTGGCGTTCTTCCCTGCCGTGAGTTTTCCCACCGGGTTGATGGGCGACGGCTTGGCCCTGTTTGCCATGCTGGCCATGCCGGTGTGGGCCGGGCTGTTTTATGTGATTTACCGCCGCAAACGCCGCATTCGCGCGCAAGGTTGATTTATTATTTGAGGGGCGTATAGGTGGGGCATGGAAGACGTGCTGACCATCCGCACCGAGCGGACCCCCAACCCCAACAGCCTGAAATATGTACTGGGCCGTGCGCTTGTGCCCGGCGGCAGCGCCAACTTCCCCACACCTGAAAGCGCCAAGGGCCGCAGCCCGTTGGCCGAAAAGATTTACACGGTGCCGGGTGTGCTGGGTGTGTTCATCGGCCCCGACTTTTTTACCTTGACGCGTGACGAAGGCGTGAACTGGAGCAGCGTGAACGAAGTGCTGGCCCCTGCGCTGGAAGCCTTTTTTGCCAGTGGCGCCCCTGTGCTGGAGGGCAAGGCCGAAGTGCGTGCGCCCATGTTCGAGCACAACGAAGCCGATGCCGGGCTGGTAGCCAAGATCGAGGAGCTTCTGGAAAGCCAGGTGCGCCCTGCCGTGAGCCAGGATGGTGGAGATATTGTGTTCCGTGGCTTTGAAAAAGGCATTGTTTACCTTGAACTGCACGGCGCCTGCAGCAGCTGCCCCAGCAGCACGGCAACCCTGAAGGCCGGGGTGGAGAGCATGCTGAAATTGCACTTGCCGCAAGTCGTCGAAGTCCAGGCCATCTAAGCTTCTTATTAGACAAACTGTGGCCGAAATATCGGCCTATTTGTATGTCAAATGGTGCATCGCACGGCTACTTTTTGGCAAAACCGCCGGGTTGGCGCACTATGTAAAAAACAAGTCTGGGATCAACCAGTGGGAAAAAGGAGTGCACGATGCCGGGTAGCCTAGCCGACCGACTGCTGGACCTTGCCGCCGGTTGCCCTGTTGATGCCGCTGCTTACCACCGCTATTCGCTGAACATCCCCCGACTCACCGCCATGGGAAAAGCCTACCGTGCCGGGTGGCTACACAACGTGTTGCGCCGGATTACACCTTTTACCGCCTACAGCCTTGATGACTATGTGGCGATGGCCGACCTGTTTGTGACCGATGCCTTTACCGCCCAAAGCATGTTGCAGAAAATGAGCGCCGACCTGAACGCTTTTGCCACGGCGGCGGGTGTTAACCCCTGTGCGAGCGACGCCGCCGATGCGGAGCACGAAGCTTTGCGTGTGCACTGCGCGCTGTATGGCACCATTGGCAAATTGCTGGGTGAGAAATTTGACCTGACGCCGCCTGCGCCCTTTGCCTGCACCGTGCTGGGCCGCAGCCAGCAGGCCGAAATGAATTTTGTTCGCGGGTTTATTGATACCGGTGCGCCCAGACTGCCAACCTGGCTGAACAGCGACCCGGACTATTAATTAATAGCGGCCTTGGCGGCTTCGCTTTTAAATAATGGTTTTTTTACAGCGGGCGGGTGACACTAGGCGCATGAAAAACACAAACAACCTCTGGTTTCTGGTACCGCTGGCCGCTGCGGCCGGTGTTGCTCTGGTAGCCCTTTCGGCTTGTACGAGCCCCAAGGCCATTCAAAACGATTACACCTTTACCCCGCCCGCCGATGAGCAGGGACAGATGTGTGTTGCCAACTGCGCCACCACCCACGCCACGTGCGTGCAAACCTGCGAAACCCGCAAGTACAAGTGCAACAAGTTTGAAAGCAAGGCCGTGCGCGGCGATGTGATCGTGAAAGCCGGTGACGACCCTGCCTGCGAAGTAGTGGTGTGCGAAAATAAGTGCGCCGAAACCCTGAGCGGTTGCTATACCAGTTGCGGCGGGACAGTGACCAAGAACACCACCGTGACCAAGGTGGACCCTACCAAGCCGTTGAGCGAACAATAGGAAGAAAGAACATAAAAAAACGGCAACCAGACAGGTTGCCGTTTTTGTTTGTGGGTTACTGCCTGTCGCTGCAAAAGCCGATGGCGTTGATGTCGCACTGGCGAATGTTGTTTTGGGCATAACAGCTATCATAAGCAGCCTGTTTGGTAGGGCCGTTGCCCCAGCCCACCGCACCGCGGTTGGCGAGGGTACTGACAGTGATATAACCGCAGCCGCCGTAGCTCCAGTTACCGACAACGCGGCAATTGCGGCCGCCGTTGCGTTGGCACGAGTTGATGGCGCGGTTCTGGGCTTCGGCCGCCGACCTGCCGCCGCCGGTGCCGACCGATACATAGTTGGTATCGCCCGATTCCCAGATGCCTGCGGCGGAAGCGCCGTGGGTTTGCGCCGAGGCGGCAGAAAAAGTCGCGAACGAAACGAAGGCCGAAACAATGCATGTTGCCATTAAGCGGGAGATTTTCATGAGGAAACCTCTGGTAGCCTTCCCTCACGCCGGAAGGCGGTGGTGGGAAATAACGAGGTTAGAAAACGGGATGCGTGATGGGAAAAACGTATAACGAATAAGGAATTATACGTCAAAGGGGCCTTGCGGCCCCTTTGGTTATTCAATCTGGCGCGCCCGAAAGGATTGCCCCAGTGTCTTTATGAAATGGGAAGAATAGGGGATGGGGCGTTCCTTTCGGAATCACAAGTGAGTTATAAAAGAAAGAGGGGCCAAACAGCCCCTCTTTCTTTTATAAACTGGCGCGCCCGAAAGGATTCGAACCCTTAACCTTCAGATCCGTAGTCTAACGCTCTATCCAGTTGAGCTACGGGCGCGGAACGAACTTTGCAGTTCGTGGGGGCCATATGGCTTGATGGGTTTGCGCTGTCAAGGCCGAGTTGTTATAACTATTGCGTGAACCGCACTTATTTATTGGCCTTTGTGGCCGCCTTGCTAGGCCTTTGGGCTTATTTTGCCGCCGGTTGGCCTGCCGCGGCCTGGCTGACCGCCATTGCCTGCGTTTTGGTGATGCTGACCGACCATGACCTGCGCACCGGCCTTCTGCCTAATGAACTGACCTTGCCGTTATTGGCTTCGGGGCTGGTTTTTGCCTCGTATGCACTGGGGATTGGCTGGCAGCAAAGCCTGCTGGGGGCTGTGGCCGGTGGTGGCGTGGCCGGGCTGGTGATCGCGCTTTCGGCCTATGCCACCGGCAAGCCCGGTTGGGGCATGGGCGATTTGAAGCTTTTGGCCGCCCTAGGGGCCTGGGTGGGCGGCAGCGGCATTTTGCCGATTGTTTTGTTCTCCAGTTGTTTGGCGGTGGCCTGGCTGGGCTGGCTGCGGTTTGGCCGGGGCAGACGGGTGCGGCAGATTGCCTTTGGCCCGTTTTTGGCCATTGGCGGGTGGCTGGTGCTGCTTTACCAGCCCATATTTTGGCAGATATTGATGGAATATAGCCTGTGAGCGCCATTTTTCCGCCATTGGCCCTGACCATAGTAGAGGCCCTGAAAGGGCACGATACCCGTGCGGTTGGCGGCTGGGTAAGGGCGCTACTGCGTGGCGAAAGCATGGCCGGGGTTGAATGCGACCTGGCCACCACCGCCACTCCCGACCAGATGGCCGAGGCTTTTACCAAAGCCCTGCTGGAATTTGGAGAGGATGGCCGCCGATGGGGCACGCTGGTGGTGCGCGATGGTGCCGAAACGATTGAAGTGACCACGCTGCGCCAGGACAGCTACAAAGCCGGCAGCCGTTACCCAGACGTGCAGTGGACCACCGATTGGAACGTGGATGCGCCGCGCCGCGATTTTACCTTCAATGCCATTTACATGGGGGCCGACGGCACGGCGTTTGACCCCTTTAACGGCCAGAATGATTTAGCCGGGGGCATTGTGCGGTTTATTGGTGAGCCGAACGTGCGCCTCAGCGAAGACCCTTTGCGCTGGTTGCGTTTTTGGCGTTTTTGCGGCCGCTACGGGTTGGCGGGTTACACCGATGCGATGAAGGAGGTGCTGACGATTTCCGCCCCCGCGCTACGCAACTTAAGCCGCCACCGCGTTGCCCATGAGTGGGAAAAGCTTCAACATACGGCCCATGCGTCCGAGGTGCTGAAAATACTGCGCCTTGAGGGGTGGCAGAAACTGATCAACGAAAGGCTGGGCCATGGCTCCGAAATCTAAAAATAAAAAAACCACCAAAGCGGCTGTTAAACCCGCAGCGCAAAAAAACACCGCAACTCCACTGGCCAAGCGCGTGCGCCCGGTGGCCCATTGGCTGGAAATGCTTCCCCCGATTTTGATGGCGTTGGCCGTTGCGCTGGCGTTGGCTGCAGGTGCGGTTTACCTGCTGGTACTACGCCCGGCCATGGTAGCGCGTGAGACGGCCAAGGAAATGCCGCCCATTGGTGCCAGCTTCAGCATGATCAACGACAAAGGCCAGCCGGTGACCGAGCGTAACTTGGCCAACGGGCATGATTACCACCTGGTGTTTTTTGGCTTTACGCACTGCCCCGATATTTGCCCCACCATGCTGAACACCATTGCTGCCGCCATGCAAAAGCTGCCTGCCCAGACGCAGGATCGCGTGAAGACAGTGCTGGTGAGTGTTGACCCCCGCCGCGACACGCCTGCCCGGATGCGCGAGTATCTTGATGGCTTCGACAAGCGCTTCATTGGATGGACCGGCCCCAAGGACGAGATCGACCGCATGACCAAAGGCTACATGGCGTTTTATTCCATTAAAGAGCCCGACCACATGGAAGGCATGGACATGAGCGAGCACGAACATGGCGATAACAGCGACATGGTTGAGATCAACCACAGCAGTGTGCTGTATCTGATGGGCCCCGACGGCAAGTATGTGACCCACATGAGCCAGGAAGACGGTGCCGACGGCATTGCCACGCGGATTGCCGAATTTGTGAAATAACGGCTGCTATGCTGCAAGGGAAGGGGGCCACACCCCCTTCTTTTTATTTTGTGCTGTGCACTAAAATGGTCTGGGCGAGTGGCGTTTTTAGGATTACACAACCCCATGGAAAAAGAACAGTTACGCGAGGCAGCGCTTAAGTATCATGCCGATTCCCGCCCCGGTAAGATCGAGGTTGTCTCCACCAAGCCGTTAATGACCCAGAGTGACTTGAGTTTGGGTTATACACCAGGCGTAGCCGAGGTTTGCCTTGATATTCAGGAGCACCCCGAGCACGCCAATTTATATACCGCCAAGGCTAATCTGGTGGCGGTCATCACTAACGGCACTGCGGTGCTGGGGCTTGGCAACATCGGCCCGCTGGCCGGCAAGCCGGTGATGGAAGGCAAGGCTGTTCTGTTCAAAAAATTCGCCGACATTGACGTGTTCGACCTTGAGGTGGCCGAAACTGACCCCGAGAAGTTTGTTGAGACCGTGGTACGGCTGGCGCCCACCTTCGGCGGCATCAACCTTGAGGACATCAAGGCACCGGAATGTTTTTACATTGAAAACGAATTGCGCAAGCGGCTCGATATCCCCGTGCTGCATGATGACCAGCACGGCACCGCCATTATTGTGCTGGCGGCGTTCATCAACAGCCTGCGCGTAACCGGCAAAGACAAGGCCAACGTGAAAATAGCCTGCAGCGGCGCCGGTGCCGCAGGGCTGGCCTGCATGAACCTGTTGGTTGATTACGGTGTGCCGATCGGGAACATCACGTTGGTGGATGTGAACGGGGTCATTCATAACGGCCGCGACGATCTGACCGAGCAGCACAAGCCCTTTGCGCGCGACACCAAGATGCGCATTCTGGCCGACGCGCTTGACGGCGCCGATTACTTCTTCGGCGTTTCGGCCGGCGGCATTTTAAAACCCGCGATGGTGAAGAAGATGGCCGACAAACCGGTTATTTTTGCCATGGCCAACCCCACGCCCGAGATCATGCCCGACGTGGCGCTTGAGGCCCGGCCCGATGCCATCATCGGTACCGGCCGTTCCGACTTCCCCAACCAGATCAACAACGTGTTGGGCTTCCCGTACCTGTTCCGTGGCGCGCTCGATTGCGGTGCCAGTACCTTTAACACCGAAATGAAAGTGGCCGCCGCCGAAGCGTTGGCTGCCCTGGCGCGGCGCGAGGTTGAGCCGAGCGTGGCACAGGCCTACCGCGGCCAGCGGTTGCGCTTTGGGCCTGAATACCTGATCCCGAAGCCGTTCGACCCGCGCCTGCTGAGCAGCATTGCGCCTGCGGTGGCCAAAGCCGCCATGGATACCGGTGTGGCCAGTCGCCCGATTGCCGATCTGCGTGCTTATGCCCAGGATCTGCTGGGCAAGGTCGACCAGAGCTTTTCCATCATGCGTCAAATTTACATGCAGGCGCAGCCGGTGGAAGGCGAGGCGCTCAAGCGGATCGTTTACCCTGAAGGCGAAGACATTCGCATTCTGCAAACCGCGCAGGAAGTGGTTAACCTGGGTATCGGCAAGCCGGTGCTGCTGGGGCGCCCCGAGGTGGTCGAGCCTCTGATCAAAGAACTTGGCCTTACCTTTACGCTGGGTGAAGAGGTTGAGCTTATCAACCCGCAAGACGACGAACGCCTGCCCGAGTATGCCGAGGAATATTACACCATCCGCAGGCGCGACGGCGTGAGCCGTGCCGAAGCGCACGTGCACCTGCGCAGCCGCTGGCTGACGTGGGCTTGTTTAATGGTGCGCCGTGGCGAGGCCGATGCCGTGGTGTGCGGCGTGTCGGGCCGCTTCATGCGCTTTTTAAACGTGGCCGCGCACCTGATCAATGGCGACAAAAGCACCGAGCATATTTATGCGCTGAACGTGGTGATGGCCCCCAGCAGCGGCAGCAATGGCGGCCAACTGCTGGCCCTGTGCGATACCCACGTGCAGGCCAACCCCACCGCCGAGCAGATTGCCGAAATGACCGCCATGGCCTGTGCCGAGCTGCAGCACTTTGGGGTAACGCCCCGGGTTGCGCTGCTCAGCCACAGCAACTTCGGCAGTTCGGTGACACCCCAAAGCCGTAAGTTGCAGGAAGCGCGGGATTTGATTGTACAGCGCCATCCGCATATTAACGTAGAAGGTGAAATGCAGGCCGACACCGCCCTTAACATGGATGTGATGCAGCGCATCTTCCCGGCCTCGGTGCTTACCGAGCCTGCCAACACGCTTATTTTCCCCGATGTGGACAGCGGCAACATCGCCTTCAACCTGCTGCGCATGACCATGCCGGGCGCCGAGTACATCGGTCCGATACTGATGGGCATGCAAAAGCCTATTCATATTTTGTCGGTTGAAGCGCCGGTGCGCCGGGTGGTGAACATGACCGCGCTGGCTATTGTGCAGGCGCAAGCCCAGGCCATGCGCAACAAGGGCCAAAAAGCCTAGCCATGCCGGTTACCGCCAAGCCCACCCAAAAGCCTGTGCGGAAGGAAAAAAAGCCGGCCCTCAAGCCCGATGAAATGGGCCGTATCACCCCGTTGGGGCTTAGCGATGAACTTTATGTGAAAGTGCTCGATGCCCTTGAGCACGACCCTAAACCCCAGCGCGCCGTGCTGGAAGCATTGCTCGAGGATATCCACCCCGCCGACATTGCCAACCTGCTGGAACGCCTGCCGCGCGACCGCCGTGCCGAGTTGTTGCCGTTTTTGCCTGAAGAGAAGGTGGGCAGCATCATCTCTGAACTCGAGCCGGGCGTGCAGGAACACGTGTTGCACCTGTTGCGTCCCGAAGACGTTAAGGAAGCCATTGAAGAACTGCCGAGCGACGACGCCGCCGACGTGGCCCGTGCGGCTGCCGATTCATCGGGGGAAACGAGCCCTAGGCTTGATGCCGAAACGATGCTGGCCGACTACCAGCAAAAGCGTCTGCTCAATTATGACCCTCATACCGCAGGCGGCCTGATGCAGCTGGAGGTGGTGACCGCTCCACGCACCCAAACGGTTGAGCAAACGCTTAAATACATCCGCGATAATTCAGACGATATGCCCATGCAGCCGGGCACCATTTTTGTGGTTAACGCACAACGCAAGCTATTGGGTACGGTGTCTATCAGCCGCCTTATCCAGGTGCCGCTTGAGTTGAAGCTGGGCGATGTGATGCGGCCAGACCCATTAAGCGCAAAGCCCGATATGCCCAAGGCCGAAGTTGTCAGCATGTTTGAAAAGTACGACATGCATAACCTGGCCGTTATCAACCGCAGGGGGCAGCTTTTAGGTCGTATCGCCATCGACGACGTGCTCGACGTCGTTCTGGCCGAGGCAACCGACACCCAGGCCCGCTCGGTGGGTCTGGATGCCGATGAAGATCTGTTTGCGCCGGTGCTTACTACCACCCGTCACCGTTTGTTGTGGCTCATTATCAACCTGGGTACCGCCATTGCGGCTGCCGCAGTTATCGCGTTGTTTGAAGACAGTATCGCCAAGCTTACCCTGTTGGCGGTACTTATGCCCATTGTGGCCAGCATGGGTGGCAATGCCACCACGCAAACCCAAACCGTCATTATCCGCGGTATGGCGTTGGGGCAGGTGACCCGCCAAAACCGCCTGGCGCTGCTGACGCGTGAATTTCTGGCCAACCTCAATGTGAGTATGATCTTGGCGGCCACGCTCGGTATAGGTGTTGCAGTTCTTTACGGCCAGCCCAAACTGGCGGTGGTCATTGCGCTTGCGACCATCTGCAACCATATCATTGCGGCAATGGGCGGTTGGGTAACGCCCATTGTACTCAAGCGCTTCGGGTACGATCCCGCTATTGCGGCCAGCGTCATCACCACCACCTTTACCGATGTCGGCGGGTTCTTCTGCTTCCTTGGTTTGGCCACTTGGCTGCTGCTTTAATCACCACTTTCTAGCCCTGTTTTTGGCCTCTTTTGGGCAGTTGTATGCTATATTCCGGCATCAAATTACTGGAGAGAAAATACACCCATGGCTACGCTGGAAAACCAACCGATTGTTCCCATCAGCATTGAAAGCGAAATGCGCAAAAGCTACCTCGACTACGCCATGAGCGTGATCGTGAGCCGTGCGCTGCCCGATGTGCGCGACGGCCTCAAACCGGTGCACCGCCGCATTCTGTTTGCCCAAAAGGAGATGGGCAACGACTGGAACCGTAAACACCTTAAATCGGCGCGTGTGGTCGGTGATGTCATGGGTAAATACCACCCCCATGGCGACAGCGCTATTTACGATTCGCTGGTGCGCATGGCTCAGGATTTCTCCCTTCGCCTGCCGCTGGAAGACGGGCAGGGGAACTTCGGCAGCATGGACGGCGATAGCCCCGCCGCCATGCGTTATACCGAAGTGCGCCTGAGCCGTGCCGGCAGCGCCATGCTGGCCGATCTGGATGAAGATACGGTTGAATGGCGGCCCAACTACGATGGGCAAGAGAAAGAGCCCGCCGTCCTTCCCACCCGCATCCCCAACCTGCTGGTCAACGGCGCAGGCGGTATTGCCGTAGGTATGGCCACCAACATCCCGCCCTATAACCTGGGCGAGGTGATCGACGCCTGTTTGCACCTGATCACCAACCCCGAGGCCGATATCGCCGAACTCAACGCCATCGTCCCGGGGCCCGATTTCCCCACCGGCGGCAGCATCATGGGCCGTGGCGGTATCGTTACCGGCCATGCCATGGGCCGTGGCAGCATGGTCATTCGCGGCACCACTAAAATCGAAGGCGAAGACACCAACAAGCCGGTCATCGTCATCAACGAAGTCCCTTACCAGGTCAACAAGGCCCTGCTGGTCGAACGCATCGCCGACCTGGTGAAGGAAAAGGTCATTGAAGACATCGGCGACCTGCGTGATGAATCCGACCGCGACGGTATGCGCGTGGTCATCGAACTCAAGCGTGGCGCCAACGCCGAAGTGGTGCTTAACCAACTGTACAAGCACACCAACCTGCAAACCTCGTTCAGCTACAACATGGTGGTGCTCGATAAAGGCCTGCCGCGCCTCTATGGCATCGGCGAGATCCTGCGCTGCTTCATCGCCCACCGCGAAGAGGTGGTTACCCGCCGCACCCGTTTCCGCCTGGGCAAGGCGCGCGACCGTGCCCACATTTTGGTGGGCTTGTCGGTGGCCGTGGCCAACCTCGACGAAGTCATCAAGATCATCCGCGGCGCGCCCGACCCGAGCATTGCGAAGGAGCAGCTTATCAGCCGCCGCTTCCCCGCCAACAGCGTCAAGCCGCTGCTCGAACTGCTGGGCGAAACCTTCGATGCCGAAAGTTACCAGATGTCGGCCATCCAGGCGCAAGCGATCCTGGACCTCCGCCTGCACCGTCTGACCGGACTTGAACGCGATAAGATCAACGCAGAAACGCAGGAAATATCCGATACCATCAGCTTCCTGCTCAATATTCTGGGTAACCGCAGCGTGATGCAGCAAGTGGTGCGCGAAGAACTGATTGAAGTGAAAGAGCAATTCGCCACGCCGCGCAAAACGCAAATCCTCGATAACGCGTCCGACGTGAACCTCGAAGACCTGATTGTGCCTGAAGACGTTGTGGTCACCATCAGCTCAGACGGCTACGCCAAGCGCGTGCCGCAAGCCACTTTCCGCGCGCAACGCCGCGGCGGCAAGGGCAAGGCGGCCGCCAACCTGCGCGAAAATGAGCAAATGGCCACCCTGTTTGTGTGCAACACGCACGATCCTGTGCTGTTCTTCACCAGCAAGGGCAATGTGTTCCGTATCAAGGCTTACGAGCTACCCGCCGCTAATACCCAAACCCGTGGCAAGGCGCTGGTTAACCTGCTGCAACTGCAAAAAGACGAAACCATCGCCGCCGTGGTGCCTATCCCGCGCGATGAAAGCACTCACGCCCATCACTTCCTGGTGTTCGCGACAGAGAAGGGCATGGTCCGCAAAACGCCGCTGACCGCCTACGCCAATGTGCGTACCAATGGTATTTACGGTATGGGGCTTAACGACGACGACCGCCTGCTGGCTGTGCACCTGCTGCCGCGCGATGCCCAGGAGAATGGCGGCGCCAGCGTGCTTATCTCCAGTAAAAATGGCCAAGCCGTGCGTTTCAGCGCAGCCGAAGAAGAAATCCGCCCCATCGCCAGCCGCACCAGTATCGGTGTGCGCGGCATGAGCCTGCGCAATGGCGACAGTGCCATGGCCATGCACGTGATGGTGCGTAACCATGTCACCCACGTCCTCACCGTCACCGAAAACGGCTACGGCAAACTCAGTGTGGCCGACGAGTACCCCGAAAAAGGCCGCGGCACGATGGGCGTCATCTCCATCCAGACCACCGATCGCAACGGTCCGGTCGTTGCGGCCATCCCGGTTCATACCGACGATCAGGTGATGATCGCCACCGCCGACGGCCAGATGATCCGCATGAAGGTGGGCGATATCTCGGTCATGGGCCGTAATACCCAGGGCGTGCGCCTGTTCAGCACCGACGGCGCCAAGGTCAAGCTCGTCACCCGCCTGGCCACTGCCATGCTGGGGAATGACGACGACGCCGGCGATGAAGCCGCAAGCACCGACGAAGCCGTGAGCGTACCTGCGGCGAATGAAGGCGCCGACAGTGAAAAGGTCGTCAACTAAGCCCGTAGCGTTACGCATTGTAGCGTGGCCCAGCACCCCGCTGGGCCCGCTGTGGGCCGAAGTTGATGCCAAAGGGGCTGTGCTGGCCCTGCAATGGGGCAGGCCGCCTAAAAACGCCACTGTCGTCAGCGTTCCATCGCTGCAAAAAAGTATCGATGCCTATTTCAAGAAAGGCGCCAGCCTCGATAAGGTCAAAATCAGGCTTGAGGGCACACCGTTCCAGCAAAAAATCTGGCAGGCGGTGCGCAGTATCCCGCCCGGTACGGTCATGAGCTACGGCGAACTGGCACACGAGCATCACACCGGCCCCCGCGCGGTGGCGCGGGTGCTGGCCAGCACGGTTATTCCGCTTATCATTCCCTGCCATCGCGTGGTGGCGGCGGGCGGCAAGCTCGGCGGTTACGGCCACATGGGGCTCGAACATAAAAAATGGCTTTTACAACACGAAGGTGCACTATGAAAAAACTGCTGTTGCTCGCCACTCTCCTGCTTGGCGCCTGCAGCTTGGATGATGCCCGCCGCGAGATCGACATCCAACTGTACCCAAACTATACCCCGGCCTACATCATGTTCGCGTTCGAGCAGGGCGATGTCATCGTCGAGGTCAATGGCCAAAACAAGCTGGCCCAACGCCTGCTCGAACTGGTGCAGCAGGGTTATTACAACGGCTCCTCCATTTACAATACCGTGCCCGGCCGCATGGTCCAGTTCGGCGAGGCTTACTGGCAAGGCGGTTCCAGCCCGCGCATCATGGCGGGTTTTCCGCCGCGCCCCACGCGTGAACTTAAAGGCAACAATGTGGCTTTGCCCGTGTTGGCCAGGCCCACGCCCGACACCATCATCGTCGGCCCGCAGGTCATCATCGCCAGTAATTTTGCGGTCAGTGCCGCGCAGGTCGGTCACGATGTGGTGCCCATCGGCAAAGTGGTGCAGGGCGAAGAGTTCATGAAAAAAGCGGTCAAGGGCGATAAAATCATTTCAGCCGCCATCGGCCAAAATATTGCAAAATAAGCCTTTTACCGCTATGGCGGGGCATGGGGTTCACATTAACCGATTTCGATTACCACCTGCCGGAAGGGCTTATCGCCCACACGGCGGCCGAGCCGCGCGATAGCGCGCGCCTGCTGCGCTGGCCCGAAGGCGCCATCGGCACCGTGGCCGACCTGCCTGAATTCCTGAATAAGGGCGATCTATTGGTGGTGAATACCAGCAAGGTCATTCCGGCCCGCCTGCACGGCGTGCGCAAGGCCCGGCTTACGGGGCACGATGTCGAGGTCGAAATCCTGCTGCACCAGTCCCAAACCTCAACGCTTGAAAAATGGACCGCTTTTGCCCGCCCGGGCCGCCGCCTGAAAGAAGGCGATGTCATCCTCTTGCCTGCCGACGCCACGGCCACCATCGAAAGCAAGCAGCCAGACGGCCAGATCACCATAACCCTGCACACGCCTGGGCATGTGGCCGGCTGGCTGGAAAAACATGGCCACACGCCGTTGCCGCCGTACATCCACGCCGATGATTCGCAAGCGGTGCGGGCCCGCTACCAAACCGTTTACGCCGACGCGCATAAGCCGGGCAGCGTGGCCGCGCCCACCGCAGGGCTGCATTTTACCCCAGAGTTGCTCGCCAAACTCAAAGGGCAGGGGGTTAACATCGCGCATGTCACCCTGCACGTCGGGGCAGGTACTTTCCTTAACCCCACCGATGAGCAGGTCCAAAATAAAAAACTCCACCCCGAGTTTGCCCACCTGCCTCCCGAAACCGCCCAGGCCATTGTCGATACCAAAAAGAAGGGCGGTAAAGTCATTGCCGTAGGCACCACCGCCACCCGCACGCTCGAAAGCTGGGCGCTGGCGGGCAGTTCTCCTGAAGGCTTCATGGCCCCCACCACGCTGTTCATCCAGCCGGGGTTCGAATTCAAAGTGGTCGATAAGCTGATGACCAATTTCCACCTGCCGCAAACCTCGCTGCTCATGCTGGTGGCTGCATTCGTGGGCCCCAGCTGGGCCGAGCTGTACCAAACAGCCATGGCCAATAACTTGCGTTTCTACAGTTTTGGCGATAGCAGTCTGCTGACAAAATATGGCACTTAAATTCGACCTCCTGAAAACCCATGGCAAAGCCCGGCGCGGCCGGCTACATACCGCCCATGGGGTTATCGAAACCCCCATCTTCATGCCGGTAGGCACGGTGGGCAGCGTCAAGGCCATCCGGCCCGATCTCCTCAAGAGCGAACTCAACGCGCAGATCATTCTGGGCAATACCTTCCACCTGTACCTGCGGCCTGGGCACAAGCAAATCGAACAGCTCGGAGGCCTGCATAAATTCATGAACTGGCCCGGCCCCATCCTGACCGACTCGGGCGGGTTCCAGGTATTCTCGCTCAGCAAACTGCGTAAAATGAGCGAAGACGGCGCCACGTTCAAAAGCCCCATCGACGGCAGCGAGCACCATTTAACGCCCGAAAGCTCCACTCAGATCCAGCACGCCCTCGATGCCGACATCACCATGGCGTTCGATGAATGCTGCGAAGCGCCTGCCACGCATGAACGCGTGCGCGAGAGCATGCGGCTGAGCATGCGCTGGGCCAAACGCAGCCGCGATGCTTTTGTCCAGCGCGAAGGTTACGGGCAATTCGGCATCCAGCAGGGCGGCCTGTTCCCCGACCTGCGCAAAGAATCGACCGAAGAGTTGCTGAAAATCGGCTTCGAAGGTTACGCCATCGGCGGTCTGGCGGTGGGCGAAACCAGCGAGGAGCTGCATAAGGCCATCCCGCAGTGCGCCGATTTGCTGCCCGCCGATAAACCCCGCTACCTGATGGGTGTGGGCTATCCGTCGGACCTCATCAAGGCCGTGCAGGCCGGTGTCGATATGTTCGATTGCGTGCTGCCCACCCGCAACGCGCGCAACGGCATGGTGTTCATCAGCAACGGCGTACTTAAAATCGGCAATGCCGAGCACAAGCTATCCGATACGCCGCTCGACCCCGCATGCACCTGCCACACCTGCAAAACCTACAGCCGCGCCTACCTGCACCACCTGCACCGCGAAGACGAGATCCTGGGCCACATGCTGCTCACCCACCACAACCTGCATTTCTACCTCAACCTGATGCAAACGCTGCGCGATGCCATCGATAACGAAAAGCTCGACAGTGTGGCTGCCGAGCTTTTGCAACGCGTCCGTTAATTACTCGGCGGTCTTTTTCTGGAGCGCCTTGGCGTTCAGTTCCTGAATGGTCTTGTTATCAGTGGCCGCTTCAAGCTTGCCGGTGGCGGGGTTGAACACATACCGCTCGCCCGGTTGCAGTTTGCTTTTATACCAGTCGGCCGAATGCTGCCCGCCGGTCTCATCGGTTGCGGCCGGTGTATCGGCTGCCGCAGGTTGCGCATCGGCAGGCGCATTCACGTCGGTCATGGTGCCGGTGACAGGGGCGCTTTCGGCGGCCCAGGTTTGCTTCAGCGTGGTTTGCGATACGTTGCCATCGCTATCGGTGGTTTTCACCTGCTGTTCGGTATAACCGTACTGGTAATCTTGGGCATGGGCAGCCAGCGGCAAAGCCATGGCCAGTAGGGCGGCATAAGCAATCTTCATGGGGTTATCTCCTGTTACGGCAACAGTTTAACGCCAACAACAGGCCGTGGCCTATAAGAAATTCATGATAATTTTGTGGAATGGTGGGCCGCGTAGGGGTCGAACCTACGACCAATTGATTAAGAGTCAATTGCTCTACCACTGAGCTAGCGGCCCACAAAAGCCGAAATAGAGGCAAAGTCCGCCAACGTCAAGGGAAAGAATGCAATAATGGTAGGCCGTCGCAGGATCGAACTGCGGACACTCTGGTTAAAAGCCAGATGCTCTACCACTGAGCTAACGGCCCACCACGCGCCTGATAGTTGATTTTACCTTGCCCCGTCAAGCCCAAACCCGCTTGGGGTGGGCCGGAACGGCCAGAACATAAGGCATCAATGCCTCAGGCAGGGTTGCCGTTACAGCCAGCCGAAGGTTGGCATGGTAGCCGCTCACGGCTTCCCCGGCCAAATTATACAGGGTGCCCACGTCATCAAGGGCAAAATCCGGCCCCGCATCGGCAGTAGTAAGGCTGCCGCCTTCAAGGCTTATTTTTAACGGTTCGGGCAATACGGCCAGCATGCCGTCGCGGGTTTCAAACTTCAGGTAATAATCGGTCCACATGGCTATGCTCCTATACGGTCAGGGTTTGAAGTTCGGCATTCGTCAGCCTGCGGGGGTAGTAGGCCACGCGCCGCAACCACGCATTGGCAAACTGGCTACCGCTGCTGTTGCTGCCCAGGCGCAAGGTGGTCAGGCTTCCGGGTACTGCGCCGCTGGCAGCCGCCGCCACGGTGCCGCCACCCGCACAGGCAGCAAAATCATTGGCTTTATAGGCCAGCGCGGCCTTATAAACCGTGCCGGTGGCCAGGCTGGTGGCAATGGTGCTGTTCAGCTTGGAAACACCCGCCGTCGTCACCAGCGCACTCAAATTGCCGCTACTTTGTGTCAACACCAATTTATTGGCGCTGGTGCCGTCATCAAGCTGCAACAACGGTTGGCTGGTGCTGCCCAGGCCCAGAAACTCCGCTTCCACAAACAGCGTACCTTCGCTGGCGTTAAACAGCAGCGCAGGCAGGGTGGTGGCAATGGTAGCCACATCGGCGGCCCGGCTGACGGTCACGGTGTTCGAATTGGTAGAGATAAAACTTCCGGCAAAGCTGCCGGTCTCGGCCATAATACCCCACGCCGCACTTTCCCCGGCGGTGCCGCTGCCATGGAAAATAATCACATCAGCTGTGGTGCCGGTCGCTAGTGTGGCGGTTACGGCCACGCGATACCACCCGTTGCCGGCAGCCATAATACTGTAGCTGCTCACACCGGCATCGGCGCCCATAAAAGCACCGGTCTGGCTGTTAAAGGTGATCGACGCCGTCTGCGCCCCGGTGCCCCACACCGTGTTGCCGCCGCCAAAATAAACCGTGGCATCACCGCCCACGTATTTAAAGTAGCCCGAAATAGTGCAGGCCGCCGCATTGGTCAGCCCCAACGCGCTGCGGTAAAGGCCGCTGGCCCAGTTGGCGCCAAACGCCACCGAATACGCATTGCTGCCGTCGGGTGCCACTGTGGCGTTGTTCAGCGTAGCACCGGCATTGGTGTTCCAGTTGTTCAACGCATAGCTGTAGGTTTGCACGTTGGTGCCGGCACCTTCAATCAAAAGACCGCGCGCCGCCAGCGTGGTGGGGCTGGTGCCCAGGCGCGCCGTGTTGCTTCCTGCACTGGCCAGCACCCCGCTGGCGTTAATGTAACTGGCGCTGCTGGCGCGGCTGAAGCTGATGCCTCCAGGCAAAGCCCCGCCTAAAAAACTGGCCTGCCACAGGGCAGGGGCGGGGGTGTACACCTGGCCCTGCGTCAGCATCTGGGCCAGGCCACCGGCCATATTCCGTGTGGTCATGTTGCCGCCTTTCTTACGATTGCCGAACCTGCAACTGCCACGTGCCATCTGTCACGCTCAGGCGCACAGCGGTCACGGGGCGGTAAATTTTCTCGCCGGCGCTGGTGGTGTGGTAGCCCTGCGGGCTGGTCACCCAAATGGCGGTGTCGGCCAAAACTTTTTCAATATCATCCAGGGTAATTTGCACTTTGGCGCCGGTGGCAGGGCTGCCGCTGGTCAGGTTGCACACCACGCTCACCTCGCGGTTGGGGTTCACCAAAAAGCTGTCGCTGGTGCTGGTAATGCCGGTCTGTTCTTCAAAGCTCACTACGGTACGTGCCGTCATTGGTATTTCCTTCTCAATTGTTTGGGGTATCGACGCAAAAAAACCGGCCATGGGTTACATGGCCGGTAGTGTGGATAAAAACTACCTCAGGTTGTGGCTGA
Organism: Alphaproteobacteria bacterium; assembly: GCA_036261915.1. GTDB lineage: Bacteria > Pseudomonadota > Alphaproteobacteria > UBA2136 > UBA6156 > DATAJX01. The sequence continues at coordinate 254,142 of DATAJX010000002.1, forward strand.
TTGTCAATTTAAATCAATTAACCATTTGATGCATAAGGCTTAGTGAATGGCCTTCTGTGTAATATGCTTCTGCACTTTCTTGTAGGCACGCTCTTCCAGCTGGCGCACGCGCTCGCGGCTTACGCCGTAAATGCGGCTCAGGTCTTCCAGCGTCGGCATCTTTTCCTCTTCCGTCAAACGGCGGGCAATGAAGATGTCGCGCTCGCGGTCGTCCAGGATACCAATGGCTTCTTTCAGCTTGTTCTGGCGCTCCTTACCAATCTGCATGGCACCGTAACGCTCCTCAATGCTGGCGCGCGTGTCCGGAATGAAGTTCTGCCATTCGTTCACGTCGTCGTCGTCGTTCAGGCTGATGTTCAGGCTTTCGTCACCGTGGCGCAAACGCTGGTCCATGGTGATCACGTCGTTCTCGTTCACGTTCAGCTCCTTGGCGATCTTCTTGATCGCCTCGGGCGTCATGTGGCTGCTGCCTTCGCCCATCAATTCGCTGCGCAGGCGGCGCAGGTTGAAAAACAGTTTCTTCTGGGTGCCGCTGGTCCCGATCTTCACCATGCTCCAGTTGTTCAAAATGTATTCCTGGATGCTGGCTTTGATCCACCACATGGCATAGGTGCTCAGGCGAAAGCCGCGGTCCGGTTCAAAGCGGGCAATGGCCTGCATCAAACCCACGTTACCCTCCTGAATAAGCTCTTCCACCGGCAAGCCATACCCACGGAAACCCATGGCAACCTTCACCACCAGGCGCAAATAGCTCTGCATCAGCTTGTGGCAGGCACGTTCGTCGTGCTTTTCACGCCACTGGCGGGCAAGGGCTTGTTCTTCCTCAAAGCTCAACGGGGCAAACTTCTGCACCTGTTGAATGTAGCTACTCACAACTTCAGCCATGGCAACCTCCTTGGTTGTTTCAAAGCGAGGGCAGGGCCGGTTTCAAGCCTCTCGGCTGATTTGGCCCATTCTCGTGACCATATTGTATGCAAACGGTTTCAAGCCCTCCCTGACAGGGGATCTTAAATTTCAAGGGCTTGACGTAAAAAGGCCGGAAAACCGGCCCTAAATAGCTTGTCAGCGCAGGCTTTCCAGCAGTTTTTGCATGTCGGGCGGCAGCGGGCTGGTAAACATCATGTCTTCCCAGGTTATGGGGTGGTTAAAGCCCAATTCCGCCGCGTGCAGGGCTTGCCGTCCAAAGCTTTTGGCAGCCAGTTGCCCGGCCTCGCCCTGGCCTTTCAGCGGCGCGGGCTTGCCGTACATGGGGTCACCCAGCAACGCATGGCCCAAATGGGCCATATGAACCCGAATTTGATGGGTCCGGCCGGTCTCAAGGCGGCATTCCACCAGGCTGGCGCCCGGCAATGCCTCAATAACCTTGTAATGGGTAATGGCGTTTTTGCCCCCGCTGGTGCCCACGGGCAGTACGGCCCGCTTTTTGCGGTCAACCGGGTGGCGGCCAATATGGGTTTCCAGGCGCCCGGCGGCGGGCAAGGGCGTACCCCGCACAATGGCCTTGTAAACCCTGTGAATACTATGCCGCGCAAACTGCGCCGCCAGTCCGCGGTGGGCCTTGTCGTGCTTGGCGGCCACCAGAATACCGCTGGTGTCTTTGTCCAGCCGGTGCACGATCCCCGGCCGTGCCTCGCCGTTCATGCCGCTCAGGCTGTTGCCGCAGTGCCCCAGCAGCGCATGCACCAATGTGCCGGTCTTGTGGCCCAAACTGGGGTGGACCGCCATCCCGGAGGGCTTATCCAACACGATCAGGTGCTCGTCCTCAAACAAGATCACCAGCGGAATGTCCTCGGCCAGCAGCGTAGCGGCTTCAATGGCCGGTACATCAACCGCATAAACCTCTCCCAGCTTCACTTTCCGGGCCGGGTTGGCTTCGGCTACGCCACCCCGCGTCACATGGTGCTCCCTGATCCACCGCTGCACCGCCGCCCGGCTGGCATTGGCCTCTCCCAGCTGCCCCACCAGCCAAACATCAAGCCGCTGGCCGGCCTCAGTTACCTCAAAGCTGAAAATTCCTTGCATTTTACTTACTTATGGGTAAAACCTCAGCCCGTCAACGCCATGAAAACCCGCACCCTCACAGGCACCACCCACGCGTCGCTGGCCATCATTGCCAGCCGCATGGTCAACCTCGCGGGCAAATTCGCCCTCAGTTTCTTCATCGCCCGCTACCTGGGCCTGGCCGAACTCGGCCTCTATGGCTTGGTTCTGGGCATCGTCACAGTGTTTCCCGCCATCGCAGGCTTCGGCCTCAGCAGCCTGCTGGCGCGCGAAGCCGTCACCCAAAAGCCCGCCCAGTTCACAGCGGTCATGGCCCAACTGCTTAAGGCCCAAAGCCTGCTTTATGCTGCCCTGCTGCCGCTGGCATTGCTTATCGGCTGGTTGACCGGCCAGCCACACTTGGCCATCCTCACACTGGCGCTGGCCTATGCCGAACAACTCAACAACGCCATCTTCGATTTCCTCATCGCCCGCCACCAGCCATTGCTGGCCAACGTGCTTACCACTCTGCGCGGCGGCCTGTGGGCGTTCGCCTTCATGCTGCTGGCATTCCTGCATCCCCAAGCCGCCACGCTCGATACCGTCCTGTGGATATGGCTGGCAGGCGTCACACTGGCCATTATCGCCTTCACGGCTAAAGCCAAAAGCTGGCCATGGGCTCAGGCGCTCGGGCAAAAATTCTCCCTGAAGACTTACATCGAGCACATCCGCCGCGCAGGCTGGCTTTATGTCGGCAGCATCGCCACATTGCTGGGGCAGAACATCGACCGCTACATCGTCACCCTGTTCCTCGGGCTCGAAGCCACCGGCGTCTACGTCCTCTTCTGGTCCATCGGCAACGCACTCTACAACCTCACGGTGTCGGGCGTGCTGCAGCTGGCGCGGCCGCACCTCATCCAGGCTAGGCAAAAAGCCAAACATTATGCGGTGGTCTATCGTCAAACGGCCGGGCGCACGCTGGTGTCGGTGCTGGCCACGCAACTGCCCGTCGCGCTTGTGTTCCCGCTGGCGCTGCCGTGGCTGCAACGCCCGCTGGTCGAATTCTACCTGCCCGCCCTCTGGCTGGTGCAAGTGGGCATGGCGCTGCGCACGGGGCTCGAATTTTTCGCCACCGGCTACTACGCCCACCAGCGCGATGCCCACATCGCGCAGCTCAACCTGCTGCTGCTTGGCCTTACGGTGGCGTGTAATTTTGCGCTTCTGCCGTTCTTAGGCCTTTACGGGGCCGCGGCGGCCATCGGTATCGCGGCGCTGTTTTGCTTGCCGTACCTCAAGGTGCGCGCATGAAGGTCCTGCACGCGGCCGAAACCATCAAAGGCGGCGTCGCCACCGTTATGCGTGCGCTCATCGAAGCGCAAACCAAACAGTACGGCGCCAGTAACGTCACCGCGCTTGTCCCGGCCGAACAAAGCGCCGAACTGCCCACACCCAAACCCACCCAGAAAAGAACCTTCGCGCGCAGCGGACGCCACCCGCTGGCCTTTTTCTTTTTCGCACGCACGCTGGCGCAACTGGTGCTCAGGCAAAAGCCTCATGTAGTCCACCTGCACAGCACGTTCGCGGGTGCCATCGGCCGCGTCATATTGCTGGCGCTGCGCCCGTGGCACAAAGCGCAAGTGGTTTACTGCCCGCATGCTTTCGCGTTCATGATCGATACCCAACCGCTTTACCGCAGCCTTTTCGCGTGGGTCGAATGGCTGCTGGCGCCGGCCACCAGCCACATCATCTGCGTCAGCGAGTTTGAAAAGAACGTCGCCATCAGCTACGGCCTGCCCGAGCGCAAACTGGTGGTGGTGCATAACGGCGTCAATGCGCCCGCCGCCAAAAAAACGAAAGACCCGTTCAAGGCGTCGCGCGGGCACGTGCGTGCGCTGTTCGTCGGCCGATTCGACCATCAAAAGGGCTTCGATACCCTGCAACGCGCCATGGCCCAGCTGCACGGCAGCCCGGTGCACCTGACCGCCGTGGGCGGCGCGGTTAACGGCGCCGCCAAACCCGCGCAGGTACCCAACATCACTTATACCGGCTGGCTCCCGGCCGCGCAGGTCGCCGCCTACATGGCGCACGCGCACGTCATCGTCGTGCCTTCGCGCTACGAGGGTTTCGCCATGGTACCGCTCGAAGCCATGGCCCACGGCAAGGCGGTGCTCGCCAGCAATGTCACCTCGCTGCCCGAGGCCGTGTCGCACGGCAAAACCGGCCTGCTGTTCGCTGCAGGCAATGCCGCCGCGCTGGCCGGCGCACTGCGCGATACGCCCCTTGCAAGCTGGCAAACCATGGGCAAGGCTGGGTTCATGAATTACCAAAAACACTTCACCGCCAGGCGCATGGCACAGGCCACGGCAACACTTTACGGGGCCGGGGAATGAAAAAATTCATGCAGGCACAAACCGGCTACGGCTGGCTGTTCGCGGGCGGCATCATGCTGGCCTACCTGCTTACCATGTTCGTGTTCAGCGACATGCTTCCCGCGCAATGGAGTTTCGATTCCACCTATCTGCAAGACCTCATCACCCAGGGCACCGACATGGAATCCGATGCCTACGTCGCCACCGCCAACCTGTTCGCGCTGCTGCCCGACAGCATGCTCATGGGCTTCATCAGCCTGCTGGGGTGCGGGGTCATCGCCTGGATGGCAGGGAGCGCCTTCACGCTCTCTTCCGGTGCTGCCGCAGGCGTCATGCTTACCCCGCTGCTGCTTATGGGTCTGCTGCGCCCGCAAAAAGAGGTCATCGTCGTGCTGCTGTCGGTTGTCCTTATGCTGGCCGTGGTGCGGGCGCGCCGCGCGCTTGTGCCGCTGGTTGCCGTCGCCGCGCTTTACCTGCCTTACGGCGCGTTCGTCAGGCCGTATTACCTGCTTATTTTCCTGGTGTTGCTGGCACTGCATTTCGTGCCGCGCTGGTCCAAGGGCACCATCATCCTGGCCATCGCCGCCGGGCTGGCTTCCCTGTTCCTGCTGCCGGGCGATGTTTACCTCGCACTGCAGGGCCCGCGAGATAACGGCAACTTCTACCGCGTGCTGGGCGACGTCGGCAACCGCACCTTCTTCCTCAACCCGTATTACCCCGATAACCTTTTCGCGTTCATGGCCAACTACGCCTATGCCGCGCTGCGCCTCAACCTGCCGCTGCTGTTCAGCGTGGCGCCGCAAGAGGTTTTCCTCGTCCTCAGCGCCACCCTCTATTTCTGGCTGGGTCGCTGCATGTTCAAACTCGGCAACTGGCGCGCACAATTCCTCGCCCGGCTTTTTGTCGCGCACATTCTGGTGCTGACCCTGTTCGAGCCCGACCTCGGCAGCTATCTCCGCCACGCCTCGTCGGTGGCGTTGTACCTCTGGCCCGGCCTGCTGCTGTGGCAGCGCATGCAGGTATCGTTACCCGCGCGCCACCCCATGCTCACATTCCTGCGCCTCGATCATTTCCAAAAGGAGCCCGCATGACCCACCTCACGTACGAACAGCAAACCGTCGCCAGCCCCAACCCGCTGGCGCGTTACGCACACCTCAGCCGCTTCAAGCGCGCCAAGGCGCTTTGCCAAAAATACCTGCCTGCCAAAGGCAGCTTGCTCGATTACGGCGCGGGCGACGGCCGCCTGCTGGCGCTGCTGCGCAAGGCCCAGCCCAAGGCGCAACTGCTGGGGCTCGAACCCTACATGGATATCACCGATAAAAAGCACATCTTCCGCACCGCCGACAAACTGCCGCCCAAGGTCGACGTCATCACCGCCTTCGAAGTGCTCGAACACCTCGATGCGCACAACATGGCGGGGTATCTCAAGCTGGTGAACGCCCGGCTTGCCAAAAACGGTCACATCATCATCAGCGTGCCCAACATGCTGGGGCCCAGCCTGTTCCTCAAATACATCAACTGGCGCTTCATCAAGCGTTCGCAGTGGATCTACAGCTGGGGCGACGTGTTCAAGGCGGGGCTGCTGCTCAAGTCGCCGCCGCGCGAACTCAAACCGCTGGGCGATTACCTGGGGCATACCGGTTTCGACTGGCGCTTGCTGCGGGTGCAAATGCTCAAGCACTATAAACTGGTCGAAGAATTCCACAGCCCGTTTCCGGCCTTGTGGTGGGGCTTCAACAGCCAGTGGTTTGCGGTGTTTGAGCGCCGCTAGCTAGCGGGCAGGGGCCGGCAGGCTCGAAGACGGGTCCCACGGCGTGTTGGCCGGGCGCGGCTCGCCCACGGCGATCTTGGCCTCGCTATCAAGGCAGGCAATGTAATGATGAAATCCGGTGCGCTTGAAAATATCCCAGCCCAGCTTTTCCTTGGCGGCGTACAGCATCAACCCCACGGGCACGGTGCTGGCCAGGTACAAAACCAGGGCGCATAGCCACCAGAGAGCCCGTTTGAGCCATTTTTTAGCCGAATTTGGCCGGTTTGCGACGTCCATGAGACCTTTTTGTGCCGTTGGTGAGCGGCAAAGCGCCGCCTGAGCATCAGTAAATCTGGCGTCCCGTAGGGGAATCGAACCCCTGTTTCCACCGTGAAAGGGTAGCGTCCTAACCGCTAGACGAACGGGACAACCGGCCTGCTTATACGCAAGGCTGCGGGTTTATGCAACAGGCTAAACACATTGATTTTGCCCCTTGCCACAACCATCGCACCCCGCTATAAACCCGCCCGGAGCGCGGGAGTAGCTCAGTGGTAGAGCACGACCTTGCCAAGGTCGGGGTCGAGGGTTCGAACCCCTTCTCCCGCTCCATTTTCATATTAAAATCAATCTGATAGATTAAATGCTATGACAGATAAACCCGCGATTTTTGTGACCGGTGGTGCAGGATATGTGGGCAGCCACGCCTGTCTGGCGCTCGAAAAGGCCGGTTTTACGCCCATAGCCTTTGATAATTTATCGGCCGGTGACAAAAACCGCGTGAAATTTGGCCCGTTTGTTGAGGGTGATATTAAAAGCCCGCTCTCGTTAATGGCGGCGATCCGCCATTATAAGCCGGTTGCTGTGATGCATTTTGCCGGGCTGATCTCGGTGGGTGATTCGGTTAAAAACCCGCTGAGTACCTACCACAACAACGTGACAGGCACCCTGGCTTTATTGGCGGCCATGAAGGAAACCGGGGTGAAGCACATGGTGTTTTCGAGCAGCGCGGCGGTGTATGGCGCGCCCGAGGCCACGCCTATTGCTGAAAACGCCCCCAAAGCGCCGCTAAGCCCTTATGGCCAAACGAAATTGATGGCCGAAACCATTCTGGCTGATTGCGCCGCCGCGGGCCTGCTGAATTATACCGCCCTGCGTTACTTTAATGCCGCCGGGGCCACCCCCGAACAGGGGCTGGGCTATAACCGCGCCGACCCTACCCACCTGATTCCGCTGGCGCTGCAGACGGTGTTGGGCAAGCGCCCGGCGTTGGAAATATTTGGCAATGATTACAATAGTTTAGATGGTACCGCGGTGCGTGATTACGTGCACGTGGCGGACCTTGCGGAGGCGCATGTTGCCGCGCTGAAGTACCTGCTGGCGGGGGGTGAAAGCGTGGCGCTGAACCTGGGGACCTCGAAGGGGCACTCGGTGCTTGAGGTGTTGGCCGAGGTGGAAAAAGTGACCGGTAAAAGTGTAGCGCGGGTGATGCGCGAACGTCGCATGGGTGATGCGCCGGTGTTGGTTGCTGATGCGCAATTGTCGAAAAAAGTGCTGGATTGGAGCGCAAAGGGCTCTGACCTGTCGCAGATCATCGCCAGCGACTGGGCGTGGCACCAGACGCTTTAAGGTAGCTAGTACGCCTGCCGCTGGAACAGCACCACCAGCGGGGTGAGGGCGAGTATCTTCAGGTCGAGCCCCAGGTTCCAGTTCTCGATGTACCAGACGTCGTATTCGACGCGGCTGGCCATTTTGTCGATGGTTTCGGTTTCGCCCCGCAGGCCGTTGATCTGCGCCCAGCCGGTGAGGCCGGGGCGCATTTTGTGGCGGCTGGCGTAACGGCCGACGGTTTGGCCGTAATAGCTGTTGTGGCTGGGCACGTGCGGGCGCGGGCCGACCAGGCTCATGTCGCCGCGCAGGACGTTGATGAGTTGAGGCAGTTCGTCGATGCTGGTGCGGCGGATGAAGCCGCCGATGGGGGTGAGGCGGGTGTCGTTTTTGCTGGCCTGTTTTTCTTTGCCCGAGGCGTCGCGCGCGTCGGCGGCCTGCATTTTCATGCTGCGGAACTTGAGCATGCGGAAACCCACCCCGTTGAAGCCGCCGCGCGACTGGGTGAAGAACACCGGGCCGGGGCTGGTGGGGCTATGCCGAGTGGCACCGCGACATTGCGCTGCTTGACCTGATGCTGGCGGTGCGGGTGAACACCGAGCAGGCCGTCATTTACCGGGCCAGTGCGCGGAACCATTTGGCCAGTGCTTTGGCGGTTCAGCCCGGCGACCCTTACAGCTGGCAGCGCATGGCGATGATCGACCTGGCCGACCATGAACTGGCGGCGGGGGATCTGCTGAACAGTTTTATCACGTCGCCCGCCGAGCCGAGGTTGCTGTGGGCCCGCTTGCCGCTGGCCATGCTACTGTGGGACGAATTGCAGAAACGTGACCCGGAAATGCTGCAGACCCAGTTGGTGATGGCATGGGACAACCCGCAGTTGGCATGGGAAACCCTGCGCTACCTGCCGCACGGCCCGGCGCGGCTGGCCGAAGCCGTGAAGGGTTTGCCCGGCATTGCCGATGAATGGCTGCGCGTGACGAAACAGCCTTGGCCTTACGCACAGTAAGCGGGGAATTCAATGGAGGCCGGAACGGGATTTGAACCCGTGCATCGCGGTTTTGCAGACCGCTGCGTTACCACTTCGCCACCCGGCCTCACTGCCAAACGGCTTTATTCAATAGAAGGAGCGTGGGGGTTGAGTCAACTTTAAAAAAGCCCCCCATGGATGCCTACCCCCAAAGAGGGCGGCATGACGGCTGTGGAGTGGGGAGTATGGGTGCTAGAAAACGAAGGCTTCGGCGACCGTGAGGGCGGGGTGGAGCAGGGCCTTGGTTTCGAACAGTTCTTCGCGGAACTGGGTGCCGCCGTGTTTGGTGATGACGCTGGCGGTGAGCAGGCCGTTCTGCCCCTGGAACACGCCGCCGATCTTGCCGCCTTCGGCCAGTTGCGCGAGCAGCGCCTGCGGCACCTGTGTGGCGGCGGCATCGAGCACGATGACATTATAGGGGCCGTGGGCGGTATCGCCTGCTGCCGGGGCGGCGTTGCTGACGGTGACGTTATGGAAGGCCTTGAGATTGGTTTGGGCCTGCTTGAGCAGGGCGGCATCGTCTTCGGTGACGGTGACGTGGGCGGCCAGCGGGGCGAGCAGCGCGGCGGTGTAGCCGGTGGCGCCCGCCACGACGAGGACCTTATCGGTGTTTTGGATATCGAGCGTTTGCAGCAGGCGGGCCAATGTCATGGGGGCGTACATGGCGCGGCCGTTGCCCAGTGGGGTGAGGGTGTCGGCGTAGGCGGTTTTGGCGTAGGCCGCCGGAATAAAATCTTCGCGCGCCACGTGGGCCATGCTGGCGAGCAGGGCTGGGTTGTTGACGTGGTTGGGCCGGAGTTGGCCGTCGATCATGTTGTGGCGAGCAGTGGATTGCATGGGGCGAAAGTCGGCCAAAGCCGTATAAAGGTCAAGCCGGACGACCATAAAATAAGCCCGCCATAAGGCGGGCTGGTAATAATGGCTCCGGCGGTTGGGATCGAACCAACGACCCACGGATTAACAGTCCGTTGCTCTACCGCTGAGCTACGCCGGAAGCGCAGGGTTTGTAAGGGCAGAGGTTTATGTCGTCAAGCCTTAACAGCGAGGTTCACCTGATGGAAATGTAGAAGAGTAGCTCAGAGGTAGAGCAACGGACTGCCCATTTCATATAAGTGGGCCGTGGGTCGTTGGTTCGATCCCAACCGCCGGAGCCAGAATTAAAGCCCCCTTGCGGGGGCGGTTTTTTTATTTGGCTGTGGTGGCAGAGGTATCGAACCCGCCGCCGAGGGCGCGCACCAGTTGCGTGGACGCCGTGTAGGCGTTGAGCAGGGCCTGTTGCTGGTCGATCTGCGCCGACAGGGCGATTTGCCGCGCGGCGATGTATTCGGGTTTGCTGATGTCGCCCACGTTCAGCTGTTGCTTGGAACTGATGGCGGATCTTTCCAGCGCTTCGTAAGCCTGCTGCTGGCCGGCGGCCTGCTCGAGCGTGGTGCGGTGCGCGTTGAGGCTGTCGGCGACGTCGCGGAAGGCTTCGAGCACCTGTGCCTTGTAGGTGGCGACGGCTTCTTCGTACTTTGCCTTGCTGAAGCGCAGGTTGGCGAACAGCGCGCCGCCCTGGAAGATGGGCAGCGTGACCAGCGGGCCGAGCGCCCAGGTATTGCTGTTCCAGTTGAACAGGTTGCCCATGTTCTGCGACGCGAAGCCACCGTTGGCGGTGAGCGTGAGGCTGGGGAAGAACGCGGCGCGCGCGGCACCGATGTTGGCGTTGGCGGCGGCCAGCTGGTGTTCAGCCGCGGCGACGTCGGGGCGGCGTTCCAGCACCGTGGACGGCACGCCCGCGGGCACCAGCGGCGGCAGCGCGCTGAGCGGCTGCGTGCTGGAGGCGTTGAAGCCGATGGCCGGTTGGCCGATGAGCGTGGCCAGCTGGTTTTGCGCGGCGGCACGTTGCTGCGCGACGGTGAGGGCGTTGTTGCGCAGCGCGATGAGGTTGGCGGAGGCTGCCTGATAATCTTGGCTGGAGATATCGCCGACCTCGTATTGCTGGCGGGCCAGCACCAGGCCTTCTTCGCCCAGCAGCAGGCTTTCGGCGATGGCATTTTGCACCGTGTTGGCGGCGCGCAGGGTGAACCAGGCGTTGGCGACATCGGCCTGCAGGGCGAGGCGCGCGCTTTCGTACAGGTCGCGCGTGGCGAGGGCTTCGAACTTGGCGGTGCGGGCTTCTCCGGAGATGCGGCCGAACAGGTCGAGTTCGTAACTGGCGGCGAGGCCGGTTTGGTAGATGGTGGTGGTGGGCGTTTTGGCGCTATCGGGCAGGCCTGCCTGTGCCGGGGCGGTACGGCCGCGGCTGACGCCCGCGTTGGCTGAGATTTGCGGGAAGTACTGAGAGCTGGCGAGGCTTGAGTTGGCGCGCGCCTGCTTGACGCGGGCCGCCATGACCTGCAGCGACGGGTTGTTGCCCAGCGCTTGCGACATGTAGCCGTTCAGCTCGGTATCGTTATACATGAGCCACCATTCGCCACGCGGCTGCGCGGGAGATGGGTTGGCCACCTGCCAGTTGCCCACCACGGTGGGGCTGACGAACAGCGCGGGGCTTGCTTCGGCCTGCTGCGGCACGCTGAAGCTTGGCAGCTTGAACGAGGGTTCGAGCCAGGCGCAGCCGCTAAGCGCGGCGGCTACCAGTGCGGCGGAAAGGAGGGTGGGGCGGTTCATTACTTTTTCCCTTTCGGCTTTTTGACGTGCGCGTCTTCGAGGGTGTCGGGGCAGAAGCCGCTTTCGGCGACATCGGCGGTTTCGTGCTGCGTGAGCTTGCGGCCGCTGAGGGTGCGCAGGAGCACGTAGAACATGGGCGTGATGAAGATGCCGAGCACCGTGACGCCGATCATGCCGCTGAACACCGTTGTACCGATCGCGTTGCGCATTTCGAAGCCCGCGCCGCTGCTGAACACCAGCGGCACCACGCCCATGATGAAGGCGAACGAGGTCATCAGGATGGGGCGCAGGCGCAGGCGGCTGGCTTCCATGGCGGCCTTGAAGGTGGACATGCCGGAAAGCTCGAGCTCGCGTGCGAACTCGACGATAAGGATGGCGTTTTTGCACGCCAGCCCCACCAGCACCACGAGGCCGATCTGGGTGAAGACGTTGATATCCTTGCTGGCTGCCCACAGGCCGACCAGCGCCGAGAACAGCACCACCGGCACGATGAGGATGATGACCAGCGGCAGGATGAGGTTTTCGTACTGCGCGGCCAGCACCATGAACACCAGGAACACGCACAGCGGGAAGATGAGCACCGCGGTGTTGCCTGCCAGGATTTGCTGGTAGGTGAGGTCGGTCCACTCGAAGCCCATACCTTTGGGGAGGGTTTCTTCGATGATCTTGACCAGCTCGTTTTGCGCTTCGTCGGTGGAGATGCCGGGGGCGGGGCCGCCGTTGATGTCGGACGTGCGGTACAGGTTATAGCGCATGGCCCTATCCGGCCCGTGGCTGTCGTCGACGCTCATGAGGCTGCCGAGCGGGATCATGGCGCCGGTGTTGCTGCGCACCTTGATATTCAGGATATCGTCGATGCTGCTGCGGAAGGGGGAATCGGCCTGCGCGATGACCTGATAGGTGTGCCCGAACTTGTTGAAGTCGTTGATATACAGCGAGCCGAGGTAGACCTGCATGGAGGTGTAGACGTCGTTGATATTGACGCCCAGCTGCTTGACCTTGGTGCGGTCGATGTTGGCATTCAGCTGCGGCACGTTGATCTCGTAGCTGCTGAACAGGCCCGTGAGTTTGGGGTTGGCGCGCGCCTTGGCCAGCACGGCTTGCGTGGCGGCGTAGAGCGCTTCGTCGCCCAGGTCGGCCCGGTCTTCGAGTTGCAGTTTGAAGCCGCCGATGGTGCCGAGGCCGTTGACCGGCGGCGGCGGGAAGATGGCGCTGAAGGCGTCCTGGATGGCGAAGCCCTTGCCCGAGAGGGCACCGGCGATGGCGGGGCCGTACATATCCCAGCTGGTGCGTTCTTCGAACGGTTTGAGCGGGAAGAACACGATGCCGGCGTTGCTGCTGGCGGTGAAGCCGCTGATGCTCAGCCCCGGGAAGGCCACCGAGTGGGCGACGCCCGGCTGGTTCATGCCGATCTCGGACATCTGGTCGATGACCTTGCGGGTACGGTCGAGCGAAGCACCCGGCGGCAGTTGCGAGAAGCCGACGAGGTATTGTTTATCCTGCAGGGGGACGTAGCCGGTGGGAAGTATCCAGAGGCCGAGCGCGGCCATGGCCACGATGAGGCCGTACAGGCCAAGGCCGGTTTTGCGGCGGTGGACGAATTTGTCGAGCGTGGCGACGTAGCGGTCGGACGTGCGGTGGAAGAAGCCGTTGAACCAGGTGAAGAAACGGCCGAAGAAGCGATCCATGAACTTGGTGAGGCCGTCTTTTTTGGCGTGTTCGTCCTTCAGCAGCAGGGCGGTGAGGGCCGGGCTGAGGGTGAGCGAGTTGAACGCCGAGATAACGGTGGAGATGGCAATGGTGACCGCGAACTGCTTGTAGAACTGGCCGGTAAGCCCGCTGATGAAGGCGAGCGGCACGAACACCGCGCACAGGGTAAGCGCGATGGCGATGATGGGGCCGGAGACTTCGCGCATGGCCTGGTAGGTGGCCTCGCGCGGGGTACGGCCTTCGCGGATGTTGCGCTCGACGTTCTCGACCACCACGATGGCGTCGTCGACCACGATACCGATGGCCAGCACCAGCCCGAACAGGGTGAGGTTGTTGATGGAGAAGCCCAGTACGTGCAACACCGCGAACGTACCGATGATGGACACCGGCACGGCCAGCAGCGGGATGATGGAGGCGCGCCAGGTTTGCAGGAACACGATGACCACCAGCACCACCAGCGCGATGGCCTCGAGCAGGGTGTGGATGACCTTTTCGATGCTGGTGCGTACGAACTCGGTGGGATCGTAGACGATGCGGTACTCGACGCCTTCGGGGAAGTTCTTTTTGACCTCTTCCATGGCTTGGCGCACGGCGCTGGAAAGGGCCAGCGCGTTGGAACCCGGTGCCTGGAATACACCGATGGCGGCGGCCTGTTTGCCGTCGAGGTAGGATTCGGGCGAATAGGTGTTGGGCGCGAGTTCGACCCGGGCGACCTCTTTCAGGCGGATGACGCCGCCGCGCTGGTCGGCGCTGACGATGATGTTTTCGAATTCTTCGACCGTGTGCAGGCGCCCCTGCGAGGTGATGGGCAGTTCGAACGCCAGGGGATCCTTCATGGGTTGGCCGCCGAGGCTGCCCACGGCCGCCTGGTTGTTTTGCTCGCGCACGGCGTTGGTGACGTCGATGGCGGTGAGGCCGCGGGCGGCCAGCTTGTTGGGGTCGAGCCACAGGCGCATGGCGTAATCGCCGCCGCCGAAGGCCACGACCTCGCCGATGCCGTTGATGCGCACCAGCGCGTTTTTGACATTCAGCACGGCGTAGTTGCGGAGATAGGTGGTGTCGTAGCGGCCATTGGGCGACACAAGGTGGACCACCATGATGAAGTTGGGCGAGCTTTTGGCCGTGCTGACGCCTATTTGACGCACGATGTCGGGCAGGCGGGGCAGGGCCTGGTTGACGCGGTTTTGCACCAGTTGCTGGGCGTAGTCGGGATCGGTGCCCAGTTTAAAGGTGGCGGTAAGCGTCATGGAGCCGTCGACGGTGGATTGCGACGACATGTAAAGCATGTTCTCGACCCCGTTGATCTGCTCTTCGAGCGGGGTGGCCACCGTTTGCGCGATGACGTTGGGGCTGGCGCCCGGGAACTGCGCGCGCACGACGACCGAGGGCGGCACTACTTCGGGGTATTCGGAAATGGGCAGTAGCGGCATGGCGATGAGGCCGCAGAGGAACACCAGCATGGATAGCACGCCGGCGAAAATGGGACGGTCGATAAAGAAGCGCGAGAAGTTCATGCGTGGTTGCCTGTTTGGTTGAGGGTTACTTGGCCGCCGGAGTGCTGGCCGACACCGCGGGCGCGGCACCGGTGACGGTGGTGGGCGAAAGGGTTTGCATGTCGACCACCGAAGGCATTACCTCGGCGCCCGGGTGCACGCGCATGAGGCCGTTGACGACGATCTGCTCGCCGCCCTTGAGGCCGCTTTTGATGACGCGCTGGTTGCCTTCGACCAGGCCGCCGAGCGTGACTTCGGTGTACATGGCCTTTTTGTCGGCGCCGACGACGTAGACGAAGCGCTTGCTCTGGTCGGTGCCGATGGCGGCGTCGTTGACCAGGATCTCTTCGACCGGTTGGGCGCTGCCCACGCGCACGCGGCCGAACAGGCCGGGCAGGAGGGTGCCTTGGCTGTTGGCGATCTGGGCGCGGGCGCGCAGGCTGGCGGTGGCGGGGTCGAGCTGGTTATCGACCGACTTGAGCGTGCCGCTGATGGAGAAGTTGGAACCGTCGTTAGCCAGCGCGACCGACACGGGAACGGTGCTGCTGGTGCCTTGCGCCTTGGTGGCAAGGCTGGCGAGGTAGGTTTGTTCGTCCATGTTGAAATCGACATAGATGGGATTGATGGACTGGATGGTGGTGAGCACCGGAGCCTGCGGGCCCGAGGTGACCACGTTGCCCACGGTGATGTCGGCCCGGCCGATGCGGCCGGTGATAGGGGCTTTGATCTGCGAGTATTCTTCGTTGAGTTTAGCGTTGGTAAGTGCGGCGCTGGCCTGTTGGTAGGCGGCGACACGGGATTCGTAATCGCGCCTGGAGATGGCCTGCGTAGTGACCAGGCTTTGGCCTCGTTCGAGTGCAGCCTTGGCCTGTGCGTAGGCGGCCTGCGCGCTGAGGGCGGCGGCCTTGTAGGTGCGTTGATCGATGATAAACAGCGGCTGGCCGGCTTTGACCAGGTCGCCTTCGTTGAACAGTATCTTTTCGACCGTGCCGCCTACCTGGGCCTGGATCTGGGCATCGGCCACCGCTTTGAAGCGGCCGCTGAATTCCTTATATTCGGTGACCGGCTTGCTTTGAACCACAGCCACGCTTACAGGCATGGCGCCGCCCATGCCGCCGTGATGCCCCCCTTGCATGGAGGCGGTGAAAAAGTGGTAGCCCACGAGGGCGGCCACCACGACCAGCCCGAGGATGACTAACTTGCGCATGTAAGAACTTTCTGTGGCTTTTGGTAGGGCAGGCCCGCGTACTTATTGACGGATGTACTTATAAGGCCTTATTTGGGTTTACCCTTGATGATAATTAGTGTACTGTCAAGTATCGTAAATAGAAATATTTGCACTAAATAGAGGACCATGACCAAAACAGGCGCCACGGCGGTTAAAACGAACAGCGGACGCTCGCCCGGGCGGCCGGTGGACCCGCGCAAGGATGCCGTTATTCGGGACGTTGCCGGACAATTGTTCATGGTGAATGGCGTGCAGGGCACCACCATGGACCAGATCGCGCAGGGGGCGGGGGTTTCGAAGCTGACGCTGTACCGCAAGTACCCCGACAAGAATGCCCTGTTTATGGCCGTTGTGGGCTGCAAATGCGACGATTACATGCCGGAAAGCCTGTTTGAACTGGGCAAGACCAGTAAGGCGGAAGAAGTTTTGGGCCGTATTGGCGTGGCCTTGATGGAACTGACCACCCATGACGACGGCGTGAACCTGCACCGGATATTATCGGCCGAGGCCGGGCGCAACCCCGAGCTGGGCGAGCAGTTTGCCTGCGGCCTGAAGCGGCTGAAGGAATGCATGCGCAACACCATGGCCGAGATAGCCCGCAAAGGCCTGCTGAAGATTGAAGACCCCGAAGAAGCCAGTGGCTTTTTTGTGGCATTGCTGATGGGCAGCGAGCTGGTGAAGCATGCCAACCTGGGCATTGGCAAGCGCCCGACCAGGCCGGCCATGGAGGCTTATGTGAAGAAGGCGGTGAAGTTCTTTTTAAAGGCCTATGCCTAAGCCTGAATAGCAAAACGGCCCCTTGAGGGGCCGTTTTTTTACAGCGCCGTTTAGGCGTGGTGGGTGTCGTCGAGACCGGCGGTGTGCAGGACTTCGGCGCCGCTGCTGGCGGTGACCACCGGGGCGGCCGGTTCGGCCACCGGGGTGGCGGCCACGGTGTCGTGGCTTTCGGGCGCCACGATCTCGGATTGCTGGCCGATGACACTGGAGGTGTCGACCGGGGCGTCGAGGCGGTACCAGACGTCGGCGGCCTTGGTGGTGTGGCCGTCGTCGTAGGTGACATCGGCGCTCTTGGTGGTGAAGGCGTCGCCGTAGTCGTGGGCGTCGGCCACCGTGTTGAGGCTGATGGATTTGATCCCGAGGTCTTTGAGGCTGTAGAGCTCGCCCGGATCGCTGATACCGTCGCTGTTGGCGTCGATCCAGACCTTGATGCTGTCGAAGCGGGCGTCGTTGGCGTCGATCACGCCGTCGTGGTTGGTGTCTTCGAGCTGGGCCATTTCGGTGAAGCCGTCCATGCCGGCCTTACCGTAAACTTCGTTGATGCCGCTGACGATGCCGTCGTTGTTATCGTCGTGCACCAGGATACCTTCGTTGGGGCCTACCCAGGCGGTGTGCACGCGGGTGCCGTCGCCGCTGAAGTCGAACGTGGCGCTGCTGTTGGCCTTGCTGATGATGGTGAGGCCGTCGCCACCGAGGTCGATGGTGAGCGGGCAGACCGGCGGAGGAGGCGGGGGCGGGGTGGTCGCTTCGATGATGTGGATGGTGTCGGTGGCGGTACGCACTTCGCCTTCGGCGTCGGTGATGGTGTACTGGAAGGACACATCGCCATGGAAGCCGGCAGCCGGGGTGAAGGTGAAGGTGTTGTCGGCATTCAGCACCAGCACGCCGTGGCCCGGTTGGGTGAAGCTGGTGACGCTGAAGGGCGTACCATCGGGGTTGCTGTCATTCACCTTGCTGTCGAAGGTGATGGGCGTGTCCTGATTGGTGGTGTACGCGTCGTTGACCGCATTGAGGCCCTGATTGACGTGGACCACGTGGATGGTATCGGTGGCGGTACGGGTTTCGCCTTCGGCGTCGGTGATGGTGTAGTTGAAGGTCACATCGCCGTAGAAGTTATGCGCCGGGGTGAAGGTGAAGGTGTTGTCGGCGTTGAGCACCAGCGTGCCGTGACCCGGCTGGGTGAACGACGTGATGGTGAAAGCGGTACCGTCGGGATTGCTGTCGTTGACCTTGCTATCGAAGGTGATCGGGGTGTTCTGGTTGGTGCTGTACGCATCGTTGACCGCGTTGAGGCCCAGCGGGTTGCTCACGTGGATGGTGTCGGTGGCGGTGCGGGTTTCGCCTTCAGCATCGGTGATGGTGTACTGGAAGGTGACCACGCCGTAGAAGTTGTGGGCCGGGGTGAAGGTGAACGTGTTGTTCGCATTCAGCACCAAAGTACCGTGACCGGGCTGGGTGAACGACGTGATGGTG
>DATAJX010000004.1:0-219060 GCA_036261915.1 Alphaproteobacteria bacterium
GCCCAACGTGGGGTAAGCCGACATGAGCTGCCGCATGGCCTCCACCGAAATCTGAATCAGCTCGGCTTCGGTTTCGGTTTGCGCCCCTACTGGCGATGGGTGGCTATAAAACAGCAAGTCGCCCAGTAGCGAATCCTTGGGGCCGAACAGGCAGGTAATGGCTTCTTCGCCGTTCTCGTTAATGCGGTAGACTTTCACCCAGCCCTTCAACACCACATACATGGCCGATAATTTGTCGCCTGGCAGAATCAGGTGCGTACCGGCGGATTGCTTTTGGATAACGGCCTTTTCGGCAATGTGCTGCACGGCTTTATCGTCCAGCCCATGGAAGAGTTTGCAAGCTTTCAGGCCTGCCTGGATGGCAGAGGCACTCGACATGCCTAACATTTATACCCGCCATATGTTTGTGACAACTTTATTTTTACAATCACTTAACGTGGCAACCTAATGCGGAGGTTGCCAATCGGCTCTTCCAAAACGCCCTTAGCAATCTCTTCGCTGATTTTAGCCCGGACTGCTTTCGGCAGCTTTTGCCTTAGCCTCCCCAGCAGGTGCGGTGGGGCGATGACGTACAGGCTGTCGAATGCGGGGAGTTTCTGCTCCAACAGGCCGCCAATCTCCTTTACGAACTTCAGCATCTCCCGTTCCTGTGGCGACGTTCGTTTTTCGACGGCGTGGCGGTGGGGCATAGCCGACTCAACCGAGCGCCCCGGCTTATCGGTGCCAAGTTGATGCGATTGCCGCCGGGCAGCGCTGTGAAAAAGGTCTTTGATTTCCAATAGGCCATTATGCGGCGGCAGGTTAAAGAGTCGTGCCCGGTAACTGTCGGCCACCAATACCCAGACTGTCTTCATGACATTCTCCACATAAAAGGGCACCCCGCCCGTAACGAGGTGCCCAGAGGTCGTTACTTTTTAACCGTGATTTTCTGCGTCTTGTTCGCCATCTCAACCGGCTTGGGCACGGTGACGGTCAGCACGCCATCCTTACATGCCGCGTTGATTTTGGCCGGGTCGACGTTGAAAGGTAACTGCATCGCGCGGTAGAACGAGCCGTAGCGGCTTTCGACCAGATGGTAGTCCTTCTTCTTTTCTTCCTTCTTGGCTTCACGTTTACCCTTGATGGTAAGCAGATTACCCGACAGCGAAACGTCCACATCGTCAGACGTTAGGCCGGGCATCTCGGCGGTTAGTTCCAGCGCGTCATCGGTTTCGGCCACATTCAGGCGCGGCGCAAAAGCAATCTCGCCATGAGGTTTCCGGCGCTCCGCCAGTGGAATGTCATCCATAAAGTGGCCCAAAAGTTTGGCCATTTCACGACGCATGTGACCGGACGGGCCAGAAGTAAAGTCATTGCTCCATAGGTCAGTGTTCCATAAAGCGGGTAGTTGATTTGTCATGGTCATTTCTCCTTTAAGTTTTAACCAAGCACATCCTGCACCCCTTTCATTTTGAGCCACTTGATGTGAATCAAGTGGGACTCTTTTCAAACAGGCTACGTTCACAGCATGAACTTGCCACCACTCGCACGCACCAAACACTTATCCCGGCTGCTGGGACCGGATGAGGTCATTATCTATACGGGCAAGCTGCACCCCTTTCATGGCATCGGCTGGTGGCTGGGTTTTTTGTTCTTGGCAACTTTGGCCTGGTACTTATGGGCGGCGTGGCAATGGCAACCTTATCTGCTGGTTCCGGCCCTCATTTGCTTGCTGATTTACCGGCTGCCTTTCCATAATACCGAGATAGCCGTGACCACCCACCGGCTGCTGCTCCGTTACGGACGGTTCCGTGTCCACTCCGATGAAATCGATGGCTCCCATATCGACCATTATCAGCTCCACCAGACGCCGTTTTCGTCCTTCTTTCATTACGGCACCGTCATCCTCAATCTTCGCGCAGGCCGAGATATCTACTATCTAAAGCTGGTAGATATTTGGCACCCGCTCACGCTGTTTGAGGCACTGAACACCTTAAACCCCCTATTCCAACCAAAACGAAAGGAAACCGTCGATGAAAGTCCATCACGCGCCTCATCTCTCCAACCAACTTCATAAATTGCTGGGGTCAACCGAAACTCTGACCACCGACAAGGCCGGGCGGCT
This sequence comes from Alphaproteobacteria bacterium, assembly GCA_036261915.1. Taxonomy (GTDB): domain Bacteria; phylum Pseudomonadota; class Alphaproteobacteria; order UBA2136; family UBA6156; genus DATAJX01. The sequence goes on from DATAJX010000004.1 coordinate 2,105, forward strand.
GCATTTCTTCCATTGGGTGCAGTTCCTGTTCGGGTTTCTGTTGCTCATCGCCTTTATATGGCTGGTTTGGACCAACCTACCGCCCGCCGTCATCGCTTTTCTTTCAGGTTTTGAATGGAAATAAGTAAGGAGTACGCACATGAAGTTGTTTAGTGATCGCGCCCAGGCCGGGCACCTGCTTTCCCAACTGCTGGAAGACTACGCCGACCGCGACGACGTTGTGGTAATGGGTGTCACGCCCAGCGGCGTCGTCGTCGGCTACGAAATCGCCCAAGCGCTTAACCTCAAGCTAGAGGACGCATTCCCTGTAACAATGCACGCCAGTGGCGTTACTAAAATCGAACTCCCCAATGGCGAAGTTGGCTTTTACGCCGACAGCCAGTCCGTCAAGCTGGCAAACCTAGCTCGCGCCTCAAAAGGGTTTCTGATGTCGGCCGAGAACCTGCGCGACCTCACCGACCACACAGTTATTCTGGTGGATGATTGCATGATAACCGGCGACACGATGAAAGCCGCCATTGAATCCCTGGAAGCCAACGGGTGCCAGAACATCGTGGTGGCTGTACCCGTAGCAAGTGAAACTGCCGTGGACGCGATTTTGCCATTCGTGAATGAAGTGCATAGCCTGTTTGCCGCCAGCACCTTGGAAAAGCCTGACCAGCTATATGAGAACTATCCCGACATCACACCACTTGAATGCGGTGTACTGCTCAGTGGTTCCCGCCAGAGCGACGGCCTGCAAAAGATGTAGCTATGGCTGGATTACTCTGGAAGCTGCTCACGTCACCAAACGAGCAAGCCTCGGCCAAAATAATCATGGAAGCCGTACGGAAAAAGCTCAAAGGAAAGCAGTCAGAAAGCCATCCAGACCACCCGCTTTGGATAAAAAAAGAACCCGAACAAAATGATACAGACGGCCCTTTTTTCAAGTCGCTGCAAGCCAAGAAGTCCTGGTGGGGGTGAAATAGTAATGCCCACCATACCCCACGTGGAGCAACACTTTACCGGCTCGGAATCTGTCCGCGATGTCGTTATCGGCATGGCTGACGGCCTGACCGTGCCCTTTGCGCTGGCGGCAGGTCTCTCGGCAGCCGTAACCTCAACACATATCGTGGTGACCGCAGGCATGGCCGAGATTGTAGCGGGGGCGATTGCCATGGGCCTTGGCGGCTACCTGGCAGCCCGCACTGACCTGGAACATTACACGGCGGAAGTAAAGCGCGAGTTCTATGAGGTGAAGCACCTGCGCGATGTCGAAGTTAAAGAAGTCAGCGACATCTTCCAGAGCTACGGTCTGGAAGGCCCCACGCTCAAGTCGGTGGTCAACGCCATTATCGCCGATAAAAAGCGCTGGGTGGATTTCATGATGCGCTTTGAACTGGGTCTCGAAAAACCAAACCCACGCCGTGCCCCCATCAGTGCCGCCACTATCGCTAGCTCCTACCTAGTCGGCGGGGCTATTCCACTTGCGCCTTATGTGATGACAGGCGACATGCACACTGCCCTGCTGTGGTCGATACTGTTCACCGGCCTGGCGCTGGCTGTCTTCGGCGCCGTCAAAGGTCGCCTTACCGGCATCAGCATGTGGAAGTCCAGCTTGCAAACCCTCTGCGTGGGCGGCCTGGCCGCCGGGGCAGCGTTCTACCTGGCTTCCTTATTTGGTTAAGAAATTTTACGCGCGGCAGCTTAAAAATACTTATCGGCTGGGTGAAATCCCTCCCCAGCCTGTTTGATTTTTAAAAACCATGAAATCTGTCATTTTTTTGAGTTCCAGCAAATGACGCGACAATTCCGAGACTTGTACGCTTAAAAAATTATTGTTCTATTTCAATTATTTAAGTGAAATTTTTTGGCTGGGGAGCAGCCGCGAGAATCCAAGTTTACAGAGACGATTCTGGCATTTTAGCTTACGTAACGTTTGCTTCCTTCTGGCCAGGAGTCAACCAGATAAGTGAGGCGGTGGCCCGCCCTCAAGGCGAACCACCGATTCTAGCCCATGAGCCGCGGCAAGAGAATCGCCACGGTAAACCCAAGCCCCCAAAGGCAAGTAGCGATACCCACCATCACCCACGAAAATGTCCGTAGGCGCTGACAGGCTTTGGCAAGGCGCTTGTCAGCAGGGCACGGCACATAGCGTTGCCGCCAGACCGAATACCAGCTCACTGCGATCATTACGCCTGATAGGGCGAATACCCAATACTTATGGGCAGACAGCCACACCAGCCACGGAGCAGCACTCACCAACCCGATAAGCGCAGCACCCATGCCGAGCGACACAAATACCAGTGGCAACACGCAGCACACCAGCGTGCCCATGCTGGTAAATAACCCCAGCATAGGCATCACGATATCGCGCCAGTTTAAGTTCTCCTGACGCATGGGCTTACTCCACCTTGTAGGTGGTCATATCGTAACCGGCATCCTTCAGCAGCCCCTTAAGACGGGCCTCTTCCAGCTTGCCATCAGCCTTGAGGCCAACGGTCACGGTCTTGGCCGACAGGTCTACGTTCACATCAGCTACGCCCGGTTCTTTCATCAAGGTTTTCTTGATGCTTTGGGCACAGTAGTCGCATACCAGCCCGTTCACATTGGCCACGATGCGCTTGTCACCTTTAACAGCGGTAGGCTTGGCATCGGCCTTGGGTGTGGCCATTTCGTGGTTATTCATCCAGGTGCCATCGGGCATCTGGTGCATGCCAGCGTGACCCTCATGGCCTTTACCGTCATGGTTGGCTAAGGCAGGCAGGCTTACGGCTGCCAGCAGGGCGGCGATAAGAAGAGTTTGGTTCATTGTCGTTTCTTTCATTCGTTTGGTTAAAAGGTTTTCATCAGGTTGACCATCACGCCGCCACGAGTGCTGACGCCAGCTTCCCAGAGGTAGTCGCCGTAGAACTGGCGCACCATTGGTGTGGCGCTCCAGGTCTTTCGGGAACCGGGAGTGTGGTCTACCTGAACCATCAGCCAGCTATGCAGTTGGCCAGCCTCAGCGATGTAAGGGGCAACACCCACCCGTGCCGACTGCCAGAGGTAGTCAGGCCCGTTGGAGGTTTTGTGGAAGTTGGCTCCGGCTTGGGTGAACCAGCGACGGTCTTCCCAGTCCACCGAAACGCCACCCCAACCGCTTGGGCGGGCTGCATCATTGACGAAGGTAGGGCCAGCGCCTCCTGTGATGTAGACATTGGCCTGACTGTCTGGATAGTTCCAGCGCCAGCCTCGCGTGACCTGAGGGCCATGAGAGCTGACGTTCATTTCGCGGTAGTAGGTGCTACCCCAACCCAGCGCCCAATCCTTATTGAGCGTGTAGTCGGCATGCACCATATCCATCATCGGATCATGTCCGACCATGACGTTGGTGCCGCCTGGGTAGGTGATAGGCCGTGCCCACACCCCCACCGGCAACGCCGCCATTAAGGCCAACGTTCCTATGAGTTGTTGTTTATTCATGTTGGTATTCTCGTTCAATCCATCTCACCGCCCGGCCCATTCCGGGTACGGCAATAAGTGGAGAACGGCTTAAATGAGCCAGCGGGAAAGCGTGGCTAGAAACTCTTGAGTTGAGGTAAATCGGGCTGTGTCTGCTCTAGGTGGCGGTCGGACGGTCTGCTGACCAAGGCTCGCAACAGGCTTCACCACTTCAGGCAGAATGGCAAAGGCGATAGGCTCAGGGCTGGCAGGTGCCGCAACGGCTTGAAGGTCGGCAGGCAAGGCAGGTTGCTTGAAGCAGTCCGACACCATCATGTCGCTGGCCATACCCTCGTGCGAACCGGCAGCCTTCATGGAGGCCATGCAGTCCATGCTCATGGTGGGTTGGGTTTGGGTGATGCAAGGGAGCGCCTGAGCCAAGGGGGCAAAGCTTGCCGCTAAAAGAATGACCCAGAGCAAAAGACGCTTCATCACTCCACTATAACGTAACATTTGGGCAGCGCGATAGTCCTTCCCTCCCGGTAATTGCCTCTCAAATTCATTAAACTGTTCAAAATCATATACTTATTTACATGGACGCAGCCGAGAGAATCCAATTTTACAGAGACGATTCTGGCATTTTAGCTTACGTAACGTTTGCTTCCTTCCGAACAACAGTCAACTCAAAAGATAATCTAATTCAATTGGTTAATGGGTGCGTAACTTCGCTTCGCTCTCAACAGCTGGCGCCAAAATTCATTAAACTGTTCAAAGTCATGTGCTTAGTTGCATGGACGTAGCCGGGTCAAGATTGCCACTGTACTGTCTCATTCGGGAGACTTTATGATTTCCGACTGGAAGAACTTTTCCTGGAACTCGACAAGCGCTCTGATCTCGCCTTCGCTGAAGTCTTTTCCTTTGGGCGCAATGATCAGCTTGTCGTCGCTCTCTTCGGTTCGGCGCAGGACGGCGATGCAGATGCCTTTAAAAGTTTTTAGAGGCTCGGTTATTCCCAACAGGTAGGCATCGAGTTCTTCGCCATCCGATGAGAGCGTATGGGGGATGTACCCATAATTGACCTGGTAAATGATATGGGCATGTTTAGGGTGCACCGATCCCAATGGGCGCTCCACAATCATCTCGACCTCTTTGCCGATGTAGTCGGTAGACTCGGTGAAATTGCTCATAAGGATTCCTCTCTGGCTTGTCCGGACATTTGCTCCTTATGGGGCCATAGTCAATTAATAATATTAAAAACAATAACTTAATTGAATTATAATCCTACCTTTTCATTAGCCGTCTGGTCTTTTTCCCTAAGTGTTCATGTTAAACTGCCGCCAGTAAAATTGTTTAAATAAGTTCATGTTTTGGCTTGTAAAAAGGCCTGAAAAACCTATTTAAGCAGGGCATACTTGTGTCATTCGCCCTTACGGCGGCTATGGGCTGTCTAAAGGGCCACTCCTTTTGGCTGCCTGTGCTCGGCACAGTGCATGATATCCGGCTTGCCGGAAATCTTTCACCGAGGCGCTAGCCTCAATTCCTCCACACACTTGCAGAAGGAGAGGGCCTATGAAGGAGCTCTTTGTCTCTGACCTGCTTGCCCGCAATCCTGGTGAATCGGTCACCCTGCAAGGGTGGTTGGCCAGGCGCAGGCATCAGGGAAAGATCCTATTCATGGATATCGCCGATTCTACCGGCACCATGCAGGCGGTAGTTGAGCAGACTGCTGTTGGCGATCAAGCCTTTGAATGTGCACTTAGGGTTCCGTTGGAATCTGGAGTGGGCGTTTCGGGCTTACTTTCCAACGGTGCCAACCGGCCCAACGAGATTCACGTCAAAACCTTTGACGTGCTCGGAGAGGCCGGTCTGCAGCTCACTCCACGGCCGCGCAGCAACTTCGACATCTTCGATCCAAAATTTGCTAACCAGTTATTGGACTACCGCCACATTTACCTGAGGAATCCGAAGGTAATGGCTATTCTCCAGTTTCGGGCGGAGCTTATGCGGATCGTCCGTGAATGGTTCTACCAGAACCGTTTCATGGAATTTGATGCGCCAATCCTGACGCCGACGCCGTTGTATGACGGCAAGACGGCGATGGGCATCAACGTGCACGGCGAGGACTTGTTCCTTTCCCAATGCGCCGGTTTCTATCTTGAAGCCGGAGCACACGCTTTCGAACGGATATTCAACATGGGGCCTAGCTTCCGTGGCGAAGAATCCCGCAGTAAGCGGCATCTGATGGAATATTGGCACATCAAAGCTGAAGTTGCCTTTGGTGACCGCGAGGACATCATCCGCCTGGTCGAAGACATTCTCGGGTACGTGACCCGTGAGTGCCAAACCCGTTGCCGCAAGCAACTGGACATTCTTGGCACAGAGCTTTGTATCGACTCTCTGAAGGCACCCTTTCCCCGTATCACTTACGAGGAAGCGGTTATTCGCCTGAAGGAAAAAGGGTTCGATGCTGAGTTTGGCCAAGCTCTCAGCACTGCCGAGGAAGAAGAGCTTTCCAAGCTTTTCAACAGTCCGTTCTGGATTGTAGGTATTCCTCGTGCGGTCGAGCCGTTTCCCTATGTGATCGATGCCCGTGATCCTCGGATCACCATGGTGGCTGATCTCATAGCAAGTAACGGTTGCGGAGAGCTGTTGGGCATTGCCGAGAAGATCCATGACCCTGCCATGCTCGATGAGCGTCTGGCGGAGAAAGGGAAACTTGGCGAACCGCGCTATCAATTTGTGCGGGATGTTCACCACGCTGGCTGCGTGCCTCACATCGCCTTCGGGATGGGGTTGGAGCGGCTGATTCGTTGGTTGCTCAATATTCCCCATGTCCGCGACGCCATTCCGTTCCCACGGGTGGTGCGACGATCCATATATCCCTGATCTCACAGCAGAAGGACTACCACTATGATGAAGCGTACCCTTATCAGTGCACTTTCCGATCATTTGGGAGAGGAAGTCACCGTCCAGGGCTTTGTGGAAACCATCCGCAATCAAAAGCGCATGGTCTTCCTGGTTCTTCGGGACCAGACCGGCAAGGTACAAGCTCTGCACATGAAGAAGGACGATGGTGATTCAATCGGCTCTGTAGTCAGCTCGCTGACTACAGAATCGACGGTCACCGTCATCGGCAAGGTCGTTTCGGCCCCCCAGGTTAAACTGGGCGGAATCGAAATTCAGATCGAGTCCATCGAGGTCAGCAGTGTGGCAGAAGCCCCCTTGCCGATCGACACGGACTCGTTGCTGGACAAGCAGATCGACTGGCGGCAGGTCAGCCTGCGCTGGCCCGACAACTTGCTGATCTTCAAGGTCCAGACCACGATGGAACGGGCCATGCGAGAATACTGGGCCAAGAATGGATTCATCGAGATCCATTCCCCCAAGCTTCTCAGCACGGCCAGTGAATCCGGCGCCGAGCTTTTCGAACTGCCCTACTTCGGCAAGGATCGGAAGGCTTACCTCGCTCAATCGCCTCAGTTCTATAAGCAGATGGCGATGGCGGCGGGCTTCGATCGTGTGTTCGAGATCGGCCCGGTCTTCCGTGCCAATCCTTCGTTCACGTCCCGTCACGATACCGAGTTCACTTCGGTGGACATGGAAATCTCGTGGGTGGAATCCCATGAGGACGTGATGAAGATCGAAGAAGAATGGCTTGCGTACGTTCTCAACGTCATCGCTCAAGAGCATGGCGACGAGATCAAGGCAACCTTCGGCGTAGATGTTGTGGTTCCCACCACCCCGTTCCCCAGAATCACTCTCGCGGATGCGCGGGCGATCCTGGCGGAGAAAGGGCATATGATCGGCCACAAGGATGATCTGGACCCTCCCGGTGAACGGATGCTCAGTACCTACGTTCAGGAGAAGTACGGCCACGAATTCGTTTTCGTGACGGACTATCCGGCGGCGGTGCGAGCGTTCTATCACATGCGCCATGAAGATGACCCGACCCTCACCAAGAGCTTCGACTTGCTCTGGAAAGGCCTGGAAATCACTACCGGCGCCCAGCGGGAACACCGCCTGGACAAGCTGCTCGCTCAAGCGACGGACCGGGGCTTTGCCCATGGCCCGTTGGAACACTACTTCAACTTCTTCCGTTACGGCGTGCCTCCTCACGGGGGCTGCGGTGTGGGTCTGACGCGCCTGCTGATGATCCTTATGAACCGCTCGAACGTGCGGGAAGTCACCTTCCTCTATCGTGGTCCGAACCGGCTGACGCCGTAAGACCGCGAGATCGGTTTGGCCCGGACAGCATTGCTGTCCGGGTCATTTTTTATGCGGTAACGGCTGCTTCTAAGATTTCAAAGGTATTGGACTTTGAATCGAGCCCTGCTTTCACGCCAATCGGTAGTGTCATGATTGGGTCGGTATGGCCAATATCGATGTTAAAGAGAATGGGGAAGTTATATCCCTCTGTGCGCTCTTTAATGATTTCTTCAAGTTGCTTTACCTGTTCATCCGTATAACCCTTGGGGCGGCCGATAAGCATGCCAACACATTGATTAAACACCCCGGACAATTCCAGATCGGTTAAATGGGCGTCGATCCTTGCAGGAGGCTCGCCTTTGCTTAGGTCGGCAGAGCTCTCGGGAAGCTCCCAGAAGAAAATTTTACCCTTAACATCCGGCCAATATTTGGTCCCCCGTAGGTGCAGAATAGAGGTGATGCAGCCCCCTGTGATCTCACCAGTACATTTACCCTCTTTAAGCCATTTGTACCCGATGTTCTTCTTCATGTTACGTGGCCGCTCAAGGTCGGCCTTGGCAAACCAGTTTAAAAGCTCGTCTGTCCACTCTGTCGAGGGAAATACCTTTCCAACAGGTTCCGTGCTCATCAACACCTTCTTGAAGGATTCGATAGTGTAGGACGGCATACCGAATGCTTCGGCAAACTGGGTAAGGACCGCCGGACCATAGAAGGTTACAAGATTCGCCTGAGTATTCAGCGCCAGATGCAGGACGCTGATATCCGAGAAGCCCATGAAGATTTTGGGATTCTTCCTGATCAGATCAAAGTCCAGATACTTAAGAACTTGGTTACTATGAAAGCCACCGATAAAGCAAATAACGGCTTTGACTTCGGGATTAGCAAACATGGCATGGATGTCATCGGCCCGCTCTCGGGGCGTTCCCGCCGCGTGTTCGCGGCGCTTCAGAGCGTTTTCCGCGACAATGACCTTGAATCCCATTTCTTCAAGGGTCTGAGTACCTTTTTCAACCTTATAGGGCAGCATAGCAGCCAACGGAGAGGAAGGGCTTATAAGACCTATTGTATCGCCTTTTCTCAATTTACGAGGTTTTACCAACATCTTGCATCTATCCATTTAGGTTGAAATATTAATGACTTTAACATCGCTTCCTTTGAAACAATAATCAAGTGTTAGAAGCTTTAGATACAACGAGTTAAAAAGCGCGTAACGGCCCGGCCGCAGGACACGCAAAGATCAGCTCATATGACCTTACATTATTGGAATTACCGCCGATTCTGAAGCTCCTGCATCGCGGCAGCTTTTATGGCCGCATAGCACGTTTTAGAAACGTCGCTGATGAGTGGCGCCAAAACCCTCTGATTGTTGGCCTTGAGGTCGGTTATCGAGGCTCGATCCGCGAGGCCACCGGCGTAACAATCGCACCAGCGCTTGAAGTACGGAAGTGGCATGGCTTGCATGTCGGGATCATTGTCCCGTCCTCGGACGCATGAGGCGGTGGTCCCGGCGATGAAGTCCGCGCGGTCCGCTCCAGAAAGAACCTGCGCCCACGCAGTGTCTGCAATAATCGTCACGCACAGTACGATCAGCCCACTCATAAACCGAAATCGGGTTCGCATCGGGTGCCTCCGGTGGGCGAATCTAGCCGAATTTACTTTGTCGAGTCACTGCCGGTCGAGCACCGGTAATGGCATAGTATCGCGATATTTGTAAAAAGGGGGTTAGAGATGCGCTTTAGATCATTGGCGATTGGGATAATTGCAGCGACTTTTTTTAGCCCGCCGACGTTTGCTGCGCCCGGCGATGATGAGATCGCGGCTATTTATTTCGTAAGGTTGCAGCAGTTCGCGTCGAAGTGCGCGAGCCAAGAAGCGATCGACCGTGCTTGGTGCGAGGCGTACATCGCCGGAGTGGTCGATACGATAGGCAGCAACAGGAGATTGCAGGAAGATCAAGGGTCTGAAACCGGCTCAACAGTCGGCCGAACAGGATTTAGACGTGCTTGCCCGGCTAGCGTTGGCCGACGTTATGAGATTGCGTTGTCAGGGAGAGTTTATTGCGCAGGTACTATCGCCTCGATGCGCAGAAACCCAAACAAACGAGGCCCCGGTAGGTGATGTTACCTGAACGGGATAGCTCTGCTGAGCTGTTCCGCCGTTTCCAAGCTGTCCCTGGTCGCCTTGGCCCCAGCAATAAAGTGCGCCGTTAATGCCCACACCGCAGCTGTGGTTACTGCCTGCTACTATTTGCGTGAAGCTTATAGACGGGGTGGATACCACACGCACCGGATAGTTTTGCTGGGCAGTGTCGCCATTGCCGAGCTGGCCGTAAGCGTTTAGGCCCCAGCAAAAGGCCGCTCCGTTAATGTCTATGCCGCAGCTATGACTCGTCCCCGCTGATAGTTGGGTAAAGCTGATGGTCGTGGTGGACACCACGCGCACCGGATAGTTCTGCTGGGCAGTTCCACCGTAGCCGAGCTTCCCGCTAGCGCCTGAACCCCAGCAATAAGCATTGCCGTTGATATCGACACCGCAGGTGTGGTTGTTGCCTCCTCCGGTTACCTGGGTAAAGCTAATGGCCGTACTGGAAACCACGCGCACCGGGTAGAGTTGTGAAGTGGAGCCACCATAGCCAAGTTGCCCTTGAGTGCCTTGGCCCCAGCAATACGCCTTGCCATTTATATCGACACCGCAACTGCTGGTGCTACCCGCAGTCACACCGGTGAAGCTGATGGCTGTGGTGGAAACCACCCGTACGGGGTAATTTTGCTGACCGGTGCCGCCGTAGCCAAGCCGCCCAGTTGCTCCTGAACCCCAGCAATACGCTTTGCCATCGATATCAACAGCGCAGGTATGGCTACCGCTTCCGCCGACCACCTGGGTAAAGCTGATCGCTGTGGTGGAAACCACTCTCACCGGGTAAGACTGGTTTGCGACGCCGCCATAGCCGAGCACGCCGCTAGCCCCCGAGCCCCAGCAATAGGCCCTGCCATCGATATCGACACCACAGGCATGGCTATTGTCTATGTCCACCTGCGTGAAGCTGATGGCCGTGGTGGAAACCACGCGCACGGGATAGCTTTGGCTTACGGTGCCACCGTTGCCGAGCTGACCGAGGGAGTTGTAGCCCCAGCAGTAGAGTGGCCCGCAGCCCTTCATTGTCACGCCAGCGGGCGTATTGCCTAAAAAACTGCTCCACTCGGGGTTAGTCTTTGTCGGGATCATGATCGCCTTGCCCGAGGCGTGGTTGTTTTTTACCAGCTTGCAGGTACCCCACTCGCTAATGGCAACCGTCGCGCCATTGTTCACCTGATACTGGTCGGCTGCCTCTGCCAATCCCGGCAGCATCGCCAATCCGATCAGCACCGCCGCCCACATGCGCATTAACGCCGCCCTACTTGCTGGGCATGTTCGAGCTTGATCAACCGCGCCCGCAGATCATCGTTCTCGGCTTTCAATTCCTTCACTGCCTGAATGGTCGGCGCAATCAAAACCGCATAGTCAACTGATAGCATGCCAGCGCCATCTGTATGAACGGCCTGCGGATATACCTGCTGCACGTCCTGCGCGATTAACCCAATATGCTGCTGACCTTTGTCGCCGTCCTTGATGTATCGGAAACTTGCCGGATGCAGCGCGTCAAGTTTAGCCAGGCCGCCGCTCAGGTCGGTAATGCCGGTTTTTAAACGCCGGTCTGACGAATACAGGTAGGCCACGGCGGTGACGTTGCCGCTGGCGTAGAGCGTCGTGACACTGGTGAGATTTGCAGTGGCCGATATACCGGGCACGGTGAGAACGCCGTTGGAGTTAAAATAGCCCGTCGTCGTTCCTGCGGTTGTGATGCTGATGACGTTGGATGTGGTCTGTGCGACTAAGCTTGTGCTGCCACTCACGATGCGATCAGTAGCACCACCTCCGCCGCCAGCGACGCCCGTCAAGTTACTCCCATCGCCATAAAGGAAAGTAGCCGATACGATTTTCGCATTCACATACGTGCCAGACACAATGCCCCCCGTGCTAGTCGAGACCAACGGTGAACCAAGCATCTGCGCTACCGCAGCGCCGGGTAACAAGACGAGCGCTAACGCGGCGGGGAGTTTCCAATATTTCAAATGGTGCCTTTCATTGCCATTGTTGCCGAATATGCCGCGACATCATCGCGCGCAGCAACGAACGTGCCCGGTTGTTGTTCACCCATTTTCTGAATCGGCTGTAGCCGGATTCCGGCTTAGCCAATGACAGCCCCCTTGCCCGCTGACGGCGCGCGCTCAAGCCCCGTTGCCCGCAGGGTGTCGAGGCGAACACTTGCAGCCGCAGACAGGGCTTGAACGCAGCGACGATGCGGGCGATTGCGCGAGGGATTGTTACCCGGAGGGCCGAGACAGCGCTAAATCTCGCGTGCGAGATCCGCCCGGCTCGGGGGTATTACCTAAAGCCCGGCCGCAGGACGCGCAAAGATCAGCTCACAGCTATTTCGCCTTCTCCCCCAAGGCAATCTCGCTTTCCAGTCGATAGTGAATTTCCCTGAACGCTTGCTCCGCCAAGTGCAGATCAATGCGAATTTCGCGATCATCAGGCAGAGGATGACCTAGCAATTCCCACATCAATGTTTCAGCCAAGGCGGGTTCTTCAACACTCCGATAGCGATGCACCTCCCAGCCTGCCCAGACGTTCTCCGCAAAACATTCTTCCAGCGTTTTGTATGTCAGCCCGATTTTAACAAGCCCAGGCTTGTCGGGATGTAACAACAGACAGAGGACGCCTGATGGTTCAGCCTGCCTAACCTGGTCTGCCGTTCTTTCGCCCATTCCACACTGGGGGCAGCCCTGACCTTCCGCAACATCGTTGGGTCTCGTGCGCCACTCATGGCCGTTGCAGCATTGAAAGTTGTTTCTTCCGGACCTCTTGCTTTTGACATGCCCTATGAGGTTGATACCGCGCCCTTCCAGGCGCTTTTTCATCCATGCTGTATTCGCGTAAACGTAATCCGGCACCTTTGGTGGAGGCCGCACGCCTGCCTTCTCTGCTGCCTTCAAGCCCGCCTCTACTGTTTTCCAATCCATCCTTTCAACTTCGACTCCTCCCCGATACGGGATGTCGGCCAAACCAGTTGCGCTCCAGAAAACCGCTTCGGCCCAGTTGGTATCGGGAACGGCGATGAATGTTTTGATCTCCCATTTCTGACCGGTCTCCCTGACGATCCGACCCGCAAGTTTTGCGTGATTGCTATTGTGCTCGACCAATCTCTGTTGTGGATGACGAGTAGTCTGCCCGACCTTGTACAGGTTCGGATCGGAAGGGTGGACCAATACGTACAGATAGCCTGACTTCATCGTGCTCTCGCTGCTCCCATCGAGCGCAGCTTGCGACACGGCTGTAACGAGCGTCAATCGGGAAACTGTCTCGATTTCAGTACAGCGTGATCAGCAACATCACACACAATCGCCGCGCCGGATCAGCAGAAATCTGCGCAGCAGAAACAGCAGCAGAATAAGCCGTCTGATTTCGAGCCATCTTCACATACAGCGGCAAAAACTCCGACGGATCATTCAACAGCGCACCAGCGCTACCCGACATTTGCTTCCTTCAGGGTAAGAGTCAACTCAATAAATTATCACTCTTGACATGTGAGTGATATTTTTTAAAATTCGTCCGCACCCAAAACATAAACTCAAAGGAGGTAAACAAAATGCTTTACCAAAGTCTTTCGGGTTTCTGGACGAAGCCCGGTATCATGTTAACGGCATTGTTGGCTGCTTTAGCTTCACTTTCAGCCACAGAGGCTTTTGGCGCTACCGAGAAGCAGCCCGATCGGCAGGAGTTATGCAAGCAATACGCGGATGCCCAATTCAAGGCGTTTAATCCAAAACCCGTTTCGGGGACCACTCTGACATTCCAATACGATGACAAATCTGGCTTTTGTACGGTCGAGGTTAAGAACAAGGATGCAAAGAACGCTTTCTTAAGCCGCACGATGACCAATACCTTCGATGCGTCTCCCACCGTTCTGCCTGTACCTGTCATTGAGCCTGTCCGTATCGTCTGGAAGCCCGCACCTCAGGTGTTGGTCTGCGATAAAGTGATTGCACAAAAAGACGGTAAAAGAGTTTGTGAGCCTCACAAACCCAACCAAGATGAAGTTTTCGATCCTTTCTATCACTTCGGTTGGTGGTAAGAGTTAGGGGGTGATAATGGGCATCAACTCTTTCGTTGGGGTTACAGCACTTATATGCCGAGAGAATCCAAGTTTCCAGAGACGATTCTGGCATTTTAGCTTACGTAACGTTTGCTTCCTTCTGAACAACAGTCAACTCAAAAGGTAATTTAATTCAATTAGTTAATGGGTGCGTAACTTCGCTTCGCTCCCAACAGCTAGCGCCAAAATTCATTAAACTTTTCAAAGTCATACACTTAGATGCATGGACGTAGCCGTTTCCAGCCGAATTTTCGGAGACGCTTCTGGTATTTTAACGTACCCGAAATTTGCTTCCTTCTGCATCGCAGTCAACTTGAAATATATTCCGTTACAATAAGTTAATTGGGTGCGTTGGAGAGGTTAGCCGCTAACTCTCAAGGAAAGTTGTCCAAACACTTCCGCTATTTGCGCTTTTAGATGTTTGAACAAGGTAATTGGGACTTAGACTTTTTCGGCAATTGTTCTAATATCATTCCCATGCCGACACGTTGTACCCTTATTAAGCTTAAGCCGGGATCTTTACCCAAAGTACGGGATTGGGCTGAGCATCTCAAAATAAACCATGCGGAAGTCCTGAAGACCTTAGAGCAGGAAGGTGTGACGGTGGAATCGGCTTTTTTGTACCACGCTGCAGATGCTGACTATTTAGTTTACTATATGCGTTGTGAGGACTTTGAGAAAAGCGTTTCAGCCTTCAAGAAGTCTGAATATGCCATTGATGCCTACCACAAAAAATTCAAGGAGGAGGCTTGGGAGTCGCGTACGCAGCTTGAACTACTGCTGGATGCGAGCCGCTCATAAAAAAGGCCTCCCCCGCTGTGGGCGGGAGAGGCATTAGCAAAACGGATCCTCCGGGACGGAGCCCCGTTGGGGGTGGAACTTAGGATTGAGAGCGCCGGTGCAGAAAGCACGAATAGCAACAGCGTTTTCTCCTTTGGCCAGCAGGCAGTAGTGGCCTTCCCCGGTGTTGAGTCCAGTAACGTTCTCCATGATCTGCTTCAGACCTATCACCTTGGGAGGGGCCGGTGTGTGAACCAGCAGCTCATTCAGGTGGCCAAGCACAGGCTGGATGAACTCCTTTTCCCGCAGAGAAAGAAGCTTGGCTCGGGAAGTTTCGCTGTTAGCGTTTCCTGTGTCGTTTTGAAGCAGACCGTCGAGGACCATGTAAGCTTCCTGCGAGGCCTTAAGCTCGGCTTGCCCGAGCGTGGCGGCGACCGAGGTACCGCAGGCCAGGACGTCGTGATTGCTTGAACCGATGACCGCCAGGACAAAAGGGATATTGTCGATGGTGGTGTAAAGGTTCAGCGTCAGCGACGGAATGGCCAGCGGCGTGACGGAGACCGGGCAGAGTTGGGCGCCTTCGTACCAGATTCTGGCATTCAGGTGCCGTTCCACCACTTCGAGCATGCCGTGAGCCACTGCCTCTTCTAGCGTGGTATGCCACGCTAGACCGTTGGCATCGACGCCAATGGCTTGCTGCGGGTGGGCCAATAGGACCTCTCCGGCCAGCTTGTAGCCGTAGGAGAGGTGGGATGCCCAGCCATAGCTGGGCAGCGACTCTTGTACGCCAGCGCTGTGAAAGAACACATCGTAGTAGGCATGCACCCGCTCCAGCACTTCGTACTGGGAGCGGGCGATGGCCTGTTCTTCGGTAGCGTCGATGGCGAAGCCGTAAACCGCACGGGGCCCGAACTTGCCAGTGCGGACACCCATAACAGATTTGGCGATGATCCACCCGGCGGGTACGTGGGCGCGCCGGGTGACGGTTTTGATGAGGTGAGCGGAGATCATGCGGCGAGTTCTCCCAACATGGTTGAATAGCCCGAGACGACCTGCTGGCCGAGCGGACTAAGTCGGCCGTGGGCGCAAACCACTTTGTAGCCGTTGCGGAATTGCTCGCGGAACGTGGCGAGCGCCTCTGCAAAAGCGGGGTCGCCGGTGGCCAGGGCAATGTGGTCGAACACCCACACCATGCGGCTTAACACGAATGTTGCATGGTAGATGCCGAACATCGGGCGAGGGTCTTGCCGGATGGGCGCCGGGTAGCGTTCGGCCGGGTCGTTGAGGACCATCGGGTCGAAAGCCATGAGCGCATGCAGATAGTAGTGCGAGGTTTCGTGCACCGTGTGCTCGCAGTAGTAGGCGAGCGGGCTCATGTCGTAGAGATTACCCCGCAGGAAAACCTCACCGAACACGCGCACATCGGAAGCCCCGATGACGCCATGCCCTTTTTGGGTGCCAGCGAACAGGTTGATACGGGTGAGCAGACTGGCCATCTCCTCGTCCATATCGGTCACATGTGCGGCAATCAGTTGCATGGCCGCGCGGCAGTGCGCCCTTTCGCGTTCCAGTTCGCCAGGGGCAAGAGCCAGAACCATGCCACCCAGGACGTCGTCGGAGACGAGAGTTTGGATAACCCCTTCCTGATGGCGGTATCCGCCGATGGTGTCGATCTGGATGCCTGGTTCCGGCGGGTTCAGCAGCAGGGCCTCTTCGAGCCGTTGCAGTGCTTCTTGCGCACCAGCCCTGGAACCGCTTCGCAGTGCGGTAGCCAGATGATGGTGAGCCTCGTAGACCGCCGGTTGCAGACGGTCGCCGGTAGGCAGGCTTTCGACAAGGGTATGAAGATCGTCCAGGTTTTGTTTGAGGCCCCTCTCTGCCGACGTAAGCAGGGAGTGGAGGCTGTGTTGGAGCTTTTGATTGTAGAGTCTTAGAAGGGCGGCAGCATTGCCCTTTTTGATAAGGGGTGTGGCAAGGGTATGCATAGGATATGTCCTGTAAGAGGGCTGGAGAGCTTGGCTGTCATTCGACAACTCAAGCTCTCTTCGCGCCCATAGGGCAGGCCTTTACTTGGCGTCGCCCTGCATGGTAGCCATGGTGGCTTCGAGCACGGCGGCGTCATCGATCACGAACGCGACAGCGTCGTCGGTGCGTGCAGCTTCGGCTTTGGTCGAGTCGGAGGTATCCTGGTGCGGCATCGTCTTCTCCTTCGGTATGCGGCACAGTGAACAGCCCCAGCCTTACATTAGAAAAAGGATCGAATGTTTCAGCATAGAGCCATCTAAACTACTACAACAGTTACATATTGCTCTACAAGCCCTCTGTGCACCATGTGGCCGAGACCTATGGTATGATGACGAGAAATAGTGTATATTTACAATATCTTGGTTCCTTTTGGGGATAATTTCATGAAAACGAAAACCCTGGACTACGCGCAAGGCGCGGACTTTGAAGCACGCGTACGCGCCGACTATGCGGCCCAGCGGATCTTGATCGTACGGCAATTCCCGCTGCATAGCCGCGAGGAGTTGTTGGCATTTATAGGCCTGTTCGGGGTGCCGCAAAAGGAACCCTATGGCAGCGCCAGCGATTACTTCCACACCTTGCGGGCCGAGGAGCAACCCCTCATTGACCACAAGGGTGATGTGATCACCTCGTCGACCAACCACGTGTTTGGGCTGCACACGGACAACTACAACAAAGGGCCCAAAGCCCCGACCATTGGGTTGCTGTGTGTGACCCCGGCCCGAGTAGGCGGCGAAAGCCACATTGCCCGCCTGAGTCATGTGTTGGAGCAACTGACGCCTGATACCATTGCCGAGATGAAGCGGCGGGCTTGGCCTCATCCGACGGGACCGATCGCTTTGCTGGATACGGGGGGCATCAGGTACAATCGTAGCACCATTGAGGCGTTTGCCAAGGCACTGCAAACTCCGCTCTCTGCCCGGCAAATTGAGGTAATGGACCGGGTGGACGAAGCTGCTGGGGCGGTGAAACAGGCCTTGAGGCTGGACCGCCAGGAAATGCTGGTACTGGATAACCTTACGTTCCTCCATGGGCGATCGGCATTTGAGCCGGGCTCGGAACGGGAGTTTGTCCGATGGCGGATCAACGAAGCAACCTGAGCTGCTTTTGTGTGAACGATGCCCGCCGCACCTTATGGTGCGGCGGTTTTTTATGGTTTCTGGGATCGGGAATAGCGCTACGAACCCAGAAATGTCAGCGAAATTTATTCAAACAATTCAAACACTTTCGAGAACAGGCAGCGGAGCCAGTCAGTGTTTCCAGAAACTACTAGGACGCGAAATATCAACTGGCATCGAGCCGCCGCACCTCGCCCGCGTCGAGCAACATTTTGCCGGCCCAGCGGTAAATATTATATTCGCGCACCTGTTTACGCATGGCTTGCATACGGCTGCGCTGGGTATCGGGAGGCATGTCGACCGCCTGCTGGATAGCGGCGGCGCTTTCGTCGAGGTGGTAGGGGTTGACCAGGATGGCATCGGGCAGGCTGAGGGCCGCGCCGGTAAAGCGGCTGAGCAGCAGTACACCCTGTTCATCGTCGCGTGCGGCCACGAACTCTTTGGCCACCAGGTTCATGCCGTCGTGCAGACTGCTGACAAAACAAAAATGAGCCGTGCGGTAGTATAGGGCCAATGTGCTGCGGTCATGGTGTTTTTCGCGCAGGATGATGGCAGGAGCGCGGCCTCGACCGGCAAAGCGGCCATTGATGCGTTCGACCTCGCGGCGTACTTCTTCGGCATGCTGCTGGTAGTCGATGATGTCGGTACGGCTGGGTGAGGCGATCTGGATAAAGCAGACCTTGCCGACCTGGTGGGGGTTGGTTTCGAGGTATCGTTCCAGGGCTTGGAACCGTTCGAGCAAGCCCTTGCTGTAATCGAGCCTGTCGACGCCCAGTCCGATCTTGACCTGCCCTTTGAGGTTGTTTTGTTCCATGACCTGTTTGCGGCAGGCGGAGATGCCCGGCAGCCCGGCCATTTCATCGGCTGAAGGCCATGCGATGGAGATGGGATAGCTTTTGACCTCGGTGTGGTGGTGCCGGTAACTGACGCTTCTGCGTGCAAAGTCGACCTTGGCCTCCATGATCGATTGCACCGACTCGAGGAAGTTGCCCGCGTGGTGGACCGTATGGAACCCCATGATGTGGGCACCGAGCATGCCGTCGAGAATTTCTTCGCGCCAGGGGCATATGCCGAACTGCTCGGCATTGGGCCATGGAATGTGCCAGAACATGACCACCGTGGCCTGCGGCAGGCGCTGGCGGATCATTTTGGGCAGCAGGGCGAAATGGTAATCTTGCACAAGGATGATGGGGTTGTCGGTTTTACAGCTTTTGATCAGTGCGTCGCAGAACTTCCGGTTGACCTGTTTGTAGGTTTTCCAGTTATCGCTGCGGAACACCGGGCGGGTATGGGTGAGATGGCATAGGGGCCAAAGGCCTTCGTTGGCGAAACCGTTGTAATAACCCTGGCGC
Organism: Alphaproteobacteria bacterium; assembly: GCA_036261915.1. Lineage (GTDB taxonomy): Bacteria > Pseudomonadota > Alphaproteobacteria > UBA2136 > UBA6156 > DATAJX01. Next base: position 21,184 of record DATAJX010000004.1, read on the forward strand.
TCGGCGTCGGTGAGCCAGACGCGTTGCAGTGTGAACAGAGGTTTTTCGGGCGGCATTTGCACCGCGCCTTGCTTGTTGGCCACGTCGCGGTCGGCGCTACCGCTACCCCACGCCAGCCAAGTGCCGTTACAGGCGCTGACGATGGGTTCCATGGCGGTGGAAACACCGCCGGCCGGCCGTTCGAGCCGGATGCTGCCGTCGGCCTCGCGGTGGTGCACGTAGGGTTCGCGGTTGCTGACCACGAACACTTCTTCGCCGCTCAGGTCGTAGCCCATGATCTGGCGCAGGGCGTCGGCATCCCATACCCGGCGTTCGGTTTCCATTTGGCCGACCAGACCGCGGATATCCTGCAGCAGGGGGCTGAAGGACTGGCTGGCGGGTGTGTCGGTTTGCAGGCGGCGGATGCCCCGGCGCAGGCTCTTCATCCAGCTGATCCGGGTGAGTTCGGCGACGAGCAGCGTGAGTATAATGATAGCCAGCCCGCCGCCCATAAGCGAGTAAAGGATGTATTGGGTGGTTTCGGCACCACGGTTGGCGATGAAGGCACGGTCGTGCATCAGCACCAGCCAGCCGATCGGGCGGGGTTTGGTGAGGGTGGATTCGTCGTTGTCGTCGGGTATGGTATCGAGCGGAATGGCGGCCACGTGCAGCGAAAGGCCGTTAGGCTGATTGAGGGTGGTGATATGCTCTTTGGGAGTGCCGTCGCTTTCAGGCCGCGGGCAGGCATAATCCTTGAAAAAGCGTTCGCTGCTGTTGAGCAGCATGCCGTTAAGGTTACAAAAGCCTATGGCGTAGAGCTTTTCGTCGCCCCGGATTTGATTAAGGAAGCGCTTGGCTTTGATATTGCCGGGATCTTGCAGGTCGGTGAGCCTGTTGCCGCTGAACGTGCTGGCGATCAGCCGTGAGCGGCCGGTCAGGTCGTACCGGGCCCAGTGCTCGATAAGTTGGCCGACATAAGGCACCGCGAGCAGGCCGAAGCAAACCAGAATGATTAAAGTGGGGACGGCAACACGTAAACCGAAGCCGATTTCTTTCCAGAATAATCGCATGGCGGTTTATACCCCATAAATGCCTGGCTGTAAAAAATGGCGGTGAGAGGTCTTTTAGCGGGCTTTGATGTGTTGTTTAAGCCGCGGGCCCCAGGCCAGCACAGCGCAGGCTGCCACTGCCGATACCATGCTGCCGATGATGACGCCGAGGCGGACTTCGCCCTGCAGGTGTTCGGGTAGTGCCAGATTGCCGATGAACAGGCTCATGGTGAATCCGATGCCGCACAGCAGCGACATGCCGTAAATATGTCGCCAGCTGGTGCCGGTGGGGCGTTTGGCCCAGCCAAGTTTTTCCATCAGGTAAATGCAGCCGAAGATACCGGCCTGTTTGCCGAAGAACAGCGCTGCGGCTATGGCCAGCACCAGTGCCGAGAGGATCTGGGTATCGATGTCGGTGAAGTTGATGCCCGCGTTGAGGAAGCCGAACAGCGGCAACACCAGCCAGCGTACCCACGGCATCAGCGCGTGTTCGACCCTGTCGGCGGCCGAGGTTTTGCCTTCGCGGCCCTTGAGCGGCAACATGACGCCCGCCAGCACTCCGGCCACCGACGTGTGCACGCCGCTTTGCAGCACGCACAGCCACATGAGGAAGCCGCTGGCGAGGAAGAAGCGCAGATCGCGGAACCCGCGCACATTTTTAAGGTAGAGCATGCCCACCACCACGGCGGCGAGGAATACGTTCATCCATTGCAGTTGCTGGGTGTAGAACAGCGCGATCATGGCCACGGCCATCAGATCATCGATAACGGCCAGTGCGAGCAGAAAAGCGCGGATGCTGGGCGGCACCACGCCTTTAAGGGCGGCCAGCAAGGCCAGCGCAAAGGCGGTGTCGGTGGCCATGGGAATGGCCGCACCTTTAATAAGGGTGGCATTGCCCCACACCAGTGCCACAAACACCAGCACCGGCAGCAGCACGCCCCCGGCCGCGGTGGCAAAGGGCAGGGCCAGCTTGCCCGGGCCGTGCAGTTCGCCGTGGCGGAATTCGCGGTGGATCTCGATGCCGATGAGCAGGAAGAACAGTGGCATCAGGCCGTCGTTGACCCAACTATGCAGGCTTTTGCCAAAGGGCCCGAGTTCGACCGGCAGTTCGTATTCGAGCACGTGGTGGTACCATTCGGCCCCGCCCAGATTGACCACCAGCAGGGCCGCCATTGCACTGAGGGCAAGGGCCAGGCCGCCCTGGACGTCGGGCGAAAGGGAGCGAAGGTACTTGAACATGGCCGGAGTATGCCGGTTTAAGGCCGGGTAAACAACCTTGCATTTGCGGGGTCATCGGCTATAAGCAGCCCCATGCTGACAATTAACAATTTGACCTACCGCATTGCCGGCCGCGTGATTTTTGACGAGGCTTCGTGCAACGTGCAGGAAGGCTGGAAAGTGGGCCTGGTAGGCCCCAATGGTGCAGGTAAAAGTACGCTATTCAAGCTGATCGCCGGCGAATTGCAGGCCGACGGCGGTGCCATCGGGTTGTCGGACAAATACACGCTGGGCTGGGTGCGGCAGGATATTCCGCACGACGACACCCCGTTGCTGGATATTGTATTGCAGGCCGACACCGAGCGTACCCGCCTGCTGCACGAGGCCGAAACCGAGCAGGACGCCAACAAGCTGGGCGATATTTACGAACGCCTGATGGACATTGACGCCTATGCCGCGCCTGCCCGCGCCAGCATGATCCTGGCCGGGTTGGGTTTCAGGGAAGCCGATTTGAGTGCGCCGATCAAATCATTCAGCGGTGGGTGGCGCATGCGCGTGGCTCTGGCCGCGGCGTTGTTCCGCCAGCCCGACTTTTTGCTGCTGGACGAGCCCACCAACCACTTGGACATTGAAGCGGTGATGTGGCTGGAGAATTACCTGGCCGAATACCCCAAAACCCTGCTGGTGATCAGCCACGACCGCGAGCTGCTGAATAAATGCATCGACCACGTGCTGCACGTGGATAACAAAAAGGTGGTGGCCTATACCGGCGACTACGACCTGTTTGAAAAGGAACGCGCCGAGCGCCTGAACAGCCAGCAGAAGCTGCACGAAAAGCAAAAGGCCCAGCGCGACCACATGCAGGCGTTTGTGGATCGCTTCAAGGCCAAGGCCAGCAAGGCCCGCCAGGCCCAAAGCCGCATGAAGGCGCTGGAAAAGATGAGCGTGGTGGATGCCGTGATGGCCGAGCGGAGCATCCGCTTCCACTTCAACCAGCCGGAAGAACTGCCCCCGCCGCTGCTGACGGTTGAACAGGCCGATGTGGGCTATGCCGTGGGCAAGCCGATTTTGCGCGGCGTGAACGAACGCATCGATATGGACGACCGCATTGCCCTGCTGGGTGCCAACGGTAACGGTAAAAGTACGCTTATTAAGCTGATTGCCGGCAAGCTGGCGCCGCTGAAAGGCGCTGTGGGCAAAAGCAGCAAGCTGCGCATCGGCTACTTCAGCCAGCACCAGGCCGAAGAAATGGACATGGAGGATACCCCCTACCAGGCCATGCTGCGGCTGATGCCGGGCAAAAAGGAAAGCGAAGTGCGCGGCAAGCTGGGGCGCTTTGGCTTTGGCCAGGTGCTGGCCGACAACCGCATTGGCAACTTGAGCGGGGGTGAAAAGGCCCGGCTGCTGTTTGCGATGATTTCCCACAACGCGCCGCACGTGCTGCTGCTGGACGAACCGACCAACCACCTGGATATGGACGCCCGCGAGGCGCTGGTGCTGGCGCTGAACGAATTCAGCGGTGCCGTGATTATTGTAAGCCACGACCCCAGCATGGTGGAGCGCGTGGTGGACCGGCTGTGGCTGGTGAAGGACGGGGCCTGTAACGTGTTTGAAGGCGACCTGGATGATTACCGTCGCCACGTGATCGAGCAGCGCCGTGCCGAGCGGCGTTCGGAAAAGAAGCAGGAAAGCCAGGATACTGGCTTGAGCGCCAAGGAACTGAAAAAGATCCAGGCCGAAAAGCGCAAGGAGCACCCGCGCCTGTGGGACGAGGTTGAACGCACCGAAAAGGCCCTGAACAAGCTGCAGAACAAGCGCAAAACCATGGAAGCCGAAATGGCCGAACCCGGTTTTTACAAAAGCGACGAAGCCGCCGATACCCAGCAGGCTTATGGCCAGTTGCTGCGCGAGATCGAAGAGCACGAGGCCGCTTGGCTGAACGCGCAGGAAGCCTTCGAGCAGGCCTGATGGACCTGCGGCAGGCAGGGGCGTATAATGGCAACCATGCGTACCCGCACCGCCAGCCTGTATAACAGCCTGCGCCCCATGGTGGCCGGGTTGCTGCTGGCCATGCTGGTGGCGGTGCAGACGCTTTCGCTCCAGCACCATGCCGAGCATTTTTTCAACACGCACAAGCATTACGGGCATAGCTGTCCGATACACGATTTTTGCGAACACCTGAGCCTGAGCGATGCCGTGCCGGTGCCGCAGGTGCCGGTGGCGGCGCAACTGGTCGATGTACCCGCGGCGGTGCTGTTTTCGGTCCATGAAGGTTCGGCGGTCAGTGCCGCTTTCCCCCGGGCTCCTCCGGTGGCGGCCTAGTTCTTCAGACCGTGCCTGCGCGCTTTTGCCGCGGGCGTCATTCACCTAACCTAGAGTAAAAAGACATGAGTACAAATATGCACGGAGGTGCCCATGCTCAGCATGCGTAACCTGCGTTTCGGCTATGCCGATAAACCCGTTTTGAATATTGAAAAACTGACCGTGAAGGACGGCGAGCACCTGCTGGTGCGCGGGGCCAGTGGTACCGGCAAAACCAGCCTGCTGTTTTTGCTGGCCGGGCTGCTGGCCCCGCAGGGCGGCAGCATTGTGGTGGAAGACACCGACCTGGCCAAACTCGACCGCAAGCAGCGCGACGTGTTTCGTGGCCAGAACATCGGCTTTGTGTTCCAGCAGCCGAACCTGATGCCTGCACTGACGGTGCTGCAGAATGTATTGGTGGCGCCATTCATGGCCGGTAAAAAACCCGAGCGTGAATATGCGGTAAGCCTGCTGCAAAAGCTGGGGCTGGGCGACATGCTGCACCGCTACCCCTGGCAACTCAGCCAGGGGCAGATGCAGCGCGTGGGGCTGGCGCGGGCGCTGGTTCATAAGCCTAAATTGGTGTTGGCCGACGAGCCCACCAGCGCGCTGGATGACGAAGCCGCGCAGGCTGCCATTGACCTGTTGCTGGCCAGCGCCCGCAGCGTGGGCGCGCAGGTGGTGGTAACCAGCCACGACAGCCGCATCAGCAAGCATTTTGGCCAAACCTTGCTGTTGGAGGCGCAGGCATGAACACCCTGACGCTGACTACTGCCTACCTGCGCCATAATGCCGCGCGTACGCTTTATAATGTGGTGCTGTTTGCCATCGGCACCGCGTTGATCGCGCTGGTGCTGGCGTTGGGCGGGCAGTTCGAGCGCAACCTGGGACGCAACCTGCAGGGCATCGATATGGTGGTGGGCGCCAAGGGCAGCCCACTGCAACTGGTGCTGAGCGCGGTGCTGCACGCCGATGTACCGACGGGGAACATCCCGTTGGCACAGGCCGAGGCGCTGAAGAAAAACCCCCTGATAGGTGCCACCGTGCCAGTGGCGCTGGGCGATAACGTGGGTGGTTATCGCATTGTGGGCACCACGCCCGATTATGCGGCCTGGTACGGCGCCACGCTGCAAAGCGGGCACATGTTTGCCAGGCCGATGGAAGCCGTGGTGGGCAGCGCGGTGGCGGCGCAACTGCACCTTGCTGTGGGCCAGAAGTTTGCCGGAAGCCACGGGCTGGTGCCCGGCGGCGAGGTGCATAGCTTTGCACCCTACACGGCGGTGGGGGTGCTGAATCCCAGCGGCACGATACTGGACCGGCTGGTTTTAACGCCGGTGGAAAGCGTGTGGTACGTGCACGAGAATGACGACGACGAGCCGGCGGCCATTCGGCCAAAGCCCGCCGACCGCGCCGTGACCGCGGTGCTGGTAAAGTACGCCACGCCGCTGGCGGTGGCCAGTTTGCCGCGGCAGATCAACAGCCAGACCAACCTGCAGGCCGCCAGCCCGGCGCTGGAAGCCGTGCGCCTGCGGCAGGTGCTGGGCATGGGCGGCGATACACTGACCCTGCTGGGCACGGTGCTGATGGTGCTGGCGGCGTTGGGGTTATTCATCAGCATGGCCGAGGCGATGCGCCAGCGGCTGTACGATTTGGCATTGATGCGCTGCTTTGGCGCGACGCCGTTGAAGATACTGCGGTTGGTATTGCTGGAAGGGCTGGTCATCAGCCTGGCCGGTGGTGTGCTGGGGCTGGGGCTGAGCCACTTTGGCGCCGCTTATGCCGGGGCGCAGGTGTTGGGCGGGCAGCTCTCGCAAGGGCAGACCACCGACCTGCCGACGGCTGCCGCATTGCTGGCGGGTGTGGTGGCGCTGGGGTTGCTGGGCAGTTTTATTCCGGCCCTGAAGGTATACCGGCTGGGCATTCCGCAATTGTTGTCGGGTAAATAAAGGAGAACACAAGATGAAGCCCATGTACCTTTTACTGGTGATGGCCCTGATGGGTTTTACCGCCAAAGGCAGCAAACCGAACCCGGATGTATTGCCCTCGGGCCAGCCGGTGAGCGAGCGCAATGCGCAGAATATGCTGCCGATGGGCGGCGACAGCGTATGGAATACGCTGCTGCAAAGCAAGATAAGCTACAGCAATGTGGCGCCGCACATCACCGCCACCCTGACGCCCGACATTAAAAAACTGGACGGCAAGACCTTGAGCGCCGACGGGTTTATTCTGCCGCTGGATGCCAGTAGCGCCAGCAAACACTTTTTGCTGAGCAAGCGCACGCCCACCTGCCCGTTTTGCCCGCCGGGCGAGCCCAACGAGGTGATCGAGGTGTTTTGCGCCAAGCCGGTGAAAGTGGACGACGCTCTGGTGAGCGTGAGGGGCAAATTTGCCCTGACCAACAACACCGACAATGGCATATTCTTTGTGATGAAGGAGGCCGAGGTGAGTGCGCCGGCCACCAGCCCCTCGGGGCAGCCTGCCGGCAGCAATAAACCGACGATGTACTAGCGCGGCGCCAGCCAGCCGCCGCCCAGCGCCTTGATGAGCTGGAGGCTGGCGGTAAGCTGGTCGAGCCGGGCTTGAATAAGCGCATCGTCGGCCGACAGTTGGCTTTGCTGCGTCGCCAGCAGGGTGGGAAAGTCGATGCTGCCCACGTTGTACTTCAGGCGCGAAAGGTCAGCGGCGGTTTTGGCCGAATCGGCGGCGATCTGTAACTGTGCGAGCCGGGTGTCGGCGCTGCCGACGCTGGCCAGCGCATCCTCCACTTCCTGGAACGAGGTGAGGACGGTTTTGCGGTAGTTGGCCACCAGTTCGGCCTTGCGGGCCTTGCTGAGATCGACCGCCGCCAGCAGCGAGCCGCCGTGGAAGATGGGAGCCAACAGCCCTGCGCCTACGCTAATGGCGCTGGTGGTGGGGTTGAAGGCGAGAGCGGCGTCGGCCGATAAATTAAGTTGTGGGAACAGGGCGGCACGGGCGGCGCCCACATCGGCATTGGCGGCTTTCAGGTTGGCTTCGGCCACCTGAATATCGGGGCGGCGGGTGAGCAGCGCCGAAGGCTGTGTGGCCGAGATTTGCGGAATGGCGAGTGTGGCCAAAGTGGTGGCCGAAGGCACCACGCTGCCCGGCGCTTTGCCCAGCAGTACGCCCAGCGCGTCGGTGGTGGTGGAGACCTGTTGCTGCAAACTGGCCAGCGAGGCCTGCGTACTGGCCACTGCGCTTTGCTGCTGGGTAACCTCGAGGTTGGAGAGCGTGCCCGCCTTGAAACGCGCCTGGGTGATGGTGAGCACCTGCTGTGCGGTGGCCAGGTTGCTTGTGGCCAGTTGCAGCCGCTGGCGCAGCGAGAGCAGGGTAAAGTAGTTGGTGGCGACGTCGGTGGTGACGACGAGGTTGGTCGATTCTTTATCGAAGGTACTGGCGCGGTAATTTTCTTCAGTGGCCTGCCGGTTGGCGCGGTTGCCGCCAAACAGGTCGGCCTCGTAGCCCACGCTGGCCCCGGTGCTGAGGGTTGTTTTGTTGCTGTGGGGTTGGCCGCCGCTGCTCAGTTGGCGGCCCACGTTGCCGCTGGCATCGAGCGTGGGGAACAGCGTGGCATTGGCTATGCGCACCTGCGCCCGCGCCTGGTTGACGCGTTGGATGGCGGCTTCGACATCGGTGTTATTGGCCAGTGCGGCGGTTTGCAGGGCATTGAGTTCGGGGCTGCCGTAAAGCTCCCACCAGTTTTGCGGAATGGTGCTGCTGGGCGCGGTGGCGCCATTGGTCCAGGTGCCAGGGGTTTCAACCGCCGGGGTGGAATACGAGGGCGCCAGCGTGCAGCCGCTGAGGGTGATCAATGCGATAAGGACGAGGACGTTTTTCATATTCTACTCCGATGCCAATGCTACCACGGGGTCCATTTTGGCGGCCTGTTTGGCGGGCCACCAGCCGAACAGCAGGCCGGTAAAAAAGGCGCAACTGAACGCCAGCAGCGACGGCATGGGCGTAAAGGCCACGTTGACGCCGAACAGCTTGAGCACCAGGGCCAGCGAAAGGCCGAACACCACGCCGATGATGCCGCCCAGCGTGCACACCACGGCCGCCTCGGTGATGAATTGCCGCAGAATATCCTTGGTGCGGGCGCCGGTGGCCATGCGCACGCCGATTTCGCGCGTGCGCTCGGTGACGCTCACCAGCATGATGTTCATCACCCCGATGCCACCCACCAGCAGGCTGATGGCTGCCACCGTGCCCAGCAGAATGGTAAGCGTGTTTTGCGTGGCGGTGACGGTTTGCAGAATGCTGGCCATGTTGCGGATGCTGAAATCCTCTGTCCGGTGGCGGCTTTTAAGCAGCGTGGTGATGGCGGCCTGCGTGGCGTCGATCTGTTTGACGTCTGTCACTTTCACCGTAATGTTGCTGACGTAGCTTTTGCCGAACAGCCGCACCAGCCCGGTGGTGATGGGCACAAAGGCCACGTCATCTTGGTCTTGCCCGCCCGGGCCCGCGCCCTTGGTGGCCATGGTGCCCACCACCTGGAAAGGGATGTTGCCCACCAGCACGTAATCGCCCACCGGGTTTTCGCCGCCGGGGAACAGGTTGGTGATGACCGTTTGCCCGAGCACGATGACCGGCGCGTAGCCGCTGAGGTCGCGTGGGGTGAAAAAGCTGCCGCTGCCGACGGCCCAGTCGCGCACCTGTGGAAAATCGGCGCCCACGCCGCTGATGGTGGTGGCGTAGTCGAGGTTGCCGTAACGCACGGTGGCGCGGCTGTCGCGCTGCGGCACGGTGGCTTCCACGTTCGGCAGGTCGCTAATGGCATCGGCATCGGCAGGCACCAGCGTCACAATATCGCCGGTGGTGCGGATGCCCTGGCCGCCGGGGCGGATGGAAAGCAGGTTAGTGCCCATGGCCGAGATCTGGTCGACGATGTTCTGTTTGCTGCCCGCGCCCACCGCCAGCATGGTGACCACCGACGCCACGCCGATGATGATGCCGAGCAGGGTCAGCGCTGTGCGGAACAGGCTGACCTTGAGCGAGCGCAGCGCGATCTTGACCGCTTCGGCCAGCTCGTCGGAATCGTTGGCATGGGTGCCTTCCAGCGTGGGCTTGATTTTAAGCTCGGTGGGCGGGGCATAGCCGGGTGGTGTTTTTTCGCTCTGGATATGCCCGTCGGCAATGGTGATCTGCCGCTGGGCGTGCGCCGCCACGCTGGCATCGTGCGTGATGAGGATGATGGTGCGGCCTTCGGCGTTCAGCTGCTTGAGCAGTTGCATCACTTCCACCCCGCTGCGGCTGTCGAGCGCGCCGGTAGGTTCGTCGGCCAGTATCACCGGCGGGTTGTTCATCAGGGCGCGGGCAATGGCCACGCGCTGCTGCTGCCCGCCCGAAAGCTGGCTGGGGCGGTGGTCGGTGCGCTGGCCCAAGCCCAAGCTGGCCAGTAAGTCGGCTGCGCGCTTGAGGCGTTGCGGTTTGGGCGTGCCCGCGTAAATGCCGGGCACTTCAACATTCTCGGCCGCCGTGGCATTGGTAAGCAGGTTGTAACGCTGGAAGATGAAACCGAAGACCTGGCGGCGCAGGGTGGCCAGTTCGTCGGCGCTGAAGTGCTGGATGTTGCGGCCGTTGACCAGGTAGGTGCCGGTGCTCGGTTTATCGAGGCAGCCGATCAGGTTCATCAGCGTACTTTTGCCGCTGCCCGATTGGCCCATGACTGCCACAAACTCGCCCGGATAAATATCGAGGCTCACGTCGTCGAGCGCCTTGATGGTGGTATCGCCGCTTTGGTAATGCCGCCCGATATGCTGGAGCAACAGCAGCGGCTGGCCGGTATTTTTTAAAGCCTTTTTCACAGCCGGGGCCCGAAGCCGCCCCCCCGGGTGCCGCCGCGCTGGCCGCCGCCTGTGCCGCTGGCGGCGGGGGCGGGGGCGGCGGTGGTGGCCACTTCGTCACCCTGCTTCAGGCCACTTTTGATTTCGGCGTCGGTTCGGCTCATCAGCCCTACGTGCACCAGCGTTGGCTTGGGCTGCCCGCCCGGGCCCTTCACCCGCACCATGTAGGCTTCGCCCTGTTCGTTATCCTTGGCTGCCACGCGTTTGCCCAGTGCCGCCACGGGGATGACCGGCACGTTTTTGGCGCTGCCGACCACAAAGAACATTTGCGTGCTCATGCCGCTCATCAGCTCGCGGCTGGTGTTGTCGGCATCGACCACCACATTATAGAGCACCACGTTGTTGGTGATGACCGGCGCGGGAAGCACGCTTTGCACGTCGCCGGTCCAGCGTTTTTCCGACCCCAGGGTGGTGAAGTACACCGGCATGCCCGGCTTGATCTTGGTGATGTCGGCCTCGGCCACCTGGGCCCACGAACTCATGGTATCGAGGTTGGCCAGTTGCACGATGGTGGGCGCCTGCTGGCTGGCATTGACCGTTTGGCCTTCGCGCGCGGTGGTTGAAATGACCGTGCCGGAAATGGGCGCATAGATTTTGGTGAAGCCGAGGTTGGCCATGTCGCCATTCAGGGCAAACTTGGCGGCCTCGATCTGCGCCTTGAGCGAGGCTTCCTGCGCGGTAGCGGCTTTAAGTGCGGCCGCGGTGGTATCAACCTCTTGCTTGCTGACGGCGTTTTGCTCGATGAGCAGCAAGTTGCGCTGGTGCTGCTGGCGGGCCAGCACGGTTTGCGCCTGCTGTTGCTGCAGCTGGGCGGTCAGGCTTTTGATCTGGCTTTGGTCGGTGTCGACCTTGCTCTGGTACACCGTGGGGTCGATCTCGGCCACCAGACTGCCGGCGGCAATATTATCGTTGGCGGTTACATAAAGTTTTTTAAGCTGGCCGGAAACCTGCGTACCGACGTCGACATACTGTTTGGGTTGCAACTGGCCCTGCGCGGTGACGGTTTCTTCAATATCGCCCATCGCAACGGCGGTATAGGTAATGGCGGCGGCTTTTTGCTCGGTGCGGCTGAACCACCACCACGCCCCCACCAGCAACAGTAGAAGCAGGCCGATGATAACCGCAAGGCGTACCGGAGGTTGCTGGCGCAAACGGCCAATGAAGGGGGGCAGGGAAGCCATGGCCCACCATAAACGAAAAAGCCGTTGTTCACACCGCTTGCAGCCACTTCCGGCGGCGTTTTTTATAAACCTTAGTTTAACCTTACCAGCGGCGGGTTTCACCGATTTTCATTTGCCATGTATCGGCGGCGGCGTATCCGGCTTTTTGGGCGGCAGCTATGTAGCGCACGGGTGGTTCGAATGCGGGCTCGGTCGTTAGACGAATGGCGCCCCAGTGCTCGGGTATAAGCGTTTTGGCGCCGATGTCTTTGCCGATCTGAACGCCCTCTTCGGGGTTGACGTGGCTGGCAATCATGATGCGGCGGGGCTCGTACGCGCCAATGGCCACAATGCCGTAATCGAACGGGCCGTAACGCTTGCCGATGTCTTTGAACACGGTGGGGTGGTAGGTGGTATCGCCCGACACGTAGATTTTTTTGCCGTGGCCCTCGACCATAAAGCCACCCCACAGGGTCTGGTTGCGGTCGTTCAGCCAGCGGGCCGAAAAGTGCACCGCAGGCAGCAGGGTTACCGTCACATCGCCCACTTTAATGTTCTGGTGCCAGTCAAGTTCGGTCACGTGCGCAATGCCCGCGCTGCGCACCAGCGGCCCCACGCCCAGCGGAACGATGACCTGCACCGTTTGCTTGTTGGGCAGGCGCTTGAGCGTATTGATGTCGAGGTGGTCGTAGTGGTTGTGCGAAATGATGATGACGTCGGCCGTCGCGTCTTCGGGCGCCAGTGGCGAAGGCGCAAAGCGCTTGGGTCCGGCAAAGCCAAGCGGGCTGGCGCGGTCGGTCAAAAACGGGTCGGAAAGCAGAACCGTTTTGCCCAGCTGCCAGCGGAAGGCGCTGTGGCCGAACCACTGCAGCTTGTCGCCCTTGGTATTGGCCCAGCCATTGGCGGCCTGCTCGTGGCTTAATACATGGCCGGGGGGAACCACGGGGTCGGCCCGCCCGCTGACCAGCGCGGCCCACATGAAGCGTTGCATCTCCCAAAAACCGGCCAGCCGCTGCGGACTGCCGGGTGGGTTGTAAAAGCCGGTTTTGGGGCTGTAGTGGTCGGACATGGGGAAGCTTTCGGTTGGCGTGGCACCGCAGGCACCAAGGCTGGCAGCCATGACAAGGGCAAGAAGGTGGTTGAACATGACTGCAGTGTAGCCTTTTGCGGTTAAGGCGATATAGCAAAATAAATGGCGGAGGAGACAGGATTCGAACCTGCGAGGGGTTGCCCCCAACACACTTTCCAGGCGTGCGCCTTAGACCACTCGGCCACTCCTCCGCACTTTGCAACCGGCACACGCGGCGTGCGCCAGCCCTTATGAAGAGGGGGCCACTCGGCCACTCCTCCGCACGAATGCGGGTATAGCAACTAAGTAAAGGTTAAACAAGGCGGCGAGGTGGGGAAATTTTACCGGATTTTCATGCAAACTAGCCATGTCCTCATATCCCCCTTAGGGGGCGCTTTGCATAGTGCACGGGTCTGAAAACGGGATCACGGCCCCCCGACCTGTGGCCTACGGACTATCTGTAATGTGGCGTTTTACCAAAGCTGCCTTGGCGGCTGTTACTCTTATCGTGGGCACCGGCACCTCGGTGCTGGCTGCCGGTTGCAGCTACGAAAGGCAGGAAAACCTGCTGACCACGGTGTTTTACCGCGAGGCAGTGCCTACACGCGCGGCCCATGCCTCGGTGATGAGTATCATCCTCACCCGGTTGAGGTCGGGCAAATATGGCCCGGACATCTGCTCGGTCATCACCTACCCCAATGCCCTGGTGCATACCATGGGCGGCGGTAAGGTGGGGCAGGCCAAGCTGGCTTTGTCGCGTGAGAGCGCGCGTATTTTTCTGCGCGAGTATGCGCAGCAAGGGACGGTAAGCACCGAGTCTTCGGTGTTTGAACGGTTGCGCGGAATGGACTCGTTCCATGCCCGCTCTTTCCGTGGCGCCTATGCTTCGTCGTGCAGTACGGTTATCGGCGATAACTGTTTTTACGCGCACGGCCAAAAGCGGCACAAGGTAAAGCGCGTTCGGCACAAACACCGGTAACTGTCAGCGTAAAAAAGCCGCCCCTTACCGGGCGGCTTTTCGTTACCGGTTATTGCCAACGTTCAAGGTCGTACCATGCAACGCCTACACCGACACCAACGTGGCGCTGCAGCTCTTCGCGGGCACCTGCTGCAGCGGCAGCGGGCCGCAAAGCACCAATCTCACGTTCTCCGTGCCGGTCGAAACCAGCGCCGACGTCTCGGTGGTGCCCAGCACCACTTCGTTCGACATCAGCAGCCAAACCCGCACGCTGGCGTTCGGCAACCTCACCAGCGCCGCCCAGCTCGATTGCGATATCTCCATCCGCAGCAACAGCGGCTACACGCTCAAGGTGGCCTCGGCCAACGGCCAAAAACTGGTGCAAACGCCGGGGGTCAGCACCACCATTCCCTACACCATCAGCATCGGCGGCACGGGGCAGAACCTGTCGGGCGGGGGGCAGGTCACGGTGGCCAACCAGCCCGCCACGGTCACCACGCCGGTGGCGGGCACCAACCTGCGCACGGTGGTCACCATCGGCACGCTGACGGGGAATGAGATCTCCGGGAATTACCGTGATGATTTAAGTCTAACCCTCAGCGCAAACTAAAGGCCCCGAAGGGCCCATAGTCCTAAGCGGCGTCACCGGCGCGCTTCATGCGCTTGCGGGCATTGGCGTCCAAGCCGCGCTTGCGCAAGCGGATGTTGCTCGGCGTCACCTCAACCAGCTCATCGTCTTCAATGTAGGTCAGGGCATATTCCAGGGTGATCTGGCGCGGGGGCGTCAGCTTCACGGCGTCGTCCTTGCCGGCGGCGCGCACGTTGGTCAGTTTCTTGGCGTGGGTGGGGTTCACCTCAAGGTCGCCTTCGCGGCTGTTTTCACCAATGATCATGCCGTCATAGGCTTCAATGGCCGCACCCACAAACAGTACGCCGCGGGCTTCCAGTTCGTTGAGGATGTACGCGGTGGTCGTGCCCGCAGCCATGCTCACCAGCACGCCGTTGCGGCGGCCCGGGGGGGCGCTCTTCACGGGGCCGTATTCTTTAAACTGGCGGGTCAAAATGCCGGTGCCGCGCGTGTCGGTCAAAAACTCGCTGCGGTAGCCGATCATCCCACGGCTGGGTCCCACAAAGATCAGGCGGGTTTTGCTGTGGTGGTCGCTCACCATGTTGATCAACTCGGCACGGCGGTAGCCCATCTTTTCCATTACCACGCCGCTGAATTCCTGGTCGACGTCGATGATGATCTCTTCATACGGTTCAAGCTTCACGCCGTTCTCTTCACGGAAGATGATTTCCGGGCGCGAAATCGAAAGCTCAAAGCCTTCGCGGCGCATGGTTTCAATCAGCACGCCCAGGTGCAATTCGCCGCGGCCCATCACCTTAAAGCTTTCGGCGCTGCTGCCCTGCTCAACGCGCAAACCCACGTTGGTTTCGGCTTCGGCGAACAGCCGGGCGCCGATTTCACGGCTGGTTAGCTTTTTGCCTTCGCGGCCGCACAGGGGCGAATCGTTCACGCTGAAGGTCATCATCATGGTCGGCGGGTCAATGTCCACCGCGGGCAGGGGGGTGGTAATGCCCGGTTCGCAAATGGTGTGGCTCACGTAGGCCTGGCTCAAACCGGCCAGCGCTACAATGTCGCCCGCCTTGGCTTCCTCGGCCGGAACCTTCTTCAGGCCTTGGAATGTAAACAGCGCGGTCACCTTGCCCTTTTCAACATCTTCGCCGGTGCGGGTCATGGCCTTGATGCTCATGTTCTTTTTAATGGTGCCGCTCATCACGCGGCCGGTCACCACACGGCCCAAAAAGTCGTTCCGCTCGATAATGGTGGCCAGCAGGCTAAAGGGCGCATTCTCGTCGCCGCTCGGGGCGGGCACGTGCTTCAGCACCAGGTCCAGCAACGGTTCGGTGCTGGTGGTCGGGTTCTTGTAGTCGGGCCCCACCCAGCCGTCGCGGCCAACCGCGTACATGATGGGGAAGTCCATCTGCTCGTCGGTGGCACCCAGGCTGTCAAACAGGTCAAAGGTTTCGTTGATCACTTCATCCGGGCGGGCGTCGCTGCGGTCTACCTTGTTCACCACCAATATGGGGCGCAGGCCCAGTTGCAGGGCCTTGCCCAGCACGAATTTGGTTTGCGGCATGGGGCCTTCGGCAGCATCCACCAGCAAAACGGCGCCGTCCACCATGCCCAAAATGCGTTCCACTTCGCCGCCAAAGTCGGCGTGGCCCGGGGTATCCACAATGTTCACGCGGTGCCCTTTATAGGTTACGCCGGTGGTTTTGGCCAAAATGGTGATGCCGCGTTCGCGTTCCAGGTCGTTGCTGTCCATGGCGCGGTCGGTCACCTTTTCGTGCGCGGCAAAGGTGCCGGTCTGGCGCAAAAGGGCGTCTACAAGGGTGGTCTTGCCGTGGTCAACGTGGGCGATAATGGCGATATTGCGGATGTTTTCGGTGCTCATGACGCGGCTTGTAGCCCATAGGTGCCGCCCAGCGCCAGCCTTTTTTCAGTATTTTTGAATAAAAACAGCAAATAAGCTTGCAATCCGCAACCAACCCCTCCATATGGCCGGTGTCCGGGCAATCAAGCCTGGCAGGCGGCTCGTGAGTTTGCATTCATGAATACCGCAAACACGAGAAAGACAACGCTATGCAATTTGCCGACTTCGGCCTCAACGAGGCTATCCTTAAATCCATCACCGAAAATGGCTTCAGCGCGCCCACGCCCATCCAGGCGGGCACCATCGCGCACACGCTCAAGCGCCACGACGTCATGGCCTGCGCCCCCACCGGCAGCGGTAAAACCGCGGCTTTCGTGCTGCCCGCGCTGCACAAGATCGTTTCCGGCCCCTCCAAGGTCGTCAAGGGCCACGGCCCCCGCGTGCTGGTGCTCACCCCCACGCGCGAACTCTCGGCCCAGATCGCCGACACCATCAAGCTGTTCACCAAGCACGTGCGCGTGTCCAGCGGCGTGGTCATCGGCGGCGTCAGCTACGGCCCGCAATACACGCTGCTCAGCCGCCCGCTCGACATGCTGGTCGCCACCCCCGGCCGCCTGATCGACCATATCCAGGAGCGCCGCGTCGACCTCAGCCGTGTCGAACTCCTCATCCTCGACGAAGCCGACCGCATGCTCGACATGGGCTTCCTGCGCCCGGTCGAACGCATCATCGACGCCCTGCCGCAGGGCCAGTTCCGCCCGCAAACCTTGCTGTTCTCGGCTACCTTCAGCCCGGCGATCGAAAAGGTTTCCGCCAAGGTGCTGCGCGACCCCGTCCGCGTCGAACTCGCCGCCGCCAAGCAAAGCCACGTCGACATCACCCAGCAGATCATCTACTCCGACAACAACGAGCACAAAATGGAACAGCTCAAGCACCTGCTCGAGCACGGCAAGATCTGGCAGGCCATCATCTTCGCCGCCACCAAGCACGGCGCCGACAAACTGGCCGACAAGATCGGCCGCTGGGGCCACAAAACCGCCGCGCTGCACGGCAACCTGAAGCAGAATCAGCGCAAGCGCGTCATCCAGGCCATGCACGACGCCAGCCTCAAGGTGCTGGTGGCCACCGACGTCGCCGCCCGCGGCCTCGACGTCAAAAAGCTCAGCCACGTCATCAACTTCGACCTGCCCAACGTGTCCGAAGATTATGTGCACCGTATCGGCCGCACCGGCCGCGCGGGCGAAACCGGCGTCGCCATCTCGCTGGTCACGCCGCCCGACATGCCCCTGCTGCGCGACATCGAAAAGATACTGCGCCGCACCTTCAAGCTCGAAAGCATCGCCGAGCTGCCCAGCATCATGTCCGAAACCGAATTCCGTGCCCTGCGCGTGCCCAAAACCATCCGCGGCGGCAAGGGCGGCGGCAGCAACCCGCGCGGCGGCACGCACACCAGCCACGGCCCCGGCTCAAGCACTCGCAAGTTCGGCGATCGTCCGGCCTCGCACAGCGGCCCCAAAAAGCCCTATGCCGACCGTCCCAGGTCGCACAGCGCTGGCAATCACGCCCCGCGTGCCGATAAACCCTACAAGCCGTTCGTCAAAAATGGCGCCGAAGGCGGCTACGTGAAGCGCGAAGGCGGCGATGGCAAAAAGCCCAACAACTACGCCAAGCGTCCGTTTGAAAAGAAATTCGGCGACAAGAAGTTCGGCGATAAAAAACCGGGCGGCTTCGGCGGCTACAAGGGCAAGTCCGCCGGTGGCCAATATAATAAGGGCCAGGGTAAATCCGGCGGCGGCAAAAAGCCGTGGGAAAGCAAACCCCAGCGCCCCACCCGTGTCTTCAGCAGCCGCGAAGACTAATTAAAAACCCCGCCTCGGCGGGGTTTCTGCTAGCGAGGGAAGGTGCGCGCATGCACCTGCGCATAAGCCCAATCGATCCATACGGTCAGCACATCCACGTCGTCGGGCTCCACGGTCGGCCCGCACCAGATGCGTAACCCCGGGGGGGCGTCCTTGTAGCCGTTGAAGTCGAAACCAACCCCCTCGGCCTCCAGCATGTCCACAATGGCTTTGCAGAACAACCGCTGCCCGGCTTCGTCCATGGTCAAAAACTGCGGGTCGGTAATTTTCAGGCAGGGGCTGGTGGTGCTGCGCACGGCATCGTCGGCGGGCAAAAAATCCAGCCAGTCGGTCTTGTCCACCCAGCGCTTCAGGTGGGCGTAGCTTTCGCGCGAGCGCGCGATCAGTCCTTCCTGTCCGCCAAGCCCACGGCCCAGTTCCAGGCACACCAGAATATCCTCAATGCACAGCATGCTGGGGGTGTTTATCGGCGTATCGTCAAATATCCCGGCCATGAAAATGCCCTTGTCCTTCAACCGGAACAGTTTCGGTATCGGCCACACGGGCGTGTAGTTTTTAATGCGCCTGATGGCGCGCGGGCTCAGCACCAGCATGCCGTGCTGCGGCTCGCCACCCAGCACCTTCTGCCAGCTGAAGGTCACCACATCCAGCTTGTCCCACGGCAATGGCATGCCAAAAATGGCGCTGGTGGCATCGCAAATGGTCAACCCTTCGCGGTCGTCGGCAATCCAGTCGGCCCCGTCCGGCACCTTCACCCCGGCGGCGGTGCCGTTCCAGGTGAACACAATGTCGTGCGTCTTGTTAGCCTCGTGCAGCGGCGGCAGTTCGCCGTACTTGCCGGTAAAGGCGCGGTGTTCGCACTTCAACTGCGTCACCACGTCGGTCACCCAGTCGTTGCCAAAGGCTTCCCAGCCGAACACGTCCACCGGGCGCTCGCCCAGCACGTTCCATAAAATGGCTTCCACGGCGCCGGTGTCACTGCCGCTCATCATGCCGATCACGTAATCGGCGGGCAGCCCCAGCATGGCCTTCAGCTCTTGCCCCACCTGCTTGATCTTCGCCCGGGCAGGCGCCGCGCGGTGGCTGCGGCCCACCAGCGCACCTTTCAGCATCTCCAGCTTCCAGCCGGGGAATTTCGCGGTCGGCCCACAGCTGAAGCCGGTGGTGAATTTGGGCCGAACTGTCGGTTTGCGGGGCGTGTTTTTAACCATGGGCATTCGTTATAGCAGCTTTGGCTTGGCTTTAAAGGGCTTCATGCGTATACTTTCGGCACGTTACTTCCCGTTTCATGGCCAGGGGTTTTCCATGCTCAGGCAAATCAAACTGTTCTTCATCGATTATTTCCACATGATGGGCATCTACCTGCCCGCCAATCTCACCGAAGCCCAGCGCCAGGTCCTCTCGGTGCTTTCGCCCCAGTGGGAACTCGCCGACTTCGACGGCAGCATTCGCGATAAATTCGACAGCCTCCTCCGCGAAAATCCCAACCACCATCCCGGTCGGCCGCGCACCACGCTCGGTTATATCCTCACCCTGCTCGACATCCTCGAAAGCAAGGGTATGGTATGTACCCGGCGCACGGCCCAGGGCGACAGGCTGTGGTATCGCACGCCGCGCGGCAACAGGTACGCCACGCCGCAACCAACATGAAAAAACGGCCCCGTTCGCGGGGCCGTTTTGCTTTAGGCTTTTTCCGCCAGCGCCTCGGCACACCGTGCCTCCAACCCATCCTCGTTCACGTGGTCGTAATACTGCCAGCAACGCGGGCACTTGTGGCCCTCCGCGGCGCGGGCCGCAAAAGCGCTGCCCTTGGCCACCTGCGCCCCGCCCAGAATTTCACCCAGCAATGCGGCGTTCACATCAAGGTCGGCCACGGTCACGCGGGCGCTGGCATTGGCACCCACCTTGCCGTCGGCACGGGCGCCTTCAATGGTCTTGTTGGCCTCGTCGCGCAGGGCCAAAAGCTTTGCCCAGTCGTCGGCCTCGCTTTCGTCCAGCAACCACTTGCTGTCCAGGTCAGTAAAAGTAGCGGCATGCACACGGGCCTTGTCGCCAAAGCGCTCGCGCCAGGCTTCGTCGGCGGTAAAGGGCATGAACGGCGCCAGGTGGGTGCACAGCGCCTCAAATACCACTTCCAGCACGGCCACGGCGGCCTTGCGGCGCGGGGTGTGCAGGGCGTCGCAGTACAGCGCATCCTTGCGGGCCTCAAAGTACAGGCCGCTCAGGTCGCGCTCGCAAAACTCGTAAATGGTCTGGTAGGCACGATGAAACTGGTAGCCGTTCACAAAGCCTTCAAAGTTGCTCAGCGTAATGTACAGCCGGTGCATCAGGTATTCTTCCAGTGCCGGCAGCGGCGCATCGGTTGCGCTACGTTCCAGAGCATCCACGGCTCCCTTTTCCGACATCCGGGCATCACCCGCGCTACCGTTCTGCATCACCTGCGCACCACCCAAATTACCCAAAATCCAGCGCAATACGTTGCGGAACTTGCGGTAAGCCCCGCTCATATTTTCCATGATTTCAGGCGAATATCGAATATCTTCGCTAAAATCGCTGCTAAAAACCCACAAACGGATGATATCCATGCCATATTTGTGCAATAAATCCTTGGGCTCAACACCGTTGCCCAAACTCTTGCTGAACTTCCGTCCCTGCCCATCCACCACAAAGCCGCTGGTCACCACGTTCTCGTAGGGCGCATCGCCGTAGTTGGCCACGCTGGTCAGCAGGCTGCTGTGGAACCAGCCGCGGTGCTGGTCGCTGCCTTCCTGGTACAGGTCGGCCGGGCGCTTGCCGTCCTTGCGGTAAAAGCGCTGGCCTTCGCCGCCCTCGGCGCGCAGCACGTGGGCATGCGTGGTGCCACTGTCGAACCATACGTCCAATATGTCGCGCACCGGCTCAAGGTCGTCCACGGTCAGGCCGTTCGCGGCCAGCCAGCCGGCGGGCAGCAGTTCCTCAATACGGCCTTCCAGCCTGTTATCCCAGGCATCAATGCCTTCCTTGGCCACCAGCCCGGCAATGTGTTCCCACACCGCCTGGTCGGCCACCGGCAGGCCGGTCTTCTTGTTCACGAAAATGGTGATCGGCACCCCCCACGCGCGCTGGCGGCTGATGCACCAGTCCGGGCGGTTCTCGATCATGCTGCCGATGCGGTTGGCGCCATATCCCGGCACCCAGTTCACGCCCTTCACGCCGCGCCCGAATATCCGGTCCAGCGACGACTCGCGCAAATTCTTGCCTGTTTCCGGCAACGTCACCTTGTCCATGCTCACAAACCACTGGTGGGTGGTGCGGTAGATCAGCGGTTTTTTGCTGCGCCAGCTGATGGGATAACTGTGGGTTAATTCGTAGGTTTTAAGCAATTTGCCGGTTTGGCGGATTTCTTCAATGATTAAATCCTGCGCCTTCCAGATATTCAGCTTTTTAAGCTCAACATTTGTGTGGGGCAGTTTCGGCACGTTTTCTTCGTACTGGCCGTAACTGCCCACCGGGCAATCCAGCGGCAGCCCCTCCCGCACGCCAATGCCAAAGTCTTCAACCCCGTGCGCCGGCGCAATGTGCACCAAACCGGTGCCGCTGTCAGTGGTTACGTGGTCACCCAAAACCACCTTGCCGGTCACGTCATCGTACAGCGGATGAACATATGTCCAACCCATCATTTGTTCGCCACGGATCTTGTTTTTTACGCTTCCTTGCAGGCCAGTGGCGGTGCCGAAATCAGCCCTCAATTTCTCGGCAATCCAAACGGTTTTATCGCCGGTATCAATGGCCATATACGCTTCGTCACCCTTCACCGCCACGGCGCGGTTGGCGGGCAGGGTCCACGGCGTGGTGGTCCAGATAACGAGGAATTCATTTTCTTTCCCCACCAGCGGAAGGGCGACATAAACTGCCTTGCTCTTGTGGTTTTCGTCGTACTCGATCTCGGCTTCGGCCATGGCGGTTTCTTCAACCGTGGCCCACAGCGTGGGGCGCAGGCCGCGGTACACCAAGCCGCGTTCCACCATTTTGCCCAGCTCGCGCACAATGCCGGCTTCGTTCTGCGGTGCCATGGTTTTGTAGGGGCGGTCCCAGTCGGCCAGGCACTCCAAACGTTGCCAGTCGCCGTTCTGCACATCGATCCATTTTTGCGCGTACTCGCGGCAACGCTGGCGCAGCTCGGCCTTGGAAATATCGCGCTTGCTCTTGCCGCCCTTGCGCAGGTCTTCCTCAACCTTCCATTCAATCGGCAGGCCGTGGCAATCCCAGCCCGGCACGTAGGGGCTGTCGAACCCCTGCATGAACTTGCAGCGCACCACAAAATCCTTCAGCACATAGGTCAGCACGTGGCCCATGTGGAAAGCCCCGTTGGCATACGGCGGCCCCAGGTGAACGATGAACTTGTCCGCATTCGTACGGCTGTCGCGCAGCTTCTGGTAAAAACCTTCGGCAATGGTGTCGGCGATCCAGCGCGGTTCGCGTTCGGGCAGGTTGGCGCGCATGGCAAAGCCGGTTTGCGGCAGTTGAAGGGTTTTGGAATAATCGGCTGTCATAAGGCTTTGAGAATTACCGGCTTTTCCGCCAGTTATCAAGCGCCATTAATCGTTTTTGGCGCGCAGGCGGGAAGAACTGATAACCATGCCACCGGCATCAGCTAGCAGCGGCACAACAGTGGTGGCAAAAGCCGGGCAGGCGGCCAGCGTGGCGGTGGTGCCTGCGGCCTTGTGTCCAAAGCGGAAGTTCTCACCCACCACCACCTGTGCGGCACCCAGCCACTCCACCAGAGCGCGGTTGACGAATTCCTCCGGCGTCCAGCCCGCCACATCCCTATCAAACGGCAGAACGGCCACGGCATCGGCCAGCGGCTGCAATGCGGCGACTTTTTCATCGGGCGTCATCAGGCGTTCAAACGGCTTGCCGGGGTTTAAAATAGCGCGCGGATGCGGCTCAAACGTCAGCACCACCAGGGGCCCGCCCAGTGCGCGCGCCGCCTGTAACAGGGCACGGTGCCCGGCATGAACGCCATCAAAGTTGCCCACGGCAACGGTGGGGTTTTTTAAACTAGCGGGGGCAGGGTAAATCAGGGGCATAGGGGCTTGTAACATAGTGGTGCCGGTGGAGGGACTTGAACCCACACTACCGTGAAGTAAACGGATTTTGAGTCCGTCGCGTCTGCCATTCCGCCACACCGGCACGGCGGCTGGTGTGCCACAGGCCGTTAGCGCGGGCAACAAAAAAGCCCCGGGGGGACAGGGCTCGGTAATTTGATCGGCGCCGAGGGGTGGGGGGAGGAGGCGCCGATGCAATTCACCTTAAGCTGCCGGTAAAGCATTGCGCAATATTAAGTTGATGCAAAGCGCCAACACTTTGGGTTGATGTGTTGCTAAAATAGCTACTTGTTATATATTTCAATAATATACGTATCAATCAGACAGGTAACACCGCTTCGCCCTATCGGTATGCTCGTTGCCTCACTTGGGCACGCTTTCTGCACTATCAGGGCAAGAGAAAACAACATCGTGCGAACAAGGGCTTTTTTGACCGCAGGCTTGGCCTTTTGGGCCAGTGCCGCCGTGGCGGCCAATGGCGTACCGGGGCCTGCCGGGCTGCAACGCCTGCACGATATCATCGGCGCCAACCCCAAGCCGGTCCCGGTTGCCGAACTTTTAACCAGCGAAGTGCCCACCCCCACCACCTTGGGCCGCAGCGATATCCGCTTCCCGCTCAGCAGTGTCGAAGTGCGCGGCGTCACGCTGGTGCAGGCCAGCCAGCTTAAGCCGATCTTCGATAACCTCACCGGGCAGGAAAGCAGCCTGGCCGAAATCGATAACGTGGTCGCGCAGATCAATGCCGTGTACCAGAAGAACGGCTTCTTCCTGGCCCGCGCCCTGTTGCCCGCGCAGGAGATCTCGGGCGGCCGCGTCGTCATCCAGGTGGTCGAAGGCAAGCTCGAGCGCGTGGTGGTGCAGGCGCCGCAAAGCCTGCAGGAAAAGCGGCTGGTCAAAACCCTGGTCGACCGCCTGCAGAACGGCCCGCTGACACAAGACGCGGTCGAAAGCGCGTTGCTGCGCCTCAACGATGTTCCCGGCGTGGCCGCGCGCGGCACCTTTGTGCCCGGCTCGGTGTCCGGCACCACGCAACTGGTGCTCGATATGCAGGAGCGCAAAGCCATCGGCGAACTCGACTTCAACAACTACGGCACCAAGTACCTCGGCCCCAACCAAATCCAGGGTGCCATCGCCTTTGCCAATCCGCTCACCAATGGCGCCGACGAGATCACCCTGCAGGGCGTACAAACCACCGACATCACCGGCCTCACTTACGGCAGCGTGGGGTGGAAGATGCCGGTCACCCCCGAATTTTACGTAGGCGCCAACGCACTGGCGGCACGCAGCCAGCCGGGCTGGAAGCTTGAGGACAGCGGCATCACCGGCAGCAGTGTGGGCCTGGGCGGGCGCATGGGCTGGGTGCCTATCCAGCGCCAGCGCGTCCGTGTCGAATTCGGTGCGGCCTTCGATTGGCTGAATGCCGAAGGCACCGCCGCCGATGCCCCGCTCAGCCGCGACCGCACCCGCGTGGCCGAACTGTTCACCAGCTGGCGCGGGCGCGATGGCGGCATGGGCAGCAACGACGTGACGCTCCGCGTGCGCCACGGGCTCGACCTCGATAACCCTACCCGCCGGGGCGACATCATGGCCAGCCGCACCCGCGGCACCGGCGAAGGCTTCACCACTTTCGGGTTCGATGCCAGCCGCCTCCAAACGCTCAACGAATACTGGGGCCTGCTGCTGGCTACCAAGGGTCAGTTTTCCACCCATGCCCTGCTGGCGGGCGAAGAGTTTGCCTTCGGCGGCGCGCAAATGGGCCGAGGCTATCCCAACCAAGAGCTTCTGGGCGACCACGGCCTGGCCGGCACCGCCGAGCTGCAGCTCACCTTCCGCCCCGAACTCCGCTACCTGCAAACCTACCAGCTGTTCACGTTCTACGATGCCGGCGCGGTCTGGAACAAAGACCGCGTGGCGGGCGAAAGCGTCAAACCCGTCACCCGCGTGTCCGGCGGCCTGGGCGTGCGCGCCGCCATCCGCCCGGGCCTGAATGGCACCGTGGTGCTGGCCACCCCCTACAGCAACACGCCCAGCACGTCCGATAAGCGCAACGGCACCATCCTGTTCCAGTTGCAAAAGCAGTTCAACGTGCTGGCCGACGCCAAGGAGCAGGGGAAATAAATGAAACGCGCCGTCGCTACATTATGGTTATTGGCAAGTAGCGCGCTCGCCCTGCCGCAGGGCGGCAGCGTGGCCAGTGGCGGCAGCACCTTTACCCAGCCCAATGCCTCCACCCTCAACATTACCCAAAGCACCAACAGCGCGGTGCTCAACTGGACCGGCTTCGATATTGCCGCGGGCGAACGCGTCAACTTTTACCAGCCTGGCAGCAACGCCCTTAGCATTAACCGCATTTCCGGCAACGCCTCGCAGATCGACGGCCAGATCTCCGCCAACGGCCGTGTCTGGTTGCTCAACCCCAACGGGGTCATGTTCGGGCAGGGCGCGCGGGTCGATGTGGGCGGCCTGCTCACCAGCACCGGCACGCTGCTCGAAGACGGCACCCTTGGCGGCATTACCGGCGGCACCATCACCAACAACGGCGTCATCAACGCCAGCCAGTATGCCGCCCTGGTCGGGGCCACCGTCACCAACAACGGCACCATCACCTCGCCCAAAATCACGCTGGCGGCGGCCCCGGCCTTTTCACTCGATGAGTCCGGCCTCATCAGCATCGCTCCCGGCGTGGCCGACTTTTCCCAGCGCGTGGCCAACAACGGGCAACTGCACAGCGCGGGCGGCAACATTCAACTGATGACCCAGGCCGGGCTGGCCAGCGTCATCAACAACACCGGCATCATCGAGGCCAACGGCGTCACCACCAACGGCGGCACCATCAAGCTCACCGGCGGAGTAGTCAATGTCGATACCGGCAGCAAGATCACCGCCAATGGTGGCACCAACGGCAACGGCGGCACGGTCGATGTCATCGGCACTTATACCCGCATGGCGGGCACCATCGAGGCCCGCGGCGGCAGCGCCAGCGGCAACGGCGGCAAGGTCGAGGTTTCGGGCCACCAGGGCATGAGCCTGCCGGGCACCGTCATCACCACCGCCGCCAACGGCAAAACCGGCACCCTGCTCATCGATCCCGCCAACATCACCATCACCAACGGTGGCCCCGATACCGACGACGCCGAATCCATCGACGGCAGCGTCCTGGCGGCCGACGGCGGCGGCACCGATTTCAGCATCTCCGAACAGGCTCTCGAAGCGCTGTCCGCCGGTACCAATATTCTGCTGGAGGCCACTAACGACATCACCATCGCCCCGCTCACCGACCATGTGCTCAACCTTGCCACCACCGGCAGCGTGGTATTCACCGCCGACAGCGACAATGACGGCAGCGGCAATTTCAGCATGAACGCGCTCGACAGCATCGTCACCGGCGGCGCGGCCGTCACCATCAATGGCGCCCATATCAATGTAGGCAGCATCGATACTTCGGCAGGCACCGGCGCCATCCTGCTCAATACCACCACCGGCAGCGGCAACGTCACGGTGGGCAATGCCCTCACCAGCACCAATGCGGCCATCACCCTCAACGGCAACCTGCTGCTGCCGAACGATGTGGCCCTCACCAGCGCAGGCGGCGCCATCACCCTCAACGGCAGCGCCACCGGCGCCTACGTGTTGGCGCTCACCGCAGGCAGCGGTGCCATCAGCCTGCGTAATGTCGATGTCGGCACGCTCACCCTCGCCAGTGCGGGCGGCCTTACCCTCAACGGCAGCCTGCTGGCCGACAATGCCCTCAACTTCGGCAACGCGGGCGCCATCACGCTGGCGGGCAACAGCACCATCACGGCCGATAACGGCAGCACCCGCCAAAACGTCACCCTCGGCAGCGGCAACACCATCAACGGCAATTACTCGCTGGCCATTACCGGTGCGGTGGTTAACGTAGGAGGCGCCGTGGGTGGTAACAGCGCGCTCACTACTTTTACCACCGATGCCAACAGCACCTTAAGTTTAGCCGCAGCCAACACCAGTGGCGCGCAAAACCACACCGGCACCGGCGGCATCACGCTTAATGGCAACCTCGGCACCAACGGCGGGGCGGTCAACCTGAATAACAACGTCACCCTCGGCAGCAACGTGCAGGTGGCCAGCACCGGCGGCAACATTACCGCCGCGGGCACCGTTAATGGCGCGCACGATCTCACCCTCAACGCAGGCGGCGGTGCGGTCGCGCTTAACGACACTGTCGGTAACAGCGCCCGTCTCACCACCCTTACCGCCACCGGCGGCGCCCTTACCCTGAATGGTGTGCAAACCACCGGCGCCCAAACCTATACCGGCCCGGCCACCATTAATGGCACCTTTGCCCACAACACCGGCAACACCAGCTTTGCCAACGCCGTTACGCTGGCGGGTAACACCACCTTCAACACCAGTGCCGGTAATGGCAATACCAGCTTCAACAGCACGGTCGACGGCCCCTACAGCCTCACCATGACCGGTGGCACCGGCACCAACACCTTTACCGGCGCGGTCGGCGGCGGCACGCCGCTGGCCAGCTTTGCCAGCACGGGCACCAACAGCCTGCATAACGTCACCACCAGCGGCGCGCAAAGCTTTGCGGGCAACACCACGCTCAACGGCATCTACACCGCCGGAACCACCCTCGGCCTCACCGGCAACACCACACTGGCCGCCAACAGCACGCTCACCGGCGGCGGCGCGGCAGGGAATGACATCACCCTCGGCGGCACGGTCACCGGCGCCCATATCCTTACCGTGCAGGCAGGCGGCGCCGATATCTATTTCAACACCTTCAGCGC
Source organism: Alphaproteobacteria bacterium (assembly GCA_036261915.1). Classification (GTDB taxonomy): domain Bacteria; phylum Pseudomonadota; class Alphaproteobacteria; order UBA2136; family UBA6156; genus DATAJX01. The sequence continues at coordinate 48,941 of DATAJX010000004.1, forward strand.
CCCTACACTGGCACTGGCCAGCGGCAACAACGTGTTCATCAATACCAGCCTGGCCTCGGCCAACGGGCTCGATTTCACCAATCTCGGCGCCCTAAGCCTGCAAACCAACGCCACGGTCGATGCCGGCACCGGCAACCTGATCACCGATAGCGCCAACACCATCGCGGGCAACGCGCACAATCTTACTGCCACTGGCAACGCCATCACCCTCAACGGCATCAACAACGTGGCTGCCCTTAACGTCAACGGCACCAGCGTGGCGCTCAACGGCGCGGTCGATACCACAGGTGCCATCAACGTCACCGGCGCCACCGCGCTCAACAACAACGTGGCCAGCACGGGTGGAAACATCACCTTCAACAACGCCGTCACACTGGGCGCCAACAGCACCATCGCCACCGGCGGCGGCAACCTCGTCACCCACGGCACGCTCAACGGGGCTTACGATCTCACCATCACCGCCGGCAGCGGCAACCTCACGGCCGATGCCGCCTGGGGCGGCCTCACCCCGCTGCAAAGCCTCACCGCCACCGCCGCGGCACTTAACCTGAACAACGTCACCACCACCGGCAACCTGTCGCTCACCGGTAGCACCATCGCCAACCAGCAACTGGTGGCGGGCGGCAACCTCACCATCAACGGCCCGCTCACCATTTATAGCAACCTCACCTCCAACCAGGCCATCAGCCTCAATGGTGTCATTACCATGGCGGGCAATAGCACCATCACCGGCGGTGGTAATGTGGGGAACGACATCACCCTTACCGGCAGCGTCACCGGCCCCTACAACCTCACGCTGGTGGCCGGGCTGGCAAACCTCAACCTCACCGGCAACGTCAATATCAACGAACTCACCTTCGCCAGCGGCAGCCAGCTCAATTACGGCGGCGGCACATTGCGCACGGCCGGTAATTTCAGCTTCGGGAATGTAGGCACCATTTACCTGGGCGGCGATACCACCATCCACGCCGGGGCAGGGGCCAGCGGCCGCGCCGACGTCATTGCCAACAGCACCAACAACATTCTGGCCAGCGCGCCGGGGGTCGATCTCTCGGTCTATGGCGATACCGTCACCTTCTATCAACTGGGAGATACCGGCAGCGGCAGGCTCAACACCCTCAGCATCGACGCCAACATCGTGCAACTGCTCGGCAACGTGTACACGCTGGGCGCGCAAACCATCAACGCGCAGCAGGGCTTGGCCGGGTTGCTGGTCAGCCACGGCGGAGACATCACGCTCAACACCCAGTCGCAACTCATCGCCGACGTGCAGATCCTCACCGACGGCGGCAACGTCTATTTCAACCAGGCCATCGGCGGCAACCACAACCTGCTGGTCGATGCGGGCAGCGGCAGTATTTACGTCAACGCCGAACTCGGCGGCGCGGTGCCGCTGGCCAGTTTTCAGGCCGAAGGCGCGCGCATCTATTTAAGCAGCGGCATCACCACACAAGGCAACCTCACCATCAACGTGCCGGTCACGCTGGCGGCCAACGGTTCGTTCAACACGCAGGGCGGGGCCTTCGTGCTCAACAGCCAGCTCGACGGCGCCCACAGCCTTACCATCAATACCCGCGGCGGCGATATCGACCTGGTCTACGGCGCCAACGTCGGCACCTATACCCAAAGCAGCCCGGCGGGCGCGGTCAACTGGGGCGGCATGGGCCTTGTGGTCGATGGCGACGTCACCGCCGTGCAAAACCGCACCCTCAGCGGCAAGCTCACCAGTGGCGGCCATGCCACCCTGCAGGCCTCGCAGGGCGTCAATCTCGATCTCGACGTGCACAGCATCGCCTATAGCGGCGGCCCGGCCCGCTTCACCGGCAGCGTGGCGGGCCACATGGGGCGTACCGGCGCCCAGCGCTTCGGCTTCGGTCCGGTGGTGGCGGGCCCGCTGCATTTCAACAACTATGCGGTGCCGCTGGCCGAAATATATCAAACCCCGCTGTTGCCCAGCTTCAACCTGCCGCGCTTTAACGGCCCGCTATTCGACGTCAAACTCCCGCCCGAAGCCTTGGGCGACAACACGCTGTCGCTAAATCAGTAGCCTCGCTTGACAGCGAAGCGGCCCCGGGCCGACACTATGCGCATGAAAAGCATGTACTTATCCCTGTTGGCCGCCGCGCTCGTCGCGGGTTGCGCCGGTTCGCCCAACGCCAACGTCACACAAACCGACCCTAAAACCGGCCAGCCCGTGCAGGCCGCCGAAACCGCCGCCGCCATGCTGCGCGCGTTCCCCGATATTCCCATTCCCGCCAACCACAAGATCGACCTCGACCGCAGCATGATCTTCACCACGCCCGGCCAGAGTATGGGCAAGCTGGCCACCACCGGCAGCGGCGACGTCGACAGCCTCTATCATTTCTATATCGACAAAATGCCGCAGAACGGCTGGAACCTGGTCAACGCGTTCCAAAGCAGCACCAGCAGCCTTTACTACGCCAAGCCGGGCCGCTTCGTGGCCATCATTATCGAGCCCTCGGGCTTCAAGGGCTCGCGCGTGTCGCTCAACATCGGCCCCGAGGGCGCCGCCTCCCGCTAACAACCGCCCCGCTGTCAGTTCTTCACGCAGGTCAGCGAAGCAACGCTTGACCCCACCGAGGGTACGTATCCCCCCGAAACCAGTATGCCGGTGTATCCGCTCGGGCAGTTTGTGGGGTTGGTGTGAACATAGACATCTATATCGGGATAATAGGTGCAACTGGCAGCAAGGGTATTGCCGTTGCAGGCGATGTTGGCGCCGGTGTACCTGGGCGTGGAGGCATTGATACAATAGCCATACACCTGCCTCAGCCCGCACCAGGTGCCGGGTGCTGCAATGCTGGTGGCGCTGATGTTACGGAAATATCCATAAGTGCCGCTCACCACCCCACCCACGCTGGTGCTCACCAACGGCATGCCCACCATCTGCGCCTGCGCCACGCTCGCCGCCATGCCTGCCAGCAGAAGGATTAACCGGAATAGCCCTCTTTTTGCCATATGTATTGTTGGCTATAGCCTACATATTTTGTAGGCTATTGGCAACATAATTTTGGGCATGAACAAGGTGCTCAAGGTTATTGGCCGTAACATTGCCCATGCCCGCAAGGCCAAGGGCTGGACACAGGACGAACTGGCTCACCGCACCGGCATGGACCGAAGCTACCTAAGCGAGATCGAAAACGGACACAAAAATCCGAGCGTGCTGGTGCTGCTCGATCTCGCCAATACGCTGGACGTTTCGCCCAGCCAACTCCTCGAAACCTAGCGCTACTTATTAAGGGGGTGAGCCTTCTGGTGCACGGCCATCAGCCGCTGCACATCGGCCGCCAAATAGCGCTGCGTGGTGCTCAGGTTGGCGTGGCCCAATAGTTCCTGAACCGTCCTCAAATCAGCCCCGTTAGCCAGCATGTGGGTGGCAAAGCTGTGGCGCAGGGCATGCGGGGTCAGGTGGTCCGGCAGGTTCAGGTCGCGGCGGGTCTTTTGCAATACCTGCTGGGCGCGGCGCGGCGTCAGGGCCTTGCCGTTCGCGCCGGGGAACAACGGCGCACTGTCCGGCGCCCCGTTGTGCGCGTTCAGCCAGCTGTTCAAAGCGCTTTGCACGGGCAGGGGCAGGGGTATCACCCGCGCCTTGTTGCCTTTCCCGATAATGGTCAGCGTTTCGCCACGCGCGTTCTCCCGCGTCAGGTTCAAGGCTTCCGATATCCGCAACCCCAGCCCGTACAACGTAATGAACAAGGTAAAGTCGCGGCGTTTCTCAACGGGGAACTTCTGCGGGTTGGTCGGCGGGGGTGATAACTTCTCCAGCAAGTCCCACGTCTGCGTCTGGTTCAGTGCCTTGGGCGGCGGCGCGGCGGCCTTCAAACCCTTGGTGGTCGCCAGAGCGGGCAGGGGCATGCCATGGCTGTCTTCCACCCAACGCGCAAAGGTGCGCAAACTCGCCAAAGCGCGGTTCAAACTGGTCTTGTTCTTCCCGCCACGCAACCCTGCCGCCAGCCAGCTTTCCACGTCGCGGGCACTGAAGCTCGGCAATTCCACCACCGTTAATTCCGCGGTCTTGTGCTGCTTCATGAAGTCGGCAAAAGCCGCCAGGTCGCGGCTGTAAGCCTCCACCGTATGCGCACTCAACCGCCGGGTGTTGGCCAGGTAGTCGGCAAAATCGGTAACAAGGGCGGGCTGTTTATCCATTCAGCTTGGCAAGGCAGGCCCCCACCGCCGCGGCAAAAAACGCCGCCAGCTCGGTGCTCTGCCCATCATGAAAACGCGTCGCATCGCCACTCGCCAGCGTCAGCAGCCCCAGCGTGGCACCGGCCGGGCTCACCAGCCGCAGCAACGCATCGCTCTTCAGCATGTTGCCCTTGGGGCCGTACATTTTGCGCTCCAGCGGATCGGTCAGGCTGCGCAGCTTCACCGATTCCGGGCAAAGGGCGTCAATCTCATCCAGCGTCAGCCCGGTGGCCGAAGGCTTGGGCCCCACCAGCAGCAAGCGCGTGGCCTCAAGCCCCAGGTTGTCCTTCAAACTAGTCTGCAGCAAATGCCGTAATTCCGAAATACTTTTGCAAGCGAGCAAAGCGATCACCGCCCCAAAAATGGCATTGGCGGTGTGGGCGTTGGCGCGGGCGGTGGCCACGTAGCGCTGCTGCCTAATGGCCAGTTTTTCCGCCGCCTGCGTACTTTTCTCGGCGCGGGCCGCATGTAAGCTGAGAATATTGCCGCTCTTCTTGGGCACCATCAACTGCTGAAGCGTATCGGCGTGCTCGGCAAAAAACGCCGGGTGCGCCTGCAGCCAGCCTAAAACCTGGGGGGCTGTCAGCCGGGCCGAAGTGGCGGTTTTACTGGCTTTTTTGGCGTTAGCGGCGGTGGGCATGTCAGCTTGCAGTCGGTTGGGTTCATATCTGTGTTGTGCGGCACAGGGGTTCATGGGTTCCCCGGTGCTTGCCGCAATAAAAAGCAAGCGGCATCCCTCTTGCCCACAAACGCTTCCGGTTGGAGGCGTTTGTGTTTTTGGGGTACAACAGTTTCCTATGAGCAAACCCGCCCCCGCAAGCCGGTATACCAAACAAGCGCCGCCCGCTGTGGTGAGCGTGTTACTGCCGCTGGCGCTGCCCAAAACGCTCAGCTACGCCTGGCAGGGGGAAGAAGCTCCTAAGCCCGGCAGCTGGGTGCAGGCGCCGGTGGGCAAGCAGGAATACGCCGGCATCGTGCTCCAATCCGGCGGCGAACCGCCCCCCCGCATCAAGCCGGCACAAGCGCTGCCGCATGTGCCCGCGCTGCATGCCAACACGCTGGCGTTCTACCGCTGGGTCAGCCGCTATACTCTCAGCGCGCCGGGCGAACCGCTGCGCGTGGCCCTGCCGCGCGGCAAGGTGCCCGAACTTCCCAAAAAGTGGCCCAAGCTGAAGGAAACCAAGCCAAGCGTCGCCATCCTGTCCAACGCCCAAACCACCGCCATGGAAAGCATCGTGGCCGAAAACTCGGGCCGCGCCATCCTGCTCGACGGCATTACCGGCAGCGGCAAAACCGAGGTCTACTTCGAAGTGCTGCGCCGCCTCCGCGCTAAAAAACCGGCCATGCAAACGCTGATGCTGGTGCCCGAGATCGCGCTCACCCCGCAACTGGTGCAGCGCTTCACCGCCGCCTTCGGCACGCCGCCACTGGTGTGGCACTCGCAACTGGGCGAGGCCGCACGCCGCCGCACCTGGTGGCAGGTCATGCGGGGCGAACCCGTGGTGGTCATCGGCGCCCGCAGCGCGCTGTTCCTGCCGTTCCAGAACCTCGGCCTCATCGTGGTCGATGAAGAGCACGACGGCAGCTATAAGCAAGACGAAGCCTTCCGCTACCACGGGCGCGATCTTGCGGTGCAGCTGGGCCGCACCTGGGCCTGCCCCACCATCCTGTCCAGCGCCACCCCCAGCCTCGAAACCTGGCACAACGCCCAGCAGGGCAAATACGCGCACGTGCATTTGCCGGGGCGCTTCGGCGGCGCGCGGCTGCCGTCGGTCAGCACGCTCGATCTGCGCCAAACCAAATTGCCGCGCGGCAGTTTCGTCTCGCCCGCCCTCATCGAGCAGGTCAAACAAACGCTCGAACGCGGCGAACAAAGCTTGCTGTTCCTCAACCGCCGGGGCGTGGCCCCGCTAATGATCTGCGGCGATTGCGGCACCCGGCGCGACTGCCCCCGCTGCGATGCGTCACTCACCGTGCACGGCGACAGGCTGCTGTGCCACTACTGCGGCTTCAGCGAAGCCCTGCCGCACGAGTGCCCCACCTGCGGCAGCGAAAGCCTGCGCGCCTACGGCCCCGGCACCCGCCGCGTGGCGGCCGAGATCCAGGCCGCGCTGCCAGGCGCCCGCGTGGCGGTGGCCGACAGCGACAGCGTGTCCAGCCCGGCCCAAATGGGCGAACTGCTCGAGCAACTGCATAACGACCAGCTCGACATCATCGTCGGCACCCAGCTCGTCACCAAGGGCCACCACCTGCCCAAGCTCACGCTGGTCGGCGTGGTCGATGCCGACATGGGGCTGGCCCACGGCGACCTGCGCGCGGCCGAACGCACCTTCCAGCTGCTCACGCAGGTCGGCGGCCGCGCCGGGCGCGCCAGCAAGCCGGGCAGCGTGGTGCTGCAAACGTTCGACCCCGGCCAGCCGCTGTTCACCGCGCTCCAAAAGGCCGACCGCGAAGGCTTCTACAAGCTCGAACTCGAGGCTCGCCGCGCCTGGGGCGATCCGCCCTTCGGCCGCATGGTGGCGGTCATCGTCGATGGCCTGCAAGAGGCCGAAGTGGTCGCCACCGCCCGCCGACTGGCCACCGATTTCCCCAAGGCCGAGGGCCTGCGCCTGCTGGGCCCGGCACCCGCGCCAGTTGCCCGCAAAAACGAACGCTGGCGCTGGCGCCTGCTGGTCAAAACCGCCACCCCGGCGCATGGCCCGCTCAAGCGCTGGCTCGAGGCCGCCCCGCTGGGCGCCGGGGTCCGCGTCACGGTCGATGTCGATCCTGTTTCGTTCTGGTAAGTTATTGTAATACAATGTAATTTAATCTGTCAGGAACTTGTCAGGAACCCCCGGCCTATGCCAGTATAAGGCAATAAGGATAATGCCATGATCAACGGTCTGCTTACCGCTATTGCCAAATCCACCGCCGGGTTCGCGCGGGAAGAACTCATTCTGGCCGCCGCCGTGGGCGGTACCCTCAGCACCTTCGGTGTGGTGGGTGCGGTCAACATGGGCTGGGTGGGCAGTGGTGGTGCCAGCGGCGCCCAGATCGCCGATTCGCTCAAGGCCATCGAAGCCGCCAACCTCAAATTCTATCAACGCTACGGTGCCTGGCCCGACGAGGTCAGCGACGGCACCCCCACCGGTAACGTGGCCGTGCTGGCCGACCGCCGCGCCGACGTGCACGGCACCCTTAACGGCCGTGGCTTCCAGGCCCTCATTCCCGCCGATATCGACGTCACCTCCAGCGGCATGACCGTGCGCTACCGCGATGCCGGCGGCGCGGCCATCGGCCAGGTCGCCCTGCCCGAAGGCGGCACCTACCGCTACATGATCGGCCTCAGCGGCCTCACGCTCGAACAGGCCCGCAAGCTCGATGAAAAGATCGACGGCGAGTTCGACCCCAACAAGGGCCGCGTGCACATCACCTACGACAGCACCGGCAAGATCGCCACCATCAAGTATTACGTCAACCCGCGCGACGCCAACCTGGCCGCCGCCGGCTTGTAATCAAAGCTCGCTTAACGCAAGGCCGTCCGTCAGGACGGCTTTTCGTATGGCGGGGTCATAAGCCGCCAGCGGCGCGTTCACCTGCCATACCGGCTGGGCCGCGGGCGCCAGCACCACCAGCAGGCGTTTGGGCGGGCGGCTCGCCGTGGTGGCCAGCGGGGTCACCACGGCGCCCCATTTCAGCCACGCCGCCAGCGGCTTCAATTCATCTTCATTCGCGGCATGCACCATCAGGTGAAGCGGTCCATCGGTCAGGCTGGCCAGATGCGCCACCCAGCGTTCCAGCAGATCATCCGGCTGGTGGTGCGCCAACTGCTTCGCGGGGTCGGCGCTGTGGTGCCCGCGCGCGGCGGCATGAAAAGGCGGGTTGCAGATCACCCCGTCAAACTTCCGGGCCGGGGCAAACTGCAAAATGTCACCCGCCTCGCAATGGTAAGTTTCAAAGCCGTTCAGTTTGGCGTTCTCGTTCGCCTGCGCGGTCAGGTCGTGTTGCAGTTCAATGCCGGTCACGAATGTGCCCGGTAACCGACAACAAAGCGCCAGTCCCGCTACACCCGCGCCCGCGCCCGCATCCAAAATACGACAGCCGCGCATCACCGGCGCTACACTGGCGCTCAGCCACAGTGCATCCTCGGCAGGTGGTTTTCCGGCCATGCGCAAGCGGCCGCCCAGCAGGGTAAACGTCATTTCCCGGGCGTCGGGGCAGCGGCCTCAGGCGCGCTGGAACTCACTGATTTGGCAGGCTTTTCTTCCTCGGCAGGCACCGGCGCGGGGGGGGCATCAATGCCGGTCAGCGCACCGCCAAAACCCATGGCCGAACTCGAGATCACCGTGGTCGAGGCCTCGGTCACGGCCATGATATGCTTGGGCCGCGTCGCCGAAATCTCGGTGGCCGAAGGCGCATCCGGAAGCTTGGTCAGCCGCGCAAAAAGCGGGTTGTTGATGCCGTGCTGGGTAGCCGCATAAACCTCGTTTGCGGTCTGCAAACGGGCCGCCTGCGCCGCCACCGACTCACGCGTCGCGGCCCCGCCGATCAAATTGATATATGCCTGCCTCGGCTGGTTCAGGTAATGCGCGCCGCAAACAATGCTGTTGCCCAGCAATTGGCATTTCAAGGCTGCGCCTGCCATGCCGCCCTGGCGCAGCGGCACTTTAAAGTTGGCGGTGAAGGTGCGGGTGATGGTGTCGTAGCGGCCATCAAGGTCTTGGGCGGTATTCAGCCCCGGGTGCTTCATCAGCACGTGCATGGCATAAACGTTGTCGACCGCCCCGCTGGGGGTATTTTCGGTTTCAATTTCTAGCAGCGTTCCTGCGGGCAGTATGGCGCTCGGGGCCGTAATCGGGCTGGTCAGTTGGTAGCGGCCCTGGGGCAGCAGAACGGCAGCGGGGTTGGCCAGCAGGCGTAACAGTTTAACCGGTTGCTTCTGGCCGTTCACCCGCAGGCTTAAACCGTCTTTTTCAAAGGCCATGTTTTCCAGCGGGCCGAATAATTCGGCATTGGGCTGGGGCAGGCTGGTGGGCTCGGCCATGGCGCTGCCCAGCGCGCTGCTGTTGGTACCAAAATCGAGCGTACTGGCCAACTGCAAACTGCGCACGGCACCACGGGTGGTGCCCAGCGTGGCGCTGTCGGTTTCGGTCTGGGTGCCCAAACGGTTGACCATGGTCAGGCGCAGATCGGTAAGGCCGGCGGTGTTTTTATCTCCACCGTACAGGGCCGGGGCTTCAACAATAATCACGGCCACGGGCACGGTGCTGCTGGCATTGGTGTTGACATAAACACCGGTGGCGGCGGCCAGATGTTTTTGCAGCTCATCAAAATACGGCAGCAACTGGTCGCGATAACTCACGTCTGTGATGCGCGAAAATTCGGCCGCAGCAGCGGTCAAACGCTTGCCGTTAAAAGCATCCACACCACGCATCAACGAAGCGAATTGCGGCCGCACGCTGGTGATCACCTGCCGTGCGCTGGGGGTTGCCGCCGCCCAAATGGCCCTGCTCTCATCAAGCGTGGTGGCACGCTTGAGCGCGGCTTCCACAATCGGCGCCAGCGGCAAATCGGGGTGGTATTGCGCCAGGCGGCCTGCGCTATCCAGCATCTGGCCGGGGCTCAGGCTGGTATCGGCCAGCAGGGCGCTCTGGATGGCCTTGTTGGTGTAGGTGTTGCGGTCGGCGGCCGAAAATTCGCTGTCTTCAAATTCATTGCTTAGGCGCCACATGGCGGTGGCGGCACCATAATTGCCCGAGGCATTACCCACCAACGCACGCAACTGGCTGTTGATGATGGCGGGTTTCGCCGCAAAATGATCCTGTACAAAATGCCAGTATGGGCCCAGGTCGAACTTGGCATCGGCCTCGGTCTTCAACAGCCACGTGGCATCGTTGGCGCTCAGGCTTTTGGCGGTGTCGTTGGTTTTAAAGTCGTCGGCCAAACCTTCCAAGATCAGCGTATCAAGGTTAAAGCTCACGTTCAGCTTGCCGGTCAAAAAGGCCGCCACGTCGGTCACGGTGCTGAAGTCGCGGGCCTTCAGGTGGTCCCGGATATCATCGACCAGCAGCGGCGCAATAATCTGGCGGTTGTTTTGCGCCAGCGTGGGCCGTGCGGTGGCAATGGCCAAAACCGTGCTGGCCTGCTTGCCGGCCACAGCCTGTTCAAGGGCGGTTTGCAGCAGTTTTTCCAACCGGGTGCTGCTGGCCTTGTCCAGTTTCATGCTGGCAATGGGCAGCAGCAGGGGGGCCAGCGGTTGTTTGGCGGCCTGTTGTTGCTCAAGCAGGGTAAACAGTTTTTCCACCAGCGCGGCCTGCGCTTCGGCGGGCAGGCTTTCAAACGAAAGATCGCTCAGCAGATCGGCCTGGCCGTTTTTTTGCATGGCGCGGGTGGCCAGGTTTAAAAAGTCGGCCAGCAGCGCGGGCTGGTTAGGGTTGTACATCAGCGACAGTTTTGAAAGAGCCAGTTGCAATGCCACGCCCGGGTCATCAAGCGCTACGCTGGGCGAAAGGTCTGTCACCACGCTGCCACCACCGGGCCAGGTGGTAATGGCGCGGGCCAAAAAGGCCGGGCTGGTGCGCATGCGGTTAAGGCCTTCGGCCACGCCCACCCCTGCAGTGGTGGCCTTAAGCAAGGGGGTATTCCAACCGGCCAGCGTAGCCGAAAGCCCATTGGTAAACAGCGCGGTGGCACTGGGGCCGCTGTAAGTATTGAACACCGCGGCCGGGGCCACACCCAGGGCTGCGCGGCTCAGCGCAGGTTCGGTACGGCTTTTAAGCGAAATGAAATAACTCTGCCGCATATTGGTATCGGTGCTATTCAGGTAACCCAAGGCCCCGGCCCAGGTGCGGGCGCTGTCGGGCAGGGTGTTGTTGTCGGTGTTCGAAAGCCCGATGAGCAGCGCGTTGCTGGTCGAAACATCTCCCGCCATGAACAGGCTGCCCGCGGTATTCAACAGGCTGTCGGCCAGCACATTGCGGCGGCTGGAAGGGAATACCTTTAAAAGGCCAAGCAGGGGGGCTGGCTGTTGCGGCAGCTTGGCCATTTCGGGCAGGGTGCTGTCCAGTACGCTGCCAAGGCTCATGGGGCCGTTGGCCACACTTACCGGCGTGGTGGTGTAGTTCAGGTGCGGCGTAATGTTGCCAAGGTTGTCGCAAAAGCTTTGTTCGTGCGCGCAGCGCAGCAGGGCAGCACGCACCGCCAGAAGGTGATACACCGGGCTGGTGGGGCTGGCTTCGATCGCGGCATCAAGCTTGCTGATCACGGCGGCGTAATCGCCCTTGTCAATCTGCTGGTTCAACTTGCCCGGGTCGGGCTCGCCGCAGGCGCTCAGGCCAACGGCAACTAGCCCCAGCAGGGGCGTGGCCAGCAAAAGAGCGCGTAAATGCTTGTGCATCTCGTTATTGTTCTTATTATTTTTGGCATGCTGGCACGCGGGGAATAAATCGGGTAGCGTGCTGCCCATGATGCGGCCTTTTATCCTCGCTTTGGTGTGGCTGGCGGGCAGCGCCCTGCCTGTTCATGCGGCGCCCGCCAACTGGTTTACCAATGGCGAAAGCCTGAATTACCGCGTGTATTGGGGCCCTCTGAGCCTTGGCAAGGCCACATTGGCATTTACTCCCAACCCTAAGGGCTACCATATCGAAGGCCACGTGAAGGGCAGCATGGTGTTCTTTAAAATGGACGACACCTGGACCGCCAGCGGCAGCCAAACCAATGGCCGCCTGCAGCCGCTCGAATACCGTGCCATCCAGGCCGAAAACGATTACCGCGCCAACAAGCGCCTTACCTTTAATGTAGCCAAGCGCACCATGATGTACGAAAACCTGCGCGGCGGCGAACCGAGCCTGACCGTGCCATTGCCCAAGGGCGCGCAAGATCCTTTCACCGCGTTGTACGATTTACGTAAACAGGGCGTAACAACCAAAGCGGTCAGTCGCACGGTCATGGGGCTTAAGCGTCCGTTCACGCTCAACATCAGCGCCGCCCAGCCGGTAAAGCGCGATGGCCAAAACCTGCTGCGCGTCGATATCACCAAGGTTGAACCCGGCAAGCAGAACGACAGCTGGCAGATCTGGCTGACCGACGATGAAGAGTTAACGCCGGTCGAGATCGACGCCCAACTGAAGGTCGGCAGCTTCCGCGCTGTATTGAATACGGGCCTCGACCCCCGCCACGAAAAAGAGGAGATGTAACCATATGCCTACAACCTGGGTGCTTATTCCAAGCCGCATGGCCAGTACGCGCTTTCCCAACAAGCCGTTGGCCGATGTAGGCGGCAAACCCATGGTGGTGCGCGTGGTCGAGCAGGCGGTTAAGGCAGGCGTGGGCCAGGTGTGGGTGGCGGCGGGCGATAAGGAGATCGCCGATGCCGTGCACGAACACGGCCATAACAGCGTGATGACCGACGCCGCGCTGGCCAACGGCTCCGACCGCATCTGGCAGGCCGCCCAACGGTTGATCGGGCAGGGCCATAATGCGCCCGACATCATCATCAATGCGCAGGGCGACGAACCCCTGCTGCCGCCCGAACTGCTGACCGAGGCCGTGGCGATACTGAATGCCAACGATGATGTCGACGTCGTCACTTTCGCCCACCCCATCGAATCCGAAGCCGACATCAACAACCCCACCAAGGTCAAGGCCGTTACCACCGGCGCCGGCCGCGCGCTGTACTTCAGCCGCAGCCCCATTCCGCACGGCGCGGCCAGCATGCTGCGGCACATCGGCTTTTACGCCTACCGGTTCAAGGCGCTGGAAAAGTATGTTTCCACTCCGCCGGGCGAACTCGAAAACATCGAAAAGCTCGAACAGCTGCGCGGGCTGGAACTCGGCCTGCACTACCACGTGGCCACCACGCACCACGAACCCATCGGCGTCGATACGCCCGCCGACCTGGTGGCCGTGCAAAAACTCTTCAAGGCATGACCACCGCTACCTGGTGGCTGGAAGGGCAAAAGGCGTTGGCCAAGGCCGACCCTAAAATGGCGCTGCTCATCAGGCAGTATCCTAAAAGCGAACTCAAGAGCCGCGGCGCCGAACTCGAAACCCTGCAGCGCGCCATCACCGGCCAGCAAATCTCCACCAAAGCGGCGGCCAGCATATGGGCCCGCGTGGTGGCGCGGGTGGGAGACGTCAACAGTCCGCAAGCCTGGCTGAATGTCCCCGAAGCCGACCTGCGCGCCTGCGGGTTCAGCGGCCAAAAGGTCAAATACGTGCGCGGCATCGCCGAGGGCTTCGCGGGCGGCACGGTGCATCCGCCCAAATGGCAAAACATGACCGACGAGCAGATTATCGCCGAACTGGTCAAGCTGCCGGGTATCGGCCGCTGGACCGCCGAGATGTACCTCATGTTCAACCTGCTGCGGCCCGACGTGCTGGCGGTCGACGACCTCGGCCTGCTCAAGGGGTTCGAAAAAACCTACGGCCCGGTGCGTGGCACCAAAACCCTCATCGGCCTCAAGCGCTGGCGCAAAATCGGCGTGGCGATGAAAAAGCACGCCGAACTCTGGCGCCCCTACCGTACGCTGGCCTGCTGGTATCTGTGGCGCAGCCTCGACCCGGTCGAAACAGGTTATTAAGGCATTTAAATTTTACGGCCGTTACGCTTAGGGTGGTCCAAACAAAGGAACACCATGCGCCACACCCTGCTTACCATCGGTCTTGTCTTGCTGGCCGCCACGGCCAGCGCCGCCGCACCCGATTTCACCATCAGCAGCCCGGCCTTTAACAAAGACCTCAAAACCCTGCCGCCCGAACAGATCGGTAACCAGCCCGGTTGCAATGGCCCCAACCAGTCTCCCGCTGTCAGCTGGAAAGACCTGCCCAGCGGCACCAAAAGCGTGGCGGTAACCTTGTTCGACCAGGACGCCAACAAGGGCGGCGGCCTGTGGCACTGGGTGGTGTTCAATATTCCGCCCACGGCTGGCGGTTTGCCCGCCAACGCGGGCGCGGCGGCCGACATGGCCAGTAGCGGCACCATGCCGCTGGGCGCGCAAATGGGTAAAAACGATACAGGCGATTACGCCTACATTGGCGCCTGCCCGCCGGTGGGCGAGCGCGATCACCGTTACCTGCTCACCGTCTGGGCCCTGGCTATCGATGCCCTGCCCGAAGAAGCCGGGCTTTCAGGCACGGCCTTCAAGGGCTATCTCGATAAATACGCCATCGCCAGCAAAAACCTCAGCGCCAAGTACGGCCGCAAAAAATAAAAACGGCCTCGCGGCCGGCGATTACTTGCCTTGTTTCAGCCGTTCAATCTCGGCCTGAAGCTCTGCGATCTTCTGGTCCTTGGCATCGGCACTGGCGCCGGGTGCGCGCAAAAACGGGTTGAACAAGCCCATCACCTGCTGCAGCTGTTCCATCTGCTTGCGCTGGATGGTCTGCATAGTTTGCAATTGCGCAAAAGGCGAAAAACCGCCCAGTGCCTTGTTGGTTTCGTCGCGGATGTGCGCCTGGTTCTTGTTGAACACGTCCATCACCATCTCAAGGTAATGCGGCAAAATGCTTTGCATGCTGTTGTCATAAAAACCGATGATCTGCTTCATGAAGTTCACCGGCAGCACGCTGGCGCCCTTGCTTTCTTCTTCCAGGATGATCTGGGCAAGGGTGGGGCGGGTCAGGTCGGCGCCGGTCTTGGCGTCAACAACCTCAACAGCCTTGCCGCTGCGGATGATATCGGCAAGGTCATGCAACGTGATGTACGTGCTGGTCTCGGTATTATACAACCGCCGGTTGGCATATTTTTTAATGATGATCGGTTCGCTCATGGCCCGCTAAGTTCCCCTAGCCCCTCTTTTTTTGTTACACTGAGTATCACATGACTTGGCAATCGGGACAACAAGCGAAAAGGGGGGGTGCCCACTTGGGCGCCATGCACGCCGCCGTACTGGCCGCCAGCCAAAAACCGCTGGTCGAAAACGCCCTGCAGCAGATCCACACCATTCTGGCGCAGGTGCCTGCCGATGTGGACTGGCTGGCTTTCCAGTCCGGCGTGCAAAAATACCTGGCTGCGCCGCATACGCCGCGCACTTCCTATCCGCAAGTTGGCCATGCCGGGCGCGTCACGCTTCGCGATGCCGGTGGCACCGGCCCCACCGTGGTGTTGGTGCCCAGCATGGTCAATCGCGGCTATGTACTCGATTTATTACCCGGCCACAGCATGATCGAAGCTTTGCGCAACGCGGGCTACCGCGTGCTGTTCATCGACTGGGGCGAGCCCGAAAACGAGATACTGACGCTCGAGCAGATCATCGTCACCCACCTGGTGCCGTTGCTGAACACCGCCCGGCAGGTGGCGGGCGCACCGGTGGGCGTGGTGGGCTATTGCATGGGAGGCCTGCTGGGCATGGCCGGGGCCATTCTTTCAGGAACTAATGTGGTGGGCAAACTCGCGCTCATCGCCACGCCGTGGGATTTTTCCGTCACCCCCAGCAGCGGCCACATGCTGGCGGCGCGCCCGGTGCTCGAGCCCTGGCTCAACAGCCAGCGAGTCATTCCGGCCGAGGCCATGCAGCAATATTTCTGGCTGCTCGACCCCTGGAGCCCCATCCGCCGGTTCATGGCCTACGGTAACGCCACAGGGGAAAAGCAAACGTATCTTACAGCGTTGGAAGATTGGCTGAACGACGGCCTCGCGCTCGATGCCCCCATCGCGCACGAGATCCTCATGGAATGGTACGCCGACAACCGCACCCTCAACGGCAACTGGTTCATCCAGGGCAAGCGCATCAACCCGGCTGAACTACCCATTCCGCTGTGGGTGGCGGTGGGCCAGCGCGATAACCTGGTGCCGCCGGGCTGCGCGCTGCCGCTTATTGCGCAGGGCAGGGGCGCGCAGGTGGTCATGGTCGATGCCGGTCACGTGGGTCTGGTGGTGGGCCGCCAGGCGGCCGAAAAGATATACACCCCGCTCGCTGCCTGGCTTAAGTAGTCAGGCTTTCCTCGCGTTGTTTGTCATACAAAAGCACAATGCTGCTGCTCATTGCCGTCATCAGTTTCCTGTACAGCGCCGTGGGCGCGCTGGGGGTGTTGGGCTATTGGCCGCAGTTCCGCAAGTTCAAAAACGACCCCAAGGCCGCACTCTACTCCCCGGTTTCCACTTGGGTCATCTGGACCACCCAGACCACCACCTACTTCCTCTACGCCCTCATCGTGAACGGCGACAAGCTCTTCATCGGCCTCACTTTTGTCAACA
This sequence comes from Alphaproteobacteria bacterium, assembly GCA_036261915.1. Taxonomy (GTDB): domain Bacteria; phylum Pseudomonadota; class Alphaproteobacteria; order UBA2136; family UBA6156; genus DATAJX01. Next base: position 65,322 of record DATAJX010000004.1, read on the forward strand.
TGGTGGCCAACCAGGCCTGCCTGGGCATGCTGCTCTATCGCCGCCACCAGCTTAAGCGGCTGGGCAAAACGGTGGCGCGCAACCGCCGCAAACCGGCCATCCGCGCCGCCTAGCACGTTGGCCACAGGCCAACTTTTTTCTCCCCCGCCCGCCTCTCAGATCCCCCATTCGGTGTATAGTCGCGCCAATCAACAGGGGAACAAGAACATGTCCAAAAATGTGGTTATCGTCAGCGCGGTGCGTACCGCCATCGGCAGTTTCAACGGCAGCCTCGCGGGTTTTTCCGGTGCGCAGCTCGGCACCATCGCCATTAAAGAAGCGCTTAACCGCGCCAAACTCACCGGCGAGAATATCGACGAGGTCCTCATGGGCCAGGTACTCACCGCTGCCATCGGCCAAAACGGCGCCCGGCAGGCCAGCATCCACGCGGGCATCCCGGCCAGCGTTCCGGCCATGACCATCAACCGCGTTTGCGGCAGCGGCCTGCAAACCGTCATCAGCGCAGCCACCAACATCCGCGCCGGGCTGGCCACCACCATCGTGGCGGGCGGGCAGGAAAGCATGAGCCAGTCGCCCCACGCCATGCACCTGCGCAACGGCATCAAAATGGGCGACGGCAAAATGCTCGACACCATGGTGGTCGACGGCCTATGGGATTGCTTCAACGACTACCACATGGGCACCACCGCCGAGAACGTGGCCGAAAAATTCGGTGTGTCCCGCACCGAGCAGGACGCCTTCGCGTTCGAAAGCCAAAAGCGCGCCGAAGCCGCCGTGAAGTCAGGTCGCTTCGCCGATGAGATCGTCGGCGTCAGCATCCCGCAAAAAAAGGGCGATCCGCTGGTGTTCAATACCGACGAAGGCTTGCGCCTGTCCCCGCTCGACGTGCTGGCCAAACTCAAGCCCGCGTTTAAAAACGGCACCACCGTCACCGCCGCCAACTCCAGCGGTATCAACGACGGTGCCGCCGCCCTCATCATCATGGACGAAGCCGAAGCCGAAAAGCGCGGCCTCACCCCGCTGGCCCGCATCGTGTCGGGCGCGGTGGCCGGGGTCGATCCCGCCATCATGGGCATCGGCCCGGTGCCCGCATCCGAAAAGGTGCTGGCCATGGCCGGCTGGAAGGTCTCCGACCTCGACCTGATCGAGGCGAATGAAGCCTTCGCCGCGCAAAGCGTGGCCGTGTGCCGCAACCTCAAGCTCGACCCCGCCATCGTCAACGTCAACGGCGGCGCCATCGCGCTGGGCCACCCCATCGGTGCGTCGGGCGCGCGGGTGCTGGTCACGCTGCTGCACGAAATGCAAAAGCGCAAAGCCAAAAAAGGCCTCGCCACGCTGTGCATCGGCGGTGGCATGGGCATCGCGCTTACGGTCGAACGTTAAAGCTGCTACCTTCCCCACATGTGGGATGAAGCCGCCATCGCCAACTGGTACGAAGGTCCGCTGGGCCAGCGGCTGGTGCGTCACCTGCTCAAGCATCTCAAAAAATGGCCGGTGCTGCGCTGGCAGGGGCGCGAGGCGCCCGCCGTGCTGGCCCTTGGCCACGCCGAGGTGCTCGAGCACCTGTGGCCCGGCGAGTGGGAAATTCCCGGCCACCGCAGCAGCAACAGGTACGACAGGGTCGTGCTAATGCACGATCCGATGTTCGACGAAGCGCCCGAAGAAACACTCAACGCCTGCTGGCGCGAAGTCGTGCCCGGCGGGCTGGTGCTGTTGGTGCTCACCAACAAGTGGGGCCTGCCGCGCTGGAACAACAACAGCCCGCTCAGCCATGGCCGCGCCTACCGCGCCGGGCGGCTGGGCAAACTGGTGCGCGAGTCCGGCTTTACCCTGCTGCAGCACCAAACACTCATTCCCGGTTGGTCCAGCGGTGCCCCCACGTGGTTGCCGTTCCCCAACCTGCTGCGTGTGGCCGTGCTCCGAAAGGACGAACCCGCCGTCACCCGCCTGCGCCTCAAGCCGTTGCGCGCACCGGGGGTTACTGTCGCCCCCACCTGATCAAAAGCGGCCCGCAGGCCGCTTTTTAATACTTCCGCTCCACCGGCGCATACTCGGGGTTGCCGGTCTGGCGCACCTCGTCACGGCCCAAAAACACTTCGTTCCTGGCGGCATCGTAGTGCGAGGTGATGTGCACCATAAAGTTCACGTCGTCGCGCGTCGGGTAATCTTCGCGGAACTGCGCCCCACGGCTTTCCTTGCGCTCCAGCGCGGTCTTCACGGTGGCCTCGGCCAGCAAAATCAGGTTGCCCAGTTCAATCGCGGTCATCAGGTCGGTGTTGAAGGTATCGCCCTTGTCATCGATCGCCAGCTTGGCGTATTCGGCTTTGGCCTGCATCACACCGGCCCAGGCCTTCTGCAGTTTTTCCTCGGTGCGGAACACGCCGCAGTCTTCATCCATAATGGCGTTCAGAGCGGTGCGGATATGCGCCTGCTTGGTCGCGCCCGCATTCGGCCGGGCCTTGATGGTGTTCACCAGTTGCTGCATCTCGGCCAGGTCGGCGGGGTCGCTCTTGGCGCGCGTGCTGCCAGCGCCGTTCTTCACAAAATCCACCATCGCCTTGCCGGTAATTTTGCCGAACACAATGGCTTCCAGCAAACTGTTGGCGCCCAAACGGTTGGCGCCGTGCACGCTTACGCAGGCGCTTTCGCCGGCGGCGAACAACCCGTTCAGCTTAATGCTGTGGCCCCACTTGTCGGTGCGGATGCCCCCCATGGTGTAGTGGCAGGTCGGGCGCACGGGAATGGGCGCATCAATAGGGTCGACGCCTTCAAAGTCGATGCTCAACGTACGGATCTGCGGCAGCCGTTCTAAAATCAGCTCACGGCCCAAATGGCGAACGTCGAGGAACACCGCGCCGTCCTTGCCGTTGCCGTTCCTGATCTCCGTCGCCATCGCGCGGCTCACCACGTCGCGGCTGGCCAGCTCAAGCTTGTTGGGGGCATACTTGTTCATAAAGCGCGTGCCGTTCTTATCGATCAGGTAAGCGCCTTCGCCGCGCACCCCTTCGCTGATGAGAATGCCGCTGCTCTTCAACCCGGTGGGGTGGAACTGCACCATCTCCAGGTCGGCCGCCGGCGCGCCCGCGCGCATGGCGTGGGCAATGCCGTCGCCGGTGTTGGTCATGGCGTTGGTGTTGTTGGCAAACAAACGGCCGTAACCGCCGGTGGCAATGCACACCACCTTGGCGTTGATCTGGTGCAGCTTGCCGGTGCGTATGTCCATGACAATGGCGCCGCTGGCCCGGCCGTTCTCGGTGGTGATCTTCAGCAGAAAAAACTCGTCATACACCTTGGTGCCCAGTTTGATGGCCTGCTCCCACAGCGTGTGCAGCATGGCGTGGCCGGTGCGGTCGGCGGCATAGGCGGTGCGGGGGAAGTTCTGGCCGCCGAATGCGCGCTGGGCAATGGTGCCGTCTTCTTCGCGGCTAAAGGGGCAACCCATGCGGTCCAGGTCCAGTACGGCCTCGGGGGCTTCCTTGCACATCAGGTCAATGCTGTCCTGGTCGCCGATAAAGTCGGCACCCTTCACGGTGTCGTAGGCGTGGTGGTGCCAGTCGTCCTTGGGGTTGATGGCCGCGTTCACGCCGCCCTGCGCCGCACAACTGTGGCTGCGCAGCGGGTGGATCTTGCTCACCACGGCGGTATCAAGCCCGGCGGTGATGCCTTCAAAAGCCGCGCGCATCCCGGCCAAACCGGCGCCAATGATCAAAATGTCGTGCTGCTCAATGGCCATGGGGAATCAACCTCTCTTGTTGGCCGCACCTTAAAACCTCTGCCCGCACCTGTCAGCCACAAAGCCCAGCCCCTCAGCATCTTTGGACATCATCTTGCCAATCCATTCCCCAACAGATATGTATACATATAACTCATTCTTTTGGAGTCATCCTATGCGTTTACCTAAAGCCAACTTCGCGGTGTTCACCTCTGCGCTGCAAACCGAACTGGCCGCCACGCTGCTGGTCGAAGTTAACCTCAAACTCTCTCGCGGCCCCAGGGGTGCCCGTCTGGTGCCCGCCGGCATCAGGCACCTGCAAGAGCACCCCGCCAATCCGGCCATTCACACCGCCGATTGGTCATTGCCCGTGTCCAGATCGTGGCTCACCAAATCAGGCACACTCACCAGGGGCGGGTTCAAAAAAGTGGTTGAAGCCTTTCAGGCCAAGGCCGAAAACCTGTTCAAGGGTATCCCCTGGTTCGACACCAAACACCCCATGCTGCAAAACAAGCTCGAACTGCTGGGCACGCAGCAAACCGAACGATGGGCGACCCACCGCCAGCTCAAGCCTTTCAGCCGCAAAATCAAACCCAAGCGCGCTACTGGTCCGCAAGGCAAATCCGCCGCCAATGATTAACATCAAAAAACGCCGCCCCTCGGGGCGGCGTCCTCTCACCGGAGAAACATCATGAAGCATCTTCCTTTTATTTTGCTAGCCCTCATCCTGCTGATTGCCCCCGCCTCGGCCCAGCAGTCATCGCACGTCCAGTTCGATGGCAAGCTCATCAACCGCAGCGAAATCCTATATGTCGGCGTGGTGACGTGCGAAAGCAAAAGTCTCCCCACATCCGTGGCCAACATCCTCAAGGATGACAAAAAATACGCCAAAGCCACCATGGCCTGCTGGTTTCCTCTCAATATGAGGACGACGCTTTTCTTCCTGAGTGGCGATGGTTACTTCATCAAAAGCTTCGGTACCGGCGGCGAGTTCGTCAGCGAAGAAATGGCCCGCGCCGCAGTCGAAGCGGTCTACAAGCCCTTTACCGAACAGCTGCTGGGCAAAGCACCTGCCAGCTAAAAAAACGCCGCCCCTCGGGGCGGCGTTTTTGTGGTGGAGGATATTACTCCTCCAAACGGCGGGGGCGGCGTTCGCCACGGTCGCCGCCGTCACGGTTACCGCCATCGCGGCGCGGGCCACGGTCGCGGCCGCCGCCCTTGCCACCACGGTCGCCGCCACGGCCACCGCGATCACGGTCGCGGCCACCGCCACGGTCTTCGCGTGGGGCGCGTTCGGCGGGCTTGTAGCTGCCGTCTTCGGTGCCGCTCACAATCGCGGCCAGTTTGGCGGCCACGGCTGCGGGCTGTTCGATGTTCTTGATGCTCAAGCGCACCTTGCCGCGGTCATCCTGGTCAACCACCTTCACCATCACCTGATCGCCCACTTCAAGCGCGTCGGTAATGTGGCCAAGGCGTACCGGCACCACTTCGCTCACGTGAACCAAGCCTTCCTTGCCGCCCATAAAGCTCACAAACGCGCCAAAGTCGGTGGTGGTCACCACGGTGCCTTCGTGCATGCTGTTCAGTTCGGGTACGGCAAACATGTTAGAAATATGCGCAACGGCGGCATCCACCATCGGGCGCTGCACGCTGGCGATCACAACCTTGCCGTTGTCATCAATATCAATGGAGCAGTTGAACTTCTCGCAAAGGCCGCGAATGGTTTCGCCACCCTTACCAATAAGAACGCGGATCTCTTCTTTCGGGATCATGATGGTCTGCATGGCAGGCGCGTAGTCGCTAATTTGCGTGCGCGCTTCGGCAATGCCCTTCTGCATCTTGCCCAGAATGTGCATGCGCCCGGCGTTGGCCTGTTCCAGCGCTTCCTTCATGATGTCCTTGGTGATCGACGTGATCTTGATGTCCATCTGCAACGCGGTGATGCCTTCGGCGCTACCGGCTACCTTGAAGTCCATGTCGCCCAGGTGGTCTTCGTCACCCATGATGTCGGAAAGCACAACGTAGTCCTTGCCTTCCTTCACCAAACCCATGGCAATCCCGGCAATCGGGCGGGGCAGGGGGCAACCGGCGGCCATCAGCGCCATGCTGGCGCCGCAAACGGTGGCCATGCTGCTGCTGCCGTTGCTTTCCAGAATTTCCGACACCAAACGGATGGTGTAGGGGAATTCCTCCTTGGTCGGCAGAATGGGGTTGATCGCGCGCCAGGCCAGCTTGCCGTGGCCGATCTCGCGACGGCCCGGGGGGCCCATGCGGCGGGCTTCACCCACGCTGAAGCTGGGGAAGTTGTAGTGCAGCAAAAAGCGTTGCTTGCTTTCGCCTTCCGGCAGGTCGATCAGCTGTTCGTCTTCGCCGGTGCCCAGGGTGGCAACCACCAGCGCCTGCGTTTCACCGCGGGTGAACAGCGCGCTGCCGTGGGTGCGGGGCAGGGTGTCCACTTCGGCCACAATCGGGCGAATGGCATCGGGCTTGCGGCCGTCGATGCGGATCTTCTTCTTCAGCACGTCCAAACGCAGCACGTCGGCTTCCATGTGCTTGATCAGCTTGGCAACCAGGTCGGCCTGTACCGCGTCGCGGGCTTCAGGGGCACCGGCGTGGGCGGTCAGGGCTTCTTCCTTCACCACGTCCAGCGCGGTGCGGCGGCCTTGCTTGTCCAAAATCTTGTAGGCGTCCACGATCTTGGCGCCAAAAGCCTTTTCCAGCTTCTTTTCCAGGTCGCTGGTGTCCAGCGCTTCGGGCACCTTGTGGGCGGGCTTGGCAGCGGCCTTGGCCAGTTCTTCAATGGCCTTGATGACCTTCTGCATGCGCTCGTGGCCAAAGTTCACGGCTTCCAGCATCACCTCTTCGGGCAATTCCTTGGCTTCGCTTTCCACCATCATCACGCCTTCTTCGGTCCCGGCAACAACCAGGTCCAGGTCGCTCTTGGCGCGTTCCTCGTTGGTCGGGTTCAGCACCAGGGTACCGTCAATGTAACCCACGCGGGCGGCACCAATGGGGCCGAGGAAGGGCGCACCGCTAATCGCCAGTGCGGCGCTGGCGGCGATCATGGCGGCAATGTCGGTGTCGTTCTGGCCGTCCTGTTGCAGCACGGTGGCCACCAATTGCACTTCGTTGCGGAAGCCCTTGGCAAACAGGGGGCGAATGGGGCGGTCGATCAAACGGCTCACCAGCGTTTCCTTTTCGGTGGCGCGGCCTTCGCGCTTGAAGAAACCGCCGGGAATGCGGCCACCGGCATAAAACTTTTCAATGTAGGCGCAGGTCAGGGGGAAGAAATCCACACCGGGCTTGGGCTGCTTTTCAAAAACCACGGTACCCAGCACAACGCTTTCGCCGTAGGTCACCAGCACGGCGCCATCGGCCTGGCGGGCCATCTTGCCGGTTTCCAGGGTCAGCTGCTTGCCGCCCCACTCGATCGATTTCTTATATACCGTGAACATGCACGTTCTCCTCTTTCGTTTACCGCTGCCGCTTTAAACCGGGAGAACCGCTTGGGCGTTATATCGTGTGCCCCACCGCTTTTCCGCTTACGCGTGCCGCTTTGTTAAAACCAAAGTCTAAATAGGGCAGGGGGGCCAAAATTGCAACGGTTATTCCTCGGCCTAACGCCCCACGCCTTGCCCAAGGCCCCGGGCCTCCCCATATTAAAAGCATGAGCTTACCCACCGGTTCCAGCCTGTTGCGCGCCACCGCCTTCACCTGCGGGGTCATCATCATCTCCACCGCGGCCTACCTGCAGTGGCAGCACCGCCAAAAACCGGCCGAAACAATTACCCCACTGGTGTTCCAGCCGCTCACCGGCGTGCTGGCCGACCGCTCCATTTACGTCATCGGGGCCGATACCGGCATTTCGGTCACCGGCCCCGTCAACGCCACTTATGCCAGCATCGCCATCACCAAAAGCATGGTCCCCCCGGCGCAAAGCGGTACTCCCAACGCGGCCATTACCCATAGCGACGGCATGGGCGGCGCACCCGAAGTCGCCATCCCCGGCGCCTATGCCGTGCGGCTCGAAAATCCCGGCCTCTGCAAGGGCAACTCCTGCCCGGTGGCGGTGCTGGCCAAATCCAGCGGCGACAATCTGGTCGATAACACCATCCTGATGACCGATACCGCCAGCATGTCGGTGTCCAGCGTCAAAACCAACGGTAACCCCGACATCATCGTCGACCCCAACGGCGACGGCAAAACCGTCCGCCTGTGGTGGGATTCCGACGACATCTACCCCCACTACTCGCCGCTGCCCAAACCGGGTGAACGATGATCCGCGTTTTTTATCTTTCGCTGTGCTGGCTGGCCGTTAGCCTGCCCGCATGGGCGCAAGACGTCAGCGTCACCGACAACATCCCCGATGCCTCCACCGGCGGCGCGGTCTCCACAGCGCTTTCCATGCAATTACTGTGCAACCTCACCAACAACATGGAAGGCAACATCGGCCTTCTCATCGGCCTGTGCCTGGCCATTTACGGCCTGTGGGTCATGGTGCGCAGCGGCGCCCTCAAATGGGGCATCACCCTCATCATCGCAGGCGCGCTGTTCACCTCGCTCATGAGCCTGCTGGTCAGCGGCGTGCAAGGCCTTTCCTCCATATTGGTGGCTAATGGCGTTTCCCTGTTCGATACCAGCGGTCCGTTGCAATATGCCATGAATTTCAAAAACAGCTGCGACAGCATCGTGATCGATCTTTCCGGCTACGACGACCAGAACGAAGCCATTTCCAAACCTGGCGGCCGGGCTTCGCGCGGTATCCCCGATATCGCGGGTAACCAGCGTTCGGGAAGCATTCCTTATTCCAAAATGCCCAACACCTATCAGCCCATGAATGCCAGCTGTACCTCGCGCCGGGGCAGCGAGGTCGGCGGCGGCAAAACCGTGCTGGGCGGCGATACCATTATTCTCACCGACTGTTTCGGTTACCGCCCTGGCGGCAGCAGCAACAACAGCCGCCCGCGTCCGCACAAAGGGGTCGATATCACCTATCGCGGTAACAGCAACGGCGACGGCGGGCAGATCAAACCTTCGGGCGACGCCACGGTCAAATACGCAGGGTGGGGCAACGGTGCGGGATGGATGGCCACCCTCGGCAGCAACGGCAACTATACCCAGTACTTCCATATGTCCTCCAAACCCAACCTTACCGCGGGCCAGGCGGCTAGCGCCGGGTTCGGCCGTATGGGCAATACCGGTTGCGGCAGTTGCGGCGCCCACCTCCACTTCGAATATATCCAAAACGGCGTGGCGCAAGATCCTTGCGGCCTGATTGGTTGTTAGCCGCCCCACTTTCGGCTAATCTCCGCGCATGAGCGATAAAAAAGTAGTCCTTTCCGGCGTCAAGCCGTCCGGCCAGCCCACACTGGGCAACTACCTGGGCGCCTTCAAACCTTTCGGCGCGTTCCAAAACGAACATAACGTGTTTTTCATGGTGGCCGACCAGCACGCCATCACCGTCCGGCAGAATCCTAAAGACCTGGCCGAAAACAGCCTGGCCATCGCCGCATGGTACCTGGCCAGCCGGCTCGATCCCGCCAGGTGCACACTGTTCATCCAAAGCCAGGTGCCGGCGCACGCACAGCTGTCGTGGGTGCTTAATACCTACACGCAGGTGGGCGAACTCGAACGCATGACCCAATACAAAGACAAAGGCCGCACCAATAAAGACAGCGCCAACGCAGGCCTCTTCACCTACCCAGTGCTCATGGCGGCCGACATCCTCCTCTACCAGGCCGCCGTGGTGCCGGTGGGCGACGACCAGATCCAGCACCTCGAACTCACGCGCGACATCGCCACGCGCTTCAACAACCTCTACGGCCCGGTGTTCACGGTGCCCAAAGGCATCAAGCCCCCGGCGGCCGAGCGGGTGAAAGACCTGCAAAACCCCGAAAAGAAAATGAGCAAATCCGAAGGCGGCAGCGGCACCATCATGCTGCTCGACACTCCCGCCGAAGCCGCCAAAAAAATCAAGCGCGCGGTCACCGATTCACTGGGCGTCATCAAGTACGATGTAAAGGCCCAGCCCGGCCTCGCCAACCTCATCGAGATCCTGGCGGCTTGCACCGGCAGCACGCCCAAAAAGGTCGCCGAGGAATTTGCAGGCAAGCAATACGGCGCCCTGAAAGAAGCCACGGCCAACGCGGTGGCCGAAACCCTCGAGCCGCTGCAAAAAGCCTACAACGGCTACATGAACGACAAGGCCGAGCTGCTTAACATTCTGCACAAGGGTGCCGAGCGCGCGCGGCAGGCCGCGGCCCCTACGCTGGCCAAGGTCTACGCCGGCATCGGCTTCGTGGCCTAGGCATGCCCCACACCCCGCTGGCGAATTTCGGCAAACGCGAAACCATCGCCACCAGCCTACGCTGGGTCAGCCTTGCCGCCGTCCTGTTCGCGGGGCTGGTGTTCGTGGCAGGGCAGGTGGTCGGGCTCAAGGGGCTCGATGCCGCCCTCGGCAAACTCTCCGCCGCCACGGTCGTCCTGTTGGTGCTGGCCGCGGTCGCCAGCACGCTCATCCGCTTCCTCAACTGGCCGTATTTCTGTAAGGTGCAGGGCATTGCCATCCCGCTCAACAAGCTGCTGCTCTACCACGTGGCGGGCATGGCGCTGCTGCCCACGCCGGGCAAACTCGGCACGGCGCTGCGCCTGTGGCTTATGCACAAGCACCACAAGGTGCCGTATCGCCGCAGCGCGCCCATCCTGCTGTTCGACCTGCTCACCGACTTCCTCGCCCTCATCATCCTGGTCGGCGTCGCATTGCCGTTCCTCGGCCACGTGGCGGGCCTCAAGCTGGCGGTCATGCTGCTGGCGGGCACCCTCGGCGGCATCATCGCCGTGCTGTACTATCCGCCGCTGCCGCGCGCGGTCATCAAGCTGGCTTACCGCGCGGCCGGTAACGTCAAACCCCGGTTCTTCGCCGGGCTGCTGCGCCTCACGGTATCCCTGCGCGTGCTGGTCGGCCCGCAAAACCTGCTACGCACACTGGGCAATGCCATTGTCGGCTGGGGCATCGTCACGCTCGCGTTCGCCCTGCTGTTGAATGATCTCGGCTACGCCCACACCTGGCCGCTCTCCATCTTCGCCATCGGCTGCGGCATCATCCTGGGCGCCGTCAGCATGCTGCCGGGCGGGCTCGGAGGCACCGAGGCCATCGTCTTTTCCGTCCTGCTGGCCAACAACGTCAGCCTCGCCGACGCCACCATCTTCACCGCCCTGATGCGCCTCTGCACGCTGTGGCTACCTGTTGCAGCCGGTGTAATAGTGCTACCTTTTGCCCTTCGCAAAAGGTAGGCTTTAGACGCGTGAGCGGTATTCGCGGAACGCGAATTCCATAAGGGTGAGCCGTAGCGCGAAGTGGCAGGCACAGCCTGCCAGCGCGAGAGGCTTTTTAGGGAGCGAGTTCGCGCAACCGCCCAATAACAACGCTCAACATCGCCACGGTTAAATTCTTCTCATGCAGCACGCTGCCCGCCGTCTGCGCGTAACGCGCAAGCGCCTCCTTGTGCTTGTCCTTCCACGTCGGCACGTCCAGCTTGGCCTTCACCAGACGTTCGGTCAGCACGCGCTGGCAGTGTAAAAACTCCAGCAGCATGGCCATCACGGCCTGCCGGCTCCAGCCGTCGGCAAAGCTCATGGCACGACTTTTCTGCACCAAAGCCGGAAGCTGCAAGGCTTCACCCAGCGCCAGCTGCAGGCGCAACGTGTCGGTGGCTTTCACCTTCAGTTGCGCCGCCAGTACCACCGCATCAGGTACAACGATCAGCGGCGATACCAAACTCAGCCGCACCGCCAGCTTGTCGGCAAAACCCATCTGCAGCCAACCCTTGCGGCGGGTCTCCAAAACATTGTGCGCATGCGGGCTGAACAGTTTGGGCATTGCGGCAATGGCCTCATGCACGCTGGCGCCCAGCACCTCGGCCTGCTTCAGTTCCAACCCTTGGCGCACCATCCACGCCGCCACGGTGCTCACCACCGCGCGGGTACGGTCATAGGCGGCCAGCAGTGCGGGCATGCCCAGCCCCGCCTCCTGTGCATCCATGGCCTGCCAAAAGCCGTCGCCCAGTAGCCAGTCCTCGGCCAGCAATATGGCGGTGATCGCACTGGCGGGGCTGGTGTTCAAATCGGCGCACAGGTGCGGCACCATCAGCAGGCCAAAGCGGTTCACCAAACGGTTGGCCAGCACGGTGGCGCTAATGGCATGGGCCAGCGGGTGCTTGGGCGCACGGGCCAAAATCTCTTTCGGCAGCCCGGCGGGGAAGTAATCCTTCAATGCCGCCATACCCAGGGGGCCGCGCAATAACCCGGTCATTTCGGGTTTCATCAGTTCTTCGCGTATCACGGTTTTGGTGCCCGCCATCAGGCTGGCAATCTCAGGCCTCGTATATTTGCCACCGTCCCGGTGCAGCAGGTGCGGCAGGCTGGGCAGGTTATCAATTTCCTCACTCAATACCCCGCGCTTCAACAGGCTTTGCTGCAAGGCAAACAGGTCGCGGTGTTCGGGGGCGGGGGCCGCCGCGCAGGTACTGATCGCCAGGTTTTGGCGCACGTTGTCGGCCAGCACGTCGTCGGCGATATCATTGGTCACCTGCTTCAACAGCTTGTTGCGGGCGGCGCTCGGCGCGCCCAGCAGAATCTTCAAATTCACTTCATGGTCGCTGGTGTCCACACCGGCGCTGTTGTCCAGCGCATCGCTGTTCAGCCGCACGCCGCGCAGGTTCAGTTCAACGCGCCCGCGGGGCGATATACCCAGGTTGCCGCCTTCACCGATCACCCTGGCGCGCACGTCCTTTGCACCCACGCGCACGGCGTCGTTGGCCTTGTCGCCCACGTCCTCGTCGCGTTCATCGCTGGCCCGTATGTAGGTCCCGATGCCCCCATTCCAGATCACATCCACCGGCGCCTTCAGTATCGCCTTGATCACCTCGTCCGGCGTCAGCACGGCCTTCTTCAATCCCAACCGGGATTGCACACGGGCATGCAGCGTAATGGTCTTGGCGCTGCGGGCAAACACGCCGCCGCCGGTCGAAATCAATTTGGTGTTGTAGGCGTCCCAACCGGCCACCGCGTGCAGCAACCGCTCGCGCTCGGCAAAGCTCTTGGCCGGGTCCGGGTCGGGGTCCAAAAATATGTGCTTGTGGTTGAACGCCGCCACCAGTTGCGCGTGCGGCTCGCGCACCACGCCGTTGCCGAACACGTCGCCGCTCGGGTCGCCAATGCCCGCCATCACGAGCGGGCGTTTGGCGCTCGGCACAATGTCCAGGGCCTTCAGGTGATGCTGCACGCTGATCCACGCACCCCGCGCGGTGATCGCCAGTTCCTTGTGGTCGTAGCCGTTGCTGCCGCCGCTGGCAAAGGCGTCGCCCAGCCAAAACCCGCCGCTCACGCCATCCCAGTAATCCGCCGCCGCACTCAGCGCGTTCGCGGTGTCGCTGTAAGTCGCCGTACCCTTGTCGGCGGCCACCACCAGGTAGGGGTCGTCGCCATCCAAACATACCACGCCGCGCGGGTGCACCACCCGGCCCTTGGCGTCATAGGTATCGGTCACGCTCAACAGCGCGTTGATGTAGATCTTGTACGCCAAAAGCGACCTGTCGCGCATCGTCAGCGCACCATTTTGCATCCCCTGCGCATCAGCCATGCGACGTCCGACCGACTGCCAAAGTCCACTCTCGCGCACCACAAAACCGCCCTTGGCACCCACCGGCACAATAATGGTGTTCTTGCGCTGCTGGGCCTGCTGAAGACCTAATACTTCAATGCGATAGTCATACGGCCGGTCGCTGTTGCGCAGCCCGCCGCGCGCCACCGCCGCCCCCCGCAAATGCACGCCTTCCACCAGCGGGTGGTACACAAATATTTCTTTAAATACCAAAGGCTTGGGCCAGTTTTTCAAAGCCTGTCCATCCAGCTTGAACGCCAACGCCGGCGCCCCCGGCTGCCACGCATTGGTGCGCAATATGGCATTGATAAACTGCTGAAAAGTAAGCCCTATTCGCTCATCGTCGGCCAGCGGCAAGGCCGCCAGTTGCGCGCTCAAAGCGGTGTTGATCTTACGCGCCAGCTTACCGCCATCGGCCTTGAACCGGGCCTCGAACAGCTCCACCAAACCATTGGCAATAATGGGGTTTTTAACCAGAAAGCCGCACGCCACACTGCCCACAAAACGGCGGTCGGCCTGCTGCACGGCAGCCACCCACGCGCGCAACCAGCCTACAGCCTCGATCGAAACATCCTGCAGAATCAGCAGGCTGTTCAAGCTGTCGCTCTCGGCTTCGCCACGCAGGGTCTGCCCGACCAGGTCTTCCACCCGCTTCAGCGGTTCCGGCGCCAGCGTGTAATCACCTTCAATTTCAATTACCTGAATGCTTGCCACACTCCCTGCCAACGGCACGGTGTAGTGCTGCTCCTGCGCGGTCTTCAGTCCAAAGTCGGCCAGCACCGGCAATATCTGGTGCAGCGGCCAGCCGTTGTTATGGCGATAAATAGTCAAAAACAGGCGGTTATTACAGTTCTCCAGGCGCACCAGCCCATCGGCAGGGAGGTTGTGCAATACCAGCAGATCGGCAGCAGACTGCGCGGGCGTGCGTGCCGCCCGATAAGTTGCTGGCAAGGTGGCGCCAATGTTTTTCCAAAGTTTAACGGCCACCACCAGCGGCAATTGCTGGTACAAAAGGTGCTGCACGTCATCGGCCCAACCGCGCACCAATTGGCGCACCGCTTCAATCAAAAGCTTCTCATTCAGTGGCTTGGCCACCGGCATATACAGGCGGAAAAACAACCGCGCCACTTCGCCAATACCCATCTCCAGGCGCTGATCGGTCACGCTGCCGCCGGTCATTTTTTCCAGCAATCCTGCCACCTGTTGGCGCAGCCGCGTTTCGTAGCGGGGCAGGGGCACCAGCACCTGCACGCTTATGGCTTCTTCGCGCGGGGCGTTGCGGATAAGAACCGCCGTATCCGCCTGCTCGCGCATGGCCACGGCGGGGGCGGCCAGCTTCACCAGTTCGTCGGCCGTGCTCAAAAACAGTTCGTCGCGTGGCCACGTTTCCAAAACGTTTTGCAGCACACGCGCGCTGTAGCCTTGGGCCGGGTAATTCAGGCGGCTGCGCACTTCGGCCAGCTTGGCCGAAAGCAACGGCACATCGCCCACATGGGTGGTAAAAGCCTTCGACGTGAACAGCCCCAGCAACCGCCATTCGCTCACCACATGGCCGTCGGCATCAAGCGTGCGCAGCGCCAGGTAATCCATGGCGGCATCGCGGTGAATGGGCGCGCGCGTAAACGCCTTGCTGATGACCACGCTGCCCGGCTGGTTTAAATAACTGGCAAGGCTGGCGCTCAGCTTGGCCACCGGCCTGGGCTGTTCGGCGCGGCTAGGGGCGTGGCGTAAAATGCCCATGCCGCTGCCCGGCACCACCTGAATGAATTGCTCCTTGCCGTTGCCGCGATAACGGTACTGGCGCATGCCCATCAAAATAAAATGGTCGGCCAGCAGCCAGTCCACAAAGTTCAGTTCTTCGCGTGTGCCTTGTCGGGTGGCGGCCATGCGGCTGCGCTCGTCTTCCACCTTGCTGCGCATGGCGCCAAAGTCGGCTACCACGCCCTGGGCGGCGGTAATGGCGGCTTTTACCGAGGCCTGGACCTGCTCGGCCTGGTCCAAACTTAATGGCGGCAAGCGCAGGTAGATCAGCGCTTCTTTTTGCGTGCCGCCCAGTTTCACAAATTCGCCGTTTTTATCGCGCGTCACAGCAATCACCGGGTGCCGCAGTTCCGCCATGTCCAGTTTCCAGCGGTGGGCGCACAGCGCCACGGTGTCGGTCAAAAAGGGCTGGTCGGTGGCCACCACGGCCAAGTGGCAGGCGGGGATGCTCTCATCGTGCCACAACGCCACGGCGCGCTTTTGGGCCGGGCGGAAGTTCACCAGCAAATCATACAGCCTGGCCGCAAGCGCAGGTGTTACCGCGGGTTCGCCCAGCAAGCGGCCAAGCGCGGCCACACCGGCACGGGGCTTGGCAGGCACGGGGGCATTACGGGCGGGCTTGGAACGCGGCATGTTATTGTTACCGGCAATGTAGGCGCCATGCCCACGCCCCGCAACAGCGCGCCCATAAAAAAACACCGCCTATCGGGCGGCGTTGCACAATGGGGTGGCTAAACAAGGGTAGTGATGTTTCGAAAGCCCCTGAACACCATTGCCGACGCCACACCATAGGCATGGCTGGGGGCGCCCCCCAAAATCACCGGGCCCACGTCGTCAATACCGGCCCATGCCCAGGCCGCCAGCCTGAAAGTGCCCCAAACCCTTGGCGCACCCGGCGCCACAGCGGGCGTGGTGGCGGGGTCGGCAACGGTATCAAACATCAGATCGTAGCGCGTCAGCGGTACAAAGGGCTGCGGCATCGTGTTGCGTAAAGCGGTGGTAAGGGCGTTATCCATTACACTTCAATGTCCACGTTCTGGCCCACTGTTTTGTCGGCACTGGGCTGGTTGTTGCGGCGGGAGGGGCGGCGCTCGCCCTGGCGGCGGCCTTTGCTGGGCATGGCACCTTCGGCGGCGGTCAGCGGGGCGGTTTCAACGTTGGTACGTGTAGCCGCATAGGTGCTTGCACCACCCGGGGTGGTGATGGCGCGGCCAACGTCGGGGATACCCCCGCGGATCAACGTCAACATGCTACAGGCGCTCTCTCCTTCGCCTACATATTCATGGCCGCGTAAAAAACACCTTCCTGACAGCCCATTTGTGCTATACGGCCCCCATGAATATCCTCGCGCTCGACAGCTCGTTCGGCGGCCTGAGCCTGGCTTTGCGGGCAGGCGGCAAAACCCATGCGCGCAGCGTGGCCGAAGCCAAGGCCTCCGACAAGCTGTTACCCCTGCTGCAAGAGCTGCTGACCGAAGCCAACATCAAAGCCACCGGCATCAATCAGGTAGTGGCCACGATCGGCCCCGGCAGCTTTACCGGCATCCGGCTGGGGCTGGCGGTGGCCGAAGGGCTTAAGCTGGCCAACCCCAAACTCACCATCATCGGTGTTCCCACCTTCAGCGTGCTGGCCGCGCAGGTGGTTAAAACCCACCAGCCCAAAACCGCCTTTACGCTGTTGCTCGACGCCGCAGGCGGGCAGGTGTACCGGCAGGATTTTGCCGCAACCGGCAAACCGCTGGCCGATGCCGTGTGCGAACCGCTGGCCACCCTCAAAAAGCTCCAACCGTTCATCGCCACGCAAACCGGCCTGCTGCCGCCCTTTGCCACCCACGCCAGTTTTACGCTGCTCGATGCCGATGTGCTGCTGGCCGCCGCAACCGATACCGCAAACCACGTACCCGCCACGCCGGTGTATTTAAAAGAACTGGGTTACCGCCGTGCCGGTTGAATATCCCGTTGCCCCGCCGCTCGACTGGCCCGACCCCACCTTTGCGGGCACGGCCGCCGCACAGCAACTGGCGGTGCCGCACACCTACCTGTGGGCCGTGCCGCAGCAGGGCACCGCGGCGGTGCTGTTGGCCCGCGCCATTCCGGGTGAAGTCGCCGAGATCCTCACCCTGTTCACCCGGCCGCAAAACCGCCGCCAGGGCCACGCCCGCGAGTTGCTCAACACCCTGCTGGCCACCGCCAAACAAAACAAGTGCCCGGCGGTGTTCCTCGAGGTGCGCGCCGCCAACGCCGCCGCCCGCAAACTTTACGCCGCGCTCGATTTCACCGAAGTAAGCCGCCGCAAGGGCTATTACAAAAACCCCACCGAAGACGCGATTGTGCTGCGCCGCGAAATTAGCTAGTTAAACGCCATGCCGGTCAAAATCGAACACGCCGCCGAAACCCCCGCAGCTGCCGGGGCCAAAAAGCTGTTCGTCAAAAGCTACGGCTGCCAGATGAACGTGTACGACGGCCTGCGCATGGCCGAGCTGCTGGCCCCCCATGGCTACGCGCTGGCGGCCGAACCCGAAACCGCCGACCTGATCGTCCTCAACACCTGCCACATTCGTGAAAAGGCCGACGAAAAGGTTTTCTCCGACATCGGCCGCCTGCGCAAAAACAATGCGGGAGCCATCATCGCCGTGGGTGGTTGCACCGGGCAGGCGCTGGGCGCCAAGATCATGCAGCGCGAGCCCGCCGTCAGCGTGGTGTTCGGTCCGCAAACCTACCACCACCTGCCCGAGCTGTTGGGTAAGGTGACCAGCGGCCAGCAAAAGCGCGCATTCGATGTGTCGAGCTTCGACACCAACCCCACGCTCGAAAAATTCGACAACCTGCCCACGCCCGGCGTGTACGGCCCCAGCGCGTTCCTCACCATTCAAGAGGGCTGCGACAAGTTTTGCACCTACTGTGTGGTGCCTTACACCCGCGGGCGCGAAATCTCGCGCAGTGCGCAAAGCATCATTGCCGAAGCGCACAAGCTGGTGGGGCAGGGCGCGCGTGAGGTCACTCTGCTCGGCCAGAACGTGAACGCTTATGAGCACGAAGGAATATCCCTTGCCAAGCTGTTGGAAATGCTGGGCGAAATCGAAGGCCTTGAACGCCTGCGCTTCACCACCAGCCATCCGGCCAACACCACGCCCGACCTCATTGCCGCCTTCGCCAACAATCCTAAATTGATGCCCTACTTCCACCTGCCGGTGCAGGCGGGCAGCAACAAAATTTTGCGCGCCATGAACCGCGCCCACACGGTCGAGAGCTACCTCGAAACCATCGCCGCGGTGCGCAAGGCCCGGCCCGACATCGCCATCAGCGGCGACTTCATCGTCGGCTTCCCGGGCGAGACAGAGGAGGATTTCGAGCAAACGCTGGCACTGGCCCACGCGGTGCAATACGTCGGCGCCTACAGCTTTGCCTACAGCGCCCGGCCCGGCACACCCGCCGCCCAAATGGCCGACACGGTCGATGAGGTGACCAAAAAGGAACGCCTCGCCGCCCTTAATGTGGTGCTCGATGATTCACTCGCCACCTTTGCGCAAAGCTTCGTCGGCCAAACCGTGCCAGTGCTGGTCGAAAGGCCCGTGGGTAACCCCGGCCGCTATGGCAACCAGATGCGCGGCCGCAGCCCGCACAACCTGCCGGTCAATTTCACCTACCCCGATACGCTCGATGCCGCCACGCTCCCCGGTCAGGTGGTCCACGTGGCGGTCACGCACTCGGGTTCAAAAGCGCTGGTCGGAACGCTCGCTTCGCGTTAGCATGTCAAACGTGAACGGACAGCCCCTGCAAGTCACCTTCCAAAGCAACGCCCTGCTGCAAAGCCTGTGCGGCCGCCACGATAGCCATTTGCAACTCATCGAAGACCGCCTCGGCGTCCAGCTTGTCGCCAAGGGCAACCAGCTGGCCATTTTCGGCCCGGTCGAGCAGGCGGGCAAAGCCAAGACCGTACTCGAAGATCTCTACGAACTCGCCAAGGGCGGCATCAGCCTGTCGCCCAGCCAGGTCGAGGCGCAACTGCGCATGACCGACGGCCTGCTCGATACCCGCAAAAAGCCGTCCGAAGTACTCAGCGGCGCGCAAGTCATCACCACGCCCAACCTCAAGCTGCTGCCGCGCTCGCGCAAGCAGGGCGAGTACATGACCGCGCTGCAAAACAGCACTCTCACCCTCGGCGTCGGCCCCGCCGGTACCGGTAAAACCATGATCGCCGCGGCCTACGCCGTGCAACTGCTCACGCAAAAGCAGGTGTCGCGCATCATCCTTACCCGCCCGGTGCTCGAGGCCGGCGAACGCCTCGGCTTTCTGCCCGGCACGTTCGAAGAAAAGCTCGACCCCTACCTGCGCCCGCTGTTCGATGCGCTCGACGTCACGCTGGGCCGCGAACGCTGGATGAAAATGCGCGAAGCCGGGCAGATCGAGATCGCGCCGCTGGCCTACATGCGCGGCCGCACGCTGGCCGACAGCGCCATGATCCTCGACGAAGCGCAAAACACCACGCCGCTGCAAATGCGCATGTTCCTTACCCGCTTGGGCGAAAACAGCCGCATGATGGTCACGGGCGATCTCACCCAGTCCGATCTGCCGCGCGGCACCCGCAACGGCCTGAAGGACGCGCTCGACACCCTAGAAGGCGTGCGCGACATCGACATCGTCCGTTTTTCCGAATCCGACGTGGTGCGACACCCGCTGGTCAGCACCATCGTGCAGGCTTATGCGGAAAAGGACCGGCAGATTTCTCTGAAATTAGACGACTAAAAAAGGCGCCCGGGGCGTCTTTTTTAAAACGGTCGCTTACTTGCGCTTGGCCTTGGCCTTCGGCTTGGCAGGGGCATCTTCGGTGTTCAATGCTTTCACCATCTTCAGCACATGCGGGCGGGTGGCTTCGGGCAACGCATAAAAGGCCTTCAGCAGGTCAATGGTTTCCTTTTTCTGGAACACCGCTTCATCCATCACCGGCTTGTCTTCGGCCACCATTTTCAGGTTGGCTTTGTCTCCGCTGAAACCTTCAAAAAAGTAAGCCACGCTGGTGCCTAGTACCTTGGCCAGTTGCATCAGGCGGCTGGCGCCCACGCGGTTGGCGCCGCTCTCGTATTTTTGCACCTGCTGAAAACTCACGCCCACGGCGCTCCCCAGCTTTTCCTGGCTAAAGCCCAGCAACTGGCGGCGGGCTTTCAGTCGTTGGCCAACGTGGGTATCAATGGGGTCTTGGTCGCGGTTCATCGCCTCGTTATAAGTGAATTGTCCGATGAATACAATGTGGATACGCGGCAGTATCTGTCCAAAAAACGCTCACCGCACAGCTTAAAGTAAGTAACCGAGAATTTGCGCGAATATAGGTGTCGGCGCCACTGGCGGTAGTGGCACATCCATCAGGCTGCTTTGGTTCACGGGCAGGCGGGCCACTTCGCGGCCATAGCCGTCAACCACAACGCTGATGCCGGTATTGGCGCCGCGTACCAAAGGCTTGCCGGTTTCAACTGCCCGTAACTTGGCCAGAGCCATGTGCTGGTCCAGCGCAATGGTGCCGGTAAACCAGTTGTCGTTGGTGATGTTCACCAAAAAGCGCGCGTTCTGCGCCCAGCGCGCCACGTAAAAGGGGAATATCCCTTCATAGCAGATCAATCCCACCACCGGCCCGGCGGGCGTCACCAGCAGGCTGGGCGCGGTGCCATAGGCATAATCCAAACGGCTTTCGCTCACGGTGCGAATGAACGGAATGTTCAACCGGTTGAGCAAAGCATGGAAGGGGATCACCTCACCGAACGGCACCAGCAAATGCTTGTCGTACACGTCCAGCAGCTTGCCGGTGGCGTCCATGGCCATCAGGCTGTTGTAAAACAAAATGTCGTTCGGCCCGCGCGCCAGCGGCGGTATCTCGCGGCGTACCGTGCCGGTCAGCAATGTCTGGCCGGGGCGCAGCTTGCCCGCCACCACTTCCTTCACAGGTAATTCCTCATCAAGGTAAAAAGCCACGGCGGTTTCGGGCAGCACGATCACGTCCGGTTTCTTGTCGGCCAACCCTTCCGGAAAAGCCACCTGCAGCGTCCGCTCCAAATAGGCATAGCGGGTGCTGGCTTCCCACTTGTGCAGGCCCTGAATGTTCGGCTGCACCACGCGCACGGTCGGCCCATCCTCACCGGGGTTGAGCGACGCCACATGCAACCGCCAGCCGCCCCACATGGCCACCGAAAGCAGCAGAACCGCCGCCACGCCATAACGCACATAGCTCCAGCTGCTGATGAGTATCGCCACGGTCAAAATCAGCAGGCTCAAACCAAACACGCCGCCCACGCTGGCCAGTTGCAGCAACCACGGGCTGCCCACCAGCATGGCGCCCAGCGGCAACCAAGGGAAGCCATACGGCGTGGTGCTTTTCAGAATTTCCAGCAATACCCACGCACCCGCAAAAGCGGGCGCACGCCAGCGCGGGCCAGCGGCAAACGCAAGGGCGCATACCGCGCCAATGCCCAGCGCACCATACAGGGCCAAGCCAAGCACGGCCGGGCCGCCGCCGAATATCGCCGCCGCCATGTCGTTGCCCGCATCCATGTAAAAAGCGCGGGGCAGCCAGTACAGCGCACTTATCTGCCAGCCCATGGCCCACAGCAACCCGGCGCCAAAGGCCTGCTTTTTGCTTTGGGCGTTGCGCACCAGCCCGTACAAAAAAGCCACCGCCGCCACACCGGCGGGCCATGCAAAAAACGGGGCGCCCGCCACGGTGGCAAACATCCCGCTCAAAAAAACGATCAAACCGATGGGGTACATATTCATTACAACTCTTCATCCGGCACCGGGCTGCCGTCGGCATAGGGGTCTTCAATGCCCCAGTCGGCCAAAATGCGTATCTCCAGCGCCTCCATCACAGCGGCATCCTCGGCATTCTCGTGGTCATAACCCAAAATATGCAGCACGCCGTGCAGCGCCAGGTGGCGCAAATGGTCGGCCACGGTCTTGCCCTGGTTCTCGGCCTCTTCCACCACCTTGTCGGGGCAAATCGCCACGTCGCCCAGATAGTGCATCTTGTCGTCCTCGTCCCAGGTGTCACCTTCAGCGGGGAACGAAAGCACGTTGGCCACATAATCCTTTTTCCTGAAGGTCTGGTTCAGCCGCTGCATCTCATCCGCTGCCACCAGCCGCACGCCAATGGCACTGGGCCCTTCAAGGTCGTCGCGCACTTCCACCGCCACTAAACCGCCCAGCGGGCGCAGCAAGGCCACGGCGTCATCCACGCCGGGCATGGGCTCGGCGGCATCCACCAGAATATTCAACCTGTGCTCCACCCGTGTCATAAGGGCAAACTTTCACGCCAATCTGCTTGCGTCAATAACAACTACGCGCCACAAACGCTGCAAACAAATAAAGAACCTAAAAATGCTGCCGCTCAACGGCCTGTTCACCTCCGAAGCCGTGGCCGCAGGCCACCCCGACAAAGTCGCCGACCAGATCTCCGACGCCATCCTCGACGCATTCCTGGCCGTCGACCCCGAAGCGCGCGTGGCGTGCGAAACGCTGGTGACCGAAAACAACGTGGTGCTGGCGGGCGAATACCGCACCAGCGCGCCGCCGCCCGATTTCAAAAGCATCGTCAGGGATACACTCGCCCACATCGGCTACACCAACGGCAAGGCCAGGGGGTTCGATGCAGCCACCTTCAACCTCACCAACCACATGCACGCCCAAAGCGCCGAGATCGCGCAGGGCGTCGATGCAGGCCAGCGCGGCTCCGAAGGCGCGGGCGACCAGGGCATCATGTTCGGCTTTGCGTGTAGCGATACCCCCGCGCTCATGCCCGCCCCGCTGCACTACGCCCATGCCGTGCTGCACGAACTTGAAAGCCTTTCCAAAACCACCCACCCTAAACTGGGGCCCGACGGCAAATCGCAACTCACGCTCGAATACCGCGGCGGCAAACCGGTGCGCGCGCATACGCTGCTGGTCAGCTACCAACATGCCGCGGGCATCAGCCACAGTATGCTTACCGACGTGATCACCGCCGCGTGGCGCAAGGTGCTGCCTGCCGGGTTCATCGATAAAAACACCCGCATCCTCGTCAACCCCACCGGCAGCTTCGTCCTCGGCGGCCCGGCGGCCGATACCGGCCTCACCGGCCGCAAGATCATCGTCGATACCTACGGCGGCGCGGCCCCCCACGGCGGCGGCGCCTTCAGCGGAAAAGACCCCACCAAGGTCGATAGGTCGGCCGCCTACGCCGCGCGCTTCCTCGCCAAGCAAATCGTCGCGTCGGGCAAGGCCCAAAAATGCCTCATCCAGCTCAGCTACGCCATCGGCGTGGCCGAGCCGCTGGCGCTCTACGTCAACACGTTCGGAACGGGCACCGAGCCCGACGCCGAACTGGCCCGACAGTTGTCCGAAAAATACAGCCTCACACCGCGTGCGCTGGTCGATATGTTCGACCTGCGCAAGCCCATCTATCTGGCCACCGCCAGCGGCGGCCACTTCGGGCGCGATATTTTCCCTTGGGAAAAAGCCTGATTATCGGTATAGGGCAGGGGCATGCCCGATTTAAAAAACCGCCGCCTCAACACCACCGCCCAACGCGGCCGGCTGACCGATGCCGAAAAACGGCGGCTCGAAGATGCGCTGCCCCAATATCAGGTGAACGAAGCCTTCTTTAAAAACCCGCCGCAAAACCTCGAGGTCGAACTCGGCATGGGCAATGGCCTCGCCCTGCTCGAGCGCGCCAAGGCCGCACCCGAACGCCATTTCCTCGGCTGCGAACTCTACCAGGCCGGTATCGCCACCTGCCTCTATCATATAGGTCAAAATGATGAAGGCTTTCAAAATGTCAGCCTCGACAACGGCGACGCCCGCGACCTGCTGGCCGCCCTGCCCAAAGGCAGCGCCAATCGCGTGCTGCTGCCTCACCCCGACCCCTGGCCCAAGGCGCGCCACCACAAGCGCCGCCTGCTGCAGGCCGATTTCCTCGATGCGGTGAACCGCGTGCTCGAACCGGGCGGCGAATTCTGGGTCATCACCGACTGGCCCGACTACGCCGACCACTCGCTCGAAATATTAAAAATACATGATGTTTTTAAGGCAAAGGTCGTACCGGCGCCCGCCTGGTGGGTCGAAACGAAATACCAGCAAAAGGCCCAAAAAGCGGGGCGGGGGAACACCTTCATCAAGGCTGTGGCCAAAGCTTAAAGGGGGTTGCCAACCTCCCGGCCCCGCCGTATAACCCGCCCAACGCCATCCACGTTAGGAAGGGCCACTTCAAAAATCAAACCCGCGCGAATAGGAAATCGCCGGCCCTTCGAGGGCTGCTTTTCGTTCACACTGGTCTGGTAAGCAAAGGATAGTAATGAGTACACCGATAGACGTCACGATCAACCAGATGGCCCTCGAGGCCTGCGAGGCATTGGGCCTTAGCCTGGTGCAGGCCCGCCTGGGCGGCGATTCGCGCAACCTCACCCTCAAGGTGCTGGTCGAGCGGCCCGACGGCTCCAGCCCCACGCTGGAAGAATGCACCAAGGTCAGCCGCACCATGGGCACCCAGCTCGACGTGGCCGAAACCATCAAAAGCCGCTACCACCTCGAGGTCGGCACCCCCGGGCTTGATAGGCCGCTGGTCAAACCGGCCGATTTCAAGCGTTTTGTCGGCCGCCAGACCAAGCTGCAGTTCAGCAGCAAGCAGCTTATCGGCAACGGTGCGCAGGCGTCCGAATACCTGCCCGGCGTCACCGGCGTGCTCACCGGCGCCACCGATACCGACATCGAAATGGCCATCAAGCACCCCACCTGCACCATCCGCGTCAAGTACGCCGACCTGCGCTATGCGCACTTGGTCCCGTCCGACGCCGAGCTGGCCATGGTGATGAAGGGCGAACGCTTGCCCGGCCAGGTCGGCACCGTCGAACACCACAGTTAACAGTTTAACTATTAAAAAAGAGGAGAACATCAAATGGGTATCGAATACATCCAGATCGCCGAGGCCATCGCCCGCGAAAAGGACATCGAAAAAGAGCAGGTGCTCGAAGTGATGGAACAGGCCATCCAAAGCGCCGCCCGCAAAAAGCTGGCTGCCGAACTCAACCTGCAACCGCTCGACCTGCTGGTGCAGGGCCACATCGACCGCGCCACCGGCGACGTGTCCATCAAGCGCCTCACCCGCGTGGTGCAAATGGTGCTCGAGCCCACCAGCCCCGAAGAATCCCGCGCCGCTGCGCGCGAAGGCCGCGAGCCCGAAATGCGCCCCGCTGCCGATAAAAAGGGCTACCCGCTGAAGAGCAACCCCAGCCAGATCCTGCTGTCCGAGGCTCAAAAATCCAACCCCGCCATCACCATCGGCGAGTTCATCACCGAAGACCTGCCCCTGCGCTATTTCGACGGCCGCGTGGCCGCCCAGGCCGCCAAGCAGGTCATCTTCCAGAAGGTGAAGGACGTCGAGCGCGCCAAGGAACTCGAAGAATATAAAGACCGCGTCGGCCAGATCATTGCCGGTATCGTCAAACGCGTCGACTTCAACGGCGCCTGGATCGACATGGGCCGCGCCGAAGCCTGGCTCCCGAAGGACGAGATCATCCAGCGCGAAAGCTTCAAGCAGAACGATCGCGTGCGTGCCTACATCTACAAGGTTGCCCCGCAACCCCGCGGCCCGCAGATCTTCGTCAGCCGCACCCACCCGCAGTTCCTGGTCGAACTGTTCAAGGAGCAGGTGCCCGAGATCGCCAACGGCACCATCGAAGTCATGGGCGCCGCGCGCGACCCCGGCTTCCGGGCCAAAATTGCGGTCAAGAGCTTCGACCGCAATCTCGACCCGGTCGGCGCCTGCGTCGGTATCCGCGGCGTGCGCGTGCAGGCTGTTACTACCGAACTGCAAGGCGAACGCGTCGACATCATCCAGTGGTCGCCCAACGCCGCCGAGTTCCTGGTGCGCGCCATGCAACCGGCGCAAGTCGCCAAGGTCGTGCTCGACGAAGACGATAACCGCATCGAAGTCGTGGTGCCCGAAGACAATCTGAGCCTCGCCATCGGCCGCCGCGGCCAGAACGTGCGCCTCGCCAGCATCCTCACCGGCTGGGATATCGACGTGATGACCGAAGCCGAAGAAGCCGAGCGCCGCACGCAAGAATACCAGGCCCTCAGCCAAAACTTGATGCAGAACCTCGACGTCGACGACGTTCTGGCCCGCCTGCTCATCACCGAAGGCTTCCGTACCGCCGACGACCTGCTCAAGGTCACGCCCGAAGAGATCGCGCAGATCGAAGGCCTCAGCGCCGAAGTCGCCACCGAGCTGCAGGCCCGCGCGCAAGCCGCCATCACCGCGGCGGCCGAAAAGCTGGCCAAGCTGGGTGTCACCGAAGAGCTGAAGAACATGAACGGCATGACCGCCGACCTGGTGCTGATGCTGGGCGAAAAGGGCGTCAAAACCCTCGACGACCTGGGTGACTTGGCCACCGACGAACTGCAGGAAATGCTGCCGCAGGGCCTGCTGAACGAAAAGCAGGCGCAGCGCCTCATCATGGCCGCCCGCCAGCACTGGTTCACCGACCCCGATGCCGAGGAAGAAGCCGAAGTGAGCGCCGAAGAAGCCAAGCTGGCCGAAAAGCGCAGCAAGGAAAACGCGGCCAAAATCAAAAAAGCCGCCCAGGCCAACGCCTAACCCCCGGCTGGCCGAAATCAACCGCCCACAGGCCTTCTGTGGGCGGTTTTTCTTGACAATCCGCGCCCTCAGGGGCAAAAGCACCCCAATGGCCGAAGACACCACAAACAAACCCAAGGGAACCCTCAGCATCGGGGGCACATTAGGCGCAAACAGTAGCGGCGCGGCCCGCCCCGGCAGCGTGGCGGTCGAAGTCCGCAAACGCCGGTTCGATTCGCCCAATCCCATGGCCAACAAGGCCGGCACCGTGCAGGCCCCTGCCGAGCGCGGCCAGCGCCTGGCCGACATCGAGGCCCGCCGCCGCAGCGAAGCCCTGCAGAACGCGCAAACGCAAACCAGCAGCAACCCGCACGAAGAAGCCCTGCGCCGCGCCGCCCAATTGCAGGAAGAGCACGTCAAAAATTCCACCGAACGCGCCAAGCGCCAGTCCGAACTCGACGCCGAGCAAAAAGCGGCGGCAGCCGCGGCGGCCGAAGCCCGCAATAACCGTGCGGGCA
Source organism: Alphaproteobacteria bacterium (assembly GCA_036261915.1). Classification (GTDB taxonomy): domain Bacteria; phylum Pseudomonadota; class Alphaproteobacteria; order UBA2136; family UBA6156; genus DATAJX01. The sequence goes on from DATAJX010000004.1 coordinate 92,566, forward strand.
GCGGCAGCGGCGGCGTGCAAAGCGGCACGCTGGCCAGTGCCGGCGGCCATCGCGCGGTCGATAGCCGCGATTTCTCCCGCAAGCCCATCACGGTCGAAGAAGCCCGCCGCGGCGCCGGCAGCAACGCCCCGGGCAAGCCCCAGCAGCGCGACCTCGCCAGCAAGCGCGGCCGCAATGCCTATCTCGAAGATCTCGAAGCCCGCAACCGCGGCACCGGCGGCAACCGCCGCCGTGGCGGTCGCGGCGGGCGCGACGAAGCCACCGGCCCGGCCCAAACGCAGGAAAAGATATTCCGCGACGTCGAGATCCCCGAATTCATCACGGTGGGCGAACTCGCCAGCCGCATGTCCGAAAAGAGCGCCGACCTCGTCAAAAAATTGATGATGATGGGCGAAATGGTCACCGTGAACCAAACCATCGATCAAGCCACCGCCGAGCTCATCGTCACCGAATTCGGCCACCGCCCCAAAGTGGTCGCGGCCCAAAACATCGAAGCCGACCTGATGGAAGCCGACGACAGCGCCGAGCAACTCATCACCCGCGCGCCCATCGTCACCATCATGGGCCACGTCGACCACGGTAAAACCACGCTGCTCGATACCCTGCGCAAAACCGCCGTGGTCAAGGGCGAGGCCGGCGGCATCACCCAGCACATCGGCGCGTATCAAATCACCGCACCCAGCGGCCGCATCATCACGTTCCTCGATACCCCCGGCCACGCCGCCTTCACCGCCATGCGCGCGCGCGGCGCCAAGGTCACCGACATCGTCATCCTGGTGGTCGCCGCCGACGACAGCGTCATGCCGCAAACGGTCGAAGCCATCCAGCACGCCCGCGCCGCCGGTGTGCCCATCGTGGTGGCGCTCAACAAAATTGATAAACCCGGCGCCAACCCGCAAAAGGTGAAGAACGACCTCTTGGCGCACGACGTCGTCATCGAAGAATTCGGCGGCCAGGTGCCCTGCGTGCCGGTCTCCGGCCTCACCGGCAAGGGCCTGCCCGAGCTCGAAGAGATCGTGCTGCTGCAAGCCGACGTGCTCGACCTCAAGGCCAACCCCAACCGCCGCGCCGACGGTGCGGTGGTCGAAGCCAAGCTCGATAAAGGCCGCGGCTCCGTCGCCACCGTCATCGTGCAGCGCGGCACCCTGCGCACCGGCGATATCGTCGTGGCGGGCGCCGTCTGGGGCCGCGTGCGCGCGCTGGTGAATGACCACGGCAAAACGGTCAAGGAAGCCACCCCCAGCATGCCGGTCGAGATCCTCGGCATCAACGGCGTGCCTGCGGCGGGCGATAACTTCATAGTGGCCGAAAACGAACGTGCGGCCAAAGAAGCCGCCAGCGCCCGCGAGCACCAGCAACGCGAACGCGACCAGGCCGCCCGCAAGATGACGCTCGAAAACCTCATGGAAAAGATGAGCACCGAGGGTAGGCAAGAACTCAACCTCATCATCAAGGCCGACGTGCAAGGCTCGGTCGAAGCCATTGCCTACGCATTGGGTCAACTCAACGACGACCAGCAGCAGGTGAAGGTCAAGGTCATCTCCGGCGGCGTCGGCGTCATCACCGAAAACGACGTCAACCTTGCCGTCACGGCGGGCGCCCTGTGCATCGGCTTCAACGTCCGTGCCGACGCCACGGCGCGCCAGGTGGCCGAGCAGGCGGGCATCGAGATCCGTTACTACGACATCATCTATAAGCTGGTGGATGATATTAAAGCCGCCATGTCCGGCCTGCTGGCCCCCAGCGTGGTCGAAGAGGTTTCCGGCACCGCCGAGATCCGCGCGCTGTTCAAGTTCGAGAAGATCCGCATCGCGGGCTGCATGGTCACGTCGGGCAAGATTGTGCGCAACAGCAAGGTGCGCCTCATCCGCGACGGCAAGGTCATCTACACCGGCGAACTCGCCACCCTCAAGCGGAACAAAGACGACGCGAAGGAAGTGGCGTCCGGTTACGAGTGCGGCATGACCTTCAGCAACTACACCGACTTCGCCGAAGGCGACACGGTCGAGGCCTTCACCATGCGCGAGATCAAGCGCACGATCGACGACCTCAAAAACGTCGCCGCCAAACAGGCCCCGGCCCAACCCACCGCCTAAACCGCCGCCCTCCCGTCTATCGGGGGGGCAGGCATGTCTTGACATTACAATCGCTTGCCCCATATCTGCGGCAACTTACGGGCATTTCGCCCAAGGGCCATCAAAATTTTCTCGCATCCACAGGGAGTTCTCCATATGCGAAACCTATCAATCACCGTCATTCTGGCGGGTATTTCATTTTTGTCTCCCTCCACTGCCTCGGCGCTCGAGTTTTCGCAGGCCTGGAAGGCCTGCTACAATATGGCTGCCGATTTCGGCGATTACGAAATCGGCGCGTGTACCCAGATCATCACCAGCGGCAGGCTTAACGCGGTCAACCTGTCGGCGGCTTTCGGCAATCGGGGTTTGGGCTACGCCAACAAAAAAGAGTACGACAAGGCGCTGGCCGATTATGCCAGGGCGATCAGCTTGAATGGTAAAAACTTCAAGAATTTCGCCAATCGTGCCTACACGTACCGCATGCTCAAACGCTACGACGAATCGCTGGCCGATCTCAACCGGTCCGTCAAAATCAACCCGAAATATGCCTATGCGCACGACAGTCTTGGCAATCTTTATGCCGAGATGCAAAAGTATCCCGAAGCTGTCGCCAGCTACGACAAGGCTCTCGAACTCCAACCTGGAAATGCCTATTATTGGGCCAATCGCGGTTGGGTTTATCTCAGGCAGTGGAATGATACGTTTCGCACTATCGAAGACAGAATCGAGGCGGTTGCCAAGGGTGGCCCCATCAAGGCCGATACCGATCAGGCTTTCAGCGATTTTGCCGAAGCCCTGAAGTTGAAGCCCGACCACATCGGGGCGCTCAACGGCACTTGCTTCGCCAATATTCTGCGCAAGCTTTACGTTCCGGCTGCCGAGGCCTGCGGTAAGTCTATCGCGGTTAATCGCAACAACTCCTACCCTTGGCAATGGCGTGCTTATGCTTACCACAGGCAGGGCAATTTCACCCAGGCCATCAGCGATGCCGACGAGGCGCTCAAGCTCGCGCCAGCCAGCGATTCTATCTGGAACCTGCGTGGCAATGCCTACAAGGCCCGGGGGCAGGCTGGCGATAGCGCAAAAGCGATCGAGGACTATACGCAATCCCTCAAGCTCGATCCCAAAAGCGCTATCGTTTACCGCAACCGGGCCAACACCTATCTCCAAATGAAAAACTATCCGGCCGCCATCGGCGACTTCACCAGTGCGCTGGAGCCGTCACCCGACTATCTCGAAGCCCTCACCGACCGGGCTCGGGCCTATAGCCTGATGGGCGATACCGAAAAGGCCGAGGCCGATGCCATCGCGGCAGCCAAACTCCGCGAAAAGCAGGCACTTTAGGCTTTCACCATCTTCCCCGGCGGCATGCCGCCGGGGCCCTGAATAATCGTAAAATGGCGCCGGGTCCTCCCGGCGCCATTTTTCTTGTTCCCAAGGCTTTTTTGTGCCAGCAAGTAACCCATGAAAGCCATGTCCCAACGCGCCTCCCGTGTCGCCGAAGAAGTCCGGCACGTGGTCGCCATGGCGCTGCTGCGCGGCGATATCCCCACCACCCTGCCCACCCGCGCGCTCACGGTGGTCGATGTCTGGATCTCGGCCGACCTGCGCCTGGCCCGGGTCTTCATCCAAGTGCCCGCCGACGCCGACGAAACCGCGTTCATCGAAGCCGCCAACGAGCAGCTTTCCAAACCCATGCGCAAGGTGCTGGCCACGCAGGCGGCGCTCAAAAGCACTCCGGCCATCGAGTTCTATTCCGCCGAAACCCAGATCGTCCGCTAAGCCATGGATGGCTTCCTCATCATCAACAAGCCCGCCGGGCCCACCAGCGCCGACGTCACCAACCGGCTCAAGTTCCTGCTGCCTAAAATAAATGGTAAAAAGCCCAAAATAGGCCACGGCGGTACGCTCGACCCCCTCGCCACCGGCCTGCTGCCCATCGGCATCGGTCGCGCCACCAAACAGCTGCAGGCGCTGCTCGACGGCCCCAAAACCTACATTTTCACTGTCACTTTCGGCACCCAAACCACCACCGACGACACCGAAGGCCCCGCCATCGCCACCTCCGATATCCGCCCCACAACCGGGCAGATTCAGGCCATCCTGCCCCAATTCACCGGCTCCATCGAGCAAACGCCCCCGGCCTTTTCGGCCCTCAAAATCGAGGGCCAGCGCGCCTACGACGTCGCCCGCAGTGGCCAAAAGGTCGAATTGCCCGCCCGCCCGGTCACCATCCATAGCTTCAAAATGCTTGAAAATACGCCCGAAACCGCCACTTTCGAAGCTCACGTCAGCAAAGGCACCTATGTCCGCAGCCTGGCGCGTGATATCGCACTGGCCCTCGACACGGTCGGCCACGTCAGTCGGCTGGAGCGGACCGCCCACGGCCCGTTTACCCTGCAACATGCGGTAACGCTTGACAAAATCCGCGAAACCGCCGATATCACGGCCAACCTTCTGCCGCTGGACGCTGACCTGGCCAGAAGTTGACCGACGTCAGCGTGAAAAGGGAGTAAAGTCCATGACCATCACCGCCAAGCGCAAAGCCGAGCTCATCAAGCAATTCGCCCGTGCCGAAAACGACACCGGCAGCCCCGAAGTGCAAGTCGCCGTGCTGTCCGAGCGCATCAAAAACCTCACCGAACACTTCAAAACCCACAAGCAGGATACCCACAGCCGCCGCGGCCTCATGATGCTGGTCAGCACCCGCCGTGGCCTGCTCGACTACCTCAAAAAGATCGAAGCCCCCCGCTACCAGGCGCTCATCGAAAAACTGGGCCTGCGCAAGTAACCGCAGCCGCAAAAAAGGCCCCGCAAGGGGCCTTTTTATTACGTCTTTTGGCAACCCGGCCCCGGTGCAGCCATACCTCCATTACAAACGGGAACACACATCTCGCCCGGTGTATTATCCCTGAACATCTTGGTGAATTCATAAGTACCCTTCATGGCGCTTTCAACAAGGCTGGGCAGGGCCGTGATCAGGGCGCCGCAAATCAGCATGATCATGCCACCGGCCAGATTACCGCTCACCATCCGGTAAAGTCCCGCTAGGGCCATCACAACCCCAATAAGCAGCCCCAGGTTGCTCGCCAGCACATTCTTGCTTTGGCAGTAAAGCTGTTGCGAAAGGCTCAGGGCAATCTGGCCGTCGGTCTGGCTTGGCATGTCGGTGCTGGTTTGGGCCCATACATGGCCAACCAGCAGCATCGCCACCAACGCAAAGGCAAAAATCATCAGCTTCTTCATGAATGTAGTATGGGCACCGGCAGGCCCCGCATCAACCCCGCCGCCCACGCGGGGTAGGGGCCTGTGGCCTAGCGGCCCGGCACGCCCTTGGCGGTCGAGTACTGCACCTTGAACTTCCTGTCCGGATGAATGATGGCCTGCGCGGTCTTGGCGGCAAGGGCGGCTTCGGCAAAGCCGGTCAAGATCAGCGGCAGCTTGCCGGCATAGTCTGCAATATCGCCCACGGCCAAAATACCGGTGCGGCTGGTCGCCATGGTAGAAGGCGTAACGGGGATCTTGTCCTTCTCCATGCCAATGCCCCACCCGGCATAAGGGCCGGGGTTGGGGGCCAGGCCAAAGCAGCACACCACGCGGTCGGCGGGAATATGCTGCACGTTGCCGTCAATGTCGGCCAGCGTCACGCCGCTCAACTGGCCATTAGCGCCTTGCAGGTCCTTCAGTTCAAACGGGGTGTAAAGCGTAATCTTGCCTTCCAGCGCCAGTTCCTTCATCCGGGCCACGCTGGCCTCGGCGGCCCTGAAATCCACCCGGCGGTGCACCACATGCACATGCTTGGCAATGCCCGCCAGTTCAATCGCCCAGTCAACCGCGCTGTCGCCGCCCCCGGCCAATACAATGGTCTGGCCCTGCAGCGCGGCCTTGTTGGTCACGGCGTACAATACGCTGCCGCCCTTTTCAAAAACCTCCAGCCCTTCCAGCTTGGGCTTGCGCGGGGTGAACATCCCGCCGCCCCCGGCGATCATCACCACGCGGGCCTGCACCTCATGACTGGCGGTGCGCAGCGTAAACACGCCATTGGTTTCATCCATCGCCATCACCGGCTCGCCCAGCAGGTAGGTGGGCGCATAGGCCGCCGCCTGTTCCTTCAGGTTCTCGATCAGGTGACCGGCCAGAATCATCGGGTAGCCCGGCACGTCATAAATAGGCTTGTCCGGGTATAGCGCGGTCAGCTGGCCGCCAATGTGCGGCAACGCATCCAGCACTACGCAGCGGTAGCCCAAAAAACCGCATTCAAACACGCCAAAAAGCCCGGCGGGCCCGGCGCCGATAATGGCTACATCCGTCTGGTGCAAAGTCATGGCAGGGTTTTAACCATGGCCGCCGCGGTTGTGCAAGGGCAGGGGGGCTTGGCAAAGGTCTGCGGCCTCCCTATGTAGGGGTGGTCGATCCCCCTCTTTTTAAAGGCTCCCGCCATGAAAATCCTGTCCTGCCTTCTCACGGCCCTCATGCTTCTGGCCCACACACCGGCCCGGGCCGATGCCACCACCGACGGCATCGCCAGCAGTCTCGAAACCTTCTACGGCCACAACCTGGTGGCGCTGCAAAAAAATGCGCAGCAACTGAAGGCGCTGGTCAATAAACGCGATAGCGACGCTTACTACGCGCTCTCCAACCAGTTATTCAACCAGTACCGCGAGGCATCGGCCATGCTGAATATGCTCCGCAGCGCCCTGCTGGCGCGCCAGCAACTGGTCATGCCTATTTCGGCAGGCCAGCCGTATGCCTCTCTCGGCATCTACGAACTGGCCGAAAAAAGCATCGAGGTCGCCGAAGGCCAGCTCGAGGCCCACGCCGTCGAGGTTTCGCACACGCGCGATAGCGCCACCAAGGTCTTCAAAAACTTCTAACGATTCCCCAAGGGCAGCCCGCATCACGCGGGCTGCCTTTCTTTTCTGCCCATTCCTTAAGGCGTGTCCGTTACCGTGCGGGCATAACCCGCTATCGTGCCTGCATGTTTTTCGCCGTCCTCATCGCGCTTGCGTACGCCATCTTTTCGGCGGGGCGCCTGCTGGCGGTGCGGCAGCCGCTGCGTCGGGAGAACTTTACCCTGGCCACGGCCTGGTGCGCGGGCTACGGCGCCTTCCTGCTGTGGTGGCTGGCGGCCCAACCGTTGCTGGGCGCCGGGTCGTGGGTCACACCGGCGGCCTTCGTGTTCGCCACCGGCGTGCTGGCGGGCGCGCTGTACCAGCAGTGGCACCACTGGCCGCGCGAGCAACACCACAACGCGCACATCATCATCAGCCTGCTCATCGGCGCACCGCTGCTGGCGGCCCTTTGGCAGGTATTCCCGCAGGGCGAATTCTTCTGGCAGCAGGCCGCCGCCGCCGCCGCGCTGGGGCAACTGGGCGCCTGGCCCACCCCGGCGCAATTGCCCGCCGCGCTGCTGCCGGCGGTGCCGGGCCTCATGCCGTTGCTGACGCCGCTCGCCGCGCTGGGTCATATCGCGCAGCCCCCCGTGCTGCCACTGCTCGTCAACCTTGGCTGCCTGCTGGCGGCGGGCGGCGCCCTGCTGGTGGCGCTCAACTGGCCGGTGCGGTGGAGCAACCTGCCGCTGGTCGCCGCAGGCGGCCTGGCGGTAGTTGCGGTCGCCAATCCGTGGATGCCGTACATCGAGGTACTCAACGCGCAAAGCCAGGTGCCTGCCGCGCTCGCCCTGCTGGTGGCAGTGCTGCCGTTGCTCAATCCCATGCCGCTGGCCGGGGGCGCCACTGCGCTGGGCCCCGCGCTCAGCTTGGTCACGCTCACCCTGCTGCACCCGCTGGGCTGGCTGCTCAGCCTGTGGGTGGCGGTGGTCTACAAGGTGCGCATGCTGGCCGAAGGCGTCGTCAGCCCCGACCATGCCCGCCGCCATGCCCTCGCGCTCACGCTGCTGGCCACGCTGCCCACGCTGGCATGGTGCGGGTGGCAGATCGCGCTGCAACCTTTCAATGCCGACATCGTCCACCTTCTCCTCAGCCCGCAAACCTTTGCCGCCGCGCTGCTGGCGCAGGTGCCCGCCGCGGCAAGCGGCAGCCATGCGACATTCATGCTCCAGTCATGCATCATCGGCGCATCACTTTTGGCCGGTTTGAAGCCTATATTAGGCAGAAGTGCGACATCCACGCGTCACTTAAGCACCACCTACGCACCCTTTTTCGTGCCCGTCATGCTGCTTGTGCCGCCCTTGGTGCTGGTGGCTGTTCTCAGCCCGCAAAAAGCCAAAAACCTGCTTGAAGTTCAACAGTTTGTCTGGCTGGTGCCGCTGGCGGCCTGGGCCGCGCAGCGCTACCGTCATTCGGCCTGGCGCGGCCGCCTGTTCGGGGCACCGTGGGGTTACGGCAGCGTGTTCTGCATCCTGCTGTTTTCACTCATGTTATTCGCCTCAAAACCCGCCCCTGGCACGCCTGCGCCGTGGGCCTCCGTGGCCGCCGACCTGCGCGCCTACCCGCTGGTCTTGACCAGCGGCCTGCCGCCCGCCGCCATCAACGAAATGTCTTACCATTCCAACGGTTACACCCACATCTGGCCTATCCCCGATAACCAAAAAGCCGCCAGCATGGCGCTGCTGCACCAAAACGCCGTGCCGCTGCTCACCAGCGCAAACGCCTTGCCCAGCCTTGGCATTACCGCACAGGCGCCCGCGCCGTTACTGCTCTTTCAACCCGAAGCCAATGGTGTTAGGCTTCTCAACAAATGGAATGTCACGCCGTGAAGATGCTTAAAATTATCCTGCTGGTTCTGGTGGTTAGCACCGCCCTCAGCGCCTGCGGCCAACGCGTGTACCCCGAAGCCCCTGCCGGCCGCGTGCAGGATAGCCACTCGTACTAGCATTCATCTTCTGCCAACCCTTGTGCGCCAAAATGCGGCGCCTATACTGGCTTTATGGGCATTTCCAAAAACAATAATTACGCGTACTACCCGGGTTGCGCCGCCAAGCAGATCCAGAAAGAGGCCGACTGGTCGGCCCGCGCCATATGCAAAAAACTTTCCATCAACCTGCACGACATGCCCAGCGCCACCTGTTGCGGCGCCGGTAACCTGCAAGAGCACGATCCCGCCGCCGGGCTGGCCATCAACGCCCGTATCTTCAGCCAGGCCGAAGAGATGGGCATGGATATCGTCACCATCTGCAACACCTGCCTGCAAACGTTCACCTATGCCAACCACCGCCTGACCACCGAACCAGAACTGCTTGAAACCATTAATAAAGTGCTGATCAAAGCGGGTGTGCGCCCGTACGGCGGCACCATCGAGGTGAAGCACCTTATCTGGGTTTTGGTTGATGACATCGGCGAAGCCAAGTTGCGCGAATACATTACAAACCCGCTGGGTGGTTTGAAGGTGGCGCCGTTTTACGGGTGTCACGCCATGCGCCCCAATGAGATATTCAAGGGTCGCGGCGGCACCGTGCAGGGCCCCAAGTACCTGGAAACAATCATTAAAACGCTGGGTGGCGAAAGCGTTGATTATTACGGCAAGGACAAGTGCTGCGGCTTCCACTACATGCTGGCGCATGAGCCGGAGTTCCTCCGCATGAGCGGCGGGCACAGTTTGCAGGCCAAGAATGCGGGCGCCGAGGTGATGATAAGCCCTTGTACTCTTTGCGATTTTGCGCTGGGAGCGTACCAGAGCCGGAGCGAGAAGGCGATGGGCAAGGCCATTGGCCTGCCCGAGATGAACGTGAGCCAGTTGATCGGCGCGGCGTTCGGGCTCGACCAGAAAACCCTTGGTTTCCATAGGCTTCACCAGGACCCGACCGTGAGCATGAAAGCTCGCGGGATGAACCTCGCCTAATATATAGAGTGTGCGGAAGTGATGCGCCGGTGGCGCTTTGCTGTCGCATGATGATGCGCGGATGTCGGTTTTAAGGCCGGAAGCGAGCGCGGGTGATGCATGGATGATGCGCGGGTGTCGCATGGCAATTTGTAAGGCAATGAAGCAGGCGCATTGACCCGCAGGGGGGTTGCCCGCTACCTTGGCGCCGAAGTGAATAACGAGAAAGAAAAGAACATGACGCGTCCTAAAATTGCCCTGATCGGTGCCGGCCAGATCGGCGGAACCTTGGCCTTGCTGGCGGCCCAGAAGAACCTGGGCGACGTGGTGCTGGTCGACGTGGCCGAAGGCACCCCCCAAGGCAAGGCGCTGGACCTGTGCCAGGCCGGGGCGGTGGAGGATTACACCGGCAACATCGCCGGCAGCAACGATTACGCCGCCATCGGCGGGGCCGATGTGTGCATCGTGACCGCGGGCCTGCCGCGCAAGCCCGGCATGAGCCGCGACGACCTGCTGAAGATCAATTCGGACATTGTGACCAAGGTGGGCGAGAGTATTAAGAAGCATGCGCCCAACGCATTCGTCATCGTCATCACCAACCCGCTGGATGCCATGGTGGCGGTGATGCAGAAGGTGACCGGCTTTGCCCACAACAAGGTGGTGGGCATGGCGGGCGTGCTGGACAGCGCGCGGTTTTCGCACTTTTTGGCCGAGGCCTTGAACGTGAGCGTGGAGGACGTGCGCACCTTTGTGCTGGGCGGCCACGGCGACGACATGGTGCCGCTGGTGAACTACACCACGGTGGCGGGCATTCCGCTGCCCGCGCTGGTGAAGATGAAGCTGATCAAGCAGGACGAGGTTGACGCCATCATCAAGCGCACCCGCGGCGGCGGCGGCGAGATCGTGGCCCTGCTGAAGACCGGCAGTGCCTTTTATGCGCCCGCCGCCAGCGCCATTGCCATGGCCGCGGCCTACCTGCGCGACAGCAAGCGCATTTTGCCCTGCGCCGCCTACCTGAAAGGCGAGTACGGGGTGAAGAACATGTATGTGGGCGTGCCGGTGGTGATCGGGGCCGGTGGGGTTGAGCGCATTATTGAGGTGCCGCTGAGTGCCGATGAGCAGGGCATGTTCACGAAAAGCGTTGAGGCCGTGAAGGGCCTGTTGGCCGTGCTGGGCTTGTAGCGTTAGACTGTGTTGATGTTGAAAACGGAAAACAAAAGGAAAACGATGATGCGTTATGCTTACCTGATGATGGCCGCCGCCCTGGGTGCAAGCACGGCCACTGCTGCCGACACCCTTGCCCCGGCCGTTGCCGCGGGGGTGATGCCGGAGTTCAAGCGCCCGGAGTTGTGCATTTTGAAACTGGCCAGCGGCAAGGAAGTGCCTGGCCCGTGCGAAATGGACGGCGCCAAGAAGGTGCGTAAGGCCACGGACGATGACCTGAACAAGTTTTTGCCGCCCGTGCCACCCCTGCCGCCGCAAGGCGCCCTGCCTGCCGGGGTCTTGCCCGGCGGCAGCCCCACCCTGCCGCCTGCGCTGGGGAATGTTCCGGCCGGCATGCCGGCTGGCCTGCCCGGCGGCGAACCGGTGGGCCTGCCGCGCATACCCGCGGCCCAGCCGATCGAAGTGACACCCGCCCAGTAGTTTTGTAGGGCGAATGAATAAAGGCCGCCTAACAAGGCGGCCTTTTTGTTGGCACTTTACTTGCGAGAGGGAGGTAACGGGCTTACAAACCCTGCCGTATAACTGGAAAGCACATCATGAATATCCACGAGTATCAGGCTAAAGAGCTGTTCACCAAATTTGGCGTGGCCATACCCCACGGCCATTTGGCCCTGACCCCGGCCGAAGCCGAAAAGGCGGCCAAAAGTTTGAAGAGCAAGGTTGTGGTGGTGAAGGCCCAGGTACACGCCGGCGGCCGCGGCAAGGCCGGCGGCGTGAAGGTGTGCAAGACCCCCGCCGAAGCCAAGGAATACGCCAAGAAGATTTTGGGCACCCGTTTGGTGACCTACCAGACCACCAGCGCCGGCCAGCCCGTGGAGAAGGTGTATGTGGAAGCCGGGATCGATATTGCCCGCGAGCTTTACCTGGCCTTGCTTCTTGACCGCAGCAGCAGCCGTTTGGTGATGATGGCCAGCACCGAAGGCGGCATGGACATTGAGGAAGTGGCCCACAGCCACCCGGACCGCATTTTCAAGGAGATCATCGACCCGCTGACCGGCCTGATGCCTTACCAGGCGCGCAACCTGGCCTTTGCGCTGGGTTTGAAGGGCGACGAGGTGACCAACGGCGTGAAGTTCATGCTGGCGCTGTACAAGATGTACAGTACCACCGACGCTGCGATGATCGAGATCAACCCGCTGGTGGTGACCAGTCAGGGCGGTGTGATGGCGCTGGACGGCAAGGTGGCGTTTGACGACAACGCGCTGTTCCGCCACCCCGACATTGCCGCGCTGGATGACGCCGCGCAGCAGGACGAGCGCGAGGTGGAAGCCAAGAAGTTCGACCTGAATTACGTGGGCCTTGAAGGCACCATCGGGTGCATGGTCAACGGTGCCGGACTGGCCATGGCGACCATGGACATCATTAAACACTTTGGCGGCGAGCCCGCGAACTTTTTGGACGTGGGCGGCGGCGCCAGCGAGGAAAAGGTGGAGGCCGCGTTCCAGCTGATTTTGCGCGACAAGGCGGTGCAGGGCATTCTGGTGGCCATTTTTGGCGGCATCATGAAGTGCGACACCATTGCCAACGGCGTGGTGAAGGCCCTGAACAAGGCCAAGCGCAAGGTGCCCGTGGTGTGCTGGCTTGAAGGCACCAACGTGGACCTGGGCAAGAAGATCATGAAGGAAAGCGGCTTGCCGATTACGCCCGCCGACAACCTGGCCGATGCCACCAAGAAAATTTTAGCAGCCACCAAGGAGAAGAAATAACATGCAGATCAGCCAACAGTTTATTGCCACCGTGCTGGCCGTGGGGGTTGCCGGTGTGGCCTATGCGTATGACTTCAGTGCCATTCAGAACGCCGTGATGAACGACCCTGCCGTGCAGCAGCAGGTGGGTGCGCAGGTGATGAAGAACCCGCAGCTGTTGACTGGTGCCGCCGGTGCGACGGGAACGGCCGGTATGACGGGGGCCGCCGGCATGATGGCCGCGCTTTCGCCCGCCCAGAAAACCCAGCTGATGACCCAGGCCAACGCCATTGCCGCCAAGCTGTTCACCCCCAGTGAGCAGAAGAGCCTGCAGGCGTTTCAGGCCACGCCCGACGGCGCCAGCATTACCGGCAAGTTGCCCACGCTGGTGCAGCAGTTGGCCCCGGTGTTGCTTCAGATGTATGCCGGGACGGGGGTGAAGTAACATGGCGATTTTCATTACCGAGAAGACCAAGGTGATCACCCAGGGGATCACCGGCAAGCACGGCACCTTTCATACCGAGGCTGCGCTGAAGTACGGCAGCAACTATGTGGGCGGCGTGACCCCCGGCAAGGGCGGCACCAAGCACCTGGGCCTGCCCGTGTTTGACACCGTGCGCGACGCCATTGTGCAGACCGGCGCCGAGGCCAGCGTGATTTACGTGCCGCCGCCGTTTGCCGCCGATGCCATTCTGGAAGCGCAGGAAGCCGGTGTGAAGATCTGCGTGTGCATCACCGAGGGCATTCCTGTGCAGGACATGCTGAAGGTGAAGCGCCGCTTGCTGGACCCCAGCAACACCATGCGGCTGATCGGGCCGAACTGCCCGGGCATTATCACCCCTGGTGACAAGGGCGGCTGCAAGATCGGCATCATGCCCGCGCACATCCACAAAAAAGGCCGCGTGGGCATTGTGAGCAAAAGCGGCACGCTGACCTACGAAGCCGTGCGCCAGACCACCGAGGTGGGTTTGGGCCAGAGCACCTGCGTGGGCATTGGCGGCGACCCCATTCCGGGCACCGGGTACATTCCCGTGCTGGAGGCTTTTGAGAACGACCCGCAGACCGAGGCGATCATTATGATCGGGGAAATTGGCGGCGCGGCGGAGGTTGAGGCCGCGGCGTACATCGCCAGCCGCGTGACCAAGCCGGTGGTGGCATTCATTGCCGGGCGCACCGCGCCCAAGGGCCGTCGCATGGGCCACGCCGGTGCCATTGTGAGCGGCGGGGCCGACACCGCCGAAGCCAAGGAAAAGGCGCTGGCCGAAGCCGGTGTGACCGTGGTGCCCGTGCCGACCGACATGGGGTTGGCCATCAAGAAGATACTGGGTTAAGCGCCGGTGGAAAAAGGCCTCCCGCAGGGAGGCCTTTTTTTAGTCGATGAAGCCGAGTTCTTTGTGTTTGGGATAGCTGACGCCGACGAAGTAGAGGCCGTCGGGGCTGAAGTTGAGGCCGGCGGCGCGGCGGTCCTTCCCTTTGAGGACCTGCAGCAGGTTGTTGGTGTCGCGTTTGCCTTCGCCGACTTCGGCCAGGGTGCCCACGATGTTGCGCACCATGTGGTGCAGGAAGTGGTCGGCCGAGATATCGAACGCGATGAGCGGGGTGCCGAGGGGGTCTTTCACCCGCGTGAGTTTGCGCGACAGGATGCGGCACAGCGGGCTGACCGCCTGGCATTCGGAATCGCGGAAGGCGCTGAAATCGTGTTCGCCCAGCGGCAGTTTGGCCAGCGCTTTTTGCATGTCGGTGAACTGAAGCGGCTTGATGGCATGGCCCACGTGGCCCTTGAGGTGTGGCGGCAGGTTGCGGCCGTTGTAGATGAGGTAGCGGTAGCTGCGGTTTTGCGCGCTGAAGCGGGCATGGAATTTTTCGGTGACCTCGGCCACGCGGATGACGCGGATACTGTGCGGCAGGAAGCGGTTGAGGCCGCCGAGGTACTTGATGAGCTCCATCCGCTTGGGCACGTCGACGTGCACGGTTTGCGCCAGCGCGTGCACGCCGGCGTCGGTGCGGCCCGCGGCGACGGGTTCGACGGTGCCGACCTTCAGCTTTTTGAAAGCGTCGATGAGGTGGCCCTGCACGGTGGGCAATTTGCGCGGCTTGGCCTGCGCCTGCCAGCCGTATAGGCCGTGGCCGGAATATTGAAGCAGCAGTTTGAGACGCATGGCCAAGGCCTTAATCCAAAAGGATTATTCGGGTAAGATTGAAGTGAACTGCGAGCCCGGTTGCAGGGCGGGCCAGCCCTGCGCGACCTGCGCCACGGGGAGCATTTTTTTGCCGGGGCGTTGCAGTTGCGAGAGGTGGATGGCGCCGCTGCCGCAGGCGATGGTGAGGCCGTCGGCGTCGAGGTGCAGCACTTCGCCCGGCGTGGGGGCGCCGCCGCTGGCAATGACCGCGCTGCCCTGCACCTTGAGTTGCTCGCCCTCGAACAATGCGGTGGCGCCGGGGGCGGGGCTGAAAGCGCGAATTTGATTATGGATGCTTTCGGCCGAGCGCGACCAGTTGATGGCGCGGTGTTCGGCGGTGAGTTTGAAGGCGTGGGTGGCTTCGCCGCTTTGCGGCTCGGGTTGCAGGCCCGGCAACTGGTGCAGCACGGCGGCCAGTTGTTCGGCGCCCAAACCTGCGCAGGTATCGTGCAGTTCGCCGTAAGTCATGTTGGGTGGCACGGCCAGCGGCGTGCGGCTGTAGACCGGGCCGGTATCCATGCCCGCGTCGAGCCGCATGATGCAGATGTCGGTTTCGGCATCGCCACTGAGCAGCGTGTGCTGCAGCGGGGCGGCGCCGCGCCAGCGGGGCAGGGCGCTGGGGTGCAGGTTGAGGCACAGGCGGCTCTCGACCAGTGTACGGGGCAGCAGCAGGCCGTAGGCCACCACCGCGAGGACGTCGCAATCGATGCCCATGAGGGTATCGAGCGCGTCGCCTTTGAGTTTTTCGGGGTGGTAGACGTTCAGGCCGAGTTCGTCGGCCAGCGTGTGCACGGCGGTTTTTTGGAGTTCCTGCCCCCGGCCCGCCGGGCGCGGCGGCTGGGTGTAGACCGCCACGATGTTGAACTGGGAGGCAAGTAACCGGAGTGACGGCACCGCGAACGCGGGGCTGCCCATGAAGATGATGTTTTGCGGGCTAGTGGTCATGGTTGCAGTGCGGCCCGTGCACGTGGCCGTGGCCATGGTCGTGCGAGTGGTCGTGGGCGCAGGCATCGATGACGCCGCGGCCTTCGACGCTGACCGCGTACTTGGCGTGGTCGAGGAAATCGGGCAGCAGCTTGCTGTACTTTTTTTCCATCCGTTCGCGTTGCAGGCGGGAAAGGCGCTTGAGGAACAGCACGCCGTCGAGGTGGTCGATCTCGTGTTGCAGCACGGTGGCGCGCAGGCCGTCGAATTCGGCCTCGTGCGGGGCGCCGTCGCGATCGAGCCACTTCACCTTCACGCGGTCGGCGCGCTCGACGTCGGCGTAGATGCCGGGGATGCTGAGGCAGCCTTCTTGATGATAGCGCAGCTCTGTGCTCTTCCAGGTGATCTCGGGATTGATGAAGGCCTGCGGCTTGGGTTTGGAGTAATCGCGCTTGCCGTCGGGACGTTCGGTGCCGAGGTCGACCATCACCAGCCGCTGCAGGATGCCCACCTGCGGCGCGGCCAGGCCCACGCCGTCGGCGGCGTACAGGGTGTCTAACATATCATCAAGCGTGGCACGGATGCTGTCGTCGACAGCCTTAACCGGCGCACTGGTTTGCAACAGCAGTTTGTGCGGCGCTACAATCACGGGCAGGATTTTGCTCATACCGCTCTATACGCCAAGGTGGGGTTCGGGCACAATATGTTCAAGAAATTCAATAATAAGGAATAAAAACCATGGAAATTACCCATATTGGGATCATCGGGGCGGGGCAGATGGGGAACGGCATTGCCCACGTGGCCGCGCAAAAAGGCTACAAGGCCACCATGCTGGACGCCAAACCCGAGGCGCTGGAAAAGGCCCTGAAGACCATTGAAGGCAACATGGACCGCCAGATTGCCAAAGGGAACATGACCGAGGCCGACAAGAAGGCTGCGCTGGCCAATCTTTCCACCACCACCAAGATGGCCGACCTGGCCAAGTGCCATTTGGTGGTGGAGGCTGCCACCGAGAACGAAGAGATCAAGAAGAAGATATTTGCCGAGCTGGACGGGATTTTGAACAAGGACGGCATTATCGCCAGCAACACCAGCAGTATTTCCATCACCCGCTTGGCCGCCGTGACCAAGCGCCCGGAAAAATTCATTGGCCTGCACTTTATGAACCCCGTGCCGATGATGCAGCTGGTGGAGATCATCAAAGGCCTGGCCACCAGCGCCGAAACCTATGAGCGCGTGCTGGAAGTGGCCACCAAAATGGGCAAGACCGCGGCCACCAGCGAAGACGTGCCGGGCTTTATTGTGAACCGGTTGCTGCTGCCGATGCTGAACGAGGCCGCTTATGCGCTTCAGGACGGTGTGGCCGGGGTAAAGAGCATTGATACCAGCATGAAGCTGGGCGCCGGGCACCCCATGGGCCCGCTGACGCTGGCCGACTTTATTGGCCTTGATACCTGCGTGGCCATTATGCGTGTGCTTCATAACGAGTTGGGCGACAGCAAATACCGCCCGTGCCCGCTGCTGGTGAAGTTTGTGGATGCCGGTTGGTTAGGCAAGAAGGCCGGGCGTGGGTTTTACGATTATTCGGGGCCTGAACCGAAGCCTTACCGGTAGGGAATCACCCATTAGCCACGCCGGTGCCAGCTGCTTGACCTGCCGGGGTGACAGCCTGCCCGGTTTTGGGCATGGTGCCGCCTAAGGAAGAATAAAGATGGCAGAAGAAGCCAAAGCCAAGGAAACCGAAAAAGCCCCTGAAAAAGAGGCCCCCAAAGGCAAGGAAGCCGAAGGGAAGGAAGGCGATGCCCCCGCCGAGGGCGATGCGGCTGCGCCCAAAGGCCTGCTTGCCGATAAAAAGAAATTGATCATGTTTGGCGGAATCGGTGCCGCCGTTTTGCTGATTATTGCCGGGGCCGCCATCTGGTTTTTTGTGTTGAAGACCCCCAAGGAAGCCGAGACCGACAGCGTGGTGGGCGGGGCCGGGGCGGCCGATGGTGCGCGTGCCGGGCCTTCGGTTTACTACGATGTGCCCGAGTTTAGCCTGAACCTGGCCCCCAGCGGCCAGCAGGAGCACTTTTTGCGCCTGAAGGTGACGCTGGAACTGGCCACCGCCGAAGAGCAGAAGACCGTGGAAACCAACGCCGCCCGGTTGCAGGACGATTATTTGCAGTATCTGCGGCAGTTGCGGCTGGATGATTTGCGCGGGAACGCGGGGCTTCAGCGCATGAAGGAAGACCTGCTGCTGCGGGCCAGCCAGACGCTGGCGCCGGTGCGCGTGAAGAACGTGCTGTTCCGCGAAGTGCTGGTACAGTAATTGCATTCAAGTTTAGTGGTGGCGCGTTGGGCAACGGGTGTTGTTCGGCGCCTGTTATGCTATAGTGAATGCCGAGAGAACGAATAAAAACATGGCTGGCGCTCCCGACGAAAAAGAAATGCTCAAGCAGTGGCAGAACATGGCCGCTGGTGAGGCCGCTGCCGCGCCTGCTGCCACGGGCGAAAAAATTCTGGACCAGAAGGAAATTGACAGCCTGACCGGCGGTGCCGACGCCAACCGCGGCACCCGCGCATTGCTTGACCAGAGCGTGGTCAACTACGAAAAGCTGCCGATGCTGGAAGTGGTGTTCGACAAGTTCGAGCGCGTGTTGAGCACCAGCCTGCGCCAGTACACCGCCGACAACGTGGACGTGACCGTGCAGGGCATGAGCAGCGTGCGCTTTGGCGATTACCTGAACCAGATCAACCTGCCTGCCGGCATTATGGTGGTGAACGCCGTGGGCTTGGATGACTACGTGCTGCTGGTGTACGAAAGCAGCCTGATCTATGCCGTGGTGGATGTGATGCTGGGTGGCCGCAAGGCCCGGCCGGTGCCGATCGCCGGGCGCCAGTTCACCGCCATCGAGCGCAAGATCGTGGATACCCTGAACGACATTGTGTTGCGCGACCTGAACGAGGCCTTTGCCCCCATTGCGCCAGTGCAGTTCAAGAACGAGCGCATGGAGGTGAACCCGCGCTTTGCGGTGATCAGCCAGGACACCAACGTGTGTATCATCGTGACCGTGAAGTGCAACCTGGAAGGCCGCGAGGGCAAAATGCAGTTTTGCCTGCCCTACGCCACGCTGGAGCCAGTGCGCGAGCAGTTGCTGCAGCAGTTCATGGGCGAAAAATTCGGCCAGGACAACATTTGGGAAAACCATCTGAGCCAGGAGCTTTACCACACCACCATGACGTTCAATGCCGTGCTCGACGAGATGCAGTTCCCCGTTGATGAGGTTTTGAATTGGAAGGTGGGCGACACCATTATGCTTGATGCCCGCCCGACCAGCCCCATTCAACTGATATGCGGCGGCGTGACCAAGCTGGTGGGCCACATGGGTCGCGCGCTTGACAGCAAGGCCGTGCGCATTACCCACACCATTACCGACGTGAATAACCAGAAGGCTGGTTGATAAGGAGAGAGAATGATGAGTTTAGCTTTAGCCACCATCAGTTGCGTGTTGCTGGCCCTGGTGGCCGGGTTGCTGCTGCTGCTGGGCCAGTTGCTGCGCGGCATGCGCCGTGAATTGCGCGAAGCCCCGCTGCTGGCCGAAAAACTGGCCCAGCAACTGCTGGCCGTGCGCACCGGGCTTGAGCAGGCCCGCGTGACCGCCCACAAGCTGGGGCCCGACCTGGGTGTGCAGCTGCAGGCCGCGCAGACCATTGTGAACGACCTGAAGTTTTTGATCGCCCGCGGCGAGCAGGTGGCCAACCGCGTGGAAAGCGGCACCAGCCATGCCAATGGCAAGGTGCAGGCCACCGTGACGGTGACCGCCGAACCCGCCGAGGCGCCGGTGACGTATTCGCCGCAGACCATTGTGCAGCACAGCCCGCTGCCGCAGCACCAGCAGGACCCGCTGGAAAGCCTGCTGGCCGACCTTGAGGAAGCCGCGGGCACTGGCACTGAAACCGTGCGCCGCCGCCCCAGCCAGGCCGAAATGGAACTGCGCGCCAAGGAGCGTAATTGATGCAGCTGAACGGTTTTTGGCTGGCGGGGTTGATGGCGGCGTTGGCCGTTGCTCCTGCCTGGGCCCAAGACCCCAAGGCTGATGCCAAGGCGGCGGAAAAGCCTGCTGCCGAAGGCAAAAAAAGCGAAGGCAAGGAAGACGCCAAGGGTGAAGCCAAGGCCGAGGGCGGCCATGGCGGGGGTGTGGGTACGGCGCCTGCCGCGTCGGTGACGCCGACCGTGCTGTTGCCCAACAACGAGCGGGTGTTCAGCCCGGCCGAGGTTTCGGTGCTGACCGACCTGGACGCCAAGAAGGTGGAACTGGAACGCCGCACGCAGGCGCTGGAGTTGCGCGAAAAACTGGCCGACCTGATGGAGCGCCGCCTGGCCGAAAAGACCAAGGAGTTGCAGACTTTGAAGAGCCAGATCGAGCTGCTGATGACCGGGCTTTCGGGCAAGGACGACAAGGACCTGAACCAGCTTTCGCAGATGTATGGCGCCATGAAGCCCGCCGCCGCCGCCGTGGTGCTGAACCGTCTGGACAACCGCATTGTGCACGATGTGCTGGTGCGTATGCCGGTGAAGAAGAGCGGCAAGATTTTAGAAGCGCTGGACCCTGTGAAGGCCCGCATTGTGAGTGAGATGATGGCCGACCAGAAAGTGGCCGGCGATGCCATGAACCCGACCAGCCCCACCACCGTGGCGGGCGATGCTTCGCCTGCCGCCAAACAGCCGTAAACCCTTGCATTACCTGCTTAGTTGCTAGCCCTTCGGCTGGAGGGTTGGGGCCGTTTGCGATAGGTTGGTTCAGAACAAATAAAAAGGCCGCCGCCATGAGTTTGGACCACGACCCGAACGAACTGAATGATGTTTTACAGGCGTTTTATGCCGAGGCCGACGAGAACCTTGACCTGTTGGAACAGGACCTGATCCGGCTGGAGACGCTGGCGGCCGAAGACGGCAGCGCCGATGCCGACACCGTGGTTTCGGTTTTGGCCATGCTGCAAACCCTGAAGGGCAGCGCCGGGTTTTTGGGGCTGGGGAAGATGACTGCCCTGGCCGATGCCGCCGGTGTGTTGGTTGAGCAGGTGAAAACCGGTAGCCGTGCGCTGGACAAGGACGTGGTTGATGCGATGCTGCAAAGCATCGATACGCTGAAGGTTTTGCTGAACACCCATAAGAACCGCGAAGACGACGGCGAGGTGGATGATGCCGCGTTGCTGGCGGTGCTTGAAAATTTGAGCGGCACTGCGCCGGTGCAGGAAACGGTGGTTGAAGCGGTTTCCGAACCCGAAGCGGCAGAGGGTGCTGAACCCGAAGAGGTGAAGCCGGAGGCTGTGGAGGCGGTGCCGGTGGTTGAAGAAGCGGTGGCGGAACCCGAAGCGGAAGAGGGCCCGCAGGCGGGACCGCTGCTGGCCAAAACCCCGGCCGTGCGCACCGGCGATAAACGCGCGGGCGAAGACCGCCGCCGCCAGTTGCGCCGCACCGACGAAGAGGGGGCCGTTCTGGCGGTTGAAATTGCCAAACTGGATGGCGCGATGACCCTGTTGGGCGAGCTGGTGATGGCGCGCAATGCGTTGCTTCACCAGTTGAACGGCGAGGCTGTGGCGGCGGCGTTGCAGGGCACTGCCGCGGGGCAAAAACTGGGTGCCGCGGGCGAGGAGTTTTCGCGTTTGACGCAGCAGCTTCAACGCGCCGTGCTGGGTATGCGCATGCAGCCGGTGAAGAAGATTTTTGATAAACTGATGCGTCAGGTAGCTGATTTAAAAGGCAAGCAATTAAAAGACCTTAAGGTGATTACTGAAGGTGAGATGGTAGAAGTTGACCGCCTGCTGGTGGACGGTTTGGAAGAGCCGTTAAGCCTGCTGGTGGCGGCCGCGCTGGAGCATCATTTTGAACCTACCGCCGAGCGCAAGGCGGCGGGTAAGCCGCGTGCCGGTACGCTGGTGTTAAGGGCGTTTTACGAGGGCGCGAACATGGTGATCCAGGTGCAGGACAACGGCCGTGGCGCCGACCCGAAGAACCTGAACGCGGTGCGCCAGAAAATTGCCCGGTTGCAGGGCGCGGTGAGTGTTCAGGCCGAGGCGGGTACGGGCACCTGTGTGTCGGTTTTTCTGCCGTTGCCGCTGGCGATCGTGAACGCGCTGATCGTGGGGGCGGGGAGCGAGGGTTTTGCGGTTCCGCTGGAAGGCGTGGCCGAGGTGGTGAAGCTGGAGCCGAAAAAGATCACGCGCGGCCGTGGCGCCGACACGCTGGAGGTGGGTGGCAAAACATTGCCGCTGTTTTACCTGGGCGAACTGGCGGGTGCCAAACCGGCCGACGGCGGCTTTGTGGTGGTGGTGCGCGAAAACGGCGGCGCCATGGGGCTGGTGGTGGATGAGCTGAAAGGCCAGCAGGAAGTGGTGATGAAAAACGTAAGCGGCATGTTTGCCCACCACAAGGCCATTGCCGGGGCCACCATTGCGGGCGACGGCCGGGTGCACATGATTGTGGATGTGCCCTACCTTTTGGGTGGTTTGAGCAACGGTTTGGCCGCCGCGGGCACGGCTTAGGAGCGCCCACCAAAACGGCTTATTGAATGGGCGCCGACGTGGCGGTGCGCCGCCGCCTGCGCTATGGTGCGCGCGGAGAACAAAAACAAACATGCCGTTCAGCCAAGCGGGGGGGATGCCGGAGCCATCGAGCGGTGGCAATTCGGCGGCGGCCATGCTGCTTTCGCTCAACTTCATTTTACTGTCGTTTTTTATTGTGCTGGTGGCCATCGCCACGGCCCATAAGGGCAAAAAAGAGCTGGCGCTGGCGGGCGTGGCCGCCGAGTTCGCCCGTGCCTCGAACGCCAGCCCCCAGCCCAAGGGGCCGTTTTTGCCGCACGCGGGAGATTCAGGCTGGCAGAACCAGGTGTCGGCCCAGGTGATGGGCATGGTGGCCAACCGCTTGGCCATTCATACCCCCGAGATTGAAGCCGATGCCGCCCGGCTGGTGGTGAAGTTGCCGCTGGGCGCGATCTTTAACGGCGCGGTGCTGACCGATGCTGCCCAAAAGACGTTACCGGACCTGGTGCAGTTGGGGGTTTCGGCCGATGCCAGCGTGGAAATATGGCTGGACGAAAGTGCCAGCCCGGCCGCATTGGCCCAGCATATGCAGCTGCTGGCCGAGGTGGCGCCCGCCGTGGCGCTGGGCGCCCAAGGCACCGGTGCGCAGGTACGGCTGGTGTACAGGGACCGCGAGAAAAACAGCAGCGAGGATTTGGGCCGTTTGCCCGCCGCCGCCACAGGTATGGGAGGGGAGATCCATGGTGAAGGTCGTTAACCCCGCTGACCCCTGGACCAACCTAGCGAAGGCCCCCGAAGCCCCTTCGGGCCCGCCGCGCTGGTTGCTGAGCTTTGTGGACCTGACCGGCGTGCTGGTGGCTTTTTTTGTGTTGATGTTCAGCATGAAAGAGCCCGATATGCAGCGCTATAAAAAGCTTGAAAACGCCCTGCACAAGGCCTTTGTGCCGCAGTCTGCCGTGCTTGAGGAGCAGCCGCAGGAAGTGCCCGAGGGCCGCTTGAACGCCACGCACAGCGTGTACCGGAAAAGCGATGGCGCGCTGTACCTGCAGCAGTTGTTGCAGAGGCGGCTGGAGAAAGACCCGTTCTGGGGCCTGGTGCAAAGTAATGTGGATGGTCGCAATTTTGAACTGGCGCTGCCGCCTTCTCTGGTGGAGGGGGCAAAGATTTCGGCCGGCGGGCAACTGGCCATTACGCGCCTGGCCGGTGTGATACGCAACTGGGACAACCCCCTGATGGTGGTGGTGCACGACGACAGTAAAAACCGCTGGGACAGCGTGGCTGCCGCCATGGTGTTGGCGCGTGCTCTGGCCGATGCGGGGGTGGGCAGCGCGCCGGTGGTGCAGTTGCTGCCCGGCACCGACGGCGTGGCCACGCTGGCCCTGCAGGTGAAGGAGCGCGACTGATGCTGCGCCTTGCCGGTTTGATGGGTTTGCTGTTGTTGTACGCCGGTGCGGCGCGTGCCGAATTGCGCGTGGCCGAAGAGGACGGTGCACCAGCCATCACCAGCCGCGATACGCTGGTGGCCTTTACCACCCCGGCGGGCGAGCTGTGGGTGGTGGCGCCGCAAGGGCCGCTGATGATCGACCACGAGACCGCGCGCAAGGCCGGTTGGCAGGTGGAGGCGCTGAAGGTGCAGGGCGGCGTGGGGGTTCAGATCAAGCAGGCCAAGGCCGCGCAATGGCGCCTGCGCATTATGCCGTGGGGCTGGAAGGTGGTGGAGGGCGACGCCAAGAAACTGCCGCCGGTGCGCCTGAACATGGTGAAGCTGAAGGACGGTTTGACCGTGGAAGGCCAGACCACCTTGAACGCGCAGAATGCCGCCGGCGAACATTACTGGGTGGTGCCTGCCGCGGGCCCGGTGCCCGGCGGCGTTGAAACGCTGAGCGGGTTGGCCGTGGCGGCCAACCAGCCGTTGAAGGCCGCCAGCGTGGGCACAAAATTGACCGCCGTGCCGCCTGCGGTTCCGCTGGAGCCGGAAGCCCCGGCGCCCGAAACCAAGGGCAAGGTGGCCACCACCTTTAAGCAATTGCTGGCCAAGGTGCCGATGTTCCCCGCCAAACCGCTTGCCGCCGTGGCCACGCCGCTGGCCGCGGTTGAAACCATGGTGAAGGAAGATGTGGCGCCGATCATGATGCACCATGCCGAGGCTGCGCCGGTGCAGGCGCAGGAAGTGGCGGCGCCGGTTGAGGCTGCCGAAGCGGTGCCCGCCGAACCGATGGTGAAGGGGGCTTATGCGCTGGGGAGTTTGGTGCCGTTCACCCTGCCCGAGGAGTGGATGCTGCAGGACGGCAAGCTGGTGTCGGCCGAAAAAGTACGCCGGGGCGAGGCGCGCGCGCGGGCGTTGGGCTCGCTTGAAGTGGCGCTGGACCAGACCCGCAAGCTGGCTGCCAAGCTGCCGGTGGAGGCGCCTGTGGATACCGCGCGCCTGCCGGTGGGTGTGGCGCCCACGGGCAATGCCGTTGAGGCGAAGGGCGATGCAGCTGCGCCAGCGCCTGTTTCGGCGGGGCAGGCCCTTGTGTGGCCCGACGTGAAGAACGTGGCGCAGTACCTGCCGGCGCTGCAGGCGCAACTGGCAAAGCTTTCGCGCGCGCCCGGTGCGCAAAAACCGCAGCTGCGCGAAGAGCTGGCCATATTTTATGTGGCGTGGGGCCGCGGGGTGGAAGCCATGACCGCCATTGCCACCAATCCGGGCGCGCCCAGCAACCGCGCCCAGTTTGTGCAGGCCTTGGCGTTGCTGGAAGAAGGCCAGCCCGCCGCCGCGCTGGAAAAACTGAATGGCCTTGCCAGCCGCAACATTGACGACCGCTACAAGCAGAACACCGCGTGGCAGACCCACTTGAACATTTGGCGCGCCGTGGCGTTAAGCGACATGGGCCGCAACGCCGATGCGCTGAAGACCTGGCCCGCCGATGTGGACGCGCTGGAAACCTACCCCAAGCGCCTGCAGGAAATGGCGCGGCTTGATTACGCCAGTGCGCTGGTGGCCGTGGGCCAGTTGGCCGATGCGCGGGCTTATGCCGACCTGCTGGCCAAAAAATATCCCCCCGCCGCCAAGGGGGCCGAGCAGGGCCCGGCCCGCCTGAGCCTGCTGCGCGGGCTGGCCCGGTTGAACACGCGCGATGAAAAGGAAGGCCTGCGTATTCTGGCCGCCGTGGCCGAACAGAAGGATGACCTGAAAACCGCCTATCAGGCCAAGTTTGCCTTTGTGCAGGCCTTGCAGCGCCGGGGTGAGTTGGCGCTGCCGCAATACATCAGATACTTGGGCGAGCTGGCGCGCTTTTGGCGCGGCGACGTGCTGGAAACGCAGGTGCTGCGCGAACTGGGCAAGCAGTACATGGTCAACCGTGATTACCGCGCGGCGCTGACCGCCTGGCGCGACCTGGTGCGCGTGGCCCCCACGCTGCCCGACATGGCCGACCTGACCGACCAGATGACCGCCGCGCTGGTGGCGGCCTTCGACCCCGAAAGCCCGGCGGCTTACGACCCGCTGGAATATTTGGGCATGTATTACGATTTCAAGGAGCTGGTGCCTGCCGATGACCGCGGCGACCGCATTGCCGAGCGCGTGGTGGAGCTGCTGCTGCAATTGGGCCTGCCCGAGCGTGCCCGCGTGGTGGCTGACCAGTTGCTGAAGTTCCGGCTGAAAGACCCGGTATCGCAGGGCCGGGTGAGCCTGCTGCTGGCGCAGGCCCAGCGCGAGACCGGCGACGCCGCCGCCAGCTTGAACACGCTTGATAAGTGGTCGGCCATGATGACCACCAGCATCCAGAAGCAGCAATGGCAGGTGGCCGAGGCCCGCGCGCTGACCGATCTGGGCCAATTGGATAGCGCGCAAAAAGTGTTGAGGGACCGCGATGACCTTGGCGTGCAGCAGGTGCGGGCCGATGTGGCCTGGCAAAAGCAGGACTGGAAGACCCTGGCCGCCACGCTGCACCCGGTGGTGCAGGAGCTGAACCCCGCGACGGTAAGCGGCTCGCTGCCGCTATCGGTGGTGAAGCTGGCCTACGCCGAAACCGAGAACGGCAATGTCGACATGTTATCGCAGTTGCAGAAGAAGTGGTCGGGCGTGGGCGGCGACAACAGCGCGGCGGTGTTCAGCACGCTGGCCGGTACGCTGGGTGTGACGCCCAGCGCGGTGCTGGCGCAGCAATCGCTGGGGCAGGTGGCGGGCAGCCTTGCTGCCGCCGAACAGCTGACCAACCGGATCAAGGACGAGCACCGCCAGACGGCGGCCGAGCGCAAGGAGCGCGAGGATTATGACAACAAGATGCGCTATATGGAATTGCTCCCGCCCCCGCGGATTTAAAGGGCGGGTTTGAAGGATTCGACCAGCGTTCCGGCCAGCAGGTGCCAGCCGTCGACCAGCACGAAGAACACCACCTTGAACGGCAGCGCGATGGTGACGGGCGGCAGCATCATCATCCCCATGCTCATCAGGATGCTGGCGACGGTAAGGTCGATGATCAGGAACGGCAGGAAGAGTAAAAAGCCGATCTCGAACGCGCGGCGCAGTTCGGAGATCATGAAGGCCGGAATGAGCGCCTGCAGCGGCACGCTGGCGATGGCAGCCTCGCGTTCGGCGCTGGTTTGCTTGGGTGCCGGAATATGGATGGCGGCGCGCGATTTGGGATCGATGAAGCCGATGAACAGGCCGAGGTCGTCTTCGCGCACGTTGGCCAGCATGAAGCGCTTGAACGGTTCGGTACCGCGGTTGAAGGCGGTTTCGGCCGAGATCTTGTTATCGAGGTAGGGCGCCACGCCGTTGGTGTAACTGGCCTGCAGGGTAGGGGCCATGATGAAGCTGGTGAGGAACAGCGCCAGGCTGACCATGACCGCGTTGGGCGGCGTGGTTTGCAGGCCAAGCGCGCTGCGCAAAAAGGCGAACACCACCACCAGCCGGGTGAAGCTGGTGACCATGAGCAGCAGGCTGGGCGCCACCGACAGCAGCGTGACCAGCGTGATGACCTGGAACAGGTGCGTGCTGCTGAGCATGTCGGTTCCGACATTGATGTTGAGCGGCGACGATTGCGCGAAGGTCAGCGCGGGGAGGGCGAGGAGGGCGGCGGTGGCGGTTATTGTTTTTTTTGTGTGCATGGCGGCCCGGTTATTTTTTGGATTTTGTTTTAGCCGGTGAGGGGCTTGAGGAAACGGTGGTGGTGCCCTGCGGGTGTGTGGCGATGAGCAGGTCGGTGCCTTTCCAGCGCACGTGGTGCAGCTGGTGCTGTGCGCCCAGGCTGAGACGGCCCAGTACGGTGAAATCGCCCTCTGCCGGTTTCATCCAGCTGCCGCGCGGCAGGTTGCGGATCTTTTGGCCGTAGTTGGCCGCCAGCCAGCCCAGCAGGGCCAGCAGCCCGAAGGTGACGGCCACGGCCAGCGAATAGTGCGCGAGGTAGGAGGACTCCAGCATCGGGGCGGAGTTTAAGGGGTTTGGCGGTGGGCCGCCAGCTATTTTTTATTGTCGGAAACCAGGTAGGCGTTAAGCGCCTGCCCGTGGTGGCGCAGGCTTTGCAACTGGCCGGTGGCCGACGATTTGACCTTGCCCAGTTGTTGCAGCACGTCGGCGATGCGGCTTTGCAGCGCGGCGATGCGCGGAGTCATGCTGCGGCGGTCGGCTTCGGTCAGCAGGCCCAGTTGCGAGGTGAGTTGCGCCAGTTGGCGCGTGGCGATATCGACCGTGGCGAAGCCCGCCGGGGTGGTGTCGTCGGCGTCGATGTTTTCGAGCATGGTGAGCGTGGCCTCGACCTGCGTGAGCCACATGGGGTTGCCGCTGTTCATGTTTGCCGCCCTGCAGGTTGCGTGCCGGTGCGCGCGCCGCCGTTGACCTTGTACAGGTAGGCGAACACTTCGGCCACCACGGCGTACACCTCGAGCGGGATCTCGGTGTCGATCTCGACCTTTTCGAGCACTTCGACCAGGTCGGCGTCTTCGTGGATGGGGATGCCGTGCTCGCGGGCGGTTTCGATGATCTTTTGCGCCACCGGCCCGCGCCCCTTGGCCGCCAGCTTGGGGGCGGCGTCGGCGGCTTTGTCGTATTTAAGCGCGGCGGCTTTTTGCATGAAGGCGGGAGGGTGGGCCATGCGGGCAGCCTAGCATAAAACTTCTGGCACGGCATATGCATTGCAAACGGCATGACACAGAGCGTAGCCATGCCTATCAACCTTTCGGGAACCATGTTCGAGGGCGTTTCGGGTGCCGTGGGTGCCCCTGCCGCACCTGGCGGTTTGCAAGGTCTGTTCTCGGGTTTGGTGGAAAACGCTGGTGCGGCGGTGCCTGCCGGCAACGGCTTTTTTACCGGGCTGGAAGCGTCGGCTGCGGCGCCCTCGACCGGGGTGAGTACCGGTGTGGCCGACCCGCTGGCCGCTCTACAGGCTTTGCTGGCGCAGGCCGGGTTGCAGATTTCGAATACCTTGCCCGCCGACGGCGTGAAGATAGAAGGTGCCGCGCAGGCGCCGGTCGACCCGCTGCAGGCGTTGGCCGATGCGTTGCAGCAGGTGCAGCAGCAATTAAGTGACGCCGGGATTGCGCCGCAAAGCCTGACCACCCACGAAGGGTTGGTGAAGGCATTGCAAACGCTGGGCGTGCCTGCCGAAAAGGTGGAAGCCATGGCCGACACCATTGAAGGTGCGCTGGACCAGCTGAAAAAGAAGCTGGGCGCTGCGGGCGATTTGGGTGGCGACCAGGTGATGGCTTTGGCGCAGGTGCTGGTGGCCGCCAGTGTGATGCCGCAAATGAACGATGCCGCCGGCAAGCCCCTGCTGGCAGATAACACGCCGCTGACGTTTACCATCAGTACTGCCAAGACCGTTGATGTGGCCAACGCCGATGCCGGCGACGCCCGTTATGCGCAGGCGAACGACGCCCTGAAATTTGCCGCCGGTTTGCCGGCTGCCGGAAACATGGCCCGCGAAGTGGCCGGCATTAAGGATGACACCAAGGCCAAGGCTGATGCCGAGGTGCCGGTGGCTGATGCCGCGCCTGCCGCTTTGCAACCCGTGGCCGACAGTGTGTTGCCCGCCGTGGCCATTACGGTGGACCCCGTGGGTGTGACCGTGCAGGGCGTGCAGAAAACCGAAACGCCCGCCAGCCCCGCGGTGGCCGCGCCCAAGGCCGTGACCACCATGCAAAGCGTGGCCGCCGCCGATGTGGCCAAGCCCGCCGACGGCGAAGCCAAGTTTGTGTGGAAAGGTGAAGATACTGCCCAGCCGGTAGCGGCCGAAAGCGGCAAGGCCAAGGCCGATGCCGCCAAGGTTGAAACGCATGCCGACCTGCAGGTGAACCGCCATGCCGCCGAAACCCTGCAGAACAACGCCGCCGCCAGCAACGAGGCGGCCGACACCGAGTTTGCCAAGCAGCTTGAGCACTACCAGCAAAAACTGGAAACCGCCAAGCGCTACGATGTGACCAACCAGGCCGTGGTTCAGGTGAAGAACCTGATCGATGAAGGCGGCGGCGAGGTGCGCATTCGGCTGAACCCGCCCGAGTTGGGGCAGATCCACGTAGACCTGGTGGTGAAGAACGGCGAAGTGAGCGGCAAAATATCGGCCACCGATTCGGCGGTGGTGAATGCATTGGCCAGCGACGTGAAGCAGTTTGGCGAAGGCCTGAAACAGGCGGGCTTTAAACTGGGCAACGACGGCCTGACCTTTATGCTGAGCCAGAACCCCAACCAGGGCCAGCAGCAACAGCAGGGCCAGCAACAATTTGCAAACAACCAGCAGGGTAATGCCGGCTGGAACGATGACGGCGCGTTGAACGACGAAGCCGCCGCCGCACAGGTGACGGCGTGGGTTGCGCCCGACCGTTTGATCGACGTGAACATTTAAAGGAGAACAACCATGGTTACCTCGGTAGGCAACAACGGCACCACCACCAACAGCAACGACGTGCTGCAGCAGAACACCGAAAAGGCGCTGAACCAGCTTAACTTCCAGACCTTTTTACAGTTGATCACCACCCAGCTTAAAAACCAGGACCCTTTGCGCCCGCAGGACCAAAGCCAGTTTTTGGGCCAGCTGGCGCAGTTCGGCAGCCTGCAGCAACAGATCAACACCAATGACCTGCTGAAGGAACTGAACAGCCAGAAAGACCTGGGCCAGCAAAGCCTGGCCACCAGCTACCTGGGGCATGCCGTGCTGGCGCCCGGCGACAGCTTCAATAAAAGCTCTGACGGCAGCGTGCCGTTCGGCTACTCGCTGGAAGGCGATGCGGCCGAAGTGTCGGTTCAGATTTACGACAGCACCGGCAAGGTGGTGCGCACCCTTAACCCCACCGATAAGGCCTCGCTGACCGAAGGCAGTCACACCCTGAGCTGGGACGGCAAGGATGACTTGGGCAATTACGTTGATAACGGCACCTATAAGAGTGTGATCACTGCTTATGACACCAAGGGCATTAAAGTTGTTTCGCACCAATTGACCTATGGCGTGGCGCTGGCCGTGAACACCGCCAGCAATGGCGATGTGAGCCTTGAACTGGGCGACGGCCGCAATGTGGCCTTTGGCGATGTGAGCCAGGTGGTTGTGAACACCGCCAGCAACTAGCCCACGGGTTGGCACGCTTCCTGCAATTGAAAAGACAACAGTAAGGAGATTTTAGAAATGGGTTTGTTTGGTGCAATGACCGCGAGCGTTTCGGCGCTCTCCTCGCAAGGTCAAGCCATTAGCGTTATTTCGGACAACCTGGCCAACACCAATACCGTTGGGTATAAGGCCGGTCGCAGCTTGTTCAGCCAGTTGGTGACCAGTGCGGGTGCCAGCGGCACCACCTATAACGCCGGTGGTGTGTCTGCCAATATTCAGCGTAACGAAAACTCGCAGGGTTCGCTGGTCAGTTCTTCCAACACCACCGACCTGGCTATTTCGGGTACCGGTTTTTTCCGTGTGGCTGACAACAGCCTGAACAACTCCGACACCAGTTATTATTATACCCGCGCGGGGGATTTCAGCCAGAACAAGGAAGGCTTTCTCGTCAATTCAAGCGGGTTCTTTCTGCAAGGTTGGCGCACCGATGCCGACGGTAACATTCTGAACGTGCAAACCCCGGTGGCGGTTGAATTGGGCAGTGTGGGTGTAAGCTCGCAGGAAACCAAAACCCTGGGGCTGAACGCCAACCTGAACAGCACCATTGGCGTCAATGCGATCTATAACGACACGACATCAAGCCTGAGCGCCGTGTTGCAGACCGTGATAGCGGACCCCACCAAAGCCGATTTTTTGGCCGACGTGCGGGTGTTCGATGCCCAAGGGGGCGCGCGCGACATGACCATTGCCTTTACCAAGCGTGCGGCCAACCTGTGGGATTTCCAGGTTTATACCGATGGTTCCAACGTGCAGGGCGGTACGCCGGGTGTTAATTCGCGCATCGGCAACATTGGTACCCTGCAGTTCAATACCACGGGTACGCTTGAAAGTGTGACCGGTACCAGCCTGCCTGTGACGTGGGCCGGTGGTGTGAACCCCAGCAACATCACTCTCAGCTTTGGTGATTTTACCGGCGGCCTGGTGGTTAACGTGCCTGCCACGGCTACCGCACCGACAGGTGCGCCGCCTGCCGGTGGTGTTGGTGCGCTGGGTTATACCGGCACCAGCGCAGCTGGTGGCGTGCTGGGCATCAGCTTTGAGGGTAGCCCCCTGACCGCAGGCAACTACACCCTGCGCTATACCGGCAACCCCGGCGAGTACCAGCTGGGTACCGGCACCGGCGCGGGTTTTGTGGCCACCGCCGACGCCCCTGTGACCATTGGCGCCAATGGCGTGCGCGAAATCTACTTTTCTACCAGCAAGGTGCGCATCACCGTGGGTAACAGCTTTGACGAAGCGCCCGCCGGCGGTGTGACCGACCTGACCTTTACCGCCACCCAGCAGGCCGCACTGAACAGCGGCGTGGGGACCAACGGTGTCATCCAGTTCTCGGCCAACTCGAACGTGTCTTCGGTCAACCAGGACGGGTTCGGCGCCGGTACACTGGCCAGCGTGCAGGTGGACGAAAGTGGTTTTGTGAACGGCACCTTCACCAACGGCGAAACCAAAAAGCTTTACCGCCTGGCCATTGGTATCTTCCAGAACCCCAACGGGCTGGAGCCTCTTTCGGGCAACCTGTTGCGCGTGACCGATGCTTCGGGCCAGGCGCTGCTCAAGCAGCCCAACCTGGGCGGCACGGGCCGTATCGTGGGGGGCTCGCTTGAAGGGTCGACCACCGATATCGCCGGTGAGTTCAGCCAGATGATCATCGCGCAGCGCGCCTTCCAGGCCAGCAGCTCGGTCATCAGCACGGTTGACCAGATGCTCAACAACCTGCTGCAGATCCGCTAACGATAGCAGCTAGATAAACAAGTTTCAGGATAGTTGACCTGTAAAAAGTTACGGACGAGCCACTCTCTCTCCCCTTGTTCCAGCCTGGCTCGACGTAAATCAACCCCCTCTCAGGAGGGGGTTATTTTTTGCGGCAAGGTTAAAAAGCGAGCAGCGAGAGGCGGAGAAAAGTTGTTTGTGCTAATTTCACTCCAACAGGAGAACCCCGATGGTCAACAAGACGCGCACCGAAACCGACAGCATGGGCGACATTGCCGTACCCGCCGATGCCTATTGGGGCGCGCAAACCCAGCGCAGCACCGAGAACTTCAAGATCGGCGGCCAGACGTTCACGCCGCGTTTTGTGCAGGCCTACGCCTTTTTGAAGCGCGCCGCCGCCACGGTGAACGTGGGGCTGAAGCAGCTGGATAAAAAGACCGCCGACGCCATTGCCAGGGCCTGCGACGAGATCATCGACGGCAAGCTGAACGCGCACTTCCCGTTGGTGGTTTGGCAGACCGGCAGCGGCACCCAGACCAACATGAACCTGAACGAGGTGATTGCGGGCCGCGCGAACGAAATGGCCACCGGCACCAAGGGCGGCAAAAGCCCGGTGCACCCGAACGACCACGTGAACCGCGGCCAGAGCAGCAACGATACCTTCCCCACCGCCATGCACATTGCCGCCGCCATGGCGCTGCACGAAGACCTGCTGCCCGCGCTGGCCGAATTTGAAAAGGCGCTGGCGGCCAAGGCCAAGGCGTGGACGAAAATCATCAAGATCGGCCGCACGCATTTGCAGGACGCCACCCCGCTGAGCTTGGGGCAGGAGTTTTCGGCTTTCGCGGCGCAGATCAAATTCGCCCGCGCGCGCATCGAGGAAGCGGGCAAGGCCATTCTGCCCCTGCCGCTGGGCGGCACCGCCGTGGGCACCGGGCTTAACAGCCACCCCAAATTCGCGCCGCAGGTGTGCAAGGAAGTGGGGCGGCTGACCGGCCTGCCGTTCACACAGATCGACAACACCTTTTTTGGCCTGAGCGGGCACGAGCCGCTGGTGCAACTGAGCGGCAGCCTGAAGACCGCCGCCGTGGCCGCCATGAAGATCGCCAACGACATACGCCTGCTGGGCAGCGGTCCGCGCTGCGGGTTGAACGAACTGAACCTGCCCGCCAACGAGCCCGGCAGCAGCATCATGCCCGGCAAGGTGAACCCCACCCAGTGCGAAGCGCTGAGCATGGTGTGCTGCCAACTGATCGGCAACGACGCCGCCATTACCGCTGGTGGATTGCAGGGGCACCTGCAGCTGAACGTGTTCAAGCCGCTCATCATCCACAACCTGTTGCAAAGCATCGGCCTGCTGGCCGATGCCAGCCGCAGCTTTGTGGAGCATTGCGTGGACGGGCTGGAGCCGAACAAGCCGGCCATTGAAGCCCACCTGGCCAACAGCCTGATGCTGGTGACCGCGCTGAACCCGGTGATCGGCTATGACAAGGCCGCGCAGGTGGCCAAGAAGGCCTTGAAGGAAAACCTCACCCTGCGCGACGCGGCGCTGAAACTGGGCTTTATTGACGGCAAGACCTTTGACAAGACCGTGCGCCCCGAAGACATGATCGCCCCGAAGGCCTGATGAAGGGGAGTGCGCTCGTTAGCCGTGTGCTGCCCAGCCCCAACTGGCGCGAGCGCAGCAATGCGGCGCTGAAGTACGTGATCATCCACGGCACCTGGATGAAAAGCGACGACGAGGCCATTGCCCGGTTGCGCGACGAGGTTACCGAGGTATCGAGCCATTACGTGATCACCCGCAGCGGCGAACTGGTGCAACTGGTGGGCGAGGATAAAAGCGCTTTCCATGCAGGGCTCAGCCATTGGGACGGCGTGAAGAACCTCAACGACTGGAGTATTGGCATCGAGATCGGCAACGATGGCAAGGAGCCTTACACCGAGGCCGAGTATGCCACGTTGATCGAACTGCTGCGCGATATTCAAAGCCGCTACAAGGCCATCACCCCGCACAACGTGCTGGGGCACGACGATATTGCGCCGGGGCGAAAGACCGACCCGGGCAAGCACTTCGACTGGAAGCGGCTGGTTAGCGCCGGCGTGGTTTCGCGGCCTTAGCTTTGGCCTTGCGGGCTTTGGCCAGCGCCGCCTTTTGCTTTTTGGTGGCGGTGAACACCAGGCTTTGCGGCCACCAGGGTTGGTCGTCGAGCCAGTCGTAAGCCTTGTGGGCGTATTTGCCGGTGGTGAGGAATGGCGAGATCTTCAGCACAATGGGGGCCAGCATGGTGTAAATGGGCGTAAGCATGGCGCCCACCCAGGTGCCCGCCAGCCACGTGACCAGTGTGCTGAAGATGCCCACGCCAAAGGCGATAAGCGGCGTGATGAGCGTGCCGATGATAATGCCGATGGCCGCGATAAGGGCACCGATGGCGGCGGTGACCAGCGCCACCAGCGGCCCGATGAGCGCCGCCATGATGAAGGCGATAAGCGTGGTGGCCAGCGCGCCGCCCAGCGCAAAGCCGCTGCTGAGCAGGCCGTTGAGGCCGAACCAGTCCATGCCCAGCACGTACAGTGCCAGCAGCACCAGCACCGCCAGCAGGGCGAACCATTCCCAGCCGGGAATAAAGCGGGTGAACGAGCGTTTCACTTTTTGGCGCACGGCGGCGCGGGTGGTTTTCATGAGGCGAAGCTTAAGCGGAGAAAACATAAAGGGTAAAGGCATAAAAAACAGGGCCAGCCTTTTACGGCTGGCCCCGTTGCATGGCGCACCGATAAGCCGGGTTTTGTCTCTTCTTGCGAAGCGACCACCATTCATCTGGACTACATATTACTATGTAGCCTCAAGCCGCCGACCCGGCCGCCACTGGCTTGCGGGCACAAGCACATGGACGGCCCTATTTGGCGTTGCTCCCGGCGAGGGTTACCTGGCCCGATCCATTACTGGAGCGGCGGTGGGCTCTTACCCCACCTTTTCACCCTTACCCGCTGGCCTCATTTGCATAAGGTTTTCAAGCAGCGGGCGGTATATCTCTGTGGCCCTGTCTGTTACCGATGCCTCGGTACCCGGCGAATTAACCGGCGCCGTGCCCATTGGGAGCCCGGACTTTCCTCGATTTATCGCTAAACCGCGGTGGTCTGGTGCGCAGGCGGAACATGGGGCGGGGGCGGGGGGTTGTCAAGGCAAACGGCCGCGCCATATATAGGCGCATCACTCACCGGCAAACTGCGAGGTTATGCCATGTTCCTTTTACCCGATTCGATGTTCACCGCCGGTAATCCGCTGCGCGATATGTACCGGAAACCGGCGAAGAAAAATATATTGCTCAATACGTTCAGGCTTGCTCCCGGGATTGGGTTGCTTGCGGGGCTTGGGAGTGTTTCCTACCCTGCCGGGCAGTCGTATCAGGGCCAGGCCCGCCGCAGGCGTGAATCGACCCGCAGCCATGCCAGCAACTACCGCGAAATCCTGTTCAAAAGCCTCGAATCGCTGGGCAACCCGACCGGCGGCGTGGCCGAAACGGTATCGCCCTGGAAAAAGTTCGATACCGCACTGGCCAAACTGGTGAAGGCCGAAGGCTACAGCCAGGATGGCAGGCGTTACAAGGGTTTGTCGATCTCGTTGCCGGCGCTGCCGCGCCATATCCAGCGCAAGGTGCTCAAGCGCACCAACCGCTATAACCAGGTGCGGGTGTATTTCAACCAAAGGCACTGGGCCTGAGCGAAGCGGAAAAAGGTGGCCATTGGCCGCCTTTTTTGCGTTATCCCCCAAGTTATCCACAGGCTGAGCACACAGTTTATATAAAAAAACACTCTTTTTCGCTTGCCTTGTCCCATCAAATCCCATAAATTCCCGCCGTCGCCCAAATACAACCATGGGTGATCCAAAACGGGGCCCGAACTATTAAAGTTCATGGATAGTTCGGAACAACGGGGCGAAGGGGCGACGCGCCCTGAAACTGAGAGGGGGAGGCTGGTACATTATGACGGTGTTTCTGGCGAGCTACCAGAATGGGGTGGACCGTAAGGGACGCGTTTCAGTACCGGCCTCTTTTAGGAATGAAATGGCCGCACATGGGCGGCAGGTGGTTGTGGTGTATGTAGCGCCTGAAGGAGGTTATTTATATGGCTGGGCTTATGACGACTTTGTTAAACTTGCTGCGCAAATCCAACGGTTACCGGCACTCAGCCCCACGCGCGCGCGACTGGCGCGGGCAATTCTTGCTGCTGCTCGGCCACTGAATTTTGACGACACCGGCCGCATCGGGCTGCCGGAAGACCTGCTGAAGCAAGCGGGCATTGACGACCAGGCCACCTTTGCCGGCCAGGGCGAGTACTTCACCATCTGGAACCCCGCGCGCTACGACGCCCAGATGAAGGCCGACTCCAGCCACTTTGAAAGCGACCTGCAGGCCCTGAACGAACTGGGCGCCGTGTAGCCTTTACCTGTTACCTGAAGAAAAACAAAAACGGGGGGACTGGATGGGGCTGTAAAAAGCTGAGGGTTTTTACGTTTATCTACACCAACCAATAAGGTATATAATCCCCCTATGGGATTTGATGGGAAACCAGCAACGGGGACAGTCCATGTCCCCGTTTTGTTGAACGAGTGCCTTGAGGCGCTGGCGCCGAAACTGGGCAAAACGATCGTGGACGGCACCCTGGGCGGCGGCGGCCACACCGAGGCCATGCTGGCCAGGGGCGCCGAGATCATCGGGCTTGATTGGGACGAAGCGGCGCTCAAGCGCGTGCACCAGCGCGTGGCCTGCGAGGTGGATGCCGGCATGCTGCGCCTGAACCACGCCGGGTTTGGCGACATGGCCGGTGTGCTGGATGGGCTGAAAATTGAAAAAGTGGACGGCATTTTGCTGGACCTGGGCCTGAGCAGCGACCAGTTGGACGACGCCGGGCGCGGCCTGAGCTACCACGCCGACGGCCCGCTGGACATGCGCATGGACAGCCGCGTGCGCCGCGATGCCGCCGATATTCTGGCCACCAGCAACGAGCGCGAGCTTGAGCGGATCTTTCGCGACTACGGCGAAGAACCCAAGGCGCGTTACCTGGCCGGGATGATCTGCTCGTCGCGCAAGGAGGCGCCGGTTAAAACCACCAAGCAACTTTTGGCGATCATCGAAAAAGTGTATCCGCCCAAGCCGTGGCTGCACCGCGCGCACCCGGCGGCGCGCCTCTTTCAGGCCCTGCGCGTGGCGGTGAACGGCGAACTGGAGCAGTTGCACAAGGTGCTGGCCGCCGCGCCGCGCTACATGGCCGTGGGCGCCCGGCTGGCTGTGATAACTTTTCAACCCGAGGAAGACCGGATGGTGAAGGCGGGCTTTCGCGCCGCGGGCGACGGCTTTAAGGTTTGGAAGAAGATCCTGCCGACGGAAGCGGAGATCGAGAGCAACCCCCGCGCCCGCAGCGCCAAATTGAGAGTGTTGGAACGCACGGCATGAAAAACGGTTTGATATGGCTGGCAGTGGTGTTGAGCGTGACCGCTTTTGCCCTGATGCTGCGCCTGAAAACCGACGTGCAAAGCCTGGCCCGCGAGCGCGACCATTTGGCCGACGAGCAGTTCCAGATGAAGGAGACCAAGCGCGTGCTCGAGGCCGAATATGCCCACCTGAGTAACCCGCTGCGCCTGCTGAAACTGGCCAAAAGCCGCAATTACATCGAGATGAACACCAGCATGCTGATAGACCCCGCCGCGCCGGTGAGTGCGACGCTGGCCACAAGCGCCACTCTTATAAGCAGAACGCCCGCCATAATCTCGCGCTAGCGCTGGCAAACCGGCCCGATACGGGTCATATTATTTTCCAACATGGCTGGGGATTGGAGAAAACCGTTCGCGCGACCGGGGCACACGCCCGGCCATGGCGATTCGGGGCGCGATTTCACCCGCAAAAGGAACCCCCTGCAGCAGCGCCGCGTCAAGGTGCAGGCCGCACGTAGTTTTCGCGACCCGCTGGGCATTCCCGACGAGCCGGTTTCCAACATCCAGTTCCGCGCGGTGGTGACGCTGTTCACACTGGTGCTGGCCATGACCAGCATCGGCGCCCGCCTGGCCTACGTGGGCATGAGCCCGCCCATGGAGCCGCGCCCGTCGCTTCGCGCCATGCCGGTGGAACCCCTACGCCGGGGCAATATTTACGACCGCAACGGCATTCTGCTGGCGGCCACGGTCAAGGTCTATTCGCTGTACGCCGACCCGGTGCGCATTCTCGACGTGAAAGAAGCCGCCACCAAGCTGCATGCGTTGTTCCCCGACCTGCCCGCCGAAGGCCTGCGCGACGTGCTGGGCAACCGCGACCGCCGCTTTGTGTGGCTCAAGCGGCGGCTTTCGCCCAAGCAGGCGCAGGATGCCAACGCACTGGGCCTGCCGGGCATCGCCTTCCGCGAAGAATACGTGCGCGTGTATCCGCTGCAAAACGTGGCCAGCCACATTCTGGGCGCAGTGGACGTAGATAATAACGGCCTTGCGGGCGTTGAGCGCTACTACGACAGCGACCTGAAAAAGGGCCACGACCTGACGCTGGCGCTGGACCTGACCGCGCAAGACCTGCTGCGCGACAGCGTGCGCGACGCCACCTACCAGGCCGGGGCCAAGTCGGGCTGGGGCGTTGTTCTCGATTCGAAGACCGGCGAGATCATCGCCATGACCAGCCAGCCCGATTATGACCCCAACCACTTCGGCCATTCCGACGACACCGCGCGCTTCAACCGCGCCGCGCTAGCCAGTTACGAAATGGGCAGCACGTTCAAGTTGTTCACGCTGGCGCAAGGGCTTTCCGACGGCGTCATCACGCCAGAAACGCCCATCGATTGCCGCTTCCCTATCAAGATCGACAAGTACACCATCAAGGATTACCACGCCAAGCACGCCATACTTACCGCGCGTGAGGTTCTGCGTTACAGCTCCAACGTCGGCGCGGCGCTCATTGCCGATAAATCGGGCCCGGCCGCGCAAAAGGCCTTCATGGATAAAATGGGTATGCTCAAGCCGCTTTCCAAGGTCGGCATTTCCGAGATCGGGCCGGTGCGCTACCCGCACAACTGGGGCCGGGTGGAAACGTTCACCATCGCGTTCGGCCACGGCATCATGGTGACGCCGCTGCACCTGGTGGCCGCCGCCAACGCGTTGGTCAGCGACGGTGTGTACCGCCCGCCGGTGGTGCTGAAGGGCGGCGAGGACCAAAGCAGCTGGCGCCAGGTACTTGATAACAAGACCGTGCTGCAGGTGCGCGACCTGATGCGCGACGTGGTGGTTAACGGCAGCGGCCGCAGCGCGTCGGTGCCGGGGTACGACATTGGCGGCAAAACCGGCACGGCCGAAAAGATCGGCGCGCGCGGCTACGACCACAGCAAGAACGTGGTGAGCTTTCTGGCCAGCTTGCCGCTTGATAACCCCCGCTTTACGGTGCTCATCATGCTCGACGAACCCAAAAAGGGTTTCGAGACCGGGGGCAAAAGCGCGGCCCCGGCGGTGGGCGCGTTCGTACGGCGCTATGCGCTGGTGGCCGGGCTGGCCCCCAACATGGAAGCCGTGCGCGCCACCAAGGAAGGCTATTTTAAAAGCCTGAGCATTCTTGACGACCCCGACAGCGAAAACGAACAGGGCGCGGCTAACATGGGCCCCGACCCGGCCGACCCCGCGGAGCAGATCCATGACTGATAAACGCCATCTGTGCGACGACACCCGCACGCTGAAAGCCGGCGATACGTTCGTATGGGACGACCGCAACAAGCCGGGCATGGCCGATAAGCTGTTTGCCGAGGCGAAGGCCAAAGGCGCCGCGCATATCATTTCCAACGTAAAAGCCGAGGGCGTTGAATACGCCGAGCAGCCGGGCGAAGTGCTGGCCCGCTGGGCCGCGCAGCACTGGCCCCGGCAACCTGCCAAAATGCTGGGCGTGACCGGCACCAGCGGCAAAACCAGCGTGGCGTGGTTTGCGCAGCAACTGGCCGCCGCCTGCAAGGTGAACGCCGCCAGCGTGGGCACGCTGGGCGTGGTGCGCAATTCGGTCGTCGAGGAATACACCGGCTACACCAGCCCCAGCGCGCTGCAACTGCACCCGCGCCTGCAAAAACTGGCGGAAGAAAAGGTGCAGGTGTGCGCGCTGGAGGTGAGCAGCCATGCGCTCGATTTACGCCGGGTGGAAGGCGTGAATTTTGCCGCCGCCGGGCTGACCAACATCACGCAGGACCACCTCGATTTTCACGGCACGCTCGAGGCCTACGCCGCCGCCAAGCTGCGCTTGTTCAGCGAAGTATTGCCCGAAAACGGCACCGCGGTGTTCAACATCACGCGGCCCGAAAGCTGGCCTGCCGCCGCCATTGCCAAGCAGCGCGGCCTGCACATCATCACCACCGGCACCGGCAATGCCGAACTGGTGGCCGAAGTGGTGAGGGCCGACGCGCGCGGGCTGGAACTGAAGCTGAAATTCGACGCCGTGCCGGTGCCGGTAAACGTGCCGCTGGTGGGCGGTTTCCAGGCCGAGAACCTGGCGATGAGCCTGGGCCTGCTGCTGGGCGCCGGGCTGGAATGGAAGCAACTGGCCAAGGCCGCCGCGCACGTGACCAGCGTGCCCGGCCGCATGGAACTCACCGCCATCAAAAACAAACCCACCGTGGTGGTCGATTACGCCCACAAGCCCGACGCCCTGCAACGCGCGCTGGAAAGCCTGCGCCCGATCACTTCGGGCAAGCTGTGGGTGGTGTTCGGCTGCGGCGGCAACCGCGACGCCACCAAGCGGCCTATGATGGGTGCCATTGCCGCTAAACTGGCCGACGAGGTGATCGTGACCGACGACAACCCGCGCTTTGAGAACGCCGCCGACATCCGCAAGGCCGTGCTGGCCGGGGCGGGTGGGGCCCAAAATTTCATAAGGGATATTGGCGACCGGCAAAAGGCCATTGCGTACGCGATTGAAAACGCCAAGCCGAACGACGTGATCCTGGTGGCAGGCAAGGGCCACGAAGACGGCCAGATCGTGCAGGGCGAAACCCTGCCGTTCGACGACCGCTTGGTGGTACGGGAGATATTGGCATGAGCACACTCTGGACCGTGGCCGAAGTGGCCAGGGCGCTGGGCCTGAAAGGCAAGTACCCGGCCACCGCCATTACCTTTGTGACACAGGACAGCCGGCTGGTGAAAAAAGGCGCGCTGTTCGTGGCGCTTTCCGGTACGCCCGGCGGGGGCTTTGTTTCCAGCTTTGCCAGCGCGCGCGATGGCTGGGAATTTGCCGCGCAGGCCGAAGCCGCCGGTGCCGTGGCCATCATCGTGCCGCATACCATTCAAGGCCTTCATATCCCGCAATTGGTGGTGAACGATACGCTGATGGACGGCCTGTGGAAGCTGGCTGCCGCTGCGCGCAAGCGTTACAAGGGCCCGGTGATAGGCCTGACCGGCAGCGCGGGCAAAACCAGCACCAAGGAATTTTTGGCCGCCTACCCCAAGGCTTACGCCAGCCCCAGCAGCTTCAACAATTTTTGGGGTGTGCCGCTTACGCTCATCAACGGCAACCCCAAGGCCAGCGCCTGGGTGGTGGAAATGGGCATGAACCAGCCGGGCGAGATCGAGCGCCTGAGCACGCTGGCCAAACCCACCGCCGCGCTGGTGGTCAACGTGCAGCCGGTGCACCTGGAAAAACTCGGCAGCCTCGAAGCCATCCGGCGCGAAAAGGTGAGCATCGCCAAAGGGCTGCCCAAAGGGGGCACGCTGGTGCTGCCGGGCGACGTGGGCGCCGCCAAAAAGGAATGGAACGGCAACACGCTGACGTTCGGCGAAGGTGCCGACGTGCATGAGATCCGCCATACGGCAAAGGATGGCGAATGGAAAGTCACCGCCAGCGTGGTGGGCGACGAAGTCAACTTCAAGCTCAACCCCGGCGCGCCGCACCGCCTGCAAAACGCGCTGGCCGCGCTGGCCGCCGCGCATGCCGCCGGGCTCGATGCTTCCAAACTGGCAAAAGCGCTGGGCAAGGTGGGCATCATGAGCGGCCGTGGCGTGGGCCAGACCGTGGGCGGCATTACCGTTATCGACGACAGTTTCAACGGCAACCCGGCCAGCGTGGCCGCCGCTCTGCAAAGTTTAAAGGCCACGCCCGCCAAGGGCCGCCGCATTGCCATTTTGGGCGACATGCTGGAACTGGGCGCCGACGCCCAAAAGTACCACGAGGCGCTGGCCAGGCACCTGGTCGGCATCGACGGCGTGTATTGCGTGGGCCCCTTGATGCGCCACCTGTACGACCTGCTGCCGGTCGATAAAGGCCTGGGCTGGCACGAAGACCCGGCCACGCTCGATGCCGCCAAGGTGGCCCGCCTGCTGCAACCGGCCGACGTGGTGGTGGTCAAGGGCAGCAAAAAGATGTTCTGGGTGAACAAGTTTGTGCCACGCCTGCTGGCGGCGTTGCAGGCGGGGGCGTAAACTAGGCCATGCTTTACCACCTGCTTTTCCCGCTTACCAAATACGTCACCGCGTTCAACCTGTTCCAGTACGTGACCGTGCGGGCGGGCGGTGCCATGCTTACCGCGTTTTTGCTGGCGCTGTGGGTGGGCCCCAGGCTCATCGAGCATTTCCGCTACTGGCAAAAGGGCGGCGATACGGTGAAGGATATTTTGCCCCACCAGGGCAAAAGCGGCACCCCCACCATGGGCGGCGTGCTGGTGATTGGCACCATGGTGGCCAGCGTGCTGCTGTGGTCGATTTTGAATAACCCCTACGTATGGCTGGTGCTTACCCTTGTGCTGGGCTTTACCGCGCTGGGCTTTGCCGACGATTACCTGAACCTGAAGCGCCGCTGGAAACGCGGCGTACCCGGGCGTTTCCGGCTGGCGGCGGGCGCGGCGGTCAGCGCGCTGTTCGTGGCCGGTTACGTGCACATTTACGGGCACGATTCGACCATTGTGCACCTGCCGTTTGTAAAAGAAGCCGCCATCGATTTTGGCATGTACGGCTTTGTGCTGTTCGCCATTTTCGTCATCGTCGGCAGCGCCAATGCCGTGAACCTCACCGACGGGCTCGACGGGCTGGTGAGCATCCCCGCCGTGATCGTGGCCACCA
Source organism: Alphaproteobacteria bacterium (assembly GCA_036261915.1). Taxonomy (GTDB): domain Bacteria; phylum Pseudomonadota; class Alphaproteobacteria; order UBA2136; family UBA6156; genus DATAJX01. Next base: position 136,306 of record DATAJX010000004.1, read on the forward strand.
CGCTGGCCATATTGGCCTATGTGGTGGGCCGCGCCGACTACACCGCCTACCTGCACCTGGCCCACCTGCCGGGCGCCGGCGAAGTGGCGGTGATGTGCGCCGCACTGGCCGGGGCCATGCTGGGCTTTTTGTGGTTCAACGCGCCGCCCGCGCGGATTTTTTTGGGCGATACCGGCAGCCTGCCGGTGGGCGCCATGCTGGGCGCGGTGGCGGTGCTCATCAAGCAGGAGTTCGCGCTGGCCATCATCGGCGGGCTGTTCGTGCTCGAAACGTTCTCGGTCATCATCCAGGTGCTCAGCTTCAAGCTTACCGGCAAGCGGGTGTTCCGCATGGCGCCGCTGCACCACCATTTTGAACAGCTGGGCTGGCCCGAAAGCACCATTGTGGTGCGTTTCTGGATCATCAGTCTGGTACTGGCGTTGCTGGGTTTGGCCACGCTGAAGCTGCGCTAGCATGGACAGCAAACTCGGCTTTAAAAACACCGTGCTGGTGCTGGGGCTGGGCCTCACCGGCGTGGCGGTGGCGAATGACCTGGCCAAGCGCGGCGTGAAGGTGCTGGCGTGGGACGATAAAGAAGACAGCCGCAAAATCCCGCTGGAAAAAGGTGCCAGGCTGGCCGACCGCGCGCAGATAGACGCCCTGCTGGCCGACGATTGCCCCGACTGGAAAAGCTTCGATGCCGTGATCAAAAGCCCCGGCATCCCCATGGCCAGCAAGCTGGTGCGCAACGCGCTGGCGGCAAATGTGAAGGTGATGGGCGACCTCGACCTGCTGTGGCGGCGCGAGCAGGCGCGCGGTGCGCACACCAAATTCATCGGCATCACCGGCACCAACGGCAAAAGCACCACCACCGCGCTGGTGGGGCACCTGCTGCGCAATGCCGGTTTTGCGGTAGCGGTGGGCGGCAATATCGGCGAACCCGCTTTAACGCTGCCCGAACTGCCCGAGGGCGGCATTTACGTGCTCGAGATGAGCAGCTTCCAGCTCGAAACGTTAAGCGAGCTGCAGGCCGACGGCTGTCTGCTGCTGAACCTGACCGCCGATCATCTGGACAGGCACGGCGACATGCACGCCTACCTTGGCGCCAAGCTGCGGTTGTTTGAGCACGCCAAGCCGGGTGCGGTGCGCGTGCTGGGGGTCGACCAGGAGCCCCTGCGCAAGGTGGCCAGCCAGGGCGGTTACACCACGGTGAGCGTGGCGGGCCAGCTGGCCAGCTATACGGTCGAGATCGAAGGCGAGCACCCGGGCGAATTGTGGCGCGGCGATAAACTCATCGGCGACACCAGCGTGTTCGAGCGACTGCCCGGCGCGCACAACTGGCAGAACATCGCCTGCGCTTATGCACTGCTCAAGGGCATGAACGAAGGCAAGGGCCTGCTGAGCAACGGCGAGTTCTTCACCGGCGTGCAAACCTTCATGGGCCTGCCGCACCGGCTGGAACGCGTGCGCGATATAGGTAACGTCGGCTTCATCAACGACAGCAAGGCCACCAATGGCGATAGCGTGGTGCCCGCCCTGAAAAGCTTTGCCGATATTTTCTGGATCTGCGGCGGCCGCCCGAAGTCCGATGGATTGGAAGCGGTGATCGAAGCCGGGGTGCTGGGCACCGTGCGCGCGGCCTTCACCATCGGCGAGGCCGGGCACGCCTTTGCCATGGCGCTGCGCGGGCAGGGGGTGCAGGCGTACGAATGCACCACGCTCGAAAAAGCCGTGCGCGACGCCTACACCGCGGCGGCGCAAAGCGGGCACGAAAAACCGGTGGTGCTGCTTTCTCCCGCCTGTGCCAGCTACGACCAGTTCCGCAACTACGAGCAACGCGGCGAGGCTTTTACCAAGATCGTGAAGGGGTTAAAATAGTTTTAATTATCAGCTGCTTGTGCGATTTATTTTGATGATTGCCACAAGAGAGGGTACTTTACTTGAACGCTGCCCCACTTGAGGGGCTTTTTTATTTGGCGCATAGTCAAACTATGAACAAATGGATAACGCGTACGCTAAAAATTCTCTTGGTATGTGTACTGGGAGTCTTTGCGATTTTTATAGCTTATTGTTGGTATTGTTGGGATTCAATTAATCTTTAAACCCGTATGTTTTCAACAGCCCTTTAGGGGGCATTTTTTTTGGAGGATTGAAATGGATAACGTGATGAAAACAGAATTTGACCCCTCGCTATTTAATTTGCCACGCATGAGAGCGCAGGCTGAGCAAATTGCAAGAGATATGGGACTGACCAAAAGAGGAGAAATTGATGCATTCAGGCATGGATATGTAAGTGCAAAAATGCAGGAAGTGTTTGGACCAAAAATAGCTGAAAAACTAGGTCAAACGAATGAATGGGGCCGTGAAATTTTTGGAAGAATTAAAACTTTTGGCATGAGCGGTAATGATAAAAATGATTGGAATATGGATATCTCCAACAACACCATAGGGCGGGAAATTGAAAACGAGGTAAGTGCGGTTGGGCTGGAAGGCGAAGAAAAAGAGCGGCAATTAAGGGAAAAGGTTTATGGAGCTGTCAAAGGAGGCCGCTTGCAAACCGACCCCACTAAAAAGAGCTATCAAAGTCCGGCCCAGTCTTCTCAGGTAGGCGGTTCAGGCGAAGTTCAGGTATCGGCATATGACCGTAGTACGGGCCACGTGAACGGCTATACCCGCAGTCGTCCGAGGAATTAATAAACGCTTAAACCAGCTTCCGCAGCAGCGCATTGTTGGCTGTGTGCCCGGGGCGGTTGAGGGTAAAGGCCCCCACCACCGGCTTGCCCGCCATAAACAGGTCGCCAATGGCGTCGAGCACCTTGTGGCGCACGGGCTCGTCTTCAAAGCGCAGGCCTCCGGGGTTAGCCACGGTGCCGTCATTCAAAAACAGAACGCCGCCCTCAAGCGTGGCGCCTTTGGCAAAACCGGCTTCTTGCGCCAGCTTCAGTTCGTCTTCGGTAATAAAGGTGCGGGCCGGGGCAATCTCTTTTTTATAGCGCTCGGGCGTAATGGTGCCGCTCCAGCTCTGGTGGCCGATCATCGGGTGGTCGAAGTCGATGGTACAGCGCACGCTGAACAGCCCCGCAGGCGTCGCAAACAGCGTGCGCGCGCCGTCGGCCAGCGGAACGGTCGAGGCCACCTTCAGCGTGTCCAGCGGGCCGGGCAGGGGCGTCAGGCCGGCGGTTTCCAGCGCGGTGACCCACGGCAGGGCCGAGCCGTCGAGAATGGGCACTTCCGGGCCGTCCACCTCAACCATAACGTCGGTCACGCCCATGCCATGCAGGGCCGAAAACAAATGCTCCACCGTGCTCAGCGTAGCGCCGGTGCTGCCCACCAGCAGCGTGCACAGCGGGCTGGGGCGGGCGGTGGTGGGGCTGATGGCAAAGTTTTTGCGGCGGCCATCAACCCGCGCCACGCTAATGCCGTTGCTGCCGGGCAAAAGCGTCACGCCCGAGCGCACGCCGGTGTGCACGCCAACGCCTTCAAGGCTGATGGGTTTGGCAATGCCAAGGCGGGTGGGGGCGGCGGGCTTCATGGCATGAAAAAGGCCCCATTTCGGGGCCTTCGTCAAGATTATTGCAGTTAGTTGGCCTGGCGGCGCAAAAAGGCGGGGATCTCCAGGTCGCCCCACTCGTCGTCTTCGGCGGCCACTTCTTTTTTGGCGGCGGCCTTGGTGGCGGCGGCGGCAAAGTCCTTCACGTTCTGCACCGGCTCTTCAACGTGCTTGGGCTCGGCCTTGGCCGGGGCCTTCAGGGCGTTCAGGTCGAAGGTGCTGGTGCTCTTCTTCTTGGCTTCGCCCAAACCGGTGGCCACCACGCTCACGCGGATGCGGCCCTTCAGGCTGGGGTCGAACGCGGTGCCGAAAATGATGTTGGCTTCGGGGTCCACTTCTTCGCGGATGCGGTTGGCGGCTTCGTCGACCTCGTACAGTTGCAGGTCGTCTTCGGCGGCGGTGATGTTGATGAGCACGCCCTTGGCGCCCGAAAGGCTGATGCCGTCGAGCAGCGGGCTGGAAATGGCCTGTTCGGCGGCCAAAATGGCCCGGCGTTCGCCTTCGGCTTCGCCAGCGCCCATCATGGCCTGGCCCATTTCGCTCATCACGGTTTTAATGTCGTTGAAGTCGAGGTTGATGTGGCCGGGCACCAGCATCAGGTCGGTTACGCCGCGCACGCCCTTGTACAGAACGTCGTCGGCCATCTTGAAGGCTTCTTTCAGCGTGGTGCGCTCGGTGGCCACGCGGAAGAGGTTCTGGTTGGGAATGACGATAACGGTGTCGGCAATTTCCTGCAGCTGGGCCACGCCGTTTTCGGCGGCACGCATGCGGCGGTTGCCTTCAAAGGCGAAGGGCTTGGTGACCACGGCAACGGTAAGGATGCCTTGCTCGCGGGCGGCACGGGCCACAACCGGGGCGGCGCCGGTGCCGGTGCCACCGCCCATACCGGCGGTGATGAACACCATGTGCGCGCCGCGCAGGGCTTCGCAAATTTCCTCGTAGCTTTCTTCGGCCGCGGCGGCACCCACTTCGGGGTTGGCGCCGGCGCCCAGGCCTTCGGTCAGGGTGCGGCCAAGGTGAAGCTTCACTTCGGCGCTGTGACGGTCGAGAACCTGCATGTCGGTGTTGGCTACGGCAAAGGTGGCGCCGCGCAGTTCGGCGTTGATCATGTTCTGCACCGCGTTGTTGCCGCCGCCGCCCACGCCGATAACCATAATCCGCGGTTGGTGGGCGCTTTCTTTAACCATGGCGATATTCAACGACATCCTGTCATCCTCTGCTTTTAATTCTTGTCGGCGGGCCCCTTGATGGAGGGGCAAACTTGAAAAGCATGCTACGCGCAATGCGCCCCCGCGCGCTATGCGAATGACTAAAAAGCGGCCACACACACAAGATAAACTGCCTACCCTGTGCGCTGTTGTGGTCACACTTATTGCAGGGTGCATGCAATTGGTATACCTACGGTGGCATCTGCCTGCTTCTAACCCGTTGAAGGGGAACCATCATGAATATCGTTTACGCCCGGCAACCCTTGCCGGAAAAAGTTTACGGCAATGTGCCGAACAGCCTGTTTCTGGCCGGCCCCACGCCGCGCGACAAAAATACCCCCAGCTGGCGGCCCGAAGCGCTGGCCATGCTCGAAAAACTCGGCTTCACCGGCACGGTTTTCGTGCCCGAAGACGAGGAATGGGGCCTGAGCGACGTGATCTACCACGAGCAGACCCGTTGGGAGATCGAAGCCCTTGGCGCCAGCAGCGTGGTGGTGTTCTGGATCCCGCGCGATCTGGCGCACATGCCGGCCTTCACCACCAATACCGAATATGGCCTGTGCGTGGCGCTCATCCCCGACTTCATGGTGCTGGGCTGCCCCGATACCGCCAAAAAGGTGGCCTACCAAAAGCAGCTGGCGGCCGACATCCAGCTGGTGCACAACGCCTTTGCCCACCAGTTTGAAGACGGGCCCCGGTTCGAGAACCTGAAGCCCATCCCCACCAGCAACACGCTCCAAGGCACGCTTCTCGAAGCGTTGAAGCTGATACCGCACTAATAAAAAGCCGCCCCCGGGGCGGCTTTTTCAATTACGAGGCGAACCTCAGCAGCCGGGCCATGCTGCCCACCCACTGGCCGATCTTGCCGTCCTTGACGCGCACGCGGCTCGATTGCGCGGCCTGGCGGGCGCCGTAAATGAGCAGGCCAACGCCGGTGGCAAAGGCAGGGGCGCTCGATAAATCGGTGAGGCCCTGCACGCCGGTGGGGCGGGCCAGGCGCACGCTCTTGTCCATCACCACTTCGGCCAGTTGGCGCAGGCCGGTCAGCTGGCTGCCGCCGCCGGTCAGCACCACGCGGCGGCCAATGGCGTTCTCGTAGCCGCTTTGTTCGATCTTGTCGCGAATAAGTTCCAGCATTTCCTCGCAGCGCGGCTGCACGATGCCGCTCAGCGCGCTCTTGGTCATGCGGATGGGTTCGTTGCCGGCGTCTTCGCCCACCACGGGGATTTCAATTTCGTCGTCCGAAGTGATCAGGCTGCTCAGGGCGCAGCCGTGCAAAACCTTGATGCGCTCGGCGGCGGAAAGGGGGGTCGAAATACCGCGGGCGATGTCGGCGGTGATGTGCTGGCCACCAATGGGGATCACGCCGGTATAAACCAGCGCGCCGTCGGCATAAATGGCAATGTCGCTGCTGCCGCCGCCGATATCCACCAAGGCCACGCCAAGCTCGCGCTCGTCGTTGACGAGGCACGAAAGGGCGCTGGCATAGGGCTGGACCACCAGGTCCTGCACTTCAAGGTTGGCGCGCTCGACGCAACGAACCACGTTGCGGAGCGAAGCGGTGGGGGCGGTAATGATGTGTACGTCGGCTTCCAACCGGCTGCCGGTCATGCCGCGCGGGTCGCGGATGTCGCTCTGGCTGTCCAGTACGTATTTGGTGGCCTGGGCATGGATGATCTGGCGGTCGCCCTCGATCTGGCGGGCGCGGGCCACGTCGATGACCTTGAAAACGTCGGCGTCGGAGATCTCATGGTTGGCGGTCAGCACCACCAGCCCGTCGGTCACGTGGCTCTTCAGGCCGATGCCGCCCAGGCTCACCAGCACGCCGGAAATCTCCACCCCGGCCATGTCCTCGGCCGCGTGCACCGCTTCCCTAATGGCGGTTTCGGTGCGGTCCATGTCAACAATTTGGCCTTTTTTCAGGCCGGTGCTCACGTGTTGGCCGTAGCCCAGAACGTGCGGGTTAAAAAACTCGTCGAGTTCGGCAATAAAGCACGTCACCTTGCTGCTGCCGATGTCCAGCCCGGCGATAATCCGATTGCGTCCGCGATTGACGACCATATCAACCTTCCGTGGCTGGTTTGTTGGTAACCGGCGTGTCCTTCACGTCGGCTGGTAATTGCAATATCACGCGGTCCGGCAGGCGCAAATCGACCGTGCCCGCATTCAGGGTAAGTATGTGGCGGGTTTGCTCCAGCGTATTAAGCGTTTGTAAAGCTTGGGCCGGGTCGGTTTCGGGCAGGCGCACGGTCACGCCGCTGGCAAATACCAGGTCCCACCGGCGTTCGCCCACCCATGTCACGTGCTTCAACTGGCCCTGCAGCGTGGGCCATTCGGCCAAAAGGGCGAAAAGCTTGGGCGCGGCGGCGGCGCTGCCGGTGCCGCGCAGTTCGGGCAGGGTGCCGAACCCTTCGGTGATGTCGGGGCTGATCAGCGCGCCGTCCTTGGTCACAATATAGCTTTTGCCGTCCTGCTTGATGATGGCCAGCGGCACGTGCTCGTAAAGCGAAACCTTGATGTTGGCCGGCAGCTGGCGCTCCACCGCGGCCAAACGCACCCACGGCAGTTTTTCCAGCCGGGCGCGGGCGGCGCGGGCGTCAAAGCCCACCAGTGCATCGCCTTTTTGCAGGGCCAGTGCGGCGTTCAGTTGTTCGCGCGTGGTGTAAACCGCGCCCTCGATCGTCACCTGCTCCACCCGGGCGCCGGTGGCCTGCGCAATTTTATCGACCGACCAGTTCACCACCGGCACGCGCCAGTAAAGGCCCGCCCCGGCGGCGGCAATGGCAACGGTCCACAATATGGTTTTAAGCGCGTGCGCCTTGATCAAGCGCACCCAACGCTGAACGCGGGCCTTAGGCTCGGGGGCCACTCCCAGTTTGTAATGCGGCAGTCCGTTCAACTAAACCTCTTTGTTTCAAGCCGTCTTCAATCATCCAGCGCACCACCTCGGCATAACTCATGCCCGCGGCGGCGGCGCTGTCGGGTACCAGGCTGGTCGGCGTCATGCCGGGCAGGGTGTTCACTTCTAAAACCACCAGACGGTCACTTTTTTCATCGTACCTGAAATCGACGCGCGATACACCCGTGCACCCAAGCGCGGCGGCGGCAACCCCCGCTTGCAGGCGCATCCTGTTCTCCAATTCATTCAAGGGGTTGTTGAGTATTTCGTGGCGGCTGCCGCCCGCGGTGTACTTGCTGGCGTAGTCATAAAAGGCGTACCCCTGTGGCACAATTTCAATAAGCGGCTGCAGCGCCTTGCTGCCCAGCACGGTAACGGTGAACTCGCGGCCCGGAATGTACGCCTCGGCCAGCGGCTTGCCGAATGTTGAGCACAGGTCGCATGCCGCGCTCCAGCCCGATATCTTATCCAGTATCGTCACGCCGATGGTGCTGCCGCCGGTGGCGGGCTTCACCACCACCTTGCCATGGGCCTCAAAAAAATCGGCTACCAGTTGCGGGTTTTGCGTGTCTTCGCCCCACAGCCCCGCCGCCACGTCCAGCCCGGCCTTTTCAAACACAATGCGGCTCATAATTTTGTCCATGGCCACCGCGCAGGCGGCCATGCCGCTGCCCTGGTACGGAATACCCAGTAGGTCCAGCACGCCCTGAACCGAACCGTCTTCGCCCGGGCAGCCGTGCAGCGCCAAAAACACGAACAGGCCCTGCTTGTTCTCGCGCGCCAGTCTGGCGATCCAGTCGCCCTCCAGTTCCCATACCTCGGCCTTGTAACCCAGCTCCAAGCACGCGCCGTGCACGCCCTTGGCGGTACTGCGGCTCACCTCGGCTTCGGGGCTCGGCCCCCCGGCCAGTATGATCACGCGTTCAATGTTCATCATTCCTCTCCGATCATACGCACTTCGCGCTCCAGCACCACACCCAGTTTTTCCTGCACGCGTTTTTCCACTTCGCGCGAAAGCGCATCAAGGTCCTTCGCCGTGGCGCCGCCGGTGTTCACAAAAAAGTTGGCGTGCTGCTCGCTCACCTGCGCGCCGCCCACTTTCAGCCCGCGGCATCCGGCGTCTTCAACCACCTTCCAGGCGTTCTTCTTTTCGCCGTTCACCATGGGGTTTTTAAACCAGCTGCCCGAACTCGGCATATGCAGCGGCTGGGTGGAACTGCGCGCATGGTTGATCTCGCGCATGCGCTGGCGGATCTCCTCGCGGTCGCCCGGTTGCAATTTCCACAACCCGGCCCTGAACACCCAACCCGCAGGCAATTCAGTGTGGCGGTAGCAGGGCCTTACAAAATCCGGCGTCACTTCGTGCGTCGCGCCCTTGTCGTCGATCACCCAAATCTTTTCCAGCTTGTCGAAGGTCTCGCTGCCATACGCCCCGGCGTTCATGCGCAAGGCGCCACCGATGCTGCCGGGAATGCCGCCGAAAAATTCCAGCCCGGTCAGGTTGGCCTCGCGCGCGGCGCGGGCGGCCTTGCCGTTGGCGGCACCGGCTTCGGCGAACACGCTGTCGTCTTCCACCCGCACCTCGTCGCAGCCTTTGCCTAAATGAAGCACCAACCCGCGCAGGCCGCCATCGCGCACCACCATGTTGCTGCCCAGCCCCAGCAGGGTCAGCGGCAGGTCGGCGGGCCGGGCGGCCACAATGTCGGCAACCTCGTTCCAGCTGGCGGGGGTATAAAACAGGTCGGCCGGGCCGCCCACTTCAATGGTGGTGAGGGGTGCTATCAGCCTGTTGGTTTCGGGCGCGACCGCCAGCGGCCACCAGCCGGGGCGCAAAATGCCGCGCATCACTTGCCGCCTAAATGGTGCGCCATGCCCGAAATACTGCCCGCGCCCAAACACAGCACGGCGTCATTCTTGCCCAGCGCCAGGTCTTCCAGCGCCATGCGCAGTTCGTCTTCGCCGCCCACCACCAGCGGGTGGGGTTTCATCTTTTTGGCCAGCTCGTCGCTGCTCACACCGGCAATGGGGTCTTCGCCCGCGCTGTGCACCGGCAGCAAAATCACCTTGTCGGCAGCTTTGGCGCAGTTCGCAAACTCGTCCATCAGGTCGCGCAGGCGGGTGTAGCGGTGCGGCTGGATCACCGCCACCACACGCCCCTTGCCGAACACCTTTTTGGCGGCCTCGATGGTGGTGGAAATTTCGGTCGGGTGGTGGCCGTAATCGTCGATGATCGCGGCGCCGTCGAACGTACCCACCTGCTGAAAGCGACGCCCCACACCCTTAAATGTTTCAAGGCCTTGCGCAGCCATGGTCATGTCGCACTTCAATACATTGGCCACCGCCAAAGCGGCCAGCGCGTTGCTCACATAGTGCACGCCCGGCAGGTTCACCACCACGTCTTCCAGCTTGCCGCCGCGGATGTACGCATCGAACGCCATCTGCGCCCCTTGCGGGTGGAAATCGTCGCTGTAAATATCGGCCTCGTCGTTCAACCCGTAGGTGATCACATCGGCCTCGGTGTGCGCGGCCACCAGCATGGTGTTGGGGTCGTCGGCGCACAGCACGGCTTCGTCTGCGCTGTCGGCAAATTTCTCGAACGCCTCCAGCAGCTTCACTTCGCTGCCGTAGGTGTCCATGTGCTCGGGCTCGATGTTGGTGATGACCGCGATGGTCGGCTTGAGTTTCAAAAAGCTCGCGTCGCTTTCATCTGCTTCCACCACCAGCCAGCCGCTGGTTTTTTGGGGCAGCACGGCGGTGGTGCCCAGGTCGTTCAACACGCCGCCGTTGATGATACCCACGTCAACGCCGGCCGCCTTCAACGCCGCCCATACCAGCGCCGTGGTACTGGTTTTGCCGTGGGTGCCGCTAATGGCGATGCTCGAATAGTTCTTCAATATCTCGGCCAGCAAATCGGCACGATGAATAATAGTGAGCCCGCGCTTTTGCGCCTCCACCAGTTCGGGGTTATCGGCTTTAATGGCAGTGCTCAGCACCACGCGGTCGGCGTTGGCCAAATTCTCGGTGGCGTGGCCTTTATATAAGGTGACGCCTGCATCCTTCAGACGGGTGGCGTAATCGGGGTCAAGGTCGCTGCCCTGAACCTTCGCCCCCGCGCGTGCCAGCACTTCGGCCAGCCCGCTCATGCCAATACCGGCCACGCCTATAAAGTGCCATGTGCCCAGATCCTTCAGCGCGGTATCAAACAGTTTCATCAATTCGTCTTCCCCTTGGCAATATCGTTCACAAGCCTGGCGGTGTTGGCCGCCCCGTGCTGTGCCCCTGGCAATACTTTCAGCGCGGCGGCCTCCATGGCGGCCAGCTTGGCAGCGCTGCGTCGCAGTGCTTTGATGTGCACCAGCAACCCGGCGGGCGTGAACAGCGGCTGTTCCAGTATAATGGCGGCCCCGGCCTTTTCGGCCACCTGCGCGTTGTACACCTGGTGGCCGTCGGCCAGCACCAGCGGCACATAAATGGCGGCGCGGCCCAGCATGGCGGTTTCGGCCACGGTGCTGGCGCCGCTGCGGCCAATCACGATGTGCGCCCAGCGCGTGCGTTCGGGCAGGTCGCTGAAAAAGCTTTTCACCTCGGCCTTCACCCCAAGGTCCTTGTACAGTTCGCGGGTGCGCTGCATGTCGTCCGGGCGGCTCTGGTGCACCACAGCAATGTCGCGGCGGTCGGCGGCGGGCAGCAGGCCCAGCATGGCGGGTATCATGTCGCTCACCATGCGGCTGCCCTGGCTGCCGCCGCTTACCAGAATATGGAACTTTTTGTCATTCTTGCGGGCCAGTTTGCGCGCCGTAATCACTTCGCTGCGCAGCGGCATGCCGGTCACCGCCGTGCGGGTGCCGCGGGGGAACAGCTTTTTGCTTTCGGCAAAGCTCAGCGCCATCACGTTCACAATGCGGGCCAGCAACCGGTTGGCGCGGCCGGGCAGTACGTTCTGCTCGTGGCCCACGCATGGCACATGGCACACTTTGGCCGCCAGCATCACCGCCACGCTGGCGTAGCCGCCGGTGCCGAACACCGCTGCGGGTTTGGTGGTGCGCACGATCTGGTAAGCCTTCAAAAAACCGTAACAAAAGCGCAGCAGCGCCAGCGCCTTGCGCAGGGGGTTGGCCACGTTAAAGCCGCTGGCGGGCAGCTGGATGAGCGGGTAACCGCGCTGCTCCACCAGCTGCGAAAACTTGCCGCCGCCCAGCACCACGGTGCATTTCCAACCCAGCTTTTTCAGCTCGTCGGCCACCGCCAGCGCGGGTATCAGGTGGCCGCCGCTGGCGCCGCTGGCGATCAAAATGGTGCCGTTGTTTTTCATTTTTTTGGCCATGGTCGTGGCTTGTCCGCGTACCATTAAAGAATGCTCTTTTTACGCCGCAGCATGGCCAGCAAAAACCCGAACACGATGGCCATGGCAAAGCTGCTGCTGCCGCCGTAGGAAATGAACGGCAGCGTCATGCCGGTGGTGGGAATGACCTGAAGCGACACACCCATGTTCACGCACACGTGCAGGGCCACCAGCGTTAAAAGGCCGCCGCCCGCCAGCAGCATAAAGCGGTCCTCCTGGTTCACCAGCCGCTGGAAACCGCGCCACACCAGCAACCCGAACAGGCTTAAAATGACCATGCCCGCAAAAATGCCGAACTCCTCGATGATGACGGGGAAGATGAAATCGGTGTGCGCATCGGGCAGCGTGTGCTTCACCACGCCTTCGCCCGCGCCGCGGCCGAACAGGTGGCCACTCATGATGGCATCCATCGCTTGGTCCACCTGGTAGGTGTCGCTGCCGGCGGGGTTCAAAAAGCGCTCCACGCGGTCGCGCACGTGGGCAAACATCAGGTAGGCCAGCAGCGTCACCAGCACACCGCCGCCCATCAGCGGCACCAGCCACAGCAGCGGCATGCCGGCCATGAACACCTGCGCGAACCACACACTGCCCATCGCCAGCACCATGCCGAAGTTGGGTTGCAGCAGCACGGGTATGCCCACCATCGAAATCAACACGATGCTGGCCATAAAGCCGCGCAAGCGCACGCTGCGGCGGCCGTCTTCCAGCAGCCATGCGGTCAGCACGATCAACGCGGGCTTCACAAACTCGGTGGGCTGGATGCTCTGGCCCGCAATATCAAGCCAGCGCCGCGCGCCTTTCACCTCAACGCCGAACACAAAGGTCAGCAACGTGCCGACGAACGCCAGCAAAAAGATCAGCAGCGCCATGCGCTTGATGGCGGTGTTGTTCAGGGTGCTCATGGTCAGCATGATGCCCAGCGCGCAAAACGCATAAAGCATCTGCCGCAATGCAAAGTAATAGGGCCCCACCGAATAGGTCTTGGCCACGGCCACGCTGGCGGTACTTACCGCCACAACACCTATCAGCATCAGGGCGATGATGATCGCCACCGCCGGGCGGTCCATTTCCCACCACCAGCGCACCATGGGGTGCCTGCTCTGCCTGAACATGCTCATAGGTGCATTTATATAGAAACGGGCCTTGGGCCGCTAGGCCGAAGACCCGTTTTAGTTAAGATATTTCTAATGCTCTTTCACATAGCTGCCGGGCGCCTCGGCCAGCACCTTGTGCTTGGTGTTGCCGGGCTTGGCGGGCGCGGCCACCATGTCGCCGCTTTGCTGGCCCAGCCATTCCACATAGTCGGCCCACCAGCTGTCGGGTTTTTCCTGTGCGCTGCTTTCCAGCCAGGCCTGGCCGGTGCTGGCGTCGGCACCCACGCTACCGGCCCAGTAGCTGCGCTTGATGGGCTTTCCTTCGGGCGTGGGAGGGCTCACCACACCCGCCACGTGCCCCGCCCGCGCCAGCGCATAACGCTTGTTTTTGCTGGCCATGCGGGCAAAGCCGCCAAAGGTCGAAAGCCACGGCGTGATGTGGTCGTTCATGGCGCCCACCATATACAGCGGCTGGGTGATGTTGCGGATGTCCAGCGGCGTGCCCAGCAGCGTCAGCGCGCCGGGCTGGCTGATCTTGTTGGTCAGGTACAGGTTGCGCAAATACCAGCTGTGCATGGCGTAGGGCATGCAGGTTGAATCATCATTCCAGTAGAGAATATCAAAGGGCAGGGGGCTCTTGCCCAGCAGGTAGTTGTTCACCACGTAGCTCCACATCAGGTCGGCGCTGCGCATGGCGGTAAAGGTGCCGGCCATGCTCTTGCCGTCCAATATGCCGTCGCGCGCCATCTGCGCGTCCAGCGCGTCAAGCTGCGCTTCGTCGATGAACACGCCCAGCTCGCCACTGCGGGTGTAGTCGGTCATGGTGGTCAAAAAGCTGCAGGCGTTCAGGCGCTTGTCGCCCTTGGCGTTCAAAATGGCGGCGGTAATGGCCAGCAACGTGCCGCCAATGCAGTAGCTCAGCGCGTTCAGGCTGGGCTCGCCGGTGATGTCCAGCGCCACATCAATGGCCTGCATCAACCCGTCCTTCATGTAATCCTCAAAGCCCACGTCGCGGTAGCTGGCGTCGGGGTTCTTCCAACTGATCATGAAAACCGTAAAGCCCTGGTCAACCAAATGCTTGGTCAGGCTGTTGTTGGCCGAAAGGTCGAGGATGTAATAACGGTTGATCCACGGCGGGCAGATCAGCAGCGGTTTTTTGTGCACCTGCTTGGTGGTGGGGGTGTACTGGATGACTTGTACCAGATGGTTCTGGAACACCACATGCCCGGGCGTCACGGCAATGTTCTTGCCCACTTCAAACGCGCTGTAATCGGTCATGGAAATCTTGCCGCGCTGCATGTCCTGCAGCAGGTTCTGCACACCCGCTTTAATGCTTTCGCCCTTGGTGGCAATGGCGGTGGCGATCACCTCGGGGTTGGTCGCCAAAAAGTTGGAAGGGCTCAGGCTCTCGATCAGGTTGCGGGTATGGAACAACGCCTGCTGCCGCACCTTGTCATCAAGCCCGTGGGCGGTGCCGGCCATGTCGGTCAGCCACTCGTTGGTCAGCAGGTAGCTTTGTTTCAGCAGGTCGTACACGCCGTGGTTCCAGCCGTCGTGGTTAAAGCGGTTGTCGCCTTTTTGCGGCTGGGCAACGGCCTCAACGCTCTGGCCCATCATGCCCGCCAGTACGTTGGCGCCAATGCTCATGTAGCCCTGGAATAACTCCAAATTCTTGGCCAGCAACGCGTCGGGTTTTTTCATCCACGCCTGCGCGGCGGCGCCCATGGCCTGGTAGCCGCTCACCTGCGCCTGCAACTGGGGCGACAGCTTGGGTGTGTCTATGGTGCCATCTAGGCCGGGTATATTATAGGGGTTGGGCATGGTGTCGGCCTTCTTGTTGGGCTTTGTTGGGCGCAACATAACAGGGTAACAGGTGGCAGGCAATGCAAACGGCACGGGTCAACAACGGTAAAATCGCCATTATCGGCAGCGGCACGCTGGCTTCGGGCATTGCGCAGCAATTGCGTGGCCTCGGCGCGCAAACCGTGAGTTTGCCCGACATGACCGGCCCGCTCGCCCCCTTCCTCGGCGTCATCGAAGCCACCGGCGGCATGGCCCCGGCGTTCGACTGCGCGCTCACCGCCCTCGGCCGTGGCCTCCCCCTTATTTCCGCCAGCCCGCTGCTGGCGGGCGTGCACGGTCAGGTGCTGCTCACCGCCGCCCGCGCGCAAAACGTCGGCCTCGGCCTTTCCGGCGCGCTGCTGGGCGCCACGCCGCTGCCCGCCTCGGGGAACGAAGTGGTGATGCTCACCAACGGCGCAGCGGCCGACATCATTTCCCGCATGGCTGACCGCGGCCAGAACCTCGAAACCGCGCTGAAGGAACTGGGCGCCCGCCACGCCGACACCTCCGACGCCGGCGGCAAGGTCACGCTGTGCCGCGCGCTGGCCCTGCACGGGCTGTGGAGCGGCCACAAGTGGTTCAACCCGGGCGCGGTCAAACGCACCGACATCGCCAGCCTCAACGCCGAACGCGTGGCCAACGTGCGCCGCGCCGGGTATGTGTGGCGCTTCGGGGCCATCATCAAGCCGCACGAAATTTACGTGGGCCCGCTGGCCGTGGGCGCCGCCGAGCCGCTGGCCCAGCGCACCGGCATGGTCATCGAAACCGGCGCCGTCACCATCGACATCCGCCAGTCCGAAACCGAGCGCGCGCTCGAAGGCCTGCTGCACGATACCCGCCTGCTGTTGTCCAACCAGCTGCAGGCGCCACTGGCGGCCACCGCCAAAACCGCGGGCGCCAGCATGGTTACCGACTGGCTGCCGCTGGGCGAAGGCGCCGCCATCCCCGCGCTGGGCCAGGCCGCCGTCAGCAGCCTGCGCATCGCGGCCTAATTAAAACTCTACTCTACGGTTACCGATTTCGCCAAATTGCGCGGCTGGTCCACATCCGTGCCCTTGGCCACGGCGGTGTAATACGCCAGCAGCTGCAGCGGCACGGTGAACACCAGCGGCAGTAAAATCGCGGGCACGGTCGGCACGGTCAGCAGCGTCAGGTTATTCTTGGTGGCGTCGTCAAGTTGCGCGGCGCCGTCGTCATCGGTCAGCAGAATCACCTTGCCGTGGCGCGCCTCGATCTCTTTCAAATTGCTCACGGTCTTTTCAAACAACCCGTCGTTGCTCGCGGCCAGGTTGATGACGGGGAAGCCCTTTTCCACCAGCGCAATGGGGCCGTGCTTCATTTCACCGCTGGCATAAGCTTCGGCATGTATGTAGCTGATTTCCTTAAGCTTAAGCGCACCTTCGTAAGCCAGCGGCGCCAGCGTGCCGCGGCCTAAATAGAACGCGCTGCGCGCATTGGCCAACTGCTCGGCGCAGGCTTCCAGCGCGCTGGTGTGGTCGAGCAATGTCGTCACCAGTCCGGGCAACCGGCGCAGGTTCTGCACGTGCAGTTTGATCTCGTCGGCACCCAACCGGCTCAGTTGCAGCGCCAGCAGCACCAGCGTCGCCAGCATGCTGGAAAACGCCTTGGTGCTGGCCACCGCAATTTCGCGCCCGCTCATGATATCGATCACGTCATCGGCCGCACGCGCAATGCTGCTGGTCGGCACGTTCACAATGGCAATGACGTGCTGGAAATTCTTCTTCGCATACTCCAGCGCCGCCAGCGTGTCGGCGGTTTCGCCGCTCTGGGAAATGGCAATGAACACGCCCCCGGCCTTCAGCGGCGGCTGGCGGTACCTGAACTCGCTGGCCACGTCCACGTTCACGGGAATTTGCGCGTACTGCTCCAGCGCATACTTGCCGGTCATGGCGGCATAATAGGCGGTGCCGCAGGCCACAATGTTAATTTGCGGGATATCCGCCACCTCATCCTTCTCAAGGCTTAGCGGCAGCTTGGGCAGGTAGCTTTTACTGTCGGTATAGGCCTCGATCAATCGCGCCAGGGCGGCAGGCTGGTCGAAGATCTCCTTGAGCATGAAGTGCTTGAACCCGGCCTTGCCGGCGGCATCGGCACTCAGGTCCAGTGTTTTCACCGCACGCTGTACCGGCTTGCCGTGCGCGTCGATCACCAGCAGCTGCGTGGCGGTGATGGTGATCACGTCGCCGTCTTCCAAAAACATGAACTTGTCGGTCAGCCCGGCAATCGCCAGCGGGTCGCTCACCAGGTAGTTCACGCCGTCGCCCAGGCCAACACATAAAGGCGCACCACGACGCGCGCCCACCAGCACCGTGCCATCGCCTTCTTCCAGGGCCACAAAGGCAAAACTGCCGCGGAACTTCTGCGTGGCATGCCATACCGCTTCGGTCAGGTTCTGGGCGCCGTGCGCCAGCTCCTCGGCAATGGTGACGGGGATGACCTCGGTATCCGTCTCACTGATAAACGCGGCGCCATGGTGGCCCAAATGGTGTTTCAGCTCCTGGTAGTTCTCAATGATCCCGTTATGTACCACGGCAATGCGCGCGCCGCCGTGGCTGCTGGTGCCCACGTGCGGGTGGGCGTTCAGTTCGGTGGGCGAACCATGGGTCGCCCAGCGGGTGTGTCCGATGCCTATTAAGGCAGCAGGTAATGCCTGTTTTTTGATCACACCTTCCAACGCCGCCAGCTTGCCCACAGCCTTGCGCACCTGCAGCCCGCCGGCGCCGTCCAGCACCGCGATCCCGGCGCTGTCATAGCCACGGTATTCAAGCCGTTTCAGGCCTTCCAATACTATCCCGGCTGCTTGGGGTGAGCCGACAACGCCTACGATTCCACACATGCCCCATTAGCGCCGGGGCAGGGGTGGCCGTAAAGGCCGATTTCACCATCCGCACCACTTCGCTGCTTGCAAAATGGTCGTGTGCTGATTAATAAATAATCATTCTGTCACCAGAGAAACACCCATGAAACTCAATACCGCTTCCGAGCACGTCGCCACCGAAGACGACCTGCGCAACCTGAAAAGCCGTTTCGGCATCGGCCCCGCCGATATCGCCCGCGCCCTCAACCTGCCCGTGCCGGTCGAATGCAAGGTCGTCGGCAACACGCTGGTGCCGCAAACGCGCAAGCGCATTCCGCTGCCGCGCATCCTGCGCTTCGAGCAGTCGCCGCCGCTGGTCATCAACATCCGCCGCCTCAAAAAGTAAAACGCCCCACCGGGGCGTTTTTTATTTGTTGTAGTTCTTTTTAACCAGCACATGCGGCTTGGCCACCGCCAGCGCGCCGGGCTCGATGCTCTCGCGCACCACCGTGCCCGCGCCGGTCACTGCATTTTTGCCCATCGTCACTGGCGCCACCAGCGTGGTGTGGCTGCCCAGGCTGGCGCCGTCGCCAATGATGGTTTTCGATTTCTTGCCGGTCTTTTTGTTGTAGTTGGCGGTAATGCTCCCGGCACCCACGTTCACGTCGGCACCCATGGTGGTGTCGCCGATGTAGCTCAGGTGGTTCACCTTGCTCCCCGCGCCCACGGTGCTGTTCTTGATTTCCACGAAGTTCCCGATATGCACGCCTCCGGCCAACTCGGCACCCGGGCGCAACCGCGCAAAAGGCCCCACGGTGCTGCCCTTGCCGATGTGCGCGCCCTCAACATGGCTGAAGGCCCTGATGAGTACATTGCTGTCCACGATCACCTTCGGCCCGAACACCACGTTCGGCTCGATCACCACGTCGTTGGCAATGTCGGTGTCCATGGCAAAGTACACGGTGTAGGGGTCCAGCAGCGTCACGCCGTTCTCCATGTGCATGCTGCGCAGTTGGTCCTGCACTTCCATTTCCATGTTGGCCAGTTCCTGCCGGGTGTTGATGCCCATCAGCTCGCGCGTGGCCTCCACCGGCACAACGTTCACCTTCAGCTTGGCCTTGGCGGCCAGTTCAATGATGTCGGTCAGGTACAATTCGCCCTGCTTGTTGTTGGGCTTAAGCTGACGCAGCAGCGGCCACAGGGCGGCGGCGGGCAGGGTGTAAATGCCGGGGTTGGCGGTGGTGGTTTTGCGTTGGGCGGGCGTGCAATCCTTTTCTTCCACGTTCACCCATGCGCCGCCCTTTTTGAACAACCGGCCAAACCCGGTCGGGTCGGCCACGTCGGCGGCCAGCAGGGTTAAACCTTTCGCATTCTTTGCAGAGGCTTCCACCAGCGCGGGCAGGGTGTGCGGGCAGCTGTTCAGCATCACGTCGCCATACACCACCAGCACGTTGCCTTTAAAATCCTTCAGCGCGGCCTCGCACGCCAGCACGGCGCTGCCGGTGCCGTTCTGCTGCTTCTGCAAAACATATTCCACGGCGGGGAAGGCGCCCCTGGTCGCGGCCTCCACCTTGTCGGCGCCAAAGCCCACCACCACCAGCGTGCGCGCGGGCTCCAAACGCTCTACCGCACCCAGCACGTGGTGCAGCATGGGGGTGCCCGCCACCGGGTGCAAAACCTTGGGCAGTTCGCTCTTCATGCGCGTGCCCTTGCCGGCGGCTAAAACAATAACGGCTAATTCGTTCTTCATGTGCTGCTTATACCCGGTTTTACCTGTTAAATGAAAGCCTTGACCTGCGGCCAAAAGTACCAAAGCAGCCCGGCCTGAACCACCATCACGCCG
This sequence comes from Alphaproteobacteria bacterium, assembly GCA_036261915.1. Classification (GTDB taxonomy): domain Bacteria; phylum Pseudomonadota; class Alphaproteobacteria; order UBA2136; family UBA6156; genus DATAJX01. The sequence goes on from DATAJX010000004.1 coordinate 155,881, forward strand.
CACATCTGCACAATAAAGCTTTGCTTGGCGGTTTTGTGGCGGAACAGGAACCGCCCGCCCAGCAGCGCCGGGCTGGCCCCGGCCAATGCCAGTAGCAGCAGGGTGCTTTCGGGGGTGCGGCGTCCCTTCTTCACCGCCGCCAGCTTGTCCTTGGCCAGCAGGGCCAGCAGGTTCAGGTTGGCGTAAAAAAGCCACCACCAGATGCCGCCGCCACCCGCGTAGTGCACGGCCACCAGCGTCAGTGCGGCAGGAACACCCAGCGCCACCAGCAACGAACTCAACTTGATCGACATGCCGCCAAGCTAAGGCTTTGGCCCGCCAAGGTAAAGTGAGTGGATTGTCACAGGGGGTAGGGCAAAGGGTGGTGCGGGGGTGCCAAAAGCCCCGGTTAACTGTTTAAAATCGCCCCGATATGAGTAAACAAACGCGACGCCAAGCGCTCCACCTGTTATTTGCCGCCGCCATGGCGCCTTGCCTGGCGCAGGCTGCCCCCGTTGCGGCCGGTAAAACCGTCACGGTGCAAAAGCCCGCCGTGGTGGCCGAGCCCATTCCCTCCGACGCCGAAGCCGAAGCCGCTTTCGCCGCCGCGCAAAAAGCCTACCAGAACGTGCAGCAAACTCCGCAGCCCAAAGCCGCCCCCACGGTCAAGGTCGACGATGGCTCGCCGCAGGTGGTGGTGTTCTCCGACCCCATGCAGCAGATCGTGCCCGGCACCGACCGCCCCAAAAACGTGTCGCTCGAAAACATCCGCGTGGTGGTCGACGTCGAAAACGACAGCCTGCGCGAGATCATGTACAAGGTCATCGCCCAGGCCGCCAAGCACACCGGCCCGTGGCAGGTCAAATGGCGCCTCAAGCCCGAAAACATGGGCGTGATGGACGAGCGCGTGAACCTCACCGCCGAAGCCAAGTTCTCCGATTTCGTCGACCTGCTCACCGACCGCGTGAAGAACATGACCGGCGTGCAGCTTTTCATCACCACCTTTAACGAATCCCGAATAATCATGGTGGCAGACACCTATTACTAAAGGCCGGAGCAAAAACATGAAAAACATCTTCACGCGCGTCGCCCTGGTTGGCCTGATGGCCCCGTTAGCGCTTCTGGCCGCCTGCGCCGGGTTCGACGACCAGGTCCGCCCGCCCACCGAGCAAGAGCTTCAAGACGCCCGCAGCACCATCAAGCCGCAAAGCGCCCTGCGCGAAGGCGTGTTCAACATGCAGCGCGTGCAAAACGGCAGCACCGTGCGCGTCAAAACCGAGATCCGCCTCAAAAAGCCCGACCTCCCGGCTTTCGACGTCGCCTACATCAGCCGCGACCTCGAGCAGATCGTGCTCGAACTCGCCAACGCGGCGGGCGAAAGCGTGGTCATCCCGCAATCCCTGCGCGGCCAGTCGGTCACGCTGGTGCACAGCGGCGCCAACTTCCCCGAAATGCTCGACCTGGTGCTCAACAAAGCGGGCTACAGCTACAACTACGTCAACGGCGTGTTCTACATCACACGCTACCCGGTGCGTAACTATATCCTCGAGGTCGCGCAGGGTAACCGCAAGGGCTCCATCACCAGCAAGGCCGAATTGTCGCCCGAACTCGCCGCCGGCGCCACCACCAACGGCACCAGCGCCGAACTCGACAGCGACTACTCCGACGAACTCTGGGGCCAGGTGAAGGAAACGCTCGACCAGCTCGTCAAGGTCGGCGCCACCAACAGCGTGGCGGGCTCGGCGCTCAACGCCACCGGCTTCACCGCCAGCGGCCAGCTGCTCACCGCCTCGGTGTCGGCCAGCAACCCCAACGGCATCCTGCCGCCGCCCGAGGTCGCCGGCGCCAAGCAAGACACCAGCATCATCAAAAACACCACGTCGGTGTCGTTCACCACCAGCAACGTTGTGGCCGGCGGCACATCCACGCCCGCCGTCACCGTGCCTGCGGGCACCGACCACATGGCCGCGGCCGAAACCGACACCACGCCGTGGTTCAAGATCACCCAAAGCGCGGGCATGCTTACCGTGCGCGCCAGCCCCGAGGCCCACCGCCAGATCGAGAACTACCTCGAAGAAGTGCAAGCCACCGCGCTGCGCCAGGTCATCGTCGAAGCCCGCATCGTGGCGCTCATTCGCAGCAAAACCACCGACCGCGGCGTCGACCTCACCAGCAACGCGGCAGGCCGCATCCTCGGCAGCGCGCTGGGCAGCGTGGGCTTCCACGCCACCGACCCCGTGGCCGCGGCCACGGCCGCGGGCGGCTTCTTCACCCTGCAAAGCAACGGCGGCGACATCAACCTGGTGCTGCAATCGCTCTCCACGCTGGGCGACGTCTACACCATCAGCACGCCCACGCTGCTGGCCCGCAACAACCAGCTCAGCCGCGTCAGCGTCACCCGCCAACTGGGCTATGCCGAAACCGAGGTCAGCCAAAACACCACCAGCACCGGCGACGTGGTCATCGGCAGCCGTCAGGATAAGGCCAAGTTCAAAAACTCGGGTACGGTCATGAGCGTGCTGCCCTTCATCGGCCGCAACCGCGTGCAAATGCGCTTCCGCCTCACCGTGGCCACCAAGTCGGGCGATACCACCATCCGCACCTCCATCGGCAACACCACGCCGGTGGCCAACCTGGTGCCCAACATGGCCAACAACGTGGTCGACCAGGACATGGTGCTCGAATACGGCCGCGTCTACGCCATCGGCGGTCTGGTCGAAAACAACACCAACATCGCCGAAAGCTACGAGCCCAACCTGCGCCAGATCCCCGGCGTGGGCGAGATCTTCCAGCGCGCCAAAAACCAGGGTCAGGATACCGAATTCCTCATCCTGCTGAAGATCAGCCGCTCGTAAAAAAGGGGCGGGGGCATGGCGGTCGTCGAAGTCTTCTGCCGCATCGGCTCCTCGCACGCCACGGTGCGGTTCAACGGTCACGAATACCCCGCGCTCATCGGCGCCGGCGGGCCCATCATGCCGCACGATAAACGCGAGGGCGACGGCTACACGCCCTTGGGCCGCTACCCGCTGCTGCAAGGCTTCTACCGGGCCGATCGCGGCCCCCAGCCCAACGAAACCTTCGAGTGGCACGTCATCAAACCCGGCGACAGCTGGAACGAAGACCCGCACAGCGATAATTACAACCAGCTCGAGTTCATCAACCCGAAAGAACTGGGCGAGGGCGGCATGTGGAAAAGCGGCCCGCAGCGCGACGTGCTCATCATCATCGGCTACAACATTAATCCCATCGTGGCGGGCAAGGGCAGCGCGCTCTACATCCACCCTACGCCGCCGGGCGCGCGCGAATCCCGCGGCTGCGTCATGCTCAGCCTCGAAGACACCCGCACCATCGCCGGGCAGCTCAAACCGGGCGACGAGATCGACATCCAGCTCACATAAAAAAGCCTCCCCAACGGGGAGGCTTTTTTCGGTGTGCCGGTTTATCGGCTGTAGAATTCAACCACCAGGTTGGGGTTCATCTGCACCGGGTAAGGTACGTCGTCCAGCGTGGGCAGGCGCACAAAGGTGCCCTTGAACGCGGCGGGCTCGAACGTCAGGTACTCCGGCACCTGGCGGGCCATCTTGCCCACGGTGTCGATCGCAAGGGCCAGGCCCTTGCTGTTGTCGCGCAGTTCAATGGTGTCGCCGGGCTCGCACACGTAGCTGGCAATGTTCACGGGCTTGCCGTTCACCAGCACGTGCTTGTGGTTCACCAGTTGGCGCGCGGCAAACATGGTGGGGGCAATGTTCAGGCGGTACAGCACGGTGTCCAGGCGGCTTTCCAGCAGGCCTACCAGCAATTCGCTGGTGTCGCCCTTCATGCGGGCGGCTTTTTCGTAAATGTTGCGGAACTGGCGTTCGCCGATGTTGGCGTAGTAGCCCTTCAGCTTTTGCTTTTCGCGCATCTGCACGCCGTAGTCGGTCAGCTTCTTGCGGCGGGCGCCGTGCTGGCCGGGGCCTACCGGGCGCTTGTTCACCGATGCCTTGTCGGCACCCCACAGGTTTTCGCCAAGGCGGCGGCCCAGCTTGTCCTTCGGGCGGGTACGGCTGGTATAGCTCGGCCCGTGTACGGTTTTTGGCTTGGTCATAATAACGTGTCCTTCGTCTGTTTCTCGTCCTGCAACATATCGGTTCAGCCGGAATGGTCGGATTTCATTGCCTCGGCAACAAAACACCCCCGGGTTGCGGGGGTGTCCTAGGTCATTTCGCATGGCAGGTCAAGCCTTTACCGGGGCAGTTACCGGTAGTCGTCAAGGCGCAAAACCTTGGCACCAACCGTCACCGGGGGCGGGGCGGGGGGCAGCAAACCCATGTAGCCGTTCATGCGGGCGGCCAGGTGCATGGCGTAAGGGTGTTCTTCCAGTCCGTACAGCTCCAGCCAGTAAAAAAACTGGTCCGACTGCTCCCTTATGGCCAAAAACAGCTCGTCATTGGCCTCGTTGGCCGCTTCGCTGAAGGGCCGCAAGACCCGCCGGGCGGCAGGGCTATGCCATGGGTCGCGGTCCATCAGGTCAAACTCGCGGTCGCAGGCTTTTTCGCGGTCTTCGGCCAGCCATTTGGCGCGGGCCACAATGTTCACGCATTCTTCCATGGCACGGAGTTCGGCTTCGGCCGGGTCGCCCGGCGTATAGGTGAGGGTCATGGGTTTTTCCTTGAAAAGTGAAGGCTTAAGATACCCCCTATATAGGCCCGCCAAGGCCCCGCGCCAACCCCGGCACAAAAAAAGCCGGTTCTGAACATCAGAACCGGCCTTTTTCGCTATTTGTAGAGGTACAGCCGCTCACCCGCCGCCTTCAGTTGAACGAAGGTGTTGGTGGGCGATTCCGGCCCGGCAGGCGGCTTTTCAGTCCGCCCCGTGGCCTTGAACAGACCATAGCGGTCAGTCATCTGGCTCAGCATTTCGCGCTGTTCGTCGATGCTGGCCAACTGCTGGATGGCCGGGTTGAGCCGCCAGACCGAGTTCGCATGCTGGATCTTCAGGATCAGCAAACGGCGGTCGTCCGAGGTCAGTTCGCCGGTCTTGTACATGCTGCGGCGCACGTGGGTCAGCTTTGTGTTGCTGCCCGGCAGTTCGCCGGTGATCACGCGGGCTTCGGTCACCAGCTCTATGTACTGGTCAATCGAGCGCTGCTGGTTGGTCAGGTGCACAATGCCGGTTTCGCTGGGCGTTCCGGTAAAGTTGTAAATCTTGGCCATGGGAATTCTCCAAAGTGAGGCCTTCACAAACGCGATGAAAACTAAGGTTACCCTCTATATGGGGTGCAAAAGGCCAAAAAGAAAGCCCCCGTGGGGGCTTTCTTAGCGTTTGGGCCTAAAAGTATCGTCCAGGATCTCCCGGGCAACGCCAAAAGGCGTGTTGGCAAGCCACTGGTGGCCATATTCAAAGCGTTTCAGGGCGGTCTGGGCCTCCAAATAGCGCTTTTTGGCCGGGTCGTGGGCCTTGCAGCCGTCATAACGCCAGTATTCCAGCCACCAGACGGTTTTGCTGAACAGGTCGATAGCCTGTACCTCAGCCTCGCCCGGCACCAGTTTCAGGCATTCCAGGGTCACCTCTTCAAGGTAGTCCTTGCCCGTTTCTGCATGGCGGCAATCCAGCCTGAACAAGGCTTCCTCGTACACCCGGTTGCGGTGGGCAAGGGTGTCCACTTCCAGCGGCAGCAGGGGCAGGGGCCCCAGCAGCCGTTCCCGTATGGGCAGCCATTCTTCAATGCCTTCCCACACATGGTAGTGCTTGGCCTTGGCCGGGTCGCGGTGGGCGTCCATCAGGTGCGCCACGCCGTTTTCCTCGGCAATGCGCAGGTCATTGCTTTTGGGGTGCCGGGCGGCAAGCGCGGCATCCCACACGGCATCGGCCAGGCGCAACGCGGGCGGGCCCGCCTGCACCTTCGAGGCATCGACGTGGAATTTCACCAGCCCATAGCCGTCCTCCCGCCAGTACCGGCAGGCAAAGGCCATCTTCCAGCGCGCGCGGCGCATATGTTTGGCTTGCAGGTTATCGCCCTCGGGGGGCGCCATCACATGGTAATTCATGGGGTAACCCTCAGGGTTGTATCGCCCCGCAGAGCGGAACGTTAAAAACGGATGTGGTTTCGCCGGCTAATATGGGCGCTTGGTTGACGAACACAAGGCCCCGGGCGTAACAACACACATGGCTTTAATAAACCCCACCTTCAAACCCGAGTTCCCCTTTGCGCCGGGCGGCGACCAGCCCACCGCCATCGCCAATCTCGTGGAATGGGTCAACGCCAACAAGCGCGATAACGTCCTGCTGGGCGTCACCGGCAGCGGCAAAACCTTCACCATGGCCAACGTCATCGCCCAAACCGGGCGCCCGGCCATCGTGCTGGCGCACAACAAAACGCTGGCCGCGCAGTTGTACGAAGAGTTCAAGGGCTTCTTCCCGCACAACGCGGTCGAATATTTCGTGTCCTACTACGATTACTACCAGCCCGAGGCCTACGTCGCGCGCTCCGACACCTACATCGAAAAAACCGCCGACATCAACGAGCAGATCGACCGCCTGCGCCATAGCGCCACCCGCGCGCTGCTCGAAAGGCGCGACGTCATCGTCGTCGCATCGGTGTCGTGCATCTACGGCATCGGCGATCGTACCCACTACGCCGACAGCGTGGTGCCCGTCGCGGTGGGCGATACGGTCGAGCGCGACGCCCTGCTGCACAAGCTGGTGGAATTGCAATACAGCCGCAACGGCACGGTGCTCGAGCGCGGCAATTTCATGGCCAAGGGCGAGGTCATCGAGGTGTTCCCCTCCCACCTCGAAGACGAAGCCTGGCGCATCACCCTGTTCGGCGACGACGTGGAAAAGATCGACGCCTTCGACCCGCTCACCGGCAAGATCGTCGGCCAGCCGCAAAGCGTCACCATCTACCCCAACAGCCACTACGTCACGCCGGCGCCGGCCATGCGCACCGCCATTTATGCGATAGAAAAAGAGCTGCAGGAACGCCTCGCCTACTTCAAAGAGCAGGGCAAGTTCCTCGAAGAACAACGCCTGCGCGAACGCACGCAGTTCGACCTCGAAATGCTCAACGTCACCGGCACCTGCAAGGGGATTGAAAACTATAGCCGCCACCTCACCGGCCGCGCGCCGGGCGAAGCCCCGCCCACGCTGTTCGACTACCTGCCGCCCGACGCCCTGGTGTTCGTCGACGAATCCCACGCCACCGTCCCGCAAATAGGCGGCATGAGCCGGGGCGACGCCGTGCGCAAAAAAACGCTGGTCGATTACGGCTTCCGCCTGCCGTCCGCGGTCGATAACCGCCCCCTCACGTTCGAGGAATGGGACGCCCGCCGCAGCCAGACCATCTACGTCAGCGCCACCCCCGCACCGCACGAAATTGCGCTCGCTAAAACCGAAAACGAGGAAAGAATCACCGAGCAGGTCGTGCGCCCCACCGGGCTGGTCGATCCCGAGGTCATCATCAAACCCGTCACCGGGCAGGTCGATGACCTGATGGCCGAAATACAGGCCACCACGGCCGCAGGCTTCCGCACGCTGGTCACCACGCTCACCAAAAAAATGGCCGAGCAGCTCACCGCCTACCTCAACGAGCACGGCATCCGCGTGCGCTACCTGCACTCCGATATCGAAACCCTCGAACGCGCCGAGATCGTGCGCGACCTCCGCCTCGGCGCCTACGACGTCCTGGTCGGCATCAACCTGCTGCGCGAGGGGCTCGACATCCCCGAGGTCGCCCTCGTCGCCATCCTCGACGCCGACAAGGAGGGCTTCCTGCGCTCGGCCACCAGCCTTATCCAAACGGTCGGCCGCGCCGCCCGCAACGTGCAGGGCCGCGCCATCCTCTACGCCGATACCGTCACCGGCAGCATGCAAACCATGCTGAATGAATGCAACCGCCGCCGCGTCAAACAGCTCGAATACAACGCCGCGCACAACATCACGCCGCAAACCATCACGCGCGCCATCCACGAGGGCATCATCGGCGCCGCCAACCACAAAAGCGCCGCGCAGCAGGAACGTCAGGCCGTGGGCGAAGTGCGCAAGCTTGGGATAACAGACCTGCCGCGCGAGATCGAAGCCCTGCGCAAGGCCATGTTCAAGGCCGCCGAGAACCTCGATTTCGAGAACGCCGCCGCCATGCGCGACCGGCTAAAGCAACTGGAGCAAATGCACCTGACCCTGGGCGGCCGCGAAGAACCTTTGTAAATAATTAGATATTATTAAAAGGGAATTTCATCGTCTATAGGTATTAAGGGCTTAGGGGATTTATCTTCGATAAGCTTCGGGCGATCGCTAACAGTTAAAATTTCGATCTTAATAACGCCCGAAGTAAAAGCAGACATAATTCGCTCTAATTGCGTTACCGCTGGTTCAATATTTCCTGCAAATTCTCGAATAACTTTAGATAGATCAATAAATCTTGAAAAGGCAGCATCAAGCGTTGTTCTATCCCTATCAACTTCAGACGCTAATGAGGCTATTCCTCTGAAAATAGCATCTTTCTTATTTTGATCTGTAATTTCTTGATTCACAATTTTTCTAATAATATCAAGATGGCTATGGATCTCAGTTTTAAAAGATGCCCCAATTGAAATGAGAGTCCCTGCTTGGCCAGTAGCTTCTCTCTTTTGTCTTAATAGAAAACGAGTTTTTGTGTAATGAACTTTGCTTTTGAATTCACTGAAAATTCTGGGAAAATCGTGGCCTTTATATTCTGTAATATTTTTTACATCTAATTTTATATCGTACTCATCGATAAATGCTAAAATTGCCTGAACATAATGACGTTCAGGTTCATATGAGCCAATGTAATTATGATCTCTATCAAAGTTATCGCTATTATCTCGATCGTATTTTCTATCAATTTCGAGTTGCTCTTGGGTCATACTTTCAAACGCGATAAAGGCCTCTTCAGTACCGTGTGCCATATCGAGTAAATCTAAGCCCTTCATATTACCCCCTCATCAAATCCCTTAAACTAACCCCAAGCGCCTCAGCCAACTTCAAACAATTAAGCAGGGAAGGGTGGTTAATCCCGCGCTCGATAAAGCTGATGGCGGTGCGGTGCAGCCCGGCCTTCACGGCCAGCTTTTCGTAGCTCAAACCCTGCTTCTTACGCTCGGCGCGCAGCCGCTCGATCACGGCCTTTTCAATTCGTTCAACATCAGTCAGGGGCATGCCAAAATACTGGCAGGTTGACCTTTAAGATTATATGATAGTATTCTATCATAATGCAAGCAGCAGCCCTCGCACTCATGACCCTCTACGGCTTCGCCCTCGGCCTCGGGGCAGGGTGGTTGTTATGGGGTTAAAATAGCTTTGGGCTGCGCCCTCGCTCGCCGCGCTTATATCATGCCCCTTCGGGGCAATGCAGGGTGGCTGCTGTGGGGCTAAGGGGCGCACTGGCCGGGGCCTACCTCCTGGGCCTCGCCGCCACCGGCGCCATGGTGGCCAACGACCAGGTCGCCTGCTACACCTGCCTCGGCGTGCAAAGCCGCGCGCAGGGCGAGGTCGCCCGCTCGTTCCTGCAACTGCCCGACATCCTCCTCTGGCCGCTGTTCTGGCTCCGCGTCGCCACCGAACTCCCCCCGCAGATCATCTTCGTCCAGCGTTGACAGCCCGCCCGCCGCCGTACAACCCGCCCATACCTTCACGTTTCCCCAATGTACCTTCGACCATCCCGGCAAGGCCCCCCTTTCGCGCCTCGTCCCATGGTCAAAGCCCGGCGACGGGTTCAGTCGCAAAGATGCCGTGGGTACCAACACGGCATCCACTCCCCCCGGTGCTGCGAACACCGGGTAGGGGGCCGCGCATAAGCACTTCAATGTGCCTGTCCGTCTGCATGGATTGCGCCGACAAGGGTCGGGTAGTCAGCGCAAGCAAATCCATCGCCACGGATGCGGAGTTACGAAGTGCCCGGAGATAACCTCTCCGGGCACTTTTTTTGCGCCCACCGACACCCGCGCATCATTTTGGTGCCGCCAACCGACAACTCGGGCCATTCGCGCATCACAAGTGTACAGCTCCGCATCACCCGTGCACCGCTTTTGCATCGCTTGCGCACGCCCTTGTCCACACCCGGCACCCCCGCCCGAAGCCTTTATAAAGTGTCAATCGGCCCATCCCCCGCCCAAATCCGCCATATTCTAACAAGCCATTGAAATATATGAGCAATATGGCTGCCTAAGCTTTAAACACGCCCGGGTGGTTTCTTTATATTTCAAGCACATAAAAATCCCGTAAAGAGAACCATCCCCAAAGTTATCCCCAGCCTTTGGGGGCAACTTTATATTGTATACATTAACCCTTGTTTTAGCCCGGTTTTGCGGTACAATCGGGGCAAGCGATCCTGCTTCATCTCTTACCTCAGGGGGCCGATTTGGCTAACCTTTTCAGTGTATTATCCGACATCGCGCGGGCCGTGTCGCATCCCGCGCCCGAGCATGTCCACCTTAGCGCCGCCCAGCGCCACCCCCGCCCCGAAACCATCGACCACTACGGCCTTTCGGGCAACAACTACTCCATCCTCGAAGGCCGGCGCGGCGCGGATGTCCGCCATTCCCTGGCCAACGGCGAAACCCCCGAAGAGAAATTCTGGTGGTGAAGAACGGCCCTCCGCAAGGAGGGCCGTTGCGCTTTTTGCCATTGTTTTTTAACAGCCTTTCGGCAAAGCTCCGCCCCATAAAAGGGAGTTTTCCATGCGCGCTAAAGTATTGATGGGTATGATGTTAATGGCTTCGGCCAACGTGTTTGCGGCCGATTATAAATTCGTGCCGCCCAGCCTCGATTACAAAACAATCCCCGCCGGAGCTTACGATATCGACCCGCACCACAGCAGCGTCACCTTCCGTATCACACACATGGGTCTCAGCACCTTTACCGGCCGTTTTAACAACGTTTCGGGCAACCTGGTGTTCAACCCTCAGGAACCCACCGTGGTGAACATGCAGGCCCGTGTGGCCACCGCCAACGTCGATACCGGCAATCCCGAACTCGACAGCACGCTCAAGGGCACCGCGTTTTTCGACGCCGAACATTTCCCCACCATCAAGTTCGTCGCCAAAAGCTTCGAGCTCATCGGCCCCGATACCGGCAAGCTGCTGGCCGATGTGACCCTGCACGGCATTACCCGCAGTGTGCCGTTCGATGTGGTCTTCCGCGGCCACGGTAAAAACTACGAAGGCGCCGAAACCCTGGGCTTCTCGGCCCGCGGCACGCTCAAGCGCAGCGCGTTCAACATGACCGGCTTTTTGCCGGCCGTGGGTGACGATGTCGAACTGTGGCTCGAATCCGAGTTCAATAAAAAATCTTGAGCAAGGGTATTCAGGTATACAATTTTTAGTCGCAGCATGTCCTCCGTCACCGCCTGAAAGTTCGCAACACTTCACCGTTTTACGGTTTGTTACGGGGGAATAGCATGCAAATTACCGATATGCGGCCCCATGGGCCGCAACCGCAATCGCATGGCCTGCCCTGGTGGGTATGGCCTGCCGCAATCGTCCTGGTGGTTATCCAGTTGTGGGTGTTGAACAATTCCAACATCCACAGTGTCCAACGCCAGAACACCATGGCCGCCCAAGTGGCAAAGCCGAAGCTTTCGCAAGTGAAGGTTGATTGCAACGGCGGCGACGATTACTTCCGCCGCCTGAAAGCCAACTTCACCGATCGCGAAGCTATGTTTCTGACCGAGCGTTCGGTTTTGGCCGGTTGCCCTAAGGTTGTGGATATCGTTCGGCTTAAAAAGCCGCGCAAATCTGCCGACTATGCAGCGCTGAAAGCCGGGCTGCAGCAGATGGCCGACGACGCCGAGCATACCGAAGACGCCATGCAGGGCACGCCGCCCGTTGTGGCCAAAAGCGAAGACGACGACCTGCTGCCTGCTGGCGTCACGTTCGATCAACGCTGGGAAATGTCGGGTCTTCGGTCGGTTGTTCGCCGCAAGCCTTTGGGCAAGATTATGCCTGCCTGAGAAAGTAATGATTGAAAAAGGCGCCCTTCGGGGCGCCTTTTGTTTTGCCTAAACGCTTTTGGGTTTGGGCCACGGCGCCACGCGCGCCACCATGGTGCCTTTGGCGGCGGGCGGGAAGCTTTGCTTGTTGATCTTGCCGCCAGAGGGCAGGGCGGCATAGGTGCAGGCCACTGCGGCCACATCGGCAGCCTGTGGGCCGCCGGGCACCCCGGCTTTGCCGAACTGCAAGGCCTCGCCGTGCGCGCTGTTCAGCTGCCAGGCGCAGGGGTTGGTGCAGTTTTGCTGGCAGCGGCTCAGGCGTACCTGTATGTGTTCGCCGCCCGGCATGTTTTCAAGCAGGTGCCGTATTTCCACCGCCAGCTTTTTGTTGGCGGGGTTGGCGCGCTTTTTGCCGTTGCGGGCGCGCTCGAACCCCGGCGTGCCGCATTGCACGCACAGGGTTAATGCGACCGGCTTGTTTTGGCTCATTTGCTCACCTTATGCTGCCAAGCGGCAAAAGTCATCCTTACAAAAAGCTTACAGCACTTGCGAAAATACGACACCCTGCCGGTTTTGTGGCCGAATACCGGGGCCAGGCGCTTGACGTCAGGGCTTATGAATACCATTTCTGAGAAGAATTCATTCGCATCACTTACCCTCTTCACACTGCGCTCAGGAGGCGCTGGAACCATGGTACTTTCACTCATCCGTGCGGTTAACATGGCGCTCGGCTGGTTCAATTATCATCCCGAAAAGCACTACATGCGCGGCCCCGGCCCCGCCTGCGAGAAGAAGCATCGGCATTGATATCGGAAAAGAAAAGGCAGCCCGCGGGCTGCTTTTTTGCTTAGGCGAGTTTGATGAGCGAGAGTTGCACGGCGTAGGCGGAGGGGTCTCCGCCCTTGGTGCGGCGGTAGCTGTTGAACCAGCTTTTTTCTTTGTACGTGCAGCGCTTAACTGTGTGCACGCTGCGGCTGGAAAGGCCTGCGGCCAGCAATTGTTCGCGCGCGGTCTGGCCCACGTTGAGCAGTGCCTTACCGGGGTTTTTGCTGGGGCCGTGGATGCTGTGCGGAATGTCGTCGGCGATTTCGACCTCGACCTCGTAGAACGGGGCCGAAATGCAGGGGCCGATGGCGGCGTGCACTTCGTCGGGCAGCACATTAGCGGCTTTGCACAGCGTGTTGATAGCTTCGGCGATGATGCCGTCTTTCAGGCCGCGCCAGCCCGCATGCACGGCGCCTACCACGCCGGGGGCCGAAAGCAGCACCGGCACGCAATCGGCGGTTTTAATGGCCAGCCACAGGTTGGGGCGGTCGGTGTAAACGGCGTCGGCTTCTTCGTACAGGCCGCCGCTTTTGGCGTACACCACGCGCTTGCCGTGCACCTGCCGCAGGTGCGCCACCGGGCCCAACAGGTTGGTGTAATGCTTCACGGTTTGGCTGGCGTCGGGGTTGGTGTGGGCGCGCGTGCCGAAGCGGCCGTCGGCGCCGGGAAGGTCGAAATCGAGCGGGACAAAATTGGGAACGCCGAGCATGGCCTAATTTTGGCGGTATTCCAGCGCCTTGAACAAGGCCCCCATGCGGGTGGGGTGCAACAGGCGATGCAAAGCCGCCGCGGTTTCGGGCGAGTTGATGGTGGCTTCGGCGGCGTTTAATATTTTGAATTTCAACAAGAATTTGGCGAGGTCTGTGGTGGTTGTGTGGCCGCCTAGGGTGCCTGCAACTTGGGCAAAATTGACGTGGGCGGTGAGGTCGGTTTGGCCGGGCAAATGGGTGAACGGGACGGGCTGGTGGCGGTGCATGGCCTGTGCAGAGGTGATGCGCTGGTGATGCGTGAGTGATGCGCCGTAGTCGATGAAGAGAGCGGAGCTGCACGCTTTGGCCGCGTTTTTGAGCCAGGATGATGCGCCGTGGGACACTTCGAGAAAATCACCCTCAACTGTGTCGGATGTGAGAGGAGGGGGTGGTGGAGTTGCGGGCCGGGTGGCAGGGTTCAGGTGTTCGTCGAAGCCGTGTTCGAGCCATGCGCCGTTCTTGAATTCGAAAACCTGCACCGGAAAGGCGTCGAGCAGTTCGTTGGCGACGAGGATGACGGGGTGCGGTTGCGCTGTGAGGCTGGTGGCCCATGTGATGTTTTGAAACGCGCCGAGTTTTTGCTGCTGCAGGGCGGTGAGGGCGGGTGAGGTTTCGACCATCAGGACTTCGCATGTTGAAGCAAGATGATGCGGTAAGTGATTTAAAAGATGGAACATTAAAGTTCCATCGCCGGGGCCGGCTTCGGCCAGCGTGAAGCGTGTGGGCTTGCCGAGGTGTTGCCATTCGCCCGTGATCCAGTTGGCGATGGTGGCGCCGAAAAGGGGGCTGAGGAGGGGGGCGGTGGTGAAGTCCTTCCCCTGTGCTTCGGTGAAATTGTCGCCGCGCGAATAGTAGCCGTGCTGCGGGTGGTACAGGCACGCGGCCATGTAGTCGTGAACCGAGATAAAACCATCGCGCCCGGCGATGAGAACGGCCAGCCAGTGAGGGACGTTACTTGCGGGTGGGTGTGTGGGCATAGCCGAGGTACAGGCACAGCAGGCCGCCCAGCGCCAGCGGCAGGCTGAGGGTTTGGCCCTGCGTGATGCTGAGGCCGAGCACGTTGTGGGTGATCTCGGGCTCGCGGAAGAATTCGGCCAGCGTGCGCGTGGCGGCGTAGCCCAGCAGGAACACGCCGCTGGGCACCCAGCGCCTGAACGCATGGCCCTTGCGCACGATGAACCACAGGAGCAGCCCGAGGATGATGCCTTCGAGCCCGGCTTCGTACAACTGGCTGGGGTGGCGGGGCAGGGGGTCGACCGCCGGGAAGACCATGGCCCAGGGCACGGCGTCGGGGTTGGGCACGTGGCGGCCCCACAGCTCGCCGTTGATGAAGTTGGCGATGCGGCCGAAGAACAGGCCCAGCGGCACCACCGGCACGATGCGGTCGGCCAGGTCGGCCGGGTGGACTTTGTAATGGTGCGCAAAAATGAGGATGGCCGCGATGACGCCCGCGGCGCCGCCGTGGAAGCTCATGCCGCCTTCCCACACACGCAGCAGCCACAGCGGGTCGCGCAGCAGGTGGTCGAGCCCGTAGAACAGCGCGTAGCCCAGGCGCCCGCCTGCGACGATGCCGATGACCGCCCAGATGAAGAAGTTTTCGAGCGTGTCGGGCGTGAGGTTTTTGGCCTTGTGCCACACGGCGATCTTTTTGGAATACCACAGGCCGCCCAGCATGCCCGCCACATAGGCCAGCCCGTACCAGCGCACCGCCACGGGGCCGAGCTGCAGGGCGATGGGATCGAAGCCGGGATAGATAAGCATGGCGGCACCCTACGGCGGAACCGCAACGGCGTAAAGCCGCAGAACCATGGCGGCATAAAAAGGGGATGGGTTTTTGAGGCGAAGCGCCGTAACATGCGCCCATGAAAAACAAACGCCCCGCCGCGAACGACCCCTTGAAGAACCGCATTGAACGGCAGTTGCCGCCCGCGGCGCCGCACCGTTCGACCGCCAAGGTGGTGGGCGGCGCGTTGCTGGTGGTGGCCTTGGCCCTGGCGCTGGGCTGGTGGCTGGGCCAGCGGCAGGGCGCCCGCATGGCGCACATGATGGAGCGCGCCAACGCCATACCGGCGCAGGTGTCGGCCACTGAAGTTTCGCCGACCGACGTATCGGGCACGATGCCGGTTGAGGGTGTATCGGACACCCTGGTTGAAGCGGTGCCGGAAGCCGTGGCGCCCGCGCCCAAACCGGTACAGCCGGGCCTGCTTTCGCCCCGCCGCCCGCCGGTGGCCGCCGTGGGCACCGCAGGGCACGTGCTGCAGGCCGACCAGATATTGTATTGCCTGGCCACCGGTGAGGTGCTGGACATGTTGCATGCGCATGCCCGCACCACCGCGGCGCTGGCCGAGTATGACGCCCAGACCGAGGACTATAACCGCCGTTGCGGCGTGTATAACTATTCGGCCACCAGCATGGCGCAGGCCATGAAGGCGATGGAAAAGTGGCGCCCGGTGATCGAAAAGAAGATGCGCCAGCGCCTGGGTCACGAAGCGCCCTTGAAGCCGGTGGTGATCGCCCCCGCCGCGCCCGTGGTTGAGCGCGACTACGGCGACTACTGACGCTTACTTGCCGTACTTGCCGATGACGGCGCTAAGCCAGTCGCCGGCCTGGTCGAGCAGGTCGCTCTCGAGATCGAGGTTGGGGACGAGGCCTTCGGTGCCACTGCCGCTGGGCGTGGGCCAGTCGCGCCAGTAATCGGCCACTGTGGTGCCGTTATCGTTGACGTAGCCGCTGACGTGGACCTGCCCGCTGTGTGAGGTGTTGCCCGTGACAAACCGGGCCATGTCGTCGCCCGGTATGCTGCCGGATTGGCCTGTTTGCATGAGCGCGTCGAGCCCTGCTTGGCTGTTGTTGTCGTTGCGGATGACGTCGGGGTTGTCGGGGCGGCCGAATTGGTTGAGTTCATAACCCCTGCGCTCTTTGAATTCTTTCGGTGTCTGATGGGTGATGGTTTCGATGACGGCATGACGATCTCCATTATTGATGGCTTGGCGCATAGTTGCATTGATAGTATCTGGCTGATGATAAAAGATGGAAAGCAGCCCAATACGCTCTTCGGAAAAGGGGATACTTGCCGTTTTATCAGTACGGGCATTTTTGGTAAACCGGTCGAACTCTTGGTTTGCGGCCTGAAGAGAAATATCTGTCAGATTGTTTAATTGGTTTTTGTCGAGGGTGACGCCAAAACGGTTATTGGTTAAGTCTGACATAACGTTAATACTGCTATTATATTGAGGTGGATTTATATAAAAAATCGCTGCGTTGGCATTAAATGTGCTTTTACCCAAATCGTAGCGATTAAGATTATTAGCGGCGGTTTCCAGCATATTGTACTGTTCGGCGGAGAGACGGTGGCCTAAGGTTTTCTCGAGTAACCGGATAGCTTCTACATTACGAGTATTATTTAGTACCCATTTACCATTATTTTTGACCACAAGGGCCTGACCCATACCGACAGTTGGGATACCTATTTTATCTAGGTAAACTACCGGTACATTATTTTCTTGTCTGGTTAAAAACTCCTTGAGTTTTTGTTGGTATTTTTGAGGGGTAAGTATACGCCATTTCATTTGAGGCATTGTTTTAACTTTCATTGGTTTACGTTGATGGGAAACTTGGGCATGATGTGGATATGCGTTTTGCTTGGGCATTTCTGGCGTTGATGGCTTTTACGGCTGGGCATGCAGTGGCTAAAGACCATTATGCTACAGCTGAATTGAGCAATATTTCCACTGAGGAGATAGCCCATGCCGTGCGAGTTTTTTGCAAGGAAAGCGGCAGTGAATTCGAGATAGAACCTTTTGATCAAGGGATCAGGCCTGAGGAAATTATTCATACCGATGCGCTACGTCGGCAGGGCATTACCGTGATGCCAGATAATGCCCCGCTTGAGATGATTTGCAGCCTGAATGGCCAGGGTTATAAGGCGGTGGTGAAGAGGGAGGTATCTGAAACCTACTGCCCGACCATCAGCCTTTACCGCGGGAGGGATATGCTTGTGCAAGACTTGCCGTTTGGGGCTGAGAATTGCACCAATCGCAAGGCGATTACGCACCTGAGCGTATGGGACCAGACAAGTCGGGAGTATGATTTACCAGCAAATACCTATCTCTTTATTTGTACCGGTACGCCATCGGGCCGTTTGGCTAATGCATCGGGGAATGTGCGCATGGGGCAGATGTTGAAGGTAAACATGCAATGCAAGCGGTATTTCCCCGATACGCGGTGGCCCGTAAAATAAACGGCCCGGGCACATAAAAAACACCCACCATCGGTGAGCGTGGGAAAAATATGGTACGGGTTGTTGCATTACGTCAAGAAAATTTAAATAACCTTTTGTTTTATTTTGAATAATTGGGGGCGGCTTGCACGTGGGCGACGTCGTGCGGGTGGCTTTCGGTGAGGCCCGCATTGGTGATGCGCACGAAGCGGGCTTTTTTCCACATGTCGGGGATGGTGGCGGCGCCCACGTAGCCCATGGCGGCGCGCAGGCCGCCGACCATTTGCAGCACGACGTCTTCGACCGGGCCCTTGCAGGGCTTGAAGCCTTCGATGCCCTCGGCCACCAGTTTGGCGGGCTTGGTGGACATATCCTGCAAGTACCGGCTGGCGCTGCCCTTTTGCATGGCGGCGATGCTGCCCATGCCGCGATAGCTTTTGAACTTTTTGCCGTCGATGGTGACGACCTCGCCGGGGGCTTCGTTGGTGCCCGCGAACATGCTGCCGCCCATGACCACCGACGCGCCTGCCGCGATGGCCTTGGCGAAATCGCCGCTGTAGCGAACGCCGCCGTCGGCGATGAGCGGCACCTTGTGCTTGTGGCAGACGCGGGCGCAATCCATGACCGCCGTGAGCTGCGGTACGCCGATGCCTGCCACGATGCGCGTGGTGCAGATGCTGCCCGGCCCGATGCCGACCTTGACCGCGTCGGCGCCCGCTTTGATGAGCGCTTCGGCCCCGGCGGCGGTGCCGACGTTGCCCGCGATGATTTGAATTTTGGGGTACTTTTTACGGATGCTTTTGATGATGGTGAGCACGCCCTTGCTGTGGCCGTGGGCGGTATCGATGACCAGGGCATCGGCCCCTGCCTTGATAAGCGGCGCGATGCGGTCGTCGTCGCCGATGCTGATGGCGGCGATGGCGACGACCCCGGCCTTTTTGATCTTGGCGATGTGCGCGGCCTGCTGTTCGAGCGGCATGTTTTTGTGCACGGCGCCCGCCGCGCCCAGCTTGCCGAGTGCGATGGCCATGGGGGCTTCGGTGACCGTATCCATGCCCGCGGCGATGAGCGGCACGGCCAGTTTGAGCTTGCGCGTAAGCTGCGTGGCGCTGTTGGCGCTGCGGGGCAGGACCTCGGAGTATCCGGGCACGAGAAGCACGTCGTCGAAGGTGAGGGCTATGGGGATTTGGGGGATGTGTTTGGAGCGTTCCATAGGCAAGGGTAAGCAAAACGCCCGGCGTGGTCAAGCCGGGCGTTTGAGGCGGGTGCCTTAATAGTGGCGCGGGCCGTAGCCGCCATAGCCGCCGTAGTACCGGCCGCCATGGTGGTAGGGGCGGAAACCCGGCCCGAAGTGGTGGCGCTCGCCGCCGATGAACACCGTGCCGACCACGAACGGTTCGGGCGGGGTGATGTAGACGTTGTCGTCTTGCACGACGTAACCAATGCTGGGTTGCGGGGCGTAATCGGGCGAGGCGGGCGCGGCTGGGGCTGCGACTTCGGCGGGTTCGCTGTTTTGCAGCTGCCAGCTGCCGTCGGGTTGCAGGCAGGCGGTGCCGTAGCCCTTTTGCGTTTTGCCCGCGATGGTGAAGGTTTGGGTGTATTCGCGGCAGTAGTCGCCGCCGGTGGTGCTATCGCGCGTGGAGATGTTTTGCGCGCCGGCGGCGCCGGCCAGCAGGGTAAGCGCGGCGGTGGCGTAGAGGAGCTTGGGCATGGGGTTGATTCCTTTCATGGCCCTAGCATAAGCCCCCCAAAGTGGGGGGCAATGCCAAACAATATAAAGGAAAGTGTGGCGAAAGGTGGCTTACCTCAGGCTTATCTTGGCCATGGTTACTTGGGCAAGCCGATGACGACCAGTTCGGCGTCGGTGGTGGCTTTGATATCCAAATCGCCTTCGTCGAGCAGGGCGAGGCTGTCGCCTTCTTCGAGCGTATGGCCGTTGACCACGGTGGTGCCCTTGCTGGCCAGCACGTAGGCGCGTGGCCCGGCGTTTTGCGTGAACGCGGTGCCCGCCTTGAGCGTGCCGCCCCAGAGTTTGGCATCGGCGTGGATGAACAGCGGCGCTTCGCCTTCGGTGCCGCTGACCAGCAGGGGCAGGGCGGTGGTGGCGGGCTCGGTCGGGAAGTCGGCCTGGCCCCAGCGCGGCTTGACCTCGGCCTTGTTGGGCACGATCCAGATCTGGTAAAGCGTGGTGGGCAGCGTGGGGCTGGCATGCTCGGCGTGGATGATGCCGGTGCCGGCGCTCATGACCTGTACGTTGCCGGCGCGGGTGACGCCCTTGTTGCCGAGGTTGTCGGCGTGCGCCACTTCGCCTTCGCGCACGTAGGTGATGATCTCCATATTGTTGTGCGGGTGCTTTTCAAACCCGTTGCCTGCGGCGATGCGGTCGTCGTTGACCACGCGCAGCGTGCCGAAGCCCATGCGGGCGGGGTCATAATACCGGCCGAAGCTGAAGTGGTGGCGGGCTTTGAGCCAGCCGAAGTCGACCTGCGTAATGTCGGCGAATTTGCGGTGTTCGATCATGGTACTTTTACTCCTTTCAGTTCAAATGTTGGCCCCATTGCGGGTTTCAGATGGTCCGGTTGTTTTATAACATGTGAGTCAATACAATTTAAATACAATGCCCGTGACTGCCAAAAAAGCCCCCGTTTGCGGGGGCTTTGGTTACTGCTTGAGGCCGAGGCCATGTTTGA
The DNA here is from genome assembly GCA_036261915.1 of Alphaproteobacteria bacterium. Lineage (GTDB taxonomy): Bacteria > Pseudomonadota > Alphaproteobacteria > UBA2136 > UBA6156 > DATAJX01. Next base: position 176,272 of record DATAJX010000004.1, read on the forward strand.
TCTGATACCACCCGATGCCGGCGAACACCGCCACCATGGCGCTGAGCACCGCCACGCAGGTGGCGATGCTGACGTCGCTGTGCCCCAGCAGCCCGTAACGGAAGCCGTTGATGAGGTAGAAGATGGGGTTGAGCTGGGTGACATGCTGCGCCCACACCGGCAGCGATTGCACCGAGTAGAACACCCCGCCCAGGTACACCAGCGGCGTGAGCACGAAGGTGGGGATGATGGTGATGCCGTCGAAGCTTTTGGCGTAGATGCCGTTGATGAGGCCGCCCAGCGCGAACAGCGCCGATGACAGCAGCAGGAACACCAGCACCATGAACGGGTGCGGCACGGCGGGCAGCGCGAAGAACAGCGACACCAGCATGACCAGCAGGCCCACGGCCACGCCGCGCACGATGCCGCCCGAGATGAAGCCCAGCACCAGCAGCCAGGGGGGCGTGGGCGAAACCAGGATTTCATCGATGCTGCGGATGAAGAACTTGGACTGGAAGAACGCCGTGGCCACATTGGAGAACGAGTTGGTGACCACCGCGAGCATCACCAGCCCCGGCACCACGAACTGCATGTAGGGGTGGCCGCCGACGTCGCCGATGCGGCTGCCCAGCACCTGCCCGAACACCATGAAGTACAGCGTGGAGGTGATGAGGCTGGGCAAAAAGGTTTGCGGCCAGATGCGCGTGATGCGCACGATGTCTTTCCGCACGATGGTGTAGTAGGCGGTCCAGAGTTGATAGGGCGTCATGATGCGGCGCTTTCGTTGGTGAGTTGCAGGAAGACCTCTTCGAGCCGGGTGCCCTTGAAACCCTTGCTTTTGGGGGCGGCCTTGAGCACCTGCGCCATGGTGCCCTGCGCCACCACGCGGCCCTTGTTGATGACCGAGAGGTTTTTGCAGAGCTGTTCTGCTTCCTCCAGGTAGTGGGTGGTGAGCACGATGGTGACGCCCTGCTTGACCAGCCCTTGCAGGTATTTCCACATGCTGCGGCGCAGTTCGACGTCGACGCCCGCGGTGGGTTCGTCGAGGATGAGCAGTTTGGGTTGCTGCACCAGCGCGCGGGCGATCATCAGCCGGCGCTTCATGCCGCCTGACAGGGTGCGGCCGGGCTGGTCGAGTTTGTCGCCCAGGCCTAAATCCTTCAGCAGTTTTTTGGCGCGCGGTACAGCCACGCTGCGCGGGATGCCGTAATAGCCCGCCTGGTTGACCACCACGTCGAGGCACTTGTCGAATGGGTTGAAGTTGACCTCTTGCTGCACGATGCCGATCATGCCTTTGGTCTTTTCGGGCTCTTTGGCGTTGTCGACGCCGAAGACCTCGATGGTGCCGCCGCTGCGTTCGACCAGACCCACGATGATGCCGATGAGGCTGGTTTTGCCCGCGCCGTTGGGGCCGAGCAGGGCGTAAAAGCCGCCCGCCGGAACGGTGAGCGACACCCCGTGCAGCGCGACCGTGCCGCTGGCGTAGGTTTTGGTGACGTTGGTGATCTTGAGCGCGTCCATGTAAGGGCTTTCGGTTATTGCGGGCCGTTATAGCCCCTGCACTATGAGTAAGTAAACTGCCGGGTAACTATATTGTTGGCTACTTTATAGCATGGGCGTCAAGCCGCGCGTGTTGCGGTGCCGCGCAGCCCATGCTAATTGCAACCCCGGTGGGCCCGTAGCTCAGTTGGTAGAGCGCCTGCTTTGCAAGCAGGATGTCGTCGGTTCGAATCCGTTCGGGTCCACCAGGATTTAAAAAAAAAGGCCTCCGCCTGGAGGCTTTTTTTTTAAATCCTGGCGGGTTTGGTGGCGGAAGCGGGCGCCGCAGGCGGGTTCGAGCCGAGGCGCTGTTGCGCCGAGACGGCCATTCAACAATTATTCATACGGGTATGGCCAATCCGTTCGGGTCCACCAATATTTGAAAACGGCCTCCGCTTGGGGGCCTTTTTTGATGAAGGGGCGGGTAGGGGTTAGAAGCCGTTTTTCGCGCACTCGGTATTGGCGGTGGATTGAAGATTCCACCCGTTGCAGATTGCGACACTGGCTGCGTGTTGGACGCAGTTGAAAGGTTCGATGAACAGCATGGTACCGTTGCTGCGCACACGCGGCATGTTTTGTTGCGCCGTGCAGCTGCAGGTGGCGTTGTACATGGCGCCGGGGCAGCTGACACCACTTGGCATCATTAGATTACCGCCCATGATTAAGCTGAAACCGCTTGCGGTGGTGCCCCACACCATGGTGGCGGGGGTGGTGACGGCCGTTGTGGCCACCAGCGATTTGCCGCCCCCGGCGGGCGTGACGCAGCCGGTGCCGTTCCATAGCGTGCCCGAGGCGTTGCAATCCTTGATGTTTTTAACCTGCTGCGCCAGCGTGTTGAGGTTGGTGTTGATGCCGCCGTAAAAGGCGGTGTTCTGGCTTTGGTTGCTGTTGTCGGAGGCCGTTTTTGCCGAGGTCGGCTTTTTGCCGTCGACGGGGGCGGAGACTTCGACCGCATGAACGCTGCCTGCCGCCAGTAGGGCTACGAGAAGGATGATGAGATGCGTTTTCATGTGAGTGGATTCCAATTTTTACCTACAAGCCAAAGCCGCTGACCACGCGATAGTTGGCCTGGCATGTTTTGGGGGTGATCTGGATGACGTCGTTGACCAGGTTGACGCTGGGAAGCATGTCGGTCGAGCTGCAGGTCAGCAGTTCCATGGTGGTGAACTGGCTGCAGTTATCGAGCCCCAGCAGGCCGCAGTTGCGGGACCCTGCAACTGCGGTGGTGATCTGGCCGGTGGGCACGGTGCCGTTGATGGTTTTTACGGGCATCATTTGCGTGGGCATGACGGCGGTATCGGTAACGGTACCGCCGCCGCTGAAGTTACCGGTGCAGGACGAGCCGTTCCAGAGCTGATTCTGCTTTTGGCACTGGAGGATGTTGGCGGTGTCTTTCTGGATGTTATCCAGCACGCCTTTGACCATGCCCTGGTTGATGACCGATGAAATGGCGGGGCTGGCGCTGGCTGTATCTAGCGCATTGGTTTCGAGCGCCGGAAGGCGGCCCGGCAGGCAGAGCAGGAGTGAGAAGAGGAGGGCCTGTATGGTTTTCATGGATTATTGGACCCAGTAGATATCGGCGCGGCCGTTGCTGCCGCGCGAGCCCGCGGCACCTACGATAACCTGCACGACGCTGCCCCCGGCAGGCGCGCCGGCCGTGCCTGCGATGAAATCCTTGCGGGTGAAGCCGCCGCTGCCGCCATAATAATAGAGATAGTTATTGCCACCCTGGGGCCCGCCGCCGGCAATGGTGTAATCGCCGCCGCCGCCGCCGCCCGACGTGCCACGGCCGCTTACACGGCCGGCATAACCGGTACCGCAACCGCCTGGGCCCGCGCCGCCGCCGCCGGCCCAGATGCTGCCGAAGCTGGTGGTGGTGCCCGCGGTGCAACCGCCACTGGCCCCGAAAAGATAAATGGAAAGCATGGTGTAAGAGGGCGGGATGGTGAAGCTGAATGTGCCGGGCGTGGTGAACGACTGGCTGAACGGGCCGGCCACCAGGGTGGCGCTGGTGCCGCCGGAAACCTGGATGCAGCTGCCAGTATCGCTGTTATAGAGCTGTTTGCTTTGGGCGCACACGATGGTGGCGCTGACCTGCTGGCCGATGGTCGACATGCTGGTGTTGGCGGTGCTGAGCACCACCTGCTGGATGGAGGAGGCGGCGGTTTTATTGTTGTTGGCGGTGGGGGTGGCGGTTTTTTCGAGCGCATACCCGTGGGGGGCTGTTAAAACAGCCAGTGGCAGTAATGCCCAAGGCCATCGATGCTGCGGCATGCCTTTTTATGTAAATGAAAAATAAGTATAACTGACAGTAAGCAGGAGAAAATGGCTTGTTTGAGGAGGATGGTGTGTGGTTTCCCTGTAGTAAAAATACCGCGCCGGCAGGTCAGGTTAACAGGTGGATTCTGCTAAGCGTTTGATTTGGATGATGGGAGGTTGTTCGATGGAAGCATGACCAAAGAACAAAATCCTTAAAGAAGCTACGCACCGTGAACTTTTTGCGCTTTGTTTCCCGACCAGGCCGCAGTTTGAACAGCCTGATGACGATGATGGCGATGGTTGCCGGCTTAAGCCTGAGTACGGGGCAGGTCATGGCCGCGGCCTGTGCCAACAACACCAGCCCCGGTGCGGATTGCGACACCCTTAACGTGACCGCCAATACCGGTACGGTCACTATAGGAAGCGGCATTACCGTGACGGGGTCGTGGGCGGTACGGGTTCAGAGCATCAGCCTGACCACGCTGAACAATGCGGGCACCATTTCGGGCTCGGACCGGGGTATTCATAGCAACAGCGGCGGCGGTATTGGCACCGTGAACAACACGGGATCGATCGAGGCGGGGAACCGGGCCTTTGAAAATGCCTTTAACAGCACCATCGGTACCATCAACAACAGCGGTACGATCGAGGCTGCGACCATTATCAACAACGTGTTTTCGGCCCATGTTGGCACCTTTGACAACGCCGGCACCGTTACGGCAGGCAGCAACGCCTTTTTGAATTACAGTTCGAGCATTGATCTCATCAGCAACACCGGCACCATCACCGCCGGGCAATATGTGCTGAGCAATGACAGCGATTCCAGCGTCACCACCATTCGCAACAGCGGTACGATCTCGGGGGGCACCTACAGCGTTTACAACAACGGGTATGTAGGCAGCATCAGCAATACCGGGTCGTTTGGGGCCATATATAACAGCAACAGCGGCCGCATGGGCAGCATTTACAACACCGGCAACATCAGCAAGCTGGAGAACGGCCAGGGCGGCGCCAATCCGCTGGCTTACAGCGGCGTACTGCCCGACGTTTACAACATCATTATTACCAGCCCGACCGTGTACGGCCAGCTTTCGGCCACCAGCGTGACCAGCAAGACGGCGTTCGGCATCAGCGCCGATTCGACCGTGAAGGTGAACACTTATACGGCGGTGCTGAGCGGCCTGACCAGCGGCAACCTGGTGAGCACCACCGGCATATATGGTGATTATAACTGGACGCTGAACGAAACCGGCATGGGTACCAGCGTGTGGAACCTGGTGCTGACCTGCCGCGCCGGGCATACCTGTGTGGGCGGCGCCAGCCTGGATATTTTACAATCGGTGCTAAACCAGGGCGGTGCAGGCACCGGTGCGGCCAACGTGCTGAACCTGCTGGTGAGCGGCAGCCCCAGCGGGGACATGGGTGCGGTATCGACCGCATTTTCGGCGCTTTCGGGCGATGCGGCGGTAGCCGATGCCTTGAACCAGACCCTACCCACCCTGGCAGGTGGCGCCACCACCGCCAGTTTGCAGGCGCTGAACACCACCAGCCAGATCGTGCAGGCCCGCCAAGGTGGGCTGACCGGCCTTTCCACCGGCGACCGCATGCTGACCGACCAGGCGCTGTGGGTTAAACCTTTTGGTACGTGGTCGGACCAGGGGGCCAAAAACGGCATAACCGGTTACAGCGCCACTACCGCCGGGTTGATCGGCGGCGTGGATGGTGAATTTGCCGAGGCCTGGCGTTTGGGTGGCGCGCTTTCGTATGCCCATACCGACGTAAATGGCGATGACGGGCGCAATAACGTGAATGTCGATTCGTATCAGGTTATGGGTTACGGCAGCTATAAGGTAGATGCCGACACCGAGGCCAATATGCAGCTTGGGGTTGGCATCAATCGCAACGATAGTAGCCGGCGTATTGTGTTTGGCGGCCTGGACCGTACCGCCGGGGCCGACTACAACAGCTACAGCCTTAATGTAGGCGGCGGGCTGGGGCGGATATACAACCTGGGGCAGGCGACCCGTGTGGTGCCGTCGGTGCGTATGGATTACACCCTGATGCGGGCCGAAAGCTACACCGAGACCGGTGCAGGCGGCTTGAGCCTGAATGTGAAGGCGCAGACCGTTGATCAGCTGATACCCGCGGTGCAGGCCAAGCTTGACCACGACATGGGCGATGGCTTTAATCTGGGCCTGAACGCCGGTGCCGGTTACGATGTGTTGAACGGTCGTAATTCGGTGACCTCGAGCTATGTGGGCGGTGGAGCGGCGTTTGTGACCCAGGGGCTGCAATCTTCGCCCTGGGTGGTGCGCAGCGGGCTGGGCGTAAACTACAAGCCGGACGATATTTACGAGGTATCGGCCCGTTATGACCGCGAGGACCGTGGCGGCGACTTTGATGCGCAGACGGTGTCGGTGAAGGTGCGCATGCGGTTTTAACCAAAACCTGCGCCGGAAACGCTTGCGTGGGGGTGACGGGCTTATTACTATATAGATGACCTATATACGTTTGATATCTTCGCCTTCGTGTCGTCCTCTCGTTATGGAGAACCCGATATGTTACAGCTCAGAGCCCTGGATATTCCTATTCCACAGGGAATTATCAGCTACGCCGAGGCCCTCAGGACCGATGCCAGCCAGCGTTTGCGGGCCCGCATGGGGGTTGCGAGCGTGAATGTGCTGTATCGGCGGCCTGACCGCCCCTGGTTGTTGCAGCAATATATGCACCAGCACGATGATGACCTGGATTTTTTGCCCCGCAGCCTGGCGTTCATCGATTTCTGGCGGCGCGAATTGCATGGCAGATTGGAGGCGGTGGAGATTGAAACCAGCGCACCCGGGGCCGGTTACAGGGCTGCGGGCTTCTTCAGATCGCTTAACTGACAACTTAGATCGTACACGGCGGCCTGCTTTATTCAGCAGGCCGCCTCTTTGTTTTCAATCACTTCCAAAATATATCGCAAAAACGTCAATAAATCGTAAAAACGGGTGTTGACACCGGAAGGGGGAACGTCTAGAGAACCCCCCGCTGCAGCGGTTTGAAAGAACCGGCTCGCAGAAGCTCTTTGATATTTGTATAGGAAGTCGAAAACTCCAAATAGCCGTTTGGCATTGGGAAGGCTGGCCCTGTTTCATAGCTGGGCTGGTTCAATGCCAGACAAATTAAGTAATTAAATCGAGGCGCAGGTTGACAACATGACCTGTGTCTTGATCAAGGTATGCTCTTGAGCTGACGACAGAACGAGGGTGCAGAAATGCATTTGAGCTCTGCCGGCAGCGGCGAAGCAAAATCGCAAGTAATATAAGGGCAGATGACGGATGCCTTGGTTTGTAGAGGCGATGAAGGACGTGATACGCTGCGATAAGTCCAGGTGAGGTGCGAATAACCTTTGACCCTGGAATCTCCGAATGAGGAAACTCACCCATTTATGGGTATTCGACCGTTGAATTCATAGACGGCGAAAGCGAACGGGGGGAAGTGAAACATCTCAGTACCCCCAGGAAAAGACATCAACAGAGATTCTCCTAGTAGTGGCGAGCGAACGGGGAACAGGCCAGTGGTTTTCGATATAAAAGCAGAACGCTCTGGAAAGGGCGGCCATAGTAGGTGATAGCCCCGTATGCGGTGATTATATCGAAGATCCTTGAGTAAGGCCGGGCACGTGAAACCCGGTTTGAATATGGGGGGACCATCCTCCAAGCCTAAATACTCCTACAAGACCGATAGTGAACTAGTACCGTGAGGGAAAGGTGAAAAGCACCCCGAAAGGGGGATGAAACAGATCCTGAAATCGTCTGCCTACACAGCAGTCGGAGGTCCGCAAGGACTGACGGCGTACCTTTTGTATAATGGGTCAGCGAGTGATTGTAACGTGCAAGCTTAAGCCATCAGGCGTAGGCGCAGCGAAAGCGAGTGTTAATAGCGCGAATTAAGTACGTTGCATTCGACCCGAAACTGTTTGATCTATCCATGAGCAGGTTGAAAGTTGGGTAACACCAGCTGAAGGACCGAACCGGTAACCGTTGAAAAGGTTTCGGATGACTTGTGGATAGGGGTGAAAGGCCAATCAAAAACAGTGATAGCTGGTTCTCCGCGAAAACTATAGAGGTAGTACCTCGGAGTCAGACGCCGCAGGGGGTAAAGCACTGGAAAGGCTAGGGGGACATACCGTCTTACCAAACCTTACCAAACTCTGAATACCTGCGCGCGATATCCGGGAGACAGACAGTGGGTGCTAACGTCCATTGTCGAGAGGGAAAAAACCCAGACCACCATCTAAGGTCCCTAAATCATAACTAAGTGTGAAAGCATGTTGTGTTGCTTAGACAACCAGGATGTTGGCTTAGAAGCAGCCATCATTTAAAGAAAGCGTAACAGCTCACTGGTCGAGCGACACGGCGGCGAAAATGTATCGGGGCTAAGTTATGTACCGAAGTTGTGGACTCTCGTAAGAGAGTGGTAGCGGAGCGTTCTGTAAGTCTGCGAAGGTGCACTGCGAGGTGTGCTGGAGATATCAGAAGTGAGAATGCTGACTTGAGTAGCGATTAGCCGGGCGAGAACCCCGGCCGCCGAATTCCCAAGGGTTCCTGTTCCATGTCAATCAGAGCAGGGTAAGCCGGTTCCTAAGGCGAGGCCGAAAGGCGTAGTCGATGGCAATCTGGTGAATAATCCAGAGCTAGCAGAAGGTGACGGATCGTAGAAGTTGTACGCGTTTATTGGATTATGCGTGCATCCAAGCGGTTCCAGGAAATAACCTCTGCATTGAGCCGTACCCGAAACCGACACAGGTGGGAAGGTAGAGTATACCAAGGCGTTGAGAGAAGTATGGTGAAGGAACTCGGCAAATTGCACGCGTAACTTCGGGATAAGCGTGGCCCCTGCTTGCGCAAGCAGATAGGGGCGGCACAAAAGAGGGGGTGGCGACTGTTTATCAAAAACACAGGGCTCTGCTAAATCATAAGATGATGTATAGGGTCTGACGCCTGCCCGGTGCTGGAAGGTTAAGAAAAGCTGTGAAAGCAGTGGATTGAAGCCCCAGTAAACGGCGGCCGTAACTATAACGGTCCTAAGGTAGCGAAATTCCTTGTCGGGTAAGTTCCGACCCGCATGAATGGCGTAACGATCTCCCCACTGTCTCCACCATATGCTCAGCGAAATAGAACTCCCCGTGAAGATGCGGGGTAGCCGCGGCTAGACGGAAAGACCCTATGAACCTTTACTGTAACTTCGCAGTGGGTGCAGGAATGATTTGTGCAGCATAGGTGGGAGACATTGAAGCGCTGGCGTTAGCTGGCGTGGAGTCAACAGTGAGATACCACCCTAATCGTTTTTGCATTCTAACCGCACGCCTCACCGGCGTCGGGACCCTGCGTGGTGGGCAGTTTGACTGGGGCGGTCGCCTCCCAAAAAGTAACGGAGGCGCGCGACGGTCGGCTTAGCACGGTCGGAAACCGTGCGCTAAGTGCAATGGCAAAAGCCGGCCTGACTGCAAGGGGGACACCCCGAGCAGACACGAAAGTGGGCCATAGTGATCCGGTGGTTCTGCATGGAAGGGCCATCGCAAACGGATAAAAGGTACTCTAGGGATAACAGGCTGATCGCATCCAAGCGTCCATAGCGACGATGCGGTTTGGCACCTCGATGTCGGCTCATCACATCCTGGGGCTGGAGCAGGTCCCAAGGGTATGGCTGTTCGCCATTTAAAGTGGTACGTGAGCTGGGTTCAAAACGTCGTGAGACAGTTTGGTCCCTATCTACCGTGGCTGTTGGAGTGTTGAGGCAAGTTGCTCTTAGTACGAGAGGACCGGAGCGAACGCACCTCTGGTTTACCTGTTGTGGCGCCAGCCGCATTGCAGGGTAGCCACGTGCGGACGAGATAACCACTGAAAGCATCTAAGTGGGAAGCTTCTGCCAAAACTAGCACTCCCAATGAGGGACGTCGAAGACTACGACGTTGATAGGTCGCGTGTGTAAGTGCAGCAATGCATTAAGCTAAGCGATACTAATGACCCGATTGACTTGATATTTAACTTTGCTTAGCCGATTGCCGGCAGAGCCCAAGTGCAGAATACCTTGATCAATTAATTACCCATTGGATGGAGTTTTCGACACAAACAGCTAACCGAAGGAGAAAATCTCCTTGGTGATCATGGCGGAGGTTTAAAACCCGTTCCCATTCCGAACACGGCAGTGAAGCCCTCCTGCGGCGATGGTAGTTTGTCTTAAGGCACGCGAGAGTAGCGCGTTGCCAAGGCTTTTCTTCTTCGGTTAGCTGTTTGTGAAAAAGCTTCCTGTACAAATCTCAAATTTAAAGCCCCTCCGCAAGGAGGGGCTTTTTTGTTGGTACCCGGCTATTGCTGGGCGTTGTTTTTGGGGCTTGCTGCCTGTTGCTGCAGCCGGACGTCGAGGCCCAGGCGCCAGTTGTTGCTGGGTTGCTGGGGTGCCGCAGCGGGAGGGGTGTCGTCGGACAGGGCGTGCTGGCTTTGCATGGTGCGATGGGACATGGCAGGGCATCCTTGTGCGGTGAGAGGGAATCTGACGAAACGCGACGCAACTTAGATGCCCCCGAGCCTGCGCCTGGCGGCGGCAGCCTGTCTAGTGAGGCTGGGGGCTGGGCTGCCCTATACCTGGGTGGGTGTGGCAAAAAGTGCCTACATCTCGACCTGCACGCCTACTTCAACGACCTGTTCGGGCGGCAACTTGTAGAAGTCGGTGGCGTCTTCGGCCAGTTTGCTCATGCCGATGAAGAGGTGGTCTTGCCATAGGGGTAGCCCCACATGCGGGGAGGCCTTGAGGCTGCGGTGGGTAAGGAAGTAGGTGACCGGCTGGCCGTCGGTGGCTGGCAGCAGCCCGCCCATGTGGGCGGTGACCATGGCGGCGGGGATATCGGGGCTTTCCATGTAGCCGAAGGTGATCTGCATGCGCGAAAAATCTTTGTCGATGGGCACCACGGCCACCCTCTGCTCGTGCGGCACGCGGGGCACGTCGAGGGTGCGGATGTTAAGTACCACGTTGTGCTGGTGCAGTACGTCGTTGTGGCGGATGTTGTGCAGCAGCGCGATGGGCGCGTGCTGCGTATCGCCCACCAGCCACACCGCCATGCCGGGCACGCGGGCCAGTTTTTTACGGTCGAGCGCCCGCATCCAGCGGTCGAGCGCGGGCAGGTTCATCACCGTGCGCTGGTAGAGGAACTTGCTGCCCTGTACCCAGGTGACCATCAGCACGCTGACGCTGAGGCCGATGGTGAGCGGCAGCCAGGCGCCGCTTTCGAGCTTGAGGATATTGGCGCACCAGAAGCCGAGGTCGATGAGGATGAACGGCACCACCAGCACCATGGCCTCGAACATCGAGCGGTGCCACCGCAGTCGCATGACCATGAACAGCAGCAGGCAGGTGAGCAGCATGTTGGTGGCCACCGCGATGCCGTAGGCGTGCGCCAAGTTAGCCGAACTGCCGAACCCCGCCACCAGCAGCAAGATGCCCACTGCCAGCCAGCGGTTGAGCTTGGGGCAGTAGATCTGGCCGCTTTGCTTGTCGGAGGTGTGTAAAAACTCAAGCCGCGGGATAAGCCCCAGGGCCACCGCCTGATGGGCCAGCGAAAACGCGCCGGTGATGACTGCCTGACTGGCAATGATCGTGGCCGCCGTGGCCATGAGGATGACAGGGATGAGCAGTTCTGGCGGCAGCAGGAAGAAAAAAGGGTTTTCCATGGTTTCGGGCCGGGCCACCACCAGCGCGGCCTGACCCATGTAGTTGAGCAAAAGTGCGGGGAAAACCAGCAGCAGCCAGGCTCGCCGGATGGGGGTGCGGCCGAAGTGGCCGAGGTCGGTGTACATGGCTTCAGCCCCGGTGACGGCCAGAAAAACCGCGCCCGCCGCCAGCAGGGCGGTGTGGCCGTGATTGACCAAAAAGTGCACCGCGTAGTTGGGGTTGATGGCTTTGAGCACGCCGGGGTTATCGATGATGTTGAGCACCCCGCCCCCCGCCAGCAGCGCAAACCAGCACAGCATGATGGGCCCGAACCACGTGCCCATGACGCCCGTGCCCTTGCGCTGTGCTGCAAACAGCAACAGCAAAATAAGCAGGCTGAGCGGCACCACGTAGGGTTCGAAACCAGCGTTGGCCAGCGTGAGGCCTTCGACCGCGCTAAGCACCGAAATGGCCGGGGTGATAAGGGCATCGCCCAAGAACATGGCTGCGCCCCCCACACCTAGCCACAGCACCACCCGCGCATGGCGCGCCAAGGGCTGCTGGGCTAGCGCGAACAGGCTGAGGATGCCGCCTTCGCCTTTGTTATCGGCCCGCAGCAGCAGGCCCACGTATTTAAGCGTGACCGTGGTGAACAGAGCCCAGATGATGAGGCTGACCACGCCGTACACCGTGGCCTCGCTGGCGTCGCCGCCGGCCTTGACCGCCTCGCGCAGGGCATACAGCGGGCTGGTGCCGATATCGCCGAACACCACGCCCAGGGCGCCCAGCGCCAGCGCTTTCCACGCGGTGGGGGGTTGGCTGGAGGTCGAAACTTCGGACATGGCTTTTATAATAGCCCCTCTATTGGGGGTTGTGTGCGCGTTGCCCATGCCGTAGGCTCTGCCCGAATAAATAAGCCACAATAAGAGGATAACCCTTATGGCCCTGACCACCCAAACCGAAGCGCAGACCAGCCTGGCAGGCGTGCTGCTGCTGGGTGTTTCGCTGGTTGCCGCCGCCTATGTGCTGGGGCACCAGATCGCTACATTCCGCCTGAGCGACAGCACCATTACCGTGCGCGGGGCCGCCGAGCTGGCTGTGCAGGCCGACGTGGCCACCTGGAGTTTGGGTCTGAACAGCGCTGCCGACACGCTGGCCGTCGCCCAGCAGAACATGGCCGCCAGCATGAAGGGTTTGCAGACTTACCTGGTTGAACAGGGTATTCCCGCCGCCGACATTGAACCTCAAACCGTGAGCGTGGCCGACGCGCTGACTAACCAATATGCGCAGGGCCGTGGTGCGCGCTTTGCCATTACCGGCGGTCTGACCGTGCGCACCGGCAAGCTGGATGCCGTGCAGAAAGCAAAGCTGAACCTGGCCGAATTGCTGACCCGCAACGTGGCCTTGGCCAGCAGCAACGGCCCCAACTATAGCTACACCAAGCTGAACGACGACAAGCCCAAGCTGGTGGGCGAAGCCACCCAGGCCGCCCGCGCCAGTGCCGAGCAGTTTGCCGCCGATGCCGGTGTGCGGCTGGGCGACATCAAGAGCGCGCGCCAGGGCAGTGTGGAAATTCTGGGCCGCGACACCTTTACCAGCGAGGCCGAGCAGGTGGGCAAGGTGCTGCGCGTTGTTACCACCATTGATTACCTGATCAAATAAAACCAAAGGAGAACCAATCATGCACCGTACCCCCCGCCTTATATTGACCGCCGCCCTGCTGGCCCTGCCGCTGGGCCTGCATGCCGCCGACCGTAACGACCGCGAAGGTGCCGCTTACTGGCAAAGCGTGACCGTGGTGAACCTGAGCGCCGACGCCCGCCGCACCGTGACCGCCGACAAGCTGACCGCCAATGTGAGCATTGAGCGCGATGCCAAGGACGCCGCCGGCGCGCAGGCCTACGTGAACGAAAAAATGCAACTGGCCAAGGTGGCCGTGGGCGATGTTGCCGGGGTGAAATTTGAAACCGGTGGCTACAACACCTACCAGACCAACAACGGCGTGGGCCCCGACGGCAAGCCGCTGGGTGCCTCAAAATGGCACGCCCGGCAGGATGTGACCCTGAGCGGCGGCAAGCCCGAAGACCTGACCAGGCTGGTGAGCCGCCTGCAGGGCATGGGCTTTGCGGTGCAGGGGCTGGGCTATTCTCTTTCGCAGGAAAAGAACGACGAAGTGCGCGAAAGCCTGGTGAATGAAGCGCTGGATAACATCAAGGCCAAGGCGCAAAAAATGGCCGACCACCTGGGCATGAAGAACGTGCGTTATGCCACCATCAACCTGGGTGGGGACAACGGCATTGTGCGCCCCATGATGTACGCCCGCGCGGCCATGGCTAAATCCGACATGGCCGAGAGCATGCCCGAGCCGGTGGCCACGGCGGGCACCGTTGATGTGCAGGTGAATGTGAATGCCGAAGTGCACATGCGCTAAGTTAAAATAGCTTTTGGTTATGGGGGCTTAGGGCCCCCTTTTTACTTGACCGTTCAGCCGGGGGCGGGCAGGGTGCGCGGCAAGTGATACCTTCTCTTTTTATGGAGTGACGCATGCTTGTGAAAGCAAAACTTAGCCCCCAGGCACATATGCGGGACTTGGCTGCCCCTTTTGAAAAAGGACTGGCCAGGTTTGACGGCCTCCGCAAAAACACTGCTTTTTGCCGTACCGTGTTATGGCAGTTGCTGGTGTATCCCATCAGCTTGCCCGACAACCTGACGACCCCCGCGCGCGCCGTCACCCTCGCAACGGCCTATTATCCAGAGATGCGGACCGATGCCCAGCAGATGCTGGGATATGTCTTTCCATCACTGGACGTGGTGACCGGCTTTGCCCTGTACCTGGAAGAAACCTACGGCGGCGTGGGCGAAACCTGGCTGACAACCTTGGTTGAAGGGATAAGCCTGTGGCCAGACCCACCGCTGATCGATAACCAGGCCAAGGCCAAAGCCTATATCGAAAGCCTGCTGCCGTATGTGAACAGTTTGCATGCGCGGCTGCTGGCCGTTATCAAGCCTGGCAAGCCGAGGTTGAAAGCGAGTTTGAGTGGTGGCGAAAAATCATGGCGGCCGCAATCGCCCCGGCAGATCGAACGCAATAAGGCCAAGACAGCGCGGCGTAAAAAGCCGAGCTGAAAAACCAAAGCCGCCCCTAACTTGGGGCGGCTGTTTTTTTGTTTTTGTTAACCTTTAGAACGGCAGTACTTTGTCGAGCCAGCGCACGCCGTATTGCGGGGTCTGGTTGCTGTCTACCGAACCGTCGCCGCTGTAGGCGATGCGTGCCTCGGCGATCTTGCTGCTGGGAATGGTGTTGGCGCTGGAAATGTCTTCAGGCCGGATGATGCCGGAGAGCACCATTTTCTGCTTTTCGTAGTTCACCAGCACTTCGCGCTGGCCCTGGATGACCAGCAAGCCGTTGGGCATCACCTGCGTGACCACCGCCGCGATGTTGGCGGTGAGGGTATCGGTACGGTTGGTGTTGCCGCTGCCGCTGAAGGAGCGGTCGCTGGTCGTGTTGGCCAGATCGGTGGCACCCAGCGGAATGCCGCGTTCAAGCAGCTTGCCGTTGAGCCACGGAATACCGAGGATGCCCGCTTGCTGGCTGTGGCTACGCGCTTCGGATGTTTTGCCGCTGCTGCTGGCGGTGGCGTTTTCCTCCACCACCACGGTCACCACGTCGCCCATCTGGTGTGCGCGGCTGTCTTTGAAGAACTGCTTGCTGCCCGGTACCCACAGGCTGCCCGGTTCGGGGCGAGGGGCAGGGGGCATGGTTATCGGCATGGCTACAAGGTTGGTGCCGTTCTGGCTGACCTGCTGGCCCACCGGCGACATGGCCGGGCGCAGGGTTTCCTGGCAACCGGCCACAAGCAGGGCGGCGGGAAGAATGTAGGCAAGTTTACGCATGTTATTGTTCTCCTATGGTCACGGTGCCAGGGGCGGTGATCACCGCCACCAGGGTGGTGCGGCTTTCGGGGTTTAAAACTTTGATGGCTTTGCCTTCGGCGCCGCTTTCGAGTGCCAGGCCTTGCCCCACCAGCTGAATGCCCGGGCGGTTGAACAGCACTGTGACCGGGGTGTTGCGCTCGACCACGCTGGGGGTTTTGAGCGTCAGGCTGTTAAAGGTATTGTTGGCCTTTACCGGGCGGGAGAGGCGCTTGCCGATGATCTCTTCGGCCGTGCGCGGCGTGCCCGCGTACAGCTTGTTGGCGGGCAGGTCGCTTTGGGCCAGGTCGGCTTCGGTCACGATGGTGCCTGCGGGCAGGCTGTGCGCGGCAACCGGCACCACGTCGGCGTAGGCCGAGCCTAGGCCAAGAACAGCAGAGGCAGCCACAAGGCAAACACCAGCAGCAACAGCCAGCCTTCGCCCCCGCTGCTGTTTTTCATTTGCTTGTGGATGGAAATATCGCGCCAGCTCATCAACGCGTACATACCGTCGTGCTGCATGGGAATCGTGTCGCGTTGCAGGTCGTTCAGTAAATTTATAAACATGGTTCCAACTCCGGTTGTGGTTATTCACCACCCCTTCTTGAATCCTCTCCCGTATCTGCTTATTCATGAGTCATGCCAACCTTTTATTTTCAATTATTTATCGAATTTGATTGAGTGTGTTGAGCATGTCGTCGGCGGTCGAGATCACCCGGCTGTTCAGCTCGTAGCTGCGCTGGGCGGTGATCAGCTGTGTAATGCTGGCAATGGCGTCGACGTTGCTGGTTTCGAGGAACTGCTGCTTGAGCGTACCGGCGCCATCCTGCCCCGGCGTGGCGTCGGAGGGCGTGCCGCTGGCTTCTGTTTCGACGTAACGGTTGTTACCGATATTTTCGAGGCCCGCATCATTCACAAAGGTGGCCAGCGTGATGTTGCCCAGGTTGGTGACGATGTTGTTCACCTTGGCCGACACGCTGCCGGTTTCGGAAACCGTGAACGAGGTGGCGCCCGCCGGCACGGTGATGGCGGGGTCGATGGTGTAGCCTTCCTTGGTCACCAGTTGGCCGTCGGCGTTGATCTGCAGGCTGCCGTCGCGGGTGTAGGCGGTGCTGCCGTCGGGCATGGTCACCTTTAAAAAGCCGCGGCCGGAAATGGCGAAGTCGAAATCGTTGCCAGTGTTTTGCAGCGGGCCTTGCTTCATGATCTTGTAGGCCGCGCCCACGCTGACACCCAAACCGACCTGCAAACCGGTGGGGGCTACGGTGCCCGCGTTGCTGGTGGTGGCACCCACGCCGATGCGGTTCTGGTAGATCAGGTCCTGAAACGCAGCGACCTGCTGCTTGAAGCCGGTGGTGTTCAGGTTAGCGATGTTGTTCGAGAGCACGTCGACGTTGGTCTGCTGGGCGCTCATCCCGGTGGCGGCAATGCGGAGGGCTTCTAACATTTTATTGGCTTTCTTTAATTGGTTTTACCAAGGGTTGAAATGGCGTTGGCTTCGGTGTCTTCCATGGTTTTCAGAAGCTTCAGCGAATTCTGGTAGGCCTGGCTGGCCAGGTTCATGTCGACCATTTCGGTCACGGCGTTCACGTTGCTGGCTTCAAGCATGCCCTGTTTGACGCTGGGGTTTTCCAGCACCGTGGGGGCGGCGTTGGGGCCGGCGATATAGCTGGTGGTGCCGGCGCGGATCAGCCCGGTTTGCTGTTCGGGGCTGAAGCTGAAAATGCCGATCTGGCCGATGGTGCCCTGCTCGGTTGAAATGGTGCCGTCTTCGGAAACGCGGAATTCGCGGGCGTCGGTGGGCAGCTGGAAGGGCGCGCCTGCGTTGTCGAGCAGGGGGTAGCCCTCGGGCGTCACCAGCTGACCTTCGCTGTTTTCGACAAACTGGCCGCGGCGGGTGTACTGGGTGTTGCCGTTGACGTTGATGGCAAAGTAGCCGTCGCCGCCAATGGCCAGGTCGAACGGGTTGCCGGTATTGCTAAAGGTGCCCTGGCTGGCATCCATGAGAATGCCGCGGTCGGCCACATAGCTGGTGCCGTTGCCGCTGGCGCTTTTGGAACGGCCGCTGACCATTTCCTGAAAATCGGGCTTGAGGCGGCGATAGCCGACGGTGCTGGCATTGGCCACGTTATCGGCTGTTGCGTTAAAACGGCGCTGGGCCGCTAATGCCCCCGATGCCAGAACAGCAAGTTCCTGCATTTTTCTTATTCCCTTTGTTCTCTCCGCACTCCTTAATGCAGGGGGCGTGCCAACCTGCAAAAAAGCCCTAAAAATAGGCAAGTTGCGGCAATGCTGCAGGGCGAGGCGGTGCAGGTGTTAATAAGTGGTTGGAAGCACCATCTAACCCCTTGTCAAAGCGGCAAGGCGGCGGCACACTCCGGCACCCATAAAATAAGAACCTCTTGGAAAAACGCCCGCATGAAAGACGCCCCCGCCATTCAGCACGACATTCGCACCATCCGCGATATCGAAACCGCGCTGGAAGAAGCGGAAACCTTTATTACCCGCGTTAAAAGCAACAAGGTGCGCTTAACGCTGCAAAACGGCAGCATCAGCATCACGCGCGAAGAAATGGCCAAGATCACCGACCTCGTGATCACGTTGGAGCGCAGCGGCAAAGCGCTTGAAAGCGCCGTGCGCTACCTGCGCGACCTGATGACCTACGACGAGGTCACCCAGCTGTTCAGCCGTCGTTACCTGTTCCACCTGCTGGAAAAAGAATTGCACCGCACCCAGCGCTACGACAACAGCTTTGCGCTGCTGGCGCTGGAGCTCGACCCGTTTACCGGCGGCAAGGGCGATGCCCATATCGGCACCGAAGACATGAACCTGCTGGTGGCCGAAGCCGCCCGCTGCGTGCGCCAGTTCATTCGCGACAGCGACAGCCCGGGCCGCACCGGCGAGCGCACATTCCTGATCCTGCTGCCCGAAACTGATGCCAAAGGCGCACTTATCCTGGGCGAACGCATCCGCAAGGCGGTCGATAAAAAGTACGATATCTCCACCGGCAAGCAGGGCATGACCTTGAGCGGCGGCATATTGACCAGCAACGACGCCACCAGCCCCGAGCTGGCGGCCATGCTGTTCATGGTCGATCAGAAACTGGCCGAGGCCCGCGCCAAAGGCCCCAACGTAATGGTCAAGTAGCCCAAAGGGCTGCTTGCCTTTAGACGCGCGAGCGCTCTCCGCCGAACGGCGGACTTCATGAGGGCTGAAAGCCGCCCACAGGGCGGCCACCCCCGAGCCGGAGGCCAAGGGGGAGTTGCCGAGCTTGCGAAGCAAGTAAGGCTATTTAAATCATCAAAGTCATACAATCGTAGCGCCTTGGCTTCGCTGCCTTGATAAGTTGCGCTGTTCAACCGCGCGTTGCTTGCGCGGGCCGGTGGTTTCGGCCATTCTGGCCCAAAGCAAAAAAGAATAAATGAACACCACCGCCGATCTGCCGTTGCTGCTGGTTGCATCGCCCGAAACGGGCGAGCGCCTGACCGGCCTGCTGCGCGTGGGCGGCGGCGCCAGCGCGGGCGCCGAGGTGCAAAAGCTGACCTCGCTGGCCGAGGCGCCGGTGGTGGCCAAGCCCCACCACCCGCATGCCGTGCCGTTGATTGCTGCCATTGCCGAATCCAGCCACGGGCTGGGCAGCCTGCTGGGCGAAGTGGCGCGCACCGCCAACCTCGCCACTGTGGTGCTGACCGACGACCGCGGCGTGGCCGCCGCCGCGCGCGAGCAGGGCATCAACATCGTGGGGCCCATCAGCGGGCTGACCAGCCCCTTGCTGGAAGACCTGCTGCAGTTGGCGGGCACCCTGCAGCACATGCGCCGCCAGCAGCAGCATTTGCAGAATTTGTACGATTTGTCCGAAACCCGCTTCCGCGACATGGCCGACCAGTTTGCCGACTGGCTGTGGGAGGTGGACACCAAGCTCAACCTCACCTTCAGCAGCAGCCGCAAGCGCCCGGTGGCCAGCGCCGCCAAGGGTAGCCCCATGGTAGCCTGTTTTTTGCCCGAAGAGCGCCTGCGCATAGAAGACGACTTTGCCGACCTGACCCGTAACCCGCGCCCCTTCCACGACCGTGATTACTGGAGCGCCGACCCGTTTGGTACCCGTTTGTGCTGGAGCGTGTCGGGCACCCCCATTTTCGATGCCTCGGGCGCGCTGGTGGGTTTTCGCGGCATTGCGCGCGATGTATCGGGGCAAAAGGCGGCATCCGACCAGCTGTATTACCTGACCAACCACGACCCGCTCACCGGGCTTTCCAACCGCCACCGCTTTCATGACGAAATGACCCGCACGTTGCGCATGGCCCAGCGCGAAAAACGCACCGGCGCGCTGCTGCTGCTGAACCTTGACCGGTTCTCGCTCATCAACCAGACCCACGGGCAGGCGGTGGGCGACAAGGCGCTGAACCACTTTGCGCAGATATTGAAAGACCACGTGCGTACCGGCGATCTGCTGGCCCGGCTTGATGCCGACGAATTTGCCCTGCTGATGCGCGACGTGAAGCTGGCCGACCTGACCCCGCGCTTCGAGCAACTGCAACGTACCTTGAGCGAACGCCCGGTGATGATGGGCAGCAGCGGCATCACCCTTAAAACCAGCGGCGGCATTGCGCTATACCCCGAGCACGGCGAAACCCCCGAGGGGTTGATGGCGCACGCGCAGGATGCCTTATCGGCCGCCAAGCAGCACGGCCCCAACCGGCTGGAATTCTATAACCCCACCACGCCCAGCACGGCAGGGGCGGGGCAGCGGCTGGAATGGGCCGAGTTCGTCACCGCATGCCTCAACAACCCCACCGAGCGCATGGTGCTGCACTTCCAGCCCATTGTGCCGCTGGGTACTGCCGAAGGCCCCGAGTTTTACGAGGTGCTGGTGCGCCTCATCGACCGTACCGGCCGTGCCATTCCGCCCGCGCAATACATTCAGGTGATCGAGGAATTCGGCCTGGCGCCCAAGCTCGATAGGCTGGTGTCGGAACGCGCCATTGCCGCGCTGGCCGAGTTCCACAAGCAGGGGCGCAACCTGCGGTTCTCGGTCAACCTGTCGGCCCGCACGCTGGAGGATAACGACTTCCTCGAGTACATCACCGGCCTGCTGAAAGGCGCGCAGTTGCCCGAAAAGTCGCTGGTGTTCGAAATGACCGAAACCTCGCTGCTGAAAGACCTGCAATATGCCCGCGCGTTTATTGCCGGGGTGGCGCGTTACGGCGTCAGTTTTGCGCTCGACGACTGCGGCGTGGGCTACAGCAGCCTGCAGCACATCCGTGAAATGAAACTCGATTACATCAAGATCGACGGCACGTTCATCCGCAACGTGCACACCAATGCCGAAGACCAGGCCATGGTGAAGGCGCTGACCGCCGTGGCCAAGCAGCGCGGCATCCGCACCGTGGCCGAGATGATCGAGCATGAAAACGCGCTGCAGATATTGCGCGACCTGCATGTCGATTACGGCCAAGGCTTCCACATCGCCCCGCCCGCGCCGCAGCCCATACCGCCCGTGGCGGCATAAAACCTTGACGATTTCAGCCACTTGGCCCACACAGGGCCCATCTGCATCTCTTTTTCCACGGAGCAAACCCATGAGCGTTTCTTCCAATGCCATGCTCGATAAAATCCTGAGTGCCCCGCAATACCCGTCGGTCGATATCCTCGTTCTGGAGCAGGTGCTGTTCTGCCTGCCCAAAACCAAGGCCGACCTGTACGGCGAGGCGCTGAAACTTACGCTGCCCAACTTCCACACCCTTAAAAAAACCGAGGTGCTGAGCCATGCCAGCGACAAGTCGGTGGCCAACGAGATCACCGGCAACCGCAAAAACAAGCAGCGCACATTGTGGGTGATCGACTTCCATCTGTTCACGCCTGCTGTGGGCATGAGCATGGCCGGGCGCAATATCCCGTATGTCGAGTTCATCGACTACCGCAAGGGCGATACGGGCAGGGTTTCGTTCAACCTGCGTATTTCTCCTGCCCGGGAGTACAGTGCTGAAGTTCAGGTGAGCGGCAATAACATGCAGGTGATGCGCGAGTTTAAAGGCGTTGCCGTCCTCTCGCTCTGAACTATCGATTTTACACCACGGCCCCGCACCTTGCGGGGCCGTTTTTATGGTATATACAGGCCCATGCCCATCCGCCGCCTGCCCGATACCTTGGCCAACCAGATCGCCGCCGGTGAGGTGATCGAGCGCCCGGCCAGCGTGGTAAAGGAACTGCTCGAGAACAGCCTCGACGCCGGCGCCACCAGCGTGCGGATTAGCACCGAAAACGCCGGGCTCACCGGGCTAGAAGTACTCGACAACGGCAAAGGCATCCCGCAGGCCGAACTGAAGCTGGCGCTGGAACGCCACGCCACCAGCAAAATTGAAACCACCGAAGACCTGTTCCGCCTCAACACCTTCGGCTTCCGCGGCGAGGCTTTGCCCAGCATCGCATCGGTGGCGCGGCTTACCCTCACCAGCCGCCCCGAAACCCAACCCGAAGCCTGGCAGGTAACGCCCGAAGGCCATTTAAAGCCCGCCGCCCTGCCGCCCGGCACGCGCGTGCAGGTAGCCGATCTGTTTTATGCCACGCCTGCCCGCCGCAAGTTTTTAAAAAGTGCCCGTGCCGAGCGTAGCGCGCTGCACGCGGTGGTCACCAACGCCGCGCTGGCCTACCCGCACGCCACTTTCACGCTGGTGGAAGACGGTGTTGAAACCTGGCACCTGCCCGCCGCACAGGGCGATTTTCTGAACGCGCTTACGCCCCGTCTGGCCACGCTGCTGGGCGGCGAGTTTGCCGCGCATGCGCAACCCATCGGCGCCGCCAATGCCGAAGGCTGGAGCCTGGGCGGGTTCATCAGCCCGCCTACCGCGCATGCGGCTACGGCACGCGAGCAGTACTTTTTCGTCAACGGCCGCCCGGTGAAGGACCGCACCCTGCAAACCGCGCTGAAGCAGGCTTATGCCGATAGGCTGCCGGCAGGCCGCCACCCCATGGCGCTGCTGTTCCTCAACATTCCGGCCGAAGAGGTGGACGTGAATGTGCACCCGGCGAAAAGCGAGGTGCGTTTCCGCAACCGCGACCACACCTTCGGCTTTTTGTACGCCGCCGTGCGGCAGGCCCTTGGCGCCCCTAAGCAAAGCTTTGCGGGCGGGCAGGGGGCGCACACGGCACCGTTCGCCCATTTGTCATCAGGGCAGCCCATGCCGCTGCCCAACTACCAGCTGCCCATGGCCACGTTGCCGCAGCAGCTGCGCCGGGGTGACGAACCTTCGGCCACGCGGTTCGAGATACCCGCCGCCAACGGCCACATAAAGGCCCCCATGCCCGAAGGCGATGCCATCGGCTTTCTGGGCGCCGCCATCGGGCAGGTGGCCAACACGTTCATTCTGGCCGAAACCGCCGACGGGAACCTCACCATCATCGACCAGCACGCCGCGCATGAGCGCATTGTGTATGAGCAGTTGAAGACCGCGCAGGCTGCCGGGGCCATTCCCCGCCAGCCGCTGCTGCTGCCCACCTTGGTGACGCTGAAACCCACCGAGGTGGATACCCTGCTGGCCAATGCCGCCGACCTCGACAAGCTGGGGCTGGAGCTCGAAGGTTACTCGCCCACGGCGGTAACCGTTACCGCCATGCCCGCCGCGCTGGGCAACGCCAACCCGTTGCCTCTGGTGAACGACGTGGCGCGCCAGCTTTCCGATTTTAGCCCCCGTACGGTGCTGCACGAAAAGCTCGACCATTTGCTTTCCACCTTTGCCTGCCACCACAGCATTCGCGCCGCGCGGCGGTTAAGTTTGGCCGAAATGAACGCGCTGCTGCGGCAAATGGAAGCCAACCCGGCCACGCTCACCTGCAACCACGGGCGGCCTACCACGGCCACGTTCGCCAAATCGCAACTCGAAAAGATGTTCGACCGCAGCTAGTGCTTGGTGCCCTCGGGCTCCACATGAATGGTCACCTGCGCGCCGGGGATCTCGGTTGCGATCGCCTGTTCCAGCCTGTCGCAGATGCCGTGCGATTTTTTCACGCTCATGTTGCCGTTCACCACCAGGTGGAATTCAACGAACGTGATGCGCCCGGCCACGCGGGTTTTCAGGCCGTGGATCTCGCCTGCCCCGGTGCCGCATTGGGCGGTCACCAGCGCGGTGATCTGGTCTTCCACCCGCTTGCTGGCGGCGCGGTCCATCAGGTTGCTCATGGCATCGCGCATCACGTGCCAGCCCGCCCACAAAATGTGGGCCGCCACCACACAGGCGATCAGCGGGTCCACAATCGCCCAGCCGGTGTAAAGCGCCAGCCCCAAGCCGATCAGCACGCCCACGCTGGTGCCCACATCGGTCAGCAGGTGCCAGCCGTCGGCGCTCAGCGCCGGGCTGCCCGCCAGCCTGCCGCGCAGCAATAAAAACGCCGCCCAGCCGCCGTTGAGCAGGGTGGCCATCATGGTGGTGAACACCACCCAGCCGTTGATCTCGGGCATTTGCGGGGCCAGCAGGCGGGGCAGGGCTTCCCTCAGCACCAGCCCGGCGGCAATGGCGATGAACGCGGCCTCGACCATGGCACTGAAATATTCGATCTTGTGGTGGCCGTAGGGGTGGTCGCGGTCGGCAGGGCGGTGGCTGATCTTCAGCGCCAGCAAAGTTACCCCGGCGGTGATGATGTGCGTGATGCTTTCCAGTACGTCGGAAAACAATGCCACGCTGCCGCTCAGCCACCATGCCGCCAGCTTGAACAAAATAACCCCCACCGCCACCAGCAGGCTGATCTGCCCCACCCGTATCACCGCGCGTTCGCTGCCGTGGTCGTGCCTGTGACTGTGCGAATGCTTGTGGCCGTGGTGGTGTGCGCTCATAACTGTCGTCCGATCCCTATTTTCGAAACACCATACGTCCGTTCCAGCGTGTCGGCAAAGCCGGTCCAGTCCAGTGCCTCGTCGGCGCCCAGTTCCACCACCCACCATGCGCCGGGTTTGCCGATGGCGGCGGCGCGGGCCAGCAGGTCCTGCACCATGCCGCTGTTATAGGGCGGGTCGGCCAGCACCACGTCGAACGGCGCGGCGGGTGTCCACGTGCGGGCATCGGCCTGCACCACACGCACGGTGATACCTACGCCCAATGTATCTACGTTCTCTTTGGCCAACGCGGTTTTGGTGTCCACCATCGTTACCTGTGCGGCGCCCCAACTGCAGGCTTCCAGACCCAATGCGCCGCTGCCGCAGCAAATATCGACCACCGTTTTGCCGGGCATATCGATGCGCGAATTGAGCATGTTGAACACCGACTGGCGCAGCCGCAAACGGGTGGGGCGGGCGGCCTCGTCGGCCGGCAAGGCGATCTTTTTACCCTTGAGCGACCCCGCGCTGATGCGGGTCTCGAAGTTACTTGCGGGCTTTTTTGCGGGCGGCATATTCGGCGTTGCCCTGACGGGCGGTCTTCGCGTTGCTTCGGCTGGCTTCGGTGGCGGCTGCGTTCAGGCTTTCAAGGAATTTCAGCACGCCGGTGCGCGGCACTTCGCCCACTTCGCCGCGCGGGATGTTGCCGAGCATGAACGGCCCGTACTGCACCCGCACCAGCCGGTTGACCGGGCAGTTGCAGGCCTCGAGGATCTTGCGCACTTCGCGGTATTTACCTTCGGTCAGCGTCATGCGGTACCAGCGGTTGCGGCCACCGCTTTCTTTTTCCAATTCGATTTTGGCGGGGCGGAAACGCGTGCCCTCCACCAGAATACCCTTGCGGATCTCTTCGGCGTTCTTTTCGCTCAGCAAACCCATCACGCGGGCGCGGTACACGCGCTCAAGGCCGGTGCGCGGGCTCATCAGGGTTTGCGCCAGTGCGCCGTCGGTGGTCAGCAGCAGCAGGCCTTCGGTGGCCATGTCCAGCCTGCCCACGGTCACAATGCGGGGCAGGGCCTTGGGCAGAATATCAAAAATGGTGGGACGGCCCTGCGGGTCGTCGGTGGTCACCAGGTAGCCCGCCGGCTTATGGTACAAAAACAGGCGCGGCACCGGTGCGGTGTTGGGGTTCATTTTTTTGCCGTTCACCAGCACTACGTCGCCTTCCAGCACCACGGTGGTCAGGGTCGCCATTTTGCCGTTTACCAGCACCAGCCCTGCCTCCACCAGCCGTTCGGCCTCGCGGCGGCTCCCCACGCCGGCCTGCTGCAGGTATTTGTTCAATCGCATGCTATTGGGCCGCCTTTACGAACGCTTCGAACAGTTTGCGGTCGGTTTCTTCGTGGTACATTTCGGGGTGCCACTGCACGCCGATGGCAAATTTTTTGCCCGGCACCTCAATCGCCTCAATGATGCCGTCGGGCGCCTTGCCGCATACCACGGCCTTGCCAGCCTTCACCACGCCTTCAAAATGGTGACTGTTGGTTTCAATGGTGGCCTGGCCCATGATCTCCCTTAGCAGGGTACCTTTTTTGAGTTTGACCTCGTGCGCGCGCTTGTCGAGCGATACCTTGCGGTGCGGCAACGGGTTTTCAACCGTCTGGGTAATCTTCCACGCCAGCCTGCCGCCCATGGCAATGGCCAGTTCCTGGTAGCCCGCACAAATGGCCAGCAACGGCAGGTCCATCTCCAGCGCGGCCTTAATGAAGGCCATGTCCACATCCACCCGTGGGTGGTTCACCTCAAGTTTGTGGGGGTCTTCGTACCAGCTGCTGGGGGTGGGGTAGTCGCCGCCGGGAATGACCAATCCTCTGACCAGCTTAAGGTAGCCGTTAGAGCCATCGGCCTGCAGCGGCAGACCCACCGGCTGGCCGCCCGCGGCCCATACGGCGTCAAAATAGGCCTGCCGCAAGGCATAATGCGGCCGCTTGCTGAAGCTGCCGGTTTCCTGCCAATCAAGCGTAATGCCAATTAAAGGACGTTTCATACCTTGACGTATCGCCCCAAACCGCCGCATTTACAAGGCCATGAATGATAAAAACACCGCCCTGATGCAACGTGCCGTGGCGCTGGCGCAAGCCGTGGCCGCGCGGGGCGAGGTGCCCATCGCCGCCGTCATTGCCAACGCGCAGGGGCAAGTAATCGCCGAAGCCGCCAACGAGGTCGAAACCAACGCCAACCCGCTGCACCATGCCGAAATGCTGGCGTTGGCTGCGGCGGTCAAGGCCCACGGCAGCAAGTTCCTCGAAGGCCACACGCTGGCGGTTACGCTCGAGCCCTGCGCCATGTGCGCGGCGGCGCTGGCGCATGCGCGGGTGGCCACGCTGGTGTTCGGTGCCTACGACCCTAAAAGTGGCGGCACGGTTTCCGGCGCGCGGGTGCTTGCCCATAGCCACCACAAGCCCGAAATTATCGGCGGTGTGCTCGAAAATGAATGCGCCCAATTGCTCAAAACCTTTTTTGCCGAGCGCAGGTAATGTTTGAGAACCAACTCCAGCCGTGGCTGAAAGCCCTGAAATCCGGCCAGGTGGCCGCCGCACCGGCCGAAGGCGTGTACGGTTATGTGGCCGACCCGTTCGATGGCGGCGCGCTGGAAAAACTGCTGGCGCTCAAGCAGCGCAGCCCGTCCAAGGGGCTCATCGTGCTTATTCCCAACCTCGAAAACCTCAACCACCTGTGCCCGCGCAACCTGCCGGTGGCGGCGCAGATCGCGGTGTCGGCCTATTGGGGCGGGGCGCAAAGTTCGCCGGTCACGCTCATTCTGCCCGCGCTCAAATCGCTGCCCGAAACGCTCACCGGCGGCAAGGGCACGGTGGCGGTGCGCTGCCCGGCCATGCCTTACATGCAGGAATATTTGCAGGCGTGGGGCGGCCCGCTGGTGAGCACCTCGCTGAATATATCGGGCGAAGCGCCCGCCACCAGTGCCTCGCAAGTTCCGCAGGGCATCGCGGCGCTCACGCTGCCGCAACCGCTTTCCGGTATGCCCAGCCGTATCTTCGATACGCAAACCAACAGCTGGTTGCGCTAAAAAAACGGCCCCGCAGGGCCGTTTTTTGTGGGCTGGATTAAACGCTGAACGCCTTGAACTCCACCGCCACAATTTCAAACCCGCGCTTGCCGCCGGGGGTTTGCACGGTCACTTCGTCGCCGGCGGTCTTGCCCAGCAACGCACGGCCCACCGGGCTGGTGGTGCTAATCAGGTTCTTGTCGCTGTCGGCTTCGTCGGGGCCCACCAGAATGTAGGTGATCTCCTTGTCGGTATCCACGTCGGCCAGCTTCACCGTGGCGCCCAGCACAATGCGGTCGCCCTTCTGCTGGCGGGGGTCGAACACCTCGGCGCGGGCCAGCTTGTTCTCCAGCTCGGCAATACGGCCTTCAATGAAGCCCTGTTTTTCCTTCGCCGCGTGGTATTCGGCGTTTTCGCTCAGGTCACCGTGGCCGCGCGCCTCGCTGATGGCCGCGATGATATTGGGCCGTTCCACCCCGGTCAGGTTCTTGAGTTCGGCGGTCAGTTTTTCAAAGCCGAAAACAGTAAGTGGCACGCGCTCCATGGCGTTTTTCCTTTCCTCTATTAACAATTCCGATGATTTCCCCCGGAAATACCTGCTAATTATATAGCACAACCCGCGCGGGCAACAAGTATGCTAGATGAGCCTGAAAACCGCCATGCCGCCCACCAGCGCCAGCAGGCCCAGTGCCACGCTGGCCGCCATATAACCGGCGGCCAAGGCGCCTTCGCCGCGCTGCCACAGCGTCAGCGCGTCAAGGCTGAAGGCCGAAAAAGTGGTATAGCCGCCCAGCACGCCGGTCACCAGCGCCAGGCGCCACAGTTCCGAAAGGTGCCCGCGCGCGGCCAGCCAGCCGGTCAGCAACCCCAGCACGCCGCAACCGATCACGTTCACCGCCAGCGTGCCCCACGGAAAACCAAGGCCCAGGCGCTGCGCCACGCCGTTGCTCACCAGCCAGCGCAACACGCTGCCCGCGCCGCCGCCCACAAAAATAGCCAATGCCGTTTGCATGCGGGCATTCTATACCGCGCCGCCGCTATCGGCTATAGTGGGGGCAGGGGAGTGTTGAACAGGGTGAAGTATCCGCCGCAAATTCTCGACAGCATCAAGGCCAGGGTCAACCTGGTCGAAGAGGTGCGCAAAGTCGTCCCCGAGATCAAAAAAAAGGGGCGCCACTGGTGGGCCAATTGCCCTTTCCATGGCGAAAAAACGCCCAGCTTCCACGTGCGCGACGAAGGCAATTATTACTGCTTCGGCTGCGGCGCCAGCGGCGACGTGTTCACCTTCACCATGGAAACGCAGGGGCTGACGTTCACCGACACCATCAAAAAACTGGCGCAGCAGTCTGGGGTCAAGCTGCCCGAGCCCGAGCGCCGCGACCCCGCGCACGAAGAACAGCGCCAAAGCGGCTACAAAGCGCTCGAGCGCGCCACTGCCTTCTTCATCCGTAACCTCGACCCCGTGGGCCGCCAGTACCTGCACGGCCGAGGGCTATCCGACACCACCATCGCCGATTTCCAGCTGGGCTATGCGCCCGACGCCTGGAACGACCTGCGCGACGCGTTGCTGAACGAAGGCTTCAAGCCCGACCTGCTGAAAACCGCGGGCCTCACGCGCGAATCAAGCAAGGGCAAAGGCGATTACGACTTTTTCCGCAACCGCGTGATGTTCCCCATCGAGGATACCTCCGGCCGCGTGGTGGCCTTCGGCGGCCGGGTGATGGATAAATCCGAGCCCAAATACCTCAATTCGGGCGAAACGCCGTTCTTTTCCAAATCGCACACGCTGTTCAACCTGCATCGCGCGCGGCCCGACATCCGCAAGGGCGGCAATGCGCTGCTGGTCGAGGGCTACCTCGACGTCATCGCGCTGTGGCAGGCCGGGCTTAAAACCGCCGTGGCGCCCATGGGCACGGCGGTCACCGCCGACCAGTTGCTGTTGCTGTGGCAGGCCGCCCCCACCATCACCGTCTGCCTCGACGGCGACAGCGCGGGCCGCGCCGCCGCCCGCCGGGTGTCGATGCTGGCGCTGCCGGTGCTCGAACCCAACCGCAAGCTGCAGTTTTTATGGCTGCCCGAGGGTGACGACCCCGACACGCTGGTGCGCAAAGACGGCCTGACCGCCTTCACCCGCCTGCTGGGCCAGCCCGCCAGCCTCGAGCAGGTGCTGTGGCACAATTTAACCGCCGGGGTCGACCTTGCCAGCCCCGACAGCCGCGCGGTGGTCGAAAGCGAGATGGGCCGCATGCTCGCATCCATTCGCGACAACATTGTGCGCAAAAGCTACACCGATGCGCTGCGAAACCGCCTGTTTTCCGCCACCCGTGCGACCAAAACCGGCGGTAAAACAGCACCCAAATTCGGCGCTGAGGCCATGATGCAGGGCGCCAAAACCCAGGCCCCCGCCGCCTACCGCCCGCCGGTGGCCGCCCACCCGGCCCTGCGCCGCCTGCTGGCGGTGTTGACACGCTACCCGCAGCTGCTTCCGCAAGTAGATGAAATCATTGGTCAAATCGACATACCCGCAGGCGAGTTGCGCGAGCTGACGCAAGCCCTGTTGCGGCTCTACATGCAGGGCGCCGACCTCGAAAAAGTGAGCGCCGACCTGCTGGCCGGGCCGCACAGCGCCACCGTTACCGCCCTGTGGCGCGAGCAGGGGGTGGAAAATGCCGACGAAGAACCCGCCAATATCCTCAATGGTTTAGTGGGTTATTTCCAGGGCGCCGACCGCGACCGCGAGGTGGCCGGCGATGTGGCCCGCCAACTGAGTCAGGGCGGCCTTTCCGAGCAGGATTGGCACCGCTTCAAGGCCGGCCACCGGGCCAACAAAACCGTGCAATAATCAATATTTTATAGCTATTTGCAAAACTTCTTTCATTAACGGCTTGACACTCGGCTGTGGTAGTTCCATTTACCCCTACTGAAAGGACTATCTGATGCCCGCACCCCAATCCCGCCCCGCCGCCGAAGAAACCGTTGTTTTAGAAGAAGAAATTCTGGCTGCCGACCTGTCGGAAGATGAGTCTCCGGTAGCCGAGGCTCCTGAAGCCACGACCAGCGACGACGATGACGAGGACGATACCGAAGTTGCGGTGATGGTCAGCACCGGTTCGGCTGCGCCCAAAAGCGCCAGCGAAGACGGCGACGCCGACATCATGGCCGCCCACCCCAGCTTTTTCGGCAATGCCAACAAGGAAATCAAGGTCCAGCCCGCCAACGCGGTCGCCGACGATTACGGCCGTACCGATGACCCGGTGCGCATGTACCTGCGCGAAATGGGCAGCGTTGAACTGCTCACCCGCGAAGGCGAAGTCGAACTGGCCAAGCGCATCGAAGCCGGTAAGCTCAAGCTGAACGATGGCCTGTTCAGCTGTCTCTGGAGCTACAGCAAACTGCTCGAATGGTTTGGCCTGGTGCAGCAGCAAAAGCGCTTTTTGCGCGATATCGTCGACCTGGCGACCGCGCTCGGGCCCTCCCACGCCGAATTCAACAAGGTTGAAGGCGAAGGTGAAGGCGACGAAAACGAAGAAACCCGCCCCGATGCCGTAGCCATGGCCGACCTGGGCAGCGGCGACGATGACACCCCGCAACCGAAGGAAGCCGCCGAAGAGGGCGCCGAAGGCGCTGAAGGCGGCGAAGGCACCGGCGACGAAGACGAAGAAGACGGCATCATTTCGCTGGCCGCCATGGAAGCGCAGCTGATGCCGCGCCTGACCGAAGCTTTCGGCCGCCTGGAACCCTTGCACAAAAAGCTGGTGAAGCTGAACGAGAAGCGTTTTGAAGACCCCAGCGAAAAGAACGACAAGGCGCACGCCAAGCTCATCGCCGAAATGAAGAACGTGGTCCGCGAAATCCCGCTGACCAACGCCCGTGTCGACGAACTGATGCAGCAACTGTTCGCCACCGCGCGCGAACTGACGCGCAAAGAGGGCGAAGTGCTGAAGCTGGCCGCCGCCTCTGGCGTCAACCGCATCGAGTTCCTTGAAGAATGGCCGGGCCACGAGATCGACGACGCCTGGCTGGCCGCCAAAGCCAAGGCCAAGCCCAAGGCCGCGGCCGAACCCGCCAAGCCCGCCAAAAAGGGCGCCAAGGCCGCCAAGGCGCCCGCTGCCCCGGCCGTGAACCCCTGGGCCACTTTTGCGGCTAAAAAGAAGGAGATCGCCCAGCTGCGCTTCGACATGTTCAGCCTGACCATGCCCTATGGCCTGAACCCCACCGAGTTCAAGCAAATGGTCAGCACCACCCGCAAGGGCGAGCGCGAAGCCAGCGTGGCCAAAAAGGAAATGGTCGAAGCCAATCTGCGCCTCGTCATCTCCATTGCCAAAAAGTACGTGAACCGCGGCCTGCAGTTCCTCGACCTGATCCAGGAAGGAAACATCGGTTTGATGAAGGCGGTCGATAAGTTCGAGTACCGCCGTGGCTACAAGTTCAGCACCTATGCCACGTGGTGGATCCGTCAGGCCATCACCCGCAGCATTGCCGACCAGGCCCGCACCATCCGTATTCCGGTGCACATGATCGAAACCATCAACAAGATCAACCGCACCCAGCGGCAGATGATGAACGAGCTGGGCCGCGAACCCACGCCCGAAGAGCTGGCCAAAAAGCTCAACATGCCGGTCGATAAGGTCCGCAAGGTGCAAAAGATCGCCAAAGAGCCTATCAGCCTCGAAGCCCCGGTGGGTGACGAAGAGGATTCGACCCTCGGCGACTTCATCGAAGACACCAACGCCGTGATGCCGCTGGATGCCGCCATCCACACCAGCATGCGCGACAGCGTGACCGAAATCCTCGCCACGCTTACTCCTCGTGAGGAACGCGTGCTGCGCATGCGCTTCGGCATTGCCATGAGCACCGACCACACGCTGGAAGAAGTGGGCCAGCAGTTCAACGTGACGCGTGAGCGTATCCGCCAGATCGAAGCGAAAGCCCTCAAAAAGCTGCGCCACCCGGCCCGCGCCCGCACCATCAAGAGCTACTCGGAAAACTAGTCTTTCCGGGTAATTAAAAGGCCCCGCAAGGGGCCTTTTAATTAGGTTTGTGGCTATTTCCGTTGCTGGGCTTCAACGGCCTTTTCCAGCTTTTCAATCCGTTTGCGCAGGTCATCGTTCTCTTTCTTCAGTTCCTGCATGCCCTGCACCATCGGGGCGATCATGCCCACATAGTTCAGGCTCTTGTAACCTTCCTTGCCCGAAGATGTCAGCACCAGGTTGGGGAACACCTGCTCAACATCCTGCGCCACAAAACCCCATTCAACGCGGTCCATGCGGTCCTTCATGCGGAACTGCACCGGCTTGAGCAGGGCCAGGCGTTCCATGGCGCTGTTGTAGGGCAGGGGCTTGATGTCGGTTTTCAGGCGACGGTCCGAAGTATCGGTCAGCACGCCTGTGTAGGAAATATCGCCGGTGATGTTCAGTCCGGTGGCGCTGATGGTGCCATAAACGTCGAGCTTGGCATTGGGGGCGATAGTGCCGATGCCCACGTTACCGCCGCTGCCGCCGTCTTTCAGTGTCATCAGGGCAAGCCCCGCTCCGTAGTCGTAAATGTCGAGGCGCTTGGTGCCATCACCGTAAAGTCCGATAAGCGCCGAGCCGCCACCGTTGCCGGTGGCGTTCAGGAACCTGAGGCGGGTCCCAAGAGCAATGTCACCGCTGACAGCGGCTGCAAACGAAGCGGATGGGGCCATGCCGATGCCGACGTTGCCGCTGGCATAAAGGGAGGTAACGCTGGTGAGGTTGGCGGTGGCGCTGATGCCGGGGAGGGTAAGCACACCATTGGCATTGAAGTAGCCGGTGTTGACGTTGTTGGTGGTGATGGAAATGATGTTGGAAGCGGTCTGGGCGATGATGCTGTTGGTGCCGCTGGTAATGCGGTCGCCACTACCGCCCCCGCTGATGCCGGTAAGCCCGCTGCCGTCACCCACAAAGCGGGTGGCGCTGACCGTGCCGCTTACTTCAAGCGCGGTGGTGGGGCTGGCGATGTTGATACCGATGAGGCTGGCCGATGTGAGGCCTGTGTTCCCGTAAATCACGTTGGCGATATTGAGCTGGTAGCTGGCGCTGGTCGCAAACAGTTGGGCGTTGTTGCCGATGGCTATGTTGTTGTTGCCGCCGGTCAGGTTGCTGCCGGCACTATTACCCACGCCAACATTGAAACTGCCGTTGGTATTACCAAAAAGCGCGCTGTAGCCGATGCCGGCGTTATTGCTGCCGGTTGTATTGCTGTAAAGCGCATTGGCACCTGTGGCGGCATTGTTGCCACCAGAGGAATTGTTGTTCATCGAGCTGCCGCCGACGGCAATGTTGTTGCCGCCACTTAAATTGTTGTAAAGCGCGTTGCTGCCAATGCCTACGTTGCCCCCACCACTCGAGTTGCTGTAAAGCGCATAACCGCCGATTGCGGTGTTACCGGTACCATTCACGTTGCTGTAAAGGGCATAAACGCCATTGGCGGTGTTGTAGGTGCCCCCGCCATTGTTGAAAAGCGTATAAGCGCCATAGGCGCTGTTGTAGCCACCATTTGTATTTTTGAGAAGGGCCTGAAAGCCCATGGCGCTATTCGCCACGCCGGAGGTGACAGCCGCGAGGGATGAAATACCTACGCTGGTGTTGCTGGTGCCGGTCGTAACCTGGTTACCGCCAGCGTTACCCAAAAATACGTTGCCACGCACCGTGCTGGCGCTGGCATCCTGCAAATCGTTGATGGCAATGGTCTCGCTCAGGTTACCGCCGCTGATGCCGGTCAGGCGTGAGCCATCCCCTTCAAAGTAAGTGGCGGTGACCACACCATTGGCTTTAATGCCGCCAATGGTGGTGAGGCTGCCGGTAAGGCTGCCGCTAATGGCGTTACCAATGTTAAGGAAGCTCGATTGGGTGGCTGCGGGTACGTCGGCGCCATCGCCGATGACGATGTTGTAGCTACCGGTGGTAAGCGTGGCGGCGGTGTTGCCGCCAACAAGGGTATTGCTGTCGCCGCTGGTCACGGCAATCCCCGCCCGGGTGCCCACAAAGGTGCTGCCTTCCATGCCCGCGCCCGCATAGCCGGCCCGGGCGCCCACCAGCACGCTGTTGCTGACGACCTGGCCGCTGGCACCGAGGCCTGCGTTATAACCGTAAACGGCGTTGTAGCTGCCCGTCGTGTTATTAGAGAGGGCTGCATATCCGCTGGCGATGTTGTAGTTACCCGTCGTGTTGTTAAAGAGGGCCTGATATCCGCTGGCGATGTTGTATAAGCCCGTCGTGTTGTTAAAGAGGGCCTGGTATCCGCTGGCGACGTTGTAGCCGCCCATTGTGTTGTTATAGAGGGCCTGGTATCCGCTGGCAACGTTGCCGGTGCCCGTCGTGTTGCTAACAAGGGCCTGAAAACCGCTGGCGATGTTGTAGAAGCCCGTCGTGTTGTTATAGAGGGCAGAGGCTCCGCTGGCGACGTTGTAGCCGCCCGTCGTGTTGCTATAGAGGGCATTGTATCCGCTGGCGACGTTGTAGTTACCCGTCGTGTTGCTATAGAGCGTGTATATGCCGCTGGCGACGTTGTAGCCGCCCGTCGTGTTGCTATAGAGGGCTAGGTATCCGCTGGCGACGTTGCTGCTGCCCGTCGTGTTGTTATAGAGGGCCTGGAATCCGCTGGCGATGTTGGCGTTGCCCGTCGTGTTTCTATAAAGGGCCTGGAATCCGCTGGCGACGTTGCCGTTGCCCGTCGTGGTACTTGCCAGCGCCCCGATGCCCAAGCCGGTGTTGGTGTTGCCACCGTTAATGACGCCACCGCCGCCGGAACCGAGGAACAGGTTGCCGCTGGCCACGGTGCTGCTGGCATCCGAAAGGTCGTTGATGGAGATGGTCTCGCTCAAGTTGGTGCTACCCATGCCGTTGGTGGCCGAAATGTATTTAAAGTACCCGTAGGTGGCACTCACTGTGCCGGTGGTGCCGGTGGCGGAAATCAAGGTTGCTCCCACGGCGCTGGCGGTGATCTGGCCGGTGGCGTTGATGTTGCCGGTGGAAAGCACGCTGGTGCCACTGTTGTAGGTCAGGCCGCTGGCACCGGCCAGGTTGCCGCCATCGTTATATTGTATCTGCGTGGTGGCGCCGCTGGGGCTGACGCCCACCGATGGGTTAAGGCCCGAGCCACCCGCACTGCCCAGCACGATCAGCTCGCTGATGTAGGCCGTCCCGCTCACGTTCAGGCCCGTGGCGCTGATATAGCGGAAGTTACCGTAGGTGGCGCTGACGGTGCCGCCGGTGGTGGTGGAAACGAGGGCGGCGGTGAGGGTGGGAATATAGCTGGTGCCGCTGCTCAGATAACCCCACACCGTGGCCCCGGTGCTCATGCTCACATAAGTGGTGGCGCTGTTGGCGATCATGCTGGTGGTGCCGCTGGTGATGCGGTCGCCGCTGCCGCCGCTGATGCCGGTCAGGCGTGAGCCATCCCCTTCAAAGTAAGTGGCGGTGACCACACCATTGGCTTTAATGCCGCCAATGGTGGTGAGGCTGCCGGTGAGGCTGCCACTAATGGCATTGCCAATGTTCAGCCAGTCGTTGGTGGCTGCGGCAGGCACGTCGGCATCGGCACCAAGCACAATGTTCCTCGCCCCGGTGGTCAGGGTGGAGGCCGAGCGCGCGCCCACAAGGGTGTTGGAGTTGCCGCTGCTCACGTTCCGGCCTGCATAGGCACCCACCATCGTATTGCTGTTGCCGCCATTCACCGCGCCAGCAGCCAAGTATCCTATGCCCGTGTTGTCACTGCCATTTGTGGCGGTCACGAGGGCATCAGAACCGTAACCGCTATTACGACTACCGC
The DNA here is from genome assembly GCA_036261915.1 of Alphaproteobacteria bacterium. Taxonomy (GTDB): domain Bacteria; phylum Pseudomonadota; class Alphaproteobacteria; order UBA2136; family UBA6156; genus DATAJX01. The sequence continues at coordinate 212,319 of DATAJX010000004.1, forward strand.
TTTGTCCTCCAAAGCCCGTGGAGGAATAGCCCATAAAGGTATTATAGTTGCCAGAACCAACTCGTCCTCCAGCTGAATAGCCTACGCCAGTGTTTCCTACACCTGTCGAATAGAGAAGAGAAAAGTTACCTATAGCGACGTTCGCCCAGTTGGACGTCATCGTGGAAAGGGCCTGTACACCGACCGCGACGTTTTGATACCCGGTAGTTATAGCCCCAGCAGCTTGATAGCCGATAACGGTATTGGAAAGGCCGCCCTTGTTACCCGAGTTGAGGCCGATGAACAGGCTGGAACTGGGGTTGCTGGCGCTCACGTCGCTCAAGTCGTTCAGCGCAATGGTCTCACTCAGGTTAACGGTCAGCCCGTTGGTGGCGCTGATGTATTTAAAGTACCCGTAGGTGGCACTCACTGTGCCGGTGGTGCTGGTCGAGCTGATGTTGCCGCTGAAGTTGAGGTTGCCCACCCCGATGCTGCCGATGGTGAAAGTGCCGCTCACCGTGCGCAAACCGGCGCTGCTGTCGCAGGCGATGTCGCGGCCGTCGGTGTAGCACACCGCGCCGTTCACCAGAGTGGTGGTGGGGCTGATGGTCGCCATGTCGCTCCATTGCTGGGCGTACGCCAGGCTGGGCCCCAAAAGGGCAGCGGCTAGGGTAAGGGTGCGCCAAAGCGTATTCATGGTCTATTTTAATAAGCAGAGTAGGGGGTTGGTGCGAATTCCACCAGCCAACCTGCCCCCCTTTTAGGCGTATGCATGACGGTATGTGTTTTTTAGGCGCTAAGCCTTAGCCGCCATAACGGATGACGATGATCCCCTGGGCACCTTTGCCCGGTTGCCCATCCGCCCCGCTTGCCGAACCAGCGCCTGAGCCGCCGCCGCCGCCATACAAACCACCCACACCGCCAGCGCCCCCGGTGGCTGCGCCTGAACCGGCGCTACCGACACCGCCGCCGCCGCCTGATCCATAGTTGGTCTCCCATTCAGCACCCGCGCCGCCAGGGCTGGCTGCGCTCCCGCCCGACCCTTTGGCCCCGCCTGCACCGCCACTACCGTTATCGCCTGCACCACCTGCGTTATTCAGGGAACCTGCAATACCGTTGCCGTTCACGCCTGCGGCGCCGCCACCGGCACCCCAGCCGGCACCGCCACCTCCGGCACCACCCGAGTTTTTCACGGTCCCCACGCCACTGGCCGCAGCTCCACCCGCTGCCGCCGATGGTGAACCATTTACGACACCGCCGCCGCCGCCCTTAGCCCCAACAACAACTGCCGAACCGGCAATACTGGCGCAATTGCTGGTCGAGTTACATAAATAGGTATCACCCCCCGCACCTCCGGCCACGCCACTATTATTTGTTCCAACCGTCCCTGAAATACCTACGGAATAGCCTACCGAGCCGCCCGCCGAAAGAGACAGATTACTGATTTTGCTATAGGCGCCGCCGCCGCCGCCGCCGCTGAAGTAAAGGTTATGAACTGAAGCCCCGGCACCGCCGCCGCCACCAATAACCTCAATCGTGTTGCTCACGCTGGTCCAGTCGGCAGGTACATTCCAGGTTTGGGCGCCGGTCGAGGTGAGATAAACTGTCGTAAGCGGAACCTGCTTTACCCATTTGCTTGCATTCACCCACGCTGTGCCATTGCAAAACTGCATCCATTTTGTGGTGGCATTGAAAATGAACTGGCCGCGTTTGGCGGGTGGGCTTGTGCAGTCAGAGCTGCCGCTGGGGTTGCTGTTGCCCATGTTCACCCAGTTGTCGCCGTTGCAATACTGCATAACGTTATAGGTGGTGTTGTACATTACCTTGCCCTCAGGCCCCGCCGGATTGTTACAAGGCCCGCTGCCGCCGCTAATATTGTTGGCGCCCAGGGCTTTCCAGTTGGTGCCGTCGCAAAACTGCAGGTTCTTGTAAGTGGTGCTGTAAAACATCTTCCCGGCCTCTCCGGCCGGGCCGCTGCAGGCGGCAAAAGCCTGTGCGCTCATCAGCGCACAAGTCATCAAAAGAGCGGCAAGCAGCTTCATGTTAATTACATACGCCCTTGTAAATATAACCTGGGCTGTTGCCGGGAGTGGGGTCGCCTGCGTACATCACATTCCCGCCCGCAGCCATGACCATCGATTTATATTTAAGGGGGCTGCCCGGTGGTGTTTCGTTCGTCCAGGTTCCGGATGCGCCGCTTGAAACCGACATGCGGATATCCGGCGAATTGCTGAATATCATGATCTTCCCGTTTGCCGAGACGGCTACGCCGCCGCCATCAACTCCAAAACCGCCCGTGTCTGCGTCCCCGATCGTCCATGTTGTTCCTCCGTTGCTTGAAAAAAAGGCCTGACCCAGATTATACGCAGCCAAAAGCGTCTGGCCATTGTCGTTCGAGGCCACCGCGCCCCAAGCACCTGTTCCCAGCGATGTCTGCTGGGTCCAGTTGGCGCCGCCGTCGGTCGAGATGTAAACATATCCGCCGTTGATCCCTACGATCAGCCGCGAGCCGTCGCTGCTCGAGGCAATGGAGCCCCCGCTGCTGGTTGAAACCCCGGTACGCTGGGTCCATGTCACGCCGCTATCGGTCGACGTGTAAACATAGCCGCTAGCAGCCAAGGCTGCCAGCTTGGTGCCATCGCTCGAGCTTGCCAAACTGGCCCAGCTTCGGGCGCCCGAATTGGTTTGTGCCGTCCAGCTGCTGCCACCGTTGGTCGATGTATAAATATAACTGCCTTCAACCGCCGCCGCCACTTTCTGCCCGTCGGCCGACATCGCCACCCCGCCGAAGAGGTGGGCGCCCAGTGAGGTGGTCGAAACCCATGTCACGCCATTGTCGGCCGAAATCACGCCATAATCATCCGTACCATCTCCCCTGCGGGGCAGGGCGATCACATATTTGCCGCCAGCCGATATGGCCATGTAATACCATACCCCCAAACCGGCTGCGGTTACCTGGCTCCACGTCACGCCATTGGTGCAATCAGTCGTCACAACCGGGTCGCCCGAGGGGACGGCCGACCACTTTGCCGCGTTTGTCCATGCCGTGCCGTTGCAGTATTGCAGGCGGTTGGTTGTGGTACTGAAGACCATTTGCCCGCGCTTGGCCGGTGGGTTGGTGCAATCTCCCGTGGCGCCGGGGTTTGCCGCCCCCATGTTGATCCAGTTATCGCCGTTGCAATACATCATCACATTGTTGGTGGTGTTGTAGATCACCTTGCCCGCGGGGCCGGTGGGGTTGCTGCAGGGGCCGGTGCCGCCGCCTGCATTCGACTTCCCCTGGTTGATCCAGTTGGTGCCGTCGCACAACTGTAAAACCTTGTAATTGGTGCTGTAAACCAGTTTACCTGCGGCGCCGCTGGGGTTAGTGCAGGCAGCAAACGCCTGCCCGGCCAGGCCTGTCATTAAAACCAGCACAGCGATCATCCCCCCGCGCATGGCTTACCTGTTCAGGCAAATCTGCGGTTTGCCGCTGGTGCCGTTGTACCGCATGGTGCCGTAATCGCCGCTGGTGCAGCCAATGGCCGTGGGGCTGTTCAACTTCACCAGGCTGGTCGAAATGGTGGTGAGGTAAGCGCTGGTGGTACTAATGGTGCCGGTAAACAGCACGCCGGTGCCGCTGGTGTAGGTCAGGCCGCTGCTGGCGCCCAGCTCGCCGTTGTCGTTGAACTGGATCTGGGTGTTTGCCCCGGCGGCGCTCGAGCTGATGCTGATCACCGGGTCAAGGCCCGCGCCGGTGGCCGTGCCCATCACGATCAGGTCGCTCACATAAGCGGTGCCGCTGACGTTCAATGTGGTGGCGCTCAGGTAGCGGAAGTTGCCGTAAGTAGCGCTGACGGTACCGCCCGAAGTAGTGGAAACCAGAGCCGCAGTAAGGGTGGGAATGTAACTGGTGCCGCTGCTCAGGTAACCCCAGGTGGTGGCGCCGGTGGTCAGGCTGATGTAGGTAGTCGCGCTGTTGGCAATGGCATTGGTGGTGCCGCTGGTGATGCGGTCACCACTGCCGCCACCGCCCAGCCCATTGGTGGCGCTGATGTACTTGAAGTACCCGTAAGTGGCGCTGACCGTGCCGGTAATGCCGGTGGCCGAAAGCCCGGCGCCGTTATACACCCCGCTGGTGCTCACCACGGTAATGGCGGTATCGCCCAGCACCACCTGGTTGTTGGCGGTGGCCGAGGTATTGGCCCCCAGCAGCGTCACGTTGCTGTAAATATTGTTTTTACCGGCATTGGTCCCCACGGCGGTCACGGTGGTGCCACTGTTCGCATTGCCCGCGTAATAACCCAGGGCGGTCAGCTCGTCTGAAAGGTTGCTGCCCGCGGCGCTGTTACCGATCGCTGTAATGTTGCTGCCGTAGTTGTTGCTGGCAGCACCATTGCCAACCGCAACAAGGCTGTTGCCGCTGTTCGAGCTGGCGGCGTTGCCGCCGAAGGCCGAAACACCGCTGCCGGTATTCTGGTAGCCCGCATATTCCCCCACCAATAAATTGCCGAACCCTGCATTCTCCGTACCAGCATTGTTACCGAACATCATGATGCCCGAGCCGGTGTTGTTTTTCCCGGCATTCGACCCCACCGCCATGTTGCCCGAGCCCGTATTCCCCATCAGGGCCTGGCTCCCTATCCCCATTACCGAGCTGCCGGTATTGTTCTGGCCTGCGCTGTCGCCAATGAACATGCCGCCGCTACCGCTGTTGGCCTTGCCGGCGTTCTGGCCAATGGCCATCAGGCCGTAGCCCTGGTTCTGGTAACCGGCCTCCTTGCCCATTACAACTAAGTTGTTCTGGATGTTCTCAAAAGCGGCGTTCTGGCCAATGGCAATAACCTGGCTGCCGCTGTTGTTATAGGCGGCCTGGTAACCCACGGCGATGACGTCCTCATTGCTGCCCGAAGCCGCCTGGTTACCAATGGCAATGCTGTTGTCAAAGTCGTAGGACATGTCGGCCAGCGCACGGTAACCAATGGCCACGTTGCCGCTGGCCGAGCCTGCGGCGTTCAGGGCCTGGTAACCCAAAGCCACATTGCTGTTGCCCGAGGTCATGTTGGCACCGGTGCCGATGCCCACGGTGGTGTTGTACAGGCCGCCGTCGATCGCGTTGCCGCCGCCGCTGCCTAAAAACATGTTGCCGGAAGCCACAGTGCTCGAAGCATCCTTCAGGTCGTTGATGGCAATGGTTTCAGAAAGATTAACGCTCAACCCATTGGTGGCTGAAATGTACTTGAAGTACCCGTAAGTGGCGCTGACCGTACCAGTGGCGGCCGTGGCGCTGATCAGGTTGGCGCCAACAGCGGTCGCGGTGATCTGGCCCGACGCGTTGATATTACCCGCGCCGATGCTGTTGGCCGTCAGCGTATTAAAGGTGGCGGTATTGCCATTAACATTGGTGGCGCTCACCGTGCCGCCGCTGGTGGTGCTGATGAGCGTGGCGCCGGTCAAATTGCCGGTGAGGCTGATGCCGTTGGTCAGCGTCGCCAACCCAACGGCATAAACGGTGGTGAAGCTGGCCTGGTTGGAAGTGGTGCTGATCCCCACCGCCGCAAAGATACCCGCCGGGCTGTACCAGCCGGTGGTGTTGCCTGCACTGGTGAAGCTGACGTAGCCGGTGTTGTTGTTGGCATAAACGGCAGTGGTGCCGCTCACAATGCGGTCGCTGCTACCGGCGGTCACGCCGGTCAGGCCCGAACCGTCACCGGTGAAGGTTCCGTTAATGGCGGTGCCGCTGATGTAACGGAAGTAACCGTACGTACCCGATACCGTGCCAGTCGGGCCGGTCGCATTCACCATATTGGTGCTTACGGTGTTGGCTGCAATGGTGCTTACCGTCACGCTGCCAGTGCTGTTGGAAATATTCTGCAGCACGGTCGGCACGTTGGTGATGTCGTACCAGTCGGTGCTCAGGTTCATGCCTGCGCCACCCGCGCTTCCCATCACGATCAGGTCGCTCACATAAGCGGTGCCGCTGACGTTCAATGTGGTGGCGCTCAGGTAGCGGAAGTTGCCGTAGGTGGCGCTTACGGTGCCGTTAACGGTCGAAGAAACCAGCGCGGCGGTAAGGGTGGGCAGGTAGCTGGTGGCGCTGCTCAGGTAACCCCAGGTGGTGGCCCCGGTGCTCAGGCTGATGTACGTGGTGGCACTGTTGACAAGGGCGGTGGTGGTGCCACTGGTAATGCGGTCGCCGCTCACGCTCAGATTGGTCAACCCGCTGCCGTCGCCTACAAAGTTGGTGGCACTTACGGTACCGTTCACCTCAAGCTTCGCCGTGGGCGATAAAGTGCCGATCCCCACAAAGTCGTTGTTGGCAATTATAAAAGGCGCCGTCGAGCTTGCAAGGTTGATAACCCTGAAAATTGTGTCATTGCCAGCGCCCCATACATCCAGCCCCCATGCCTGGGAATTGTCATTTGAACGGGTGAGGCCAAGTTGCCCGCCTTCGTAGGCAGTATCGGTTCTACCTATAATTAAATTCGAACCTCCCCCAAATGTCGTTGTGCCGATACTCATCTGCCCGCTGGCATAAACGGTGGTGAAGCTGGCCTGGTTGGAAGTGGTGCTGATCCCCACCGCGGCAAAGATACCGCCCGGGCTGTACCAGCCGGTGGTATTACCGGCCGAAGTAAAGCTCACATAGCCGGTGTTGTTGTTGGCATAAACAGCGGTGGTGCCGCTCACAATGCGGTCGCTGCTGCCGGCGGTCACGCCGGTCAGGCCCGAACCGTCACCCACAAAACTACCGTAGATGCTCGTACCCGAAATATAACGCCCG
>DATAJX010000003.1:0-174398 GCA_036261915.1 Alphaproteobacteria bacterium
GTATTTATTAATTAAGTTTGCATTTTTGGGGATACTTTCACGTGCAATGTAACCAATCCCTCGTTTACCTTTGTCAGTGTAATGAATTTCTATATCGTTAGAACGCGGAGAGTTTCTAAAGTCTCTGAAATTTGACTCAAATTTAAAAGGTTCGCGATTTGTTAAAATATCAGTAATCTTTTTTTCATTGTGCTTTAGAACCTTCTCAAGTATTTCGACAGCAATTTTGTCACGTATGAAAATGTCATGAGCTGCAAGGTTGCGTTGTACTGTTGGTAGCTGATTCTCTCCTTGAAACAGGGTGTAAGCACAATCCCCTTGGTATCCGCTACCCCATAGAAAATAACCAACTCCACCTTCAAAATCGACCCCGGGAAAAGCCGTTGACATCTTAGTATAGTCTACAAGATGACTTATATGCCTACCCGCAAGCATCTCTTCTCTGAATTCATCCATACCGCGTCCACCTGCTAGCCATCGAGAAGGGATAACCATACTAAGATAACGAGGTTCTAATCGCATAGCTTGTTCAACAAACAGATGATAAATAGAGGAATCGCTACTCCCACCTGCGCCACCTTTCATTTGATAGGGCGGGTTGCCAATAATCACATCGAATTGCATGTCACCTCCAAAAATCTCGTTAATTCGGGCCTTAATATCATCGGTATGAATGAACGCATAGGCGTGGGTTTCCAAGTCATCGTCACGGTCAAAAATAGCCTTCGGTGCACCGCAGTAAACACACTTCTTGTCTTCCCATGTATGCTCCATGCGCTCGAACCAGATATTGCCCTGGGTGTTGCGAAAGGACTTAGCAACCGAATGCTTACCGTTGGCAGACTTGCTGCAATACAGGCTGCGGCGGGCTAGCAGGCTGGTAAGGTGGGTGATACCGATACCAAACACTTGCTGGGTAAGGATATGGTTCACGCGCTTTTGAAGGTCGGGGATTTCGTCCTTCAAGCCTTCGGTCAAACGGCTAGTAATTTCACGCAGGAAAACCCCACTCTTGGTGAAGGGGTCAAGAAAGCGGACGGACTTGTTGGCCCACAGTTTTGCCCCTTTATGGTCTTTGGCCCATGCCTCCGCCAACGTGTCCAACATTCGGTTGGCAAACTCCGGCGGAGTAAACACCTCATCGTTGCTCAAGTTGGCGATGCACGTCAGCACATCGGGGTTGCGCCCTCGCAGGCTGAAATTTGCCTGTTGTGGTTTAGGATTCGTCATGCTGCCTCCCGAATGGAAGCGCTTGCCAGTTCCGCCACACTCATCGGCTGCCAGGTTTTAGTAGGGGTAAAGATTTCATGTTTACCAAGGTGTGCAAAAAGCGAGTCTGGGGCGCTGAAAGTAGAGGAAAGCGTCAGGGCCTCCAAACGGAAGTCACGGCGCTGAAACTTTCCTTTCCCCAAGTAACCCCACTCTGCGAAGGTAATTGGCTGGCCGTCCCGCGTCTTCATGGTGAGGGCATCACCATGGACAAGATTGAGCGACAAAACGAAGCTTGCGGCACGGTAAAAGCTATCGTTTTCCTCAATACCGAGATATTCCGCAAAAACATCCAGCAAATTGGCACGGCATTCGGCAATGTTATCGGGCAAAAGTTCGATGCCATAAATGCACATCAACCCCAACAGAGCGTAATGGCGCTTTTCAAATTCGGATTGGCCGTATTTTAACTCCACCGCCCCCAGTTTGCGCCTGAGTGCCTGAACCAGAAAATTACCACTGCCGCAGGCAGTTTCCAAAAAGCGGGAATCAATGCGTTCAGTCTCCCCCTTTACCAAGTCCAGCATGGCCTCCACCATCCATGCCGGAGTAAAAACCTCACCATGGTCGGCGACACGTTTTTTGGACTTGATTAAGTTCATGGTAGACCTCGCTCTGCCCTCCTTGGCCTTTAGGCCGTTTTATAAAGGAAAATAGGCCAATAATCTAGATTATTGGATGTTAAGCTAAGCAAGACACTACAATTGGGTTCTCTTCGATCATCCCCAGCCTACTCTCGAAAGCGTTTGAATTGTTTGAATAATTTTTGCTGAACTTCGTGGGTTCGTAGCGCTACCGCGCTGCCCCATTTCCACCTAGTGTATCGGTGCTGCTGATTCTGAGCTTGCGATGCCGCCTCGCCTTATGTTAAAAAACATGAAGTGGCAGGGCTGAGGCTGCCTTAAACAAGGAGACTATAGCAAATGATACGACCGATAGTAAAAGAAGCCGAGGGGCTGGAAGCACTGGGACTGACGGTGGAGCCTTTCCACCAGAGTCTTTTTAAGGGCCACAGCGACCGTTTGGCGTTCAGCAACCCGAATGACGCGGTGTTTATGCCGCCGCTGGTTCAATGGAATGGTACCCTCAGCGGGCTACGCACTCATCTGGCCCCCTTTGGTTGGACGAAATTAACCGACCAAGGTTACGACTTGGTGGTGGATGCGACCGGCAAGCTGGCTATCGCGGTCTCCTCGGGCGACGATAACACCGGCATTGATGGCCTGTTTCCGCCCACTACCAAGTGTGCCAAAGGCCCCCGCACCATCGATGCCGTACAAACCAACGCCATGCTGATGGACAACCTGTTCCCCGAAACGCTGCCACACCCCAGCGTGATGCACAAAAAGGGGCGGTTGACCCGCTTGTTGCTATTTAGCCAGCGGGGCGGAGTGATTTATTCCGAGCTTTCGCTGCCCTCCAGCACCGACGGCAGCAAGATTGATAGCTGGCAAGAGCGCATAATTCTGCCTCCGATGGACTTGGGGGCCATCCCCACCCAGCCTGAAACGCCTGACGATACGCCGGATGTTCTCGTTGATGTCCGCCGTAAAAAACTTTAAAAGGGGCTATGTTTACTCCGCAGCGCCTAACACTTGCACGCGAACGCCGAGGACTGACCAAACGTAAGCTGGCCGAAAAAATCGACGTTACAGAGCGTTCGGTGATTGGTTTTGAGTCCGGGGAATTGCCGCCCGGTGTTGATACGCTGGCCAGAATTAGTAAGGAACTAAAATTCCCGCTGGCCTTCTTTTCGGCCCCGGAAGCCTTTGTCCCGGCCATTGAAACCGTCAGCTTTCGCTCGTTAGCAAGAATGACCGCCCAACGTCGCAATGCGGCGATTGGCGCGAGCGCTATCGCCATCATGCTGAACGATTGGATCGAGGGGCAGTTCGATTTACCAGTGGTTAACCTGCCAGACTTACGCGGGCAAGAGCCAGAGGCGGCGGCGAACGCTATCCGCCAGAAATGGGGCCTTGGCCAAACGCCGATTAAAAACATGGTTCACCTCCTCGAATCCAAAGGTGTGCGGGTTTATTCGTTGGCCGACCATTCTCCTGATGCTGATGCGTTGTCCTTCTGGCACGACGACAAACCGTTCGTTTGTTTGAACACCGCAAAATCTGGTGAGCGTGGTCGCTTCGATGCGGCGCACGAACTTGGCCACCTTATCCTTCATCGTCACGGTGGGCCTGTTGGTCAGGATGCAGAAAAGGAGGCTCACGCTTTCGCTGCGGCGCTGCTCATGCCCAGCAGTAGCATTCTTGGCACCGTACCCAAATGGATAACCACCGGCCAATTGTTGACGGAGAAAAAACGCTGGCAGGTGTCCGCAATGGCCTTTGCGATGCGGCTAAAGAATGTCGGGCTAATAACCGAGTGGCATTATGCGATGTTGTGTAAGGAACTATCCATTAAGGGCTACCGTAGCACCGAGAAGGATGGGATTAAGCGAGAAATTTCCCAGCTTTTGGCCAAAGTCTTTACGGCGCTCTCCGAGGACAATATCAGCAAGGCCCAAGTCGCCGAGAAGCTTAACATCGATGAAGATGAGCTAAACTCGCATATCTTCGGCCTCGTCATCACTGACATTCGCAGTAATCCGAACCCGACAGTCAGCTTCAACCGTTCCGTGAGAAGCAATTTTACTGTGCTCAAGGGCGGTCGATAGAGTGGACTCAATCTGGTTAAAATATGTAACAACCAAGCTTGATTGGGACCAAACTCTTATTATTATATTTCTAGTCTGGGCGACACAGTTAATCACTTGGGGCGCCAAGAAAGGTTACGACTCATTCGAGGAATGGCGCTCACCAAACCTTCACGATCAAACGGTCATGGGTAGGCTTCGAAGTATTTTTAGCCCGCAAATATTAGATTTTTTGAAAACCCACGATCTTTCTGTTGCATTCAACAGTAAGATTTTAGACCCTATCGGTGAGGCGCTTTATTACAATCGCTTTGAAAATCCTGATTTAAAATTCCACGATCAGAAATTGGAGAAATTGCGGGCCCAGCTTATGGGTTCTATCATGGCTTTTTGGGATGCTTATTTAGCAGATGTGTCCTGTGTTGAAACAAACGTAGAACTACTGCGAGTGCATAAACTTGACCGGCAATTTGACCCAGACGGTAGAAAATACGTTGTGATGATTGAAAGAATAAACTCGTTAGCTAGTGATATTGTTAAAAAATTTGAGGCACTGGTTGCGGCGACAAATCGCGCATTTGACAAAAAGCTCTAATTTAGGGGGCTATCTCGCCCAAGCGGTCACGACATCTCCCCACGCTGTCGTGTAATCTGGAGAGCGGTTGGCCGACCGCATTGTCCACTTCGGTTGGAGACCGCACATGGCAGCTTGCAGCGTACCCTGTCCATAGCGGTGATTAAGTTTGTCCATGACTGCCATAAGCTTCTGGCTCTCAGAGGTGTCGTCGGGACTAAACAAATTGTGCTGGAGTTCACCGGCTTCCATCAGCTCGCCCAGCCACACGCCCGCCTTCTTATAGGCAAACCCTTTTTGGTAAACCTGCCGGAGCGCCTGCCGGGCGTGTGTGACCATGAGGGTGGTGTCCGACGTCGCATGCGGTAACGCGACCGTTTGGCTGGCTACGTGCTGGGGCAGCTCCGGTCTGTGCTTGTTGGTTTTGATGTAAACCAGGATGGTCTGGGCCAGCAGATTACGCTCGCGTAGTTTCACAGCCGCCCGACTGGTGTAGGTGGCGACAGCTTCTTCCAGCTCGTGCAGGTCTGTAACGGGTTTGCCGAACGAACGCGTAGCCTGGATGGTCGGGTACTTCGCCAAACCTTCTTCTAGCCCAAAGCATGGCTCGCCCCGCAACTCCAGCACCATGCGCTGCATGTAGACGTTGAACCGACGGCGCATCTGCGTGGGATCAGCATTGGCGAGGTCAAGGGCAGTTTGGATACCCATGTCGTGAAGCGAGTGGGCAAGCTGGGAACCAATGCCCCACAGGTCGCCCGCCATCATGTCGTGGAGTACTTGCTCACGGTTCCCGTCGTAGAGGGCAAATACTCCGCCGGTTGCGGTGCTTTTCTTTGCCCAGCGGTTGGCAGCCTTAGCCAGCACCTTCGTCGGCGCGATGCCTATGCTTACCGGCAAGCCGGTCTGCTTCTTTACCTGGGCGCGGGCGTCGCGCATGTGGCTCTCCAGCGTGGCCAGGTCGCCGTCACCAATGTCAAGGAAGGCTTCGTCGATACTGTACGGCGCCAGGTCGCGGGCATATTGCGCCAGCACGTTCATCATGCGCCCACTCATGTCGCCGTATAAACGGAAGTTGGACGAGAACACTGCCACGCCCTTCTTCTTGCACAGGTCTTTAACTTGGAACCACGGCACGCCCATCTGCACGCCGAGCGCCTTCACCTCAGCGCTGCGGGCGATGACGCAGCCATCGTTATTGGAGAGGACGAGGACAGGGCAACTCTCCAGGTCGGGCCGGAACACCCGCTCGCAACTGGCGAAGAAGTTGTTACCATCGGCCAGGGCGAACATCAGACGACCTTGCGGATGATGGACGTGACCACGCCCCACACCTGCAACTCTTCACCGGCAGGGATGCGGATAGGCTTATAGGCCGGGTTCGCGGCGTGCAGCTCTGCGCCTCGTTCGGTTTTATGCAGGCGTTTGACCGTCACCTCACCATTGACCGCCGCCAGCACAATGGCGCCATGTACGGCCTCGAGGCTCCTATCAACCACCAGGTAGTCGCCGGGGAAAATGCCTGCGCCTGTCATGCTCTCGCCATCAACCTTGGCGAAGAATGTGGCGGCGGGGTGTTTGACCAGAAACTCGTTGAGGTCGAGCGTCTTCTCGACAAAGTCGTCGGCGGGGCTTGGGAAGCCCGCAGATACTTTAGCGCCGAATAATGGCAGTTGAAGCGAGTCACTTACAGTACAAGACATTATTTCCATTTTTCATCTCCTTTATATGATTATCGTAACATTAATCATACTGCAATATGGAAATGCTTTTTGACTTCCCTTCCGCCGCAAAGGAAGCGTTGCTTTACCTGCAAAACCAGTAAATGAAAGGAAAATTATGAACGACGAACCCCTTATGCAGGTCACGCCCGCAATGCCGTATCCGCACCCGTACATGCAGATGCCACCCCAGTTTCAGCCGATGCCGTTAATTACTTTGCCAGAGGCGATAATGGGCTATTTGAATTACAAGGAAGCCAAGGGCAAGGACCGCAAGACCATTACCGATATCGACCTGTCACTGAGAACACTCAGCTTCGTAAAGCCTGAAATTCAGTACCTGCACCAAATCACCAAACGAGTTGTCCTGGAGTACGAGGGCCTTGTTGCCGATCTCCCTGCCAATTATCGTAAAAACCACAAGCTGAGGTCCTTGAGGTTCAGTGAACTACGCTATGTTGCAGCGGGGCTGCCTAAGCTCTCGCCTGCTTCCATCGATAAATATACTCTGACTCTACGTGCTTTTATCAACTGGTGCCAAAGCACCGACAGGCTGCCGGTCTGGAAACTTCCCCGGTTCGAAGGCTTGGATAAGCGCAATAGTAAGGATAAACGCCACCCGTTCATAGCTGATGAACTGAAGGTGCTCTTTAACAGCCCCATGTTTACCGGCCATGAGCCCGACCTGGCGACGCAGATGCGCCGATACAAAAAGGGAGATGGTCTGATTAAAGACCATAACTACTGGGTACCGCTCGTAGGCCTTTACACTGGCATGCGGCTGGGCGAGATCATTCAGCTTTGGGTTAGCGACGTTCGCCAGGAAAGCGGGATTGCTTACTTGGATGTGAACCAGGATGGAGAAGGCAAGTCGCTTAAAAATGATGCCAGTCGGCGCAAGGTACCTGTTCACCCAGAGCTTATCGCTCTAGGCTTTCTTGATTACGTCGAATCTACCCGGCTGTCAGGCCACCAACGCCTTTTCCATGATGCTCCGGTGACTGCAGCAGGGTCTCTGGTGGATATTTTCAGCAAGCGATTCAGCCGCTACCTCACGGCTATTGGCATCAAGCATAAGCGTCTTTCATTCCATTCACTACGTCACACCTTTATCGATCAAGCCGCTCGCCAGGCTCGGCTACCTGACCATCTCATCAAGGCTCTTGTAGGCCATGCTGACCACACAATTACATTTGGAACTTATGGGGGACGTATGACAGTTGCTGAATTGAGCGAATCAATTAAAACAATCGATTTTGCGCTTTTTAGGTAAGTGTAATGAAAGTCTTTAGATCCTTGTCAGTTATGTTAACCTAACCCAAACTGAGCAAAGAGATGCATACACAGGCTTACCAAAATCTATTCCAAAGAATTTATAACTGGGCGGAAAGCCTTCCCGTCAATGCATCTTTTAAAGATATCAATGCAATAACATGTGCATTAGCTACTTCTGGAGGCTCAGTCAGATTATCAAACGAAGATCAGATGGTGGTGGTAAAGGCTAACTTTGTATCTCCTGCGCAAAGTTCTTTTATCTTATATGCTGTATTAGATGGGATGGGAGGGATGAAGGAAGGAGCTGAATGCGCTCGCTTAGCTCTCAGTGCATTTGTATCGGAATTAGTTTTATCCACCCAATCAGTTCTTGAATTGAAAGTTTCTTCTGCAATTGAGAAGGCCAACCTTACAGTCTTTGAAAAATTCAAAGGCAATGGAGGCACAACTCTCGCCGGCGTTATCATTAACCAACTTAATGAAGCTGTAATTCTTAATGTAGGAGATAGCAGAGTCTACGAGGTTTCGATTGAAAATAAACATGTCAAACAGGTATCGATAGACGACACTCTAGGCGGGGCACTAGCTAGTTGGGGATCAAAACAATTTGAGAACTCAAATCAGCTCATCCAATTTATTGGTATGGGTAAAGGACTAATCGAACCTCATTTAATGCCTAGATCTGGCATAGAAGGTAAGGGCTACATTATAGCTACTGATGGTGCATTTAAGATGCCAGAAGGCATGTTTGAAAGCATATTGAGTCACGCTTCCTCTCCAAAAGAAATAGTTCATCGCTTAATCCGCGTTTCTGAGTGGATAGGTGGGCTTGATAATGCGAGCGTCATTTGTGTATGGCCAGAAAATCTTAATTTTTTAAAAGAAAATAAGACCGTTAGTGCAATTAGACTTTATGGCACACAGGATACCTTAGAAATTCAAGGGCATATGTCTACGCAAGTAAGAGAGGCTGTAAAAATTAACCCTGCTCTAGCTGAAGTAGAGGGAGGTGAGGATTTAGAACCTCAATTATTTAAAGATGAAAATCTTTTGCGGAGTGCTAAAACTTCTACAAAAAAGAAAAAGACTGCCAAACGGAAATCATCAAAGCGCTTAAATTCGCAAGTAGAAATCAAACTCTTGGATGATTGATCGTGAACTGCCCTGTCAGCTTACCTTCTCGGTATTCAATTATCGGACAGACTGAAGGAGGACAGGGGGTAATATTTATCTGTAATGACTCTGAGTTAGAGCGGCAAGTAATTGTCAAATGTCTTAAAGATTCGACTCAGCAACATCGAATTATCGATGAAATTAAAGCGCTTCAACAAATAAGATCTAAACATGTCGTTGAGATTTATGACCTCATCTCAGATGACAATAATATTGCACTACTTTTAGAGTATATAAATGGTAGCGAATTGGCCCAATATGGCCTTAAAGATCGAAACGTACCTACACAGCTTAAAATTCTCTATCAAATAGCATGCGGGATTGCAGATATTCACAGCTTTAATCATATCCATAGAGATATAAAACCTTACAATATGAAGGTTGATGGGGAAGGCATAGTAAAAATATTAGACTTTGGACTATCTCGTCAGGAAAACGTAGATGATCGTACTGTAGGTTTTAACGGTACTCCTGGTTTTGCTGCACCAGAATTGTACTCAGCGGGAACTGTTAATTTTACTTCTGCCATAGATGTTTACGCTTTCTCCTGTTCAGTTTGGCTGCTTTGTACGGGCGTACTTCCGGCAGAACTTCGAAGCCGCCCGCCAGTAACCATGACTCAAAGATTAAGAGACTCGTCGCGATTACCGCCAGAAGTAGCGGATCTCATTGATACAGGTTTAGCAGTAAACCCTAAGGCGAGACCACAAATGCGAGAGATCAAAGACCTTCTCGGCAGGTATCTTGTTCATGGACAGCATCAGGGTATAGCCTATTTAGGTAGTCAAACTTACAAAATAAGCTCCTCTAACAAACTGATTTCAATACGTTTTGGAGTGAATGAGATTAAAATTGGTTACGATGACTTGGACTTTCTTGTGAAAGAGGTGAGCGGGGAAGTCAAAATTAACAATCAAATTGTATCAGTTGGCATGAAGTTACCTACCTCATGCATTATGGCTATGGGTATTCACCCTCGGGTATCGTTTGTCCCATTTGACATCTCTAACCCAGAGGTAGTGCTATGACAGAAATTTTGTTTCAAAATTCCACTTTAATTGCTGAGAGATACGAAATTACTTCTTTTGTAGCAGAAGGAGGCATGCAGCAGGTCTACAAAGCTCTAGATACTCGTTTAAATCGAGAAGTTGCTCTTAAAACTCCTATTAACGATTCAGGCCAAAAGCGATTCAAATCAAGCGCTAAAATGAGCGCGCGAGTTACACATCCTAACACTGCCAAGACATTTGATTTCTTCGAATTCGAAAAAAGGCAATTTTTAGTAGAAGAGTTTATTGAGGGAATGAACCTTAAAGAGCGTTATACTCGTGACTTCAACTATTTGGATCCACACTTTGCATGCTATCTAATTCAGCGCATTGCGCGCGGGGTTGCCGCTTCTCATCATGCTGGAGTTTTTCACCGAGACCTCAAACCTAGTAATATCATGGTCTCCAATGAGCCTACGCCACAAGTCTTGAAAATAACGGACTTTGGGATTGCTAAAATGGCTGAAAAAGTGATCGCTGATGTAATTAATACCACTGATGATGAAGAAAAAACTTTAGCAATTGAGACTTCAAAAACAGTTAAAGGCACCGTTCCTTATATGGCGCCAGAATTATTACAAAACTCAAATCCTGGATTGCCTGCAGATATATGGGCGGTTGGCGCCATAGGCTACGAATTACTAACAGGTCTAAAACCATATGGCGATGGCTTGAAGGCCATTGCCAAAGTTATGCTACAAAAGCCGCCTACAAAACCTCTGCTTAGAAATAACAATCTGCAATTTTCTACGCTTAACGATGAGTTATGGAAGGTTTTAGAACAGTGTTTTAACTTCAATCCTGATCAAAGAATTAAAGCAGATAGTTTAGTGATTGAACTGGGGAAACTTTGTTATTCTAGCGCCTCTAGAATCGAGGGACTTATAAGTAATTATGGCCCCAATAGAGGAGATCATGGCTTTATCCGCGAAGGGGATAAAGATGTTTTCTTTCATAGAGAAAGTTTCTATGGCGATAAACCAATAGTAGGTCAAAGAGTCGCTTTTTCTACCTCTCCCGGCCAGCCAAACCCTCGAGCTTTCCCTATTCTTCCTTTAAAATAAGATCCTCAATTTAAGTGCTTGATACCTTGGCCAACGCATGGTTGTATGCCGTCGCGCTTGGGAGAACTAAGCGTGGGGCTGATTACCCCTCCTAAACGGCAGCGACACCTGCCGTAACCAAAACTGTCGCCTACCAGCCCACGGCTGGGGAGGCGGCGGAATGCAATAGCGCAAGCAAATACGCTGCGCCGTTTTAGGACGGTAATCACTCCCCGGCCACCATTAAAGGTGGCCGTTCCATTAGAGGAGACGACCGATGAAACTTAAAATTCTCTACGTGACGAGTGCGATAGGCATGGCCGTTAGCGGCTGTGGCGGCGGACCCACGATGGCGCCCGTTGTCGACATGAAGGGCGTGAACCAGGACACCTATAACAAGGACCTCGCTTACTGCTATCAGCACATGCCCTTCATCGCCGCGGGCAATCCGGTGACAAAATGCATGCAGGCCAAGGGCTATAAAATAGTGATCGGCTACTAAGGCCATGCCAGGGACGGTCAAGATATCCGCGAGTCAGGGCCGCTACATCAAGCTGGGCGGCAAGGGCGGGTGGGAGTCGCTATGCCTGGAAGACGGCACCTTGCGACTGGCCTACTACGAGGTGCCCCATGCCATGGGGCTGAATAAAGACTTCAAAGCCATCCGCGATATCTACCTCGCCAAGAGCCTCAAGCCCAACGCCGCAAGCAGTCACGCCAATCAGGTTCTGGCCTTTTACGACACGACGCCCGACACCCTGTGGATCACCTTCGCGGACGGCTGCCTGTGTTGGTGCTTCGCCCAGCCCGAGGTCGAGTTCATCGGCAACGACAGAACGCAATACGCGGCCACCGGCAGCCGCCTGCGCCGCACCCTGGGCGTCTGGCACAACACCACGTTGGCCGGAGAACCCCTCCGCATCGCCGAGCTGAATGGCAGCCTCACCCAGACCGCCGGCTTTCGCGGCACCATCTGCGCGCTCAAGCCGGAAGCCCTGGGCGACCTGCTCCGCCGCATCAATGGCGAGGACGTCCCGGCCCTGGCTGAAGCACGGCAAGCCCGCCATCAGAGCCTGCTGGCCATGCAGGGCCTTATCCGCCGCCTCAACCCCTTTGATTTCGAGATGTATGTCGACCTGATCTTCACCCGCGACTGGCAACGCGTCAGCGCGCTGGGCAAAACCCAGAAGACCATCGACATGGAACTGGTCCAGCCGAGCACTGGGCAGCGCGCCTTCGTGCAGGTCAAAAGCACCACCACCCAGGCCGAGCTGAATGGTTACGTCGAGCAACTGGCAGAGCGCAGCGACGACTTCATGTTCTACGCCTATCACACCAGCAGGCAGGCACTAAGGGCCGATGACCCGCGCGTCCGCCTGCTGGACGCCCCCGCGCTGGCCGAGATGGGCTGGCGCGTCGGGCTGTACGATTGGCTGCTGCAGAAGTCAGCTTAGCCTTTCTTCAGCTTTTCCTCCGCCATAATGTCGGCGGCGATTTCCTCGATGGGCTTGAGCGGACCACCTCTGGTCTGCCGCTGTTTTTCTTTTACGAACTTAGAGATAGCGTCAAACTCATCGTCCGTAAGTTCCAGAAGCCGAAGATGATGGGCCTCATACACACGCACCAGGTCCTTCGATACCTTGCGATGTTCGCGCTCCTCGGCTGAGTATTCGCGTACCTGTTCAATGCGGGACACATGGACAAGCATTTCAAGCACCAAATCGAAATGGTGGTGGTTGCCCTTGAACACATGTTTGGTTCCCCCTTCGACCAGCGCTTCAATGTAGGTCTTCTTGCCATCGCCCAACCAGTCGGCCTGCTGGAGGAAGGCCTTTCTCATAGTGGCGGCAACGCCCTTGGCGCCCTTCGGCCGGCCATGGGGGTTTCTCTTCTCGCCTTTCCTGATGCGGGTCTCCATCGAGCCGGGGGCATGCCCCCGGCCATCCTTGTGATTTTCGTCCATGGCCTTACTCCTTCGCCTGCTTGGTTGCGTCGAAAGTCAGGCCGGTATCGGCATGGACGGCCTCACGCCCCGTCAGCGCCTGCCAGCGGGCGATGGCCACATCCACATACTTGGGCTCCAGCTCGATCGCCCGGGCGCGACGGCCTGTGCGTTCGGCGGCGATAATGGTCGACCCGCTGCCCGCGAAGGGGTCGAGGACGAGGTCGCCCCGGTCAGAGCAATCCATCATCGCGTCAGCCAGCAGGCGCACCGGCTTGACCGTCGGGTGCATCGCCAGTTCTTCCTCGCGGCCGGCGCGCAGCGTGTTCACGCCGGGGTAATTCCACACATTGGTGCGGTAACGTCCGTGCCTGCCCAGGGCCACGTTGTTCACGTGCCCTGCGGTCCCGTGCTTGAACACTGCGACCAGCTCATGCTTCGAGCGGTAGAGGTGGCCCATGCCGCCGTTGTCCTTGTTCCACACCACCAGGTTCTTCAGCTCGGTGTAAACGCCCTTGCCGGCGGCCAGTAGCGTGTCGATGTGGCGCCAGTCCATGAAGATGAAGTGGATGGAGCCGTCGCTGCTGTTGTTGGCCATCTGCCCGCAGGCGGTGGTCAGGAAGGCAGCGAACTCGACCTCGGTCATCTCGCCGCTGGCCATGGCGAAGTCCTCGTGAACCACCTTGCCCTTGCCGGAGACATTGCCCGGGATGGCCACGTTATAGGGCGGATCGGTGATGACCATGCGGGCCTGCTCGCCGTTCATCAGCAGGCCATAGGCATCGGGACTCAGCGCGTCGCCGCACACCAGCACGTGGTCGCCCAGCAGCCAGCGGTCACCTGTGCGGCTTACCGGCTGGGCGGACACCTCGGGCTGTTCATCGTCGCCGTCCATGTCGGGGTCGTCGATGCCCTGCACCTTCAGGTCAATCTCGGCCATTTCAAACCCCGTAACCGTGAGGTCGAAGGGGGCCTCCATGGTCATCAGCGTCTGCAGCTCGATGGCCAAGATGTCATCATCCCAGCCCGAGCGCTCGGCCAGGCGGTTGTCGGCGATGATGTAGGCCTTCTTCTGGGCCTCGGTCAGATGGTCGATGCGCAGCGTCGGCACCTCGGCCAGCTTCAGCAGCTTGGCGGCCTCCACGCGGCCGTGGCCGGCGAGAATAGTGCCCTCGGCGTCGACCAGCACCGGGTTGGTGAAGCCGAAGGCCTCGATGCTGGCGGCAATCTGGCGCACCTGCGCTTTGCTGTGCTTGCGGGGGTTGTTGGCGTAGGGCTTGAGCGTGGCCACCGGTTGGGCGACCACTTGGGCGTTTTGAGTAAGGGGATTCATTTTGTTCTCCGTCTCCTGTTGTTCTGTGGCGAACCCTGGAGCGGAGCGAGTGAGCTACGCGACAAGGTTCAGCTTGTCTTCGTCATGTAACTTCTCCTTTTCTGGCTGCCAGAAACGCATGGCTTCGACCTGCCTGTCAAACTATTCAAGGCTTTTTTTGTCCAAAATGAACCTAACTATATGAACGGAAATAATATTCAGGCACTTGCTTTTGTCCTGCCTCGCCGATGGCAACCAACGATAGCCATTTAGCAAAAATACGGCCCCATCTCGGCGCACCCTTTAACCCTGTTACGGCAACTTTTTTCCCAGTTAATTTTGCTGGCGTCTGGAGGCATGGCATGGCCAATTTTGGCGGCTGCCATGGCGTAATAGGTCGCCTGACGGCCATTTTGTCGCCGACGGCACGCTGTTTTTTCCATTTATTTCCCATTAAATCGCGCGACAGTTTTTAAAACTGTCGTCCGCAAATGCGCTACGAACCCAAGAAAAGGGCGGCGATATTCTGGCGTGTTTTGGGGATATTTTAAGAATTGGCTGGGGAGGAAGGATTCGAACCCACGTATGCCTGTACCAAAAACAGGTGCCTTACCACTTGGCGACTCCCCAACCGAGGCGTGGTTCCATAAAGGCAGCCACGCGCCGCGGAACCTAGAAGGCGGCCCGCCCCTTGTCAATGCCTTCGTAACGGTTTTTAGCGCAGTTCGGCGTAGTCGGCCGGACTCCAGGCTTCTACCTGAATCACCGCCAAACGGGCTTCTTCAGCCGCAAGCACCAGCTTGTGCTCGGCAGCGTTGATAATCCCGGCGTCCAGCGCCGCCGTAGCGCTCACGGCCCAGTCGGCGCGCTTCAGCTTGCCGTCGCGCAAGGCGGCGGTCAGTTTTTTGCGTACGGGCAAGCTGGCGGTTATCTTGGCATAGGCGTCTTCGGCCAAGCCCACGCCACCGTCGGCTTTGGCAGGGCTGAACACATCATCGGTCAGCATCTCGCGCAGGCCGGTGGTGGGGTCCAGCAGCATCTCGGCCAGCGCATCGCCCACGCGGTCGGTGGGCAGGTGGTGGCTCTTGCCAAACGGGAACACCAGCACGCGGCCCAGCCAGGCAGCGGGCCGGTTGGGCAGGTTGCGCAGCACTTCAAACAAGGCGCTCTCAATCTCGTGCAGGGCATGGGCCATCACCCAGCGCAACGGAATGGTGTGCTTGGGCGTATAGCCGCCATCGTGGGCGCGCTTCAATGCGCAACTGGCCAAAAACATCCAGGTCATCGCATCGGCATAGCGCCCGCTCAAATACTCCTTGCGTTTAAGCGCTCCGCCCAGCGTGGCAAGGCCAAGGTCGGCCAGCAGGGCAAAAGCGGCGCTAAAGCGGTTCAGCTCGCGATAGTAGTCGGCTACAGGGCCCTTCACAGGTACCTTGCTGAACGCCGCCCCGCCCCACGCCAGCCACTTGGCCCGTACGGCGGTCTTCAGGGTGTGGCCAATGTGGCCCCAGAACGACGTATCAAACGCGGCCACATCCCCCTTGGCCATGGCGTTCACTTCCTTCTGCAGCCAGGGGTGGCAACGCATCGCCCCCTGCCCGAACACGATCAGCGAACGGGTCAGAATGTTGGCGCCCTCAACGGTAATGGCAATCGGAATGCCGTTGTAAGCCGAAGGCAAATAGTTACGCGGCCCGCGCATCACGGCGTTCCCGGCCAAAATATCCATGGCGTCGTTCACGGCGGTACGCAGGCCTTCGGTCAACTGGGCCTTGGCCATGGCGGTCACCACGGCGGGGTGCTGCCCGGCGTCAATCGCGCCGCAGGTCACATAGCGGGTGGCGTTCATTACGTAGGTCAGCCCGGCCATGCGGGCCAACCGCTCGCGCACGCCTTCCATACGGCCGATGTTCAACCCGAACTGCTCGCGCGCCAACGCATGGGCGGTGGCACTCTGCAGGCTGAACTCGGCGCCGCCCACGCTCAGGCTGGGCAGGCTGATGCCCCTCCCCGCCGCCAGCGCTTCCATCAGCATGCGCCAGCCCTGCCCGGCGTACTCCACGCCACCAATGATGAAATCGAGGGGGATGAACACGTCCTTGCCGCTAATCGGGCCGTTCTGGAACACCACGTTCATCGGGTCGTGGCGCTGGCCGATGGTCAGGCCCTTCAGCTTGCGGGGCAGCAGCGCGCAGGTAATGCCCACGTCGTCGTTGGCGCCGATCAGGTGCTCGGGGTCGTGCAATTTAAACGCCAACCCGATCACGGTGGCCACCGGCGCCAGCGTAATGTAGCGCTTGGCGAAGTTGAGCCGTATGCCCACCACCTTCTTGCCTTCCCACTCGCCCTTGCACACCACGCCGGTGGCCTGCATGGCCCCGGCATCGCTGCCGGCGGTGGGCTCGGTCAGGCCAAAACACGGTATCTCCTCACCCTTAGCCAAGCGCGGCAAATAATAATCGCGCTGCTTCTGGGTGCCGTAACGCATCAGCAGCTCGCCGGGCCCCAAACTGTTGGGCACCATCACGGTCACGGCGGCGGCCAGGCTGCGGCTGGCCACCTTCACCACCACCTGGCTGTGCAGCTGGGCACTGAAACCAAGGCCGCCGTACTCACGGGGGATGATCATGCCGAGGAATTTTTTGTCCTTGATGAACTTCCACACGTTCTTGGGCAGGTCGCGCTGCTGGTTGATCTCCCAGTCGTGCAGCATGGCGCACAAATCATTTACCGGGCCGTCCATGAAGGCCTGCTCGTCTTCGTCCAGCGGACGCACCTTAAAGTCCAGCAAACGGTTCCAGTTGGGCTTGCCGCTAAACAACTCGCCGTCCCACCACACGCTCCCGGCTTCCAGCGCAATGCGCTCGGTCTCGCCGATGGTCGGCATGGTCTTGCCCACCGCCTTCATCAAAGGCCGGCTCAGCAGCGGGCGGCGCAGGGCGGGAAGACCCACCACCCCACCAAGGGCGGCCAGGGTCATCAGGGTCAGCGAGAGGGCGGTCATGGTAGTGCTCCTTGTTAGTTCCGCAGCGGTTTGCCGGTTTTCAAAATGTGGGCGATGCGCGCCTTGGTCCCGCCGGTCTTGGCCAGGTCAATGATCACCTCGCGTTCCAGCTTGCGCATGGCATCCTCGCTCACCTGAACGGTGTGGTCGGTGGCGCCGCCGGTCAAAATCTTCGCCAAACCACGGCCCACCACCACGTCATGCGGGGTGGCCAAACCCTTCTTCACAAACTCCTGAAGCCCCAGCTCCAGCGCGGTGGCACCGCTCGGCCCGGGCAATGCCAGCATCTGCGGGGCGGGCGCCGGGCTGGTCTTGGCCAGCAGCAACGCCTTCTTCTTGGCGTTGAACAGCAGCCGGTCGCGGTTCATGATGATCTCGTCATCCTCGCGCAAAATCAGCATCTCGCGGGCTTCAAACGCGCTCTTGGCCACCTGCGCGGTGGCTATCTTCTCAAACGCGTTCACCACGGCGGGCATCGGGCCCTTTTTGGTCTGGCGGCTGTTCAGGGCGCGCAGCACCATCTCGGTGCAACCACCCCAACCCGGAATGATCCCCACACCCACCTCCACCAACCCGGTATAGGTCTCGGCGTGCGCCACAATGGCACGGGCGTGCAGCAGGGTTTCGCAGGCGCCACCCAGCGCCAGCCCGGCGGGGGCCGCCACGGTGGGAAAGCTGCTGAACTTCATCTCGCGCAACACATCCTGCCCCAGCCCCACAAACCAGCGCACCAGCGGCCACAGGCCCAGCTTGCCCGCCAGCTGCACCAAAAACAGGTTGGCACCCACGCTGTAGTTGTCGGCTTCGTTGTACAATACCATGGCCTTGAAGCCCTTGCCGGGCAGCGTGCGGATGGCTTTGCGGATGCTCCACAGCATCAGCGGGTCAAACGCGTTCATCTTGCTGTGGTATTCCACGCAGGCCACGCCGTCACCCAAATCCCATACGCTGCTGCTCCAGTTGCCAAACAGCGGCTTGCTGGCGCGCTTGATGTCTTCCAGAAGCAATACGCCCGTAGGGCGCAGCACCATCTTGTAAGCGCCGTTGAAGGCGAAGTATTCCAGCCGCCCTTCGCGCACGCGGTAAAACTTGCCGGCACCCACCTTCTCTATCAGCGCGGGCACCGGGCGGCCTTCGGCCTTCAGCCTGGCGGCAAACCAGGCCGGGCCCACTTTATCCAAAAGTTCAAACGGGCCGTACTTCCAGTTGTAGCCCAACCGCATGGCGGCATCGATCTGCTCAATGCTGTCGGCCATCTCGGCCCCGATCTCGGCAGTGTACGCCAGCAGCCCGCTCATCACGCGCCAGGCGTATTTGCCTTCCAAACTGTCGTGCTCGAACACCGCACGCAAACCACCCTTCTTCCCGGCCTTGGCCGCCTCCACCTTCGGGCGGCGCACCGGCACATAGGCGGCATCCTTCAGGCGTAATACTTCTTTTTCCTTGTTGGCATTCAGGCGGTAAAACCCGCCCTTGCCCTTGCGGCCGGTGTTGCCCTCGGCAATCATCTTCGGCAGCAGGTCGGGCACCGGCCCCAGCTTATGAAAGTCATCGCTCTTCGGCAGCGCGGTCATCAAACTGCCCAACACGTGAGGGATCACATCCAGCCCCACCAGGTCCAGCAAGCCGAACACGCCGGTGTTCGGCACACCGGCAGGCTTGCCCAGCACGGCATCGGCTTCTTCCACGCCCACGCCCATTTCCAGCGCGGCGCCAATGGCGGCATGCAGCCAGTAGGTGCCAATGCGGTTGGCGATGAACCCCGGCGTATCGTGGCAAGGCACAACCGTCTTACCCAGCTGGCGGTCGGCAAAGTCGCTCACCTTCTCCACCACCTCGGGCAAGGTTTCGGGGCCCTTTACCACTTCCAGCAAACGCAGGTAGCGCGGCGGGTTAAAAAAGTGGGTGATCAAAAAGTGCTGCTTGAAATCCTCTTTCAGCCCCTCGGTCAGCACGGCCAGCGGCAAGGTGCTGGTGTTGCTGCTCACAATGGCATCGTCGCGGCGGTACTTGGCAATCTTGGCAAACAGCGCCTTCTTCACCTCAAGCTTTTCAATCACCACTTCAATGATCCAGTCGCACTCCTTCAGCGCCTTCAGGTCGTCCTCAAGGTTGCCGGGGGTAATGCGCGCGGCAAATGCCGGCAGCATCAACGCCGCCGGGTTGCTCTTCTTCAGCTTTTCAATCGCGCCCTTGGCCAGCGCGTTGCGGTCGCCCTCCTTGGGCACAATGTCCAAAAGCAACACCTCAACTCCGGCATTGGCAGCCTGCGCGGCAATGCCGGCGCCCATCACCCCGGCACCAATCACCGCAATACGCTTAAACATGCTTAGGCCTTTTCTAATACTGTTGCGATACCCTGGCCCCCGCCAATACACATGGTGGCCAACGCATAGGTCTTGCCGGTGCGTACCAGCAGGCTGGCGGCCTTGCCCAAAATGCGCGCGCCGCTGGCCCCCAGCGGGTGGCCCAGCGCGGTGGCGCCGCCATCCATGTTCACCTTGCTTTCATCCACCTTCAGTTCCTTCAATACCGAAAGGCTCTGCGCGGCAAAAGCCTCGTTCAGTTCAATGATGTCCATGTCGGCCAGCGTCAGCCCGGCACGCTCCAGCGCCTTGCGGCTGCTTTCCACGGGGCCGATACCCATAATTTCCGGCGCGCACCCACTCACGGCGGTCCCCAGAATGCGGGCCATCACCTTCAGCTTGTGCTTCTTGGCAAAGGCTTCGCTGCACACCAGCACGGCGCTGGCGCCGTCGGTCAGCGGGCTCGATGTCCCGGCGGTCACACTGCCCTTGGCGTCAAACGCGGGTTTCAGCTCGGCCAGCTTGGCCACGTTGGCTTCGGGGCGGATAAGCCCGTCCTCCTTCACCACGCCATTGGGGGTCTCGATCGGAATGATCTCGTTCTTGAAATACCCTTTGCCCTGCGCGCTCGTAGCCTTCTTGTGGCTGGCCACGGCAAATACTTCCTGGTCGGCGCGGGGTATGCTGTACTTCTTCGCCAGGTTCTCGGCGGTCTCGCCCATGCCCATATAGGCTTCGGGCATGCGGGCATACAGCTCGGGGTTCGGCATGGGGTTAAAGCCGGTCATCGGCACGCGGCTCATGCTTTCCACACCGGCGGCAATAAAGCATTCACCGGCACCCAATTGTATCGCCCCCGCCGCTATGTGCACGGCCTGCATGCTGCTGCCGCAAAAACGGTTCACGGTCACACCGGCCACACTCTGGGGCAACCCGGCAATAAAACCCACCAGCCGGGCCAGGTTAAAACCCTGCTCACCTTCAGGGAAGGCGCAACCCAAAATCAGGTCCTCCACCAGCTCGGGCTTCACACCGGTCTGTTTCATCAGGCCTTTGATCACCTGCGCGGCCAAATCATCGGCGCGCACCTTGCTCAGGGCGCCCTTGCCCGCGGCGGTAAAGGGCGAACGCGCATATCCGGCGATAACTACGGGGACGGTAAAGGCCATTTTTTCTTCTCTCTATCTTACAAACTCTAGGTCTTCAGCAGCTTGCGCGAAGGCTTGCCGATGAACGTCTTGGGCAAGCTGTCACGAAACTCCACTTCGGCCGGGCGTTCCATCGGGTTCAGGTGCGCGGCGGCGTAGGCGGTTATTTCCGCTGCCGTCACTGTGGCACCTTCCTGCACCCGAATAAACGCCTTGGGCACTTCCCCCTTCTGGGGGTGCGCGATACCGGCAACTAACACTTCCGCCACGGCGGGGTGGGCCTGCAGCACTTCCTCCACCACGCGGGGGTAAACCTTGTAACCGTTCACAATGATCAGGTCCTTCTGGCGGTCGGTCACAAACAGCCAGCCTTCGGCATCCAGGTGGCCCAGGTCGCCGGTGAACAGCCAGCCTTTTTTCAGTACCAGCGCGGTTTCCGCCGGGTTGTTCCAGTAGCCCGCCATCACCTGCGCGCCCTTGGCCCATATCTCGCCGGTTTCGCCGTTGGCCAATGCTTTACCCTCGGCATCGCGAATCTCGATCAACGTCTCCTTCATCGCCGGGCCGACCGACCCCGGCTTCTGCCGGGTGGTCAGCGTGCAGGCCACCACCGGGCTGGCCTCGGTCAAGCCGTAGCCCTCGCGCAGTATCACCCCGGTCGCGGCTTCAAACCGCTGCTTAACCGCCGGCGGCAGCGGCGCCCCGCCACTCACGGCGCAGGCAATGCCGTCAAAATCGCTTTTGCGCATTTCAGGCAACGCGATCAACGCATCAAACAGCGCGGGCACGCCGGGCAGCAGGGTGGGGCGGCTGGCCTTGATCTTCTTCAGCAAACTGGCCGGGGTGAAGCGCGGCAGCAAAATCAGCACGGCGCCCAGTGCGGCTCCCATCAGCAAACTGCTGGTCAAGGCAAATACGTGGAAAAGCGGCAATACACCCATGATCCGCTCGGGCTTGTCGCTGCTCAACCGGTCCACGCACTGGGCGGTGTTGGCCAGCAGGTTGGCGTGGGTCAGCATGGCACCCTTGGGGGTGCCGGTGGTGCCGCCGGTGTACTGCAGCAGGGCCAGGTCCTCCGGCATGTCCACCGCCTTGGCCGGGGTCTTCAGCTTGGCGAAGATCAGGTTCTCTCCCGGCGGCAGCAAAAAGTCGCGGTGGTGCATCACACCGCCGCCAAACGCCACCTTCGCAGCCTTAAACAGCCCATAAAGCCAACCCTGAAGGCGCGGCATGCAGCCCCCCAGCGAGCACACCACCACACCCAGCTCCGGCGAAGTCTTCCTCACCTCCAGCAGCTTGTCGGTCATCATGGGCACGTCCACGGTCACCACCACACGGCTGCCGCTGTCGGCCAGCTGCGCGGCAATTTCGGCCGGGGTGTACAGCGGGTTGATATTCACCAGCACGCCGCCCGCCTTCAGCACGCCGTAAAAAAACGCCACGTAATACGGGCAGTTGGGCAGGCACAACGCCACGCGGTCGCGGGGCTGCAGGCCATGGGCCTTCAGGCAGCGGGCCACCTCGTCGGCCATGGCGGCCATGTCGGCATAGGTGTATTCACGCCCCAAAAATTCCACAAACACCCGCTCCGGCCAGCGCGCGGCGGCGGTTTCCAGCAGGCTGTACAGGTTATTTGCCATCGTTCTCACTCCCGGCCGAAACCGACGCGAT
The DNA here is from genome assembly GCA_036261915.1 of Alphaproteobacteria bacterium. Lineage (GTDB taxonomy): Bacteria > Pseudomonadota > Alphaproteobacteria > UBA2136 > UBA6156 > DATAJX01. The sequence goes on from DATAJX010000003.1 coordinate 22,138, forward strand.
GAAGTCCTCGGTCAGCTTCTGCGTGGCGCCAATGTCCTCATGCAAAATGCCGTGGCGGTCGGCGGCGATCACCTCGTAAACCTTTTGCGTGCTGCCCAGGCGGGTGTAAATCTCGCGGGCGCTTTCGGGGCTCACCACCGGGTCGGCGTCGGCCTGCAGCACCAGCACCGGCGCGGTCACCAGCGGCAACTGCTTCTTCAGCAAGGCCATCAGCTCCACCAGTTGCTGCACCGCCTGCACCGGCAGGGCGCGGTAACTCACGTTCGGGTTGTCCGGCTCGTTGCTGTAAAACGGCACCACGCCATCGTTGCCGGTCACGGTGCTCACCAGCCTGTTCAGCTTGCTTACCCACGGCACCAGCGCAATGTTCCTGTCCTGCAGGGCCAGCGGCGCGGCCACGCTCACCACCCCCGCCAGTTTTTCCGGCTGTTCGCTGGCCAGGTACAAACTCAACGCCGCCCCGGTCGAAAAGCCCACAACCACCATGCGCTTGTTCAGCCCGGCCAGAATGCGGTAGCCACGGCGCACCGAATCCAGCCACTCCTGCCACGTGCGCTCATGCAGGTCCCACGGGCTGGTGCCGTGCCCGGCCAGCCGCACGCCCAGCACCATGTGGCCCTGCGCCAGCAGTTTGTCGGCCACGCCGCGCATCTGGGCGGGGCTGGCGCGGAAGCCGTGCACCAGCAACACGCCGGTGCCGGTGGGCTGGCGCGGCATCAGCAAAAACGGCTCACCCACGGCCTGCGGGTTTTCCTTGTCGTTGATCTCCCTGAATTTCTCCGTACTGAAAAACGCCCGGCGCCATTCGTAGCTGCGCAGCTCGTCGTCAAACAGCAACCGGGCAATGGTCCTGTCGCTGGCCCCAACAGCGTCACTCAACGCATTGTCCACCACTTCACGCACGCCGGGCAGCGGCGCGGTCTCGTTGGCATACAGCGCCACCGGGTTGGCCAACCGGTCCTTGTTGTAATCGTTCTCGTCGTGCAGCTTTTCGCTCAGGGTGTAATGCGTGGCATCCCAACTCAGCAGGCCCGCGCGCTTGCAGGTGTCCATGAATACCTGCAACTCGGCGTTCTCGCCTTCCAGCAAACCGCGGTAGCGCTCGGGCTGGGTCACGCTGCGGTGCAGGTGCAGCCCTTCAGTGCGCTGGATACCCTTCACCGCCAGATACACCGCGCGGTGGAAAAACGCCTTGCCCACCTTGTGCTGGCCCCGCGCCAACAACTGCATGATCAACCGGGCGGCCAAATGGCTCTGGTTCACCACCATGCCCGAATACAGCTCTTCCATGTAAATGTCGCGAATACCGTCGGTCGCGCGGGAGATCAGCTGCGAAAGCGCATGCTCGGCCCAGCCCTCGGCGCTGTCCTTCAGCTTGAACAGCTGGTCCACGGTGTTGATGCGCACCAGCCCCGCCTCCAGCAGCAGGGTCTGCCAACGGGGCGATTCCCGCTGCACCTCAATTCCCTTGCCCAGCAAAATATCCATGTCGGTGCGGTGCAGCAGCATGTTGCCCTGCAAAATCATCTCGTTCAGCACCGCGCGGCTCACACCCTTGGCCACCAGCTTGGCCACGCTGCTCAGCGGGTTGTCCATGGTATTAATGGGGTAATAGGTAATGGTGGCGGGCACCAGCACGGTGGGCTTGGCAATGGCCTTGCGCAGTACTTCGGGGTCAACCTCCAGCGCGGCGGCCCAGGTGCCAAAAGTGCGCTCGTCACCGGCGGCGGCGATCTGGCGCAGGCGGGTTTTCAAAATATCCAGCGTCACGCCCAGCGCGGCCCCACCACGGTGCAGCGGGCGGAACACCTTGTCGCGATCCGACATCACGCCCAACCGACCGTTGGCATCCACCACGCGACGGTCGCGCACCAAACGGCCTTCGGGGAAGATCACCACCTTCCGCCCGCGCAATATCTCGGCCACCATCAACGGGAACAACTGCGGGTGGTCGTGCGGAATGGCCCCGTTCTCGGCAATAAAGCGGGCAAACTTCTCGTTGGCCTCAAACAGGTCGCGGTGGGCAATGCTGCGGGTAAAGGCGCCGGTCTCCTCAAAAATGATGTACGGCGGCAACGTGGTTTCAAGGTGCACAAAGTGGTTGAACAAAAAGATATCGCCGTCGTGCAGCAACTGCTTGTCGCCGTGCACCTTCAGGTTCAGCCCCACCTTGCCCAGCAGCTTGCCCATCAGGCCCATGTACCAGGCGTAGTTGGCCTCATTCACCTTGTATTGGCCTATCGGGGCGTGGGTCGGTGTTTCGGGCGTCTTCTTGGGGGTCATTTCATGTGCTCTTCGGCGCCATGCTTATAGCGCCGCATACCAGTGAAAATGGCCGATTTCTGACAAAAAACTGACATTTTTATATTGCATCGCACCATGTTTTATTAAGGGCCGTTAACCGCCTTTTGCCCGCCATGGTGCAGGCGGGCCTTCGCAAATGCAAAATAAAGCGGGGGGCGCTAACGCTTTATTAGGGGGCGGTGTAGCCGCCGCCCAACGCCTTCACCAGCGCCACCCAGTTGGCGGTCAGGCTGGCGCGGCTCTGTAGCGCGGCATCGGCGCTGGCGTAGCTGCTGCGCTGGGCTTCCAGCAGGCTCAGGTAATTCACCTCACCGGCCTTGTACAACTTGTCCGAAAGCTCCAGGTTGCGCGCACCCGCCGTGGCGGCAAACGCCAGCGATCCCTGCCGTACCCTTTCCTGCGTCAAGCCGTTCAGCGCCAGGTCCACGTCCTGCAACGCCACCAGCACGGTCTTCTGGTAGTTGGCCACCACTTCGGCCTCGGCGCCCTTGCGCTCGCGTATCGCGGCCAGCGTGGCCCCGGCATGGAAGATCGGCTGCGTCACCGCCAGCCCCAGCCCCCACACGCCACTGCCGCTGGCAAACAGGTTGGCCAGCTGGCTGCTGGCCACGCCAGTGCTGGCGGTCAGACTGAAGCTCGGCAGCAAGGCCGTTTCGGCCTGATTGATAAGCGCGGTCGAAGCTCGCACGCGCTGCGCCGCGGCCACCACATCGGCCCGACGCTCCAGCAAGGTGGCGGGCAACCCGGCAGGCACCGGCGGCAACGTCAGGCTGGTCATGGCCACGGCGCTGTCGCTCACGGCAAAGGTGGTGGGCGGCACACCGGCCAGCACCGCCAGCGCGGTGCGCAAGGCCTCGTGCTGCTGGTTCAGCAGCGGCACGTTGGCCGCCACGGTGGCCTGCGCGGTCTGCGCGGCGGCCAAATCCAGTCCGTTGATGTCCCCGGCGCGGTAGCGCGCCTCAATCAACCGCAAGGTCTCGGCCTGGCTCCTGCTGTTGGCCTCGGCCAGCTGCACACGCTGTTCAGTGGCGCGCAGGTCCACGTAGTTGCGCACCACTTCGGCGATCAGGCCCAGCTTCACGGCCTCGGCATCGGCCCGGCTGGCCGACAGGTTTGCCCGTGCAGCCTCGGCGCCATGGCGGTTGAACCCGAAAATATCGATCTCCCAACTGGCATCAAACCCGGCGTCGTACAGCTTGTTGGTGCGGGCGGTGGGCGCGCGGCCGCCGCTGCTGGTGTTGGCGCTCAAGCCGGTACGGCTGGCCCCGGCATTGGCATCCACCTGCGGGTACAGCGTCGCCTGCGCCATGCCGCGCTGGCCGCGGGCCTGCTCCACGCGGGCCACGGCGGCCTTCAGGTCAGGGCTGTTCACCAGCGTCTGGCTCACCAGCTCATCCAATACGGGGTCACCCAGTTGCGTCCACCACGCGGCCTCAATCGGCACGCTGCTGCTCACGGTGTTCCGCGCGGCATCAGCCGCGTTCCAGCTGCCGCTGTCAAAAACCGGCAGCTTCACGCTGTTCAAACCAAGGCATCCCGCCAGCGGCACTGCGGCCAGTACCCACAAAACCTTACGCATGGCGCTTCCCTTTCTTCGCTTCGGGCTCATCGTCATGCTCCTCGCCCGGGGCCTTCTTCGGCGCCATCAGGGTATAAACCGTCGGCACCACAAACAGCGTCAGCAAGGTGCCCAGCGCCATGCCGCCCACGATCACCCAGCCGATCTGGCTGCGGCTCTGCTCCCCGGCGCCTCCGGCCAATGCCAGCGGCACCGCGCCCAATATCGTGGCAAAGGTGGTCATCAGGATCGGGCGCAGGCGCAACAAACAGGCTTTCTCGATCGCCCTGAACGGGTCAAGCCCCAGCCCCCGCTCGCTGTTGGCAAACTCCACCAACATGATGCCGTGCTTGGTGATCAGTCCCACCAGCGTCAGCAACCCGATCTGGCTGAACACGTTCAGCGTGCCCATGGTCATCAGCAGCAACAGCAGGGCGCCGAACACCGCCAACGGCACACTGGCCATAATGGTAATGGGCGAAACGAAGCTCTCGAACTGCGCGCTCAGCACCAGGTAAATAAAGCCCAGCGCAAGGGCGAACGACAGCAGCATCGCGCTGCCGCTCTGGCGGTACTCGCGCGACTGGTCGGCAAAATCCACCTGCAACTTGCCCTTCCCCACGTCGCGGGCCAGCTTGTCCAGGTAGTCCAGCGCCTCGCCCAGGCTGTAGCCCTGGCTCAGGGTCGCGGTCACGGTGGCGGCGCGCAACTTGTTAAAGTGGTTCAGCTCGCGCGGGCTCACGTTCTGGGTAATGTCCACCACGTTGCCCAACTGGATCAGATCCCCCTTCGCCGTGCGCAGCGGCAATCCGGCAAGGTCGGCGGGCGTGCTGCGTTCGGCGCGGTTCAACTGCACGATCACATCGTACTGCTCACCATTGCGCTTAAAGCGCGTCACCTGGTCACCGCCCAAAAACGCCCCCAGGGTTGCCCCTACGTCGGCCACGGTCACCCCCACCTGGTTCATCTTGTCGCGCTGCAACGCCACGCGGAATTCCGGTTTGTTCAGCTTCAGGTCACTGTCCACATTGGCCAGGCCGGGGTTCTGCCTGGCGCGGGCCATGAACTCATCGGCCAGCCTGGCCAGCGTGGGGTAATCCTCGGCGCTCTGCAGCACAATGCTTACCGGCTTGCTGGTGCTGCGCTGGCCCAAACTGGGCGGCGTCACGGCAAAGGCCAACACCCCCGGCACCTGCGCAAGCCTGGGAAACAGGCTCTGCGCGATCTGCATGCTGGTGCGGTCGCGGTCGCCCCACGGCACCAGCCCGGTGGGCATGGTGGCATTGATGGTGGTAGGAAAGCCCACAGCGGCAAACTGCCAGGCCTTTTCCGGTACCTGCGCCACAATGGCCTCCACCGCCCGGGCGTATTTATCGGTGTAGCTCGGGGTGGCGCCATCGGGTCCCTGCACAATCATGTAAATCACGCCGCGGTCCTCCATCGGCGCCAGCTCGCTCTTCAGCAGCCACAGCGTGCCGCCAATGCCGCCTGCCACCAGCGCCACCCCCACCAGCACCAGCTTGCGGCGCGCCAGGCTCCACTCCAGCGCGGCGGTATAGCCCACGGTCAGCTTGTCGAAATAAAAATCCACCTTCTCGCGCAGCCAGCCGTGCTTCTTCTCATGGCGCAGCAACTTGCCGCACATCATGGGCGAAAGCGTAATGGCGGTAAAGCCGCTGATGATCACCGCCCCCGCCAGCGTCAGCGCAAACTCGGCAAACAGCTTGCCGGTGTGGCCGGTGGCAAAGGCCAGCGGGGCAAATACGGCAGCCAACGTCATGGTCATGGCCAGCACCGCAAACACAATTTCGCCAATACCTTTTATCGCCGCCTTGCGCGGCTCCATGCCTTCTTCAATGTGCCGGTAAATGTTCTCCAGCACCACAATGGCATCGTCCACCACCAGCCCAATGGCCAGAACCAGCGCCAGCAGCGTCAACGTATTGATGGTCGCCCCCGCCAGCGCGATCAGCGCAAAGGTCCCCACCAGCGCCACGGGTATCGTCACCAGCGGAATGATCGTCGCGCGCCACGAACCCAAAAAGATGAACGTCACCAGCGCCACCAGCACCACGGCCTCGCCAATGGTGTGGTACACCGAGCGGATCGATTCCTTGATAAACACCGACGAGTCGAACGCGATGTTGATGCTCATCCCCGGCGGCATGTTGCGGCGCAGCTCGGGCAACACCTGCTTCAGTGCATCGCTCACATCGATCGGGTTGGCGGTGCTCTGGCGGATGATCCCCATCCCGATCGAGTTCACCCCGTTGAACCGGGTGAACGAGCGGTCATCCGCAGGCCCCACTTCCACCTTGGCCACGTCACCCAAACGTACAACGCGCTGAATCCCGTTGGCGGTCACGTTGCGCACCACAATATTCATGAACTCGCGCGGGCTGTTGGTGTCGGTATTCACCTTCACGGTGAATTCGCGCTCGGCGCTTTCCACCAACCCGCTCGGCACGTCAATGTTCTGGGCCCGCAAGGCCTGCTCAATGTCCAGCACGGTCACGCCGGCGGCGGCCAGCCGGGCAGGGTCGGGCCACACGCGCATGGCCGGGCGGCGCTCCCCGAAAATGCGCACGTCGGCCACCCCGGGCAAGGTCTGCAAGCGGTTCTGGATCACCCGGTACGCATAGTCGCTCACCTCCATCAAATTGCCGCTGGTGCTGGAGAGCGCCAGCCAGATGATCGGCTGTGCGTCGGCTTCCACCTTGGCGATCACCGGTTCGTCGATCTGGTCGGGCAAGGCCTTGCGCACGCGGGCCACGCGGTCGCGCACGTCGCTGGCGGCACTGTCCACATCGCGGTTGAGGGTGAAGTTCACCGTGATCTGCGAACTTTCCAGCCGCGAAATGCTGCTGATGTAATCAATGCCGTCAATGCCGCTCACGCTGTTCTCCAGCGGCTTGGTCACCTGGCTTTCAATAATGTCGGCGGGCGCACCGCGGTAGGTGGTCTGCACCGTCACACTGGGGGTATCGATGTTGGGGTACTCGCGCACCGTCAAACGGTCAAAGCTCACCAAACCCACCAGCACAACGATCAGGTTCACCACGGTGGCCAGCACCGGGCGGCGGATGAGCAGCTCCGTCAGGCTCATGCGTCTACTTCACCGCCGGCGCCACGGCGGTGGCCGAAACCGGGGCCATGCCGATGTTCATCGCCACAATGGGCGAACCCGGGCCGATCTTCATCTGCCCGGCACTCACCACGGTGTCGCCGCTCACCAAACCGCTCACGACCTGCACCATGCCGTTCAACCGCAACCCGGTGGTCACTTCCACCTTCTGCGCCACCTGCGCGGTATCGCCGGGCGTCGACACGGCGCCGGGCACGGTGGGGCTGGGGTTACCGGCAAACTTATACACAAACTGCTTCTCGCCTTCGGGCATCAACGCGGCCTCCGGTATCATCAACGCACCCGGCAGGTTGCCGCGGCTCATCGTCACGTCGCCGAACATGCCGGGGCGGATGGTCCCGCCCGCGTTATCGATCTTCGCGCGCACCGGCAGGTTGCGGCTGGCGGCATCCAGCAGCGGGTCGGCGGCCACAATGGTGGCGCTCACGCTGGTGCCCAGCGCGGTCACGCGCACGGTAATGTCCTGGCCCGGTTCAATGCTGCCGCTAAAGCGCTCGGGCAGAGCAAAGTCCACGCGCAGGTCACGCAGGGTCTGAAGGCTGATCAACGCCTGCCCCACGGCCACATAATCACCGGGGTTCACCTGGTTCAGCCCGGCCACCCCGGCAAACGGCGCGGTAATGGCCATCTTCTCCACGCGGGTCCTGGCCGCCTGGTAGGCCGCGCGGGCACTTTCAAAATTGCTTTGCGCGGTGTCAAAATCCTTTTGCGAAACCAGCGCGGCATCCTCGGCGCGCAACGCCTGCACACGCTTCCAGCTGCGCTCGTTCAGCCGCAAGGCCGCCAGCGCCTGGTTGGCATCGGCGCGTTCGGTGGCGTCATCCAACTGCACCAATACAGTTCCGGCACTCACTTCCACACCCTGATGTACCGCAATGGCCTTCACCACCCCCGGCACTTCGGGGCGCAACACGGTGCCCATGTCGGCAGAAATACTCCCCGGCACCTGCACCACATCGTTCACGTCCATGGCCTTCACACTGGCGGCTTCCACCGGCGTCACCATCTTCATCCGGGCGCCACCCTTGGCGGCGGCGGCCATGCTCTGCATCTTGTAGGCCACAAACCACTGCATGCCCCAGGCGCCCACCACCACACCCAGCACAATCAGCAGGGCCACGCGCACACCCCGGCGGCGCAAGGGCGCCTGCCACCACCTGTTCCCGCTCCGAGCAACCACCCCAAACCCCCTCAAAAAATTCAAGACCACTACATATATATAACCAACCCGGTCACGCCGTTTGCCCAAAACACTCGCATGGTAACGGGGGCACTCACCCGGCATGCGCTTGCGATAAAAAGCTTGCCACGCTAGGGTGCCGCCCATAAATACACACAACATGATGCGCCGCGCAATATTGCTTTCACCGGTTTTCGCCACTCTGCTGATGCTTTCGGTCACATCCGCCGTGTCCGCGGCCACCGGCACCCTGCACCCGGGCGGTTTCCCGCTGCCCGAGGGCCCCACCGCCCAGATCACCACCAACCTGTACAACGTCATTTTCCTCATCGTCACGGCGGTGGTGCTGGTGGTCGGGCTGCCACTGGGCTACATCCTGTGGCGTTTCCGTGCCAGCAACCGGCCCAAGGCGTCCACCTTCAGCCACAGCACGCTGCTCGAACTCACCTGGACCACCATCCCCGCCCTCATCTGCGGCTTTATCATGTGGGAAAGCTACGTGGCCATGATCAAACTGCGCACCATGCCTTCAACCGGCGTCAACGTCGAAGCCGTCGCCTACCAGTTCGGGTGGGATTTCTACTATCCCGACGCGTCCGAAGCCGGCACCCACGTCAAGGCCGAGGCCCCCACCAAGCCCGACGCCGCGCTGTCGCAGCATGGCGATCGCCTGGTGCCCGAAATGGTCGTGCCGGTGGCCACGCCCATCATCATGCACGTCACCTCGGCCGACGTGCTGCACGCCTTCTACAACCCGCACCTGGGCATTAAAATCGACGCCATCCCCGGCCGCATCAACTACGCCTGGTTCCAGGCCGACAAACCCGGTGTGTACCTCGGCCAGTGCGCCGAACTGTGCGGCAGCGCCCACGCCGAAATGTTCTTCAACGTCCGCGCGGTCAGCCAGCCCGAATTCGAAGAGTATATCAAGGCGCGCCGGGTCGATGCAGGGCTGCCCGCGGTAGCCGTCGCCACGGTCAGCGGCACTGCGGTGTCCGGCAGCGTGCCGGTGGCCACCAGCACCACTACAGCGGCCATCGCCACCAGCGGCACCGCCTCGGCCCTCAGCCTGGGCGTCAACCTGGCCAGCGGCACGGTGGCCTCGGTCAAAAACACCAGCGTGGTACCGGTGTCCGACACGTCCAAAATCACCCCCTCGGTCCCCGTCCACTCCACCGGCAGGTAATCCGGCACACCTTTAAAAGCCGCCCCCGGGCGGCTTTATTACTCGATCGGGTTCACATGGCCAGGGCTCAGCCGCTCACCCACGCTGCGGGTCGGGTACGGGCTCACGGCGCAACGGCGGTAACGCACCATCTCGCTGCTGCCGTCTTCCCACATCACGCGGTCTTCACCGTTCCTGTTCAAACACAGCGTGCGGTCTTCCGGGCTCGGCTCATTGCCGTCGGCGTAAAGGTCCAGCCCGGTCAGGCTGCGGGCGGCACCGCCCCAGTCAAAGCTGGCCCACTGGTCTACACCCTTGTTCCAGTCGCGGCTGATATCCTCTTGCGTGGCCGCGGGCAGGCAGCCTGTACAGCCAAGCGCCACCAGCGCGACAAAAACCGACTTAAATCCGCCAAAATGCGACATCAGTGTACCGCCAACCGACATCCGCGCATCACCTGCGCATCGTTCCCGCACGCTCTCCGCGGCCGTTTTATCCATCATGCCGGGGCGCCGCATTTTCTTCAAAATGAAATCACATCCCGCCAAATCGAAGCTCGGCAACGCTCTGGTACACCTTGCCGATCTCAACTTCCCATATTTTGGCGGTCACGGTGTGCATATACCAGTCGTTCCCGTAGCACAGCACCGGCACAAAAACTGGCTTAAAACCGGCCTGAAACACCGATAATCCGGCCGCGATCACATTGCCGTCGGTCATCCCGCCAACAATCAAAACCTCATCCGGATTTTGCTCTTTCAACCATTTAATTACACCTTCCGGCAGTATAAAACCGTATTTGTCATGAACGTTGGTGCAATTAATCAGAATGCTGGTATCGCGCGGCTGGTTTTTCCCCAGCTTACCCAAAGGCACTTCACCTTCCAAGTGCTTGAAAAGAGTAGCAATTGTTGGGAATTCGATGGTGAGCTGATTGATTTGCGAGATCATGCCGGGCGAAGGCCGGTAAAAACTTTGCACGTCTACGGCAACCATACAGCGTTTCATTCAAAAACAGGCCTTATTTTTACGTTTTAATTAATTTTTTGTAGGCCAGCATCTCGTTTTGGCAGCATTGGCTGGTGGTAAACCGGCCGAGCGCCCAAGCCCTGGCCCGTGCCCCCATTGAGCCGAGCTGGGCCTTTTGGGTCAAGGCTTTGGAAATGGTTTGCGCCAGTGCCTGTGGCGAATCGGGCGCAACAAGCCAGCCGGTTTGCTCGTTTTTGACGGTTTCGCGGCTGCCGCCGATGTTGGTGGCGATAACGGGTTTGCCGAGCATCTGCGATTCGACCGCCACGCGGCCGAAGGCCTCGGGCTGGATGGAGCAGCTGAACAGCAGGGTGGAGGCATCGATGTACGGGGCGGTATCGGCCACGTCGCCCACGAAGGTGATCCGGTCGGCGATGCCGGCCTTTTGGGCCTGCTGCTGGAGCTGTTTGTAATAGCCGTTGTTGCCGGTGGGGCCGCCGACGATGAGGGCGTGCCACTTGGTGTTTTTAAGCTTTTCGAGCGCGGCGATGAACACGTGCTGGCCTTTCCAGTGCGTGAGGCGCCCGATGTGGGTGAGGATGGGGCCCGCGTTGGCGGGCACGCCGAGTTCCTTGAGCAGGGTTTTGCGGTCGGTGCTGCTGAAGCGCAGGGGGTTGAAGATGTCGGGCTCGGCGCCGCGCTGGGCGACCAGGATATGATCGGCCGGATAACCGTAGGTTTTGACGATATGCTGCTTGATGAACAGCGAATTGGCGATGACCCACGGCCCCTTGAGCATGACGCGGTTATAGGCCCGCTTGAGCCAGTTGCCGGCGCCGTAGGTGCCGTGGAAGGTGGTTATGAACTGGGTATGCGGGCGGGCCTTGTGGGCCAGCCACGCGGCCCAGGCCGGGGCGCGGCTGCGGGCGTGCAGGATATCGACCCCGTAGATGTCGATGACCTTGATGAGCTTGCGGCTGTTGCACCAGATGGACCACGGCATTTTACGGTGCAGCGGCAGCATGATGTGGTTGATGCCGTTGTTGGCCAGAATATTCTCCTTCGACCCGCCTTTTGAAGCGACAAGCGAGGTAAAACCGTGGGATTTTAAATAAAGGGCCAAATCGACCGCGCTTTGCTCGGTACCGCCGGTATTAAGTGCCGGTAACAATTGAAGAACAATGGTCGGCTTTTTCATGCAAACAGCTTTTTGGAGGGGGTGTGCGCAGGTGATGCGCCGGTGTCGGTCGGCTGTACACTTGTGATGCGCGGCTGTCGGTTTTGGGGCCAAAAGCGTGCGCAAGTGATGCGGGAGTGATGCGCGGCTGTCGTCATGCCGTTGTTTTAGCATGGAAAAAGGTGTTGGGCGAGAGCGGTGCCATGGAAAGGCGATGTTGAAAGAAACGCAAATCGGGTTAAGGTGCGGCATGAGCAAAGGCGATTTGAAACGGTTTTTTATCGACGACGAGTTGCGCGAAGGCGCGGTGGTGAAGCTGCCCGCCACGCTGGCCCGGCGGCTGGACACCGTGCTGCGCACCGACGAGGGTGCGCGCATTGGCCTGTTTAACGGCAGCAGCGGTTTGTTTGAGGCTGATGTGCTGCGCGACGGTAAGGCCGGTGTGGGCCGCGAACTGCTGGCCCACACCCCCTGCCCGCCGCTGGAACTGTGGCTGGGGCTGCCCAAGCGCGACGCCTTTGAAACCTGCCTGCGCATGGCCACTGAACTGGGCGTGACCCGCATTGTGCCGTTGCTGACCAGCTTTGTGGTGAAGAAGGACATCAACCCCGAGCGCGCCCACACCCTGATGGTGGAAGCCTGCGAGCAATGCGAGCGGCTGGACCTGCCGGTGCTGGCGCCGATTGCCAAGCTTGATACGGCACTCCACACCTTGCAGGGTAAGCTGGCGTGGGCGGCCAGCCGTGAAGTTGAAGGCCGGGAAGAATTGATGCCCGACCCGATGCTGCGCGCGATATTGATCGGGCCTGAAGGCGGGTTTTCCCCCGCCGAGGAAAACCTGCTGATGCGCCATGCCGGTGTGGTGCCGGTGAGTTTGGGCGACACGATACTTCGGGTGGATACGGCGGTGGCGGCAGGGCTTGCCCGCCTTAAATAGAAAACACCCCGCCGCAGCGGGGTGTTTTGATTTCGGGGGTCGATACCGGCGCAGGCGCCTGGTTAATCGTCGTAGTTGTAACCGATGCCGCCGCCCTTGTTGCGGCAATTGCGTTCGTTGACTTCGCGCTGGTTGCGGGTGGTGGGGTTGCTGAAATCTTCCTTCGGCAGGTCGGGCGAGGAAGGTTGGGTGATGACCCCACCGGCGGTAAGGGAATCGTCGTGCGATAGCGAAGTGTTTTTGGGCATGTTGATGCTCCGGACAGGTATGAGGGATTGTGTAAAAGGTACGGTTTGGAAAGGGTGGGAAAGGACGCCTGCCTTTCGAAACCTAACGCAAGTAACCCGCCGATTATACCGGGGGTTACTTGCCCTTGGCAAGCGCCCTGGCTTGTTGCGCGACAGCGGCGATACGCGCCTTTTGGACCGGCGGCGTGGCGCGGTGCCCGGCGTGCGTGACCATGGTGAGCGTGCTACCCGGCAGTGCCTTGTGCAACGCCAATGCTGCGGCGGGCGGGGTGCACATATCGTAATGCGCCTGCACGATGTGGAGCGGAATGTTTTTGAGTTTGGCGGCGCCCTTGAGCAGCTGGTTGGGCGTGAAGAAGCAGTTGTTGGCGAAGTAATGGTGCATGACCTTCATGCGCGTGGGCAGGTAGGCATCGGCCTTGAGCGAGGCTTTGATGGCGGCGGCATCGGGTTCGAACTCCATGGTGAGGGCGTCGAACAGTGTCCAGGCCTCGGCCACCTGGCGGGCGCGTTTTTTGTCGCTTCCGGCCAACGCCTTGAGCACCGCGCCCGGTTTGGCCAGCGCGGTGGCGGCGGCATATTCGGCCGGATAGAACATGGCCGCGCCGGTGGGTTGGGTGAGCCACTCGGTTTCGGCCTTTGTGCCGAGGTAGACCGCGCCGATGGTGAGCCCGCTGACGCGTTTGGGGTATGCCTGCGCGTAGGCAAGCGCCAGTGTGCTGCCCCAGCTGAAGCCGACCACCTGCCATTTTTGGATGTTCAAGTGGCTGCGCAGGCGCTCGAGGTCTTCGATGAGCAGTTGGGTGGTGTTGTGTTTGGTTTGGCCCAGCGGCGTAGATCGGCCGCAGCCGCGTTGGTCGTACAGGATGACCCACTGGCTTTTGAGGTTGAAATAGCGGGTGTGGCTTGCCTTGCTGCCGCTGCCGGGGCCGCCGTGCAGGTAGACCACCGGCGCGCCCTTGGGGTTGCCGTGTTCGGTGTAGTGCATGGTGTGGCCATGGCTGAGCGTGAGTTGGGGCATATGGCCAAGGTAACAACCTGTATGCTAAAAGCCAAGCTCATATGAAAAAGGAGATGACCCATGGTACGCATTACACTTCCCGATAATTCGGTGAAGGAATTTGCGGCCCCCACCACCGGCGCCGAGATCGCGGCGGGTATTGGCGCGGGTTTGGCCAAGGCGGCGCTGGCGATTGAAGTGGACGGTAAGCCTCAGGATTTAAGTGAGCCGATCGCCGCCGATGCCAAGGTGAACATTGCCACCGTGAAAGGTGAACTGGGTTTGGACACCATGCGCCACACCGTGGCGGCGCAGGTTTTGGCCCGTGCCATCAAAGAGATGTACCCCGGCGCCAAGCTGGCCATTGGACCCACCGTGGACAACGGGTTTTACTATGACGTGGAATTCAGTGCGCCCTTGAGCAGCGAGGACCTGCCGAAAATTGAAGAGCGCATGCATGCCATCATTAAAGAAGGCAACAGCGTGACCCGCGAGCTGTGGGACGCCGAGGAGCTGAAGGCGCACTTCAAAAAGACCGGCGACGACTACAAGCTGGAGATCATCGACGACGTGGCCGCCAAGGGCCAGTTGCTGCCCGGCGGCAAGGTGAGCGCGTACCGGCAGGGCAATGCGGGCGAGAATTTCATCGACCTGTGCGTGGGGCCGCACGTGCCGGATCTGGGCAAGATCACCGGCGCCTTCAAGCTGACCAATATTGCCGGGGCCTACTGGCGCGGCGACAGCGCCAACAAGCAGCTCACCCGCATTTACGGCGTGATGTTCGCGACCCAGAAAGAACTGGATGCCTACCTGGTGCAGCGCGCCGAAGCCGAGAAGCGCGACCACCGCAAGATAGGGCCCGCGCTGGACCTGTTCCATTTTCAGGAAGAGGCCCCCGGCCAGGCCTTTTGGCACCCGGCCGGCTGGACCATTTACACCGAGTTGACCGATTACCTGCGCCGCAAGCTGGACCGCGCCGGGTATGTGGAAGTGAACACCCCCAAGCTGGTGGACAAGGTGCTATACGAAAAGAGCGGGCACTGGGCCAACTACTTTGACGACCTGTTTTTGGTGAAGGACGAACATGAGGGCAAGGTGGTGGGCATTCATGCCCTGAAGCCGATGAACTGCCCCTGCCATGTGCAGGTGTTCAACGTGGGCATCAAGAGCTACCGCGACCTGCCGCTGCGCATGGCCGAGTTTGGCAGCTGCATGCGCAACGAAAGCCACGGCGCGCTGCACGGGTTGATGCGCGTGCGCGCCTTTACGCAGGATGACGCGCACATTTTTTGCACCACCGAGCAGATCCAGGAAGAGAGCATCGCGTTTTGCGCCCTGCTGAAAGAGGTGTACGCCGACCTTGGTTTTGAGAACTACTTTTTGAAGCTGAGCACCCGGCCGGAGAAGCGCATCGGCAGCGATGAGATTTGGGACATTGCCGAGAACGCGTTGATGGAAACCTGCAAGCGCACCGGCATGGACTGGAAGATAAGCCCCGGCGACGGCGCGTTTTACGGCCCGAAACTGGAATTTACCGTGCGCGACAGCATTGGCCGCGACTGGCAGCTGGGCACCTTGCAGGTGGACTTTAACATGCCGCAGCGCCTTGACGCCTTTTACACCGCAGAGGACGGCAGCAAGCAGCACCCGGTGATGCTCCACCGCGCCATTTTGGGCAGCCTTGAGCGGTTCATAGGCGTGCTGATCGAGAACAGCGAAGGGAAGTTCCCGGTGTGGTTGAGCCCGGTGCAGGCCATTGTCATTCCCATTACCGACAAGCAGAACGACTATGCCGACGACGTGGCCGCCAAGTTGCGCGCGGCAGCCGTGACCGCCACCGGCGGGTTGCGCGTGGAAGTGGATGCCAGCAACGAGCGCATGCAGAAAAAGATCCTGTTCGCGCAGCAGCGCAAGATACCCTACATGCTGGTGGTGGGTGACAAGGAGCGCGAGGCCGGCACCGTGGCCGTGCGGTTGCGCGACGGCACCGACCTAGGCGCCGTGAAGCTGGAGGCATTCATGGAACGCATCGGCGGCGAAATTGCCGCACGCCGCGACGTTCAATTATAAAAAAAGCGCTGGGATGTGCCCTTGAGGGCTGGACAGGTACGGCCATGCGGAGCATAAGCCGCCCGTTGCCAAACCGGTAACTTTTTACAAGGAAACTTGAACATGGGTAACAACCCAAATCAGAATCCGGGCCAGAAACCCGGCCAACAGCAGCAGCAGCCCGGCCAGAAGCCAGGCCAGCAGCAGGGTGGCGGGAACAAGGACGGCCAGCGCCAGAGCGGCAAGTAAAGCCGGCGCGGTTCTGAACTGCACCATAGAAAACCGCAAGGTTTATGGCGGCCCCCCGGGGCCGCCTTTTTTGCGCGCTGGACAGGCCGCCGCGGGCCAGGCTATAACCCGCGCCGTTGCAAGACCCGCAACATCTGATGTTTACCATTTGACAGGGAACTTACATGACCACACCCAAGCAGCGCCGCACCGCCGCCCAGAACGGTGAAACCGCCCACAGCGACAGCGTGAACCTTCCCGCCCGGAAACAGGCCGCGCAGCAACAGCAGCAGGCCAGCCAGCCGCCGCAAGGCAGCGCGCGGCGCGGCGAAGTGAGCGACGGCAGCCGTCGCGGCGGTTAAGCCTTTTCGTATTCGGCGCAAAAATGCCGGCAACCTGTGAGGGTTGCCGGCATTTTCGATTTTAGTGATGCGGGCTGCCGAGCGCACCGTTGCGTTGGGATTTGCGCTCGGGCAGCGGCGGCATTTGCGGTTGCCGGTGCTGCGCCGGGGCCAGCGGCGGCGGTGCGGGTTCGTAGGCTTCGGGTTGCGTGTGCAGGACCGAAGGATCGCTGATGGCTTCGAGGCGCATGTCTTCGCGGCCCTGCTGGTAGGCCTGGCTGTCGATGAGGTGCTTGATGCCTTCGACCATGGTGACCACCCCGTTGCCGAGGACCTTGATCATCGAGCTTTCGAGGCCGAACATGGTGGTGTCGAGCTTTTTGGCGTGGGCCCGGAAGGTGCCCATGAACACCAGGCAGCCGCCCAGGATGGCCAGAACCATGCCCAACAGCCCGAGATTGGCCGTGGAGTTGAGCAGCTTGAGGAGGATCTCGGCCCCCAGCATGGGCCGGATGGGCCCCTGGTACATGCCGGCCATGTAGAGCAGCATGCCGCCGAGAACGGCGCAGATCGTGCCGATTGTTCGCATTTTCAGAGTTTCCTTTTGCCCCCGCCTGTGCGGGAAGCGGTTGGGGGTGGGTAGAAAAGGTATGGTAGGCCGCAGGGATATGGGATGGCCCGGCCCGGTTTCAAGGGGGTGGCGATAATGAGCGGTTTGGTGCGGTACTTCTTGTTTTTTTACCAAATTCTGCTAATTAATGGGCCATGACTATGAATGAAGGGTTTTAACCATCGGCCGATTTCGCGGCACGCCGGAGCGCAACCGGCAAAATGAACACCGTATCAATAACGACATCCGCGTGCCGAATGTGCGCGTGATCGGCCCCGAGGGCGAGAATTTGGGTATCATGACCACCCGCGACGCCGTGGCCAAGGCCCAGCAGCTGGGTTTTGACTTGGTGGAGATTAGCCCCAACGTCAGCCCGCCCATTTGCAAGATCCTGGATTACGGCAAGTTCCGCTTCCAGGAACAGAAGCGCAAGAGCGAAGCCAAAAAGAACCAGCACATTGTTGAAGTGAAGGAAATGAGCATTCGCCCCGGCACCGAGGAGAATGACTACCAGATCAAGCTGAAGAAGATCCGCGAGTTTTTGACCGACGGCAACAAGGCCAAGGTGAATTTGCGTTTCCGCGGCCGCGAAGTGACCCACAGCGATCTGGGCACCCAGATGATCGACCGGTTGGTGGCTGATACCGCCGACATTGCCAAGGTGGATTTCCGCAGCGGATTGGAAGGCCGTTTTATGAATTTGGTGTTGAGCCCGGACAAGAAGGCCAAAAAGGCCGAACCCAAGCCGGCCGAGAAAACCGAGAAGTAAAAACAAACCCGCCGATGGCGGGTTTGTTTTTACTGGCCAATAGCCGGGTTTTTGTATACGTATTTGAAACACTTGTTTACCACGGAGACACCCCATGAACGTTTTACTGGCTTCGCCCGATTTTGCCCGGGCGCATGAACTGGACAAACTGCTCGGGAAGTTTTTGGGTGCCGGGCTCAGGCCCCTGGTTTTGGGCGGTTACCTTCGGGACCGCGTGCTTGGCCTGGAACCCCGGGACATTGATGTTTTTGTGCATGCCGACAGGAACGCCGTGATGGGGTTGTTCGGCATGCCGGTGACACACCCGATGGATGGCGACTATGACGGCAGCGGCGGCATGGAATGGCCGCGACTGCGAAGGAACATTGCCTTTGAGGTGATGACCTTCGGGGTTTCGGGATATGCCCAACCCGTTCAGGTGATGGCGACGGCCGACCCCTTTTCGCCAGCCGACCTGGTACGGCGCGGCGACTTTGGGGTGAACCAGATTGCCTATGACGGCCGGTTGGTTTACCGCACCCAGGCCTTTGACAACGACATGGCGCACCGCCAGCTGGTGATGCGCCACAACCATACGCCGCGACCGTGCCGCCAAAGGCGTACCGAAGACCTGGCTGAACACCTTGGCCTTGCCGGGTTCAACCTGCGGCACAGACTGTTTGCGAAATGAAAACGAAAAGCCCGCCGGTTGGCGGGCTTTTTATTTTTGGCAGGTGGTGAGGCCTTTGTAGCTGCCGGGCATGTCGATGGTGCAGCCCAACACCCCTGGTGCGGTGACGAGGACCTGGTTGCGGCGGAACAGCGGCAGGTAGGGCCGCACCGCCGCGATCTGCTTTTGCGCCGCGATGGCGTAGGCGGTTTGCTGCTGTGCCGTGGGTGCGGTGTGCAGGGCTTCGAGCAGCTGGTTGAGGGTTTCGTCGTCGACTTTGCCGCGGTTGAACCCGTTGGGCGGCGTTTGCGTGCGGTGGAAGACGCTGTAGAGGAAATCGGGCGTTTGCAGGCCGGTCCAGGTGAGCAGCACCATGTCGAAGCGGCCGGTTTTGATGGCGTCGTACAGCGCGGCCCATTCGGTGGGCCGGATATCGACCTTGATGCCGACCTGACCCCATTGCTGCTGGATGACCTGCGCGAGGCGCTGGGCGGTGGGGTCGGTGCTGGTGGTGAGGGTGAAGGCGACGCGCGTGCCGTCGGGGCCGGGGAGCAAGGTTTCGTCGAGCGTTTGCATCACGCCGGCGGGGTCGTAGGGTTCTTCGGGTGCTTCCCACGTGGCGGGGCCTCCCGGCGGCAGCAGCGAGCCCGCCGGTTGGGCCTGCCCGCCCAGCAGGTTTTTGCGCAGGGCTTCGCGGTTTAAACTTTGCGCCATGGCCTGCCGCAACAGCGGATTGGCGAGGTCGGAATTACGGAAGTTGTAGGCAAGGTAGGTGTAGCTGCTGCCGGGCGTGCCCTGCACCGTGAAGTTTTTTTGCTGCGCGAAGGTGACCAGTTCGGGCGGCAGGTCGTTCTGCACCACATCGACCTCGCCGTTCTGCAGCTTGAGCAGGCGGGTGGTGGGATCGGGCAGGTAGAGGAACTGCAGCGCGGGTTTGGTTTTGTCGAGCGGGGTGAGTGTGACGTTGCCGAGGGTGTCGGGCGTGCCAAGGGTATAGGCCCCTGCCCCGGCGGTTTCGTTCGCCGGGTTGGCCAGCGGGATCTGCGCGAGGGTGTTAAGGAAGTCGGGCATGGGGCGCGGCAGCGTGAACAGCAGCGTGCCGCCCTGCGTGCCGATGCCCACGTTGTTCAGCAGCCCCGACATGGGGCTTTTGCCGTTGCGCTGCACCTGCGTGAGCCACGTGGCGACGGTGGCGGCGGTGAGCGGGGCGCCGTCGGTGTAGGTTTTGCCTTCGGGCAGCTGGCAGGTGGCCAGTTGCGGCGTTTGGAGCGCGCAGGACTGCGCCACCAGCGGTGCGGGTTGGCCGTTTGCGCTTTGCGCCAGCAGGGCGGGGTGGGTAAGTTGCAGCAGGCGGGCGCCGGCGGCGTCGGTGGCCATGGTGGGGCTTAAGCTTTTGGGCGTGTAGGCCACCGCGATGCGGATGGTGGCGGTACGTTGTTGGGCGGCCACAGGGTGCACACAAAGTAGTGCGAATATGGCCAGAAAAAAGGCGATGGCATGGCGCGGGGCGTTCATTCCCGTATGATAAGCCATGATGCGGTTGCGTGTAAGCACTTTGGCGCTGGTTGGAGCGATGAGTTTGATGGGGGCCCAGAGCGCTCATGCCGGGGCGTTCAAGTGGATCGACGACATGTTCACCTTCCGTGAGGACCAGAAAGCCCGCGTGGCCCCGCGCCACCTGCTGCCCCCCAAGGAAGTGGTTGTGCCCTATTACGACCAGAAGGACGCGGCGCAGTGGAACAACTATTACACCCGCGGCGACCTTGAGCCCGAAACCTACCTGACCGGCAGCGCCAGCAAGGTGATGCGCCCAGCCAACGATTACAGCGGCAACAACTACGACACCGGCCAGAACGTGGTGATCGGCGACCCGGACAGCGGCATTGGCATGGCCAGCACCGGTATGGACGGCTACGAGGCCCGCGTGACCAGGCAGGCGACCATTGGCGCCGCGAAAAAAGACTGGCGCCAGCCCGCCGACAACCGGCTGGGCACCAGCCGCCCCGGCGATTTTGACTACGGCTGGCGCGGCCAGCGCCAGCTGGAAAGCCTGGCCGAAGGCGGCGAGAAGGTTGCCGGGGGCACCGTGACCGGCCCCGCCACCGGCGAAAACTTTGTGGACAAACCCACCCCCGCCAGCGACGACAAGCGCTACCTGAAATTCGACGCCAAGAACCGCGTGACCCAATACCAGGTTCAGCAGGGCGACACCCTGGGTGACATTAGCGCCCAGCCCGCGATTTACGGCAAGGCCGAGCGCTGGCCGCTGATCTACAGCGCCAACCGCAAGGCCATCGGCAAGAACGTGACCAACCTGAAAACCGGCCAGAAGCTGACCATCCCCCGCAATTACACCGCCGCGCAGGCCAAGGATGCCGAACGGCGCGCCGCCAACCACCCGGCCGACAAATAACTATTCAACCCACGGTAGCTTGACGGGGGCGGATTGCCGCCCCATTTTTACCTCGTTATATATCTTACCTCCCTTTGGGGCGCCCCGGTTCGGGGCGATTTGGGGAATATCCTCGATGCTCAACTCTCAACAAATAGAACAGCTGCAGCTTATGGCTGCCGAAACCGAACACCTTGTGCCGTTACCACGGGCCATCAGGCAGTACCTGCCGCCCATGTACAGCAAGGTCGAGTGTGTTTCGGCCGACGTGGCTATCGACATTCTTAATATAGGAGAATCGATGCGTAACCTTGCGGAAGAATTGCGCGAAAGTATCCAGACCTCGCGTCACATCCCCTTACAGGAAAAGATGAGGCTGGCTTCGAAGGCTGAACGCATGGTCAGCATTTCGAAGCGGCTGGGAAAACTGTTGCTGGCGGCGGTGAACCGCCAGCGCCGTATGAAAGGTTTGCCGGTGCTGGAAATCGGCAAGAATACGGTTGCTCATTAGCGATTGCCAAGGCGGCGGGGTTTTACCCTGCCGCTTTTGCTTTGGCGTCCTTGTCAGGAATCGAACCTGAATCTAGGGCTTAGGAGTCCCTTGTTCTATCCATTGAACTACAAGGACGCTGGCGCTTTGTGACGCCACAGTTGGTTGTGGTCAAGCTTTTAGGCTTTTGTTAGGGTGTGCCCCGATGTGGGGGAAATACGCATTAGTACTGGCTTTGGCGCTGCCCATGGAGGCCGTTTTTGCCGTTGATGTACAGCCCGGTGAAGTGGTGACCGCCACCGTGAAGTATGTGAAGGACGGCGACACGTTTGTGGTGAATGAAGGGCAGGATGTTCGGTTTGTGGACATCAACACCCCCGAAGGCCCGCACGACGGCGCCCCTGCCGAACCCTTTGCCGAAGCCGCCCGCGCCCGCGTGAAAGCGTTGGCCACCGGCCGCACCGTGAAGCTGAAGATTGCCGACAAGGCCTATGACCGTTACGGCCGCTGGCTGGCAGACATTTACCTGCCGGACGGCACCTGGCTGAACGGGTTGCTGGTGCGCGAAGGGCTGGCCCATGTTTACACCTTTGCCGACAACACCATGCACCCCGACCAGTTGCTGAAGTTTGAACAGGAGGCCCGTGCGGCGAACAGGGGCATATGGAGCCACCCGCGCTGGCGCGTGAAGGATGCGGCGGCTTGCTGCGCGCCGGAGTTCATTGGCATATTCCAGGTGGTGCAGGGCAAGGTGCTGAGCACCGGGCAAGGCAAGAAGGCGATGTATTTCAACTTCGGCACCGATTACCACACCGACTTTACCGCCGTGATCGAGAAGAAGAACCTGAAGAACTTTAAAAAGGCCGGCATTGACCCCTTGGCCGTGTATGCGGGCAAGACCCTGCGGTTGCACGGTTTTACCGACCCGGTTGAAGGCGTGGAGATGCGCCTGACCCACCCCGCGCAAATTGAGGTTGTGAACTAGCATGGCCGTAGCCGACAGCCCCGTGATGCTTCAGTACAAGCGCATTTGCGCCGCCAACCCCGGCTGCATCGTGATGTTCCGCATGGGCGATTTTTACGAGATTTTTGAGAACGATGCCGTGGTGGCCAGCGAGATTTTGGGCATTACGCTGACCCGCCGCCGCACCGGCAAGGAAGGCGATGAGGGCATTCCGATGTGCGGGGTGCCTTTTCATGCCGCCGAGGCCTATGTGGGCAAGCTGGTGGCGGCAGGCCACAAGGTGGCGCTGGTGGAGCAGACCGAAACCCCCGAGGAGGCCAAGAAGGCGCGCGGCAGCGGTGCGCTGGTGAACCGTGAGGTGGTGCGCATTTATACCGCCGGGACGTTGACCGAGGAAAACCTGCTGACCGCCACCAGCGCCAACTACCTGATGGCCGCAGCCAAGGACGGCCCGATGGTGGGTGTGGCCTGGCTGGAAATGAGCACCGGCGAAGTGGGTGTGCGGGCCGTGCGCGAGGGTGATGTGGGGGGCGTGGCTTCGGCCCTGAACCCCGGCGAAGTGGTGGTGCCTGAAGCCCTGAGCCCGTTGCTGGAAGGCGTGGTGGGGCGGCGGCAGGTGAGTGTTCAGGAAAGTTTGTTTGACCCCAAACGCGCGGTGGAGGCCATTAAACGCGCGTATGGCGTGACCAGTGTGGAAGGGTTGAATGTGAGCGAAGGGCCGGGCCGCACCGCGCTGGGCGCCTTGCTGGCCTATGCCGAATTGACCCAGCTGGGCAAGTTGCCCGCGTTGCGCGCGCCGGGGCAGGTTGAGGCGCGCGCGGTGCTGCGCATCGACCCCGCGACGCGCCGCAGTTTGGAACTGACCGAGAGCATGCTGGGCATGCGGCGGGATTCGCTTTTGGGCGTGATGGACAAGACCGTGACCGCCGCCGGTGCACGGTTGCTGGCGCGCTGGATCGCCGAGCCGCTGGCCGATGTGGGCCGGATTTTGGGGCGTCAGGGCTGTGTGACGGCGCTGCTGGGGAATTCGCGTACCGCGATACGCCAGCACCTGAAGGAAACCGGCGACGTGGCCCGTTGCATGAGCCGGTTACTGCTGGGGCGTGGCGGGCCGCGCGATTTGGCTGTGCTTCGTGCCACCGGGCAGCAGTTGCCGGGGCTGGTGGCGTTGCTTTCGGCTTTGGGCGACGCTGGTTTGGCGGGGTGGGGGAAGAAGCTTTCGGGGTTGGAAAAGATGACCGCGCGTTTGGTTGCCGCGCTGGTGGAAGAGCCGGGCGCGCTGGTGCGCGACGGCGGCTTTATTGCGGACGGTTTTGACGGCGAGCTGGACGGCTACCGCAAGCTGGTGAACGACGGCAACACCTTGCTGCAGCAGTTGGAGGAGAGCGAGACCGCGGGCACGGGCATTCCACTGAAGCTGCGCTACAACAAGGTATGGGGCTATTACTTTGAACTGACCAAGCAGCATGAAGGCAAGGTGCCCGCGCACTTCATGCACCGGCAGACCACCGTGGGCACCCACCGCTACACCACGCAGAACCTGCTGGCGCTGGAGCGCGACCTGGGCAGCGCGGGGGCCAATGCACAAGCGCGCGAGGCCGTGCTGTTTGAAGAACTGGTGAACGAGGTGAAGGCCGCCAGCGTGCCGTTGCTGGACGTGGCCGAGGCGCTGGCCACCGTGGACGTGCTGGCCGGGTTGGCGGAGATCGCATCGGGCGGCGGCTGGGTGTGCCCGGTGGTGGAAGACAGCAACGCGTTGCATATCGAGCGCGGGCGTCACCCCGTGGTGGCCGCGCGGGTGAGTGACTTTGTGCCCAACGATTGCGATTTGAGCGACGGGCAGTTGTGGCTCATCACCGGCCCCAACATGGCCGGGAAAAGTACCTTTTTGCGGCAGGTGGCCTTGCTGGTGATACTGGCGCAGGTAGGCAGCTATGTGCCTGCGACGGCGATGCGTATCGGCGTGGCGGACAAGCTGTTTAGCCGCATCGGGGCCGCCGATAATTTAGCGGCAGGGCAAAGCACCTTTATGGTGGAAATGGTGGAGACCGCGGCGATTTTGAACGGCGCAACCAACCGCAGTTTAGTGATTTTAGACGAGCTGGGCCGCGGCACCGCGACCTATGACGGCTTGGCCATTGCCTGGGCCTGCGTGGAAGATCTGGCCACGCGCGGCAGCCGCACGCTGTTTGCCACGCACTACCACGAGTTAACAGGGTTGTGCCCGACGCTGCCCCACGTGAAGCCCTACCAGGCCGCCGTGAAGGAATGGAACGGCGAGATGGTGTTCCTTCATGAAATTCGCCCCGGTGCGGCGGGCGGCAGTTTTGGCGTGCAGGTGGCCAAGCTGGCAGGTGTGCCCGCCCCCGTGGTGAAGCGCGCCGACATTATTTTGCAGGGCCTGCTGAAAAGCGCGCGGCAGGACGGCGTGGCCAAGGTGGGTGATTTAAGCCTGTTTGCGCATGCGACCACCCCGGCGGCCAAGGACGAACTGCGCCTGCGGTTGCAGGGCATTGATGTGGACGGCATAAGCCCCCGCGAGGCGCTGGATGAGTTGGCGCGGCTGCGCGAGATGATCGGCTGACAAAAAACGTGGCGCCGGGGGCGCCACGTTTGCATTGTTCGTTAGTAGGGTTCGTACAGCGAGCCGGTGATGGTGGCGAACTGGCGGATGGGCAGCGTGACCTCGGTACCGTCGGCGCCGACGTCTTTGTCGCCGCTGACCTTGCCGACCGCGACGATGCCGACGCCGTTGCGCTTGATGGCGCTGAGTTCGATGCTGGGGTGGCCCGGCTTGGGCGAGACGGCCTGATACCATTTTTGACCCACGCGCACCGCGCCGACCTTGATGGTGAACGCGTTATTGCCGTGCGAAGGATGGCCTTTTGAAACGCCGTTGATCTCGCCGTTGTTGTAATGACTAAATTGAAAACGCATTGAGATGATGCCTCCATGTAAGCGGCCCCGTGGAGCCTGTTTGCTCCAGTGGGCCGTGGAAACGGCCTGGATGCCTTATTTATAAGCTTGGCGGCGGGAAATGCAAGCGCTAGGGTGCTGCATAATGGCCATTTTGAAAAACAGCATGATCGTGGCGGTGTGGACGCTGGTAAGCCGCTTTTTGGGCTTTGCCCGCGACCTGGTGATTGCCAACAAGCTGGGCGCCAACGCCACCAGCGATGCGTTTTTTATTGCGATGCAGCTGCCCAACCTGTTCCGCCGCCTGTTGGGCGAAGGCGCGTTGAACATTGCCTTTGTGCCGATTTACGCGCGCGTGCAAGCGCAGGGCGAGGCCGCCGCCGCGGCGTTTGCCAACGTGGTGTTCAGGTGGTTGTGCGTGATCCTGGTGAGCCTGACCGTTGTTGGCGTGGTGTTCATGCCCGCGCTGATCACCGTGATGGTACCGGGCTGGCTGGCCGACCCGGCCAAATTCGACATGGCGGTGCTGCTGGGGCGCATTACCTTCCCCTACGTGACCCTGATTTGCCTGAGCGCGTTTTTTGGCGCGCTGTGCAACGTGAAAGGCAGGTTTGCCGCCTATGCCAGCGTGCCCGCGCTGCTGAACCTGAGCTTTTTGCTGATGCTGCTGGCGGTGCACCCCATGGGCATGGATGCCGCGCAGGCCGCCGCCTGGGCCATGCCCATTGGCGGCGTGGCGCAGCTGGCTTACATGTGGCGGCAGTTGCGCCGGTTGGGCCTTCGGGTGAGTTTTGGCAAGCCCGGCCGCCACCCGGAAGTGAAGACCATGCTGATGCGTTTTGCGCCTGCCGCCGTGGGCGTGGGGGTTCTACAATTGAGTTTGATCATTGATAACATTGCCGCGAGTTACACCGGGCAGGAAGCCGCCGTGAGCTACCTGCAGTACGCCAACCGTTTTTACCAGCTGCCCATGGCGTTGATCGGCACCGCGGTGGCGACCGTGCTGCTGCCGCATCTTTCGGTATTACTGGGCAAGGGCGACCGCAAGGCGGCGGGCCAGAGCTTTATGGACTCGATACAGGGCTGCATGACGCTGGCCGGCGGCGCCACCGTGTTTTTGTTTTTGCTGGCGCCCGAGATGATCGGCGCGCTGCTGCACCATGGGCAGTTCAGCGACTGGGCCGCGCTGGCCACCGCGTGGGCCATGATGGGGTATGTGGCGGGGCTTCCGGCGTACATACTGACCAAAATTACCGCGCCCGCGTTTTTTGCCAGCGAGGACGCGCGCACGCCGGTGAAGGCCAGTGCCATTGCGCTGGCGGTGAACTTTGCGGCCAATTTTGCCCTGGCATTCGGGTTGATACGGCTGGGCCATGGCGACGTGGCGCATGTGGGCATTGCCGTGGCCACCGCGCTGGGCGGCTACACCAACGCCTTTTTGCAATGGCACTGGCTGCGCCGCAAAGGCGTGATTGACATGAAGCTGGCAGGGCTTGGCCGCCCTCTGGTGCAATTGCTGGGCGCGATGGCCGTGATGGCTGTTGTGCTGGTGGCGGGCAAGGTGCTGGTGCCCTTCAGCATGGATTGGAGCGTGCCGCTGCGCCTAGTGTGGCTGGTGGCGGTGGGCGGCCTTGGCGCGATGGCCTTTACGCTGGTGGTGACGCTGACCGGCCTGCTGGACGTGAAAGGCCTGCTGCGCGACCTGCGCAGCAAGAAACCCACCGCGGCCAGCGTTACTTTTGGCGGCGAGTAGTTTTTAAGAACAGGTTTGCGCACAGGATGGGGAACAGCAGGGCCATGCCCAGCCACTGCATCATGTAGCTGAAATTCATGCCCGGGTTTTTGAGCGCTGGCGGTTGCGGGCTGACGCCGGGCACCACGCTGAGCGTGGCGGCGGTGTAGGTGGCGGGGACGGTGGCGCTGGTGAGGGCCTGCGGCGCGAGGAAGGCCAGCAGTTGCGGATGCGTGGTGGTAAGCGGGCCCTGCAGCCAGCCGCGCCGCGCGGGCAGCGGCAAGGTGATGCCCGTGACCGGCAGCGGGCCGGTGGGGAAAGTTGAAAAATCGGGCGCGGCGGTGGGCACGGCCGGGTTGGGTTGCCAGCCGAGGTCGGCGATTTGCGGGCCGGTGTCGGTTTGCATCAGCGCGATGAGGCGGCGGCCGGGGCGGTCGTTCTCGTCGCCGTTCGGTTGCGGCTGATTGGTAAGCCACGCGTATTTTTGGATGGTGCCGATGAAATGCGTTTGCGGGGCGGTGCTGCGCGCGGCCTGTTCGTTCAGCCGCTGGTGGTAGCGGTTGTACTGCCAGTGCGCAAGCGCGAGCAGTGCGGCCTCGACAGCGAAGACACCGGTAAGCAGAACGAGGCGGTTAACGGCCATTTACGCCTGTATAGCATGATTGGCGGGAGTAAGTATGTGTTTACTGTATACATGGAATACAATTGATAAGATTTGGTGGTTGCAGCGCTTTTTTGGGAAATCGGGGCGCCTAAAAAGTGGACAGGCGGCCCCGGCTGCGGCAGGGTTGCGGGATGAACAAGGCACGTTGGTTGACCATACTGATCATCGGCACCGCTGTGGTGCTGCTGTTTTTGGCCACGCAGGCCGGCATTATGCTGCCGTTTGTGGTGGGCTTTGTGCTGGCCTATTTGCTAAGCCCCCTGGTGGACCGCATGACCCGCTGGGGTTTGCCCCGCGCGATCGCCGCCGCCGTGCCCGTGGCGTTTGCCGTGAGCCTGCTGGTGATCGGCCTGGTGCTGGGTGCGCCGCTGCTGGTGGAGCAGCTGGGTAGCTTTGTGCAGCGGTTGCCGGTGTACATGGTGACGCTGCAGCATTTTGTGCTGCCGGCCAAGCTGGCGCCGCTGCTGGGTTCGCTGAAGTTGCAGCTTTCGCCCGACGAGCTGCTGCGCCCGCTGGGCATGGTGGGCACCAAGGGTTTGGAATTGGGCATTGGCGCCCTGCAAAAAGGCCTGACCGGCGTGGCCATGCTGTTTAACGTGCTGCTGCTGGCGGTGATGACGCCGCTGGTGGCCTTTTACCTGCTGGCCGACTGGCCGCACGTGACCCAAAGCGCCATTATGTGGCTGCCGAAAAAATGGCGGCCGGTGGTGGCCGAGTGCCGCAGCGAGATCGACAACAAGCTTTCGGCCTACCTGCGTGGCGTGTTTTTGGTGTGCCTGAGTCTTGGCATTTTTTACGCCGTGGCGTTGCAGGCTGTGGTGGGGCTGGAGTTGGGCTGGGCCATTGGTTTGGCGACGGGGATGCTTTCGTTTTTGCCGTTTATTGGTGGGGCGGTGGGGATACTGATGATGTTTGCGATGGCGCTGGTGCAGTTTCAGCTGATGGACTGGCAGCCGTATATTTATCTGGCGGTGATTTTTGCCATAGGACAGACCCTTGAAGGCTACGTGCTGACCCCCAAACTGGTGGGCAACCGCGTGGGCCTGCACCCGCTGTGGGTGATGTTTGCCCTGCTGGCCGGTGGTGCGGCGGGCGGCATATTGGGCCTTTTGCTGGCGATACCCGGCGCCGTGGTGGTGAGCGTGGTGCTGCCACGCGTGCTGAAGGCGTGGCGCGACAGCGTGGGTTGAAGGCAGCGGCCTTGCGGGGCCGCTGATTTGTTTTAAACTGCCCGCCGTGGACAACCCGAAAACCTACCTGGTGTTTTTGCAGAACCTGAAAACGGGTGAGGACTTTGTGGCGCCCGCCACCGCCGAAAGCCAGGGCGAGGCCCTGCTGGCGGTAGGCGAGAAATACCCGCCGCGCCTGTACAAGCTGCAAACCACCTACAGCCTGACCGAAATCGAGCGCATCGTGGCCGACGTGAAGCGCTGGCCCGGCGTGGCCACCAGCGTGCCGCAGCCGTTGCTGCAGCAGGTGGAGAAGCGTATGGGCGCCGCCCTGCCGCCGATGCCCGGCCAGCAGCCCCCTGCCCCGCAAACGCCGGTGATCGAGGCCATCAAGGCCGCAGAAGCGGAGCCTGCGACGCTGGAAGCGCATGTGGATGTTATTGAAGAAGCACCGGTGGCGATTGCGCCGGTTGAACCGAAGGCCGAAGCCCCCAAGGTGCCGCTGCGCACCGTGGCCGCCAGCATTGTGGCCCGCCACAGCGCCGAGGCGGTTGCCGACGAGCCGGGCACCATTCACTAACCCCAAACACCTGTTTACCGTAAGCCCTGGCTACCCTTATAATGGGCGCAACGGATTTATCTGAACTGTTCACCCCTTCTGTGGAGAGTGGCTATGGCTATGGTTGCGACCCCCTCTGGAGATTCGTTTATTACGAAGTATGCCCGCATGGTGAATGCCTGGCGCATGACAACGGCGGCCGGCGTGATTGCCATTGCTGGCGTGGATTACATCCTGTTTACGCAACTGGCCAAGTGGCTGGGCGTAAATTGGGCCCCTGCCCTGATCTGCCTGGCGATAGGCGTGGTAGCCCTGTTTGTATGGGGCATGCTGCAACTGGCGGTGATGCCCGGCTCGCTCGACGAAGAGTACGAAGCGATGATGTGGGCACCCCCGCAAAGCCCCGAGGTGACCCGCCACAACCGGCTGGTGACCTGGGTATGGCGGCCGCTGGCCGTACTGGCGCTGGCAAGCCTGCTGGCCCTTCTGCTGGTCGCTTTTTATTACTGGCCGGTGCAATTTATTTTTGGCGTGCTGCTGCTGGCGTTGGCGGTGAAGAAAGTGGTCATTCCCCTGTTTAAGGAAATATGGGGACTGGTTGAAGAAATGGACGACCCGGAAAAGCGTTTTACCTGACGCTTCACAACGAAACAGGCCCCGATGGGGCCTGTTTTTTTGCGCACCCTATTGGCTAAAGCATGCTTTGCTCGCGCTCGGGCGCCAGCTTTTGCAGCATGCTGCTGAAGGTGCGCAACTTACGGGGATCCTGTTTATCGAGCGGGGTGTGGATGACGATGCGGTTGGGTTCGAGCACTGCGATTTTACAGGCCTTCCATGCGTTGTTGACGAAGTGCTTGATCTCGCTGTCTTTGCGTTCCTGGTCGGTTTCGCCCTTGCCTTCGGGGATGAGCGTGATGCGGCGCAGGCCCAGCACGGTTTGCAGGTGCTTGACGTTGATGCCGTCCTTCTCGAGCCACGCGCTCATGTGTTCGGCCGCCATGCGGATGACCGCCCAGCTGTTGGAGGCGCCCATCCAGATGCCGCTGACGCATTCGGGGTAATATTCTTCGGTCACTGCCGCGACGAATTCCTTTCCCCGGCGGGTGGCGACGCGGATTTTGCTGACCGGCTCGACGCTGGCGCACATGGCCAGCACCTGTTTGGTGCCGACGGCGGGCTTTTCGTGGAAATCCATCACCGACAGCAGATTTTCGGGTACGAACACGAATTTTTCTTCGGGCAGGCGGTACAGAATGCCGCCGTCGCGGAAGCCGCCGACCTCGCCTTCGACGATGCGGCCGGGGGCGTTATCGCCCATTTGCTGCAGCTCCATGGCCGCCATGAACTGTTTGACGCTAGGCAGGATGGGGGCGTTGATGTCGATCCAGGCGCCGTGCTCGCCGAAGCCGTTGCGGCGGCGCGCCGTGATGCTGCCGAGGTCGAGGTTGACGTCGGCTTCGACCATCATGTCGCGATCGACATAAGCCAGGCGGATGGCGTTTGCCAGGGCCATTTCGAGTTGGGGTTCGGGCCAGCCGTATTCGGCCCCGATTTGACGGACGCGGTTGAGGTCGAGAATATCCATACGCTACTGAACTCCCTTATGGGTCTGAAAGATTAACTGAATTATGGGGAGGCCGGTGGATGCCGTCAAGCGGCGTACACCATAATAAGACTTAGTCGGCCCGGACAACCTGGTGCTTTTCGCCGCTGGCGAACTCGGCGGTGGTGGCGTTGACGCCGACCAGCTTCCAGCCGGCCACCTGCTCGCCCACCATCAGCACGCCCTCTTTACCCTCGTAGTAGGCGATGAGGCCGCGACCCGGCACCAGCGAGAGGATGTCGAGCGAGGGGAAATCGCCCGCCGCGATGCGCGGCTTGACGCCCTTGGGCATGCGCACCTTGGGTTCTTCGGGCGTAAAGACATTCACGTCGAAATCGGCCAGCTGGCGAACCTTGGGGGCCTCGACCGCGGGCTCGGGCAGAATGGGCAGGTTTTTGGGATTGTTGGCGTACAGCTCGGCGGGCGGCAGGCCTTCGACACCCTTGGCGGCCTTGACCGGGGCGGCACCGCTGTTGGGCGGCGGCAGCAGCGTGCCGCTGGCGCCCGTTGCGGCGCCGAGCTGGTTTTTGCCGTCCATGAACTGCGAAGGTTCGCGGAAGAATTCGGTGGGTTTGGGGGCCAGCGCGGGGGCGGGAGCTTCGGCCAGCGCCTTGCGGTAGGAGGCGAGTTCTTCGTCGAGCTGGGCCTTGAGATCTTCGCCGCGCTTGAGCTTTTCGACCTGGCTGAGGTTCTTGTCGTCGGCCTTGGAGGCTTCGGCGGCCTGGATGGCGGCGGGCTTGCCGCCTTCTTTGGCTTTTTCCTTGGCGATGGCCTGCTGCAGGCTGGCGATGTAGCCGACGTCGGCGGGCATCTTTTCGGTGCCGTCGGCGACGATGGGCTTGCCGGCCTCGCCGGGCGGGACGTCGGTGAAATCGACCACGGTGCTGGGGCTGCCGGCGGGTGTGGTGGGCTCGAGCGGCATGAAGGTGTTGGCGGCCACGGCGGGCGGCGGCAACAGGTTGCTGCCGCTGATGTTGCCCATGGCGATGACCTTTTCGGGCTGCAAATTAGGTTGCACGGCCGGGTTGGTGGAGGCGGGCGAGCCGGGCACCACTTCGGGCGCTTCGCGCAGGCTGCCGGTGAGGCGGGCCAGGCGTTCCTGCGTGCTGTCGGTGCGCGTGACCAGCGTGTAGGCCACGAACAACACGCCAGCTACAGCGGCGGCGGCGAGCACCAGCTGGAATGAACCACCACGCGGCGTGGCCGGGCTGGGCATGCTGGTTTTGGGCAATTCGGGCGCGCTACGGCCGGGGCTGTTGGACCACGGCATGGACGGGATGGGGCCTTCGGCACCCGCGGTGCGCGAGAGGGCGACGTCGCGGAACAGGTCGGGCGGCGGTGCGGCAGGCGCGGCGGCGGCGGAAGCGACCGTGGGCGCGGCGGTAACGGCAGGGGTTTCGATATCCCAGCCGCTGGAAGTGCTTTCGGCCGCCTTGGCCGGGCCGGTGGCCCAGGGCAGGTCGGAGGTGGGTTCGGGCAGGCTTTGCGCAGGGACGGCGGGTTGCGGGGCCGGTGCGGGCATGGCTGCGGGAGCCTCAGGCGCGGCGGAAGCGACAGGGGCGGCGGCAGGTTCGGCCGGGGTTTCGAAAATATTGGTGGCGGGCAGCGGTTGGGATGCCGGCAGCGGCGCACTGAAGCTGGGCGGCGCGGCTTGCAGGCCGGAGGTCAGCGTATCGACATTCTGCGCGGGGATGATGCCGGCGTCAGCCAGGCGGTCGGGCGCTTCGGCAATGGGGTTTTTGACCGGCTGGGGCGCGGGCATGGCGGCCCCGGCTTCGGGCGCCGGGGCGGTTTCGGTGAAGGCGCGCGGCGCCTTGACGCGGCGGCGGGGTGTATCGTCGGACGGCAGGCTGGGCGTGGTGTCGGCGGGTTCGGACGGCGCGGCGGCCACGGCGGGCGCTTCGGGTGCGGTTACGGGCGCGGCCTGTTGCACCGGGGTTTCTTCCGGCAGCGGCGGCAGGGGCGGCAAATCGGGCAGCGTGTTGAGGATGGCGGTTTGCGCGGGGGTTTTGCTTTCGGGCGGGGCGGGCCATTGCTCGTCGATATTAGCCACAGGCGCGGCTGCGGACGCCGACGGCTTGGCAGCTTCGTCGGGCGACACGCGTGAAGGCAATTGGCGCTTGAGGACCATGATGCAGCGTAACAAAAAGCGGGCCGGTATAACGAGCGAGGTGCATAAACTGGATGCGTAAATCGGCGTGAATTTTTATATTCGGCCTTACCCCGTGGTTATGGGGCAACGCTTGCCGAATTTATCCGTGCTTAGCGGATCTGCCGCGCCTTGCTGCGGGCGGCATCGCGCCAAAGGCGCGTTTACTGCATGCGCTGCGCGCGCCCCTGCCCTTACCTGACCTGTTGCGCCTTGCTGCGGGCGGCGCGCACGCCGTGGGGGTAACGCTCGGCGAACGTGACGGTGGCGTGCCACCAGTCGCCGTCGAATTCTTCACGCAACCGCCGGATCTCGGCCACGTCGTCGGGCGTGGTGGTGGCCAGCGCGTAAGTGAGCCTGTCGGTGAGCAGGCGGCAGACCACTTCGCCGTCGGGGCTGATGAGATAGAATTCGGAGAAATAGCCGGGCATGGTGACCAGCCCCGCGATGTTGCTTTGGTGGCGGGCGCTGCGCAGGCCGAGGGTTTGCATCAGCATCGGGATCATTTCGCGCCGCGGCTTGAGCAGGATGCGCTTGGTGATGTTGCCGATGACGGCCTGGCCGACCTCGGATGTTAAATCCTCTTCGTTCTG
Source organism: Alphaproteobacteria bacterium (assembly GCA_036261915.1). Taxonomy (GTDB): domain Bacteria; phylum Pseudomonadota; class Alphaproteobacteria; order UBA2136; family UBA6156; genus DATAJX01. Next base: position 55,698 of record DATAJX010000003.1, read on the forward strand.
GCTGGCGATGCCGCACATGCAGTTAAGGCTGCGGTAGGTGCGGAACGCGCGCTTGAGCTGGTTGGCCACGGCCGGGCCACCCTTGCTGCTGACCATGCTGACCATTTCGTCGACCAGCAGGTGCTTTTTTTCGCCGCGATCGCCGGTGTACATGACGTTGTCGATCATGGTGAAGATGGCGTTGATGATGACGTCGGCGATCTTTTCGTTGAGCACGTTTTGCAGGTTGAAGACCACCAGCTTGTCTTTTTCGGTGAAGCTGGGGGCGGCGTCGAACAGTTTGCCGTAAATGCCGGTTTCGCAGTAGCTGCCGATCTCGCGCGCCATCTGGTGCCCGGCTTCGCGGCTGGGTTCGTCGGCGTAGGGGAACTTGAGGAAGGCCTGCTGGATCCAGGTGGGGCGCAGCAGGTCGTCGGCCGGGACGATATCGTAGGCGTACTGCACGACCTGCTCGATGAGGCGTTGCTCGATGCGTGAGGTCTGGAAATTGCCTTTCTGGATCATCAATTCGACGCTGGTGGCCCACTGTTGCAGGCGGTGCTTGGAGATCTCGCCCGCGAAGGGGTTGATGCAGACGTCTTGCCTATCGAGGTCGATGATGATGAGCTTGCCCATGGTTTCGGCGAAGCGGTCGTAATCGTCCTTGATGGTGAGCAGGTACTGCTTTTCGATGCCCGAGCCGAACAGTTGCAGCACCAGGTCGGTGACGAAGAAGGACTTACCGGCACCGGACGTACCGGTGACGACGTAGTGCCAGTTCATGAACGCCGGGCTGGTGTGGTCGAAGAAGGTGATCTCGCCGTCGCGGTTGACGTAGAGGCACTGCGGCAGGTTCTTTTCGTACCTTGTGCCCGGAATGCCGTGGCCGCCCCAGTGGCCGTGCACCGGCAGCAGGTCGGAGATATCATCGGAGATGACGCGGCGGGTGCGCGCGAACGGGCCGGAGAACTGTTTGCGCCACGCCAGCGGCCAGCTGTAACTGACGGCCTGCAGGGCCATGGTCTTTTCGACATCGGGCACCACAGACAGTTTTTTGAACTGGGCGTTGATGCGCAGCAAATCGTCTTCAACCTGCTCCTTCGAGCGGCCGGACACGATGATGCCCACCATGGCGTAGACGATCTTGCGGCCCGAGAACAGGCGGGTTTTGGTTTGGGAAGCTTCTTCGGCATAAACATCGGCGTCTTCGCGGTTGAAGGTGCTGGCGATACGCTTGCGCAGCTCGGCGCTGAGGGTGAGCTTGACCTTTTCCATGGTCTGGCTGGCGCTGGTGAGGTTGCAGAAGAACGTGGTTTGGCTGACCGTGGTGCGGCGGATGACGCCGAGGAAGTCGGTCATGACCGAGTCGGGCATCATGGCGAGCATGCAGACGCCGTGGTAGTCGTCGCCCAGTTTGATGACGTCGAAATCGTTTTCGAGCGGCAGCGGAATGACCTGCTCGGCGAACGGGCGCAGCGGATCGACCGTGACGTTCTGTTGCGGATCCTTGAAGCTGGGGGCCAGGGTGGTCCAGTAGTGCTCCTTCAAATCGACCAGCGCCATGCGCTCGAGTTCGAACATTTGCGTGAGCGTGTTTTCGACCGAGAGGATGGCTTCGCGAAACTCGGCGAGGCCTTCTTTGACCGTGTCTTCGAGGAAATGGCCGACGTACTTGCTGACGTCGAGCCCGATGCTGCGCAGCATGAGCGCGGCGGCCTGGAACAGCATATCGACGATGATGGACAGGATGCCGAAGCGCTTGCTTTGCTCGGGCGTGCGCAGCGTGATGATCATGTAGCTTTCGCGCAGGCGGGTGTGGCCACGCTCGGACACCGCGTAGCCTCGCTTGCCGGCCTCGAACATCTTATCGGCCCGCGACTGGCGCAGTTGCGCGGCCTTGGGCAGGTTGGGCGTGGCGGCCAGATAGCGCTTGAGCGGCTTGGTGAGGTCGTTGTGCGAGGTGATGATGAGCTGCGCCTCGTAATCGACCGGTAGGCTTTCGATGAAGGTGCGCAGTTCGGTGACGGTTTGCTCGTAGCCGTCATCGTAGCTATAGCTGGCGGGCACCGGGCAGCGCCAGCAGATGCCCATGCCACCGTCGGCCAGCAGGTGGACGCGATAGAGTTGCGATTGCGGATCGTCGTTGAATTCGAAATAGGGAAGCTGGCCGCCGACCATATTAGGCCGTAAGGGTGCGGTGATGTCTCCCTGGATCTTCATGCGTATATTTTTTTATTGTGGGGGCTGGCCATGCGCCTACGGGTTTTTGCCCGGTTTTTTGGGCACGGTGAGGTTGGGACGGCCCGCGGCGATGCCGGCATCGTCGTCGTTTTCGCCCAGTTCATTCGCGGGGCGCACCCACTCGTAGTGGTCGGTGAGGAAGATGGTGCTCCAGCTGCCGAAGGTGCGGGTATTGTCGTCGGCCACGTGAGGATACGTCCAGACCAGCAGGGTTTTGGGCGGACTGACGATGGCCAGTTCCTTTTCAGGCAGGTAGCTGGGGCGCTCGACGCGGGGACGGGTGACCTTTTTGACCACCGGGCGTTGCAGGCCGCCTGCGCTGGCGTTTTTGTCGGAGGCTACGGCGGTGGCGTCGTCCATGCTCAGCGGATATTCGGGCGGCAGGGCGCTGCCGTAATATTTGCAGCCGGCGAGCAACAGTGCGGTGGCGGCGAACAGGAGCTGATTACGGGTTTTCATGGCTTATTGGCCTCCTTGCGCGGGGGGCAGCACCGCCGCGTTGGCGGGCTGCTGGTTGGTGGAATTGATATTGGCGTTATTGGCCGCGTTGAGCGCGCTGGCACGCGACTGATCGGCGGCTTCGCCGTCGAACAGCAGGGTCCAGGGGCTGCCTTCGTGGCGCAGTTCGACACCCGATAGCATGACGATGTGCAGTTCGCGCGTGGCATCGAGGCGGATGAACGGCAGCACGCGGTTGACGCGCTCCATCAGGTAATCGCGCAGGGACTTGGTGGCCTTGCTGACGCCGCCGGCGATCTCGGACTTGGTTTGGCCGCCGGTAAGCGTGGTGGTGGTGTTGCCGAACGCGCCGACGTTGGTGGTTTGCTGGTTCTGCTCGATGGCTTCGGACAGGCCGGCGGCGAAGTCGGCCAGCATGGCGGCGGCAATGCGGCTGGCGTCGCCTTCGTAGAACACGCCGGGCACGCCGATGATGCCGTCTTCGGCATCGACCACGTAACCGGAAAGGCTGTAGGTGACGGCGCCGAGATCGGGATAGACGCAGGTCATGCGCGCAGGCTTGCCGACGGCGCGCTCGGTGGAGACGTCGCCCTGGAATTCGACCAGTGCCAGGCAGCCGTCGAGGTTGACGGTGGTGTTCATGGCCGTGCGGTAGCTGCCGTGCAGGCGCACCAGCGCGGGGCTGGCCTGGCCGCCGACGAGGGCATCGACACCGTTAAGCATGGTGGCCTTGATGAAACCCAGCGGCGGCATGAAAGGCAGCGGATCGTTGGCAGCGGCCACGGCACCCACGGCTTCGGCCACCGAGCTGACGCCGCCGTTGAGCGGGCGGAGCACCGGGGCCAGCAGGGCCTTGCTGCCGGAGACCGCAGGGCCTCCGGCACTACCTAAAGGGGTTTGATTGATCCTGTCGCGCCTGGTGCCTGGGGCCCCCTGCCCGGCGGACGACGTGCCATCGACCGGCTCGCCCAGCTGGATCTTTTTCTGCTCGTCGGCCAGTTGGCCCATTTGCTCGCGGTTGCGCTGGCTTTCGGCTTCGATGCTTTTGATCTCGGCGGTGAAGTCGGCCATCATCTGGCGGCTTTCGCGCTGCATTTCGGCATTTTGCTGCAGGGCGGCGGCCAGGGCGCTATCGCGTTCCTGGAAGCGCTTTTCGACCGAATCCTTCAGCGAAGCCATGTCGCGGCGACTTTGTTCGAGCCAGCTTTGCATGAGCACCGGGCGGTCGGATTCGAGCCCGTTGAACACCTGCGTGGACGAAGGGCCGCCAGCCAGGGCCTGAGCGGTGACCTGATTGGGGTTGGCGCCTGCGGGTTGCTCGCCCCGGCTGCTGAAAACCATGTAAAGAATGCCGAACAATGCGACACCGATGACCACTTGCGCCGGGCGCGGCAGTTCGCGGAAGCGCTGCAGGACGCCCTCGACACCGCCGCCGTTGCCACCGCGCGGGGTGCGGCGGGGGCTGATTTCGGGGCCGTTTTGTTCAGGTATTGCCATGCGCAGGGGGCTCTTTATTTGTTGTTTGTCTGGTTTTCGGCCAGCGGGTTAATCGGGGTTGATTTTACCTTAGACGGCCCGGGCGGCAAGGTTTGGATGCTGAACTGGCCTAAGATAGCGGCATGTATTGCGCTGTTTTGCTCCGGCGGGGTGGCGCCGGCGGGTTCGGCCAGCGGTTGCAGGGTGGCCCACAGCTGCGCGTAGTATGCCGGATGCTTGCGCCACATGCGGTAACGCAGGCGCCGCCAGGCCAGCGAGGCCTCGCGGTGGGGCTGCAAAAGTGCCTTGAGGCCGGGCACGCCGGTGGAATCGAGCACGGCCAGATAGCTTTTGTTGCTGAAGATGCGTTTGAGGTTCTGGAACAGCTCGGTGGCCGACAGTTCGGGCAGGTAGAGCGGCAACTGCCTGGCCAGCTCGGGCAGCGGCGGCTCGCCCGCGGCGAAGCGTTGCAGTTGCGGGTAATCTTTGCCCGCATCGCCGCTGCTGGCGGGGTACAGGCGCGGGTGGGTGACGACCTGCCAGACCGGATCGGTGTTCCCGACCGCCAGCCGCCGGGCTTCGTCGGGCGTGACCGTGCTGGCGATGACGGGGGCAAGGCGCTCGAGCATGTCGGGCGGGCAAGTGCCGAAGCGGCCTGGCCCGAGTTGCGGCGCGGCGGCGGGGTCCATTTCGTATTCCAGCGCGGCGGGCAGCGGGTGATAGCCGATGCCCGCGATCTCGCGCCCCAGCGCCACGTGGTCGAGCGCGCTATTGGCCAATGGCGATGCGGCGGCGTAACTGCGCTTGCGCTCGAGCCCTGTGCGCTGGTTGGGGGTATCGTATCCCGTTAACCCGCACACCGGGTGGAAGCGCGGCTGCATGGCCTCGGGCACGTCGGCCAGATATGGGGCATCGTATGGAGGGGCGGCCAGCGGGCGACGCAACGCGCGCAGGATGGCGGGCGTGCTGGTGTAGACGTAATGAACGGGATCCCACAGCGGGCCGGAGGTTTGCACGAAATCGCCGCCGGCGGTCCAATCGTGCAGCGCCGGTTGCACGAAGTGCGCCGGATGGGTAGGCAGCCACGTGCTGCCCCATTGGCCGCCAGTGCGCGGGTGCGGCAGGCGCAGGTCGGGCAGCAAGGGGCGAGGTGCGGCGGGCGCGGTGTAGCCGCTGCCGGTGGAAACGATGACTTTGGCGGGCTGGATGCTGTGGCGGGTGGCATAGCCGGGCTCGACCACTTTGAGGATGCTGCCGGGCGGGCTACTGGCGGGCTCTTCGCCCACCACCTCGTGCAGGCCCGACACCGCCCGGCCCGGCCAGACGTCGGCCATACCGTAATCGGCGGTGACCTGGTACCAGCCATTGTAGGCCTCGACCGTGGGGATGACCGTGCAGCCGCGGGTGAAGAGCTTGTCGTACCAGCCCTGCCCGCCGTTGCTTTCGTAAAATTCGTCGTAACTTTGGCCGATAGGCCGCTTGTGCCAGCGGGCAATGAACTCGTTCGCCGCGCCGCCGGCACTGTCGGCACCGGCATTTTCGACATGCAGGCGGGTGAGTTGCGGCAGGCGGAAGCCGTCCTGGTAAAAACTGTCGACCCTCATTTTGTACGGGTAACGCTGCGGTGCCTGGTAAAGCGCGCGGTTGAAGCGTTTGCCCTCGCCCGCCAGCGGTGTGCCCGGCACCGGCACCAGTTCGAGCCGCCGCAGGTGCACCATGAAGACTTTTTCCAGCAAATCGAACCCTGCAGCGGCAGGTGACAGCGCCACGCAGCTGGGTGGCGTGAGCGGACCTTGCGGCGGCACCGGGTTGGGCAACAGGCCAGTGTGCAGGATGCGGCCCGCGAGATCGCGCACGTAGACCGGGGCCAGCGGCCAGAGATCGAGCTGGCCCGCGGCGCCGAGGTAGCCATTATCGACAGCGATGTGATGGCCAGCGTGGGCCACGGACAGGGGAAGTTCGGCTGTCAGCAGGGCATTGTGCTGTGCGGGGCTCGCCAGCGGCGAGAGTGTGGTCATCAGGGCGGTAGCGGTGGGCAGGCCGGGGTGTTCGCCCTCGGACAACCGCCATGCCTGCGCCAAACCGGGCAGCACGCCGCTGCCATGGCCCGCCGCATTTTGCATGTGCGATGTTAAAGACACAAATTACCCCCGGCCACCACCTTAGCGGCAGAAGCAAAAACCGCCAAGTGCTTACACTTGGCGGTTGCTTACAGGTGTGGCAGGGGGGTTAGACTTCGGGGTCTTGCTGCAGAATAACCGGCTGCGGTTGAGGCGCTTGGCAGGCACCGGGTTTAAGTACGCGTTCAACCTGGTCTTTGATACCGCCGTAATGAGTAGCCTCAGACTTGAGACTGTCGCTGAAGAAGTTATCAGCCGAATCGGCGGCCGCGATGTAGGCGGCTTTTACAGCTTCGCTTGGCTCAGCATCAGCTTGATCGACAATGGTACCATTGTTTTTATCTACTGATTTAATCTGGCCTGATAAAATAGCGGTTTTCATGTTTTTGACCTCGGTCTTCAGGAAGGGATAGAGATAGTTGGCAACCACGTGACCAACACGTACGCCCGAGCCATTGATGTAGGCATCAGCGCAGTCGCTATCTTGGTTATAGACAAGATCGATGATTTTGGCTGGTTCGAGCCCGGACAGCCCCCCGGCCATGATACAGGTGGTACCGACCTGCAGCAGGCGTGCGGCCGACTTGGCGTCGATACCCAATTGCTGGCTGGCCGTCGCATCACCGGTAATATTGAAATTGAGGCTCTTGGTGATGTCTTGCGCGTCCTTTTCGGCCAGAGAGAGGTCGCCTAGCGAAGCACCCGGACGAATGATTTGCAGCTGGGTATTCAGCTCTTTCATCAACGCCATCGGATCGGCGTTATCGGCACAGCCAATGTACTTTTTAAAGCGCCCTTCCATGGCGTCGGGCGTGCTGGTGCTATCGGCAGCAAAACCTAATTGGGTAAGATCGACTTTGGCTAACTGTACAAAGCCTGGTTGAGCAATCGCTGCAGACCCACCTCCACCTTTACCGCAATTAGCCCGGTCTTCATTGCATTTTTTGACTGCAGCCTGATAGGCCAGTTCCATTTCGGCACGAGTAACGCCACTAGCACGGGCCTGCTGGATGGAATTTATGGCTTTGGTACCGTAAACATTCGAAACACCACGGATAGCATCGACAGAGGATTGCAGAACGAAGACCGGCTGGCGCACCCCCGTGTTGCTGGAGCCGCCTGCGCACATGCCGCCGCCGCCGCTGCCGCTGGCGCCACCGCTGAAGCTCAGGCTGTATTGCGGCATGAAGGCCATAAGTGCGCAGTTGCTGACCGCGTTACCACTGTCATCCTTACACATCGGTGCGCGGGTGGACTGGTTGAAATTTTGGAAGCCGCACAGGTTCTTCATGGCGTCTTTGAGCCATTTGCCGGCGTTGGCTTGGCTGTCCCAGTTGTTTTGGCAGGTGGTTTGATCGCCGCCGTCGGCCACGCACTTTTTGATGACGGCGTCGCGGGCGTCTTTTTTGATCTGGTTGAGGTTGCACGACTGGTTGAACAGGTCGAAGCGGGCGTTACCGAAGGCGTTGAGGGTATCGAAAATAGCGGAAACTTGCGGGATGCTCATGGCCGTGGTGAGCAGTTGCTTGGCCAGCATGGTTTGCATGCTCGACTTCAGCTGGTCGATGACGTTATTGGCGTTGAAGGTGAGTTTGCTGAAGTTGAAGATACCGATACCGCCGCAGCCGAGGAAATTGGTGGAGTTGCCCGCGGCGGCGCTGACGTTGAAGACGTTGACGCGGCCCGCGCTTTGGTTGCCGCCGAAAAAGCCGGGCTGGCCGCCGAACTGGTAGGCGTTGCTGCCGCCGTAATAGCCGCTGCTTTGCGCCTGTACCGGGTCGGTGAAAGCCAACGATATCAAGGCGATAAAAGCGAAAAGGCGACTGAAAGTCATACTATTAAAATGGGGCGGGAAACGGCGCATTTCAAGGGCTGGGGCGTTATGGCCGGGGGGTGCGTTGCAAAGCCAACCTAAGGGCGGTGAGCTGGGCGGCGATCTGTTCGCAAAGTTCTTGTATTTCATGGCTTTGGCGGACGGCCAGGTTCATGGACCGCAGGGGCTTGGTGGCCTGCTGGATATGGTGGGCGGCGGCCAGCAGGCGCTCGCTAACCCCATGAAATACCTTCACTTCCTTCAAATAAGCCTGCACGGTGCTCTGATCGGCCTGACTGAGCAGCTGGGCGGCGTCGAGTTCGGTGGTGAGTTTGGCGATTTTCTCTTTTAATTCATTCACTTCGGCGGTCTGTTGGGCGATGGTGGCATCGCGCCGGGTGGCCCAGGCTTCGGCCTCGGTGAGGGCGTTTTCGAGCATCTGGACCCGTGCGGGAGCGATGCCCGGCTGTACACTTGGGGCGCTTTCGTGTCGCATTTGGCCGGCATTTTGATGCACGGATGGCGCATTTGGGTACGAAAGCGATGCGGGACTGTCGGTGGGGACCAGTTTGGCGGTGGATTTGAGGTATTTGTCGATCTTGCCCTTTTCGGCCGCCTCGAACAGTTCGGTGAACTTGGGGCCTTTGGACCACTCGGGCCCGAGGGCACGGATGGCGCGGGCCAGCCCGGCCTGCGCGGCGGCGGGGAGATCGACCCCGGCGCTGGCGTTGGTGACCTGGATGAGGCCGTCTTCGAACAGCTGGCGCAGTTCGGGGGCGGCCTTTTCGGCCACCTTGGCGTAGACGATGACGTTGGGGCGCGAGGTTTCGAGCGCGGTGGCGACCTTGCCCTGGCTCAACCCGAGGCCGAGCAGCGCGGTGATGGCGAAATAGAGGTCGAGCTTGTCGGGCCGGATGGCGCGCAGGTTGAGCACCACGCGCAGCTGGGCGGCGTCGGCTTCGGACACCTTGTGGACGTGGCAGAGCACGCGGTCGATCTTTTTGGCGCGGGCGGCGGTGAGGCGGCGCACGCCGTCGATGACCACGCCCTGCTCAGTGATGATGAGCGGCCAGTGCTCGGGGCCGCTTTGCATCAGGCGCGCGATGTGGGCGGGTTCGGCCGGTTGCGAAGGGCTGCGGAAGGTTTGCGGGTGGGCCGACAGGCTGGACACCTCGCGCCAGCCCACTTCGACCGGCGGGTAGGCCTTGAGGTCTTCGGCGCTGAACAGGCGTTGCGGCTGGTCGGCGGGCACGGCGACGGCGCCGCCGGCATCGGCCATGGCGGCACCGATGGCGATGGGTGCGCTGCCCCCGCCGCTGCGCGCGGCCAGCAGGGTATCGACGCCCGCGTAATCGGGACGGAAAATATCGGCCAGCGCCTGCGCGCGGGGCGGCGGCGCGTTGTTGATGGCTTCGGCCAGCAGGCGCAGGGCGCGTTTATCATTCAGCTTTTGCTTGCGGAAATCGTACGCCACGCTTTTAAGGTCGCCGTCGAGCAGGCGTTGCACGTAGAAGGCGTCCATCAGGTCGTTCAGGATCTGGCTGGCGCGGCTGTCTGTCACCCCGAAGTGGTAGGCGATGTCATCGAACGTGGACAGGCCGCCGACCTTGACCTGCAGCAGCGCGGCGCGGCGCTGGTCGTCGCGCTCGGCGGCGATGAGTTCGGTCAGTTTGCGGTCGATGTAACTATCCTGCAGCACCTTTTGGCGGACGCTGCCCTGCCGCGCGCGCTGCGCGCCGGAGACCTCGGACTGCAGGTGTTCTTGCATGGTGGTTTCCTGATCGAGGTGCTGGACCAGCAGCGGCGGGTTTTTGCGGAAGCTTTCGCGCTCGTCGTCGGTCATGCCCGCGGTGTGGGCCTGGCGGGCCTGGTATTCGGGGTCTTTATTGCGCAGCTCCATGGCCTTGCCCTCGAGCCGCGAGCCGAAGAACGTGTTGAACTGGGCGCTGGTGGTGTTGCCGTGCTCGTCGGTGCGGGTGGGATTGAAATCGCGCAGGCAGGTGAGCAGGATCTCGTATGCCTCTTGCTGGATGTCGTCGGGTTCGAGGTGGTAGCGGCGGGCCAGCGCGAACACCGCCTGGCGGCGGCCGTGCAGGTAGGTGACCGCATTTTGGCGCGCGGCCTGGTAGCCGGCGTCGAGCGCGAGCAGTTGCTCGTTGCTGGGCGGTTTGTCGGACGCGCGTCGCTGGGGAATTTTGTCTTCGGCCCGGCGTTTGGGCGCGGCTTGAGGTGCCGCCTTTTTAACTTTGGCGACAGATTTAGGCGCGGGCTTCTTGCTCTTGGCCATTCTTTGCTTCTTATTTTTTGCGAGGCTAGCAGAGATGGGCGGGGGTGTCAGACCGTGTGAACATAAAACTGACAGGGGTGTGGTAAGGAAGGAAACAAAAAGGCCGCCCTTGCGGGCGGCCTTACATAATTACTTGTATCTCCATTCGGGCGGGGCGGAGGAATCGTGTGCCGACGCGTAAACCCGGGGCATTTTGGAATGCATGGCGAATACTCCAGCGCCGAGGATGGCGGCGGTGATGAGCCAGCAGAAGCCGTTGGCCACGGAGAAAGTAGCGCGGGTTTTGGCAGGCGAGGAAGAAACAGACTCAGGCAGGTTTTGCTCGATGGCAGTCATTTGATGTTCCTCCCGTAAGGTTACGGTGCGGGTATGATGCGCCTTCCGCAGGGGACGTAAAGAGGGTAGGCCTACCCTTTGTGCTTTGCCGGTGACAACATAAAAAAACGGCCTTTTGCGCTGTCGGCCTGCGGCCTTTGCAACGCGCACGGCCTGCCCTTATGAAGTTCGCCGTTCGGCGAATGGCGCTCGCGCGGCTAAGGTCGCCTTCGGCGGGTACTGATTAGCGGCGGGGACGTAAGGTTGTTTGCAGTTCGGTGGCCAGCGGGCTGAGCGCGCCGGTGTAGGTGATGAGGATGTTGCCCGCGCTGCGCGTGATGGCGGAATAGAACAGGCGGCGTTCGTGCTCGGGGTCGGGCCCGATGAGCGGGTAGGCCGCGCGCGGCCAGTTGCTGCTGCTGGCGTAGGGAATGATGACGGTGGAGAAGCCCATGTTGCGGACCTCGCGCACCGGGGCCACCACCACCGGGCTGGCCGGGTTGGGCATGGTTTCGTGCTGCACGCGGGGAAGCACGTCGGACAGTTTGCCCTGCAGGTTGAGCAGCATGTCGGCCGCCAGCAGGCCGATGTTTTTGTCTTCGTCGCGCAAATTCGGCAGGAGTTCGGACACGCAGGCCTTGAAGGCGTCGCGCGGGTCGAGCAGTTTGCCCGCCATGCCCTGCCACGACGTGGTGAGCAGGCGACGCAGGCGCAGCGCGGTTTGCACCGTGGGGGGGGCGGCGTCGATGACCGGAGGCATGGGCCCGCCGCGCGCCAGCCAGCCGTTTGGCACCAGGCCGGCGGCCAGCCAGCCGGTGATGACGTCGTCGGGCAGGCCGAAGCCGCGCATGACCTGATGCAGTTGCGGACCGCTGGCTTTATCGAGCAGCACGTAGAGCAGCGAGAGCATGAGCTGGGCGCCGGGTTCTTCCCAGATAAGCCTTGCGTAGCTGGCCGGGTTGAGGCCGTTTTTTTGCAGCAGGTGGGTGACGGTGGCGGCGGTGATGTCGTCGCGCGTGATGATGCCGACCTGTTTGCCGCTGGCGGCGAGTTCGGCCGCCGTGCGGGTGAGGAAGGCGTGCTCTTCGGCCGGGGTTTCGAAATTTTTGACGGTGAGCATGGCCGGGGCGGTGTTTTCGGGCTTGCCTTCGTCAATTCCGTTACGCTGGCGCAGGAAGCGCGCGATTTTGGCGATGCCTGGTGCCAGCGCCGCCGGTGTGCGGTAGTGCGTGAGCAGGGTGTAGGCCGGGAAGTTCTCGTCGAAGCCCTTGAGGGTTTCGAGCGCCTGCGGGCCGGTGGCGCCGTCGCGCCCGAAGGTGGTGAGGTCGTCATTCGCCGCCACGACGATGTCGACGCCAGCTTCGAACGTGTCTTTCAGCCAGATGAGTTGCAGCTCAGTGGCGTCCTGCACACCGTCGACCAGCAGCAGGTCGGCCGGAATGGGGGCGACCGTTTCGTCGCGCATGCCGCGCACGTGGGCGCGGACGATGTCGTGCCGGTCGAGCAGGTTCAGTTCGGTCAGCTTGTTTTGATAGGCCTGCACCAGCGGAAAGAAGCGGTCGCTTTCGGGCAGTTTTTTGGCGTTGGCCTTGGCGGCGCGCACGATGTGCTCGGCCTCGGCGATGCTGCCGTTGAAGCCCTGCTGGATAAGCACGTTGCGCAGGATACGGCGGACCTCGTTGTTGCTGGCCATGGTGAGGTTTTGCCCGGCGGCCTTGAGCTGGGCGGCGGCGAGTTCGACCAGCGGCTGGATGGAGGCGCTGGGCAGGCCCGGCGTGTGCAGCGCGCCCTGCGCCCGCAGGTGCGCCACCGTGCGGTAGGCGAAGGTGACGAGGAACACCCGCTTGCCCGCCTGCGCCGCGCGCTGGGCGAGTTCGAGCAGCACCACGGTTTTGCCGCTGCCGGGCGGGCCGAGGATGGCGCGGCTGCCGCTGGCGTTGAGCACGGCCTGTTGGGCGGGGTTCCAGTTCAAAGGCATGGGATTATCTATACCGTAACCGCGTTTTTCTCAATGCCGGGAGATAAAAGGCGGGTGGCAGGGTGGTTTTGATACAAGCAAAGACCGATGCGGAACAACGGCCTAGCGGGTGGCGACGCGGGTGTTGCCGTTGGCGGCGGTTTTGGTGTTGAGGCGGTGGATGCGCTGGTACATGTTCCAGACGTTGAGGATGTACGGCTTGGCGTACTTGGGCGTGCCGCTGTGGTAGCGGCCCACGGCGCCCCACCAGTCGGCCGTGCGGTGGGTGAGCAGGTAGGTGACGGCGTAGCGCAGGTTGACCTGCGGATCGAGCGCCTGGCGCACCGAGGCGAAGTGCCGGTTGTGCACCGGCCAGTTGATCTGCATCAGGCCGATATCGAGGTTGCGGTGGCCCATGGCGAACATGCGGTAGACGAAGCCCTCGGCCTCGTCGACGTTGTTGAAACGGCGGCCGAAGGGGCGGGCCTGCAGGCTGTAGGAACGGTTGTTGGTGTGCGTGGCGAGGAAGGCCAGCGCGTCGGCGTAATTGACGTTGCTGCGGGCGCTGCCGTCGGCGGAGATGTCGAACCGGACGAAGCCCATCTTTTTGAGTTGCGCGAGGCGGTTGAGGACGTATTCCGGCTTCAGGTAACTGTCGGACCCCGGGCTGTTGACGCCTACGGTATAGGGCCACGGCAGGACGTAGCCGCCGATGCCCTGCCCGGTTTCGACCAGGCTGATGGCGTGCAGCAGGCCCGGCGGGATGCTGTAGGCGTGTTCGGCCTGGCTGATGCGCACCCAGCTATCGTAAGCGACGTTGGGCTTGTAAGGATCGGATGAATAATCTTGCGCGTGCACGCCGAACACGGCGCCGCAGGCGGCAAAAGCGCCCAGCAACAGGGTTTGGCAGGTACGGCGGGTGATGACCATGGCTTGTGTATACTTTATGGCCGGCAAGGCAAGCAAGGCCTGTCTATATGAAATGCTGTTTTTGGCTTGCCCCATGTGGCGTTTTGTATCGGTTTTTTATAATCGATGCCAGCGCGGCGGCCTTTATAGGGGCAGAAAACGAACTTGGCCTCTCGCGCTGGCAGGCTGTGCCTGCCTTTTCGCGCTACGGCCTGCCCTTATGAAATTCGCGTTCCGCGAATACCGCTCACGCGTCTAAGGACCAGCGCTAAACTAGCGCTGGAACACTAAGAACAGGACACCCTTGTCGTTCGGGCGGCCGGCGGGGGCGAGGCGGAGGTTTTCCATGCCCGCATAGCGCAACTGGCCCCACTCGTCGGTTTTGGGCAGGTTGATGGCGGGCAGGTTCACTTCTGCCGCCGCACGGCCGCTGTTGCGCACGTTGATGACCAGGCCGGTAAGCGTGGGCGATTGCCAGACCTCGGACAGGTCGAACGTGAGGCTGCCGCCGTTGAACCAGTTGGGGATGACCATGGTTTCGCGCAGGACGCCGGGGATGTCTTGATCCTTGGCCATGGCGCGGACCAGATCATTCGGGCCGAACTTGCGGGCGATGGCGGTTTTGACGTTATCGACTTCGAGCCCGTTCACGATCTGCACGAAGGCGCGGTAGGGCACGTCGGTGCTGGCGACCACGATGTAGGTGTTGCCGGAAGCGCCGGTCATGAACATGCGGGTGGCCATTTTGGGCAGCAGGCTGCGCATGCGGAAGGCGCGGTTTTGGTAGCCTTCGACCACCAGCACGTCGACATAGTCCTGGTTCTCGACCGTGACGTTGGTGATGGGTTCGGGGAATTCGACGTGGGAGATGTCATCTTGCGTGAGGCCCACCGTGAGCGTTTGGGTGGGGCCGCGCCATGTGAGCGTATCGGCGAACGCTGCCACCGGCAGCAGGAGGGCGATAAGCAGCGTGTAGAGAAACTTCATTTACTGGGCTCCCGGTTGGGGGTTGGCGGGTTGTTGCGGAACGGGCTGGTTGGCGATCTTACGCGCTGCGTAGGCCGCCAGCTGGAAGCCGAACGGGTTGGTGCGCGAGATCATGGTTTTTTGCAGCTTGAGCGAGATTTCGACCGGCACGCTTTCGACCACGCTGCCCGCCAGGATGGTTTGCAGGCTGCCGCGCATGGTGACGTTGCGGACCTCGATGCCGCCTTCGGTGCCGCGATCGACCTTCATGCTGCGGTGATCGGGGATGAACAGTTGCGAGCGGCGGTCGGCCGCGCTGTCGCGGATGAGCTTGTCGAAATAATCCTGCGAGAAGGTGAGCATTTCGGGGCTGAAGAAGGTGCGCATTTCGACGTACTGCTTTTGCAGCGTTTCGTACGTGAAGGTGTTGAAGCTTTGGGTGACGGTATCGACGAAGGCGTTGATGAGCAGGTCGTCTTCGGTGGGGCTGTACAGCCCGCGCGTGCTGCCCGGCACCACGTAGACCTCGCGCCGCTCGACCATGCGCTGGATGCGCTCGGACAGGCTGGTGTTGCCCATGAGCAGGGCCGCGATGATGATGCTCTCGACAATAAGGGCGATAAGCAGGATGCCCGCCATGCGGTGGGCACGATCGACGATAGCTCCGGCGCGGGCGACAAAATCCATGCCGCTACTGTACGGGCATGTTTGGTATTCAGGAAGGGTGGCGCCGGTTTTAAGCGCCTAGGATTGTGGCAGGCTAGTTGAGTTCGAAACGTTTGACGAAACGCGGGCTGGGACGGAACTTGCCGATCTGCATATGGCGGTAGATCATGCGGAACATCAGGCCCTCGGGCTTGTCGAGCGTGTATTTGTAGATGAAGTACACCGCCGCCCCGGCGCAGATAAGGCTGACCGTGGGCATGTGCAGCAAAAACATGGTGGAATAGAACGTGCCGACAAAGCTGATGGCGTATTCGGGCATCCGGTTGGGTGCATCGATATTACGCGGGACGGGCCGGGCTTCCATTTACTTGGAGCCTATACCACCGACCCCGGTGGTGCCCATGCTGAAGCCTGCGCATTGACCACCCAGTGTGGTGATGGTGGGGCAGAAGGCCGATTGCAGGCCGCCCATGATGTTTTGCGTGTAGGGAATGCAGAGGCCGACGCAGATCATGATGACGCCGAGCGTGGTGTTGCGGGCCACCAGCATTTGGTACAGGCCGAACAGCGTGAGCAACAAGCCGAAAAAAAGAGCCACATTTCCCGTAAGCAGGGAAGATATGGCTCCGTACTCGGCTTGTCCCATTGCGGCTAAGCCTTAGTTGAACGCGGCTTAGTTGCCGAAGTTGCTGACGGCTTTGGTACCGACGCCTTGCAGCGGGGCTTTGACCGCACCGACCAGGCCGTCGAAGATGTTGGGCACGAAAGCGATGATCAGGCCGAACACCACCATGCCGACGCCGACACCGGTGTTTTGAGCGACCAGGATCTCGTACAGGCCGAACAGGGCGAGCGCGAGGCCGACCAGCAGGGCGACGTTGGAGGACAGAAGGTCGGTAAAGCCTTGAACCAGGCTACCACCACCACCGGTGGCGGCGGCGAAAGCGGGGACGGTCATGACAACTACCATTGCCAGGACGGCAACCAAACCAAACAGGAATTGACGTTTCATAGGGGTTATTTCTCCTTTAATGCCTTTATTATGGGGTTGCGCTTGGCGGATTCAAGCCCCCTGCCCGGCGGTTTTGGCCCGGGGATGCGCCCGGCCCGATGCCAAAAAGATGAATGAATACAACCTATTCGTCGGTAATGACGAGCAGGCGGGACTGGCCGAACTGGGTGAATTTGAGGTTGATGTTGTGTGTGGTTTTGACCTGAGTGGTGAGGTTTTGCAGCAACGCACGCACCGGGGCCTCGGCGGTCAGGCTCCATTTTTCGGACAAAATATACTGGGCCTCTTTGCTGAGCTGGAAGTCGGCCTTCCATTCGCCCGCCTGGGTTTTGGCCTGCGCCAGGATGGCATCGACGATGACGTTGATGGGCTGGTCCTTTTGGTGGATGACCACCGGTACGTCGGCCAGCGCCACCGGCGCGATGCCCGGCTTGGGCAGGTTGCGCGGGCGGCCGTCGGCGGTGAGGTCGAGGGCTTGATTCAAACTTTGGTCGGCTTCGGCCTTCAGGCGGGCGGCTTCGCGCGCTTTGCTGTCGGCGGCGCTTAAGGATGCGGCGCGGGCCAGCTGGTCGGCCTCGGCCACCTTTTTGGCGGCGGCGAAGATGAGGGCCTGGCGCGATTCGTCGGCCTTGGCCTCGGCGGCCTTGATGTCGGACGACATGGCGACCAGTTGCTGTTCGTAATTCTGGCGCTGCTTGGCGTTGCTGGCGGCGAGTTGCTGGCTGAGGCTTTCGACCTCATTCAGGCGGGCCTGCGTGGCGGCGAGTTGGGATTTAAGGTCGTCTTCGTCGGCCTGCCAGCGGTTGATGGCGGCCTGCGTTTGCGCGGTTTGCGCGGCCTGCAGTTGCAGGTTGGCCTGGTGCGTTTGCTGCTGGGCCTGCAGCTGGCGCTCGGTTTCGCGCAGTTTGGCCAGCGCCATGTCGAGCTGCTTTTGCTGCTCGGCCTGGTTTTGGGCCTTGCCGGCGCGTTCGATCTGGCGCGCGGCTTCTTCGGACATCTCTTTTTCGCGCTTCAGGTGCTTTTGCACCATGGATTTTTGTTCGGCCTGCCAGCTGTTGAGCGTTTTGACCAGGTTATCGGGCTGCGGCGGCACGGGCGCGGCGGCGGTGGCGCTGGGCACCACGAGGCCGCCCGAGGTGGTGACGCGGATGGGCTCGGGCTTGATGCTGGTATCACGGATGGGGCCGAGTTTATCGTGGAAGGTGATGCCGACGTTGGGATCGATGCCCGTGGGGCGCTGCGCCACCGGCGTGTTGCCGTTGTAGAGGATGATGCTGGGGGTGCAGGGCTTGCCTTCGCTGTCGAACAGGTAGCGCTTTTCGCTGCGGGCGGAATCGACGGTGATGTCGAGGCCGGGGCCGGAGCAGTCGGTTTCGCGGAAGGTGTTGAGCTTGTCTTCGGACACCGGGCTCATGCGCGCACTGGCGATGACCTGGCCGGGTTCGCCGCTTGGCACCAGCGGCGAGCGCACCGCGGCGGTTTGCGGCTGGCCGGCGCAGGCCACCAGCGAGGTGGTGGCCAGCAGCAGGAAAAGGCGGGCGGCGTTCATGGCCTTAATCGCTCACGATCAGGATACGGTCGCGGTCGAACATGCTGAAGGTGACTTTGACCCCGCGATCGTTGACCAGGTACTGCGCGAGGTAGCTGACAAACTGGTCGAACGTGGTTTCGGTATCGAGGCTGAACCTGGTGGTGATGATGTCGCGGTTTTCGGGGCTGATCTTCCACTTGATGCGCCACGGGCCGGTGAAGGGTTCGGCGCGCTTGAGGACGGTGCCGAGCAGTTCTTCGAGCGTTTTGCCGTCTTCGTGCACGACCACGCGGTACTGGCGCAGGTCGACCCAGTCACGCCGGTTGCGCGCAGGCAGCAGGCTGGTGTGCGGCGTGGCCAGGCTGGCCAGCACCTGCGGCGCGGTGGCGGTGCCGCTGGCGGCGGGCGCCGTGATCTGCAGGTTGGCGGTGTTGGCGTCGATATCGTTGCCCAGCAGGCCCTGGGCGGTGCGCATGTCGGCCTGCGGTTCGGACGCGGTGTCGGGGCCGGCGCCGGGTTCGATCTCTTCGCCGTAATTGGGCACGGGGGCGCCCACGCCCGCGGCGTTTTCGGCCGCGATCTGGCGGGCCATGGCCTTGCGCATGGCGAAGACCACCTTGTTGTCTTTGGTGATGACGTTACGCGCGGCCTTTTGCAGGGCTTCCTGCAGGGCCGGGTCTTCGTCCTTGACCGCATCGCGCGCCACGGTTTTGATGTAATCCTGCGAATCGGAAAGGGTTTGCAGTGCCAGCGCGCGCATTTCGGGCTGGGCCTCGGCCAGTTGCTGGCGGGCCAGTTGCTTGACGTCGTCGGGCGAGGTGCGTTGCTCCATGGCCGCGTTGAGCTTGGTTTCCATTTCGGACGCGCGGGCGGCGGCCAGGGTTGCGGCCTTTTCGTTGGCCTGTTCGCGTATTTCGGCCAGCTTGTTGGCTGTTTGGGTTTGCAGGGCCAGTACATCCATGCGGGCGTTTTTGGCGATGTCGGCCATGGCCAGCTTGGTTTCGCCCTCGACGCGGGCCAGTTGCTGGGTGGCGTAATAATTCAGCTTGTGCTCGATATCGCTGGACAGCGCGGCGATGCGGGCATCGTTGAGCTTGCTGGCGGTATCGGTGATCTGCGCCAGTGCGGCCAGCTTGAGGTTGGTGGTTTGGGTTTGTGCGGTAAGCTTGGTGTCGGTGGCGTTCTCGAGTGCGGCGTAGCGGACATCGTCGAGCCTGTTTTGTGCGTTCAGGCGGGCGGTGGTGGTGTCGGCGATGGCACGGACCCGGGCCTCGGCCACGCTGCCACGGGCGTCGACCGTTTCGGCCAGTGCGGCCAGGCGGGCATTGGCGGCCTGGGTTTGGGCATCGAGCGTGGCTTGCGCGGCCTGCAGCTTGGCCTGGGTGGCTTCGTCGCGCGCGCGCGAGCTTTCGGTGACCAGCAGTTGCTGGGCGGTAAGCTGCTGCTGCAGGCGGGAATTGTCGTCGCGCATTTTGGCAAGTTGTTCGGCGTTGGCGGCTTCGAGGTCTTTTTGCGCCTGTGCCATTTGCTGCTTGAGCTTTTCTTCCCAGCTGGTTTGCGTGGCGGGCGACAGCGCGGCCTCGGTGCGGCGCAGCATGATCTGGCCGGGGGTGATGATGTCGTCGGCCGGGCGCACGTTGACGGCAGGCTCGATAGTGGCGGCAGCCAGTTGCTGCTGGGCCGCGACGCCATGCACCAGCGTGGTGGTGGCCAGCAATAAGGCCAAACCTGAAATACGGCAGCGCATCGGCATTTTCATACCCTGCGATGGTGCCGTAACAGAGGGTGTTAAGCCAACCCGCGCGCGGTTACTGCGGGATGTGGTGTGTCAAAAATGAAGCGCGATCTGCACCGCGATAAACGCCGCAAATGCACCAATGGCGGTGGTGGCGACCTCGAGCCACAGGCTTTGCGTGCCGATGCCGCCGTGGCAGTAGCGGCAGCGACCCCGCAGCGCCACCCAGCTGAGGATGGGGATGAGGTCCTTCACCTGCAATTTGTGTTTGCAGGAGGGGCAGAAGCTATGCGCCGGGCGCCACAGGCTGAGGCCGCGCGGCAGGCGATAGCGCGCGCAATTGAGGAACGAACCGAATACCGCGCCGCTCATGGCGCCCAGCGCCACCCACACGCCCGGGTGGGATTGGGTAATGTAATGCACGGATTCGGCCGCCCAGAACGACAGGTGGTGCGGAACAAGGTAACCGGACCAGTGGATGGCCATTAGCCGCAGGTGGCGCCGCTGGTGCCGTCGGGCGTATAGCCGGTGGTGAGGCGGGCGGGGAGTTTGGGATCGTTGACGCCGGGACGCGCGCCGCAGGTGGTGCCGTTGGCATTGCGCGCGCGCGGGTTGCTGAAATAGTAGAACGGCATGGAAACTAAATTACCGCCGGCGTCGGTGTAGGTATCGACCCCGCTGCAGCAGTATTCGTCGGGCAGGCCGAGCAGGCGCATCATGCCGATGAGCGCGGTGCGGCGGCTGGCGTTATCGGTGCCGTTATAAAAATACCAGGGCGAACCGCCGTTTTGCGCATTTACGCTGGCCAGCACCGCCTGGTTGTAAAAGCTGGAATCGGGCACGAACGTATTGGTGGGCCCGTTGGTGGCCGGGGGGTAGTGCACCTGTTTTTCGGGCGGGTAGGTGGCGCAGTCGGCCGGCGGCGTTGTGACGCTGCAGGTGGCGACGCGTTCGGCATAGCGGGCGCGGGCGTAGTTTTCGAGCGCCTGGCTGATGCGCACCATGCGCGTTTGGGTATCATTGTAGGCATTGAGACGGGCCGGATAGTTGGTGTAGCGCAGGATGATGTCGTCGGTGGTGGTGGGCGTGCCGACGGCGCTGAAGGCGGCGATGGGATCGGTGCTGTTCAGCTTCCACCAGCCGGTGTTGGTGGGGGCGGCATAGTCGTTTCCGCTGACCGGGATGATGGTGACGCCCGAACTGTTGGTGAGCGACGAGGCCTTGCCGTTGGGGCCGCGGCTGAGCACGGTGACGTAAGTGACGCTGACCGTGTTGCCGTTGATGTTTTGCGCGCTTTGCAACATGACGTAGGTGCGCGGGTTCTTCCAGATATCGTTTTGGAGCTGCGCGGGCGACAGGTCGGTATAACGGGCGAGCGTGTTATACCAGGCGCTGCTGCCGGTGTCGGCATCGGACGGCAGGGTGTTCTTTTCATTCAGCATGGCGACCATGGCGTTGCGGATGGAAAGCTGGGCCAGTTGCTCTTGCCGGACATCGCGTTGGCGCAAAAAGCTGATGAGCGCAGGCGACGTGACCGTGATGAGGATGGCCATGACGGCCACGGCGATGAGCACCTCGGCCAGCGTGAAGCCGCGGGTGTTGCGGTTTTTACGGGTATTACGATTAGCCACAGGTGGGGTTGGTGCCGTTATCGGGCACCAGCACGTTGGTTATGCGGGCCGGAAGGGCGCTGCCGCTGCCGCTGATGGCATAACGGGTGGCGCACGGCGTGGCGGGATTGCCGGTACGGGCGCGCGGATTGCTGAAGTAGTAGAACGCCGTGGGCAGGCTGTTGGTTTGCTCGAGCGCGCTGCAGCAGAACTCGTCGGGCAGGCCGAGCAGGCGCATGAGGTTGGTCATGCCGGTGCGGCGCAGGGTGGCGTCGGTGCCGTTGTAAAAGTAGTTGCTGGTGGTGCCGTTTTGCGTTTGCGTGGCAGTAAGCACGGTGGCGTTGTAGTTGCCTGCGGCGTCGGTGGTGGTGCCGCCGTCGGTGCCATAGGGGTAGTGGATCTGTTTTTCGGGCGGCGCGGTGGTGCAGTCGGCCGGTGGCGAGGCGACGTTGCAGGCGACCACGCGCTCGGCATACTTGGTGCTGGCATAATTGCTCAGCGCGTCGGTGATCTTGCCCAGGCGGTCGAGCGTGGTGTTATAGGCTGATATCTTTTCGGGGTAATCGGTATAGCGGGTCATGATGTCGTCGCTGCCCGTGCCGGCTTCGAGTGCGCTGAAGGCGGCGACCGGGTCGGTGCTGTTGAATTTCCACCAGTCGGTGCTGGTGCTGGCGGCGAAATCGGTGCCGTTGACGGGCACGATGGTGTTGCCGAGGCTATCGGACACCGCGGCGGCCACCGCATTGGGCCCCCGGCTGATGATGCTGACATAGAAGATGTTGACCGGGCTGCCCAGCATGGTTTGGGTGTTTTTAAGCATGACGTAGCTGCGCGGCTTTTTCCAGACGTCGTTCTGGATCTGCCCGGGCGACAGGTTGGTGTAGCGCGCCAGCACGTTGTACCAGGCGGCGCTGCCGGTGGCGGTGTCGGCCGGCAGGTCGCCGGTGGCGACGATCATATTGGCGATGGCGGTGCGGATGGCCAGCTGGTTGGTTTCTTCCTGCCGGACATCTTTGGCGCGCAGGAAATTGAGCAGGCCGGGCGTGGTGATGGTGACCAGGATGGCCATGACCGCCACCACCAGCAGCATTTCGGGCATGCTGAAGCCTTGCCGGTTTTTAAGTGGGGCGGACCATTTTTTCATGATGTTCATTATATATTACCTTTGACCGCGACGCAGTTGACCGGCTTGGCCGCACCGCAAACCGGCGGCGTGGCCTGTTGCCATACCGTACCGGTGGTGCTGACACTGAGCAGGATGACATCGTTGATGCCGTAGAGCGGGGCGTTGGAATCGCTGACCGTACCGTTGAGGGTCATATTGCCGCCGCTGGGCAGGCTGCGCTGGATGTAGGCGACATCGCCGTCGGCGCCCAGCCTGAAGGTATTGAGCGCGGTGCCGGCGAACACGCGGCCGAAACTGGGGGTGAGCACGCCCGTGGTATTGCTGATGTAGGTTTTTTGCGCGGCCAGTTCGGACGTATAATTGGGGCTGGTGGTGGCCGGGCCGGGGTGCGCGGCATCGGCCCAGATCTTCCAGGCATTCTGCATTTGCGGCTTGGTGAAATCGAAGCTGCCGCCGGACTGGGCCGCGGCGGAAGCGTAAATGACCGGCAGGTTATCGCGGATCTGGCCGAACTGCTGCTGGTAATTGCGTTGCGCGGCCAGGCCCACGTTGGTGACGGCGGTTTCGAGCGCTTGCAGGTTGTTGCGCTGGCCGGGCAGGTCGGTGAACACCCAGATGACGTCGTCGCCCGCCGGGGTGATGCTGGTGATGTTGGCCAGCGTGGTGGGGGCCGCCGGGATGGTGGTGTTGAGCGTGCCGTCGGGCCCGTTGGAGGCCAGCACGTAGGCGGTGACCGGCACGGTGAACATCAGGCCGTTTTTGGTGACCATGGTTTGGGTGTTGCGCACCACCTTGCCGGTGATGGCTCGGCGCCAGGGATCGCGCGGGGCGCCGGTGGTGCAATCGATGATCTCGCGTACCTTGTTGATGTTGCACAGGTAGGTGGCGATGTTTTCGCTGGTGCCGCCGGACGGCACCGGGCTTTGCATTTGCAGCGCGACAATTTGGTTGTTGATGAGGTTGGCGACGTCGGTGAACTGCTGGCGGGTCTGGTCGATCATCATTAGCCGCAGCTTTTGCGTGGTGAGGCTGGAAAGCGCAATAAGGCCGCCCACCGCCGCGGACAGGAAGCCGAACATTGCGAAAAACACCAAAGCCTGCATGACTTTTACCTGCTTTCGGGTGGCTTATGACCCATGGCTAAAGCGGCGGCTGACTGAGCTGCAACGTATAGCGTTGGCGGCCATCGGTGAAAATGGCGGTTTGCGAGGTGATCTGGCTTAAGGTGACATCGATGGTGGGTTGGCGGGACTGGCGCTCGTACAGCTTGTCGCGCAGCAGCCCGGCGGCCAGCGCATCGGTGGCGGCAAGCTTGTTGTAGGTTTCGGTCATTTTGGCGCCCAGGGTAGTGGGAACCTTGAATTTACTGCCCGTTTTGAGCCACTGGCCCTGCCACAGGATGCTGTTGCCCAGCGGGCCCTGCAGGATACCTTCGATCTTGACCTGCGAGAGGTCAGCGGTGATGGCATCGGGGCTGCTGATGATGGCCGTGACCTTTTTGAGCGCGGCCTTTTCGGCAGCCGCGCGGGCAGCCGCAGCCGCGGCGGCCTCGACGGCGGCGCGGGCGGCGGCTTCGGCGGCGGCCTTTTCGGCATCGCTGGCGGTGGACGGTGCCACGTAGTTGGATTTGATGGTGAACGGCGTGGGGCCGCCCTTATAGTCGGGGATCAGCGTGGCGGAGACCGTGCTGTCGACCTTCCAGAGCAGTTCTTCCTGCGCCTGTGCGGCGGCGTGGCCTGCCACCAGCGCCATACCTGCGACCATAAGACCCAGGCGGTTAAGACTCATGGCTGGCCTCCCCGTTTTTCGAGGCCGTAGAGCGTGCCCTGGATGGTGACCTGGACCTCGGCATTGGAAAGGTTGGGTTGGCCGATGCTGGCGCCGGTGATGTTCATTTTACGGTTATCATAAAGCTTGTCGGCCAAGGCCATGGCTTCGTGGTAGCTGACGTTGGCCACCACCTTGATTTGACGTTGCGACAGCATGACGCTGCCCACCGTGCGCGGCACCTTGGCGCCGATGCTGATGTCGTAATCGTTCTGCTCGATACCCAGGTGGCGCAGGATCTCGAGCCGGGTGGCGGTGTTTTCGTTGATGGTGAGGCGGTCGAGCTCGGCCAGCTGGGTGGACAGGCGTGAGGCGTTTTCGAGCTCTTGCTTGCTGGCGATGATGTTGGCGTTCTGCTGGTCGATGCTGTCGCCCAGCGAACGGGCGAACGTGACGGCCGCAATGGCGCCGATGAGCAGCGCGATGAGCAGGACGATCCAGAGATTGCGGGCGCCGCTGCGGGTCATTGCGTTTCTCCGGCGGGGGGTGCGGTTTCGTCTTCGGCCGGCGGCGGCAGTACCGGCTGGAATACCTGCGTGGCACTGGGGATTTTGACCCCGGGCGGCGACTGGATCTGCATTTTAAGGACCAGCTTGAGCCCGGTGTAGTCGGGCACGCTGGCGGCAGTGCGTATCCACGGCGCCTTGGGCAGCAGGTCTTTGGTGGTGCTTTCCTGCTTCACCAGCAGTTTATCGTAGGTTTTGGTGTATTTGACGGTGATGGGCAGGATACCGGTGGTGGCCACCATGTCGGCGGCGCCGCTGTCGTCCATGGAAAACTCGACCTGCTTGATCTCACCCAGGGCGTGGCCGAACGCGCCCGCGGCATCGAGGATGGCGGACGGTTGCTGCTCGAACGCCTTTTTCATGGTGTCGAGCACCGGTTTGGGTTCGTGGATATAGCCGAGGTTCTGGTTGATCTGGATGGATTCGATCTGGTGGCGGATGTCTTGCAGTTTGTCGGTGAGGCGCCGGGCGTTGACCATGTTGAGCGCCGCAAAGCCCAGGCTACCCAGCACCAGCAGCGCCAGCACCAGCAGGCTGAGCACCATGGGAATGGTGAAATCGCGGTGGGCGTAGAGCGGCTCGACATTGCGCGCCGGGGCAAGCTTGGCGTAGGGAATGACGTTGATCTCGAGCGGCTTCATGGCGGTTTTGATGAGCTCGGCCTTTTCGAAGTCGCCATCGACCGCCACACAGATATCCTTCGACTGGAAGCGAAGCAGCAGGTCGGCCGCCGCCGCGGTCAGGCCGTCGGCCAGCGTTTCGGCCGTAAAGGTAAGCACCGTGCTTTGCCAGGTTTCGCGGCGTTCGTCGTCGATCTCTTTGATGCCGTGCACCACCGTGTTGCCGAACACGTAGAAGAATGCCGGGCAGCCCGCCGGGGCGAAATCTTCGGCCAGCCAGATGCGCAGCGACTGGCGGATCTCCTTCAGCTGCGCGTTGAGGAACCCATAGACGATGATGAGGTTGCGCCGCTCGCGCCACAGAGGGATGCGGCCTTCGGCCCGCACGCGGGTGGCGATCTCGGACGTGCTGGCGGTGAGGTCGCGCAGGGTGATCTGCTGGTCTTGCGAGGGCACGAACAGCGCCGTGTAGCTGGGCGCGTTTTTGGGCCAGACGTGGATTTCGCGGTAGCTGCAAACGATGATGGCCATGGCTTAGCTATACTCCATGAGCGCGAAGATGGGACCAACCAGGGCCGTATAGGTGGTGATGATGAAGAAAGGCAGCAACACCATCATCACCAGCCCCTTTAAAATGCCGACCACGCGCGTGATGCTGCGTTCGAGTTCGATGGCGTAGGGTTCTTGCAGGTCTTGCACGCGGTCGGCCACCGCGCCGGTGATTTCGCCCGACGACACGGCGTTGAGGAACGAGGCCTTGAACGGAATGCCGGAAAGCGCTTCGCTGAGGCGGATGCCGCTTTCATGGTCTTGGCCCGCATAGCGGAACTGGCTGGACAGGATGGGATTGCGGATGCAATCGGCCAGGTTGTAGAGCACGCGGTAGCTGGGCAGCCCCGAGCGCAGCAAGGCGGGCATGAAGAACGCCACCAGCATGGCATTGAACCCGAGGATAAGGCGGCGGCTGGGGCCCCAGTTGATGAGGAACCGCTGCATGATGGGTTTGACCAGCGCCGTGTTGCGGATGAAAAACAATACGATAGGCGTCAGCAACACTATGATGGGAATGCCCGGGTTGGCCCGGAGCCACACCGACGCATGCCAGTACCAGCGCAAGATGAAGGGGAAGTTGGCCAGCGCCTTGGCATTGCGCTCGATGACCGGGCCCACCACCATGGGCAGCATGAAGATGAGCACCCCCAGCGACATGAGGATGAGCAGGAACGAGATGGCCAGCGGCCCGGCCAACTTGGTGATGAGCGAGCGGCGGCCCTTGTATTGCACTTCCATGGCGGCCACCAGCGATGGCACCGCGTTGCGCAGCTGGTTGCTTTTTTCGGCCGCCTCGATGATGGCCAGCTCCTGCGCCTCGAACCCGAGGCGGGAATCGGCCAGTGCCTGATAGAAGGAGCTTTGCGCATCTTCGACCGCCTGCTTGATGGTATCCATGGCCGGTTTGAGGGTGGCGTATTCGTCGTGGCTGAAGGCTTCGCAAGTGTTTTTGACCGCTTCGGCCACGCTGACCCGCCCTGCCCCGGCATCGAGCCAGCCGGCCATGGTTTTGAAGAAATCGATGCGGTCGGGCGTCGAGAGCGAGGTTTTGCCGATTTGCAGACCCATGGCGACCCTACTTGCCCATCATCGCGGTTGAGAGTTCGAGGATTTTGCTGGCCAGCTCGTTGGCGTCGGTGATGCCGGCGGCAATATGCTGCGCGCCCATGCGGCCCATGGGTTGCCAACCGGCGCGGCGGGCCATGTCTTCGATCTGTTCGTACTCGCCCTTGGCGGTGGCTTCGATGAGTTCTTTGCTGGGGCGCAGCCACTCGGCCACCGCGATACGGCCGTAGTAGCCGGTGAAGTTGCAGTTGAGGCAGCCTTCGGCGCTGGCGGTATGGATGTCGGCGCCTTCGATGGGCAGTTGGTAGCGGTCGAAGATATAGCGCACGAAATCGTCGGGTTGCTCTTGCCTGACCTTGCAGTGGCTGCACAGGCGCCGCACCAGCCGCTGCGCCGCGATGCCGCGCACGTAGCTGAGCAGGAAGCCTTCGATGCCTAGTTCGACCAGGCGGAAGACGGAGTCGAGCGCGGTGTTGGTGTGCAGCGTGCTGAACACCAGGTGGCCGGTGTTGGCGGCTTCGAACACCAGGCGGGCCATCTCCTTATCGCGCACCTCACCGAAGATGATGACGTCGGGATCGGCCCGCAGGCTGCTTTTGAGCAATTGCAGGGCGGTACGGGCGGGATCTTCTTCGGCCACTTCCATTTGCACGGCGTAACCGGGCACGCGTTTTTCGGGCGGGTCTTCGATGGTGTGCACCGACAACCCGCGCGCCATGGGATTGCTGCTGACCAGCGCAGCGTGGATGGATTCGGTTTTACCCGACCCGGTGGGGCCGGTCCAGAAAACGACCCCGTTGGGCATGGCGCCCGCCACCAGGATCTTTTCGATAAAATCTTGCGGGTAGCCCAGCGCCTCGAGCGGCAGCACCTCGGGCTTGAGGCGGCGGATGACGATGCGCGGCACCGGCCCCTGGCGCCCGGCGTGGGGCTGGATTTGTACACGCCAGTCGTACCCCACGCGCGTAAACGCCCCCTTGTTGGGGTGGCTGAGGTTGACCTTGGCCATGCGGGCCACGTTTTCGATACGCACACGCAGGCGGTCGAGCTGTTCGGAGGTGATCATCTCCTTCGGGTGCACGAAGCCGTCGATGCGGTATTTGATGAGCGCGCGCGGCTCGCCCTTGATGGACGGGTCGATGTGGATATCGGACGCGCGGGCGTCGATGGCGGTGGACAGGATGCGCTCGAGCAGGGCTTCGGCTTCCATGCCCGCGTCGACGTCGGTGCTGGCGCCGGACAGCCAGTAGGCCCCGGCGACCTCGCGCAGGCCGAAGTGCCAGACGAATTGTGTGGTGGGCAGCAGCGATTCGCGCAGCTGGCTTTCGAGCACCAGGTCGCGGCCCATGGTTTCGGCCGCCAGGTGCAGTTCGGTGACCTCGTTGCGCTCGTTGCGTTTGACCGTGAGCGGGATCATGCGTTCCTGCCGCAGCAGGGCGGCGGCCTTGGGGGGCAGGCTTTCGCGCAGGGCGCCCGCACCCGAGGGGATCTCGTGGAAGGAGATGACCTCGGACACATGGTTGGCCCGGGCCAGCGCGCGCCCGAGCATTTGCGGGTTGAGCAGCTTGCGGTCGAGCAGGTCGCGGCAGATGAGCTGGGCCGGGCGGCCCGAGGCTTGCGCCTTTTGAATCTCTTCACGCGCGATGTTGTCGAGGCCCAGGTCGGTTGAGCCGAGCAGGATGTTGAGGGCCTGCAGGTACGCGTTGCGGGCAGGCTGGGTGCCGGTGGCGGCGACTTTATCGGCCGTGGGGGCGCCCAGGCTTGTATCGGGCGCGACTTCCCACACCGGCACGCTGTTTTCGAGATTGCTGGGCAGCAGGCCGGTATCGGACGCGCCCCCCATGGGGGCAGCGGGCGGAATACCGGTTGTATTGTTGGCCATGGGGCCAGCCTACCAATAAACCGCGGTATACGCATGCCGCTGCGCCATTAGCCGTGGCGTAGGGTGGCCCTGCTGCCGCACTTTTGCCGCAATAAAAAGGGCCCTTGCGGACCCTTTTTTTAACCGGCCAAACTTACTGAACGTTGTTGGCGAGGTAGCAGACGTCGTACAGGGTGCTGGCCGTAGGCGCCGCAATGAAGGTAGGCAGCGCGCTGGTTTGGTAGCAACCGGTGGTGGCAGTAGGAGCGGTGGCACCGGCGTTGGCGATGGCGCGAACGCGGCCCTTGTCGCCGCCGTCGCCGCTGTCGATGGCGCGGTCGGCTTCGAGGAAGTCGCTACCGTAGACGCTTTGGAAGGTCACGACTTCGTAGATGTTGCTGCTGGAAGCAGAAACCCACGAGTTGGTACCACCGGTAACCTGGCCGATGGTGACGCGACGGTTGGCGGCGGTGCTGGTGTTGAGGTTGTGGGTAACGCCAGTGGCGGTGGTAGCCAGGCCGGCGATGTAGTTTTTGGTGTTGCCCGAAGAGCTGGCATTAAGACCGGCCAGAGTAACGGCATCGTTAACCGGGTTGGACGTGGTGGCCACGGGCCATTGCTTGAGATCGCCGTAGAAGTTGCCCATGGCGTCTTCGACGTTGCCCAGTTGGCTGGCCAGACGGGTACCGGACGCCTTGTTGATGAGGTTCCAGCCCACGGTGAGGATGATGAGCGTGACCAAGATGGCGATGATGGCGATGATCAGGATGGTTTGATCGAGCGTATAGCCCTTGGACGAGCGGAGGCTGGCCCAGAGAGTACGGATGGCGTGCATGTATGTGTTTTCCTTTGTTAATGGGGTCAATAACCGTTGCATGAGAACGCTATAAGGCCGCGCTGACAAGCGAAACCTTAAAGTAAGCGCTTAACCTGTAGCAAAACTACAAATTCGACTTCTTCGTACGTCATACCTTCGGTGTTGAACAGTTTGCCGGGGCCTGCGATCTCGCGGACCACGGGCAGGCCGCTTTCGTTATCGACAGCCACGGTGCGGGTAAGGCCGCCGATGACCTTGATCTCGCCGTCACGCACGCGGACCTTCTGGTCGATGAGGCGGGTGGCGGCGATAGGCGCCTTGCCCGAAATACCTCCGGTGGTGGAGTTGGGGTTAGGGATATCAACCGTTTTGATGACCGATGTGATGGGAATTTGCAGGCTGATGGTGTGCGGCTCGGACGGATCATCGGAGATTTGCGCGCTGGCCGAGAACTGCAGGCCCACGAACTGCGAGCGTTCGTCGACGCTGCTGGAGGTGGACGTGCTGGTGCCCGTGGTGGTGGTACTGCCGATGACGAAGTACTTTTCGTTGCGGCCATCGATGAGGGTGGCGCGCTGGCGGTCCATCAGCTCCATCATGGGGTGCATCAGCTCGTAGGTGGTGCCATAGCTTTCGAGCAGGCCCATGACCACGTCGAGGTTCAGCTTTTGGATGCTGATGCCGTACAGGCTGGTGCTGGTGCCGGTGGTAATGTCGGCAAGTTCGTTGGTAAGGCTGCTGGCCACGCTGGAGCCGGTGGAAGTGCCCAGGGTGGCACCGTTGCCGCGACGGCCGAAGCGGAGTTTGCCATCCTGGTCGAAGGTGCGATCGCGGGTGACGGCCAGCACGCGGGCCTCGAGCATGATGCGGCGGCTGGCGATATCGGCCACGCGCTGGATAATCTGGTCGGCTTCGTTAAGTGCTGCCAGTGGACCCCGCATTTGCACCAGGCCCACGGCACGGTTGATGCGCACGTAGCCGCAATTACCGGAGCTGCTAACACGATTGCCCGAGGAGGCGGCTGCATTGGCTTGGCGGAAGCCTACCGGCACGGTTGCCGAAGCGGTGCCATTGACCACCGGCGGGGGCAGCAGGCTGGGAGTGTTACCGCTGGTGGCCGGCGCGGCGGTTACGGCACCGCCATTGCTGTTCTGGCCACTTTGGGTATCGGTATTGTTGTTACTGCTGAAGCCATCGCACGCATTGGCCAGCAGCTGGTTGAGATCGCCTTCGAGTTCGGTCCAGAGGTTGCGGTCGTAACGGATGTTGACCTCGTTGGTGCCGCCGGAAGAGTTGATGCTGCCGCCGCCGTCGGTGCTGCCGGAGCTGCCGCCGCTGCTGCTGCTGCCCCCACTGCTGCCGGTGAACGACGAGGAATAGCTGACCTTCATTTGCTCGTTGCGCTCGGGCTCGTACAGGTTAAGTGTCCATTCGCGCTGGGGCAGGCCGGCGATGGTGTAATAGTCGCCCTCGTTCGTGAGGCTGAGGCCTTGCGGGTTAAGCAGGGCTTCGAACGCATCGAAGCAGGTGACGTTTTTAAGCTGGGTGGTGACGCGTGTGGTGCTCAGCGCATTCTTGTTCTCGTTAATGACAAGGTTGTAACCGCACTGCTGGGCCAGGCCTTTGAGCGCGGCACCCAAGGTGACGTTGTCGCCGGGATTGAACGAGCTGAGGCGCGGCTCGCTGGCCGAGGGCAGGATCAGCAGGCGGCGTTCGCCTTCGCGGATGATCTGCACGTTGAAGTTGTCTTCGACGTAGCTGCGCATTTCGTCGAACGCGAGGCTGTTGATGAGGACGTCTTGCCGGGTTTCTTTCCGCACCCCGTTACCCCAGCGCACGGCCACGTTATAGGTGCCAGCAACCTTATTAAGGACCTGCTCGAGATTGTATTTGCCCTTGAGGGTGAAGGTGGCGTTGGCGCGGGCCTGCTTGGACGATACCGGTTCGCCGATGCCGATGACGTCGTTGCTGTTGCGGTTTTCGCCGCGGTAATCCTTATACGGGTTGGCGGGGCTGTTGCGCTGGGTGTAGCTGACACCATTGCCGCACGACACCAGCGCGGTGGCGGCAGCCACAGCCAGCACCACGGTGCACAAGCGCTTCATGACCTTCACATTCCCCCCGAAAAACATTTTACTGTACTCCCTGATACCCGAAGCGGTTGCCACCGGTGACAACGATTAACTTGCCGCCGGGGAATATTTCGTAGCGCAGGTTGAACACCTTGAGGATGCGTTCGACCGCGACGCCAAACGGTTCTTCGATGTGCGCCGGCTTGAGGACCTGATCGGTGCCCGCGTACATGCGCAGGCGCCATTGGCCCTTACCTGCCTGGTTAATGATGTTTTCGAGCGCGTCGACCAGCGGCACTTCGTCGTAGTGCAGGCTGACCACGCTGTCTTTCAGCACGCTTTCGGTGACGGCCATGTCGCGGCCCGATTTGGCGTCTTTGCCGCCGGCGCCGGCGGGGCCGCCGATGCGCGAGTCGCCACCGACGCGGTCGGTGATGACCAGGCGCTGGGTGCGATCGTACTTGATGACGCGCAGCGGTTGGCCGCTGCGGGTTTGCAGGCGAGCCAGCAGGGCGTTAAGCACGTTGACGAAAGGTTCTTCGGCATAGATCGAAATTTCCATGTCGGGCAGCCCGGCATTCTGCTCGTCGAGATCCCACACGATGGTCCACTGTCCGCCGCCGATCTGGTCCATCATGCGCTGGAGCACGCGGCGCACGGCCACGCGTTCTTCTTTCAGCCGCACGGTGCTGTTCTGCATGTCGAGCGTGCTGCCGCTGCCGGCACCGGCCGAAAGCTGGCCCACGGCCACTTCTTCGCCGCCGTCGCTGCGGTTGCTGCTTTGCGGGGCCATTGGCGCGGCGCCGATATCGCCACCGCCACTGGACAGCGAGGGGTACTTGCTGAGGTCGGCACCGCCGGAAGCGGGCAAGGTTTTGCGCGGCGCGCTTTGCGCGATGACGGTGTTGTCGGGTAACGAAGACTTGCCACCACCATTCAGCAGGCCGGGATCGTTGCCGATCCGGTCGAGTTCGGCGGTTTCGTCGGGCACGCCGTCGGCGACCGTGTTCAGTTCGCGTTCATACCCCGTGCCGCCGGGCGCCTTCTGCGCGTAATAAGGCTTGTTGCCCTGGGCGGTGTTTTGCCAGCCGTTGAGTTCGCGTTCGGTTTTGGTGCGCAGCTGCTGGTGGGCGGGAACGTAGACGCCGCGGGTGTCGTCGGCATAAACGGGTGCAGTCTCTTGAACCACGGGAGGCACATAACCGGGCACCGGAACAGCCAGTGCGGTGGTGCTAAGCGCGCAGAACAGAGCCAGCGAGGTGTGGCTCAATACCGCCAGAGATAACCGGAATGAGTGGGCAGGCATGGTGGGGAGGCTTGACTTCCTATTCAACTCTCTGTTGTTCTAGTCGCGTGTTTAACACAGGGTGGCGAGAGCGTGCCTCCCGGTCAAGAGAAAGAACGTAGTTTGTGTGTTAAATCAGCACTCGCCTTTGTTGATGAGCGCCCGTTTTTCAACCACTTGCAAGTGGCGGCCACTGCCGTGCTGAAAGCTTAGGCATGAGCGGACCTAAATTTCGATTTACGATCGTTGTGGGCCTGCTGCTGGTTGTTTGGTGGGCGTTTGAAGTTGTTAACACCTACCTGGTGGGTGAGCACGGCCTGAACTTTACCCGCTACAGCAACGGCGTGATGGTGATCGGCGCCGCCACGCTGGGCGGCTTTGCGCTGGTGTGGCTGGCCGTTCAAATTGCGGCATGGAGCCGCGGCGTGGCCACCGGCTTTGAGCCCGAAGTGGTGGACGAATACGGCACTACATTCAAAATGGGCGAAGGTGCCGGTTATTCGGTTTCGCTCAGCAAGTTTTTGCCGGAGATCATCGCACCGCCGGTGTGGCCGGGGCTTTCGGCACTGGAGGCCGAACTGATCGGCTTTTTGAACGGCTACCGCCACTGGCCCTACAATCTTGGCCACACCCACCCGACCCTGTATGAAGAAGCTTTGGCCCGCTGGGAGATCATGCGTAGCCTGCCGGGCAGCGGCCCGCTGCAGCGTGCCAGCGCGCTGGCCAGTGTGCTGAGCAAGGTGGTGGCTTACAGCGAAGTACGCAACCACCACCCGCTGCGCCAATTCTGGAAGCGCGACCGCGTGCGCTTTGAGCGCCGCTGCCGCGAGCATGGCGGGCTGGCGGCATTTGTGCTTTCCACCCTGCCCGCTTTTCGTGCCCTGAGCAATGGAGATGCCGAGGCCCAGCGCGCACGCCGCGCCATGACCACCGCGCTGCGCTACTACGACGTGCCCGGCGGTTTGCCGGTGAACGTGGATGCCACCACGCGTGACCTGTCGAACGCCTTGCAGCGGCTGGTAAGCAAGCGCCGCAGCACCGGCACCACCACCCCGCCCGGCCCGGCCGAAGAAGCATTGCTGCGCCAGAACATTAGAACCCTGCTGCCCACGCTGCTGGATGAATGGCAGCGCGACGTGATCACCACCGACACCACCGATGCCGTGCCCCTGCCCGGCGGCCGGTTGCTGGTGCGTGTGGCGGCCATATTGGGCACGCTGGGCTCGAAGCTCCCCGTGGAACTGCGCGAGCAATTCGACCTGTGGGAAAACACCGGCAGCATTGAACACCCCACCTGGCCCACCGTACTGGCCAGCCTTGAAGCCCTGCACTTTGTGGCGCCGTGGGACGACCTGACCCCGCTGGCGGCCAGCTTCAAGCTGGGCGACGTGGTGTTCGGCCCCGCCGTGGTGATCGACTTTGCCGCCGGTGGCCACCCCGAAGTGAGCGGCCCCATTGCCCGCGGTGTGGTGTTTGACGGGCTGGTGGATGTGGTGCTTGACGGCGGCACCGCCGTGCCGCTGCTGCAGGCTCGTGCCGACACGCTGGCGGCGCAGCTGAAGGACAAATTCTAGACCGCGCTTATACCGCATGAAAAACGGGCCTGCGCGGCCCGTTTTTGCCCCCTGCCCTTTTAGTGAGTGCGCACGCCGCCGGCGCGGAGGTAATCGGCGCTGCCACCTTCGGGCAGCAGGACCGAGAAGAAGTAGTAGCAGCCACCCATGAGGTAGCTTTGCAGCTTGAGCGTCCAGGTTGGTGGATAGCCCACCAGCGCGGTGGTGACCTGGTGAAGCGTGTCGGTGGAGAACTCGATGGGAATACAGGCCTGCACCAGGCGGTCTTCGCCCTGGGCTTTCCAGATGGTGCCGACCCACCAGGCAGCGCCCAGTACGGCCAGGAAGATGAAGACGGTCTGGCCGAATTCAAACGGTTTGGACATGTGTGTGTTCTCCTAAAATTTGATGCGATTATAGGCACAACAAAAAAGGGTGCCAAGTGGATTACCGGGCACCCCTTTAAATAAACAACGACTTACATCGTCAAATTTACAACGCGTCGACGTCGTCCTTTTCAGCCTTGGGTTTGGCCGCGCGGGCAGGCTTTTTGGCCGGTGCGGCTTCGGTGGCGGCAGGAGACTCGGCGGCGGCGGCAGGGGCGGCCTGCTGCGGCGCGCGCTCGGACGGGCCTTTGCGCACCTTGTCGACGATGCTGTAGCGCTGGGCCACGCGCGAAATGAAGTTGGTGCCGGCAAGATCGAGCTTGTGGCGTTGCACGGCGCTTTTAATCTTTTGCACCATGAACTCGACGCAGTCGTCGAAATCCTTGCGGGTGGTTTCGAACTCGCCGCGGCTCGATTTGGCGACGTAACCGCGGGTTTGGCGGTCGGCCTGCACCAGCACGTGCTCCCACAGGCGGGCAAAGTTGATCATGTCGGTGCCTTCGGGGGTGGTGCGGATGACCACTTCGGCAAAGTTACCGTGGCGCTCAAGCTGGGCCTTCTGGTTTTCGAGGCGGGCGTGGAACTGGTTTTTTTTCTGCGCGTTGGCAGGGCCCTGGCCGGACGGCACACCGGGCTGCGAGCCGGGTTGGCGGGGCGTGTATGGGGTATCGCTCATAATCATATCCTCTCGAGTTTACAGGTCATCCGGGTTTTTTGTTCTTCGGATGAATACAGGGTTTGTTTTTGGTGCGGCCTGCGCATGGATTGGGGCCATGCAGGTGCCTGCCGTTCTTTTAAAGGTAGGCCCCCCCTGCCCCTGCCGCAACCCCCTGCCCGCCGCGCCTGCCGAAAAAAGACCCACCTCTTAACAATTTGAGGCTGGGTCTTTATAATTCGGTAAGTGAGGGCTTACTCAAAACTAGGGTTGGGCGACGATCTCGATGGTGTCGCCGTCGAGGTGCGGGGCGCTGAGCGCGGCAATGGGCACGCTATCGAGGCTGGTGACCTTGGCGAGGTAGCGGCTGAGGGCTTTGACCCGCTCACGGAAGGCCCGCGAGTTGGGTTGGGCACCGCGGGCGAACAACGTGGCCTTGCCGCCTTCGCGCAGCAGGGTGACCACGTCGCGGCTGCTGGGCAGCTGGTCGCGTTCAGGCCAGACCTTTTCGTTCCCGTAATGGACGGTCCAGATGGCGAGGCGCTCTTCGCCCGTGGGCGCGCGGCTGCTGGTGGCGGCCGGATCGGCCAGGCTGGGCAGGCGCCCCCCCATTTCGCGGGCGGCCACCTGCACCGGGCCACCGGAGGCGCTGGCCTCGGCCCGCGCGCTGGGCGCGGCCTGCAGGGCGCTGGTAATAGGCGTGCTGACGGGCTGGAAGCCATCGCCATAGCCCGATTGCGGGCGGGTGGCGGATACGCGGACGCTGGTAGCCTCGTCGGGGTCGGCGTCGGCCGAGGTATCGGCGCTGGCGGTTTGAACCGAGGAATCGCCGTCGGCGCTGGCAGTGTTCATGCGGCCCAACTCGTTGCGCTCGACCAGTTGCATGCGGCGATCGAGGCGCAGGGCGGCTTTTTCGACCCGTTGCAGGCGCTCTTCGAGTTTGGCGACTTCGTTTTGCAGGGCGGCGGTGCGCTGGGCCATGACCGGATCGACCAGCGCGGGATAGGCGGTGGCGGCACGGGCCAAGGGCTGGGCCGCAGGCTGTGCTGCGGCCGGACGCCCGGCGGCGGGCTCTATAGTAGAGTAATCGGGGTAGCCGTAGCCGTCGGACTCGGCGGTGGCATCGGACGGGGCGGCTCCGGCCGGGCTCATTTGAGCGTTAGCCGAGAATGGCCATGTGGCACAGCCCGAAAGCAACAGGCCTGAAAACCCAATAAATGCAGTCATTTTTGATACGGTGCCAGCCATCGCCCCATCCCCTTTTGTTGCCGGGATGATACGGGCTGCAAACAAGCCCAACAAGGGTGGTGCCAAATAAATCAGCTATATCTTGGACGTAAAGAAGTCGCTGATGGTGGCGATTAGCAGATTGATGATTCGAAGCAACAAACGCCCGACAATGATGGCGGCACGACCCACGCCGGTAAAGATCAGAAATACGGCTTTAAGTATGAAATTAAAAGTATTATTGACGAATTCAGTCTTCTTTTTGGAATCTGCCAGTGCGTTGAATAAATACAACACAGTGATGACGATGATGAAAAAGGCCAGCACCTTGAGCGCCGGCTCGATGACGTGGACGTACAATTCGGCGACCTGTTCGACGTTCATGCTATTCCCTGTCTTTGTTGGTGGCTACACCACCGCCGAAAGTATGGTATTTGCTGGCTAAATCAAGCCCCTGGCGCACCGGCATGCGGAATTTGGGGAAGTCGATGCCTTCGTTGTCGTTCTTCATCACCACTTCGGGCACGCGCATTTTAAACACGCCCTCTTTGGCGATAAGGACGCCTTCGCCCTGGTCGAGGTCGCCGAACTCTTCGGGGCGAACGACCATGTCGTACTGCATGCTGACACTGGTGCTGGTGCTGCGGCCACGGCCGCCGGTGGCCACGCGGCTGGCTTCGGGGCCGCCATCGCCACTGGCAAAGCTAAGGCTTTCGCCATAACTGACGCTTTTGATCTCTTTAAGGGCTTCACCCGCCAGCTTGCTCATTTCTTCGCGGCTGGTGCTATCGTTCAGCTTGAACACCACTTTGGTCCAGGTGTTACCCAGGATCTTGTCTTTAAAGTCTTCGGAGAGGCCGCGCTGCTTATCGGACAGCGAACTCATGGTTTGCACCAGCGGGAACAGGCAGATATTGGCACTACGGGCCTGCTCGAACAGTTTATCGAGGCTGGGCATGGCGTAACTGGAGAACTCGTCCATCAGCACCAGGAACGGCGGGCTGGGCTTTTCGAACGCGGCCACGTTTTGCAGCTGACCGACCGCAGTGATGACGTCGGACAGGAAGATTTTGGCGAAGTCGATGGCGGCTTCGGTTTTGTTCAGCGTGGGCAAGCCTACGTAAACCAGCTGGTTTTCGCGCATGGCTTCGAGCACGTCAACCTCGGGATTATAAGGGTTGAGCACGTCGCGCATTTCGGCGCCCGAGCCGTAGCTGGAGATTTTACCCAGCAGGTCGCCGAACGCGAACTGGCGCTTGCGTTCGTCGATCTTTTTAACGCCGGTGCGGTTGTCGGTGGTGGAGATCTGCTCGACGAACATGCGCAGGTCGACGTACTCGCGTGTGTCTTTCGGGGCCAGCTGCATGATGTGGCGCAGGGCACCTTCTTCGGTCATGATCATTTGCAGGTCGTTGAAATTGAAGGGCATTTTCATTTGCGCCAGGATACCGATGATGGCGCGCAGCGCGTTACCGGCCTGGCTGCGGAAGAACGCGGCATCGCCGCCGCCGCCGAGCAGCAGCATGACGCGGTTGACCAGTGCTTCGCTGTCGCCGCGCAGCAAGGGGTTATAGGTGTTGGAAAGCTTGGCGTTATCGATGTTGATGATGCGCACGTCCTGCCACCTATCGTGCTGGCGGGCCAGGCTGAGGAACTGGCTGATGGCTTCTTCGGAGTTTTTACCGTCGATGTGGATGACGCCGCCGCCGCGCATCATCTGCTGCTTTAAAATGAGGTTGAGGAAGTTCGACTTACCCGCACCGGTGGCCGCCACGGCCAGGCAGTGGCGGGTCATCAACCCCGCCGGCAAAAACACTTCGTTGCCGCTGCCAATGGCCATTAGCGCAGCCTCTTTTCGATCACGCCCCAGTAAAACTCGCCCGGCAGGCGGTTTTTGTAATCGCGGCCGCCTTCGAGGCGGAACTGCAGGTAATCTTTCAGCTGTTCGCCGTACACCAGCAGGCCGTAGGCGGCGCCCAGCAAAAAGCCCTGCAGGCAGTGGGCGGAAAGGTTGCCCTCGGCCGACACGCCCGGCGTAAGCACCCATAATACAAGCCCGATAAAGCCGAACGGACGCACCGCCCACAGCAGGCGCTCGCGCGCCAGGCGCGAGGTATCGCTGCGGTGCTCGACCGCAAGCTGGGTGGTGGTTGGTGTGGTATCGGCCATTTGTCTCCTGGGCTCTTGTTGCCCTGCCTATAGTATAGGGCGCAAATGCCCTCCTGACACCCCTATTATATACAATACGGGCTAATGGATAGGCGCGTCGGTAATTTGCAGGCCACCGCCGCCTTGCGGGTTTTCGAGATAGCTTTTGAGGCTGGCGGCAGCCACGTAGCCGTTGATGCGTTCGAACGGCCCGTTGGGCGTGCGGCGGATGATGAGGGTGGGGGTTTGACGGACGCCGAACTGGTCGTCTTCGCCGGGTTCGAGCGTGCGCCAGGCGCAATCGAGCCTGTCGGCCACGTGGCTTTGGTTGGGGCCTGTACCGGGGCCGGAATAGGGCGTGACATCGATGCAGGTGGTGGAGAGCTTGCGGCCCATTTCTTTCAGCAGGCCTGCAAAATCGGGCTCGAACTTCTGGCAGTAGGGGCACTCGGCGCTGAAGTAATAGCGCAGCTCGATGGTATCGGACTTGGTGTCGGTGTTTTTAGGCATGGTGACCAACCCCGCCGCAATGGACGTTGGATTGGTGAGCGCGGCCATTTGCGGCATGGCCGCCTGGCCGCCAAAACCCTGAATACCCGCCTGCGCGATCTGCGCGGTGGGCGGCGTGCGGCCGGGGTAGAACGACGGGTTGTCGGTGAAGCCGGGCACCGCCACGCCGTAATCGGGCACCGGAGGCAGGGTGCTGCTGGCGAATTTGCTGGCGGGCGTGCCGTGATCGACCGCGTTCTGGTACAGCGTTTCGGCCTGGGTCCAGGCAATGGCCAGTTGGGTGTTGCGGGTGAGGATCTCCTGGTAGGTGTGCACCCATTTGGTGGCGTTTTCGGGCGTGGGGTTAAGGTAAAAGGCCACGAACTCGCGCGGGGGTTTGCCGTATTGCTCTTGAAACTTGTCGATATCGGCATCGAGCTTGGATTTGCTGTCGCTGACCGGGGCGGGCGGCGGCGCAGCCACCACGGTGGGCGTGGGCGGCACCGCAGCGGCGGCTGGGGCCGGCTTGTTTTTGGGGGCAGGGGGCTGGCATTTGCCTGCCACGCCGACCTGCCAGTAGTCGAGGCAGGGCTGATAGGCGGCAGGGTCGGTTTTAGCGGGCTGGGCGGCGGGCGCAGGGTCGGGCGTACGCACCAGCGCCACACCGGCAAAAGCCCCGGCGGGGGCCAAACTTACCAATCCGGCGGCTAATACCCCGGCCCACACCCGTTTAGTTGGCAACACCTTGTTTTATTCTTTCAATCGCCGTTTTGAAGCTATAGACGCTATTTAACTCAAACTGGCTGATCTTGCC
Source organism: Alphaproteobacteria bacterium (assembly GCA_036261915.1). GTDB lineage: Bacteria > Pseudomonadota > Alphaproteobacteria > UBA2136 > UBA6156 > DATAJX01. Next base: position 95,777 of record DATAJX010000003.1, read on the forward strand.
TTTAGGGTCGGTGTAAACGATCACGTTTTTGCCCTTCACCTGTAACTCTGTTGCCAGCGTACCGTTGAAGTCGACGTTGAACACCATATCCTTCGGATAGTCCTTCACCTTTTCGCGGAACAGTTTGACCAGATCGGTGGGTTTGACGTCCTGGAAGTAGAACTCGCTGTTGAGGTCTTCGATGGCCTTGATTTCCTTCAAATGGCTGATCATATCCTCGTTCAGATCATCGGCTTTGACGAAAATACGCACCGAACCCAGCTTAGGCTCTTTCGGTTTGATCATTTGCAAGGCTGCCACATATGCAGAATCGGAGGGGTCAGGGCTTGTCACACCCGGTTTAACGGCCACGGAAACGCTCTCATTTACCACGTTTTGAGGATTTTGAGCGGGCTTTTCAGCCGTTCCACGTGGAACAGAAATATGGCTGTTATCGGCGGTGGGATCGTAGACCCGGACTTCGGCATAAGCCTGGGTGCCAACCAAGGCTGAAAAGCTTGTCAGACAACCTAGCAAAGAGGTGAGAGTCATTAAGATTGGCGATTTTTTGTTTTTATTATCAAACAGATAACTACGGTAGTAAATATTTATGTACCGAGGAAGAAGGTTACGTTTGGAGCTTTTCATAGGCCATTTTCCTGTTTTGGGTAGATTGAGGCGCGGCATCATCCCGGTTTTCCTAGAAGAACGGCGGTGACGGATAGCTGTAACAAGCCGTACGGCAACAGCTGGTATCGCGCCAGTATGTGGCCACGAAGTAACCTTTGTTAACGCCAGTGATGGTGCTGGTGAGCGCCCCGCCAAGGCCGTTGAGAATAGCCGCCGGATCGAGCGTGGGCAGTAGCATCTCTTCTTTGGTGTACCAGCGCGGGTCCATGGTGCCCTCGCTATAACAGCCGGAAGCCCGCAAACCGGTGCCGATGGGCAGCAGCGGATGGGCCGGCGGATAGACAAAGCTGAAATCGGGCGCCAGGCCGGGGATCTCGCGCTCGACCAATTGCAGGTTGGCGGCCCGGCCATAGGCACGGGCAGCGGTGATCATGGCGGCCACCGACTCGTTCTTATGGTTGACCCAGCCGCCTACAGGGCTACGCAGGCCCCAGCCGCCCACGCACATATCGACCATGTTGGGCGGCGCAAAACCAAGCGTGGCAGCCAGGCCAGAGGCAAAACAATAGCCTTCCATGGCCGCGGTGCCGATGGCCCCTACCGTAGAGGCGACCACGCTGTTGGCCACGCTATCGACCGTGGGCAGCGGGGTTTTCCAGGTAGGATCGAGTTCGCTCAGGTAAACCGGGATGAGGCCATAATTGGCGGCCAGGCCCAGCGGGGAGACCACGGTATCGACCGTGGTGGGGCAGGCCGCCTTGGTGGCCGCCAGTGCGCCGATACCGCCCGGAGAGGACATGTAGGCGGCATCGGTCACCCGGAAGACGTGAACGTCGTAATAGCGCGGCTTGGTGGCCCCGGCCTTTTGAATGCCCATGCTGCCGCAGTCTTGCTGCACGACCGTACCCAAAGCCATGTCGGCCAGCTTGCTGAGGCCCGGGCCGCCCAAAAGCTGGCTGGAACCGGCCTTGCAGGTGACTTCGACCACTGCCACGGGCTTTTTATACTGGAATACCAGGCCCGCCGGATTGACGCACGGCCCGGCACAGGCGCCAATCACTTTGGGGCCTTGCAGGCAGCGGGCAAAGTTCATGGTATCGCCCGGTAACAGCGGAATGACGCTGCCGAGAGAACCGGCGATATCCTGCGCAGCCAGCGGGGCCATCAAGCCCATTAAACCCACGGTAAAGGCAGTTATACGGCCTGCGAAAGAGAGCTTATTATTGAACATCTTCCCTTTATTATGGGGCGCGGCACCGCCCCACTCAAGGCTTGCCCTGCGCTTATATGCCCGTTATAAAAGCGGATATAGGAGATTTAACCCATGTACGTGCTTGGCTACCCGTTGCTTTCGGCTGTCACCATCCTCGACGCCCTGCTGCTGATTTACACCTTTGTGATCATCGCCCACGCCGTGCTGAGCTGGATAAACCCCGACCCCAGCAACCCGCTGGTGCGCATTCTGGCCAATTTGACCGAACCAGTGACCGACAAGGTGCGCTCTTACATTCCGCTGGTAGGCGGGCTTGATTTGACGCCGCTGGTGGTGATTCTGGTCATTTTCTTTGTCCGTAGCGGCATTTTGCCGATCATCAGCCAGTTCGCCCGCGACCTGATCTAGTTTTGGCCCGCCTTTTGGCGGGCTTGCCATATATTAAGGGGGAGAAACCGACATGAGCGCACAGGCGCCGCACTTCAAACTGCAGAACCAGAACGGCAAATGGATAGATCTGGCCGATTTACAGGGCAAATGGACGGTTCTGTACTTTTACCCCAAGGCCATGACCAGCGGCTGTACCGTGCAAGCCTGCGGCCTGCGCGATGCCATGGCCGATTTGCGTAAAAAGGCCGCCATTTACGGCGTCAGCGGCGACCCGCTGCCGATGCTGCAGCAGTTTATCGACAAAGAAAGCCTCAACTTTGACCTGTTGAGCGACCCCGACCATAAAGTGGCCGATGCTTATGGCGCTTACGGCGAAAAAAGCATGTACGGCCGCAAATACCTGGGGTTTTTGCGCAATACCTATATTATCGACCCCCAGGGCAAATTGGTTGAAACCTGGGAAAAGGTGGACCCCAAAACCCACACCGAGCGCCTAACCGCCTGGTTTGCCGAACATGCCTAGTTCTATTGCGCTGGGCCGGAGTGGGCGTGATATCAAGGCGTTACGCGATATTTCGCTAACGTGCCACGTAAACCCGCATGCCGAAGGCAGTTGCCTGATCAAATGCGGCCAAACCGAGGTACTGTGCACCGCCACGTTGCAGGATAACGTGCCCCGCTGGCTGAAAGGCCAGGGTAAAGGCTGGATCACCGCCGAATACGGCATGCTGCCGCGGGCCACGCACGACCGCAAGGATCGCGAAGCCACCAAGGGCAAGCAGGAGGGACGTACTGTTGAAATTCAACGACTTATTGGCCGCAGCCTGCGTGCCAGCTGCGATTTGACCCTTTTAAACGGCTTTACGCTGTGGATCGACTGCGATGTGCTAGTGGCCGACGGCGGCACCCGCACGGCCGCCATAACCGGTGGCTACGTGGCATTGGCTCTGGCTGTGGCCGAAGGCATGCGGCAAGGCCTTATACGCGTTAACCCTTTAAAACACCCTATAGCGGCCACCAGTTGTGGCGTTACTCCAAGCGGCGTGGTGCTTGATATGGACTACGCCGAAGACTCGACCTGCGACGTTGACGGCAACTTTGTGATGACCGGAGCGGGTGAGTGGCTGGAAGTGCAGATGACCGGCGAAAAACGGGCCCTGAAGGCCGTAGAATTGACTGAAATGATGGCGACCGCCGAAAAGGGCATTCGTGAGTTGTTTGAGCTACAGCGGCAAGCGATCGAAAGCGCTTCACGCTAAGCTTTGCCGTCTGGCTTTTAAAGCCCTGTTTTACCATCTATTTTAGCGATTTTGCCGTTGCGTTTTTTGCGCATTTTTTTGTATTGTTTCAGCAATACATTTAGTTAAAAAATGGCATTTATACATCATATGCAAAATGCTATTGGCACGTTTAGTTACCTATCTGCACAGGTCACCAAACCCTTCTGTACGGCTTTTATGCGGGTCGCGGGAGCGGCGGCTCAGCCACACCCCTTGCCGTATGATGTTGAAAATAGGGCATTTTAGGGCTTATTTCGCGTGAAACATTGCTTGATCAATGAGCATTCAGAGCCTCCAAAACAAGCCCCACAGAACAGGCTTAACAGCTCCGGACAACCGGAAACGGGTTAAATCATTGTTATTGCTTATTTTAGATAGGGGATATCAGTAAACACTTACGTTTATTATTTTGCATGTAAATCAATGGTTTATTTGGTGATTTTAGAAGGTGTGATGATCCGGGCTTTTAGGGGGCACTTGAAACAACGTTGAGGTCGGAGCCAGAGGTAACCTAAAAAGCTTTTTACCTGCCTGGCGCTGTTTTTACAGCGACGAAATCTGTTTTTGGGTTCCGATAAATAGTGTTTATTAACAATAATTTACGCAATGTTGCAACAGGCAAAACTGTGAAACCGAATATCAACCCGATCTACGCCAGGCAGGCCCTGTGCGTCCAGGGAGGTATTTAGAAAAAAATGAGGAAATCTCATGGTATTTTTATAGCCCACATGCTTAAATGCGGGCTGTAGCGGCTTCCCACAGGGCATTTAGCACTTGGCAGGCTGTGCAGCGAAGCGACAAATTTTGCCCCAATGTATGCCAAAACCGCTATTTTGGGCTAAATTGACCGGACAAAGCGTCAAACGAAAAGGCAACTGAAACGCCTGTTTGGAGCCGAAAAGGACGGTTTTTGCCTGTTTTGACTCTCAATAAATTATCTTATATTTATCAATAACTTACAAAAACAGTAAAAGGTTACTTACTTTGCATATAAGGATGGCGGATTTCCGCCATTTCCGTTTCATGCATTTCAACCTGTTCCACATTAAAAATTCGGCTGTCTGCCTGTCAAATGAGCGCGTTTGGATAGCCAAAAAACAAGCAGATGGAATTCAGGTTGTTTTTACAGACCGGCTTGGGTTTGAAAAAACATCATTTAAATATATGAAATATAATAGTTATTATCACGCCCATCTTCCCGCGATTGGCGGTTAAACGCTTACTTACCCCCACACCGCCCCGCTTTGCATTAAAAAATGGACCTCGGGTTCAAAAAACCGTAGAGGCTAGGCGAGAGGGGAACGACGGATGACAACCAGCTGCATGGCGCCAGGGAAAATGAGAAATGGCCCATTTTTGCGGTTTTTTGGGCTTCTAAACCCCCGGTTTCAAACGGTTTTAGCCATAGGGCATGCAGGCCTTTGCCAGCCGCTGTTTAAGCACGCAAGCCGCCAGGGCGGTACATGGGCCGTTTAATGACTCAAAAACAGCTTAAAACGCCTTATAAACAGCCATTTTTATCCACAGGCGCCAGTAGCGTATCGGCAGGGCGTTTGGGAGGCGATCTGGAAGGGTCGGACGCCTCCGGGCTGGCATTGTACGTTCACTGGCCCTGGTGCCTGCAAAAGTGCCCGTATTGCGACTTCAATTCTCACGCCGCCAGCCAATTTCCACGGGAAAGCTATGTTGACGCGGTTTGCCGCGAATTAACCGCCTGGCGTGGGCGTTTGGGGCCACAGCGCGTGGTTTCGGTATTTTTTGGCGGCGGCACGCCAAGCCTGATGAAGGGCGAGGAGATAGGCCAAATTTTGGCTAAAATCGGCCAATTATTTAATATTTCGACCGATATTGAAATCACCGCCGAATGCAACCCGACTTCGGCAAAAGGTGCGGTTTTTAGCGATTTTGCCGCTGCCGGCATTAATCGCTTCAGCATCGGCGTACAGGGATTATCGGCTAAAAATCTGGCTTTTTTGGGCCGCGCGCATAGCGAAAAAGAGGCTTTGGGAAGCCTGGAACTGGCCCTGAAAAGCGTTAAAAACGTCAATGCTGACCTCATTTTTGGCCTTCCGGAGCAAAGTTTGCCGGAATGGCTGACGCAACTGGAAACCATGACGAAGCTGGGCCTGACCCACCTGAGCTGTTACCAACTGACGATCGAACCCAACACCGCGTTTTACTCGCAGGTGAAGCGCGGCCAGTGGCAGCCACTCGATGGCGACCGGCAGGCCGACTTCATGGAAGCCACGCGCGAGGTGTTGTTGGGCGCAGATTACGAACATTACGAAACCTCGAATTACGCGCGGCCGGGTTTGGCGTGCAAACACAATGCGCACATCTGGCGGTATGGAAATTACCTGGGTGTGGGCGCCGGGGCGCATGGCCGGGTGATGGAAAATAATCGGCGCCTGGCTACCCGGGTCCGGAAAGATCCGGCGGATTATTTAATTCGGATGGGCGGGGAAAATCATTCGGCACTTGTGGAGGAGGAATTAATTATTCCCGCCGTGGCCTGGCGCGAGGCAGTGATGATGGGACTTCGTCTGACAGAAGGAATCGACCTCCAGCGGCTAGAAAGGGTTATCCACACCCCGGTTGAGAGCAGCGGGCTGAACATGGGGCAATTGGGCCACCTGCGCGAGCAGGGCCTGATGTGGCAAAAAGGCTCTTCCTGGGGCGTCTCCACGAAAGGTGCCTTTGTGCTGGACGCCATACTGGAAGCCATTTTTTCGAAACCCGTTTAAAAGCCGCCTGAAACGATTGTATCCATTTTTGGCCATTTGTGGCCGGTTTGCAGGGTCTTGCGAGCCACCCTGCGCACTCAAAACTCACTTTTTGGCCTCAAATCAACACTTTCGAGTATTTTGTGCATTGCAACATAAAAAGCGTCTTTTTGAGCCAAAAACGTTTATATCGTTTTGATAGTAAAGACTTTTTTACTTTATATTCGTTATATTTCAGAGGGTTAAAAGTTGGTATGCGATGCCTGCGGCTGGCCGTGGAGCATTCTTTCACGGATATAGTTGAAAATGAGGGTTTTTAGCCGTTTTGGCGCGTATTTATGCACCCGGATGACCCACCCCCTGGATTGCGTGCCGATTGCATAAGACCTGTGCACGACCCCCAAAAGGGGGAAACGGCGGCTTTCTGTGAAGCAGGCGATGTTTCACAGAAACATGGAACGGTTGCACGCCTGTTTCATGGATCGAGGGCTTCAGGGCCAGGTTTTAACGGGGCGAAAAGGCAGGACCTTGGTGGGACTGATGCCGGGGGCCGGAATAATTAGACGCGGCAGAAAGCCGCCACGTTGCGGCGTATACCGACAGCGCCTGCGGGGTTTAAAACCGGCCGGGGTGGCGGGGGTGGATGTACCCCCTTGCCCGGAGGGGGCTGGCGAGCGGGAGGGCGGCCCAAGGTGTTTGGTGGGGGGATGGATACCATCGGAACCCCCCGCCAAACGGCTTAGGAGGCGATCTGGGGTCATTCTGACGGCTTAAGCAGTATTGACCTGCCGAGAGGGTGAAAACGATTTTAAACGTTTCGATCGACCAGTGGGGATGGTGCGCCGGTGATGCACAGATGTCGGTTCGCTGTACACTTGTGGCGCATCTGGGCGGTTTTTTGTTTGTTGTATTCACATGAAACGATCACGGATGTCGGTGTTTCGGGGCATGCGGGGCCCGCCTTGAGGGTGCGGTGGCGGGTCTGTCGGATATGACAGGACGTGAACGGGCGCTGACCCCTGCCCCACGCAAAAGGCACCCCGGGTGGGGTGCCTGATGCGCGAGGTGGAGTTAACCGTGGTCGAAGCTTTCGACGACGGGCTTGGGAGCCAGCAGGAGGCCACCCCAGAACAGCAACTGGGTGACGATACCGCCGACACCGAAGACCCAGAGGGCCAGTTCGGCGGTTTGGGCTTGTTCAAAGAACCGCCATTGGGCCGGCGTACCGAAGTGCTCGAACAGGGCGGGGGTGGCGGCCACCGAAAGACCCAGCAGCATGACGGTGCTGAAAAATGCCACGTTCTCGAGATTCCCGTTGGTCTTTTCGGGATTGGGCGAATCGGCCGGGACCTGATCGACCCACCGGCCGAGGGTGTAAACCACCATCACGGCCGCCGCCAGCGCCAGCGGGCTGGTTTGCCCGAGATTGAGCAGTGACAGCAGCGGATAGGCCAGCAGGGCGGCAAGGAACGTGGCGATGCGGAGGGCGAGGTATTCTTTGCTCAACATGGTGAACCTTTCCAGCCAGTTGGAGAAACGGGAGCAAGTGGCGGAGGTATAGCGCCGGGAAACCCGACGAGCAAGAAACAAAAAAACGGGTGCCGGTTAAGGCACCCGTAGTTTTGGCGTTGAGTTTCCCTGGACGGAAACTCAGGCCGTGACGTGCGAAGGCTGCTTTGCCCAGCGGCGGGGCATGGTTTCGAGCAGGGCGAACGCGCCGAGTTCGAAGGCCACCACCACCGCCAGCGCCACCTGCCACGGCGAGGCCGGGGCGAGCAGCCGGGCGGCGTTAAGCACCTGCGGATCGACCAGCATCACGCCGGCCCAGAAGGCCGCGAGGTGGCCGATGAGCACGAACAGGCAGGCGACGCCGCCGATGAAGCGGCTGCCGTACATGGCCAGTTGCAGGGCCCAGGCGCAGGCAGGTATGGCCCCCAGCGCGATGGCGCCGATGAAGGTGACCATGTCGAACGGCCCGCCGTAGACCCAGTGCGTGAGCGGGGCGGCGGCAAAGGCGAGGAGCAGGCTGCCAACAGTGAACAGGTAGCGATGATTGTACCAGTACATTGCAGAATCCTTGTATGTGAAAAAAGAAAAGGTGGGTGGAGGTTTTGAGATGGGATGCGGGGGTTGGATTTCAAGCTGCCAAAAAGACCCTTCGCTACGCTCGGGCGCCGTGCGCACTCGACAGGCTCGTTCCGCCCGGCGCGCTTATGACGTTTTTTGCGCGGGGCGCGCAAAAAAACGCCCCCGCATGTGCAGGGGCGTTTTGATGTTTTCAGGAATTGGCCGGTTTGGGCGCGGCAAGCCCGAAGATGGCGCGGAGGAGCATCCACAGCGCGATCTCGAGCCCGACGGCAAACACGGCCAGCAGCGCAGCCTGCGGATAGGCCTTGGCCAGCAGCAGGGTGGCTGCCATGTATTCGACCAGCCGGACGGCCAAGGCCATGAACAGCATGCTGGGGTTGGTGGAGCGCGGTGTCGGCGGACTGAAGAAACCGCCGCTTTTCAGTTCTCCCACCCCCAGGATGCTCAGCAGCAGGGCGACGGCCAGCGCCACCCAGCCCAGTGTGGAGGACAGATACAGGCTAATCACCGGCCCCAGCAACGCCAGGACCAGCGCCGACACGAAATCGCGGCGACAACGGTTGTAGACAGCGTCGTTCAGGATGTTCGGCATGATAACCTCGCCGGTAAGAGGACAGGTGGAAGTACCCGAGCCTAGACGGGCCCGGGCACGGTGGCAAGAGGCGCGGCTACGAATAGAAGCTGGTGTTTTTGTTGAGGAACTCCTGCTCGAGGCGGGCTTCTTCGGGCGTCAGCCCCCGGGCCAGGGCCTCGGGGTTGATGGTGCTGGTTTTCTGGCCGCGTACCGGGCGGCCGTCGTTGTCGTTCTGCGCCTTTTGGGGCGCGGGCTTTTTGGGTTTTGTCATGGGGAATGACCTTTGAAACGGTGAAGATGACGATTGGTGGCCCCCATGTAGGATGAGGGACCGTATTTTGCAAGCGAAGGTAAAAATAAACCGCGGCGCTTATCTTGTTTTTTGTTACTGGAAGCCCACAATGGAATGGTAACGCTATGGTTCATCGCCGGGCGGGCCGTGCTTTTGCCCTCCGGTATGTCCGGTTTTCATCCGCCGCCCCTGTCGGGCGCCGGGTATATCCTCCTCTTCTGCCCACGCATGGGGCCAAAATACATGCCTAGGCCGCAAGGCCGACACGGAGACCATCCATGGGTATCATGGTTTTGATCGTTGCCCTCATCTGCATCCTCAACTTCGGCATTTCCTGGTGGAATGCCTATGTGTGCGGAAACGTGTGGGAAGACTCGAAGACCGAAGGCGGTTTCATCAGGCTTCTGGTCTGGTGTGCGGCCATCCAGAGCGCGCTGGGCTTCAGTTCGGTGTATATCATCGTGCTGTTGCTGGCGACCACCGCCCTGGGGGTTGTTGAACCCGACATGGTTGGCCAGCTTTGGAAGATCACGCTGTCGTTCTGGTACCTGGCGGTGATTTTCCCGCTGCTGGGCACCGGCCTGATCATCACCATCCATTCGGTGATGGAGGCCATCCGCCGCAAGGACATGCTTTCGGCGGGCATTGCGACCTACAACACCGTGGCCCAGGTTTCGAACATGTATGACGCCTACCAGAACGTGGGCGCGACGTCGGACGTGGCCGGCGAGGCGGTCGGTTCGCTGTTCTCGGGCGGCGATTCGGACGACGCCAAGGCCAAGCTTGCGTTGCTGGCCCTGATGCTGGTGCTGGTGGCGGTGATGGCCGGTGCGGTGACGACGTACCTTCTGATCCAGAAGTACGCCAGTACGGCGCCCCGCGTTTTGGGCAAAGGCTACGCCCGCGCCTAACCCTGTTATCGAAAAAGACCCCGTCGCTACCAAGCGGCGGGGTTTTTTGTTTTGGCGTTTGCCTAGTTCATGTCGGAGTCGGCGAGGGGATCGGCCTGGCGGGAGGCGCCGCTGCCGAAGGTGTTGCGCTTGACCGGCGGCTGGCCTGCCGTGTTGCTGTTGGCCACGGTGAGGTAATCGTGGACCTGCGCCACGCCGCGGGTGGTGCGCAGCACGTGGAGCACGTGCTCGTGCTCGGCGCTGCTGCCCGTGCTGCCCATGATGTAGACGTTGTTGTTGACCACCGTGATGAGGTAGTTGAGCGGATAAGCGTCGCTGGCGCCGAACAGGCGGGGCTGTATCTGCGTGGCGATCCAGCCGTCGCGCGCGCGCTGGGCGGCGGAATAGGCCGCGCCCACGAACAGTTCGTTATAAACCCGTTTGACGCCTTCGGTGCGGCGGACGATGTCGAGCACCTTTTCGCCCTCGGCGCGCGTGGCCACGATGCCGGTGAGCAGGACGTCGCCGTAGTACACATCGATGCCGATGTCGGTCAGCCAGCTGCCCTGCACCTGCGCCAGGTTGTTTTTGATGCCGATTTTCAGGCCGGTATCTTCGGTGGTTTGGCCGACGGGCCGATCTTGCAGGCCCACATAGCCCGCGCCGGTGCCCAGCGCGACAGGCACGCAGGCGCTGAGGATGGTGGAAGCGAGGACGGCGAGGGTGGCGAGGCGGCGCATGGCGGTGGCTTTCTTGTTTGTGGCGGCGATGGTGTGGGGTTTGGGCCGAAAGGTCAAGTGATGTTGGCGACGATGCGCACGAACGGCCATTGGGGGAACACCGTGCAGAGGTCGAACCGGATATGATGCCGCGGATAAAGCTTTTGCAGCGCGTTGGCCTCGCGAGTCAGCCGCTGGTGCTGGCCTGGCGACAGCGCCAGGTGGGCGGCGCTTTCGGACGGGCGGTATTTGACCTCGACCAGCACCAGCGTTTGGTTACGCTGGAGGAGCAGGTCGGTTTGCGCCAGCGCGCGGGTAGGCCGCCTGGCGGGCAGATATCCGCGCAGGATGTAGGCAGTGAGGGCGGCGGCTTCGGCTATTTTGCCCTTGAGGTGGTTGTGCGCGTGCGGGGGGTGGCGTAGCTTCATGCCCATGAACAATAAGAGCTGGATGTTGCTGGCCGCAACGGTTTTATCGACAGGTGCGTTGAACAGCTGGGCCGCCACGCCCGCGCCGCTGGCCGCCAACCCCGCCGCCGTGGCCCCGGCCGTGAGCCCGCTGGAGCGCAACCTGCTGGAGGCCGCGGCGGCTTTGCGCCGTGGCGACGCGCAGAAGGCCATTGAAATTTACAAGCCGCTGGTGAACGCCCCCGATGATGTGAAGCGCGCGCAGGCCCGTTTTGGCCTGGCTTTGGCCTTTGACCGTGCCGGCGACGACGCACAGGCCGTGAAGGTGCTGGAAGGCACCGTGGCCGACGCCAGCGCGCTGGGCAAGAACATTGCCGAATTGCGCGCGCGTTTGCTGCTGCAGCTGGCCAGCCGTGACCTGGCGCTGGGCAACCCGGTTTCGGCCCAGGGCTGGCTGGGCCAGTACGCCCGGCTGACCGCGCAGCCGGAATACCCGCGTTATATGCGGCTTTTGAAGCGCGCCACGGGTGGGGCCGAAGTGACCACCGGGGCCACCCTGCCGCAACTGAAGGTGGGCGTGCTGCTGCCGCTGAGCGGTCCGCTGGCCGCCACCGGCGCCGATATTTTGCGCGGCCTGCAGCTGGGTTTGCAGCAGCAACCCAAGGACCAGGCCGAAAGCCTTGTGCTGGCGCCGTTTGATACCGCTGCCGGGGCCGAGGCCGCCGCCCATGCCGCGCTGGCCGCCGGGGTGGGCGTCATTGCCGGGCCGTTACTCTCGACCGATGTGGACGCGGTGAATGATGTGGCCAAGCCCGCCAATGTGCCGGTGATCGCCTTTACGACCGACCGCAGCGTGTTGCAGGAAGGCGCGACCAGCATAGGCTATTTGCCCGCCGAGCAGGCCCGCGCCGTGGCCGACTGGGCCGCCGGGCAGGGCTACGCCAAGGTGGCCACGCTGGTGCCCAGCAGCCCGTATGGCAGCGAGGTGAACGATGCCTTCCGCGACCAGGCCCAGCAGAACGGGCTGGCCATTGCCAAGAGCGCCTTTTACAACCCGCAGAACGTGGACCTGAGCGGCACCGTGCGCGACCTGGTGGGTGGCAAACCGGTGAGCGGCACCGCGCCGTTCGAGGCCGTGTTCGCCCCCGCCCCGGCCAGCGCTTTACCGCTGATCACCAGCCAGCTGGCCTATTTTGACCTGGACAAGGCGGGCGTGCAGCTGCTGGGCACCGGCTTGTGGCAGAACAACGATTTATTGAAACCCGGCGCCAACGGCGCGCGCGGCGCGATATTTGCCGTGCCCACCAAGACGCCGGACGTGGACAAGGCCTACGCCGAGGCCTTTGGCGCGGCGCCCAACGGCGGCGCGGCCATTTTGGGCTACGACCTGGCCTATGTGCTGGGCGAGGCCGCGGTGGAATTGCGCGTGAACGGCGTGCCGCTGGCCGACACCCTGCACCGGCCCGAAGGATTTTATGCGCCGGGCGGCTACGTGCGCTTCAGGACCGAGGGCGGTGCCGAGCGCGGGCTGGACATTGTGCGGATAGACGGCGACGGCTTTAAGGTTCTGGTACCTGCCCTGCCGCAGGTGCCGCTACCCCTGCCCGGCAGCCTGACCCCGCAAGGGGCGCGCGCCGGCTGGAAGCTGTGGTAGCCCTTGCCCAAGCCCCGGCGCAGGCGTAACCTGCCGCCACTCAAAAACGCCTTAATGAACGCTTTTTGGAGAAACACCCATGGGCAAGATCTGTTGCTCAAGTCAGAATTTGCGGATGACGCAGAAATCGCCGCCGCTGGCGCCCGAAACACCCGGGCACACGGCAAAGACCATCGGCCAGCGCCTTGCGGTGGCCTGTGTGATGGGCATGGTTCATTTTATCCGTGGCCTCAGCACCTTGCTGAGCGGGGATATTTTGAACAAGGACACCATGAGCTGGTTGCGCCGCCGCCCCACCGCCTGACCGCACTGTTTGATAAAAAAACGGCCCCCTGCAAAGGAGGCCGTTTTTGTTTTGGCTAGGCATCGACCGTTTTGGGGACGAAGCCGATGGGCAGCAGTTCGGCTGCGGTGAACAGCCGGTAGAACGGGATTTTTTGACCCCGGAACAGCTCGATGGCGCCTTCCTGCCTGTCGACCACCGTGATGGCCGCCACCACCGTGGCGCCGAAGGCCTGCGCCTGCATGGCGGCTTTCATGGCCGATTCGCCGGTGGTGGTGACGTCTTCGACGATGACCACCTGCTTGCCTTGCAGGCTTTCGTTGTCGGCAAAGCCGTCGACCCACACGCCGGTGCCGTGGTCCTTGGGTTTTTTACGCACCCAGAAGCTGGCGGAATACCGGCCGCAGTTGACCCAGAATGCCATGGCCACCGACTGCGCCAGCGGCACGCCCGCCAGTTCGAGCCCGCCGACGTACAGCGGATCGGGCAGCTTGACGGCATTTTCGAGCACCTCGCAGATGCCGTTGGCGATGAACATGGCCTCGCGCCCCTGCGAGAGCGTGGCATTGACGTTGCAGTAGTAATTGCTGGTTTTACCCGAAGCCAGGCGGACGTTTTTGAGGCCGACCGAGCGCTGGCGCAGGGTGGTGAGCAGGTCGTCGCGGTGGGTGAAGCTGGGCATGGGATTTTCTCCGGAAACGGGATGTGAAGTGCTGCTGTATACTCCAGATGGCGCGCATGGCAAAGGCCCGCTCTTTTTCAGAGCGGGCCTTTGGTTAACCTTCGGTACTGCAGATGCGCGGTGGCTGGATCTTTTCGGGCCGCAGCAACGTGGCCGCCACGCCGCCCATAAAGACCACCGACACGAGAAACCAGAACTGGAACATGATGCGGCTTGCGACAGGGGCCTGGGGCTCGTTGAACAGCAGATAGACGCTCCAGCACATGAGCGGTGCCGCAAAACCGGCAGTGATTGCACCGGAAAGGCCGAGGCTACGCTCGTTGCCGGCCACCTGATGGAGGACAAGCACCACCAGCATCAATCCGATACCGACGGTGAACAGATAGCCGGGCTTGGTCATGAGCAGATAGCCGCTGGCCGAGAAATGCGCCGCCAGAGCCAGCGCAATTCCCAGCACAACGACCGACGCGATACGCCGGAAAGTAAGTTGCATGAGGAACTCCTGCGAGGGTTAGGGGCCCATTTGCGGTGCCACCAGGGAAACACGTAAAGATAAACACTTAGCCGGTGCTGCATGCACCGGTTGTATGTAAAATTCAAGTAGGAATTCTTATGAAGTTTGCCATTCGGCACATTCGCTCACGCGTTTCAGGAAGAAAGAGCCAATAAGGCGCGGGCCAGCGGAAGCTGGCCGGAAAACAGGCCGCTGCGGGCGGCACTGATGGTATCGAGCGCGTAGACGGGCAGCGTGGCGAGGCGCCCGGCCGGATAGCTTTGTATTTGGCCGAGGAACTGCTTTTTGGCGTCGGGCGGGGCTTTGCCCTTGCCGTTTTTGGTGAGCACTTCGTCGGTGCTCAGGCCTTCTTTGAGCATGGCCTGTGCGGCCTTGAGGTTTTGCAGGTGGCGCAGCACCACCATGAAGGCGCCGTTGAGGTCTTCGCCTTGCGCCAGCAGGTTTTGCGTGAGCCTGTCGGTGAGTACCTTATCGCGCGCGCCGACGGCTTCGGCCAGCCGGAACACATCGATGGGAATGGCGCCCGCCACGCACTGGCGCACGTGGTCTTCGGTAATGGTTTCGTCGCCCGCGTAGAGGCAGAGCTTTTCGACCTCGCGGGCGGCGATGTCCCTATCGGCCCCCAGGTGCTGGGCCAGCAGGCCGATGGCGTGGCTTTCCACCTTTTTGCCCGCCTGATTAAACGCGTTTTGCAGGTACTGGCTGAGGTCGGACGTCTTATCGAGGTAGAACCGCACGGCGAGGGCCTGCGGGTGGGCCTCGGCGGCCTTGACCAGCGGGCTCTTCTTTTCGAGGTGCTTGGGCACCGCCAGCACGATGAAGCAGTTTTCCAGCGGGCCTTGCAGCGTGGCTTTGACCGCATCGGTGAGGGCGGCGATCTCTTCGGCGCGTTCGTTGCCCGTGAGGCCGCCCAGCGTGATGAGCCGCTTGCCACCGCCGAACGGGATGGTGGCGGCCTTGGCCGGCAGGCTGGTGGGGTCGGCCGCGATGTCGGTAAGCGTCAGTTTGTCGGAGCCGAAGGGGTCGTTGGGGTCGAGCCCGCTTTGCTTGATGGCGGCTTCGGCGGCCTGGCGCAGGGCACCGGCGTCGTCGCCCCACAGCAGCAGCAGGCCGGGCAGGCCCTCTTTCAGCTTTTGGCCAAGCTGGTTGCCGTAGCAGGTGGCCATGGGCCTACGGTTTATGTTTTTTGGATTGCTCGGGCGCGAGTTCGGCCGGGGTGGGCGCCGCGATGGGGTGGGCGTAGTAGAGCGCGATGCGGCGGCTGATCTCGGCGGCGATGTTGTCGGCCGCCGTCAGCCGCGAGAAGTTTTTGCTGGCTTCGGTGGAATACGGCGATTCTTCGACATTATAGGCCGAACTGGCGCTGACCTGCGTGCGCAGCAGCACCTTGCCTTCGGGGTTGGTGAGCGTGAGCGTGGCCTGCATGATGATCTCGGCCCGGCTGGTGGTGGCGGTTTTTTCGACCGCCAGGGTGGCCGTTTGCTCGTGGATATTCACGTCGAGCAGGTCGAGCGTGGCGGCCTGGTCGGGGAAATCGAGCCGCAGCTTTTGCGCAATGCGCTGGGCGGGGCGGCGCTCGCCCGGCAGCAGCTTGCTGCCGCCCATTTCGACCGTGCCGACCTGCACCTTGTGGGCCGAGGCCGCGCCGCCCGCCATAGGCGCATACAACGGCGTATAGCCGCAAGCGGTGAGCGAAAGGGCCAGAAGCGTGGTGCTGAAAAGGTTGCGCATGGCGGCACGATAGCCCTTTGCGTTTGTTTTGGCGAGAGGTTGAAAATTGGCTGAAACGCCCCATTTAAGAGGCATCAATTACCGTTTGCCTTCGCAGACGGTCCCCACCGCCCCCGGTGTGGGGCCTACCTGTGGAGATTACCATGACCAAGGCACTGATTTTGGTGCACACGGCCATCATGAACCCCGGCCAGACCCGCGAGGGTTGGCTGAAAACCATGGTGGGCGACCCGCTGACCGGCCAAGCCGGGCGCATTATTCGCGCCCTGCAGATGGGCACGATGCTGACGGGTTGCGGGTTGTACATTCCCGTGGCGCCCCAGCAGCTTGACCCGGCCAAGAGCACCGACAGGCTTCCGGAAGAATTCACGGAAGCCCTGAAGCTGGTAAGCCGGGAGTGGCAGGCCTTTGGGCTTGACCGTGAGCAAGCCCTTGAACTGTTGGGCACTGCCCATGTGGACTGGTGGGAAGGCGTGCCTTCGAGCCAGATCAACACCGCCGGTGAAGCCCGGCGGGCGATCGAGCATGCCAAGCTTTACGGCTTTAACATGCTGTGCCCGGTGAGCACCGGTTACGGCCATGCGGCAAGGGCGGTGCAAACCGTGTTTGCCGCGGCGGCCAAGGAGGGGCTGGCGGTGTGGGGTTGTGCCGATACCCCGTTTGAAGGGCTGGACGGCCAACTGGCGGCGATTGTTGACCCCCCGCATGTGGCCGACGCGCCCTTTTTACGGGAGGCCGGGGAAACCCAGCCGCATGAGCTGGTGACCGACATATTTAAAACCTGCAAGGCCGACAAAGCCAAATACAAGCAGGTGTGGAATATGCTGCAAACCACGCTGGCCCGCCTGAAAGCGGCCTGAACGAACGAAAACGCCGCCCCGGTTGGGGCGGCGTTTTTTATTGGGACGTGACGATGTTGACCAGGCGGCCGGGGACGTAGACCTGTTTGGCGATCTGGCGGTTTTGCAGCCAGGGCAGGACCTCGGGCGCGGCTTTGGCCTGTTCGAGCGCGGCGGCTTCGGCGATGTCGGCCGCCACCGTGAGTTTGGCGCGCACTTTACCATCGACCTGCACCACCAGCGTGATCTCGCTGGCTTTGGCCAGTTCGGCATCGGCTTGCGGCCATTGTTCGAAGCACAGCGGGGTTTTGTGGCCCAGCATGCTCCAGAGTTCTTCGGTGATGTGGGGCACTGCCGGGTTGAGCAGGCGGATGAGCGCCTCGGTGCCTTCGACCAGCAGAGGGCCTTCGGCTTTTTGCAGTTCGTTGAGCAGCTCCATGCACGCGGCGACCATGGTGTTGTACTGGAAGTTTTCGATGTCGCGCGTGACCTTGGCGATGGTCTGGTGGATCTTGCGCTGGATATCGCGATTTTGCGCGCCTTCCTTCGGCGCCGCGGCGGCACGCTCGGTGAGCGCCCAGACGCGGTTAAGGAAGCGGGAGGCGCCTTCGATGGCGGATTCGGACCATTCGACGTCGCGCTCGGGCGGGGCCGCGAACAGGATGAACAGGCGCAGCGCGTCGGCGCCCACGCGGGCGATGAGGTCGTCGGGGCTATCGCCGTTATTCTTTGATTTGCTTATCTTTTCGGCTGGGTGAATGGTTACTTGCTCGCCGGTGCTTTTCTCGAACGCTTTGCCGCCCTTCAATTCGACCTGGCTGGGGTAGAGGTAGGTGCCGTCGGCCTTCTGGTACGCATTGCCGATGAGCATGCCCTGGCACAACAGCGCCTTGAACGGCTCGGCCGTGGTGACGTGGCCCAGATCGCGCAGGGCCTTGGTGAAAAAGCGCGCGTAGAGCAGGTGCAGCACCGCGTGCTCGATGCCGCCGATGTACTGATCGACGCCGTGGGGCGCCCAGTAATCGACCGTGGCTTTATCGAGCGGCTGGGCCAGTGTGGGGCACAGGTAGCGGAAGAAGTACCAGCTGCTGTCGACGAAGGTATCCATGGTGTCGGTTTCGCGCACCGCCTTGCCGCCGCAGGTGGGGCAGGTGGTGTGTTTCCAGGTGGGGTGGCGGTCGAGAGGGTTGCCCGAGCCGGTGAGTTCGACGTCTTCGGGCAGTTGCACCGGCAACTGGTCCTTCGGGACCGGGACCACGCCGCACTTTTCGCAGTGGATAAAGGGAATTGGGCAGCCCCAGTAGCGTTGGCGGCCCAGGCCCCAATCGCGCAGGCGCCACTGGGTTTTGCGTTGGCCCCAGCCGGCTTTTTCGGCCGCCAGTGCCATTTTTTCGCGCGCCTCGGCCACGCTGAGGCCGTTGAACTCGCCCGAGTTGACCATGGTGCCGACGAAGCCCACGTAGGCTTCCTTTTCGAGGTTGGCATTGGCGTGCTCGATGACCGAGATGATGGGCAGGTTGTACTTTTTGGCGAAGTCGTAGTCGCGTTGATCGTGCGCGGGGGCGGCCATGATGGCGCCGGAGCCGTAGGTGCTGAGCACGAAGTTGGCGGCGTACAGCGGCAGCTTTTGGCCGGTGAACGGATGGATGGCCGAATAGGGCAGCTTGTAGCCTTTCTTTTCGGCCTTATCGATGGTTTCTTGTGCTGTGCCGAGAGATGATGCCTCGTGCAGGAAGGAACGCAGTTTATCGTCGTTCTGCGCAGCCTGGAGGGCCAGCGGGTGCTCGGGGGCCACTGCACAGAAGGTGCAGGCGTAAAAAGTCTCGGGGTGGGTGGTGTAGAGCTCGAGTTCGCCGTCGGTGCCGTCGAGCTTCCAGTGCGCGGTGACGCCGGTGCTTTTGCCGATCCAGTTCTCTTGCATCGTCTTCACGCGTTCGGGCCAGTCGGGCAGGGTGTCGAGGTCGGCCAGCAGTTGGTCGGCGTAATGGGTGATTTTAAAGAACCACTGCGGCATCTTGCGGCGTTCGACCACCGCGCCGGAGCGCCAGCCCTTGCCGTCGACGACCTGCTCATTCGCCAGCACGGTTTGATCGACCGGATCCCAGTTGGCGAAGGCTTCGCCGCGGTACACCAGGCCCTTGTTGTACATGTCGATGAACAGGCTTTGCTGCGGGCCGTAATAGCTGGGCAGGCAGCTGGTGATCTCCTTACTCCAGTCGTAGCTCCAGCCGAAGGCGTTCATCACCTTTTTCATGTCGGCGATGTTGGCGAGCGTCCATTCCTTGGGGTGGGTTTTGCGCTTGATGGCGGCGTTTTCGGCGGGCAGGCCGAAGCTATCCCAGCCCATGGGGTGCATGACGTTGAAGCCTTGGGCGCGCTTGTAGCGGGCCAGCACGTCGCCCAGCGTATAATTCCGCACGTGGCCCATGTGCAGCACGCCGCTGGGGTAGGGCAGCATTTCGAGCACGTAATAGTGCTTTTTGCCGGGCTCGACGTCGGCCTGGAAGGCATTGGCTTCGGCCCAGGCCTTTTGCCATTTGGCTTCGACCGTGGCGGGAACGTACTTGGAATTGGCGATATTCATGGTGGCGCACCATAAACGCCCTGTGGATAAATTAAAAGGCCCCGGAGGGCCTTGTTTTTACTGGCCGTTGGCCTGCGCCGCCACTTTGAGGCTGCGGGCCTTGGTGAGGATAATGTCTTCCAACTCGCGGTTGGTGCCGATGTCGGCCGGGGCATCGACCCAGGTGCCGGTTTTGGATTTGTTTTGTTTGAACAGCGTGACCTTGAGCGCGTCGGCGCGCAGGGTTTTGCCGAGGATGAGCACGCTGGCGCGCACACGCTCGTTGGGCTTTTCGGGGTTGGTGTACCAGTCGGTGGTGATGACGCCGCCAGCGCTGTCGGCCTGCGTGATGGGCATGAAGCTGATGGTGTCGAGCGAGGCGCGCCACAGGTAGGCGTTGACGCCGATGCGGCCGGTGGCCGTGCTGCCGCCGTTGTTGGCGCGGAAGGCATCGAGGATGTTGCCGCTTTTGCCCGAGAACAGGCCCGGGCCCTTGGGCATGTCGGTGGGATTGACCTCGGCCGGCTTGATTTGCGGGCTGGCGCAGGCGGCCAGGAAACTGACGGCGATGATGGCGGTGAGCTTTTTGTTCATGCGGCGGAATATAGTGGCGGCTTTTGTTTCTGGCTAGGGGGTTGTCGTACCGCGTAAGCAGAAAGAAAGACTTACCGCTTTGGCCCTTGCCGCTTTGCGGCTTTGGGCACTGCAACCTTCGCCTCCGGCGCGGTTGCGGGCCTTTCGCTTCGCGCGGCTCTGCGCTTATGAAATTGCCTTCGGCAATAGCGCCCGCTTCGCGGCGAACAAAAAAGCCCCAAGAAGGGGCTTTTTTGCAGAACTTCTAAATCGCAAGCGATTTAGAACTTCACCCGCATGTTAACGCCATACAGGTTGATCGACTTCAGGTCGACCGCGGTGCGGTCGGCGTTGAGGTTACGATACAGGGCAGCAACGCTGACGCCTTGGCCCATGTTGTACTGAGCGCCGAGACCGAAGCTGTTCAGCTTGTCTTCGGCAGGAGCGGCACCGAGAACGCCGATGCTGCTGTAGTGCTTGCTTTGACCGTAGTCGGCAGCCACTTCATAGGCATCCCAAGCGTAACCGGCCTTGGCGTACCAGCTGGTCGGGGTGTCTTGGTTGGCAGTCTTGTTGGTCAGGCTTTCGCGGTTGTAACCGACGGTACCGGCCAGGCCGCTGGCGTGGGCAACGCTGATGCTGGCATCGGTGCGAGCATTAACGGCGTTGGTTTGGGCAGCGGTGAGGGGGGTGGTACCAGCGCGGCTTTGGATGCTTTGGTAACCAGCGGCACCCTTAACCTTGAAGCCAGCAACGGCGCCATCGTAGAACACCGACGCGTCGGCGTCACCGTTTTGGGCCACAGCGGCACGACCTTGGAAGCCGGCGAAGATCGGGCTGTCGTAACGCACGCTTTGAGCGCGGTTTTGAACGTCCGGAGCGCCGACGTTAGCGATGGTGATACCGCTCAGGCCGTTAGCTTGGTTGCGGAACTGCAGGGCAGAACCGTAGTCGGAGGCGAACGAAGCGCCCATCACGTCGCGGACGCCGACCAAGTCTTGGTCGCGGACGCTGTCGATGGCGGTGCTTTGGTCGCCGAGGTAGATGCCACCGAAGCCACCGGACAGGCCAACGCGAGCTTGACGCTCGGCGAAGCTGTTCGGGCTAGCAGCCGGGGTGGTCGGTTGACCTGAAGTACCGGCGCTGTCAGCGCTTTGGGTGAAACCGTTGCTCGGGTTCGAGGCAATGGCCGATTCCAGCAGGAAGCTGGCGGTCAGGCCGTTGTCGAGGGCTTGAGCGCCCTTCAAGCCGAAACGGCTTTCGGATTTGTGGTTGTCAACAAACACCGTGTTGGTGTTGCGACCGTCATCATACGACAACGCGCTCTTGTTCACTTGGCCGTACATCTCCACATCAACAGCGGAGGCAGAGGCGGCGACAATGGCAAGAGCCGTGGTTGCCAGAAGGACTTTTTTCATGGGTTACCTATCCTTGTGTTATCTGCCCGGGGACACTTACGTGTGTCGTCCGTGAGCCGGGGCAACTTATTCGCCCCTTACTCGCGGGTCAACACTATTGACCCCGGTTTAGACCACCGCGTGTGGGCCGGATAACACACCGGACACGGCGTTGGTTCAGCGCAATAAGCGTAAAAGCGCACCGGTTGTCAAGTGTGCCTGCCCCGCCGGGGGGCAATAGCCTTGAATTTGCTGGGTTTTTGACCCGATAAATGCGCCGCCTGCCGTTATACATATATATAGGCATGCCCTACCGGGGGTTGCCGATGGCGTGGGATTTAGGCCGTGGGCATGGTTATTTGGGCGGCAATTAATAACAGGAAGAGTTCTAGGTGCTGTGGCTTAAAGGTTGCAGTTTTGGGTCGATTATAAAGAAAAGCCCCGATGGACGGGGCTTTTTTGTTAGTTCAGGTCGATGCGCCCGCCTGGGGCGGCCGCGGCCACGGTGCCGATCTTTTTAAGCAGGCCCGAGAGCTGGTCGATATTATCGAAGAAAATCCGCACGCTGCCACCGGCATTGGCCTCTTTCTGGCGGATGGCGACGCGCAGGCCGACGCGGTCTTGCATGAGCTGTTCGAGCGCCGAGATCTTCGGGTCGGACGGGCGGCGGCCGCGGCTGGGCTGGTTGGGCCGGGCAAGGTTGCGCACGAGGTCTTCGGTCTCGCGCACGCTGAGCTGGCTTTTGATGACTTTACTGGTGGCCTTGAGCTGCAGTTCGGGATCGTCGGAAAGGCCAAGCAGGGCGCGGGCATGGCCCATTGTGAGTAAGCCGTTATTGACGCACTCCTTGATTTTTTCGGGCAGGGCAAGAAGGCGCAGCAAGTTGGTGATATGGCTGCGGCTTTTGCCGGTGACGCGGGCCATGTCTTCGTGCGTGTAGGAAAATTCGGCCACCAGGCGCTGGTAGCCGGCGGCTTCTTCGAGCGGGTTAAGGTCGGCCCGCTGGACGTTTTCGACCAGCGCGACTTCGAGCGCGCGACCGTCGTCGAGTTCGCGGATAATGACCGGCACCTGCGTGAGGCCCGCCATTTTGGCGGCGCGCCAGCGGCGTTCGCCACCGATGATCTCGAACTTGCCTTCTTTGTTGGGACGCACAAGCAGGGGTTGTAAAACACCTTGCGCCTTGATGGAGCCGCTGAGCGCTTTCAGCGCGGCGTCATCGAACTGGCGGCGCGGCTGCACGGTGGACGGAATGAGCTGATCGATAAGCAGCGTGCGGTCGGCGGCGACCGGCGCGGCGGCTTGCTGGCCCGCGGCGGGCGTGGGCGCAATGGCGGCGGCGGCAGTATCGTCGAGCAGCGCGCCGAGGCCGCGACCCAGGCCGCGTTGCGCCGGCTTGGCGGCGGGCGTTGCGCCGGGCAGCGCCACGCTGGCCAGCGGGCTTTCGGGCTTGGCGGTGCTGGCGAACAGCGGGTTTTCGGATTTGGTTTCGGCGACGGCTTCGGCGTTGATTTCGGCTTCGGCTGCTTGGACTTTATTTTCGGGGCTGTCGGTCATGGGGCTCTCTTTTTATTTATGGCGTTTTGAATTTGGCTTTTTCATTTTTCAGGCGGCCTGGCTTTGCGGCTCGGCCAGCCCGGCAAAGCGCTGGATGAGTTCGGCCGCCAGCCGGATGTAGGCCTGGCTGCCCGGGGATTTGACGTCGTAGATCAGGCCCGGGGCGCCGTAGCTGGGGGCTTCGGACAGGCGCACGTTGCGCGGGATGATGGTATCGAACACCAGGCCGCCCAGATGTTTGCGCACGTCTTCGACCACCTGCGTGGCGAGGCGGTTGCGTTTATCGAACATGGTGAGCAGCACGCCGCGAATTTCGAGCGTGGGGTTTAAATTCTTTTTGACCAGCTCGAATGTTTTGAACAGTTGGGAAATCCCTTCCATGGCAAAGAACTCGCATTGCAGCGGCACGATGACGTCGCGCGCGGCCACCAGCGCATTGATGGTGAGCAGGCCCAGGCTGGGCGGGCAATCGAGGAAGATGTAATCGTACAGCGCAAGGCCGGGAGCCAGCGCGTCGCGCAGGCGGGTTTCGCGCGCCATCATGGGCACCAGTTCGACTTCGGCGCCGGAAAGGTCGATGGTGGACGGCACGATGGCCAGCCCCGGCACCTGCGTTTGGTGCGTGGACTGCTGCAGCGTGCTGTCGCCCATCAGTAAACTATAGGCGTTGTGCTCGGCGGCGCGCTTATCGATGCCGAAGCCGGTGCTGGTATTGCCCTGGGGATCGAAGTCGATCACCAGCACGCGGTTGCCGCAGGCGGCCAAAGCCGTGGCCAGATTGATGGCAGTGGTGGTTTTACCCACGCCGCCTTTTTGGTTGGAGAGCGCGATGATGCGCGCGGCGTTGACCGGCTTGAGCGATTGTGGATTGGCAGCCTGCACCCTGATACTCCCCTAGCGGCGGAAAACCGCCACTTTTTAATTTGTCTGAGCCTTTGCCCAATTATTGGGCGTTCCCCGTGGAACTGAAATCGCCCCGGGCTGGTTTTCAGGAATTAAACCGGCTTGAGGACGAGAACGTTCCCAGTGCTTTCGACTATACTGCGGTGCTGTTCGATTGTCAGTGTATTGGCGAAGCGGGCGAGCGAATTTAAGGCATTGATTTCGTGTTCGGCTGCCTGCCCTTTAAGCAATAACCAGTGGCCGCTGCGTTTTAATTGGAGATGGGTTAAATCAAGCAAATCCGCCAATGCCGCCACGGCCCGCGCGGTGATAATGTCGTAGTTTTCGGCCGGCAGAGTTTTCACATCGCCTGCGTGAACGGTCACATTTTTCAAACCCATTTTATAGGCGGCGGTCACCAGAAAAGATGCCTTTTTTTGAATTATTTCGGCCAGCGTGAATTTATGTTGAGGGCACAAGGCGGCCAGCACCAGGCCGGGCAGACCGGCGCCGGAACCGACATCGAGGATGTTGAGCGGCTGGTTTTGGCCGTTGGCTGTGGCGGCAGGCAGGTATTTGGCCAGTTGAGCACTGTCGAGGATATGGCGGCGGGCGAAATCGGGCAGCGTTGAGCCTGCGATCAAATTGAGTTTGCGGTTCCACTCGATGACCAATTGCTGGTATTGGTCGAGTTGGGCGACCTGGATATCGGTGGCGGCGATGGTCGCATCGCTCAAAAGGGTCTTCAGAGATTGCGGCTTGCTCATGAAATGACGCTTACACCACTTGCGGGACGATGCAAGAGGGTCGCTTTCAAATACAGATTGTAAGTTTTTACTTACGAGGGTTTTTTGTAAGGTTCCTGTATGTTTTTTGGCATCCGATGCAAAGGCGAAAAATGGATTTTGCGGACACGTTGCATGCAGCTTGCATTTAAAAACG
Source organism: Alphaproteobacteria bacterium (assembly GCA_036261915.1). GTDB lineage: Bacteria > Pseudomonadota > Alphaproteobacteria > UBA2136 > UBA6156 > DATAJX01. Next base: position 120,579 of record DATAJX010000003.1, read on the forward strand.
CCAGCCCGGAAAAATTGGCGCCGTGTTCGACCCGCGCAAAACCCGCCGGTGGAATTTTTGCCAGTGCCGGTGCCGATGCCTTTTGGCGCAGCAGGTGCGCCCGTTTTTTTGTCATTCACACCTGCCTGAAAAACTGGCGCGACCTGCTGCACACGTTTTGGGCGATTGATGGTTTGGAGAATTATCGCATAGGTTGTAATGGCGATTTTACGGTGCGCCGATGGCGACGTTGAAGAGAAGTGATGAAGAGGTGGCGGCGACGGGTAGGGTGACGCGACGGAGGTGGGTTGAGCCGACGGACGACCGATGAAGGGTGCGACCGACACCCCGACATGCCGTTTTGGAGGCGATTGGGAGGTCGAAAAGAGTGAAAACGGACCCCGGCCGACCCGGAAAACACTTTTTAGGCACCCTACGAATTGTATGTATACTTGTATTTTTGTTGCTGATATTAGATTTTGGCATGGGCCGTTTTCGCAAAAAAGCGCCCCTGCATACACAAGGGCGCTTTTTGCTTCGCATAATGGTTTCAGATACTGGGAAAGACATACGCCGTGGCAGTATCGTTCTCGCAGGCCAGCGTGAGTGTTTCGCTAGCCTGGCCCAGGGGTTTGATGACCACCCAGTAGCAGGTTTGGCGCACCTTGCCGTTGGTATTGCCAAACCAGCTTGGCACATGGCGGCTGGGGCTGGCCCTGAGCGGCACGAACTGGCCCCTGTTGTTCATGAACAAAGGCGGTTGCTCGGCCTTATTCTCGCCCACGCTGGACGGCACAAGGCCATTGAGCAGTTGCTGCTGGATGGCGATGGCGCCGTCGGGGCCGGGCGGCGGCGGCGGCGGTTGGGCATTGGCAGGGCTGGACAGAAGGAAGCAAATAGCGAAAGCGCTGATGAGGGACAAACGCATGGCGGTGCTCCATAAAAGAGAGACTGGGCCCAGCTTAACAGCCAAACGGCTGTGGGCAAGCAAAAAGGCGCCCTTGTGGGGCGCCTTTGGCTAACGGGCGTAATCGTTGCCGGGTTCGTTGAGGCCGGCATCGAGCTGCCGGAAGATACCTCCTGTGAAAAACTCGCTGTAGGCGCCCGCATTGAGCCACCGTGCGCCATACGGCGGTTGGATATCATCCTCGTGCCGTAACGGCACAGCCAGCAAATAGGGCGGATCGCTGCCGGGATCGTAAGAAAGCACGGGGCGTTCACCTTGGGTGGTGAGAAACTTGCAGACGTAAGCAGCATGGTCGAAGCGAAAGTAAGCCTGACTGAAATAAAGTTCTCCCCGCCACAGGCCATGCCGGAGTTTTTTGCGGCGGCTGTTGAGAATGTTGGAGGTGATTTGAGCTGCACGCTGGATGGTGAGGATGACGGGAGCCATAGGCTTCTCCTGAAAAAACGCGACCTAAGATGTATGCACATTGCCGCAAGGCGGCGGAAATGCAAAGGGAATTAGGCCTCCAGCACCGGATTTTTGCGCAACCGCGCTTCTTCAGCGCCCTTTTTCAGGGCGACCCACAGCGCGGTGAGGGCGGCGGGGGTGATGCCGGAAATTTGCGACGCGGCGGCCAGCGTGGTGGGGCGGAAGTGGTTGAGCTTTTGCGTCACTTCGATGGAAAGGCCGCCCACCTTGGCAAAATCGAGGCTGGTAGGGATCTCGAGCGCTTCGTCGGCGCGCAGGCGGTTGGCGTCGGATTCCTGCCGTTGCAGGTAGCCGTCGTATTTGGCCTCGATCTCGACCTGTTCGAGCGCGTGGGCGGGAAGTGCTGCGATTTCAGGGAGATGCGCGGTCAGTAAGTGTAGACCCAGTTGCGGACGCTTGAGCACGTCGAACGCCGAGAGGCTGTCGCGGTAGGAACCGGCCAGTTCGGCGGTGAGTTTGCCCAGCGTGCTGGAGGGATGCACCTTGGTCGCTTTGGCGAGTTCCAGCGCCGCATTCACGTCGCTTAACCGTTGGGCGAAGGCGCTTTGGCGGCGGTGGGTGATGCAGCCGATGGCCATGCCCTTTTGGGTGAGGCGCAGGTCGGCGTTATCGGCCCGGAGCATCAGGCGGTATTCGGCCCGGCTGGTGAACATGCGGTAAGGTTCGGACGTGCCCTTGGTGGTGAGGTCGTCGATGAGGACACCGATGTAGGCTTCGGAACGGGAGAGCACGAACGGGCCTTTGCCTTGCGCCTTCAGCCCGGCGTTCAAGCCCGCCATCAGGCCCTGGGCGGCGGCTTCTTCGTACCCCGTGGTGCCGTTGATCTGCCCGGCGAGGAACAGGCCGGGGATCTTTTTGGTCTCGAGGCTCGGGAACAGCTCGGTGGGGTCGACGTAGTCGTATTCGATGGCATAGCCGGGGCGCAGCACCTGCGCTTTTTCCAGCCCCGGGATGGTGGCCAGCAGCGCGTGCTGAACGTCTATCGGCAGGCTGGTGGAAATGCCGTTGGGGTAGACCTCGAGGCTGTCGTAGCCTTCGGGTTCGAGAAAAATTTGATGGTTTTCCTTATCGGCGAAGCGCACGACCTTGTCTTCGATGCTGGGGCAATAGCGCGGGCCGGTGCCGGAAATCTGCCCGCTGTACATGGGGCTGCGGTGCAGGTTGGCCTTGATGACCGCGTGGGTGGCCTCATTGGTATAGGTAATGTGGCAGGGCAACTGGGTTTGGGTGATGGCCGTGGTGAGCGTGCTGAACGGCAACGGCGGGAAATCGCCGGGTTGTTCGGCCAGCTTGGAATAATCGATGGTGCGGGTATCGAGCCTGGGGGGAGTGCCGGTTTTGAGGCGGCCGACGCGGAACTTGAGCGTCTTGAGGGTATCGGCCAGTTTGAGGCTGGCGGGTTCGCCCAGGCGGCCGTTGGTGCTTTGGCTGGTGCCGATGTGGATAAGCCCGCGCAGGAACGTGCCGGTGGTGAGCACCACGCTGGCGGCCTTGAACACCCACCCGCTGTTGGTGGTAACGGTGAGTTGCGCCCCCTCATCACTTTGGCCTTCGGGGGCCGGGATCACGTCTGTCACCTCGGCCTGCCGGATGGTGAGGTTGGGCGTGCCGAACAGTTCGCGTTGCACGGCGTGGCGGTAAAGCTTGCGGTCGGCCTGCGCGCGCGGGCCGCGCACGGCCGGGCCCTTACTGGCGTTGAGCATGCGGAACTGGATGCCGGCCTCGTCGGTCATGCGGCCCATGATGCCGTCGAGGGCGTCGATCTCTTTCACCAGGTGGCCCTTGGCCAGCCCGCCGATGGCAGGGTTGCACGACATCTGGCCGATGAGGTCGATATTGCCGGTGAGCAGCAGGGTGTTGGCGCCCAGGCGTGCCGACGCAGACGCGGCCTCGGCCCCGGCGTGGCCGCCGCCGACGATAATCACATCAAAGACTTCTGCGTGGATACTCATGGAACTAGCAGATAGGACAGTGCCGCCCAAAAGGCAACCGCCCCGGCCCTCTATTATAGAGAGGGGCCGGGGCGGGTGGTTAGTAACGATACGGGCAATGGTGATAGCGGCGCCAGCTGTAGACATCGCTCATTTGCCGGTCGAGCCTGATCAGCTCGCGCTGGTATTCGGCCATGAGCGGCTGGTGTTCGGGGTCGCTGCTGGCCCACAGGGGTGAAAGACCGGCTTTTTGGGCCAACAACCTTTCGGCTGAGCCCGCCAGTTCGGCACAGGAGTATTCGGCCATAAAGCCCAGCCGCTGGCTGCGGTGAGCGTGGGCCGGGGTGACCACCGCCGCAAGGACGATGGCTAAAGCTAATATTTTCATGACTTTTCCTTGCGGCAGTAGGTGGCGATCTTGTTATCGACCTCGTGATGGTAGTGTTGGTACCATTCGACCCACATATCGAGCTTGTACTGGTCGAGCAGCGGCACGAACAGGCTGAGGTCGGTCCACCCCGAGGCCTGCGTGAGCAGGGTTGCCGGGGCACCGGCCTCGGCCAGCTTTTGCAACAGCAGGTTGCGATCGTCGGCCAGCTCGCGGCGAGCTTCGTCGCAAACCAGCGCACGGTCGATGTCGACCGGCTCGTGCAGGTAGCGGGCAGGCGGTACGTAAGGAGAAGCGAGGTTGGCGCTGGCGGATAACGGCGCCAACACCACTGTAAAAACAAACAGGGCGGTGCGGAGCATGGGGCGTATCCTTGCGGCAAAACGGAAACGGGGTGATGCCCGGGTATTCTGCGCCCGTGCCAAGCCGGTGCAAGTAAAACACAGCTAAAGTGGTTAAAAAGCCCTTACGCTGTTGCATTGTTTTTAGGCAGGGCGGCGGGCGGTTAAGGTGGTGCCCATGAGTATTTCCAATTGCAGCGCCTACAGCGCCAGCGCCACCACGCAGGCCATTACCGGCATTGTGAAGCCTGCCCCGCGCGAAACCGAAGTACCGGTGGTGACGCCGGTGGCTGCCATCAAGCCCCTGACCAAGAACGACGACCAGCCCGAGCAGAAGGGCCCGCCGCCGCAGGCCAGTTTGAGCAGCGATACGCTGGCGGCCATTCTCAGCTTCGCTGGGGGCGCCTAGGCCGTTACCCGCTGGGTAAACCACTACCCACTAAAAAACCCCCGCCGTAGCGGGGGTTAATTGTTAGGCGGCCAATATGGCCTCGAGGGCTGCGCGCGGGTTTTCGGCCTGCGTGATGGGGCGCCCGATGACCAGATGGGTTGCCCCTGCCGCCAGCGCCTGGGCCGGAGTGGCTGTGCGCTGCTGGTCGTGGCTTTGGGCCCCCGCCGGTCGGATGCCCGGGGTGACGAACACCGTAAAGCCAAAGGCCATGAGCGGCCCGACCTCATGGGCAGAACAAACCACGCCTGCAAGTTTGGCCACGGCCCCCAAAGCGGCGAAGTGGGTGACCGCCCGCTCGGTCGCGTTGTTATCGGCATACAGGCCGTCGGAAGCTTCCCACACGGCGGTGCGATCCATGCTGGTGGGCACGGTGACGCCGAGAAGGGTGGTTTCGGGGCATTCGGCCTTGAGCTGCCTGACCGCCGCGACCAGGCTGGGATGGTTGTAAGGCAATGGAATGGTAAAGAACCGGGGCTGCAGTTTTTGACACAGGTACAACGCGGTTTTGCTGACGGTATCCGGCGTATCCCACAGCTTGAGGTCGAGCATCAGCCGCCCGGCGGGAATGCCGAGGGTTTGCAGCCGGAAGCTGCCGGTAAGGGCCACGGAGGCCAACTGCATGCCTACCTTGAACAGGCAGCCGGTGGGCATGAGGGTTTGCACCAGCATGATGGCTTTGTGCGGATCGGGGGTATCGAGCGCGACGATGAGGCGCTCGGGGCTGAGGGCAGGGCACATGAAAAAAGCTCCAGATTCAGGGAAACTGGGGCTTGTATACTATATATGGAGTAGGGATGGCTAGTCGCCGAGTTTGAGGGCCGCCAGGAAGGCTTCTTGCGGGATCTCGACGTTGCCCATGCTCTTCATGCGCTTTTTGCCCTTTTTCTGCTTGTCGAGCAGCTTGCGTTTGCGCGTGATGTCGCCGCCGTAGCATTTGGCGGTGACGTCTTTTCGTACCGCCTTGACCGTTTCGCGCGCGATGATCTTGCCGCCGATGGCCGCCTGCAGCGCCACGTCGAACAGCTGGCGGGGGATGAGTTCCTTCATTTTGCTCACCAGCGCCCGGCCGCGGGTTTCGGCCATGCTGCGGTGGACCACCATGGTGAAGGCGTCGACCGGCTCGCTGTTGATGAGGATGGATACCTTGACCAGGTCGCCAGCGTCAAAACCGTCGGCGGTGTAGTCGAAGCTGGCGTAGCCGCGGGTCATGGATTTGAGGCGGTCGTTGAAGTCGAGCACGACCTCATTCAGCGGCAGGCGGTAGGTGAGCATGGCGCGCTTGCCGTGCCACGCGAGGTTGAGCTGCACGCCGCGTTTTTCCTGGCAGAGGGTGATGACGTTGCCGAGGTATTCTTCGGGCACCAGGATGGTGGCCTTGATGAACGGTTCGAGCATTTCGTCGATCTGAGAGCTGTCGGGCAGGTCGGCGGGTTTTTCGACGTCGATGAGGCCGCCGTCGATCTTGCGCACCTGGTACACCACGTTGGGCGCGGTGGTGACGAGGTCGAGGTTATACTCGCGCTCGAGGCGGGTCTGGATGATATCCATGTGCAGCAGGCCCAAAAAGCCGCAGCGGAAGCCGTAGCCCAGCGCGGGCGAGTGTTCGGCGATGTAGGTGAAGCTGGTGTCGTTGAGGCGCAGTTTGGCCAATGCGTCCTTCAGTTTTTCGTAGTCGTCGCCCTCGGTGGTGTACAGGCCGCAGAACACCATGGGATTGACGGTTTTGAACCCCGGCAGCGGCGTGATGAGGCCGTTGGAGGCGGCGGTGAAGTCGGCGATGGTGTCGCCCACCTGCGCATCGGCCACTTCTTTCATGGCGGCGGTAAACACGCCCACCTCGCCGGCCAGAATGGCGGGCACCTCGCGGAAGCGCTGGGCTTCTTGCGGGTGGAGCACGCCCACCCTGTCGAGCACGTAGGCGCGGTCGGCGTTCATCAGCTTGATCTTGCTGCCGCGCTCGAGCTTGCCGTCGAGCATGCGCACCAGCACCACCACGCCTAAATAGTTGTCGTACCACGCATCGACCAGCAGGGCCTTGGTGGGGGCGGTGACGTCGCCCTGCGGCGCGGGCACCTTTTTGACGATAGCCTCGAGGATATCGCCGATGCCGATACCGGTTTTGGCGCTGGCCATCACGGCGTCGGAGGTATCGAGCCCGATGATGTCTTCGATCTGCTTTTTCACCTTTTCGGGCTCGGCGCTGGGCAGGTCGATCTTATTGAGCACCGGGATGATCTCGAGGTCGTTATCCATGGCGGTGTAGACGTTGGCCAGGGTTTGGGCCTCGACGCCCTGCGCGGCGTCGACCACCAGCAGCGCGCCTTCGCACGCGGCCAGCGACCGGCTGACCTCGTAGGCGAAATCGACGTGGCCGGGGGTGTCGATGAAATTCATCTGATAGGTTTGGCCGTCGGCCGCCTTGTAGTGCAGGCGCGTGGCGTTGGCCTTGATGGTGATGCCGCGCTCGCGCTCGATCTCCATGGTATCCATCATCTGCTCCTGCATGCGGCGCTTGTCGATGGCGCCGGTGAACTCGAGCAGGCGGTCGGCCAGCGTGCTTTTGCCGTGGTCGATGTGCGCGATGATGCTGAAGTTGCGGATGTGGGTAAGTGGTTTGGCCATGGACAAGGCTTTTAGCAGATTTTAACAGAATAAAAAGGCCTTTCGCCGCGCTGCGGCCTGCAGGCTTGCGCGGCCCTGCCCTTATGAAGCACACCTTTGGCGTGACACGCTCTGGCGGAGGAAAGAGGCTTGGCTTATCGTTTGGGGGTCTGCTTTTTTTCGATGGAGCACCTGCCATGTCACGTTTAATGCCGGGATTACTGGTTGGCGTTGCCCTTGCCGTATCGGCAATGGCCGCCGGAGAACGCTTTTTGGCGGTAGAAGGGGTAAGATCGGTGAACTTTATTGACCCCGGGCGCTACGCCCAGGCTGCCGACAACGAGCGCACCGCGCTGGCGGTGGAAGAAGAGCTGCGCACCAGCCTGTTGCGGGACCGCGACCTGCCACCGCTGCTGACCGCCCTGACCATTAAGGTTGGCGGTATTCCGCAGATTTGCCGCACGCGGATTACCGCCGTCGCCGAAGCCGCGGTGAGCCAGGCCAACTGCCAGCCCGCCACCACTGCGCGCGACCACTTGCTGGTGCGGTTTGCCGAGCTGATGCTGTACCAGCGCAGCCTTAAACACGTATAGCCGAACGGGCCCCTTTGCCGGGGCCCGTTTTTTTGGGTTGTCCTGCCCTTGTAAAATGTGTATACAAACCCCAATTACGGAGACGAATGATGGAACTGATGCGCGAAAAAGCTTTGATCCTGGCCGGTATGGCGGGCGTTGGCGTGGGCCTGTTCGGCTTTGCCGAAATGGTTGTGAACAAGCTGTTTGCTTAAGGGTTTACCTTCCCCACCCCATACAGGGCCCGGCATGACCGGGCCTTTGCTTTGGCGCCACGGCATGAAAAATGGCTCCTTTCGGAGCCATTTTGTGAGCGATGGTCAGGTTTCAGGCCAGTTGGCGCTGCCGACCCTCGGCCGGCTTGGCACCCGGGGGCACCTGACGGTCGGGGCTGGTGCCCTGCTGCTGCTTGCCCTTGGGGAGAAACTGCACGGCGGCCAGGGCGTCGGGGGCGCGCAGGGGGCCCATTTCGGGAATCGTCGACTTGGGGTTCTTGGTCATGGGGTTTCCTTTTCAAAGTCAGGGCTTTCGGCCCGGGAGGTGTCGCTTGTGTATTTATTGAATACTTTTGTGAAGTAGGCCCGCTACCGGCGATTTTCAACAGCTGCGGTTAAAAATCAGCGGATATGTGGCACTTGTGTAACCTTGGTGTAAGCGAAGCGGGGCCATGGTATATAAACGGCCATGGTTGCGCGTGTGAAAACCGTTGCCCTTGAAGGGCTGAAAGTAACGACCGTGCCGGTGGAGGTTCAGGTAACCCCCGGCGTGGTGAGCTTTAACATCATTGGCCTGCCCAGCGGCGCCGTGCGCGAAAGCCGCGACCGCGTGCGCGGGGCTTTTCATGCGCTGGGGCTGGCTTTTCCCGCCAAGCGCATCACCGTGAACCTGGCCCCGGCCAACGTGGAAAAGGACGGCAGCCACTACGACCTTCCGATCGCGCTGGGCCTGCTGATGGCCTTGGGCATTGTGCCCAGCGACGCCGCCGACAACTGGATGGTGCTGGGCGAACTGGGCCTTGATGGGCGCATCAACCCCGTGGTGGGCTGCCTGCCCGCGGCGATTCATGCGCTGGGCGAGGGTGTGAGCGCCCTGGCCGTGCCCCCCGCCAATGCCGCCGAAGCCGCCTGGGCCGCACCCGAGGGCGAGCTGGCGGTGTTCGGGCCCGAGAATTTAGGTATGTTGATCAAACACCTGCGCGGCGACGAGGTGATGAGCGCCGTGCGCGCCAGCGGCCGCCGCGATGCGCAGACCCACACGCTGGACCTGGCCGACGTGCGCGGGCAGGAAAGCGCCAAGCGGGCGCTGGAAATTGCCGCTGCCGGGGGACACCACCTGCTGATGAGCGGCCCGCCCGGCAGCGGCAAAAGCATGCTGGCCGCGCGGTTGCCTGGATTGCTGCCGCCCTTAAGTGCCGCCGAGGCGCTGGAAGTAAGCCTTATTCATAGTGTGGCGGGCATGATCGGCGAAGAAGGGCTGGTAACCACCCGGCCTTTCCGCGACCCGCACCACTCGGCCAGCCCCGCCAGCCTGACCGGCGGGGGTATAAAAGCCAAGCCGGGCGAAATGAGTTTGAGCCACCGGGGCATATTGTTTTTGGACGAGCTGCCGGAATTCCCCCGCGGTGTGCTGGAAACGTTGCGCCAGCCGCTGGAGAACGGAAACATCAGTATCGCCCGGGCCAGTGCGCACGTGACGTATCCGGCGCGATTCCAGTTGGTGGCGGCCATGAACCCCTGCCGCTGCGGGCATTTGGGCGACGCCGCCAAGGGCTGCAAAAAACAGCCGGGCTGCGCGCTGGAATACCAGAACAAGCTGAGCGGCCCGCTGCTGGACCGTTTTGACCTGCGCATTACCGTGCCCGGCGTGGCGGCGAGCGATTTAAGCCTGCCCCCGGCCAAGGAAGGCAGTGCGCAGGTAAGTGCCCGCGTGGCGGCGGCGCGGCTGAAGCAGCAGCAACGCTACGGCAAAAAGCTCACCTGCAACGCCGAGCTGCACGGCAAGATGCTGGACGACCACTGCCCGCTGGATGACGAAAGCCGCAAGCTGCTGAACCACGCCGCCGACAAACTGGGCCTGAGCGCGCGCGGCTACCACCGTATTATTCGCGTGGCGCGCACCATTGCCGACCTGGCGGGCGAGGAACATATCGGCCGCACCCATGTGGCCGAGGCGCTAGCCTATCGCGGCATGGGCGTGTAATCTGGCCTCTATGAACAAGTACCTGATGCTGTTGTTGATGGGCCTGCCCCTGCTGGCGCCGGTGGCGCACGTGTGGGCGCAGGAAGACGAAAGCGCGGCGGCGCCCGACGAAGAGAACGAGGCCGCTACCAGCAGCACGGTGCCCACCAAGGGCAAGTTTCCCCGTTACGCCAGCCTTAAAAAGGGCGAAGTGAATGTGCGCAGCGGCCCCGGCAACCAGTACCCGATTTTATGGATATACCAGCGCACCGGCTACCCGGTGCAACTGCTGACCCGCTATGACAACTATTACAAGATCCGCGACGCCGAAGGAGAAGAAGGGTGGGTGTACATCACCATGATTAGCGGCCAGCGCACCGGCGTGGTGGGCAGCGTGGCCCCCACCATGCTGTATAAAAGCGACGACGACAAAAGCCCGGTGCTGGCCAAGCTGGCGCCGGGGCTGAACGTGATTTTAAAGGACGACGTGTGCGGCAGCGCCCGCTGCAAGGTGGAGGCTGGTGGATATAAGGGCTGGGTGACCAAAAAAGACCTGTTGATGGTGGAGTAGCCAAAGCGCCAACGGCACTTTAGCGAAGCGGCAACAAGGGCTTTGGCGAAGCGGCCTTCTAGGCCGCTTTCCAGTTTTGCACGAGGTGGGCCAGTTCTTCGACCCGTTCGATGCGGGTTTGCGGCGTAAGGCCGTGGCCGGTGTTAAGCACAAAGCCCGGGCTGCGCTGGCCGATGGTCAGCAGCTTTTCGGCGGCGCGCCGCAACGGTTCGGGGCTGTCGAGCGTGAACAGGTGGGGGTCGAGGTTGCCCTGGATGGCGACGTGGGCCTGCAGCGTGTTAACCGCCCATTCGATGTCGACCTCGGTGGAGAGGCTGAGCGCCACGTTCTGGCCGCTGACGGACTTGGCCAGGGCCTCGAGCTTTTGCGGCGCCACCGCGCGGGGGAATAAAATGACAGGCGCCTGCGAGGTTTGGCGGATGGCCTGCACGATGGCCACCAGCGGATTGTGCACGGCCAGCTCCCACAGTTCGGGCGGGCAGCTGCTGGCCCAGCTGTCGAACACCTGCACCACGTCGGCGCCCGCAGCCAGCTGCATGTGCAGGTAGGCGGTGACGGCGTCGGTAAGGGTGTGAATGAGTTCGTCGAACGCGGCTGGGCGGACTTTGGCGAAGTGCAGGGTGTTTTCGACACTTTGCGAGGGCTTGGCATCGAGCAGGTAGGTAGCGAGTGTCCAAGGTGCGCCGGAAAACCCGATGACGGCTTTATCGGGCGGCAGGGTGGCGCGGGCACGCATCACCGTTTCGGCCACCGGGGCCAGTTTTTGGGTAAGCGTGGGCAGGTGCTGGCGCAGCTCGGCTACCTGTTCGGGTGTGGTCAGGCGCTCGACGATGGGGCCGTGCGCGGGCGTGAACGATACCTTGTGGCCCAGTGCGTGGGGAATGGTGAGGATGTCGGCAAAGATGATCGCGGCATCGAGGTTGAAGCGGTACACCGGCTGCAGGGTGACGGCGGTGGCGGCAACACTATCGAGGCAGAAGTTCATGAAGTTGGGGTGCTGGGCGCGCACTTCCATGTATTCGGGCAGGTAGCGCCCGGCCTGGCGCATCAGCCACAACGGCGGGCGCGGGGTAGGTTGCTTGTGAAGGGCGGCTTTAAGCAGCATGGACGGGTTCATACCCCAATATGAGTTATCAAGCCTACAAGTTCTTTAAAGAAGATTTATATGAAAGATTATAGTGGTTATTGGTGCTGTGGGGTGTGGGGATAAGGTGATTTTTGTACGATAAAACATTTAGATAGGGGGATGGATTGATGGGGGAAAGTCTTAGGTAACTGAAAACTTGTTCGAGTTATGAAAAAAGGGGTGATGATTGGAGTGGCAGCTTGTGGGTAACCCCTTTGGGTTATCCACAACTTTTCCCGTTAGAATTTACGGCGGCGCAAATACACATATAGGGCGCCGCTGCCGCCATCGCGCGGCAGGGCGGTGTGGTAGGCCATGACACGCGGGTGGCTGCCCAGCCACTCGGGCGCCTGGAAGCGCAATTGGCCCATGTTGCCTTCGGGGCCAAAGCCGCGGCCCTTGCCGGTGATGATGAGCACGCAGCGGCAGTCTTCGTCGGCCGCGCGGTGAATCCAGTCCATCACCTTCAAAAAAGCTTCGGGGGTGGTTAGGCCGTGCAGGTCGAGTACCGCCTCGGGCTCATATCTGCCGGCGGCAAGGTCTTTGAGCAGCTTGCGGTCGTGGTGCTGGGTAAGGGCGGCGCTGCGGCGCTGGCTGTGTTCCATCACGTCGAGGGGCGAAGAGGCAAAGTGGCGGCTGGCCGGGCTACGGGCAGGAAGGGGAATTTTAGCCATATCATGGTCTCCTTCAGTCGTTTATGGACTTGAACACAAACCCTAACCGTCCGGCAACTGCTCCGATGCATTGGTGAGCCATTGTTGGAAGGCAGTGTACCATGAACTCTTCAGTCCGGCGGTGTTGGCGTCGGGGTTGAGGCTGCAGTTGAGTATAATTTCGAGCTTTTTGGCCACGCTGGAACTCACGTGCGGGCGCAGGCTGGGGAACAGGTCGGCCGCCGCCGCCGTTTCGCCGGTGTTGAGCAGCGCCTTCAGGTGTAAAAACAGCAGGCGCGGGCTGTGGGGCGATTGCGCCAGACCGGCGGCAGTAGTGGCTTTGACCGCGGGCCAGTCGGCCGCAAGTACGGCACGGCGGGCCAGTTCGAGGCTGGCGGGGGCGCCCAGCAGGGCGTCGGCCTGCCAGCGGCTTAGCGTAGCGGCGGGTGTAGTGCCCAGCCGGATACCCAGCAGATTGACCAGCGTCTGTTCGCTTGCCGTGGGGTTGGTGCGGCTGACGGCGCGGTTGGCCTCGCGCGTGAGGCCCAGGAATTGCGCGGCGTAGCCTTCGGCCAATGCCTGCAGGGTGCTTTGCTTGTGGCGGCCGCTGGCCATGTCGCGGATGGTGCGCGGCAGGCGGCGCAGCCAGGTGAGCAACTGGCCGAGGTAAAATGCGATGCCCAGCAGCAGCGCCAGTACGGCGGCGGCCACGGCCAGCCCGGTTTCGGCGCTGAAGGTGCCGTAGGTGACGGTGACCTTGCCCGGATACTGGCTGGTGAGCGCTACCAGCGCCACGGCGGCGGCGAGCAGCGCCAGAACGGTGAGGGCGCGCAGCAGGCGGCTCATTTGGCGGTGCTTTCGTCGGCAATGTAGGCGGCCAGCGCGTCATTCAGGCTGGTGGTTTGTGCCAGATAACCGGCCAATGCGGTGCGCAGGTCGTCGAGCCGCGTGTCCTTATCGAGCGGGGTGGCGTTCAGGAGTGTGGAAGCCCCGCCCGGGTTGTTGGCGGCCAGTTGCAGCATGGCGCTTTGCATGCTGCCCGCCCAGGTGGCGGTGGCTTCTTCGGGCGCGGCGTTGCGCACCTTGACCAGCTTGTGCAGCCAGTCGGTGGCGGGCAGTTCTTCGGCCTGCGCGGCCGGGGCGCCCAGCACGCGGATGCGTTGGGCCTCGACCAGCAGCAGCACCGGGGTAATGGGCCCGTTGGCCGGGGTGTTTTTGCGCAGGTCGGCCAGCTTGCCTTCCAGCGGCGTGCCGGCGGCCAGTTTGGCGGCGGTTTCGAGCGTGCCCAGCGCGGCGGGGCCTCCGGCAGCGTAATTTTGCGCCAGCAGGCTAAGTGCGATGCCGAGCTTGATGTTTTTGGTATCGACCTGCGGGGCAACCGGCGCAGGCGTGGTGATGACGGTGCTCGACGTGAGGATGATGGGCGCATTGTCGGCATGTTTGGCGCCGTGCGGCTCGCCAATAATGGCATTGCTGGTGGTGGTGGTGGGCAGGCCGGTGGGCACTTCGCCCGACGGGCTGAGTACCTTGATGGTGCTGTGGGTCTGGTCGAGCGGTACGCCCGCGCCCAGGTGTTCGGCAAGCCGGGTTTGGTAATAATGCCAGCCGAACCAACCGGCACCGCCAATGGCGATGACGGCAATAAGGGGGAGCGAACTGCGGCGTTTTTTCATCGGGTGTTTTCCTTCAGTACTTTCATCATTGCGGCCAGTGTGGGACGGGCGGCCACTGCCACCTGCGGCCAGAACGATTGGGCAACCTTGGCAACCGCCGGGCTTAAGGCAATGGCCGTGCCGTTGGGGTTGAGGTTGGCCTGCCGCAGCAGCGAACTCAAGCGCTGGGCCCCGGCAGGCGAAAACAGCAGCGTATGGGTGGGCTGTTTGTGCTGCAGGCGGCTCACCACTTCGGGCGGCAGGGTGTGCAGGTAGGCGGTGTGGTAGGCGCTCAGGCCCGCCACGGTGTGGCCGGCTTCGGCCAATATATTGGCCCAGGTCGTGACGGCGTTATCGGCGTGCAAGTGCAAAAATTTTTGAGGCGCCAGCTTTTGCCCGGCCAATGCGTTGGCCATGCTTTTGCCGTTGTTTTTGCCCACGTAGGCCACGTTCAGGCCCACTTTTTTGGCGGCGCGCGCGGTGGCCGGGCCCACGCAGTAGGTGGGTAAAAAACGCAGGCAGCCGGGGCGGTGTTCCATGGGGCCCGCGATGCGGATGGCTTTCATCAAGGCCGTAAGCGCCGCGGCACTGGTGAGGATGAGCGCGGTGGCGTCGGCGGGGAAGGTCTCGAGCGTGAAGCTTTCGTATTCGGCCACCGGCAGCAGGCACAGGTTTTTAAAACCGGCACGCTTGAGGGCCGCCGTGGTGCGTGGCAATTGCGGGGCGGGGCGCGAAACCAGAATCATGCCCCTCCTCTATACCATAACCGCCGGGCCATGCTATGCATTTGAATATGTTAAGCACCGACGACACCATTGTTGCCCTGGCCACTGCGCCGCTGCCCGCCGGGCTGGCGGTGATCCGCCTGAGCGGCCCGCTGGCGTGGACGGCTGCCGAAGCGTTGACCGGCAGTTTGGCCAATATTGCTCCCCGGCAGGTGGCCGTGCGCGATTTCAGCTTTCGGGGCGAAGTGATCGACAATGGTTTGGTTGTTGGTTTTAGGGCCCCCCGCAGCTTTACCGGCGAAGACGTGGTGGAACTGCAAACCCACGGCAGCCTGAGCGTGGTGCAAACCCTGCTGGATATCCTGACCGGCATCGAAGGCGTGCGGCAGGCCGGGCCGGGCGAATTCACCCGCCGCGCGGTGCTGAACGGAAAGATGGATATTACCGCTGCCGAAGGGCTGGCCGACCTGATCGCCGCCAGCACCGCCGCGCAACGGCGGCAGGCGCTGCGCCAGCTCGACGGCGCGCTGGGCGAACGCTTTGAGCACTGGCGCAACCGTATTATGGCCACGCTGGCGCAGGTGGAGGCGGCCATCGACTTCCCCGACGAAGAACTTGAGGTGCTGGCGGTGCCGCAACTGGCCACCGACATCCGCGCCATTGCCGACGACCTGCAGCAGGCGCTGGGCGAGCGCGCGGGCGAACGCGTGCGCGAAGGCCTGCGGCTGGCCATTGTGGGCAAGCCCAATGCGGGCAAAAGCACGCTCATCAATTTGCTGAGCGGGCGCGAAGTGGCGATCGTGAGCCCCACCGCCGGAACGACGCGCGATGTGGTGACATCGGCGCTCGACATCGGCGGTTACCCGGTAACATTAGCCGACACTGCCGGTTTGCGCGTGACCGACGAGGAGATTGAAGCCGAAGGCGTGCGCCGCGCCCGTGCGCAGGCGCAAAGCGCCGACGTGGTGGTGGGCGTGGTGGACGCCCGCGACTACCCCGACCTGAATGCCGACGTGGCCGGGGCGCTGGCTGAAGCGCCGGGCCTGCTGGTGGTGAGCCATGCCGACATGGTCGACGATGATTTCCCCGACGCGATGGACCTGGACGGCGTGACCGTGCCGGTGCTGGCCGCCGACCTGCGCGACCGCGCCGCGTTGCCGCGACTGCTGCAAGGGTTGGAGAAGATCATCACGCAAGTGGCCGGTGCCGCCAGCGAGGCCGCGTTGCTGACGCGTGAACGCCACCGCACCGCCGTGAGCGAGGCGCTGGCGCACCTGGGCCATGCGCTGGTATTGATCGCGCAGGCGCAGGCCGACAGCGAAGGCTCGAAAGCCGAACTGGCCGCCGAGGATTTACGCGCCGCCGCCGCCGCCATTGGCAAGGTCACCGGCCGGGTTTCCAGCGAAGACGTGCTCGACGTGGTGTTTTCCACCTTCTGTATCGGCAAATAAATAAAGCGCCCGTTCTTCTTGCAAAAGAACGGGCGCCTGGCTGGGACCTTCGAAATCCCGGCCATTTGACACCAACCCCACAGGCCGACGTCAACTCAGGAAAAAGGGACAAAAATACTCAGGTTTAGGCAACCATTAAGGTGCAAAGCGCCAAATGTCAAATACGCCCGGCGGTTACAGGCCGGTGTCGGTGGGGTTGGGCGCCTTGATGTAGGCACCCAGCTGTTGCACCGCGGCGGGCAGTTCGGCCACCAGGTTTTTCACCGCGGCCACGGTGTCGGCGGGTGCCGGTTCGGCCTCGGTCAGGGTTTGGGGTGCGGCGGCGGGTTCGATGGTTTCCAGCGCCGCGAGTTGTTGGGCTTCGGGTTGGGGAGTCAGCGTTTGGCTGACCGGTTCGTTCATGCTCACCACGCTTTCGCTGATGGCAATGACCGGCAGCGGTTCGTTGACCGCCGTGGCGCTGATGGCCGTTCCGCTCACGCTGCTGACGTTGATGGTGCTGCTGGTGGCATTAGCCGCAAGGCCGATGTTTTTGGGTACCAGCACCTGCAGCGTGCCGCCGCTGTTCTGGTCGCCCGCGTAATCGCCCGCGAAGGGCCCGAGGCCGAAAAAGATATCGCCGCGCGCGCCGCCGGTGATGGCGCTGCCGATATCCTGCGCCAGCATTACGCGCTGCCACGGCTTGTTATCGTGGTTGGTGGTGGTGGCGATGACCACCGGCAGGCCCAGCGGAATGAAGTCCCTATCCACCGCCAGGCTGCGGCCTGCGGTGAGCGGCACGCCCAATGCGCCGCGCGCGGTGCCGGGCGGGTTGGCGTCAGACTTGTGGAAAAAGATGAAGCTGGGGTTTTTGTGCAAAATCTCGTTCATGCGCGTGGGGTTCATGGCCAGCCACTCGCGGATCTTGTCGGCGGTGATGTCGCCCTTCAGTTCGCCCATGTCCTTCAGCACCTTGCCGATGGCCACGTAGGGGCGGCCGTTTTTGGCGGCGAAGTTGAGGTAGGCGGTGCCGCCGTTCTCCAGTTCGACCAGCGCGCTGCCCTGGATGTGGATGAAGTAGGCATCGATCGGGTCCTTCAGCCACAGCAGCACTTTGTATTTGTCGATGTTGCGGGTGATCTCGGCGCGGTCCGGGTAAGGGTTTTTGCAGCCGCCGCCCGGCAGTTTTTGCCCGCTGGCGCCGTTGCACACCACTAAATCGGCGGGCTTGGCCAGCATGGGGGTTTGGTAATCGCCGTGGTGGGTCAGGCTGCCCTCCACCACCGGTTTGTAATAGCCGGTGAACTTGCCGGTGGGCGCCAGCGTGACCGCTTCGAGGGTGTCGGTCATGTAGGTTTCGAGCGTGCTATCGGATTGCAGCAGGGCTTCCTTGCAGAAGCTTTGCCACTGGCCGTAGGTGCCGAAGCGCGGGTCGGTACTCACGTTCTGAGTGGCAGACTTTTTGGCGAACACGTTGCAGCTATTGCTCAGCGCCGTGCGCAGCGAGGCGCCGTCGGCCCCGAATGGCGGTTTGGCCCAAAGGTGGGCGGTTTTGGGATTCACGGGTGTGATGGTGGGCGATTGCGCCACGGCGGGGAGCGCGATGGCGGCAAGCAAGGCTGCGGCGAGGGGGAATTTCATCGGTGCGCGTTTGTACGTGCGCACGATGTATACCTCAATACCTAATTACGCGGTGGCGGGTGGCCAAGGCATATCCAGCGGGTGGCGCGGCACCGGGCGGGTGGAGAGATTTCCCGACGGCAGTTTGTGCACCGCGCGCAAACCGGCGGCGAAGGCGATCATGGCGGCGTTGTCGGTGCAGAGGGCAAGCGGCGGGGCGATGAACTGCGCGCCGTGTTTTGCCGCCGCCGCCTGCAACCCGGCGCGAATGGCTGCGTTTGCGGCCACGCCGCCCGCCGCCACGAAGGTTTTGGCGCCGGTCTGCTTGAGCGCCAGCTGGCTTTTTTTGGTCAGTATGGTGACGCAGGCCTGCTGGAAAGCGGCTGCGATGTCGGCGTTTTCGTGTCGGTTTTTGCCGTTCAGCAGGTCAAGAACGGCGGTTTTCAGTCCGGCGAAGCTGAAGTCGAGCGACCTGTCGTTTTTGGGGAATGGTAATTCGATACCCGCGCCATTACCGGTGGCGGCCACGCGCTCCACCTGCGGGCCTGGCGGGTAGGGCAGCTTGAGCATCTGGCCGACCTTGTCGAACGCTTCGCCCACGGCATCATCGAGTGTGCTGCCCAGTAGGGTGTAGCTGCCGACCTTATCGACCATGGCCAGTTGGGTGTGCCCACCCGATACCAGCAGCAGCAGGTACGGTGGTTCGGCACCGGCCAGCATGGGGCTGAGGGCGTGGCCTTCGATGTGGTTGGCGGCAAGAAAAGGCTTACCCAGCGCAACCGCCAGCGTTTTGGCAAAGGTGGTGCCCACCAGCAGCGCGGTGGTGAGGCCGGGGCCCACCGTGGCGGCCACGGCGTCGATGCCTGCCAGTTCCAGCCCGGCGTCTTTCAGGGTTTGGCTGGTAAGGGCGGGCAGGCGCTCGAGGTGGGCCCGGCTGGCGATCTCGGGCACCACGCCCGCGTAGGGCGCATGTTCGGCCACCTGCGAGTAAATCTGCTGGGCGAGTATTTGGCGTTTTTCAACGTCGACAACGGCCACCGCCGTTTCGTCGCAACTGGTTTCGATTCCCAAGACAATCATGGGCTTGGCCTAGCACGGCCCTATTGCCCGGGGCAATAGGCGGCGGTGAGCGCCTGCGTGACCAGCGACTGCGCGCTTTGGGCCATTTTGTCGGGGTTGTCGGTAAAGTACTTGATGACTACGGCCGACATCTCGGCATCGGTGGCCTGCATGGCGCTGCACCAGTGCTGCTGGCGGCTGCTGACGCTGAAGGTTTCGGTGCTGTCGACCACGCCCGCGATATAGCCGCGGCACAGCACCAGGTTTTGGGTGCAGGCCGCCAGCAGTTGCTGCCCCGAGTAGAGCGTGGACACCGCAATGCCGCCGGTGGGCGCGGTGGTGGAAACGTCGGCGAACGCGGGAGTAGCCAGTAATACGAAGAGCGGAAGCATTTTGCGCATGCCGCATTGTGCCACAAAAAAAATGCCGGAGGGAATGACCTCTCCGGCATGTATCGTTTGCGGGTTATTCGTTCAGCACCAACCGTATGGCGTCGCTGGCACGCAGCTTGGGGTCGGCCCGGAACAGATTGTCGAGGTCGGCCATGATGGCCGGCCGCGTTTCCTGTATTTTGATGAGCCTGCGCATTTCGTCTTCGGAAAAGAACAGGCCGTCCGGGTTGAGTTTGGTCTTGTCTTCGGGTTCCTCGCGCCAGTCGGCTTCCCATTGGCCGTTGGGGTTGGGGAACACGTAGCCCTTGTCGTAACCGCCGTCGATGATGCGGATGGCGCAGTTGCCGGGGTTGGGCTCGTTTTCGTACCACTGGTTGTTGTAGCCCATCAGCGCCCGGACGATGATGCGTGTGGTGAGACCGTGATTAGGTACCACGAAGTGAGTGATGCCATTTTCGCGGAAATCACGAAACATCGCGTCGAGCGCCGAACGCACGCGCGGTTCCATCCAGGCCGGGCTTTCGCCGCCGGCACGCGGGGCGAAATATTTGAAGCCCTGGAAGCGCAGCAGGTTGCTGAGCCAGCGGACGTGCGGTTGCATGGCCTCGGGGTGGCCGCTGTAGCCGAACTCGAGTTCGCGCAGGCGGTCGAGGTCTTTCAGGTCGATATGCGGAATGCCGCTGTTTTCGCGCAGCTCGGCCTCGATCAGCCGGGCCGTTTGGCGGGCGCGCCGGTAGGTGCTGCGCATGATGCGCAGCCGTTGCGGGCGCTCGGCCTTGGGCATTTTGGCAAAATAATCTGCCAGGAACCGCCCTGCCTGCCGTGCCTGCTGGCGCCCTTTTTCGGTGAGCCAGACGGCGGGATCGGATACCCGGTTGTGGATACTGCGGTTGACGTTGGTGATGGACTGGCCGTGCCGCACGATGATGAAACAGGGTTTTTCCCTTTTGGGGGTGGAAACGTTCATGAATGGTTCTCCGTAGCAGAATGCTATGACGGTTTTACTATAAATATGTATACACTTAAGTCAACGAGAAATAAGGCTTATTTCTGGCAAGTGGGGCACCAGTAGGTGCTGCGCTGGCCCAGCACCGCGTGGGCAATGGCGGCGCCGCACACCGGGCAGGGTTTGCCCTTTTGGTTGTACACCTTGAAGCTGTGCTGGAAGTAACCGAGCTGCCCGTCGCCGTGTTTGTAATCGCGCAGGCTGCTGCCGCCGGCTTCGATCGCTTCGGCCAACACCTGCTTGATGGATGAGACTAAAATCTCGGCTTGTCTGGCGGTGAGTTTGCCTGCCGCCATTTTCGGGTTCAGCCTGGCGCGGAACAGCGCTTCGGACGCATAGATGTTGCCCACGCCCACCACCACGCGTTGATCCATGATGGCGACCTTGAGCGCCGTGCTTTTGCCCTTGAGCGACCGGCGCAGCACTTCACCGGTAAAGCTGTCGCCCAGCGGTTCGGGCCCCAGCGTTTTGAACAGCGGGTGCGTTTCGACCTCGGCGGTGGGCACCAGCAGCATCAGGCCGAAACGGCGCGGGTCGTTGTAGGTGATTACAGCGTCGGCGAGGGTGAAGACGACGTGGTCGTGTTTGGCATAGGCGACGGCTCCACCATTGGCTGCGGATTTTGCCCGGCGGGCGCCAGGCTGGGCTCCACCGGCAGTGACGGTGAGGCTTCCGGACATGCCGAGGTGGAGCACGATGGTGTGGCCGGTGCTAAGTCTTGCGAGGATGTATTTGGCACGTCGTTCCAGACCGGTGACGACGGCGCCGGCGACACATTGGGCGAAAGCAGCGGCGATGGGTTGCCGGAGTTTGGCGTTGCGGACGGCAACGTGCTCGATGCGCTTTCCGGCAAGGGCAGGCTGGAGGCCCCGGCGGGTTGTTTCGACTTCGGGCAGTTCGGGCATGCGGGGGTTTTACTCCCATTTGCCGCGGCTGGCGAGGCGGCCTTTTTCATGGGCGGGTACACGCCGGCGATGCGCACGCAATCGAGCAGCGGGCCGAGTTGCGAAATGCGGCCCTGGATGCGGCCCGCACGTGCGGCCACATACGGGCCGGGCGGGTTGGCCTTCCACTTGCGCGGGCTAGGCAGCACGGCGGCGAGCAGCGCGCCCTGGTGCCAGGTAAGGTTTTTGGCGCTGGTTTTAAAGTAATGCTGCGCGGCGGCCTCGACCCCGTAAATGCCTGGGCCCCATTCGGCCACGTTCAGGTAAATCTCCATGATGCGGCGCTTGCCCCAGATCTTTTCAATCGCCACCGTCAGCGGCAGCTCGAGCGCCTTGCGCACCGGGCTTTGCACGGTGAGCAGAAACACGTTTTTGGCGGTTTGCTGGCTGATGGTGCTGCCGCCCTTCACCTTGGCATCTTCGGCATCCATCAACTGCGCGGCCTGCCAGTCGTCGAACGCGCTTTGCAGGGCTTTCCAATCAAACCCGTTGTGCTGGCAGAACAGGTTGTCTTCGGCCGCCACCACGCTGTAGGTGACCGCCGGCGAAATTTTGTTGAGCGGTGTCCATTTTTTGGAGAGGCCTTCGCCTTCAAACAGGCGTTGCACCATCAACGGCGTGAGCGGCACGGGAACGAACCTGTATAGCACCGCGAACGCAAACGGCAGAATGGCGATAAACGCCAGCCAGAGGAGGAGTTTGCGGAAGGGGTGTTTCTGCCTGCGCATGATTTTTTAAAACGGCTTGAACACCGCAAGCAAGATGATGGCGATGAGCAGCAGGGTGGGGACTTCGTTATACATACGGAAAAAGCGCGCGCTTTTGGTGTTGCGGCCTGCCGCCAGTTGCAGGCGGAAGTATTCGAGGCTGGCCTGGTACGCCAGCAGCACCAGCACCAGGCCCAGCTTGGCATGCAGCCAGCCGTGCTGCATGGCTTCGGGCACCTGCATAAGCAAGCCCATGCCGCACACCAGCGTGGCCACGGCGGCGGGCAGCATGATGTAGCGCGACAGTTTGTAGGCCATGATGTGCAGCGTGGGCGCGGCCTTGGGTTGTTCAAGCATGTAAACGAACAGGCGGGGCAGGTAAAACAGCCCGGCAAACCACGCCACCATGGCAACAAGGTGCAGGGCTTTAAACAGCAGGTAGGCGCTCATGGCCCCACTGTAACCGCGAACCCCGCCGCGCGGTACACTAAAAATGGTTTACGAGCGGCCAATTAACGATTAGGGGTGCTGTTGATGAGCCGCATTTTCCGCATCGCCACCCGCCGCAGCAAAATGGCCATGGTGCAAACCACTGCCATTATCGCCGCGTTGCAAAAGGTTGCGCCCGAGCACAGCTACGAGGTGTACGAAGTGGTGGCCGACGGTGACTACGATAAATTCCAGGGCGACCTGAAGCGGTTAGGCATTGCCGGCGGCGGCAAGGGCGCGTTTGTGAAGGCGCTGGAGATCGCCCTGCTGGAAAACCGCGCCGACATGGCCATGCACAGCATGAAGGATGTGCCCGGCGAAGTGGACCTGCCTCAAGGACTGGTGATTCCGGCCATGATGGAACGGCAGGACGTGCGCGATGCCGTGGTGTGCCGCGCCGGCGAAAGTTTGGCCACGTTGCCGCCGGGCGCGCGCATCGGCAGCAGCAGCGTGCGGCGTGCGGCGCAAATGCGCCGCGCCTTTCCGCAGTTTGAAATTGTGCCGCTGCGCGGCAACGCCGACACCCGCGTGGCCAAGGTGGATAGCGGCGAGGTTGATGCCGCCATTCTCAGTTACGCAGGGTTGGGCCGCATCGGCCTGCAGCACCGCGTGACCGACGTGCTGGAACCTGACCTGATGCTGCCCGCCGTGGGGCAGGGCGCCGTGGGCATTGAGTGCCGTGCCGACGACGCCGAGGCGCTGCGCGTGCTGAAGCTGATCAACCACCCCGACACCTTTGCCTGCGTAAACACCGAGCGCACCATGCTGAAACTGCTGCAGGGCAGCTGCCATACCCCCATTGCCGGGGTGGCGCGCTGCGTGGGCGACGAGATCTTGTTCGAAGCGCTGGTATCGAGCCTGGATGGCAGTGAGATTTTGCACAGCAACGCGCAAATGCCGTATGCTGAGGGCGAAAAGCTGGGCGCCGCGGTGGCGCGCGACCTGCTGGCCAAGGGCGCCAACCGCCTGTTGAACGAAGCGACGAAGGAAGACGAATGAGCTGGGTAGACGCGCTGGTGCTGGTGATCGTGGTTGGCCTGGTGGCCAGCCGCTTCTTCAAGTTCCCCCTGCCGTGGGACAACCGCCCCAAGGACGAGCGCAAAGGCTGGCGCGAAGTGGTGGAAAAATTCCAGCCCTCGCAAAAGATCGAACCGCAGCCGGTGGCCGAGCCCGCGCTGGCCGACGCCACGCCGCAAAAGGCCCAGCAGCTGCGCGCCAAGGGCAAGCTGGTGGTGCCCAAGGGCATGGTGGGTCTGGCGGCCATCAGGGCGGTGGACCCGGCGTTCGACGAAGCCGCGTTCCTCAAGGGTGCGCGCGAGGCCTACAGCTTTTTCCACGAAAAGTGGGCGGCCAAGGACGAAGACGCGCTGGCCAACCTGTGCGCCCCGCGCCTGCTCGATGACTTGAGCGACAACACCTTCGGCAAGGCGCCGGGCAAAGTGTCCGACATCAAAGCTGCCAAGATCGCCAATGCGCGCCTGAACGGCCGCACCGCCATCATCGATGTGGATTTTGACGCCAAGCATGGGGCCAAAACCGTGAAAAGCCGCTGGACGCTGGCGCGTGCCGTGGGCGGGCAGGACCCGAACTGGGAACTGCAGGGCTTTACGCCCGCCAAATAAAAAAAGGCCCTGCGATGCGGGGCCTTTTGTTGGGGCGGCTGCCGTCAGGCGGCCTTGTCGTGATCGAAATAGGCGGTGAGGCGCTGGTAGGTTGTGCGGGCGCCCAGCGTGGTCAGCGGCGTTTTGCCCGCCTGGAAATCGAGAGCGCCGAAGCTGGTGCCGCCGATGTCGAGAATGATGCCGTTGGGGCCCTTGAAGGCCGCCACCTGTCCGTTGTCGATGAACTCGTAGGGGGTGTTGGAAACCCGGACCGGCGTGATATCGCCCTTCAGGATATTCCAGATGACATCGGTTTTGCCGCACAGGGCAAGGTCGAGGATCTCTTCGGTCTTCTGCATGGTGTTTTTCCTTTGCGGAGGTTGGAGATGAGCCAAAAATAAAGCGTGCTTCAAACATGGGGCGGCAGGCCGGTTTTTCAAGCCCGGGGCCGGGTGAGGCTTTGGGGCCGCAGGGCTAGGTATTTTTGCATCGGTGCTGCCGAAAACAGCCGGGTTTTTGGCTATATTGGCCCGATGACGGATAAACAGCCGGTAGGCGTGGTGGGTGCGGGTGCCTGGGGCACCGCGCTGGCGCAGGCCATGGCCGTGCAGGGCCGCAAGGTGCTGCTGTGGGACCGCGACGACGCCGTGGTGGCCGACCTGAACCGTCGCCACGAAAACCGCAAGCGCTACCCCACCGTGACGTTGCACGACAATATTTCCGGCTGCGCCAGCCTGGCCGACATGGCCAAGCAGTGCCGGCTGATCACCGTGGCGGTGCCCAGCGAGGCCAACACCGCCATTGCCGCGCAGATGAGCGTGCACCTGACCGCCGACCACGTGGTGATACTGGCCAGCAAGGGTTTCCGCGAAAGCGACGGCGCGCTGCTGAGTACGGTGTGGAAGGAAGCCGCCCGGCAACTGAAGCACATTGCGGTGTTCACTGGCCCCAGTTTTGCGCGCGAACTGCTGGAGCAGAAGATCACCAGCTGCGTGGTGGCCGCCGAAAGCGCCGCCGTGCGCGAAGAAATTATTGCCTGCTACCCCACGCGCTACGTGCGTTTGTACGAAAGCGACGACGTGACCGGCGCACAAGTGGGCGGCGCCATTAAAAACATTCTGGCCATTGCCGCCGGCATGCTCGACGGTTTGGGCCTGGGCAACAACGCCCGTGCCGCCATGCTGACGCGCGGGCTGGTGGAAATGGGCCGCTATGCCAAGGCCCTGGGCGGCAAGGAGATGACCATTTGGGGGTTGAGCGGCATGGGAGATTTGCTGCTGACCGCCACCAGCACGCTGAGCCGCAACTACCGCTTCGGGCAGTTGGTGGGGCGCGGCATTCCCAGCGCCGAGGCCAAGCTGCGCATCGGCACCGTTGAAGGACTGATCGCCGCGCGCATCGTGACCGTGCAGGCGCAGGCCCACGGGCTGGACCTGGCCATTGTGAGCGCGGTCGACGGTATTCTGCACGGCGACGTGACGCCGCTGCGCGCGGTGGAGTATTTGATGCAGCGCCCGCGCACGAAAGAGTTTGCGGCATGAAGTTTGTCATGGCCTTGCTGGTGCTGGTGGGGCTAACCGCCACTGCCCACGCCAAGGTGCTGCCGCCGCGCGATGCGCCCGTGGCCGCCGAGTTGCCGCTGTTCACCGATATCCCCACCGCCGAGAACATCCGCACCGGCACGGTGACGGCCGAGCTGGGTTTGCTGAGCGAAAACCCCAAGTGGGAGATGCGCAGCACCGCGGTGCCGGTGCTGGTGCGGCTGATATCGGACAGCACCGTGCGCATGGCCAAGCCCACCGACAATTTATGGAAACAGGTGAAACCCGCCGAGCCCGCCTACAAGGGCCTGACGCTGCGCCTGCGCATGGCCAACGGCCAGCCCATGCAATCGCTGCGGTTTTACAACGGCAAGGTGACCACCGAAAGCGGCCACCTGCTGCTGAACGACCCGGGCCGTTACCTTGAGTTCTGGCTGTTCGGCACGGCGCGCATCAAGCGCGACCAGGTGCTGGCCGGGCGCGCGCTGCCCATCATCAGCTTCGACCAGTGCCGCATGCTGGGCAACGCGATCGTGGAAACCACGCCGCGCCAATGCCTGCTGCCTGATAACGGCATCATGCTCGAAACCGACGAAGCGCCCACCTCGCACAGCCTCAAGGCGGTCGATTTCGACACCTGCCTGAAGTACGGCCAGTCGCTCATTTACACCTTCCCCCGCCGATGCGTGGCCAAGGGCGGCCGCGTGTTCACCGAGCCGCCGCGCGTGTACGAGGCCGCCGACGCCATTGGCGTGTCGGTTTCGACCGTGACCGGCGTGAGCGCCACCACGCCCGACCGCAAGGTGAAAAAAGCCAAGGCCGACAAAACCGTTTCGGGCACCGAGGTGGTGAGCGGCACCGCCGTGATCGAAGACCGCCCCGGGCTGGGCCTGTACGCCGTCAGCCCGGCCGTGCCGCACGGCGTGAGCCCGGTTGAGGTGG
This sequence comes from Alphaproteobacteria bacterium, assembly GCA_036261915.1. Lineage (GTDB taxonomy): Bacteria > Pseudomonadota > Alphaproteobacteria > UBA2136 > UBA6156 > DATAJX01. The sequence continues at coordinate 146,913 of DATAJX010000003.1, forward strand.
CGGTGAGCGCGACCGTTCCGGTGAGCCTGTCGATTACCCTCAGCAGCACCGTACCGGTGGTGACTACGCCCACGCTGGTGGTATCGCCGGTTATGACGATGCCGGTGAGCACGACGGCCGATATCAGCGCCGTGGCACCGGTGGCGGCGGTCACGCCCACGGTGCCCGTATCCAACTTTGAAGTCACCCTCGGGCCGGTCAAAAAATAATGGCGTACTGGCTGCTGAAAAGCGAACCCGAGGTGTTCAGCTTCGATGCGCTGGTGAAGGCGAAAAGCACCAAGTGGGATGGCGTGCGCAACTACATGGCCCGCAACTTTTTGCGCGACATGCAGCCGGGTGACCTGGCGTTCTACTACCATTCCAACGAAGGGCTCGAGATCGTGGGCATTGCCGAAATTGCCGCCGCCGCCGAGCCCGACACCACCTTCAAGCCGGAAAAGGGGAAAGAAAACCCGTGGCTGGTGGTAACGGTGAAGCCGGTTAAAAAGCTGCCCAGGTCGGTTAGCCGTGCGGCCATTTTAAAAGAGCCGAAGTTGAAAGATATGGCATTTGTCAAATACGGGCGGCTGTCGGTTCAGCCGGTGACGGCGGCCGAATGGAAGACCGTGTGCGCCATGGGTGGCTTGCCGCAAGGCGCGTAAAGGGCTACAACGCGTCACTTCTTTCCTTTTCCGGAGGGCTCCCTCATGAATACTTCGCTTGCCACCGAAACTTTCGGTGTACCGCCGCTGGCCATATTGCTGGCCAACAGCCCTAAACCCGACACAAGCGCGCAGGAATTCGTTCGCCTGCTGAACAGCGCCTTTGTGGTGGGTTGCTCGGTCCAGCATGCCGGCCAGATGCTGGCGCTGCTGGGCCAGAACGACGCTGCCGATGTAAAGCAGGATATCCTGGCAGGATTTTCCTTCCGGCTGCTGGGCTCTGCGCGTAAAACCTATTACCATTATGTGATGCGCCATTCCCGTTCCGAAACGGCGATCGTCATCACGGTTGAACGGCAAGGCAAGGCGGTCGTTCTGGTGGAATGGTCGGAGTTTGAATTACCCGTACTCAAAACCTGAAAAAAAGCCCGGACATTGTCCGGGCTTTTTTGCGTTGCCGCGTTAGTCGCGGCGCACGCCGATGAGGCTGAGCAGCTGGATGAACATGTTCAGGAAGTTGATGTACAGGCTGGTGGCGTTGAGTATCGCCAGGCGCGAGCGCATCAGCTCGTTGCCGCCGTACATGGCAAAGGTTTCCTTGATCTGGTTCACGTTATAGGCCGTAAGTGCGGCAAACAGCGGCACCGCGATGATGCTGATGACGGTTTGCAAACCGGCCAGCGGGCTGCCGAACAGCGCAAAGCCCAGGTTAATGAGCATGGCGCCCAGCAGGCCCCATACGCCCATCATCAAAAATGTGCCCCAGCCGGAAAGGCTCTTGTTGGTCACGTAGCCATACAGGCTGGCGCCGGCAAACATGACCGCCGCCACACCAAACGCGGTGGCGATGCTGGCGCCGGTGTAAACCAGCATCAACGGGGCCAGACTGAAGCCGGTGAGCGCGCTGAAGGCGGCGAATACGCCCAGCGCCACGGCGGGCTGCAGGCTGAAAACGATGCGGTGCATGAAGAACCCGAAGGCCAGCCACACCAGCATGAAAACCAGGTTGCCCTTGATGGCCACCTGCAGCAGCGCGGGGCTGTTGACGGTGAGCCAGGCCACGATGCCCGAAAGGCCGACGCCGCCGGCCATGTAATTGAAAACTTGCGACAAGTGCCGCGCGACCGCGGTTTCGCGGGTATTGGCGGTTGCATTACGTAATGCCATGTTCTTTCTCCTCTATCCCCGGGCCTTATGGTGGCCGGGATAAGCGCATCCTAGCGCCCGCCAAGGGGGGGTCAAGCAAAACACGACACAACGTAACCGATTGTTTAGGTTTATAAAAAACCTGTAAAAATCCAGCCCGGTTTTTGGTAGCGTTTAGTTAGCTTAACTTCTGGTTAAAGGTGCCCACTTCGGGGTGCTGGGCCAGCAGGCCTTCGATAAAGGCGAACATGGCGTTGCGGTGGGCGGCGCTTACCGGGCTTTCGACCACCACCACCAGTTCGGGCTTGTTGCTGCTGGCGCGGATGAGGCCCCACGTGCCGTCTGCCACCGTAAAGCGCACGCCGTTGACGGTGACGATGCCGGTGATCTTTTGCCCGATGATATCGGTGAGCGCTTTTACCTTTCCGCTCAGGGCCTCCACCACGCCGTACTTTTTATCGTCGTCGCAGTGTGGCGCCATGGTGGGGCTGCCAAAGGTTTGCGGCAGGGTGGCGGCTAAATCGGCAAGGCTTTTGCCCGGGTTGTTTTCCAGCAGGTCGAGCACGGCGATGGCGCTGACCAGCGCGTCGTCGTAGCCCAGCCCGTAGGGTTGGTTGAAAAAGTAGTGGCCCGATTTTTCGAACCCGGCGATGGCGCCCAGTTCGGCGGTGCGGCGCTTGATGTAGCTGTGGCCGGTCTTCCAGTATTCGGTTTTGGCGTTGTGCTGCTTTAAAAGGGGGTCGATGGCGTAGATGCCGGTGCTTTTCACGTCGACCACGAACGTGCTGCCGGGGTGCGCCGCCGCAATGTTGCGGGCAATGAGCACGCCCAGCTTGTCGGCAAACAGTTCTTCGCCATTGTTCATCACCACGCCGCAGCGGTCGCCATCGCCATCAAACCCCAGCGCCAGGTCGGCGCCGTGTTCGCGCACCTGCGCGGCCATGTCGTGCAGCATGGTTAAATCTTCGGGGTTGGGGTTGTAGTGGGGAAAGCTGTGGTCGAGGCCGCAGTAGCGCTCGATCACCTCAACACCCAGCGCGCGCAGGGCCTCGGGCGCAAAGGCGCCGGCGGTGCCGTTGCCGCAGGCCACGATGGCCTTGATCTTGCGTGTGTACGGCCCGCGCTTGATGTTGTGTGCCAGGTAGCGCGCGGCAAAATCTTCCACCTGCACCAGCTTGCCGCCGCTGCGCGGTTCGCCCTCGCCGTTCAGCGTTATATCGCGCAGGCGGCCCATTTCGTCGGGCCCGAAGGTCAGCGGTTTTTCCATGCCCATCTTCACACCGGTCCAGCCGTTCTCGTTGTGGCTGGCGGTGCACATGGCCACGCAGGGGATGTTCAGCGCAAACTGCGCATAGTAGGCCATGGGCGTCACGGCCAGCCCGATATCGTGCACCTCGATGCCGCCGGCCAGCAGGCCTTTGATGAGCGCGTTCTTCACGCTTTCGGAATAACTGCGGTAATCGTGGCCGGTGACTAGTTTAGGCTCGATGCCGCGTTCATGTATCAGCGTGGCCAGTGCCAGCCCCAGCGCTTCGGCGCCCTCGAGGTCGAGTTCCTTGTTCAGCAGCCAGCGGGCGTCGTATTCACGGAAACCGTTTTTAGTGATCAGCATGGGTGCCATAAAGGCCGTTACGCGTCATATAGTCAAGTTGTTCGGCGGTCAGACCCGCAGGCGTTTGCCCGACCGCCAGTTGCTGGCGGATGTGGGTGGAGCTGATCTCCATCAGCGTCGACGGATACACCGCCCAGCGCCCGCGCGGCACCACGCTGGATTTTCGGAAAAAAAGGTTCTGCAAAGCCTTGGCGGCGGGGGCATCGGTCAGGTCGGTGGCCAGGTCGGGTCGGGGCATCACCAAGACGCCTGCGTGCTGCAGGCATTTTTCAAAACCACCCCAGGTGTGGAAACCCTTGGTGGGATGCGCCCAGCTGTCGGCGCCCATCACAAAGGTGAAGTTGTGCTGCGGGTGCAGGCGGGCCAGCTGCTGCAGCCATTCGTAGGTGCGGTCGTGCTCGTGCTGAATGGCCATGTGGGCTTCGGTGTCGTCCAGCCGCAGATTCGGCACGTCCTTTATCAATAGCCGCGCCAGTGCCGCGCGATGGGCGTAGGGCGCCAGCGTGGCGGCGGGCTTGAACTCCTGCTCGGGCGCGATGCTCCACCACACCTCGCCATAGCCTAGCTCCAGCAGCGCCGTGCTTATGGCCAGGTGCCCGGCATGCGGCGGGTTGGCGCTGAGGCCCAGCAGCGCAATGTTTTGCGCCGGCGCGGGTTTGGCGGCGGTTTCGGCAATGTCGGCACGGTAGTGCGCCAGCCATTGGTCGGTGTGGCGCAGGGCATCGGGCAGCAGGTAAAAGCGGTAAAATTTACCCTGCCGCTGGGCCTCCACCAGCCCGGCGCGCTGCAATACGTGCAGGTGCTTGCTCACCGCCGCCAGCGACATGGTGGGGAACAACCCCGCCAGTTGCCCCACCACCATCGGTTTTTGGGCCAAATGGCGCAAAACGGCCCGCCGGGTGGGGTCGGCCAGCGCGGCAAACAGGCGGTCAAGGTCGTACAGCATCATTAAACCATATGGTTGAATAAATATGTGGTGCAATAAAAAAGAGGCCAAAAGCCTCTTTTTACTGGTGCCGACGATCGGAATCGAACCAACGACCTACGCATTACGAATTTTCGGTATTTGAGTTATAGAGAGTAGCCCAGAGTATAAATACTATTGTTTACATAAAGTTAGACCTTTATTTTGTACTCTAGCTCGTCTTAGATTCCTTCCAATGCTTAACCTCAACTGTCCCAAAACTGTCCCCGGTGTCCAATGGCGGTAATTGAACCCCGCACAGGTAAGGGCAGTGGAACGGTTTATCGGGTTAAGATTCGGCTGAAGGGCCACAAAAGTATCTCCAATACAAGCAATTGATGGCGGAAGGCTATAAATACGAGGCAGCGGTTACGCTGATTTCTGAAGAGACAGGCCGCAGTGTTCAGAATGTAAAACGGCTGGTAGCAAAAAAGCTGCCCGTTCGTATTGAGGCTGGTACCGAAGAAGAGGACGCCCATTAAATACCATCACTTTTAAGTTCTATATAAGATGTGAGGCATCAAATTACCAGTAGAGACAGCGCTGCCGCTTCGTAGCGACACAGCCGGTGTGGCCACATAGCAGCATAAAAATGCCGGATTTCCGAGGAAAAACTCACTTTGGGTATGCCTAAATACTATCAAAAATTATTAGTAGCGCTAGCAGCATTAGGGGCATCTGTAGTTAGGATAAGCGCTCAATTAGACGGTTAGTATAGCCGTTGTGAGACGGCGCAGCGTATTCGCTTGCGCTATTATATTCCGCCGCCTCCCCAACCTGAGTTGGAGGGCAGCACAAAGGTTACGGCCGGTGCTTACAGCCGCTCACAAGGGGCTAGACACCCCACGCCTTTTCAGGCGCGGTCGGATTAAAGCATACAGGGTATGTTTCGGCAATTTTCCAATAGGGCTTTCAGGGGTCGAATGTCCCGTCAGTGGCCCACGGCGGCATCGGAACTATGCCGAAGTGAAGCGGGAGGCCGCGTCGGACCCTTTCGGCCGACGCATTGCTAGGGCGTAGGAATATTTCAAAATATGCGAAACCCCTGCTGATGCATGAAAGAAACAGACTAAACCAAACCGTATTGCTAAATAAGCGCTAATCGAATAGGTTGGGCCCATGAGGCGCCTGGTTGCCATGCTGTTGATGATCGCGTTCGCTTGGGGCGGCGTGGTGACGTCTATCCATGCGGGTACTTTGTGCGACGATAGTACTGTCGCCGTTTCTGTGGCCCATGATGGTTCCAACGCCGACGATCAGACTACCGACGCTCCGCAGAAGCATCACTGCGCCCCGGCCTGCCATGTGAGCGCTGCTCTGCCTGCTCTGCTTTGGGTGGAGCCTGCCCCCTCTACCGTAAGCGAGAGCCCTCGACTTTCAGTGACTGCTTCTGTCGGTCACGTGGGCGCCGTTCCCACCCCTCCGCCCAGTATCGCCTAACTCACCGCGCCTTCTGGCGCATTGGCCGCTTTGCGGCAGGTCCTTCTTATGGATAATCAAGTTAGGCGAATAAATGATGTTACGTATTTTAATAATGATGGCGGCCTTGAGTACGGCCACGCAAGGCTGGGCGCAGTCGCGCCACGAAAGTACTTTGAGTAAGCCGGTGCAGAACATGCAGCACTTTATGGTGCAGGTTAAACCCCTTGACCCCAGCAAGACCATTGTGGGGGTGGAAGTTCGTACCCTTTCGGGGCAGGTCGTGCCACCCGGCCAGGTGCCGCTGGAAGTCGAGTATGTCGGACAAGGTATCCCCCTGACGCCACTCTCTATGAAGGTAAGTGGCAGCGAAATCGTCGGGGTTATCCCGCCATCGGTAGTGGATAGCTACACTATACGGGTAACCCTGCGCTGGGATGGCGATAAGCACCAGCAGCGCTTTTTCATTAACAGGTCTACAAAGAAGCCTGGGCAACGATGATGAATGTTCGGTTAGTCCTTTTGCTGGTTGCCCTGAGCGGGGTGGCTCATGCTTCGCCTTCGCCAACGTTGCCACTGGTGAGCGGGACAGTAGCCCTCTCGATGGATGAGGCCATCCGCCTGGCGTTGGTGAGCAGTCCGGACGCCCGCAAGGCCGAGGCCATGCTGGAGCAGGCGCGTGGCATGGCTCTGACCTCGGCCATACGACCCAACCCCGAACTTGGCGTTGATGTGGAGAACGTCGGCGGCAACGGTGCCTATCGCGGCTTTGACAGTGCCGAAACAACCTACTCGCTATCGCAGAGAATCGAGATCGGCGGCAAACGCGCTGCCCGTATGCGAGCTGCCGAGGCTGCTGGCAACATGACCCGCATTGATGCCGAGTTGGCCAAACGCGATGCTGTATTTGCGGTGAAGCTTGCGTACCTACAAACCATTGCCACTGCCCAACGCCTGCATGATGCCCGCAAGCAAGCCGCTTGGGCCGACAAGACCCTGGCCAGCGTCAAACGCCTCTACAAAAACGGCGGTGAGTCACAGGCCCAGGTGGCCAAGGCGGAGGCTCTGCACGAGCAGTCGAAGCTTGCACTGGCCGAGGCCGAGATTGAAGCGACAGCCACCCGCCAGCAACTCGCCAGCCTGCTGGGCAAGCCGGAGGTGAGCACCGAACAACTGGATGTGGCGATGCTCGTTGCGCTCCCCTCGCTACCCGCCGAAGCGCAACCGGAAGATCCGCTCTCGCTCAAACGCGCCCAACTGGATAGGACAAGGGCCGAGGCCAACTTAAGTCAGCAGCGCCGTAGCGCTATCCCTGACCCCTCTATCGGCGTCGGCTTCCGGAACATGCGCGATACCGACAGTGAGGCGCTGGTGTTCAATGTATCGGTGCCGTTGCCGGTGTTCGACCGCAACGAGGGAGAAATTGTGAAAGCCAGGGCGGAAGTTGCCATAGCTGAAGCCGAGCTGGCCAAGGCCGAACGCGAAACCCGTATCCGCATCAACCGCCTGCGCCAGAACCTGGCCAAGAACCGGAACAGCGCCGACATGCTGCAAGCCAAGGTACTGCCCGCCACCGAGAAGTCGCTGGCCGACCTGGAGCGTGGCTACGGCCAGGGCCGCAACAACATGCTGGAGGTCTACGACGTGGCCCGCTCGCTGCAAGAAACCCGGCAGCAGTATGTGAACACCTTGCTTGAATATCACCAAAATCTGGCGGCGCTGGAACGCGAACTGCCCGTGACCAAAGGAGAAACCCGATGAAATTTTACCTGATGCTTCTGGCCGCCTTGCTGGCGATGGCGCCTGCCACCTACCTGTGGGCCAGCGGTGACCATGGCGAGGAAGGCCATGCCGAAGAAGGCGAAGAACATGGCGAAGGCACCACTGCCATCACCGACAAGGCCGCCCAGGCCTCGGGCGTGGGCACCGCCACGGCTGGCCCTGGCAGCATTCATGAGATGGTCAGCCTCAACGGCACCATCGGCTTCCACCCCACCAGCACAGCCAAAATTAGTGCTCGGTATGCCGGGGTTGTTAAAAGGCTGCATGTTGGCCTGGGCGACAAGGTGAAGGCTGGGCAAACCCTTGCCACGGTGGAAAGCAACATCAGCCTCAGCGGTTACGCTGTAACCGCGCCTATAGGTGGTGTGATTGTTGAACAGGGCGCCCGCGTAGGTGAGGCCACCAGCGAAGCACCGCTGATGACCATTGCCAATCCCTCGAAGCTGCGGGCCACGCTGCAATCGTTTCCGTCCGACGGCAAACGCATCAAGCCCGGCCAGCCGGTGACGCTGAATGGTTTGGGCGATAACCATACCTTCGATTACAAGGTCACCAGCGTGGTGCCCGACCCGGACAGCAGCACCCCGCTCATTCTGGTGGTGGTGGATGTGGAGAACCCTAAAGGCGAATGGACAGCAGGTTCGGCCATCATTGGTAAGGTCGAGGTAGACGAGCATCCGGTTGAGCTGATGGTCAACAGCGCCGCACTCCAGCCGTTCGAGAACGGCCAGGCGGTATTCGTGAAGGAGGGTGAGAAGTACCAGGCCCACCCGGTCAAGACCGGACTGGCAGATGCTACCCATACGCAAATCACCGAAGGCTTGAAGGCAGGCGATGTGTACGTCACTTCTAACAGCTACATCATCAAGGCCGATATCGAAAAATCCGGCGCCAGCCACGACCACTAGAGAACAGACATGCTCGAAACCCTCATCTCGCAATCCATTCGCCACCGCTGGGTGGTGCTGGCCATCGTTGCTGTACTTGCCCTGCTGGGCGCGTATAACTTCACCAAGCTGCCTATCGACGCAGTACCGGATATCACCAACGTGCAGGTGCAGATCAACACCGAGGCGCCGGGTTATTCCCCGCTGGAGGTTGAGCAGCGCGTGACCTTCCCTGTGGAAACCGCCATCGCCGGTATTCCGGGATTGGAATCGACCCGTTCGCTCTCACGCTACGGCCTGTCACAGGTGACGGTTGTGTTCGAGGAAGGCACCGATATCTACTTCGCCCGGCAGCTTATCAACGAACGCATCCAAATGGCCAAGTCGCAACTACCGGATGGGCTGGAACTCACCATGGGGCCGATTGCTACCGGCCTGGGCGAGATCTTCATGTACACGGTGGAAGCCAAGGAAGGTGCTAAAAAGGCCGACGGCCAAGCTTGGAATCCCACCGACCTGCGCGAGTTGCAGGATTGGGTAGTGCGCCCGCAACTGCGGAACCTCCAAGGCGTAACCGAGGTTAATACCATCGGCGGCTATGCCCGCCAGTTCCATATCACGCCCGACCCGGCGCGATTGATTACGTACGGCGTCACCCAGCAGGACATCATGACTGCGTTGGCCCGTAATAACGCCAGCCAAGGGGCAGGCTACATCGAGCGTAATGGTACCCAGTACCTCATCCGTACGCCTGGTCAGGTGAACACGATCGAGGACATCAAGGTTATTCCCGTCGGCCGCCACGACGACATCGGTGTGATCCGCGTACAAGATGTGGCCAACGTGGCCGAAGGTAAGGAACTCCGCACCGGAGCTGCCACCCAGAACGGCCAGGAGGTTGTCCTTGGCACCGTGGTCATGCTGCTGGGTGAGAACAGCCGCAACGTGTCACAGCGCGTGGCCGACAAACTGGAGCAGGTGAATAAGAGCCTGCCCGAAGGCGTAACCGCCAAAACGGTTTACGACCGCACCACGCTCGTTGACCGTACCATTGCCACGGTGGAGAAAAACCTGCTGGAAGGCGCGTTGCTGGTCATCGTCATCCTGTTCCTGTTGCTCGGTAACATCCGCGCCGCGCTTATCACTGCCGCCGTCATTCCTATCTCCATGCTCATGACCATCACCGGCATGGTGACCAACAAGGTGTCGGGCAACCTGATGAGCCTGGGGGCGCTCGACTTCGGCCTCATTGTCGATGGCGCCGTCATCATCGTTGAGAACTGCCTGCGCCGCTTTGCCGAAGCGCAGCATCACCTCAAGCGCCTGCTTACGCGCGAGGAACGCTTCCGTATTTCTGCCCAGGCCACTGCTGAGATGATCCGCCCCAGCCTGTTCGGCGTACTCATCATCACAGTGGTGTATCTGCCCATTTTTGCGCTCACGGGCGTCGAGGGCAAAATGTTCCATCCGATGGCTTTCACCGTGGTCGTGGCGCTGCTCTCGGCCTTGCTGCTGTCGTTCACCTTCGTTCCTGCCGCCGTGGCGCTGTTCGTTACCGGCAAGGTGTCCGAGAAGGAGAGCAAAGCGATGCAGATGGCTTCCAAGCTTTACCGTCCGGCGCTCAATGCTGTTCTTGGCGCGCCGAAGTTGGCGCTGGCCGTAGCCGTGGCGCTGGTAGCGTTTAGCGGCCTGCTGGCCACCCGCTTGGGCACCGAGTTCATCCCCAGCCTCGATGAAGGCGATATCGCCCTCCACGCGATGCGTATCCCCGGCACCAGCCTGAGCCAGGCGATAGACATGCAAACCGCACTCGAAGCCCGCCTCAAGCAGTTCCCCGAGGTGAAGGAATCGTTTGCCAAAATCGGCACCGCCGAGGTGGCCACCGACCCGATGCCGCCCAACGTGGCCGATACTTTCGTGATGCTGAAACCGCGTGACGAGTGGCCGAACCCGAAAAAGCCCAAGGCCGACTTGGTGCGTGAACTTGAAGCCGCTGCCAACGAGGTGCCCGGCAATAACTACGAGTTCACCCAGCCCATCCAGATGCGCTTCAATGAGCTTATCTCGGGCGTGCGCTCCGACCTTGCCGTGAAGATTTACGGCGATGATCTGGATACGTTGCTTAAGACCGGCCAGCAGGTGATGGAAGTCATCAAAAAGGTGCCCGGCGCGGCCGACGTGAAGGTCGAGCAGCTTTCGGGCCTGCCGATGCTCAGTGTCATCCCCAACCGGGCCGCCATGGCACGCTACGGGCTAAACATCGAGGACGTGCAAACTGCTGTAACTACTGCCATCGGTGGCCAAGTGGCGGGGCAAATCTTTAATGGCGATAAACGCTTCGATATCGTCGTCCGCCTGCCGGAGAACCTTCGCAACGATGCCGAGGCTCTCAAACGGCTGCCGGTACCTATCGCGGCCAAGCCTGGGTACATTCCGCTGGCCGAGGTGGCGACGCTGGAAACTAAGATCGGCCCCAACCAGATCACGCGCGAGAACGGCAAACGCCGGGCGGTGGTGACTGCCAACGTGCGTGACCGCGACCTGGGTGGTTTTGTGACCGAAGTGCAGCAGGCAGTAGGCTCGCAAACCCAGATCCCCACCGGCTACTGGGTGGAATATGGCGGCACGTTCGAGCAACTTATCTCGGCCCGTACCCGCCTGGCCATTGTGGTGCCCGTGGCGCTGGGCCTGATTCTGGGCCTGCTGTTCATGGCCTTCGGCAGCGGGCGAGATGCGGCGCTGATTTTCAGCGGCGTGCCCTTGGCCCTTACGGGCGGTGTGCTGGCGCTTTGGCTGCGCGATATCCCACTCTCCATCTCGGCGGGTATCGGCTTCATCGCGCTTTCAGGCGTCGCGGTACTGAATGGCGTGGTGCTACTGTCGTTCATCAACCAGCTTCGCCAAAGCGGCAAGTCGATGGAAGATGCCGTGGTGCAGGGCGCCATGGGGCGTCTACGTCCGGTGTTAATGACCGCGCTGGTGGCCAGCCTGGGCTTCGTGCCGATGGCCCTGAATGTAGGTGCCGGGTCTGAGGTCCAACGTCCGCTGGCCACGGTGGTCATCGGCGGCATCATTTCGTCCACCATCCTGACGCTGCTCTTGTTGCCTGCCTTCTACCTGATGCTGAACAAGGCCAAGTTCCTGAAGAGGATTCCATGAGCGGTAACCATAATCATGACCTTGATGGCCCGACCCCGCCAGGTTGGAGGAATGTGCTGTGGATAGCTTTGGCGCTGAACTTCGGCATGTTTATAGCCGAAATAGTTGCGGGCCTCCACTCTGGCTCTAGCGCTCTCCAAGCCGACGCCCTCGACTTCCTCGGCGATAGCGCTAACTACGCCATCAGCCTGCTGGTGGCTGGCATGGCCCTGCACTGGCGTACCCGCGCAGCTTTGCTTAAAGGCGCCAGCATGGGTCTGTTCGGCGTGTGGGTTATTGGGGTTACCTTTTGGCACATGATGAACGGAGTAGTGCCTGACGCACCGACCATGGGCCTCATCGGTGTGCTTGCCATGCTGGTGAATGTCGGTGTTGCGGTCATGCTTTACCGCTACCGCACAGGCGACGCCAACATGCGCTCGGTTTGGATATGCTCGCGTAACGACGCCATCGGTAACATTGCAGTGATGGTTGCTGCCCTGGGTGTGTTTGGCACCGGCACGGCCTGGCCCGATACCATCGTGGCCCTCATTATGGCCGGACTAGGCCTATGGGGCGCCTGGCAGGTGATAACCCATGCATGGCGAGAACTTCGCCGAACTTAGCTCTACGCATTGTTAGGGCGTCAGGCGGGTTTGACTTCAGCGCGAGTAAAGCTGAAGTCTGTCTTCTGGTTGTGGATGTTCATGTCTTCCGTCACCGAGTAACGGGCAACTACTACGCCATTCTCATCGAGCTCGTCGTAGCTCCAGTAATCGATGTCACGGCCCTTGCGCTGTTTCGCAGACCAATCGGTCTGAACAAGCGTATGGTTGGCAGGAACACCAAGTTTGGTTTTCATTTCATCAGTCATTGTCTTCATCTCCTTTCTTTCTCTAATTATACCATAGGCATAGATGCGTTTCGCAAGTCCGCGAGAAGGAGGTATGGCTGATTACTTCTTTTGGTCGGTTCGGCCTTTCTGCGGGGTTTTATTTTCGCTCTTACTGCTACGGTCGGTATCTCCAAAGCCGGGATTAGGGACGGCTTCCTTCTGCGTCGTGGCCTTGTGACTCTCGGCGTATTTTTTAGTAACAAATTCGCCGGTTTTTGAGCTGCGGTAGCCAGTGTGGGTTTTCTTGGGCATAAGTATGCTCCTTCGTTAGTTCCAAGGGTTGAGTATGCTAAGGAGGCGTGAAAGCCTGCTAGGTGGCGTTGTTGAGGGAGTAGGATTTGGCACCTCCACGTTTTGGTTAGCGTAGTGAACATCTGCAGCCCGCTGGCTTCGAGCTTGTTCTTGAGCGGCCTGTTTAGATGTCCAAGGTTCACATTCAACAACGCGGTTTCTATCGATGATGTAATGGGAGCGGCAAGGAATGTTCCAGTTACCGACGGATGGAGACAAGGTGATGGTTTCTCCATCAAAGAGGATTTTCCAATCGGTCGGACTTAAAGGGGTAACCACTTCTACGCCGCAACCGCAGCAACAACTATGAGTAACCGTTCCGAACTCGGGTGCAATGTACAGTATTCCTGGTTTGAGATGTTGAGGAATATGGTGAACAAATTCAGGGGTAAGCTGCTTGTGCTTGAGCATCTACTCGTCGTCCTCCAGTTGGTCGGTGTCGATGGTGTAGGAGCTATGGTGCTTCTTTTTGTAGTCTCTGTAAAATGCGCGCAGCTTCTTCCACTTAATCACTGCCATTGCCGCGTTTAACGCGTTCAACTCGGCAATCTGGATGTTGGTGGCGTACAGGTTTTCCGCATCATCGGCCAAAGAGACGCTCTTGCGAATTTCTTCCCGATTATCTGGGGTGCTGGCTGTTATTTGTACGATACCACCCAGCCCGTCATCGCTAACGTTAATGCCCATGCCGACATCGATGAAGGAAACTCCCATGCTTTCCAGCTTGTCGATGATCGCCTTCTTGACTCGGCCCCCATCGATGCAGATAAAAACAAAGGTTAGTCCATCGAGCAGATGGAGGTTGCTCTCATCCAACGCCACCGGGTGGGCCACGATACCCGACCGCATGTTGGCATATTGGGCCTTAAGGTAATCTACCTTCTTCGGCACTTCGCGAAGCTCGGTGAGAGAGGCAGCGCCCGGTGCACGAAAGGCGTTGTGCGTCAGAAACTCATCGCCATCAATGAGACGGATTTCTTGCACTGGGGTTTTAGATACGAAATCTAAAATGTAGGCGCCGGTTCCGCCTGTGCCGATGATACCGACCTTCTCGGTATTCAAAAGGGCGGTAAGTTGGCCGATGCCAACCCGACCCGATGCAGTTTCGGGGTATTCAAAGACCGTGGGTTCGTCATCGTCTTTACAGTTCGCGGCCGCTGATGATGGGCTTGCCCCATTCAAGTTGCTTGTCGTTGATGGTGAACTTGAAGGTGCGATCGGTTTGGAACGCGATGAAGCGTTCGACGTCACGCCCCATCAGGTCGATGACTTCTTCCAAGCGCACGTCTTCGAACTCGCCCGTGGGCAGGATGAAGAACAGGCTGTAGTCGTCGGCCGGGGCCAGGCCGCTGGCGCTGATGATCTGGCGGCCGGTCGGCTTCGGGTCTTCAAGCTGCAGGGGCTTAAAGGCAAGATCGCCGTTGGCCACCAGGATCTTATAGATGCCCGGCTGACGCTGGTTCGCGTGGGTGGTGGGGTGGGTTATCGGTTTCATTACATCGTCTCCTTTGTAGCTGCAGGGTGCAGCCAGGCGGCGACGATGTCAACAATAATTTGCACTACTTATGCCAAGCTATACAAACCTGTTTATATAACTTGCCAAAGTGCCATACCAGTCCTATAATCAGGTCATGGCCGGTCCAGTACAGAATGATATAATTTACCGGGGCTTTGGAAACCTAATTCAGGAGCTTCGCAAGAAGATCGGGTATTCCCAGACCCAGCTCGGGGAACGCATTGGTTTATCCCGAACCTCTGTTACGAACATTGAAGGGGGCCGCCAGCATGTTGCCCTTCACCAAATCTACCAGTTGGCCGAAGCTCTTGAGGTTACGCCGGATAGCCTGCTTCCGGCAAAAGCAAATTTCCTCCCTGAAAATGAGGAATTGAAACGACTCGCCGACCCCCAGGTGGCATCATGGCTTAGCAAAATAGTTGAAACAAAGGAACCGCAACCCAATGACCCAACAAGGAAGCCCTCGTAGCCCGAAAAGCGTCGAGGACATCCGCGCAGAGGTGGTCAAACTTCTGGCTCGGCACAATGTGAGCCAGGCTCCTGTGGATGTCGAAAAAATCGCGCGTAAGGAAAATATCGACGTAAAGTATTCGCCTTTTGAAGGGGATACGATGTCGGGCGCGTTGTATCGCATGGACGATACAGCAATCATTGCAGTAAATTCATTAAACCACCCCAACCGACGCCGGTTTACCATTGCCCATGAACTCGGGCACTTCGTTCTTCACAATGAAGCGCTCCATGTTGATAGAAGTTTTAGTATAAAACACCGCGATGCCACGTCATCTCTCGCAATTGACCCAGAGGAAATTGAAGCCAATCGATTTGCGGCGGAACTTTTGATGCCTTATGACCTCATTTGTGCCGACCTAAAATTGGCTCAGGAATTTGATTTTGAGACCGATGATGCCATTGCTCAACTGGCGAGTAAGTATCGAGTCAGTGAACAGGCGATGATATTTAGATTAAATACAGTTTTAGCGACTTTTACAAAATAAAATAGGGGCAAAAAGCCCCTTTTTAGTGTCCCACCGCTGCCCCACGACAGTTTTCTGAAAAAACACGAAAATAGGGCGCCTGGCCAAAGCCCGCGCCCCGCTTGAAGAAGTAATGGTGCCGACGATCTGAATCGAACAGACGACCTACGCATTACGAATGCGCCGCTCTACCAGCTGAGCTACGTCGGCATGGTTTTCGGTTTAGACAGCATGTGCTTCATCGTCAAGTAAAATGGCGGAGGGGCTGGTAGAGCGGCGCTGCGCCGGTCGCGCCGAAGGCGCGCGTTTATTGAAGGGGCCAGCTGAGCTACGTCGGCACCGGGTTTCTGTGTAGGCGAGGTGCCGGAAACCGTCGAGTTTTACCCCCAAAATCGACTTTTTTACCCAAGCCCAACCGCCCGGCCCGGTCCGATGCCAGAATAATGGCTTGAAACCGCCGTTTTTTGCCCCATCTCAAAAACCATCAAATACTCCGGAAAAGTGTCAGTTAAACACTTGAAATGGCTTGTGGGGCTTTCCATATAACCAGCACGTACCATTGGTTGCGTTGTAACAGACGTGGCCAGTAGCGCCACTTCGCCGTTTTCAACGCGTCTTGTACTTCCCCAGGGCTTCGGCCCGGCTTCCCTGAAACCAGGGGGCTTACTTAAGGACTACCAAGATGTCTAAGTCTCTTACCATTGCGGCTTTTGCCGTGATTTTTGCTGCCCCCGCTTTCGCGACCGATCTCCCTGCCCCCAGGGTGAACTACGTGAACACGGGGCACCTGCCCACCGTCTGCGAACCTTCCAACGTCGAAGCCGTGCGCCGCATGCCGAAAGGCCCTGCACGCACCGCCCAGATGCGGAAGATCGACAGCCAGTGCGCTGGCATCACCGGCCGCGGATGGGTGAAAACCGTTCCGCAGCAGCAGGCCTACGTGCCTGCCGCTCCAGTTCCGTACACCGGCTCGCTCTGCAACCGTTATGGTGGCAATGCGGGTATCGGCGGTTCGGGCTATGTGGTCGGCGTTGGTGTCAACGGCGGCGTCAAGGTCAAGGACGTCAAGCAGGGCTATGCCGGCGCCAGCACTTCGACGCTGACGTTCGGTGAAATCGGCATCGAAGCCAACGTCTGCAAGACGCTGGCTGATGGCATCTGGGGCCGTGGCCGGGTGGGCGCAGACTTCGGTCTGAACTCTTCCGACCAGGACTTCCCCGGCGGCTATCATCGCACCAACAAGGACGATCGTTCGTTCTATGTCGGCGGTGATCTGATGTTCGATGTGTCGCGTAACGTTGCGCTCGGCGGTGGCATTGGCTACAGCTGGGATTCGCTGCGCGCCATCACCACCGGCCCGAAGGGCTACTATGACGATCGCAAGGCCAACGGTGAGTACTTCCTCATCAGCGGCGTGGTCGATTATGCTCTCACCGAGCAGGTCGATCTGCAGGCTCGTTATACCTACAAGACCGGTGTGTCGTTCGACACCCCGACTCCTGCAGGCAAGCCGGATGAACACCTGTTCAAGGTGGGCGCCAACTTCAAGTTCTGATACCCTCAACACTCGACGGAAAACCCGGTGCGCAAGCACCGGGTTTTTCTTTATAGTGCATACGCGCCACGGGGGTTGGGCGCTGCGCGGCCCAAGGGCAAGGCTTCGGTTGAGTATACAACCATGATGGCGTAGGCCGGGTAAGGAGAATTCATTACTTATATGGCCGGTTCCATCACACGTCGCCCGTCGGGGCAAAAAGCATCGCCGCGCCGCCCGGCGCGCCGGGGCTACGCCGACCGCCTGCGCGAAGGTTTGGGCGTGCTGCTGGCGGTAGGCGCGGTGTACCTGCTGCTGTGCCTGCACACCTACATGCCCACCGACCCCAGCCTTAACCACGCCGCGCCCGACATGGTGGTGCAAAACCTGGGCGGCCGCCTGGGCGCCTACACCGCCGATACGCTGATCATGCTGTTCGGCCTCGGCGCGTTCATGTGGGTGGGCTGGCTGGTGTACCACGCGGTGAACATGCTGTTCCACCGCGAAGGCCCCAGCATCAATTTGCAGGTGGTGACGGTGCCGCTGCTGCTGGTGAGTACCGGCGCGCTGCTGAGCCTGACCAGCCCGCTGCCCGACTGGCCGGTGGGCGGCGGCGGTTTTGGCAACGGCGGCCTGCTGGGCAAGCTGGTGGCCACGTTGGTGGTGCCTCTGCTGGGCCATGTGGGCGCCCTGATGCTGATGGCCGCGCTGGCGGTGCTGGCCTTGCTGTGGTTCACGGGCTGGTCGCTTCGCGAAGTACATGCTACCGCCATCTGGATCTATAAAGTAGCCAAGGTGTTCGCCACCATGACCATGCGGTTGGCGCAGCGCCTGAAGTTTAAAGTGCCCGAACAGTTCGACCTGCCGCTGAGCCATCCCATTCCGCGCCGCCCCACCGCGCGCGTCATCCGCACCGAAGAGGCCGACGACGAAGCCGAAGCCAAGCCCGCCCGGCCGGCCAAGCAGGCCGAACTTGATTTAAGCGTGCCCGGCCAGTTCGTGTTGCCCAGCCTCGACCTGCTGGACGAGCCGAAGGAACAGAAAGACGGCGAAAGCGAAGAAGCGTTGCAGCAGAACGCCCGCCGTATTGAAGCCGAGTTGAAAAACTTCGGCGTCGAAGGCGTGGTGAGCAACATTCGCCCCGGTCCGGTCATCACCATTTACGAACTCGAACCCGCCGCAGGCGTCAAAACCAGCACCATCGTGGGCCTGCAGGACGACCTGGCCCGCGCCATGAGCGCGCTGAGCATCCGCATTGCGCCCATCCCCGGCCGCAACGTGCTGGGCATCGAGCTGCCCAACCGCGAGCGCCAGTTCACCAGCCTGCGCGAACTGCTTGAAACCGAAACGTTCGAGGAAGACCCGGGAGCGCTCACCGTGGCACTGGGTGTCGACACCAGCGGCCAGCCCACTTATGCCGACATCTCCAAAATGCCGCACGGGCTGATCGCCGGGACCACCGGCAGTGGTAAGAGCGTGGGCATCAATGCGTTCATTCTCAGCCTGGTGTTCCGCCTGACGCCCGACGAGCTGAAGCTGGTGATGGTGGACCCCAAGATGCTCGAACTGAGCATCTACAACGATATTCCGCACCTGATCACGCCGGTGATCACCGACCCCAACAAGGCCGCCGCCGCGCTCAACTGGGTGGTGAAGGAAATGGAAAACCGCTACCGCCTGATGGCCGAACTGGGCGTGAAAAATCTCGCCAGCTTCAACACCCGATTTGCCGAGCTGCAGGCCGACGGTCGCGTGCCCACCCGGCTGGTGCAAACGGGTTTCGACCTGCAAACCGGCCAACCGGTGCACGAAGAACAACCGCTGGCCACCAAGCCGCTGCCGTACATTGTGGTCATCATCGACGAACTGGCCGACCTGATGATGGTGGCGGGCAAGGCGGTCGAATTCTCCATCGCGCGCCTTACGCAAATGGCGCGCGCCTCCGGCATTCACCTTTTAGTTGCCACCCAGCGCCCGAGCGTTGACGTGGTGACCGGGCTTATCAAGGCCAACATCCCCGTGCGCATGAGCTTTGCGGTGGCCAGCAAGATCGACAGCCGCACCGTGCTCGACAGCATGGGCGCCGAAACCCTGCTGGGCAAAGGCGACATGCTGTACCTGGGCAACGGCAGCAACGCGCTGCAGCGCCTGCACGGTGCCTTTGTGAGCGAAGAGGAATGCACCCGCGTGGCCGAACACCTGCGCGAGCAGGGCGCCCCCAGCTACATGGAAGACATCTTCAAATCCGGCCCCGCCACCATCCCCGGCAGCAAGGGCGCCGCGGGCGGCGAAGACGGCGAAGACAACGGCGACCTGTACCAGCAGGCGGTCGAAGTGGTCACGCGCGAAGGCAAGGCCAGCACCAGCTTTTTGCAGCGGCACCTGAAGATCGGTTACAACCGCGCCGCCGACCTGATCGACAAGATGGAAGGCGAAGGCATCATCGGCGCGCCCAACCACGTGGGCAAACGCGAAGTCCTCGGTAAAAAAGTCGCCTAACCGGCGTTATTTAGTACGCGCTGAACGAACCCGGCCACATGCGCCAGCGCCTGCGCATTGGCACCGTGGCCCAGCCCTTCCAGAATATGCAGTTCGGTGGGCATGCCCCATTCGGCGTAGCGGGCTTCGGCTTCCACCGTGGTGTCGCTGGGCAGCACGTCGTCGTCGTAGCCGTGCAAAAACAGCGTGGGGGTCAGGCTTACCGGGTCGGGCTTTACGGTGTCCATCATGCGGCCCGCCAGGCTGATGAACCCGGCCACCGGCGGGTTAAGCCGCGGCACGGCGTATAAAGTTGTCATCGCGCCCTGTGAAAATCCCATGAGGATTATGCGCTCGCGCGGTATTTGGTGTTCGCCGCTCACCACCCGTGTGAGATAGTCCTCCAGCAAACCGGCGGCGCGTTTCAGGCCCGGCGGGTCGCGGAAGGTCCAGTTGTTGTCGCTGAACCATTGGCGGCCTTCGCCGAACGGCGTGGCATCGGGGCCGTTGGGGCAAAACAGCGCCAGCCTGCTGCTGAAAGCCTGCGGTAAGCCAGCTTTCATCAGGCTGAGCACCTGCAACCAACTCTGGCCCACGTCGCCAAAACCGTGTAAACACACCAATGCAAACGCGGCATCGGCTGGAACATCCACCGGGCCCGACAAAGAAGGGAAAGAACTCATGCGGACTTTTTACCTGACGGCCCTGCTGATGGCCAGCACAACCATGCTTGCCCATGCTGAAGCCAGCGGTGTGCCCGCCAATGTGCGCGTGGCCAAGGTAACCGAAAGCAAGGCCACCACGCCCACCTACAGCTTCGATCAGGCGGCCCGGATGATCGAAGATTACTTCAATGCTTTCACCACCCTCACCGCGTGGTTCAGCCAGCATTCCAGCAACGACCAATGGACGCACGAAGGCACACTGGCGGTTAAAAAACCCGGCCAGTTCGTGTGGCTGTACCAAAGCCCGCACCGCCAGCGCATCATCAGCACCGGCACGGCGGTGTATTATGTTGATGACGAAGGCGGGCAGGTCACCCAGCTGCCGCTGCAGGGCGGCATCGCCAAGCTGCTGGGCGCGCGCGAGGTGAAGCTCGACAAGCTCGGTTTCCGTGTGACCGCGCTGAAGCAAAACCCGCAGCAGCTCGACGTGACGCTCACGCCCCTCAAGCCCGACAACCAGCTTAAAAACATCGTGCTCACCTTCAGCGCCACCGGCGCCAAACCCGAAATTTCGGGCCTGAGCATGACCGACGGACTGGGCGCGGTCACGCAGGTCACGCTGTCCGACATCAAGACCGGCGTGAGCATCGACCCCAAGGTGTTCAAGTTCACCCCGCCGCAAGAGCGCCAGAACTAAACTTTAAGCCACAGGGGTAGTTGGTAACTGGCGCCGCCGTGTGGCGGCGCCGCTTTTTGGCCGCTAAGGTGGCCCCATGCCTGAAAAAACAATAAAACAAGGCACCTGATCGCATGCTCTTTTTTATCGGCTTTGCGGTGGTTATCGGGTGTGTGCTGGGGGGGTATGCCCTCAACAACGGCCACATGGCCGTGCTTTGGCAACCGCTCGAGTTCCTCATTATTGTCGGCGCCGCGGTGGGCGGGGTCATCATCGGCAGCCCCATGGCGCTCATCAAAAACTTCATGGGCAGCCTCAAAATTCTCGTTACCGGTTTGCCCTACAGCAACAAGCAGCCATACCTTGATCTGGTGGGCTTTTTCTTCGAACTGACCAAGCTGATGCGCACCAAGGGCATCAAAGAGGTCGAAAAACACATCGATAACCCGCACGAAAGCGACCTGTTCAGCAAATACCCCAGCCTGATCGCCGACCACCACGTCGAGCAGTTCATTTGCGATAACCTGCGGCTGATCGTGATGGGCAGCGGCCTGCCCAACCAGCTTGATGAACTGATGGACGACGACCTTGCCATCCACCACAAAGAACGTCACGCCATTTCAAACATTCTGGTCACCATGGCCGATGGCATGCCCGCACTGGGTATCGTGGCCGCCGTGCTGGGCGTTATCCACACCATGGGCAGCATCACCGAGCCGCCCGAAATTTTGGGCCACCTGATCGGCGCCGCGCTGGTAGGTACGTTCAGCGGGGTGCTCATCGCCTATGGTTTTGTATCGCCCATGGCCAAAAACATGGAAGCCGCCTTCGCCTCCGAAGCGTCGTTTTACGGCTGCGCCAAAATCTGCATCCTCAACTTCGCGCGCCAGCTGTCGCCACAGATCATTGCCGAATTCACCCGCAAGCACATGCCCAACACGGTGCGCCCCAGCTTTGCCGAAATGGAGCAGTACCTTAACGAAATATCGGCCAAAAAATAATGGCCGACCAGCCGGGCCAGTCTTCGCAGGCAGCCGGATCGGGCCCGGCCGTCGTCATCGTCAAAAAAAAGAAGGGTGGCGACGAACACCCCCATCACGGCGGTGCCTGGAAGGTAGCCTATGCCGACTTCGTAACCGCCATGATGGCGTTCTTCCTGCTGCTGTGGCTGCTTTCGAACACCACGCCCATCCAAAAGCAGGGCATCGCCCACTATTTCAACCCACCCAATAATTCCACCGAATACGGCGGCGGCAGTGGCATCATGAGCGGCATGAGCACTATCGAAGCCGACCAGCACGCCGCCATTGCCCAGCCCGATATCCGCCAGGAACAGAAAGAGAGCGAAGACCTCGCCATCCAGAGCCGCGAAGACGAACTGTTCCAGCAGATCGCCCAGCAGGTGAAGCAGGCGGTGGTCAATCTGCCGCAACTGCAAATGATGCTGAAAAACCTGGTGGTGGAAGTGACGCCCGAAGGCCTGCGCATCCAGTTGGTCGATTCGGCCGACCGCCCGCTGTTCAATGCCGGCACCGCGCAGATGTACGATTACACCAAGCAGATGCTGGCGGTGGTGAGCAGCGTGCTGCAAAAGCTGCCCAACGGCATTGCCGTGGGCGGACACACCGATTCGGTGCCCTACCGCGCACTTAACCCGGGCAGCGCCGATTACACCAACTGGGAACTCTCGGCCGACCGCGCGCAGGCCGCCCGCCGCGTGATGGAAAAAGAAGGCATTCCCGACAAGCGCATTGCCCGCGTGGCCGGTTACGCTGCGCAGGAACCGCTACTGAAGGACGCCCCGCAAGACCCCAAGAACGGCCGTATCTCACTTATCGTGCTGCGCTCGCGCAAGGGCTCGGTGGCGCAGTTCAGCAGCGACGGTTTCACCCCTCCGCCCGGCGGCGTCGTCGTTCCCTAAATCCTATCTGGGACGGGGTGTATTTTAACTTTTCCTGGCCTTGAGCTCCGCGTGCACGAAAGTGTGCACTTGCGGTGCTCAGTCGTCGGATAAAACCAAAAATCCCTCCAGGGCAGCGCGTTTTTTAAGAAAATATATTTAGGAAGAACGTCGCGGAGTGAAGGTATTGCTGTTGGCGTTCTCGCCGTGCAGCAGGTTCAGTATCCGCTCGGTGGCCTTGCCGTCGCCATAGGGGTTCACGGCGCGGGCCATCAGCTGGTAGGTCTGCGGGTTATCCAGCAGATCGCTCACGTTATCGACGATCTTGTCGGCGGTGTTCCCCACCAGCCGCGCGGTGCCGGCCAGAATGCCCTCGGGCCGCTCGGTCACTTCGCGCATCACCAGCACCGGCTTGCCCAGAGCCGGGCCTTCTTCCTGCAGGCCGCCGCTGTCGGTCAGCAGCAGGTGGGCATGCTGCATCACGTTCACGAAATCCTCGTACGGCAACGGCGCGTCGAGCACCACGTTGGCAATATTGCCCAGCAGCTTGTTCACCGGCTTCTGCACGTGCTGGTTCAGGTGCACAGGGTAATAAAACACTACATCCGGATAACGTTTGGCCAACGTTTGAATGGCCTGGCAAATGTGCTCAAAGCCGTCGCCGTAGCTTTCGCGGCGGTGGCCAGTGATGAGCACCATGGGCTGGCTTCGCTTCAGCGCTTTTTGCAACGCGGCGGGCAGGGCGCGGGGCGTTTTTTTCAGGCGCTCCACCGTCCAGTGCAGGGCGTCGATCACCGTGTTGCCGGTGGTGTAAACGTTTTTATGCACGCCTTCGTCAAACAGGCTCTGGGCGGCGGTGGCAGTGGGGGCAAAGTGCCAGTTGGCCAACTGGCCGATCAGCTTGCGATTGGCCTCTTCGGGGAAAGGCGCGTAGTTGTCGCCGGTGCGCAAGCCGGCTTCCACGTGGGCGATTTCCACTTTCTGGCGGGCGCCTTTATCGTTCCGTATGTAAAAATCGTAACTATAATAAGCATTTAAAGCGGCCATGAAGGCGGTGGTGGTATCGCCCTGCACCATCACCAGGTCGGGCATTTCGCTTTCCATCAGATCGTGCAGGCCGTGCAATAGCTTGCCCGACAGATGAGCCAGCGGTTGGCCCGCGGCCATCACATCCAGCGTGTGGTGGGGTTTGATGCTAAACCATTGTAATACCGGCAAAATCATGTCGCGATGCTGGCCGCTCGATACGGTCACCAGTTCGTAGCGGGGGTCGTTCTGCAGGGCCAGCACAAGGGGCGCCAGCTTGATGCCCTCGGGGCGGGTGCCCATCACCACCATGACTTTACGGGTTCCGGCACGGGCTTTTTTGCTCATGTTCCGGCTATACGCGGGTTGGGCGGTTTTATCAACCAGAACGCCAATGTGGGCGCCCAAAAACCGCTGTGGCTCTTTTGCCGCGTTGTGTAGCGCCGAAAGCACCGCCGTTATGGCTATATACAACCGCTTAGCCGACACTTTCGGTCAGCGCCGGCTTGTGCCGGAAACCAAAAGAAAAGAGCAGATGGCCAAGGTACGCCCGTTTAAAGCTATTGCCCTGTGGGGTTGGCTTTTTGCGGTGTTGATGCTGGCGGCCGCGCCTGCGTTCGCGCAAGAGCAATTCTTCACCCAAAGCGGCGGCCGGGGCATCGAAAATGCCAAGGCCAACGCCCGCATCACCAAGGTCGAAAAAGACGTCGATTCGCTCAACGTCGAAATGGCAAAGGTCAAGCCCCACGCCAAAATGGATATTCCCAGTTGCGCTGATGCCGGCAGTAAGCTGCGCTGGAACAACAATGCCTGGAGCTGCGACAACGAAACCGACCCGACGGTCAAAAGCTGGGCCAAGGGCGATCTGCCGAATTGCGGCGCGCACCAGATGCTGAGCGCCAGCGCCGGCGGTTTTACCTGTAACAACGCCGATTATGTGAGCAACGAGGTCGACCCCACGGTGCAAACCTGGGCCAAAAGCCCGCTGCCCAGCTGTGGTGCCGCCGAAACGCTTACCAGCACCGGCGGTGCCTTTACCTGTAAGGTCGACGACAAGGGTCTGATGAACGAAACCGACCCGTTCGTGTTCGATTTTGCCCGCAACGACCGTGCCACCATCACCGACTGTAACGCCGGTCAAAAACTCACCATGAACGGTGGCCGCCTGGTCTGCGCCATCGACGCCATCGGCGTCACCTCCGAAACCGACCCCTTCGTGCAGGCCTTCGCCCGCAGCGACATCAGCAGCAGTGTCCTTTCGGCGTGTGGCGCGGGCAAGGTGCTTACTGCCGAAACCAGCGGCCCCAACGTGATCTTAAGCTGCGTGAACGATGCGGGTGGTGCCGGTTCGGCGCTGGCGCTCGATGATCTTTCCGATGTGGCCACCGCGGGCCAAACCAGCGGCACCGTGCTTATCTATAACGGTACCGAATGGGTACCCGGCAGTGCGCGCGACAGCAGCGTCAAGGATTATGCCCGTGTGGCCATCACCGCCTGTAATACCGGCCAGGTGGTGGTTTATGACGGCACCGCGCTCAAGTGCGTGGGCGCCAATACGATCATCAGCAGCACCACCAAGCTGGCCGAACTCGATGACGTCAATTTCACCACCAGCCCCACTACCTACGATATCCTTCATTTCAACGGCACCAGCTGGGTCAACAGCCGCAAGCTCGACGGCGTGACCATCGGCAGCAGCCTGGCGGCTTCGGCCACCTTCACGCAGGTGATCGCCAGCGGCATCGGCGCGGGCAACATCCAGGCCAGCGGGCTTATCACCGCCCCGGTCATGACTACCAGCGCCAGCCTGGTGCAGGGCGACAGCGCCATCACCGGCGACCTGCGCGTGGGCGGCACGCTCTATGTGTCGGGCGGCCAGAGCATCGAGGGCGTGCTGTTCGCCAACGGCGGGGTGTCGGCCACCGGTAGCATTTCGGCCAGCCGCTTCAGCGGCGATGGTTCGGGCCTCACCAACGTAGCCGCCAGCAGCGTCGATTGGTACAACGTCGGCCGCGTGCCCGCCGTGCTGCAAAACATTTCCAACAGTGTGGGCAGTGTCACCGTCACCACGCTTAACGCGTCCACCGCCCGCGTCAGCAACGCCACGATCGACCTCGACCTGCGCGTGGGCGGCAACCTGTATGTTTCCGGCGCACAAACCATCGAAGGCGTCACCTTCGCCAACGGCGGCGTGAGCGCCACCGGCGCGGTCACCGCCACCAGCTTCAGCGGCGACGGTTCCCACATCACCGGGGTACTGGCCAGTGCGGTCGATTGGTACAACGTGTTGCGGGTGCCTGCCGTATTGCAGAACATTTCCAACAGCGTGGGCAGCGTCACGGTCACCACCGTGAATGCCGATAACATTTCTGCCACCAGTAACCTCGATGTTGGCGGCAACCAGCGGGTTGCCGGCGGCCTTACCGCAGGCAACATCGGCACCGGCAATATCCTGGCCAGCGGTGCCATCAGCAGCGCGGCGGTAGGCACCAGCAACATGCTGGTGCAGGGTAATGGCACCGTCACCGGCGATTTCCGCGTGGGCGGCAACTTCTATGTGTCGGGCGCCCAAACCATCGACGGGGTGACGTTTGCCAAGGGCGGCGTGTCGGCCACCGGCATCATCACCGCCACCAGTTTCAGCGGCGACGGCTCCAACATCACCGGCGTCGTGGCCAGCGCGGTCGACTGGTACAACGTCCTGCGCGTGCCCGCCGTGCTGCAGAATATTTCCAACAGCGTGGGCAGCGTCACGGTCACCACCATCAATGCCGGCAATATTTCCGCCACCAATAACCTCGATGTTGACGGCAACCAGCGCGTCACCGGCGGCCTTACCGCCGGCAGCATCGGCACCGGCAACATTCGCGCCAGCGGCACTATCAGCAGCGCGGCCATGGCCACCAGCAACGGGTTGGTGCAGGGCGACCTGCGCGTGACCGGGAACCTGTATGTGTCGGGTGCCCAAACCATCGAAGGTGTCACCTTCGCCAACGGCGGTGTGTCGGCCACCGGCATCGTCACCGCCACCAGCTTCAGCGGCGACGGCTCCAACATCACGGGCATGAATGGCAACAACATCACCATCCCCGACGGCATCAGCGGCAGCCTGGTGTACCGCACCGCCGCGGGCAAGCTGTATGCCAGCACCACGCTGGTGGCGGGCGACCTGGGCCTGGGTATCGGCACCGGCAGCCCGCAATCGCTGCTCGATGTGAACAACCTGCTGAACGTGCGCGGCGACGGCGGCCAGGGCACTTATGTGGTGGTCGGCCCCTATGCCAGCACGCTGGGCGGCGACCGTGCGGCGCAGTTCAACATCACCAACGCGAATGACGGTGGTATCGCCCTGTTCCGCTTCGGCCAGGTGGGCAGCGCCACTGGCGCCACCGGTGAGTTCGGCGCGGGCGAGAACGATGCCGGCGCCCCGTGGGCCAACAAGGTATTCTTCAACACCAAGGGCAGCTTCCCCCTGGTCTGGCAGATCAACGGCACCGAGTCGATGCGTATCGCCACCAACACCAACGTGGGTATCCACACCACCAACCCCACCACCGACCTCGAAGTCGCGGGCACCATCTCGGCCAGCAATCTCTATGTCACGGGCACCACGCCGGGCATGGGCACGGTGAGCGGTACGTACGGTTACTTCAGCTACATCAGCGGCAGCAGCATTTACGGTAATTTCGTGGGTGATGGTAGCGGCCTTACAGGGGTTACGGCTGGTAGCTCCGACCGTATCGTATCGGGTACCACCGCCGTGTACGCCAACGCCAACACCGGCTACGTGAGCTTTACTTCGGCCGGTAATACCACCGGCTGGTACAGCCCGGGCGGTATCTTTGCGGCGGTGGGGATCAGCACCACCTCCAACCAGGCCAGCTTCACCACCATTTTTGCCAACGGACTGGCGACGCTGACCAACGGCATCAGCCTG
>DATAJX010000001.1:0-163141 GCA_036261915.1 Alphaproteobacteria bacterium
GGAATATCAGGGTAATGCTCATGCCATGAGCCAACTACCTCGGGCAGAAGGTGAATAGCCTCCCACGCTGCCTTAAAAGCTTCATCGAACTTTCCCTGCTTTCTGAGGTTAGTAATGACGCCAAATGAATCGTAGTAACGGGGGGTGGGGTAATGCGGCGGCTCTGCGGAAGTCCAGTAGACCTCACCTGTCGCAGGATTAACTGCCTCAAACATGCGGCCTTTTATTTTCTGAAATGAAACTTCTCGGCTTTGGCCAGTGTAGCGAGGAGCATTACTAATCTCGCCCATCAGCTCTTGCTGTTTGTTGCTTTGAAAAAGGCGTTGAAGGAAGTTGGCCATAATGAAAAATAGCATAAAGGGGGCCGGACAGGCCCCCTGTTTCTGTGCTTCTTGCCAGCCAGCTTCCAAGTCAAACGGGACACGGGTCAGCTTGGTGGCATCAACGGCCGTTGCAGCAGCGCCGAAGCGCGCAATTGTTGCGCCGCTATGTTAAATTGAGTTGGCTGACCGCATGAATTGGTAATTAAATTACTGAATGAGAGGAAGATTGATGCGCTTTTTATTAGTATTTTTCACTGCGATTCTTAGCTGCTTAGCCTATTCGGCATTGGCAGATATCAGCCCATCTTTCCCTCCTGTTTCAACAACGCTGGTAAAAATGCCTGACGGGCAGAAGGTAAGGTTCCTAGACAGTGCATCGGAAATGTACCCGGTTATCATGCCGGATGGTGTACGCATTACCTATTTGAAGAAGCCCTCGAAGAAACAGTTTCTTAAGACCTATCAATCTTACGTGACTTTAAGCCGTGGCATGGAAAAATCCATTATCACAAACGAAAAAGTTAGGTCGTTATGGGGAAAAATAGGGGCTGCAAATAACGATATTCGGCTTCTCACAAACTATCAGGGCATCACAACCGCCGAGCAGCTGGGCGTTTTTCACCAAAACCTTTTACAACTTGAGTTGGATACATCCGAACTCGTTATGCAGATAGCTTCCGTCTGTTTGAACTATCTAGAAACGCATCGAGAGGGTATTGAGCATGAAAACCTAATTACCCCAGACGACACGGTGATGTGTCACCGCTTTATTCTGACCAAATCGCCTTTAAATTCCTCCCCATTTAAGGAGGCGTATAAAGAACACTTTATCGAGGTGTCGAACTTTACTCGAAAAGTCATTTTTGAAGATTTGAGTAAGGCTGATTTTGAGGACAAGCTCAAGGGCTCTATGGATAAACTCACAGAGGCAAACCTTTCTTTAATTGATAGCCAATTTTATGAACCGGCTAAGCAACAGGTACTAAGAGTCAGCAGCAAACGCTTAGCTTCGCAGCAAGAAGAAGAGCAGCGCGCCGCAAAAAGATCTGAGTTATTAAAAATGGGCCTTTCTATGATGGCCAATGGTACGTTTGATGGAAAGCCAAGACGTGAACTAGAAGAAAAGCCCTTTACATGCAGTGTCGGAACATACCCTTGGACTGATGAGTGGGGAAATAAAATTTGCAAATCATTCACAGACGGAGAGACTCGCAGTGTCCAAGTAAAAGATGGGGATTGTCCGATTGGCAGTCACCCTTCAATGGACAAATGGGGGAACAAGACCTGCGACTCTTTTACAAAGAAGGAAACTTACTACGATACAAGTAAAGGTTGTCCCATAGGCATGCACCCTAGCGTTGATAAATGGGGTAACCCTGCCTGTACCCCCTTTTAAAGCTCTAGCAGGAATGGCTCAGATTTTTTCGGCTCTATTTTTAGGGCCGATGCCATACTTGGGGCCTTTGTCGTATTTAAGAAGGAAAGTGTGCAGCTCCGGTCGCGCCCGCAGCAGGCCCGAACAGCGCTGGATGCGTTGTTGCTCACCGATGCAGTAGAGATGCTCGTATCGGTAACTATCGCAAAGTCGCCAGAGTTTCCCCATGACCTCCGTCACGACGGTCGAGTGCGCGTCGGCCGCGACGATAGCTGCATGTCTTCCCTGGTCGTCTAGATGCTTTTCCAGGGCGGCCTGCATCGCCTTGAGGCCGGTGAACTCAACGTACCGATAGCTGATATGCAGACCGTACTTCTCAAAACAGAACTTGAGCGCAAACTTTAACGCCGCCTCGACCTGCTCCACGTCCATGCCGACGCGGGCGAAGGTGGGGAACGTCGCCTCATGGTGCTTAATCAATTCCCCGAATAGCTGCCGTGCTTGGCTTAGTGAGGGCGCGGCAGCATAAGTACTGCAAGTACGGATGGCGTTGATGATGGCATAAAGCCCGCACAAACTATCGATGTCGCCTTGTCGGAGGGGTTTCATCGGGCGACCCTCCCGTTGCGGGGCTGATTTAACCAGTAGCGTGGCAAGTAGATCTCTGTGGGCGGGATATGGTCGGCCTCACCTCCGGCGATAAACCATAGGCGCACCATACCGGGTTGGGTTAAATCGGAATGGGCAAGGGCAGTTATTTTCCAGGCCTGTCCCATGCCGACAATGTAACATTCGCAGTGTTTGGGCACGCCTTTGAGCGCCCGCCTGAGCATAGCAAGAGTGAGCATTTTTGTTCTCCGTTTGGTAATGAAAGAGCCCCCATTTGGGGGCTCATCACTGGCACCAATACCAGCTTAAGTATATGATAACATTAGCTAATTATTTAATCAACCCTTTGTTTTTGTTGGTTTTTGGCCATAATTCTTCAGAAATTGCCCGGAAATACGGTAGCAACTCTGACCATCCCACGGTGCCAAACGGCAGGTGACAGTCTTGGATTTCCGCTTTTTTTCGGGGATGAAGTATTCCTCAATTTTCTCCTTAACTTGGTGCACCGGCACCGTTGAGTGCTTTGCCAGCCAGGCATCCAGGGTCGCCTTTCTTATGAAATAGCGCCCCTCAGCTTTGTCCTGGTAGAGAACCTTCACATCGCGGAAATCGCGTTTATCGCACATGGTCTTGCGGCAAACCTTTTTCTTGGTTTCCAGGTAGGCGGCAAACTGAGCTAAAACCTGCTCGACCTTGCGCCGGTCTTCGTCCACGGCCTTACGCATGGTGCGATATGTACGATTTAGATGCTTCTCGACCATGGCAGGGTCAACGCCGGGGAGTATGTCCGCCTTAATCGCCATTTTAAGGGCAACTTCGGCCAGGGCAAAGGAGTCAGCCATACGACGCTCAAGCCCATCCTTATTGGTGCCCCAACGCCCATGGACGGCCGCCACGTACTTTCTCACGAGGGCGGTAAAGTGGCTTTCACCCATCTTATGAAGTTTGCGGGCGACGTATTTCACGAAAGCCGGGCCAGCATGACCGTAATTCGCACTAATCGCACTCATGCAAGCGTCCTGAAACTCAGCGCCGCTGTTGTAACCCTTCGGCAACTTGGTGAAGATGCCTAGGCCTTCCTGCCCCATGAATACGGGAACGTTCAGCAGGCGCACGGCTTGGCCCATGCGTTCGGGCGGCACGGACAACTCATAGCTGCTTAGGATGACCGTGCGCTTCACTTCCTCGGCATAGCCCGATTTACTGTGCCGTGATTTACCGCTGGAATTGGCAAACAGGTACACAATGGCCAGCAGCTTTTTGGCAATTTCATCCGGGGTGTTACCCAACGCGGCGATTTCATCCATCGCCGTGGGCAGGTCATGTTGGCGGGCAAGGTATTCGGACAAGGCGGGCTCGGTGCCGTGCCAGCTTTTCAACAGATCCTTGGCTGGACTGCTGAAAGGAGAAATGGCTACCCTCAGCAGCGAGGTCTTTCCGATGCTGGAAGGGCCAGTCAGCATGATGATACGATTATCGCTATCAACAAATCGCAATAGGACGGCTGACAGTGCTGCCCCTACTACAAGGGTCATGGGCGGGGAGTACCTCATGGCCTTCTGCACGGCTTCCTGCCAGCCTTCTAGCGTACCTTCAGGTGTGATGCTGGATAACGCGCTCCAATAATGGTCACGGTCATGGCCGATGCTACGGGTGGGCGCCACATAGCAAATACCTTTTGTCTGCCAGCCGAAAGACTTGACTCCCAAGAGCGACTTTTCCGCTTGCTGGTCTTGGAGGGCTTGAACCGCATCCTTCGGACTGGCAAGCCCTTCCTGTTCGGCAAACCCTCGAAGGTTTGCTCCGTACCCTGCCAGCTTACGGCGCAGCTCGGTGGGGGAGTCAAAAGCCTCCGCCTTGATTTGCCGCTGGACGACCTCGCCGGCAGAGGTGGTGAACTCGACCAGTTTGAGGCACTCTTCACCTGCATAGATGTCTGCCACCAGGCGAAGGGTAATGAGGTTTTGAGGTTTCTTAGGTTTTTTATTGGAAGCCCAGAGGCTGATTTTCTTGAAGTTAGTCTTCATTATTTAGTC
Source organism: Alphaproteobacteria bacterium (assembly GCA_036261915.1). GTDB lineage: Bacteria > Pseudomonadota > Alphaproteobacteria > UBA2136 > UBA6156 > DATAJX01. The sequence continues at coordinate 4,344 of DATAJX010000001.1, forward strand.
TTTCTTTTGATATGCAACTTAGTGTCCTAAAAACCAATCTTGAGAAGGCGTTTTCGCGGAGATATTCCCGCCAGGAAGATACGGAGTTCGACCTCCCGCTTACCCAATTCAATACCTTGCTGTTTCCAACCATTTCCTGCGACGGAGAACTTAGATTTGTGCAGATAGGTCAGAGCCTCGGGCAAATTATAGATATCTTTCTTACGCACCGGCACGGCGGCGTCCTGATAGTAAGGATTGAAACTCTCGACCAACCGTTCCGTGATACGACGGTAAAGATAACTGCTTACATTCCCATGACGACCTCGAATGGCCATCACACCGTGTAAATGCAAGCCCCACCCACCCTGGCGCCAGTCAATATCCACGCCAAACAGACCACATACATCTAGTCCATTAAAAGCCGTCTTTAATTGATTCCGATACGCTACGCGGCGCACTAACCAATCACAGGATCCCAAATCACCTGCTGGGATAAAGGTGTCAGCAGGCACGATGCCAGGGAAGTAAAGCTGGTAGGCATCTACTCGTAAGGCTTCAAATAACCTGGTGTACTTACGAGCTATCCGAATGCGACGGAGCCGGTCGCATTCGGGACAACCGACTAACTGGCAAGGATAACCGGCGAGCAGACGGCACCCCTGAAGTTTTTGGCGTACATAATGATTGCTATAACCGCTGCTATCGAACTTCTTTACTAGATACTGGCGGAACCATTTAGCTGCTTTTATACTTTCATGCCGAGGCAAGTAAATCTTGGCAAAGCTCTCTAGTACCTGCTGCTTATCAATCAGTAAGCTCTTAGGCACGGCCATAATACTGACCTCCCTCTGAAAGGTAAGCTTCCTCAACAATGCCGAGGACAAGGTAAAGTGCCCGGCCTTCCAAGACTACATAAGGATATCCTGTGCTTTGCTGGGCCAAGCGTTTCAGGTCTTCCGAAGTGCTACCTAGACTGGCTGCAAGGCGTTTACGACTTAGCAGCACGGGAATTCCACACACGCTGATTCGGGTCAGCTTTCCATGCTTGTTGTACTTACGTTTTGCATTACCAGGGAGAACCAATGCTCTCCGGGGCACTTGTCCCTCCACAAGGGGAATAACAACAGCAGTTAGAGGGTTTTCTTTAGGGTTGTTATTTGGCATCACGCTTGCCCTCCGCGTGTTGACGCTGGCTAGTGTTGGTAAACGAATTGGCTTTTTCCCACTTAACAACGTCAATCAACCGATAGACCACGGCCGCATTACGACCAGGCCCAGTTTTGATGAAGGTAGGGCCAGTGCCAGCTACTCGCATATTAGCGAGTTTCTTGACCGAACATCCCCATCTCTTAGCAAGTTGTGCTGGCGTCAGGCGGCGGCAGCGTTTTGTTTTCTTGAGAGCCATTTGGGCTTTCTTTCCTTGGTTTCTAAACACCCCTGCGGGTGCATCAAAACCGTAGGCTTCATGGCGTGATTAGGCAGTGGCCAGATACGTACAGAAATTATATCCAGACGTAATTATTTGGATTATAAGACTTTTATGGCTGATTTGCCGCTTTACGAGCTTTTTGGGAACTCTGAGCTACTCGATAACAGGGTGGCGGAGCTGATTAGGTGGTATCCACATAACGTAAAGGTTAAACCAACAGACGAAGGCGCAGACTACGTACTAGCGGCAACCATTATTGCGCTCTTGAGATATCCTGCTTTTCGGGAACATGAGAAAGAACGGGAACAGACCAGACTGGTTCTTATAGCCAGTGAACGTGCCAGGATTCATAGGCTTTATGAAGACGAAGATGCTGATGAAAACGGAGAGATTCTAGGACTCCGCGCTTCGCCGGTACTATTTGGCTATGAGCAAGCAATCTTAGAGGGAAAAAGCTTAATTGAAGAGCTGGCCCATGCTCCAAGTTTGGGAACCATTCTCCAGCTATTTGGTGCCCGCCCACATAAAACCGGAGAGGAAAGTTTTTGCCTCCCTAAGATATGGAATGCATTTATTGTCGCCACGTCGATACTTTCCACGTTCTATAAATTTACCGACTTTGACCGAGCAGAACTAACCAAACATGAACCCGGTTGGGAGGAACCATCTCTTGAAAATTTAGCTTCCCAAGGGGCGGTAGCTGCGATGGCTTGGCGTAACCGTCACGGTCAAAAGATTCTGGAGAAGGACACTAGGTTATATGCTCCTATTATATCCTTAGTATTCGGAGTTATTTTTGTTATGCGGGCCACCAAGTACAAAGAACTTACACTTAGCCAATGTGCAAACCAGATAGAAATCACCCTGCAAGATATATTGGATAACTTGCCTCTCATCGTTATCTATGCAGCTTGGTTTGAGAAGAACTGGGTGAGCTTATGGTTAGGATTAACCTCGAATGGCAGAAAGTCACAAACTTTAACAAAGCTTATGGCTAATCAAGGATACCTTGCATGGATGCCACTTGAGTTCATGCCTAAATTCAAAATGCCTTATGATTTACACCATCATCTGAAACTCTTAAGGAAAGATTTTGAGGCATTAGATAGTAGGGTAAACATAGGCGCTAGGGCGACCACTTCTCGACCACGAAAAACGGCTAAGAAAGTCCTATGATGGATGTTACTACATAGTTACTTTTCAAAAACGCCAAATTGATGGATTTTGATATTAACTATCAAACTATTGAAATACAAAGTAAATATAGTTGTTTTTGGTGACTAAATATATGGTGGCATTCTAATTACAAAACCGCTGCACTACCGCTGTGCTAAGCCGGCACCGGAGGTATCCTTACCTTAAAAAAAAGCAGGCGTCACGCCGCACAGCGGTAGTGCAGCGGTTTTTTCGTGCCCAAGGGCGCGACCTTTATGGAGGGGCCGAAGGTCGGGAGTTCAATCCTCTCAGCCGGCACCATTTCATCAAACAGTATTTTTATGAAAGCCGCCGGTTAAGGGGTGGCAAATTGATGCGGGTACCCTGCATGATGGATGCAAACAGGAGGACCCGCGCATGAGTTTGGTGAAACGCATCATGGCCCGCGAAATGCTGCTGGTGGCCTTGGCCGCCGGGACGCCCGCAGTGGCGTTGCCGATCGATTATTACGGGGCGCCGGTGAAGAAACCCGCCCGTCACGGCCACCACAAAAGCGGCGTGCCGGAAAACGCCGTTCCGACCACCGCCGGCAGCACCACGCAGCCCGGCGCCAGCGGCATGGCCATCATGCAGAACACCGTATCGACGACGACGCGTTAGGCCAGCGTACTAGGCAAGGTCGTCGGCGAAGGCGTGGTTGACGTCGCGGTGGCCCGCTTCGTCGGCGCGCACCGCCACCACGACGTCGCGCAGTTTGGCGGTTTTGGGCAGGTTCCAGTAATCGATCGCCAGCTTGGGGGCTTTGACGTTGGGCAGTACGCCGGCGTCGATCTCGCGCAGGTAGCTGTCGTAGCTGACGATGGCTTCTTCTTCGAAGTAACCCACGATGCGGTGCGCGATGGCCGGGAAGAACAGGTAGATGAAGAAATACACGTTATAGAAAATGGCCTGCACCAGCATGATGAGCCCGCGCTCGAACACGTTGGGTTTGGCGATCTCGATGAAGGTCATGAGGTGCATGCGTTCGTTTTCGGCTTCGTCGAGCAGGGTTTTGATCCAGCCGTGGTCTTCGCGGATATAGCGCAGGCACTTGAGGTGCTGCAGCAGGCCGCCCACCATGCCGGGCACCGCGGCCACGGTTTCGAGCACCACGGCGCGGTGGCCGTAGCGCTTTTGAAAGAACGTGTCGGCGAAAAAACGCAGGAACTTGACGAAGGCGAAGGCGCAGTGATCGCCCACCGTTTTGGGTTTGCGGTGCGTGGCCTTTGTGGTGTTGATTTTGATGGTGGCGGGGTTGAGTGTCATGGGGGTATGCCTTGTTGGTTACCCCGAAGCATAAAGACCCGTTTGGCCACCGCCGCAACCCTCGGCGATTAACGGATGGGCAGTGCGGTTTTACGGTTGGACGACGACCGGGATGCCGGCATCGAGCAGGCGGCGCTGCACGATGAAGTTGCCGTCGTTCAGGTTGGGGATGGCGAGCGTTTGTTTGTATAGTGACAGGGTGGCGACCAGTTGCTTGAACGCCTGCGCCTGCATGAGCTGGCAGGGCTGGCTGAACGCGGCCAGCAGCAGCGTGTTGACGAGCGCCGTGAGGATGAGGGCGCAGGCCAGCAGGCGGGTATGGGTTTTTCCGGCAGGCCATGCCAGGCACGCCAGCGCGGGCAGCAGCGGCACCCACCACGCCAGCGGATATTGTCGCGCCCACCAGCCCCAGCCCGCCAGCAGCGGCAGTGCCAGTAGCACGATGGCGATAAAGGGTAGGGCAGTGGCGGGGTGGTTACAGCCGGTTTTTTGATTCCATGCCCGGCGCGCGGTGAGGAAGAGCAGCGGCAGCGACAACAGCAGCACGCCGCTGAACCACGGGCCGAAGCCGCCGAAGCGCAGGGCCGCGGCGTAGCAGCCGCTGGCGGTAATATCGGCCTGCGTGACGCTGAACGGGATTTTGAGCGGCGGGAGGTAATCGGGTGTGAACCCGGTGGGCGGGCTGACCACTGCGCTTGCAAACCACGAGCGCAGGGTTTTATTCCAGGCGGGCAGAGGGTTGAAGTTGGCGGGGGCCATGTCGGCAATAATGCTGGCGCCCTGCGGTGTAAGCACCGGGTAGACCGGATTGGCGTGGGTGAGCAGGTTCATGCCGTATGAGCTGGCGCCGATGCCGAACACGCTAACGGTTAAACCGGCCATGAGGGCAATGCCCGGCAGCACTGTGCGCCAGCCGCTGCGGAAGGTGTGCAGCAGGTGCAGGATGCCGAGCAGCGCGAACAGGATGAGGCCGTAGATAAGCCCGGTGAATTTAATGTGCGGCACCAGCGCCAGCGCGGCACCCAGCAGCAGCCAGCGCGTTTTGGTGGGGTTGTGCAGCGCCTGCAGGCCCAGGGCCAGCACGATGAGCAGGGCGCTGGCGGCGGGGGCGTCGGCGTAGTTGGTGGCGACCTGGTAGACGAACACCGGGTTGAGGGTGAGGGCGGCGATGCCGAGGGTGATCCAGATTTTGCCGGAGGTGCTTTGCCCGCGCGCCAGCCAGCCCCACCACACCAGGGCGGCGGCCCATGCCAGCAGGATGCTGAGGGCCTTGATGGTTTCGATATTATGCGAGGCGTTGTAGAGCGCGGCCTGCGCCAGCCACCAGCCGTGCGGGTAGTGCAGAATGGCGTAGTTGATGGTGTAGGCGGGGAACACCGGCACCACGCCGGAAAAAGGCGACCAGCCGTTGGCCAGGCTGATGACGGCGGGGAGTTGGTACATGTAACCGTCGGTGCCGAGGTCGAGGTATTGCAGCGCCAGCCATATGCTGAAAACGGTGAGGGCGATAGCGGTGGCCAGCGCCTTGAGCGCGGTGGGGAATTGACGGGCGTGACGGCCCCACGCCAGCAGGCCGCCGCCGGTGGCCAGGGTGGCGCTGGCGATGGCGGGCCAGCCCGGGTTGAGGCCCAGCCAGCTGCCGAGCGTGGCGGCGATGATGAGCGCGAACACCGCCGCCGCCAGCGTGAGGCCGGTGAGTTCGGCCACGCCCGGTGCGAAGGGTTGCGATTTGGTTGCCATTATATTTTGAGCTTGAGCCAGAGGGTTTCGGGCAGGTGAGAGAGAATGGCCATGATGTAACGCCACACACCCGGCAGGTAGACCGTGCCGTTGGCGCTGGCGCAGGCCTGCACCAGCCGGGGTGCGATGGCGGCGGGCGATGACATGAGCGGGGCCTTGAGGCCGCGGGTCATGGGGGTATCGATGGGGCCGGGGCGGAGGTCGATGATGCGCACGTGGGAACCCTGTTGCGCCAGCGCGTGGCGCAGGCCTTGCAGGTAGTGCGCCACCATGGCCTTGGCGGCGCCGTAGGCGTACATGCCGGTGCGGCCGCGCACGGCGGCCACACTGGTGATGGCGGCCATCCACCCTGCGTTTTGTTTGGCGAACAGCGGCGCGAACTGCGTGAGCAGGTGCACTGGCGACGTGCCGTTAGTGGCGAGGGTTTCGGCAAGTTGCGGCAGCGGGGGCGTAAGGCCCTTGATGCTGCCGAGCGAGCCGTGCGCCAGCAGCAGGCCGTCGAGCCCCTTGCAGGTTTGCCATACTTTTTGGGGCGCCGTGTCGAACGGCAGCGTTTTGACCGTGGCGCCGCGCACGCGGGCGTCGGCCGCGATGGCGTTCAGGTTTTGGGTATGGCGTGCCAGCAGCACCAGCCGCGCGCCCTGCGCCGCCCACAGGCGGATGGCGGCTTGCGCGATGGCGCTGGTGGCGCCGTAGACGGCGATGCGTGGTTTCATGTGTTTACCCTTTGCCAGAAATCGGAGGTGATGGTGGGATCGATGAACTTTTGCATGCTGCGCCATTGCGGGAAGGCGTGGCGGAACGTGGCGGGGGCCATGGTGGCGTCTTTTGCCGGGTAGAGTGCGCCGCCCGCGCCGACGACCATGCCCTCCATGCGTTTGAGAGCGGCCAGAGTTTGGGCGCCTTTATAAGGAAGGTCGATGGCCATGCTGATGCCCGCGCGCGGAAAGCTGAGCAGGCCCGCGGGCTTTTTATTGCCCATGAGCTTGAGCGTGTTGAGGAAGCTCATGCCCGCCGCCTGCGCCACCGGCATGAGCGCGGGCAGCAGCGTGGCCGCCGCCGCCTGCGGCACCACGAACTGGAACTGCACGAAGCCTCTGGGGCCGTACACGTAGTTCCAGTTGCCGATGCCGTCGAGCGGCCAGAGGAATTTTTGGTAGCCGGTGAGCGCGCTGGCCGGGCGGGGCAGGCGGTTCCATAACTGGTTGAAGCCCCACACCGTGGGCCTGTTGATGGCCGACAACGGCAGCACGAACGGCAGTGAAAGCAGCGGGCCGTTGCCGGGTGCGGCGAGCGGACCGGGTGTGGCCGACCAGCGTGCGCGCTGGAACCAGCCGCGACCGGGTTCGGTTGCCGGGGCGGTGCTGTCGACCCAGCTGATGACGTGCTCGAACCCCTTGCTGTTTTTGGACAGCGAGAGGAAGTGATCGAAGTTTTTTTGCCGCACGGTTTCAACCTGCAGGTAGCCCGAGGCGATGCGTTGCAGCTTGATGGTGGCCTGCGTGATGAGCCCGGTAAGCCCCAGCCCGCCGATGGTGGCGTGCAGCCAATCGCGGTTTTGAGTGGTGCTGGCGGCAATGGTTTTGCCGTTGCCCCGGCGCAAGGTGAGGGCCACCACATGGTGGCCGAAGCTGCCGTTGGTTTGGTGGTTTTTGCCGTGCACATCGTTGGCGATGGCGCCGCCCAGCGTGACGTAACGCGTGCCCGGCACCACCGGCAGGAACCAGCCCTGCGGCACGATGAATTGCAAAATATCGTGCAGGGTGATGCCCGCTTCGGCGGTCAGCACGCCGCGCGCGGCATCGAACGCGATGAGGCGGTTGAGGTTGGCGGTGCACACCAGAGTGCCCGTGGAGTTGAGACACACGTCGCCCTGGCTGCGCTGGTTGCCGATGGGCAGCCACGGGCCGTGGGGCAGGGTATCGGTGGTGAACGAGAGATGTTGCGCCTGCTGCGGGCGCGCGGGCCAGCGGCCCCAGCTGAGGTGGTCGGGCGAGGTTAGCGGGCGCACAGCGCCACCACCGCAATAACCGCTGCCGCCGTGGCCCAGCTGAAGCCATCTTTCAGTGCCCACCAGATGGGGTCTTCGGTCATTTTACCGCGGAACACCATGAACCACAGGCGCCCCTGCCACACCAGCAGCAGCGGGCACAGCAGGCCCAGCCACAGCGGGTGGGCGTAGAGCAGGTTCACTTCGGGGCTGTGCAGGTAAAGCCCGATGACCAGCACCGACATGAACGTGCTGAGCGTGCCTTGCATCAGCACCAGTTGGGCTTCGGTTTGCAAATAACCGCGGCCGCTGCCCGCGTGGATGAGTTCGGCATAGCGTTTGGCCATGGCCAGCCCGTAAAACATGAACAGCGCGAACAGCAGCAGCCAGAAGCTGAGCACCACCCCGGCGGCCACGCCGCCCAGCACCAGCCGCACGCAGTACAGGCCCGCCAGCAGGGTGACGTCGATGACCGGCAGCAATTTGAAATACAGCGAGTAGGCCAGGCTGGCACCGGCATAGGCCAGCAGCCACAGTGCCGCCGTCGGATGGATGAGCGCAAGGCCCGCAATGCTGGCGGCGCTGAGCGCGATGCCCGCGATGAACGCGGCGGCCAGCGGCAATTGCCCACTGGCGCACGGGCGGTTTTTTTTATGCGGGTGGCGGCGGTCGGCTTCGGTGTCGAGCACGTCGTTGACCATATAGATGCCGCTGGCGCAGGCGCAGATGGCGACGAACGCGGCGGCCAGTGCCAGCCAGTTGAACGGCGTGAGCGCAAAGTGCGCCAGCAGCGCGGGCACCAGCACCAGCAGGTTTTTGCTCCACTGGTGGGGGCGCAGGGCCTTGAGCCACACCCGCCAGGCCGGTTGCGGCGGCGGAATTTTTTTGATGCCGGGCAGCGCGCGGTTGGCCTGCCAGCGCAGCAGCGGCCCGCCGCCCACGATGGCGCCCGCTGCGGCCTGCTTCCACACCGGCAGGTCGGCTTCGGCATTGCCCCAGTATTCGAACGGGCCTTTCAGTTGTGTGGCGAGCGCTTGCGCCTTGGCTTTGCCGCGCAGGTTGGTGCTGGCGCTGCTGCCGAGCACCTGCGCCTTGATGGTGTGCGAAGCCAGTGCCTGCTGCACCACCGGCAGCGGCGTGGCGCTGGCGACGAAGATACGCCGGCCCTGCCGTTTGGCGGTGGCGAGGGCGGCGAGCACGGAGCTGTTCCATTGCCAGAGCGGTTGCCAGCCGTGCACCTGTTTGGCCACCGCCTGCTTGAACGCCGCCTTGCCGCGAACCAGCGCCGCCAGCGCGCCCAGCGCCTGCCGGATTTTGCCGTGGCGCAGCAGGTGGAGGAGCGCTTCGTGCAGCCAGTCGCCGCGGTGGAGCGTGCCGTCGAAATCGACCACCAGCGGAATGTGTTTTGCCATGCCGCAGTTAACGTTATTTGGCTTGGGTTATCAACTGTTTATGGTGGGAAGGATAAAGAAGGTGAGAGCGTTGATGAAGAATGCTTTGTGATGGGAGAAACAAAAGGTGGGAATATTTATGAAGCACGCCTTTGGCGGTGGGGAGAAGGATTAAGGCCGGCACTTTATGGCTAAAGCGTTTTGCGGCCTTGGCCTTCGGCTCGAACCCGCGCCAAGGGGCGCGTTCGTGTCGTCATCAAATCACCAAAATGAAATACCCCCTTTCGGGGGCTGTTTAATTTTGGTGGTGGGAGAAGGATTCGAACCTTCGAAGGCGTACGCCAACTGATTTACAGTCAGTCCCCTTTGGCCACTTGGGTATCCCACCACGGGCCGATACTTACGATATTTTAGTGGTGGGCGCTACAGGATTCGAACCTGTGACCCCTACCGTGTGAAGGTAGTGCTCTACCGCTGAGCTAAGCGCCCGACCGGGGGGCGTCATAGCCTAGGCTGCCGGGGCTGACAAGCCGTTGGGAGACAAAACCGCCTGCGCAGGCTGTCGGCTGCCGTTTTTTGTGGTTTTTAGAGCGGCGGTATTTTCAATTATCTTGACAGGAAAGCCCCCTCTGGCCATGGTGCGCCCGCCGGAGACGTGGCCGAGTGGCTGAAGGCGGCGGTTTGCTAAACCGTTATACACTGTAAAGGTGTATCGGAGGTTCGAATCCTCTCGTCTCCGCCATTTTATTTATAAAATGGCGTCTGCCGCACAGCGGCAGCCTGCTTTGCAACGCAAAGCAGGACGAGGCAAGGATCGCCAATCCTCTCGTCTCCGCCAGGTTTTTGAAAAAATCCCCCGCAAAAAGCGGGGGATTTTTTCAAAACGGGGATGTGTGAGGGTTCGGACGGCGCCCATGCGCCGTTCGAGCCGAGCGCCGGTGGGCGCGAGACCAAGGCGCCCTTGCGCCTTAATCCTCTCAAATTATCGCAACAAGGCCTTGTAAAACCGGCGTTTTGACGCCACATTCCGGCCATGAGCAAACGCCACGGACCCAAGCCTTTATTTGACCGCCCCAACCCCCGCTTTGAACGGGGCCGCGACGGCAAGCGCGACCATGGCAAAAAGCCTTCGGCCCCGGCAGGCAACTGGTTGTTTGGCGCCCACGCGGTTGAAGCCGCGTTGCTGGCGGGCAAGCGCACCGTGCACGAAGTGCTGCTGGTGGGCGATGCCACCGAGTTCCAGGCCCGCCACCCCGGCGTGCGGGTACGTGCCAGCACCAAGCACGAACTGGACAAGCAGTTTGCCGGGCAGGTGCACCAGGGCATTGCCGCCCGGGTGGATGGTTTGCCCGAACTGACGCTGGAGCAGGTTTTGGAAACCGATCCCGAGCTGATCGTGGCTCTGGATCAGGTGACCGACCCGCATAATTTGGGCGCCATTATGCGCAGTTGCGCCGCCTTTGGCGTGGCCGCCGTGCTGGTGACCGAGCACCGCAGTGCGCACGTGAGCCCCGTGGTGGCCAAGGCGGCCGCCGGAGCGCTGGAAACGGTGCCGTTGATCAACGTGGGTAACCTGGCACAGGCGTTGATGAAAATTACCGACACCATGCGTATGCAGGTGATTGGTTTGGCCGGCGAAGCGACCGAGGAAATTGCCGCCGTGAAGCCCGGCCCGGTGTGTTTGGTGCTGGGCAGCGAAGGCGAGGGGCTGCGCCGGTTGACCCGCGAGCGTTGCGACATGCTGGTGAAAATCCCCATGCCCGGCGAGATGGAAAGCCTGAACGTGAGCGTGGCCGGCGGGGTGAGCCTGTACGCCTTGAGCCAGCGTTAAGTATTTGACGCCCGGCGCGGTTTTATTTAAACAACCGCACCTTATTCATCGTTCTCTTTTTTGCAGGGATGACACCCATGACACTGGTACCCGTGGCCTTCGATCACGATTACCCCGACGCGCGTTGGGCGTATGACAACCTGAATACCCGCTGCAAACGCGACTTCCCCCGCAGCGGAAAGAACCGCCTGCTGGACCCTGCCACCTGCGATGCGTGGCAGCAGGAGGTTTCGCGCCTGCTCGACGCCGACTTCAACTACGGTGGTTACCTTGAGTACCGCGGCGACCTGTGGCGCAACCACTACCACAAGCCCGATGCCATGCGGCATCTGGGCGTGGATTATAACGTGCCCGCAGGCACCCGTGTGGCGGTGCCCGCCGCCTGCGAAGTGATACGCGTGGTGCGCGACCCCGACCAGAACGGCGGGTGGGGCGGTGTGGTGTTTTTCAGGCTTGAAAGCACGTACAAAGGGGCCGACTACTTTTTGTACGGCCACCTGGCGCACGACAGCCTGCCCGAGGTTGGCCACTTTTTTGGCCGCGGCGAGGTAGTGGGGCGCATCGGTGTGGCGGCCGAGAACGGCGGGTGGTTCCCCCACCTGCACGTGCAGTGCTTCACCCGGGCGGTTTACGACAAATATGCCCCCGCGCTGGAGCAGATGGACGGCTACGGCCGCAACGACCTGCTGGAGCGCCCCGACATGCCCGACCCGACCGAACTGATGGCCGGGTTGCACTAGCCCCGAATACGACGAAAAAGCCCCTTTTTGAGGGGCTTTTTTGCGCGCGCGAAGGGGGTGGTTTCCTGACAACGCAGCGCACCATATAAAAAACTAACTTTTGATTTAAATATATGATTAATATGAATTATTTGTGGTTTGTTGCAGGGCGGGAAAGGGTGGTTGCGGGGGCATTGCAGGGTCAGGAAAAGGGCCGGAACGGGGCTGGGGCCCTCCATAAGGTTAGGCAGGCCTGAAAAGGGCCTGTGCTGGACGCAAGCAATTCTGCTGGCGCGCGGCGGGAGGGCCAGGCCGAAAGGTGAGTGCCCCCTACAGACAAACCTAAAAGGAGTAAATAGTATGGAACAATTACTGATTATGTTGGCCACCGGTTTGGTTGCCGGTGTACTTGCCACCAAGATCGCTAAAAGCACCAGTCACGGGGTGGTGATCGACACCATCATCGGTAGCTTTGGTGTGTACGTGGGCCCGGTACTGTTTGCCCTTGCGGGTTTGCCGGCTCATAGCTTCATCATGACCACCCTGGTGGGCTTGGTGAGCGGTGTGGCCATCCACGCGCTGGCCAACTACCTCCCGAATAAAACTCTGTAGTTAGGGTTTTGGGAAAAGGCCCCTTCGGGGGCCTTTGGTTTTTAACCACCGCCGTCATCCTCGCGCTTTCTTCAAGCGCGGGGATCCACAGGTTCCTTTTAAAGTGGATCCCCGCGCGCGCCTAAGAAGGCCGCACGCGAGGATGACGACTGTGGCGTTAGTCGATGATCCAGTCGGTTTTGGAGAGGCTGGTGAGATTTTTGTGGCCGGATTTTGTGATGACCACCACGTCTTCGATGCGGCATCCGCCCATGAACTGCGGGTGCGTGTTGGGCGGGTAGTAGAGGCCGGGTTCGACGCTGGTGACGTAACCGGCCTGCAGTTCGCATGGCGCGGTGGAAAGCATGCGCGGGCCGGCGTCGTGCAGTTCCAGCCCCACGCTGTGGCCGGTGCCGTGGAAGTAGCCGAACGGCGTGCCGCCCTTGTTGCCGGTGGCAAATCCCGCCTGCGCAAAGTGGTTGGCCACGGCGGTGTGCACGGCCATGCCCTCGGCCTTGGCCTTGAGCATGCTGAGCGCCAACTGCTGTGCGGCCAGCACGGTTTGATACACCTGGCGCTGGACGGCGCTGGGTTGGCCTTTGATGTAGGTGCGCGTCAGGTCGCCCCAGTAGCCGTTGGGGTGGCGCGGGTAGTTATCGATGATGATGAGTTCGTGCGCCCGCAGCACGCCGTGGCCGTGCTCGTGCGGCATGGTGGCCTGCAGCCCGCAGGTGACGATGGGGCCGCCCGAAAATTCGGTGGCGCCGCCCTTGAGCGCGACGATGCGCATTTCGGTCTGCAGTATTTCCGACGTCAGCGGTTTGTTGCGCCAAGCGAGGGTGCTGTCGGCCTCGATGGTACTTTGCTTGAGGATGGCGATGGCGCGCTTGAAGCATTTTTCGTTCAGCTTTTGGGCGGCCTTGAGCTTGGCGATCTCTTCGGCCGTTTTGATACCACGCGTGGGGAAGAACGGGTTGCTGTCGGCGCCGCCCAGCGGCAGCCCGGCGTTTTGCAGCTGGATGAACAGGCCGGTGGGGAAGCTGGCGGGCACCTCGATGCGCTCGGGCGCGCTGCCCTGCGTGACGAGAAAGCGCACCATGGTGACCATGTCGAGCGGCTGGCCGGGGAACTTTTCGCGCGCCTCGGCAAAGCTGTGTACGTGGTCGGCCTTGGCGTTCTGGCGCATCAGGGCCAGTTCGAGGTCGGATACCAGAATGTGCGTTTGGCCGCCCGGCGCCATGTACCACAGCGCGGGGTCGGCAATGGCGGTGCCGGTGGCGTAGCGCCAGTTGGCGCCGTTCTCGAAGATCAGCTTGGCGGTTGTCATTGGGCCCCTTTATTTCATGTAAGTATGCGCCAGCCAGCCTGCCTGCGACAGTTCGCGCCCGTGCAGCAGCCCCAGTTGGGTGTAAGCGGTGTGGATTTTGGGCCCTTGCTCGGTGGTGAAGCCGCTTAAAATAAGCGTGCCGCCCGGTGCCAGCAGCGCGGCCAGCTTGGGGGCCAGGTGGAGCAGCGGCTCGAGCAATATGTTGGCGAAAATGAGCGGGTAGGGGGCCTGCTGCGCAATGGCGGGGTGGATGAGTTCGGCATCGTCGACATACAAAATGTGATCGGCCACGCCGTTATCGGCGGCGTTTTCGCGCCCGATGACGACGCTGGCGGGGTCGTTGTCGGTGCACACGGTTTGGATGCCCAGCAGCTTGGCCGCCGCGATGGCCAGGATGGCCGAACCCGCGCCGACATCGAGCGCGTGGCTGGGGGTGGCCTTGAGGTCGGCCAGCGCCTGCAGGCAGTTACTGGTGGTGGCGTGCTCGCCGCTGCCGAAGGCCATGTTGGGCGGAATGGCGATGCCCAGTTTGCCCGGCGGCGTGGGCTCATTATTCCGGGCGATGAAGAACGGCCCGATGGCCAGTGGCGGGAAGTTGGCCCGCGTGGCGGCGACGTAATCGACGCTTTCGTCGATGCGTTGCCAGCGCAGGGTGGCGGGTTCGATGTCGGCCAGCAGTTTTTCGAACAGGTCGAGTTCGGCCTCTTCGACGAACCAGCTCAGCATGTAGGCGCTGTCGTCATTTTTAACTTCCGCCACGTCGAGCGATGCGCCGGTCAGCTCGGTGAGCGGGTTGAAGCGGGAAAGATCTGCACGGGCGATTTGGTGTTGGGCGGTGAGCAGGGGCATGGGCTAAGGCCTTTCGAGTTTGGGCAGGTGCTGGTTATAGCCAAGTTCGATAAGGCGGAACATGGCGCGTTTGACCGCTACTGGCATGCGCTGGGGGATTTGGAAACCTTTTTCGGCGTAAATATCGAAACGCGCGGTATCGCCCACCAGCGCGTGGAGGATATGTTCGGCAGGCTGGTTATGCAGGTATTCCTCGAACGTGATGCGCATGGAGTTGACGAACCACGCCACTTCGGGCCACTGCGCCTGCGCCGTGACCAGCGCCCGCCGCTCCATGAACGGTTTGTGGATGATGAGGCCCGACTTGACCTTGATTTGATGGGCCCGCAACAGTTCGCGCGAGAGGGTGACGTTCTGGCCGGTGTTCTGGGCCTGGTTTTCGATGAAGATGCGCTGGATGGCGACGCCCGCTTTGATGAGCGTTTCGGCGAACACTTCGGCCTCGGGCTGGTCCCAGCCGGTTTCGACCACCTCGCCCACATGGGCGATGCCGCCGCTGCACACGATGACCTTAAAGTTGAGGTCGAGCGCCACCTGCGCCGCGTATTCGACCACGCGCAGGTCGTTGTGGCCGAACAGGAACAAGGCGTCGGCCTTGCGGGGCGGCTCGGCCAGATAATTGTAATCCCACAAAATTTTGGCGTTGGCGAAAACCTCGGGGGTCATGCGGCGGTGAGGTTGGCCAGCGTGGCCAGCATTTTTTTGACGCCGGATTTATCGAACGCGACGTGAAGCTTGAGTTCGGCGCCGTTGCCTTCGGTGCCCATGATGCGGCCGTAACCGAACTTTTGGTGGAACACGCGCTGGCCGACCTTGAAGCCGACGTGCTCTTCGGACTGGTCGAATTCGGCGTCGATGGCCTCGTTGACGATCTTGCGCGCGCCCTCGCGCCACGGGCTTTTGGCCTGCGTGCGGTACACCGGGCCGGGCCCATTTTCGTAAGCGCTGCTTTCGGTGCTGTAGTCGATGAGCGGTTCGGCCGGTTTGCGGTAATCGGAGCCGCCGTATTGCGAACTGCGCCTATCGGCGGTGCTGCCGGGCATGGGGCGCGGGCCGCCCATGTAGTTGCCGCTGCCGTAGCCGCCCGTCATGAAGCCCGGGGCGGTGCTGGCGAATTTTTTGAGGTGTTCTTCGGGGATCTCTTTGAGAAACCGCGACTCGATGCCCGGGATGAATTGCCCCCACATGCGGCGGCCCGCGGTGTACGAAATGACCAGCCGCGTGCGGGCGCGGGTAAGCGCCACGTAGGCCAGGCGGCGTTCTTCTTCGAGCCCCTTTTGGCCTTCTTCGTTCATGCTGCGCTGGTGGGGGAACAGGCCTTCTTCGAACCCCGGCAGGAACACGGTGTGGAATTCGAGCCCCTTGGCGGCGTGGATGGTCATGAGGCGCACGGCGTCGCCGGTTTCGGCGTCGCCGTCGGCCACCAGACTCACGTGGTCGAGGAAGCTTTGCAGGTCGGGGTATTCCTGCAGCGCGCGCAGCAGCTCCTTCAGGTTGTCGATGCGCGCCTTGGCATCGGGTTCGTCGTCGGCCTGCAGCATGTCGAGGTAGCCGCTTTCGGTCAGGATGCGTTCGGTCAGCCGGTCGGGTGTATCGACCTGCGCCAGCACCTTCCAGTTATCGACCTGCTCGACGAACATGCGCAATTGGCCACCGGCCTTGCCGCCCAACGCATCTGCATCGATGAGGGCGCGCGCGGCCTCGAGCAGGCCGTAGCCTTCGGCTACCGACTGGTCGCGCAGTTGCTGCAGCGTGCCTTCGCCCACGCCGCGGCGCGGCACGTTGACGATGCGCTCGAAGGCGAGGTCGTCGGACGCATTCTGCACCAGCCGCAGGTAGGCCAGCGCATCTTTGATCTCCTTGCGTTCGTAAAAGCGCAGGCCGCCCACCACCACGTAAGTGATGCCCGCGCGGATGAACGCTTCTTCGAGCGGGCGGGTTTGCGCGGCGGTGCGCACCAGCACGGCAAGGTCATTCGGGCTTTTGCCGGTGCGCAGGTGCGCGGCGCACTGGTCGGCCACGAAGCGCGCCTCTTCGCGGTCATCCATGAGCGGGTGCACCTCGATGCGCTCGCCATTGCCGGCATCGGTCCATAGCGCTTTGTCGTGCCGCGTTTTGTTGTTGGAGATGACCCCGTTGGCGGCGGCCAATATGTGCCCGGTGCTGCGGTAATTTTGCTCGAGCCGTACCACGTGGGCGTTGGGGTAGTCATTGTCGAACTTGAGGATGTTGCCCACCAGCGCGCCGCGCCAGGCGTAAATGCTCTGGTCGTCGTCGCCCACCACGGCGATGTTGTTGTGCTGCGCCAGCAGCTTGAGCCACTGGTACTGCACGGCGTTGGTATCCTGATACTCGTCGACCATAATATAGCGCAGCTGGCGCTGGTAGCGTTCCAGCAGGTCGGGGTTTTGGCGCAAAATGGTAAGCGGGTGCAGCAGCAGGTGGCCGAAATCGACCGCGTTGAGCGCCTTGAGCCGGGCCTGATACTGGCGGAACAGTTTGACGCCGTGGCGGTCGAACGCGCTGGCCTCTTCGGTGCTCACGTCGTCGGCGTGCCAGCCGTTATCGAGCCATTTGTTGAACAAAAAGCCGAGCTGGCGCGGCACGTAGCGCTGGGGGTCGAGCCCGGCATCCTTCACCAGCTGGGTGATGAGCCGTTGCTGATCGTCGGGGTCGAGGATGACGAAGTCGGGCTTTAAGCCCGCGCGCTCGGCGTGGCTGCGCAGCATGCGCATGCCCAGCCGGTGGAAGGTGCCCAGCCACATGCCGGTGGGCGCGCCGCCGATGAGCTGCTCGGTACGCTCGGCCATTTCGCGTGCCGCCTTGTTGGTGAAGGTGACGGCCAATATTTCATTCGTGCGCGCGGCCTGCGTGAGCAGCAGGTAGGCGATGCGGTGGGTGAGCACGCGGGTTTTGCCGGTGCCAGCGCCCGCCAATATCAGCAGCGGGCCTTCGGTGTGCTGCACGGCTTCGGCCTGCTCGGGGTTCAGGCCGCGCAGCAGTTCGTCGGCCCTTGTATTGCCGCCGGCGGGGTAGGGGTCGGCCGGTACGAAGCCCTCGCGTTTGGGCGCGGCCGTGGGCATGGGCGCGGGCTCCTGTTCGGGCGTGACGTCGGTGGCTTCGGCAAAGGGATCGTGGTTGGAAAACATTGGCCCTTTATGCCAAAAAAAACCCGCCGTGGCGAGGGTGTTCAAGCTGCTGAAAACAGGCGCTATTGCTTGGTGCTTTTGTGGCCGAGCATCTGGATGATGAGCGTGCCCACCAGCGTGGCCAGCGCCAGCGCGATGATAAGGTGCGGCTGCATAGTGACCTTGGTGAACAGGCTGGCCTGGTAGGCCCCGATGCCGAAGATCAGCACCAGCGCCATGTAGCGGAAGGCCTTGAGGTAGACCATGGCGGCGGCAACGATGATGATAACGGCGGTTTCCATAGAGCCTAGATGGAGCCGTTTCGCTTGTTTTCAAGGGGTTGGACATAAAAAAGGCATAGGGCAGCCAAGGGGTTGCGATATGGGTTTGGCGGGCCTACCATGCGCCCATGAATACCCCTGCCGCCATTGAAGGGCTTTGGAACCGCTGGGTGCGGTTCCGCAACGCCTTTATGACCCGCTGGCTGAGCCTGCTGTACGGCCAGGCGGTTGAGGTTGTGCCCAAGGGCCACGTGGCGCTGGCCGGGGCCGTGGTGCTGTGGTTTTTGCAGGACGGTTTTAAGCAGTTTGTGCTGCTGAAGCAGAACGACGGCGATGGCCGCGCGCGGTTCATCAGCTGTTTGGGCACCGGCCCGCACAACGACATGGGCAGCGCCCTGGCCGCCGTACTGAAAAGCCAGCTGGGCGAAGTGTTTGCCCGCACGGTGGAAAAGCGCTTGCTGGCCGCCGACCGCGTGGCTGCCGCGCCGTTGTTTTCCTACACCGATGATGGCCTGGGCACCACCAGCCCGGTGCAAACGCTGGTGTGGGTGGTGCAGATGAACCCCGCCGCGCTCGACCTGATTCATACCGGCAAGAACGCGCAGGTGATGGTGGTGGCCGAGTTCGGCCTCAGCTCGAACAAGATATCGCCCACCCACCGCGCGCTGTACCAAAGCGCCATGCGCCACCTGCCCAAGGGCAAAATGGCCAATGTGCCGGAAGCGGGCGATGAGGGCGTGAAGATGTTACAGCCGGGCGATAGCCGCACAGTCCACTAAATTAAAAACCGCCCGAGGGCGGTTTTTTTAGCCGATGGCTTTTTGCACCAGCGTGATCGTTTCGGCCTCGCCGTAGATTTTAACGAAGGTGCCCAGCCGCGGGCCGTTGGGGAAGCCCAGCAAGGTTTTGTACAAAAAGCCGAACCAGTCGCGTAAGCGTTCTTTCCCGTAATGCTTTTTGCCCAGTTCGTAAAAGCCGGTTTGCACCGCTTCGGCGTCTTCGGTGCCGCTCAGGGTTTTCAGGAACGCCACTACGTCGCGCAGAATGTCTTTTTCCGCATCGGTGGGTGTGTGGAAGGTTTGCGTGGGCTTGATGGTGTCGGTGTAGTACGCCATCGCGTTTTTGATGAGGGCCGTCACCTTGGGGTGGTTGGCGGGCGTGACGCTGGGGTTGAAGCGTTGCAGGTAGCGCCAGATGACGTTGGCGTCGTCGGTGGCGGTGACGCTGGCCAGGTTGATGAGCATACCGTAAGCGAAGGGCAGGGGGTCGGCCGGCACGTTGCCGTTGTGGATGTGGTAGGCCGGGTTTTCCAGCTGCTCGGCGGGCGTTTGGGTGGGGTAGGCGCGCACAAGGTCGGCGTAGGTTTCGACCTCGACGGGGATCATGCTGCGGTACAGCTTTTTGGCGCGCGTGGGCGTGCGGTACATGAAGTGGCTGAGCGCCTCGTTGGGCGCGTACTTCAAAAATTCCTCGATGGTGACGCCGTTGCCCTTGCTCTTGGAAATTTTGGCGCCGTTCTCATCCACGAAGTGTTCGTAGGTGAGGTTGAGCGGCGGCGTGCCGCCCAGCGTGTGGGCTATTTTGCTGCCGATGACGACGCTGTCGATGAGGTCTTTGCCGCTCATCTCGTAGTCGACGTCGAGTGCCACCCAGCGCATGGCCCAGTCGGCCTTCCACTGCAGTTTGCAGTTGCCGTTGGTGACGGTGGTTTCGACCTCGCGGCCGTCGTTGCGGCGGTAGGTGATGGTGCCTGCGTTCACGTCGGTTTTGATGACCGGCACCTGCAGCACGCGGCCGGTTTCGGGGCACACGGGCAGAAAGGGCGAGTAGGTACCCGCGCGCTCTTCGCCCAGCGTGGGCGTGACGATATCGACGATTTTCTGGTGGTGGGCCAGCACGTTGTGCAGCGCGGCGTTGAAGCGCCCGCTGGTGTAATAGGAGGTCGCGCTGGCGAATTCGTAGGGGAAGCCGAACGCGTCGAGAAAGCGTTGCAGCATGGCATTGTTGTGTTCGCCGAAGCTTTTGTACTCGCCGAACGGATCGGGGATTTGCGTGAGCGGCTTGCCGAGGTTCTTTGTCAGCATCTCCTTGTTCGGCACGTTGTCGGGCACTTTGCGCAGCGCGTCCATGTCGTCGGAGAAACAAATCAAACGCGTGGGGATGTGCGGGCAGAGCTTTTCGAACGCCTGGCGCACCATGCTGGTGCGGAACACCTCGCCGAAGGTGCCGATGTGCGGCAGGCCCGAGGGGCCGTAGCCGGTTTCGAACAGCACGTAGCCCTTGGCGCCGCCGGTGGGCTTGCCCTTTTGCAGCAGCGAACTGCGCAGCGCACGCGCTTGCTCGAACGGCCAGGCCGGGGTGTTTTCGTACAGTTCGGTCATATCAATGCTCATGGGCATGGTTTTTGCCACAGCTACCGCCAAAAGGCAAAGCCCCGGAGAGATTCTCCGGGGCTTCGATCGTTAGCGTATGGCTTGGGCGAGGGTTTCGGGGCTGCCCGCAAAGCGCGGGTTGCCGGTGCCCTGGCCCCAGCGCGCGGTTTCGTTCAGCAATTGCCGCTCGGCCGCGCTCAGGCCCTGGCTGCCCAAGTGCGGGCGCAGGTTGCGAGCCACGTTGACATAGAACTTGTATGCCTTGCTGGCGTTGAAACCGTCGATGGTTTCGCCGATGCCCCCGGCCCAGCGGTTGCGCAGGTTGATGGCAGTGGCATCGCCTTGCTGGGCGGCACAACCCATGGCGCGCCACAGGTCGATGATGTCGGCAAACGCCGTGGCGCCGCCGCTGCTGGTGGTGAGCATGGCCTTGACATCGCTGGCCGGGGCAAGCCCCAGCTTGGCGAAATTATAAACCATCCGACCACCCTGTGTGACGTAGCCGAGGCCGTGCACGTTGCAGTCTTTTTCGGCGGCGTGGGCAGGCATGGCAAGGCAGAGCAGGGCCGTGGCGGCTAAGGCGATTTTGCGAAACATGATAATAACTCCAAGATAAAGCCCGGAATGGGCTGCTCTGCCTTATTGTGGGCTTGGAAGGGGCGGGTTTCAAGTGTAGGTTGGCGGCGTGAATACCGAAGCCGCCCCCGACAAAAAAACCGCCCCCGCCCGCTGGAGCGGCGAGGAGGAAGCCCGGCTGGAGGTGGCTTTCAAGGCCGGTACGCCGCTGCCCAAAATCGCCGAAGCCCATGGCCGCAGCGTGGGTGCCATCACCGCGCGGCTGAACATGCTCGACCTTATCAGTTACGGCCCCTACACCGCGCTGGTGGCCAACATCAATAACGGCGAGACCGAGGCGGCGCCGAAATCGGGCCTGCCGTGGGTGGAAGAAGAAATTGCCCGCCTGCTGGTGGTGCACCACAGCGAAGGCACGGTGGAGGCATTGACCACGCTGGCCGCCGAGATGGGCCGCACCCCACGCAGCCTGGCCCTGAAGCTGGTGAGCCTGGGTGCGGTGGAGCCTGCCCTGAACCCCAACCCCAGCCCGGCCCCCCGGCCCGAGCGGAAGGAACCCAAGCCCAAGCCGCTGCGCGCGCTGGTGACCCAGCCCACCCGCACGCAAAAAATCACCGTGACCGGCGAGTTCCAGGCCGCCGCCAAAAGCGTGATGGGCGGCGAGAACATTCTGGTGCTGGGCAGCGCGGGCACCGGCAAAAGCACCTTTTTGCGCTACCTGCGCAAGCAGCTTGATAGTGCCAAAAAGCGCTACGTGGTGCTGGCCCCCACCGGCATGGCGGCGCTGAACGTGGGCGGCCAGACCATTCATAGTTTTTTCGGTTTCAAGCCCGGGGTTTTGACCGGCAAGGACCTGCCGCGCCCGCGCAACCCCAAGCTGTTTGAAAAGCTGGACGTGCTGATCCTCGACGAAATCAGCATGGTGCGGGCCGACATGTTCGACGCCATCGACCACTTTTTGCGTGCCTACGGGCCGCATAAAAAAGCGCCCTTCGGCGGCGTGCGGCTGTGCCTGATCGGCGATCTGTTCCAGCTGCCGCCCATCGTGCGGCGCGACGAGCAGGGCTACTTCGACCTCACGTATGCCAGCCCGTATTTTTTCAGCAGCGCCAGCTACCGCAACATGCCCATCGAGGTGATCGAGTTCACGCATGTGTTCCGGCAGGCCGATGTGCCGTTCATTAATTTGCTGAGCCATATCCGGCACGCCACCCACACCGCCGACACGTTGCACGAACTGAACCGCCGCGTACTGCGCGAAGGGCAGGACGTGCCCGACGTGCCCACGCTGACGGCCCGGCTGGCCGTGGCCGAAAGCGCCAACCAGCGGGCCATGGCGGCGCTGGCCGGGGGCGGCCGCATTTATACCGGCGACATTGAAGGCACGTTTGAAGAAGCCGCACTGCCCGCGCCGCTGCAGCTGGAGCTGAAGCCGGGCGCCAAGGTGATGTTCATTAAAAACGACACGCAGCAGCGTTGGGTGAACGGCACGCTGGGCACCGTGCTGCGCTGCGAGGATGAGTTTGTGATGGTGAAGACCGCCGAAGGTGTGACCCATGCCGTGGACGCCGCAGTGTGGGAGCGCACGCGCTTTAGGTTCGACGAAGGCGCCGACAGCTTTGCCGCCGAGAGCGCCGGCAGTTACCGGCAAATTCCGCTGACGCTGGCGTGGGCCATCACCATCCACAAGTGCCAGGGGCAAACGTTGCCGGGCGCGGTGGTCGATTTAAGCGGCGGCGGGGCCTTTGCCGAAGGCCAGCTGTACGTGGCGCTCAGCCGCACCCGCAGCCTGGATAGCTTGTACCTGAAGCACCCCATACAGCCGCGCGACGTGCGCACGCACCCGGCGGTGGCGGCGTTTTATCATCAATTGAATTTGTAAAAAAAAGAGCCTCTCGCGGCGCACGGCCTGCGGCCTGTTCGCTTGCTACGGCTGGCGCTTAGGAAATACACCTGCGGTGTAATGGTGGCCAGAGTCGGACCCGGAGCGAAGCGGAGAGCCCGACTTCGATATATCTGATTGCCGAAGGCAATTGAATGGTGGCCAGAGTCGGAATCGAACCAACGACACAGGGATTTTCAATCCCTTGCTCTACCAACTGAGCTATCTGGCCACTCGTGAGAGTGTAATTGGTGCCCAGGAAAGGACTCGAACCTTCACAGTTTTACCTACACGGACCTGAACCGTGCGCGTCTACCAATTCCGCCACCTGGGCACTCTTGCTTGCTGATACAGAACACCTGCACCGGCACGCGCACATGGGATACGGGGCCTTGCCCGGCCTGTCAAGATACTTGAGGAAAACACTTGTTTAACGGTTGGCCGGGGCCATGGGCGGCGGCGGGGTTTCGGCGTTCATGGGTACCATGCTGGACGAGGGGGGCAGCACCTCATCCGGCAGGTTTTGAACCGCCTTAACGGCCTCCTGCGCGGCCGGAATTGTTGGGGATACCGGCTGAGGCTCGACCGTGCTGGGCAGTTTGGTGTCGTTCAGCCAGCCGGCGCGGGCCAGGGCGTGGTAGGCGATATCGGCCTGCACGTCGGCAAAATTGACCAGCGCGCTGGCGCTGAGCATTTTGGGCAGCAGCAGAACACGGTCGGGGCTGGGCAGGGGGCTGGCCACGGCGTAGGCCAGCATAAAGCCCAGGCCGAGCGAAATAACCTTGATGAGTGCCAGTATGCCGCCCCAGAACTTGCTGCGCCAGCCGCCGTAATAATCGCCGATGATGAGGATGCCGAATGTGCGGATGCCTACCCATAGCAGCACGTACAGCATCAGCAGGTAAAAGCCGAAGTTGACAAACTGGGTGGCCACGGCGGGGGCGGCGGCATCGGCGCCCACGGGGGTGCTGGTGTCTTTCAGCAGCAGGGCGCCGGCCACAATGCCGATAAGCAGCAAAAAGGTATGGAGCAGCTCTTTGCCCAAGCCCCGTTGCACGGCGTTAAGGCTGGCGGCCAGCCCGGCGGCGATGATGATCCAGTCTACCAGCGTAAGCACCATGGGTTCGTTCCTTTAAAATAAGGCTGGGCGGTTTCCCGCCCAGTTTAAGTTACAGTGCGCGACCGACCAGGTATTTCAGGTCGTCGTCGACAAAGTGGTAACCGGCACCGATGATGGGCGAGCCGTAGCGCTTGGAGAGCACGTTGTCGTAACCTGCCATGCCGTAGAAGCCGGTGCTGCCGATATCGTAGCGGGCCTTGAGGTCGACGTGCACCTTGGTGCTGTCGGGCGTGTGACTGCCGCCGAAGTCGTACAGGTCGGCCGTCAGGCGCAGGGGCTGCACGCCGGGCATGCGGGTATCGAAGCCGATGCCGCCGCTGCTGTCCTTCAGACCGATGCGCATGCCAAGGTCTTGCCCGAAGAACATGCCCTTGTAAATTTGGCCGATCTGCGCGGTGAACTTGGTGGTGCGGCCGAAATCCTGACCGTAGTACTTGGTTCCGATGCGGTCGGCATCGCCCGAGTAGCTGGCAAGGCCGTCGGACGTGACGCCCAGCACGTAGTAGCGGTGGTCGTTTGGCTGCAGGGTGATGGTGGCCGCGCCTTTACCCGCGCCCTTTTGGGTCAGCAGGCTGTACGCCTGGAAGTCGATGTCGGTTTTGAACTGATCGATCTTTTTGGTGATGCTGCTCAGGCTGTCGAGCGCACCGTTCAGCTTTTCAGCCGTTTTCGGGTCGTTCACCAGTTGGCCGATGGTGCCCTGGCCGCTGTTGATCTTGGTGGTGATCTCGTTGAGGTTGCGCATGGCCTGCTGCATGTCGCCCATGGGGTTGCTGCCGCTGGTGCCGTTGGTGGCCAGCAGCTGGCCGATGGTGCTGCTCGGGTCGTTGGCCTTGGCGAGTACCTCTTTCAGGCTGGCTGAGGCTTCGCGGATGTTGGCGATGATCTCGCCGCTGTTGCCTTCCATGTTGGCGCTGAGGGTGCTCAGGCCATCGATGATGGTTTGCAGCTTGGCGGCGTTGTCGGGGTCACCCAACACGCTGCGCAGGTTGCCGGTCATGCTTTGCAAATCGTCGGCCACCTTGCCGAACTTGTCGGCCGGGTTGCCGCCGGCGCTGGTGTTGGTGCTGGGCAGCTGGGTAACGGTGGGCGGCAGCAGAATGGGCATGTCGGTGCCCGAAACGATGCGGCTTTGCGGGCCGGGGACGAGGCTGACGAATTTTTCGCCGATCAGGCCGCTGCTATCGACCTGCGCGCTCACGTCGGCGGGCAGGGTAAGGTCTTTCCGCACCTGCATTTTAACCACGGCGGTGCCGTTGGGTTGCAGCTGGATGCTTTGCACTTCGCCAACCGGCACACCGCTCATTTTAACCGGAGAGCCTTTGCTGATGCCGTCGACGTCGTTGAAGCTGGTGGTGAAATCGCGCATGGGGGTGGCAAGGCTGGTGCCGAAGCTGCCGCTCTTGACCGAAAGCCAGGCCAGCCCGGCAAGGGCGGCGATCACTAAAAATCCGACTTTGGTTTCGTTGCTGATGGCCATAAGTATGTATCCTGTTGCCTGTTTATAACTTGAAATTTGTTTGTAAGACCAGTGGTTTGCGCATTTTAATTGCTGCCCCCGGCCAGGAACTGTTGCACAAATGGTTGCGAACTCTTTTTCATTTCGGCGGGCGTGCCTTCGGCCAATACGCGGCCTTCAAACAGCATCGCCATGCGGTCGGCAACTTTAAACGCGCTGTGCAGGTCGTGCGTGATCACCACGCTGGTGCACTTCAGCTGTTTTTGCAGCTTGATGATCAGGTCGTTGATGACGTCGGCGGTAATGGGGTCGAGCCCGGTCGTCGGTTCGTCGTAAAAAATGATCTCGGGTTCGTGCGCAATGGCGCGGGCCAGCGCCACGCGCTTGCGCATGCCGCCCGAAAGCTCGCCCGGGTTCTGGTCGGCCACGTCGGCCTTCAGGTCCACCATCGCCAGTTTGGCAATGGCCAGCTTTTTGGCGTCGGCCGGTTTCATGCCCGCCTGCAGGGGCACAAAGGCCACGTTTTCCCACACCGTCATGCTGTCGAACAGCGCGCCGCCCTGGAACAGCATGCCGAACTTCTTCATCAGTTGCATGCGCTCGGGGGCCTTCAGCTTGGTGGTGTCTTTGCCGTCCACCATCACCATGCCGCCGTCAACATTCACCAAACCCAGAATGCACTTGAGCAGTACGCTTTTGCCGGTGCCGCTGCCGCCCATGATGACCATGGTTTCGCCGGTGGGCACGGCCAGGTTCACGTCGGCCAGCACGTGCTTTGAACCGAAGCTCTTTTTAACGTGGCGAAGGTCTATTTTGCTGGGCATGGCTACATCATCAACGCTGTTATGAAATAGTCGGCCACAAGGATGGCCACGGCGGCGTACACCACGGCCTGCGTGGTGGCACGGCCCACGCCTTCGGCGCCGTTGCCGGCGTTAAAGCCGTGGTAGGTGCTCATCAGGCCCACCAGCAGGCCGAAGATGGCGGCCTTGGCCAGCGCCATTTGCATGTCGACGGTTTTGATGGCCGCAAAAGTGGTATCCATGTACTGGTGGCCGGGCACGCCCAGCACTTTGGTGGCCACCACTTCGCCGCCCCAGATGCCCATGATGTTGGCGAGGATGACGAGGACGGGAAGCATGAGAACACAGGCGAGGATGCGCGGCACCACCAGGTAGCGCACCGGGTTGGTGGCCAGGGTGAAAAGGGCGTCGATCTGCTCGGTGACGCGCATGGTGCCCAGCTCGGCCGCCATGGCGGCGCCCACGCGGGAGGAAAGCATCAGGGCGCCCAGCACGGGGCCGAGTTCGCGCAGCATGCTTAGGGCCACCAGTTTACCCACCTGGGTGTTGGCCAGCGCGCTGCTGCCCAGGCCGTTATAGCTTTGCAGGGCCAGCACGCCGCCGGTGAAAAAGGCGGTCATCAGCACAATGGGCACGCTTTCGACGCCCACGAACTGCATCTGGCGGGCCAGCAGGCCGCGGCTGCCCTTGCGGGCAAAAAACTGCACCAGGGCGTTCCAGCCGAACAGCACGATGGCCCCGGCCTCGCGCACCCCGGCCACGGCAACGCGGCCCAAAAGGGCGACAGGATTACCGGTGGGGCGACGGCCCGAAACTGCTGTAGTCATGGCGCTCACGCTACTGGTGCCGCTGCGCGCGGTCAACCAAACATTTCCGCCATTTGCGAGGGCTGCTTACTTTTTGGTCACACCTTTGGGGCAACAAAGACACAGAGGGGGTTAAAACGGCGATTCGCCGCTGGGGGCAGGGCTGCGGTAGTGCTTGACCGCATTGAAGAAGGTGGTGACCTCGGCATCGAATATAAGTTCGGCCACACCGGTGCCGCCCTTGCGGTTTTTGCTCACCAGAAGTTCGGCCTTGCCCTTGGTCTGGTCGAGCCGTTCCTTCATTTTCATGGTTTTTTCGTCCTGGCTGTCGTCGGCACCCAGCTGGCGGGCCAGGTAGTATTCTTCGCGGTACAAAAACAGCACCACGTCGGCGTCTTGCTCGATGCTGCCCGATTCGCGCAGGTCGGAAAGCTGGGGGCGCTTATTGTCGCGGCTTTCAACCGCACGGGAAAGCTGGCTGAGGGCGATGACCGGCACGTTCAGTTCGCGCGCCACGGTCTTCAGGCCCATCGAAATTTCAGACACTTCCTGCACGCGGTTGTCGCCGCCGGCCTTGGCGGGGGCAGTCATCAGCTGCAAATAATCGACAATGATCATGCCGATGCCGTACTGGCGCTTCATCCGCCGGGCGCGCGAGCGCAGGCTGTTGATGGAGAGCTGCGGGGTGTCGTCTATATAGAGGGGCAGTTCGGCCAGTTCGCCGCTGCGGCTTACCAGCGTGTCGTACTCGTCGCGGTTCAGGTGGCCGGTGGTCAGGCGGTTGCTGGGGATACGCGCGGTGCCCGAAAGCATGCGCGCGGCCAGTTGCTCGGCGCTCATTTCGAGGCTGAACACGCCCACCGCCGCGCCGTTGGGTTCGCCGCGGAATTTCCGCTCGGCGGCCTTTTGCGCAATGTTCAAAGCTAACGCGGTCTTCCCCATGCTGGGGCGGGCGGCCAGAATGATGAGGTCGCTCTTTTGCAAACCGCCCAGCAAAGCGTCCACGTCCACAAACCCGCTGCTTACCCCCACAATGCCGCTGCCTTCGGCGCGGGCCTGCTCGGCGCGCAAGATCACTTCTTTCAGCGGCTCGCGCAGGCCGCGCACGGTGGTGCTGCCCTGGCCGGTTTCGGCCAGCCGGAACAGTTCGCCGCTGATCGCGTCCATCACTTGTGCTACGTCTTCCTGCCTGTGGGCCCCGGCGGCCTGGCGGCCCAGCCCCTGGCTGAGCGCCATCAACTGGCGCTGCAGGTAGGTGGTGTGGATGACCTCGGCCAGGCTTTTTACTTCGCTTCCCAGCCCTGCCTGCTCGAACATCTGGCTTAAGTGGGGGAAGATGGTGTCGTCGTCATACGCGGTGCCGCGCAGGTTTTCGCGGATGGTAATGGGGTTGGCCTCGCGGCCCTTGTTGATGATGCGTTCGGCGGCCTCGAACACGGCGGCGTTGAGTGGCACGTAAAAATGTTCGGCCAGCAGGCTGCCGCCCAGGTCGTCGAGCAGGCGGTTATTCACCAGTATGGCGCCCAGCAGCGCCTGTTCGGCGGGTACGCTGTGGGGGGCGGCTTCCAGCACCGGGTGGCTCAGCACGGGCAGGGCGGTGGCCACGTCGGTGGTCAGCGCGGTGGCGCCGGCAGAGGCGGGGGCCTTGATTTGAATGATGTCAGCCATGCGCGCACCTTACCCCCGGGCAACGCCAGCGTCACCGTTTAGTTTTCCACTTATCCACAGGCTCGACAAAGCCCCGGCACCACCCTATATAAACCGCAACCTTACCACGGAGCCATCTGATGACCGACCGCACACTTGCCGAAAAATGGGAGGCAGTCACTGCCTACTGTCACATGCAGATTCATGTTTTGCGCGAGTTGCGAACCAACGAAACCGAGCAGAACGAATATGCGATTGAAGATACCCCTGCCGAAAGGGCCGAGGCCATCGAGTACTACAGCGAAAGGCTGGCGCGCTACGAAGCCTTGCTGGAAAAGCTGAACAACGGCGACCTTGAAGCGCTGGAGCAGGCCTATGCCGAAGTGCTGAAGCACGAAGAAGGCCTGGCCACCATCGAGGCCATGGTCGAAAGGTACGGGACAGGCGAAAAAAAGCCCACGCTCAATTAATAAAAAGCCGCCCCGGCAGGGGCGGCTTTTTGCGTGGGCGCTGTTAGGCGCTTTGGCGTTCGACGCTGATGGTCAGGTCGACGATCACCTCGGGGTGCAGCACAACGCGCACCTTGTGGGGGCCGATGATCTTGATGCTTTCGCCGATCATCACTTCGCTGGCTTCGACCTTGTGGCCTTTGGCTTGCAGTTCAACCGCAATGTCGCGGGCCTTCACGCTGCCGTACAGCTGGCCGGTTTCGGAAGCATGGCGGTTCAGCGTCAGGGTCAGGCCGTCGAACTTTGCGGCTTGCTTTTGCGCTTCGGCCTTTTGCTTGTCGCTCTTGGCTTCCAGTTCGCCTTTGCGGGCGGCCACGTTTTCAAGGTTGCCCTTGGTGGCCACCAGGGCCTTGCCGCGGGGCAGCAGGTAGTTGCGGGCAAAGCCGGCCTTTACGGCCACCACTTCGCCGATTTTACCCACGCCTTGCATGGCTTCGAGCAGGATCACTTTGGTGTTGGACATGATGTTACTCCTTCACTTCGGCGGTTGCTTCGGCGGCCGGGGCGCTAATGGCGCGGGGTTCGCGGTTAAAGCCCGGGCGGTCGCCACGGGGCGGGCGGCGGTCGCCGCGTTCGGGGCGGTCTTCGCCAAAGCGGCCTTGTTCCTTCACGGTGAACGAGAGCAGGGCCAGCATGCGGGCGCGCTTGATGGCGGTGGCCAGTTCGCGTTGCTTGATGGCGCACACGCCGGTCAGGTGGCGGGGCAGCATCTTGCCGTAGTCGCTCAGGTACTTGGCGAGCATGCGCACGTCTTTATAGTCGATCTTCGGCGCCTTGGGGCCGCTGAACGGGCAACCCTTTTTGCGCTGGAAGTAAGCCTTGCCCAGCAGCTTGGGGGTGTACTTGCCGCCGGTGCGGAACTGGTCGCGGGGTTCGCGCTTTTTATCGCCGAACTTGCCTTTGCCCTTGCCTTTGCCTTTAGCGCGGGAATTATCCATAGCCATATCTATTGTCCTTCCTTACGCGTTGAATTCTTCGGCCTGTGCGGCGTCGCGGGCTTTCGCCTTCATCACGGCGCTGGGCTCTTTGGAAATCTCATCGACCTTCACCGTCACAAAGCGGATCACGTCTTCGGCCAGCTTCAGCTGGTGCTCAACCTCGGCCACGCCTTCGCCGGGCAGGGTAATGCCCAGGTGGGTGTAGTAGCCGCGCTTGTGCTTGCGGATGGGGTAAGCCAGCGTGCGCAGGCCCCATTGTTCGGTTTTGGCCACCTTGCCGCGGGCCTTTTTGATCACGTCGGTGATTTTGCCCAGCACGGTGTCGACCTGCGTGGTCGGCACGTCGGGGCGGATGATGTACGTCAGTTCGTATGAAGCCATACGCTTTTATCTCCTTTGGTTCTGGCCAAATTTTTGGCCGTTCGCCCCCAAACGTGTTGGGAGCAGGTACCCCGCTTATCGGGGAACTGGCCGCGATATGCCCCAAAAAAGCCACGCATGCAAGCCCAAAAGCCCTTATATGAAGGTGCGTATTCCATTTTAACGCCGTTTCGGCTAAAAGGGCCCCATGCAGAATACGGCATTCTTGTTTCCGGGGCAGGGCAGCCAAACGCCCGGCATGGCCGCCGCCTTTGCCCAGCACCCCACCACCAAGGCGCTTTTCCAGCAGGCCGACGACGTGCTTGGCTTCAAGCTGAGCGCCCTGATGGCCGACGGCCCGGCCGAAGAACTCACCAAAACCGAAAACGCCCAGCCCGCCCTGCTGGTGGCCGGCTATGCCGCTGCGGCGTACGTGGGCAGCCTTAAAAAAGACCTGGCGCCCAAGTCCATCGCCACCGGCCACAGCCTGGGGCTGTACACGGCGGCCCTGGCGGCGGGCAGCTACGATTTCGAATTCGGCCTCAAGCTGGTGCGCGCCCGCGGGCTGGCCATGTCCAAGGCCGCCAGCGGCGGCATGCTGGCGGTGCTGGGGTTGGAGATCGAGCAGGCCGAAGCCGTGGCCGCCGACGCCGAAGTGAGCGTGGCGAACGATAACTCGCCCGGCCAGCAAATTTTGTCCGGCCCCGGTAAAAACCTCGAAAAGGCCGCCGAGCTGGCCAAAAAGGCCGGCGCCAAAAAAACCATTGTGCTGCCGGTATCCGGCCCGTTCCATACCAGGGCCATGCAACCGGCGGTCGATGAGGTGAAGGCCATGCTGGTGGCCAACCCCATCAAGGCGCCCAAGGTGCCGCTGGTGGCCAACACCAGCCCCATGTTCATCAATAATGCCGAAGCGCTCACCGGCGAACTGGTCGGGCAGATCGCCGCCCGCATCCGCTGGCGCGAGGCTGTGGGCTTCATGGCCGACAACGGCGTCACCACCGCCATCGAACTGGGCGTGGGCAGCGTGCTGTGCGGGCTGGTCAAGCGGTGCGATCCGCGCATCAGCTGCATTTCGCTCACCTCTCCCGAAGAGGTCGACACCTGGCTCGAATCTCAAGCTTAAACCTTCATTAACAACATCAATAAGGTATCGCAAATGTTTCAACTGGCAGGTAAAACGGCACTCATCACCGGCGGCAGCCGGGGCATCGGCAAGGCCACGGCCAAGGCGCTTAAAACGCTGGGCGCCAACGTCATCATCCACGGCAGCAACACCCATACGTTGGATGAAACGGCTAAAGAACTCGGCGGCGCCGGCACCATTGCGGCCGACCTGATGGACCCCGCAGCGGCCGAAAAAATTGCCGCGCAAGCGGGCCGCATCGACATCCTCATCAACAACGCGGGCATCACGCGCGACGCCCTGTTCGTGCGCCAAAGCCAACAGCAGTGGGACGAAGTGATGCAGGTGAATGTCGATAGCGTCGTCCGTTTAACCCGCGCGCTGCTGCCCGCCATGAGCAAAAATGATTGGGGCCGGATTGTGAACGTCACCAGCATCGTCGCCCACATGGGCAACGTGGGCCAAACCAATTACATCACCGCCAAGGCCGCCATCACCGGCTTTACCAAGGCGCTGGCGAAGGAAGTCGCCCGCAAGAACATTACCGTCAACGCCGTGGCGCCGGGGTTCATCGAAACCGACATGACCCAGGGTATCCCCGAAAACATCCGCGAAAATTTAATGGCGCAGGTGCCCGCCAGGCGTTTTGGCCAGCCCGACGAAATTGCTGCGGCCATCGCTTTCCTCTGCACGCCCGAAGCCGGGTACATCACGGGCAATACCCTGCACGTCAACGGCGGCATGCACGTTTAAATTCTACTGGGTGGGCGGCTTTTCGTCTTTCGCTTGCCCTGCGCTCCTCACGTACTAACAGTGTACGCTGCGGTGCTCGGGCTGCGCAAAAGCCAAAAATCCCCACCGCCCAGCGAATTTAAAAATAGCCTTCTAACAAAAAAGAACGCCACCCGAGGGGTGGCGTCTTTTTCAGGCAGGCTTCGTTTACACGATGCCCATATGCAGGGTGGCGGCTTTGGCCAACGCCAAAAGGGCAAACCCTTCCATGAGGTGGCAGGTATAACGTACCGGCCACGGCCATGAAGCGGGAACGGCGAAAACGATGGAAAGGATACGCATGACAAGATTCCTTACACATCCCAACGCCAAACAAGCACATGCCTGTTCTGGAAAACGTTGAGATGAACCTACAATGGTCGGCTTTTTATGGGCGGGCCCAAAACCACCCCCTGACAACGCAAAAAACCCCGCCAATGGCGGGGTTTTTGTACGCGGAACAAAGCTTGTTTCAAGCGGCGCGGGGGGCTTTTTCGGCCAGCTTGGCGTCGGCGGCTTCGCACAGCTTGTTGACGACCAGCGAAGGATTTTTCGGCAGTTTGATGGCCAGTTCCTTTTCGATACCGAAGTTGATATCGAGGACATCGAGGCTGTCGATGCCGAGGTCGTTTTCAAGGTGCGAATCGGCACATATCTTGCCGACGGTATCGGGGCAAACATCGGTAATGGCTTTACACACGGCATCGAACGTCGAGGGCGTCAGGGTGGTGGCCATGGCGGGGCTCCGGTTGGCAGCGGCTAAACGGGACACAAATCAGGTGCGCGTATCTACGCCCGGGCAGGGGGGCCGTCAATGGTATTGCCTGTTTAGTGGAAAAGTGGTTTTTAGCGCCCATGCAAACACCCCACTATTTAGCTAAGGCGCAGGGCACCCCCAAGGGCGGGCTTGTGCTGCTGCACGAGGCCTTTGGCCTTACCCCGCACATCCGTGCGCAGGCCGATAAATTCGCCGCCCTGGGTTACACCACGCTGGCGCCCGACATGCTGGTGCCCAGCGCCCCGTTATCCGAACGCGACGACAACGCCTGGCAGTCCAACGGCATCTTCAGCTGGCTGCCGCAAAACAAGGCGGGGCTCGATCTGGGCCGTGACCTCATCGTTTCCACCAGGCCCGAGCAGGTGCTGGCCATTGTGGCCGAAAGCGTGGCCTCGGTTAAAAACCTCGGCCTGCCCATAGCTTTGCCGATAGCCACCATCGGCTATTGCTGGGGCGGCTCGGTCAGCTTCGTGGCTTCCAAGCAGGTGCCGGGGCTGGCCTGCGCGGTGTGCTATTACGGCGGCCGCATCGCCGAGATCGCCGCCCAGCCGCCGGCGCCCGCCATCCCCGTGCTGGTGCACACCGCCAAGCTCGACCGCTATATTCCATACGACGAAGCCATGCAGGCGCTGCGCACCCACACGCCCGGGGTCGAGGTGTACGGCTATAACGCCGACCACGGCTTCAACCGCGACGACGGCCCCACGTACGACGCCGCCGTGGCCGGTCTGGCGCTGGAACGTACGCTGGCGTTCTTTAGTAAGCATCTGAAATAGCTGCAAACAGGGGGTGGCCTTGATACGCCGCCCCATTTCGGCTATTCATAGCCCCTGTTCAAACCAATGGAGATTGAAATGGAAGACATCGGTACCCGCGTAAAGCAGATTGTGGCAGAAAACCTGGGCGTCGACGCCGCCAAGGTGTCCGACACCAGCAGCTTTGTCGATGATCTGGGGGCCGACAGCCTTGATACGGTCGAACTGGTCATGGCGCTCGAAGAAGAGTTCGGCATCGAAATTCCCGACTCGGCCGCCGAAAAGATCACCACGGTCAAGGCCGCCATCGAGTACATCCAAAAGGCCACCGGCAACTAAGCTAACTTGAATAAAAAGGCCCCCTTGGGGGCTTTTTTATCGCCCTAATTTACGGGGCGAATAATCCAGCAAACTTGCAGGCTTATTATAATCATCCTCAAAAATCCGTGCACCCGGCGCACTTAATGTTTTTTGCGCGGCACGAATACGGTCGCGTTCCTGTCTCTCCCTAGTATCCTTGATGATTTGCTCGGTTGAACGTGGAGGCTTTTCAGAGATACCTACGGTGTTATCTATAAAAGAGTTTATGGGGTGCTTTTCATTATGGTAGGCGGCGGCAAATTCCTCCCGGTCTTCGGGGGCAATGCCATAATCATTAATAAGTTTTTGTATTTCTACGTCTTCTTCACCTTCTTTTACTTTATCGGCCACGCCATCAAGTACGTCTCCCGCCAAGTCTAAAAGTGCCATTAAAAATTCTCCATCATTATGTCAAAAAAAGAGCCCTAAGGGCCCGGTTAAAAAAGAATACGCTCATGGTCCCAATCCGGCAGGCGCTCCCATTTT
The DNA here is from genome assembly GCA_036261915.1 of Alphaproteobacteria bacterium. Lineage (GTDB taxonomy): Bacteria > Pseudomonadota > Alphaproteobacteria > UBA2136 > UBA6156 > DATAJX01. The sequence continues at coordinate 38,807 of DATAJX010000001.1, forward strand.
GCAGCTGGTATTTTTACCATTTGCTGTTGCCAATACCGGGCTTGCGTATCCGACACGGTTTGGCCCAACGCGCCATCTTTATACGCCCGGTAGAGGGCGCGCGTGGCAAAAGGTTCTCCGCGGTCGGCGGCCTGCTTAAACCAGTACAAAGCCTGCTGGTTATCCTGCTGTATGGGTTTTTCGCCTTTGGCATAAAGCTGGCCCATAATGGCCATGGCTTCAGCGTTTCCCAGTGTGGCCGCCGCCGAGTAGTACATCACTGCAATGTCCGTCTGGGGCGGGAGTTGCTTGTAATAGCTCCATTTATCCGAAAAAACGTGGCCCAGCGTCAGCAACGCATCTGGTTGGGCCCAGCGTGCCGCCGCCTTGTACCAAATCTTTGCCTCGTAAATATGTCCACCCTGTTCCAATTCCAGGGCATGTTCGTAGCGTTGCAAAGGCTCAACCTGTCCGGGTAAATAAACAAACCGCCAAAACACATACCCCAACCCCGCCATAGTACATAAGCTTACGGCGCCCGCCACATATCCACCAATCGCAACCCATTTTTTCATCCGCTCATCCTCCCGCAAAGCGCAACGGCAGGCAATAAAAAAGCCCCACAGGGGGTGAGCGTTTCCAAATAGTACATTATCCTGTGGCATCAGTCAATTTTATCAACGTAACATATTGTTATTATTGATATTTAAGGTAATAAGCCGGGTGGCTGCCTCCAATCCTCTGTTTTTGCGTTTTGTATTGCATTGTGCTAGGTCAGGGCCATGAAAAAGCAAGTCGTCATCACCGGCATCGGGGTGGTTTCCCCGCTTGGCCTTACGCTTAGCAGTAGCTGGAACGCCCTTATCGCGGGCCGCAGCGGCATTGCCCGCATCACGCATTTCGATGCAGGGGACTACACCGCGCAGATCGCGGGCGAGGTGAAGGATTTCAACCCCGAAACCACGGGTTTGCACCCGAAAGACCTGAAGCGTGCCGACCGTTTCATCCAGCTGGGGCTGGCCGCCGCGCGCGAGGCCATGGGCCAGGCGGGCCTGCTGGGGCTGAAAGAGATGGACGAGGGCACGCGCCAGCGCACCGCCACCATCATCGGCACCGGCATCGGCGGCCTGAGCAGCACCGAAGAGGCGATCGAAACCATCACCGAAAGCGGCCCGCGCCGCCTGTCGCCGTTCTTCATTCCCGCCATGCTGCCCAACCTGCTGGCCGGTCAGGTTTCCATGATGTACGGCGCGCAGGGCGCCAACGTGTGCCCGGTGAGTGCCTGCGCCACATCGGCCCACGCCTTGGGCTGGGGCAAGCGGCTCATCGAATGGGGCGAGGCCGACATCGTCATCGCCGGGGGCTCCGAGGCCGCCGTCACCGCCAGTGCGCTGGGGGGCTTTGCCGCCATGCGCGCGCTGTCCACCCGTTTTAACGATACCCCCGAACAGGCCAGCCGCCCGTTCGACAACGGCCGCGACGGTTTTGTGATGGGCGAGGGCGCCGCCATTCTTATTCTGGAAAGCGAAGACCACGCCAAGGCGCGAGGGGCCAAAATTTTGGGCCGTGTGGCAGGCTTCGGCCAAACGGCCGACGCCTACCACCTGACCATGCCCAGCGGCGAGGGCGCCGTGCGCGCCATGCAGCTGGCGCTGGCCGACGCGGGGCTTGGCGCGGCCGATATCGGCTACGTCAATGCCCACGCCACCAGCACGCCGGGGGGCGATAATGTCGAGGCCGCCGGTATCGCATCGGTGGTGGGCCAGAACGTGCCGGTCAGCAGCACCAAAAGCGCCACCGGCCACCTGCTGGGCGCCGCCGGCAGCCTCGAGGCCGCCTTTTGCGCACAGGCCCTGCTCAGCAAAACCCTGCCCGCCACGCTCAATTTAACCGACCCCGACCCTACCTGCACGGTGCGCCATATTTTCAAGCCCGAAAGCGCCCCGGGGCTGAAGGCCGTACTGAGCAATTCGTTCGGCTTCGGCGGCACCAACGCCGCACTTGTCTTAACGTCTGCCTAGGGCAGCGTTAGCTTTTAGTGTGACCCAAGCATAGGCACCCGCGTGCCCCCACGCCTTGCCCGCGTTAGCCAGGGCGGGCACACTCTGCCCAAGGGGAACAAGGCATTTGAATTTAAAAACCATCGGATTGGCTATCGGGTTTGTTGCGCTGGCGCTGGCCATTGCGGTCACCACCTGGCAGCGGCTCATCAGCAGCCCCGGCCCGCTCAAGGCGCCGGTGCAGGTGGTCATCGATAATGGCGAAGGCCCCAACCGCATCGCGCTCAAGCTGGGCACGGCGGGCGTCATCACCAACCCCACGGTGTTCAAGCTGGCGGTGCGGCAGCTGGGCGTGGGCCCCAAACTCAAGGCGGGCGAATATGAGTTTGCCGCCGGCACCAGCATCACCGGCGCCATCGCCAAAATCACCTCGGGCGATTCCATCGCCCACAGCGTCACCATCCCCGAGGGCTACACCACCCGCCAGGTTCTCGATACGCTGGCGGCCAACGAAGAACTCTCCGGCACCATCATCAAGCGCCCCGGCGAAGGCGAACTGTTCCCCGACACCTACGATTACCACCTTAAAACCCAGCGCCAAAAAGTGGTCGATGAAATGGCCCGCCGCATGAGGTCCGAACTCGACAAGGCCTGGGCCGCGCGCAACACGCTCACGCCCTACGCCAACGCGAATGATTTGCTCATCATGGCCAGCATCGTGCAGAAGGAAGCGGCCAATAACGCCGAAATGCCGCAGATCGCCGGCGTGTTCGTCAACCGCCTGAACAAGAAGATGCGCCTGCAGTCCGACCCCACCGTGATCTACGGCATGGAAAGCTACAAAGGCAACATCCAGCGCAAAGACCTAACCGACGACAACCCGTTCAACACCTATAAAAACGATGGCCTGCCGCCCACCCCCATTGCCAACCCCGGCCGCGCCGCGCTGCTGGCCGCCGCCAACCCGGCCAGCACCACGGCGCTGTTCTTCGTGGTCGACGTGAGCGGCACCGGCCACGTGTTCTCCGACACCTACGAGCAGCATCAAAAGGCCGTGGCCAAATACGTCAAGGCCAACCCGGCCTCCAAACCGCAACCCAAAGCCCCCGCCAAAGCCAAATGAAAAAGATATCCCCCATGATCATCACCGTCACCGGCCCCAGCGGCACGGGAAAAGACGCCGTGATCAACGCCCTGATGGCGCAAGACCCCAACATCAAACGCTTTCTTTCCGCCACCACGCGCTCGCCGCGCCCCGGCGAACAGCACGAGATCGACTATTATTTTTTGACGCCCGAAGAGTTCGACGCCGCCGAGGCCCGCGGCGAGTTCTACGAAGTGAACCGCGGTTACCACGGTAAAAGCTACGGCAAGCTCAAGTGGGTGGTCGATGATTTGCTGGGCAAGGGACACGACGTCATCGCCGATATCCAGATCGATGGCGTGCAGGCCTTCAACCGCCAGATGCCCGAGCGCATATTGCGCGTGCTGATGCTGCCGCCCAACCGCGAGCGGCTGGAGCAGCGCCTAACGGGCCGCAACCCCGCCATGGCCGAAGACGGCCGCCGCCGCCTTGAAGCCGCGCGCGAAGACCTGGAGCACCTGCACGACCCCAAATGGGTATTTAAAAACCCCGACATGCACGGCAGCACGTATAATGATTACGACGTGGTGCTCATCAACGACGTACTCGACACCACCGTGGCCGAGCTGGCTAAAATTATCCTGCACGAACGTATTCGCCGCGCATGAAAATGCGGGGAGCCCTGTGTGCGTTGCTGTTGGCCGGGTGCAGCACCGGCCCGCAATACGCACCTGCGCCCAAGGCCGTGAATGTGGTGAGCAGCTGCCCGCCCACCATGGTGCAGCAGGCGCGCTGGCTGCAAAGCAACCTGGCGCGGGTCAGCCTGGGGTCGCGCAAGCTCGATGTTACCGCCATCATCGGCAACCCGGCGCGGGCCGAAAGCTTCATGCTCACCGACGGCAGCAGCGTCGAGGTGCTGTTCTACCATACCGCCAGTACGGTGTGCCGCCGCCCCGATATCGACGCCAGCCTGCTGCCCTTCGTGTTCCAGAACGACCGCCTGCTGGGCTACGGGCAAAACTACTACCACGATTTTATCATTCCCCAGTTGCGCAACCCGCTGCCGTTAGCCAGCAGCAAACCGCAAAACCCCGTCACCAACGCGCCGCCGCGCACCATGACAGAGGATCTGCCCGGTTCAACCCCGCGTTACGGCACGCTCAGCCGGGGCAAAACAGTGCCGCCGCGCAGCGCGCCGGTGCCCACATCGCCCGAATACGGCGCCGACACCCTGCAACCCGAAGCGCCGGACGACGAAGTGAACAACCCGCTCATCAACCCCTCCGAGCAACTGGGCCGCGGCGCACCCATCAAGCCCCGGTAGGCTGCCTAAAATTTAGTCACATTGGCGCCACACCACCTGTGGCCTTCAAATACCAATCCCCTTGGCAAGCGCGGCGGGCAGGGGCAGCATCGCGTTCATGTTGCGTATAGCCCTCGGTTTGCTGGTTGCCTTTGCGGGCGCCGTTCTAACCTTCGCTTAACCCCTTTCCGGGGCCTGTCAGGGCGCCCTTTCCGCCGCCCCTATAAAGGGGTGTGAAAAACAAACATACCCTTATTGCCCTGGCCGCTTTCGGCGCAGCCCCGCTGCTTTCCGGCTGTTTCACCACCCTGGCCATGAAGGGCATGAACGGCCCCGGCGCCTGCCCGGCCGACCTGATGCCCATTGCCAGCGCCAACGCCTATGCGCTGCAAACCGCCACGGCGGGCGACCCCACCACCGTGCTGCCCGATCCCCAGCAAAAAGAGAATATTCTGCTTACCGGCGGCCAAAGCAGCGTCGAAATCTGGTATTACCGCACCGGCCACGCCCTGTGCCCCTACATGCCCAGTGCCGACGCCTTCACCATGGTGCTGGTCGATACCCAGCGCGGCAGCATCCTGGGCATCGGAAAGCAGGCGGTGGCGGCCTACCGCCCCTACATGCAGCACGGCCCCACCTACGCCCCGCACGATACCGGCAGCAACAGCATCATCGAAGATCTTATACCGTTCAGCTAAGTTCAGCCGCGCTGGCAATCACCAGCGCATAATACCGGTCGCCCAGCTTGTTCACTTTCAGCAGGCGGCAGGTTTCGCCTTTCCAGCCGCGTTCTTCCACCATCTCGTAAAAATGGCCGTAACCAAGTTTCATCAGCGCGGCCACAATGCTGGCGCCGTGCGCGCCTTCAAGCACTTCAAACATCACCAGCGGCTTTGCGGCCTTCAGGGTTCCGGCCAGCCCCTTGATGACCTCGGTCTCCAAACCCTCAACGTCGATCTTCACCGCGCGCACGTCGGCGGGCTTGATGCCCAGGCGCTTCAACTCGGCATCGCCCACGGCAATATCGAGCGCGCCGATGGCCTTGGCGCCGGCGCTCTTTTTAAAGCCCGAGGCCCCCAGGTTGCCGCCGGTGTTTTCGTAAAACGGCACTTTGCCGGCACGGGCGCCCAGCCCTTTGTTCACCGGCAGCACGTTGGCCAGTTTGTTGATGGCCACGTTGGCCTCTAAAATCTTGAACACCGCGGGGTTGGGTTCAAACGCTACCACGCGGTTGAACAGCGGTGCAAAAAACACCGCATGGTTGCCGATGTTGGCCCCTATATCGAGCAGAACACCCTTTTGCTTGCCCAGCAGTTTCCGCAGCGCCAGCAGCGTGGTCTTTTCAAACAGCCCGTGGGTGAGTATCTCGCGGCCGATGGCATCACCGGGCAACACCCAAAACTTAGGGTAGGGGCCCTTCATCCACAACCGGCGGAACACCCATTTCACCAGCCGCGCGCGCAAGCGTTCGTGCGCGTGGGTCAAACAACCGTGCTTGTATAATTCCATAAGCCATACCTTATAAATGAAACCCACCCCCGGCAAGGGGTGGGTTCAGTCGAGGCATTTGTAAAGCGCGTACAGTGCGGCAAGGCGGTCGTACAACGCGCCAAGGCCCAGTATCGCCGCCATCAGGCCAACGGCATAAACGCCAAAGGCGATGCGCCAGTGGTACAGGTCCCAGCCTTCGCCGGGGCGAAAGAGCAGGGCGGTATCGTGGGCCATCTGCTTCAGCATTGGTGCTGCCGTATGGTCCGCACCTTCAAGATCAGCACGGCGTAGGCAGCCAGAATGGCCAGGCAGGAAAGCCGCAGGAACAGCAGCATATTGTCGGGCGTGGCCCAGGCAGGGGGTGGAAACGGCGGGGGGAGAATAGGCATAACCAGGTACTCCATAAGCCAGATGTTGCCTTTAAGTGCCACCACTATAGGCGGATTAGTGAAACATGCCAATACCACTACCGCGCGTTGTACCCGGTTTTTAGCCGATAAATGGCCAATATCCGCCACGGGCTTGTGTGCGGCGCACAAACTTTTTTAGTTGCCCTGCACCAGGTAGCGCACCATGGTGCGGCCAAACAAGCCTAATCAGGAACCCAAACCCATGAGCGCAAAAAACCAAACCCAGCTTAAAGTCGTTGGCGGCCAGCACGGTGGCAGCAGCGGGCGCCAGCCCCCGCATATCGAGCTTGGCCTCACCCCGGCGCAACTCATGGCGGCCTACAAACAAATGCTCACCTGCCGCCGGTTCGAGGAAAAAGCCGCCAGCCTCTACCAGCAAGGGCAGATCGCGGGCTTCTGCCATCTGTACATCGGGCAAGAGGCCGTGGCCGTCGGCGCCAAGGTGGCCTCCGAGAACGGCGACGATTTCATCACCAGCTACCGCTGCCACGCCCATGCGCTGGTGGCGGGTGTATCGCCCGAGGCCGTGATGTGCGAACTCACCGGCCGCGCCAACGGCATCAGCAAGGGCAAGGGCGGCAGCATGCACATGTTCGATGTCGAAAAGCGCTTCTGGGGCGGCCACGGCATCGTCGCCGCGCAAATTCCGCTGGGCGCGGGCCTGGCCTTTGCCAGCAAGTATAAAAAGGAAAAGCGCGTCAGCCTCACCTTCACCGGCGACGGCGCCACCAACGCTGGCCAGTTCTTCGAAGCCCTCAACATGGCGGCGCTGTGGCAACTGCCCGTGGTGTTCATCATCGAAAACAACCAGTGGGGCATGGGCACCAGCGTGGCGCGCGCCGCGGCTGGAGACCTGTACAAGCGCGCCGAACCCTTCGGCATCGCCTGCGCCAAGGCCGACGGGATGGACTTTTTCGAAAGCTACAAGGCGCTCAAAAAGGCCATCACCCACGCCCGCAGCGGCAAGGGGCCCTATGTGCTCGAACTCGACACCTACCGCTACCGCGGCCACAGCATGTCCGACCCCGCCAAGTACCGCACGCGCGAAGATGTGGAGGGCGTGCGCGAAAACCGCGACCCCATCGCCCGCCTGCAAAAGTACTTAATGGATACGCTCAACATCCCGGCCCCCGATTTCGATAAAATGGACGACGAGATCAAGGCCGACATCAACCGCGTGGCCGAGCTGGCCACCACGTCGCCGCTGGCCGACGTGTCCGAACTCTACACCGACGTGACACCCCAGTAACATGCTGCAGAGCTGGATGCTGTTACAGGAACTGGCCGGGCCGTTGGCCGCGGTTCTGTCGCTGGGCGCCGCGCTGGCCGCGGCCTATGCCGCGCGCAAGGCAGCCAAGGCCACCCGCGCCGCCGCCGCCGATGCACACCTGAAAATTTTCCTGCAGTTCGCCGACGAGTACGAAAAGCTCAAGGTCGCGCTGCCGGTGGTGGGAGATAAAAACCCCGAGCACGTCTACCTCACTGCCATGGGCCAGCCCAAGTACCAGCTGGGGGTGTTCAATGTGTGCCGCCTGTTCGAGCGCGAGCACCAACTGCACAAGCTCAAACTCGTGCCCAAAAAGATATGGCACATCTGGCAGCGCGACATGCTGGAGCTGTTCGCCCACAAGCCGGTGCGCGACTTCGTGCTTAAAAACCGCGACCAGTTCCGCCCCAGTTTCATTAACGATGTAGTGGAGAAATAACCATGGCCGTGCAAACTTATCGTGAGGCAATCCGCGATGCGATGTCCGAAGAAATGCGCCGCGACCCGGCGGTGTTCCTGATGGGCGAAGAAGTGGCCGACTACCAGGGCGCCTACAAGTGCAGCCAGGGCATGGTGCAGGAATTCGGCCCCCAGCGCGTGGTCGATACCCCGATCGCCGAACTCGGCTTCACCGGCGTGGCTGTCGGTGCCGCCATGGCGGGCCTGCGTCCCATCGTCGAATACATGACCTGGAACTTCGCCATGCTGGCCACCGACCACATCATCAACAGCGCCGCCAAAACGCTGTACATGAGCGGCGGCAAGGTGGGCTGCCCCATCGTGTTCCGCGGGCTCAACGGTATCGCTGCGCACGTGGCCGCGCAGCACAGCCAGGATTACGCCAATTGGTACATGGGCATCCCCGGCCTCAAGGTCATCGCGCCCGCCACACCGGCCGACGCCAAGGGCCTGCTCAAGGCCGCCATCCGCGACAACACCCCGGTGGTCTGCCTCGAGCACGAAGTGCTGTACGGGCATAGCGGCGAAGTGCCCGAGGGCGACGATTTCACCCTGCCCATCGGCAAGGCCAAGGTCATGCGCGAAGGCACCGACGTCACCCTCATCGGCTACAGCATGATGAGCATCAAGGCGTTGCAGGCGGCCGAAGAACTGGCCAAGCAGGGCATCAACGCCGAAGTGCTCGACCTGCGTTCGCTGCGCCCGCTGGACACCGATGCCATCGTGGCCAGCGTGTCCAAAACCCACCGCGCCGTGGTGCTGGAAGAAACGTGGGCCGCCGCCGGCGTGGGTGCCGAGATCATCGCCACCATCTCCGACAAATGCTTCGACGAACTCGACGCCCCGGTGCAACGCATGAGCCAGTTGCCCATTCCGCTGCCCTACGCCAGCAACCTCGAAGTGCTCTGCGTGCCACAGGTCGAAGACATCGTCCGCGAAGTCAAAAAGCTGGTGGCGTAATGGCAACCGAACCCCTGCAAAACATCGTCCTCACCCTCTGGCGCGGCGACCTGCCGCTATGGGTGGCGTTCTGGGTGTACGGGCAGGGGGTCTACGCCATCATCCTCGCCAGCTACCTCGCCATGTATAAAATCAGTTACGACATGCTCGCGGGCGTGCGCGACCACATGGCGCAAATGGGCGGCTGGGTGCCCAAGGCCATCGGCGTGCTCGGCACGTTCGTCAACGTGGCCGATGCCCTCGGCCTCGCGCTCATCACGCTGGTCTGGTTCGTCATGGTGTGGCGCGCCGCCCCCAACACCGATTACGTTATTTTCACCTACCTTGCCCGCGCCTTCGTGGTGGCCACTGCCGCGCTGCTGGTGCTGGGTGCCTACGTGCTTTATCAAACCTACCGAGGATAAATTATGCCCATCGACGTCTACATGCCGCAACTCAGCCCCACCATGACGGAAGGGCGCCTGGCCAAATGGCTGAAGAAAGAAGGCGACGCCATCAAGGCGGGCGACGTCATCGCCGAAGTCGAAACCGACAAGGCCACCATGGAGGTCGAAGCCTCCGATGACGGCATCCTCCACAGCATCATCGGCCAGCCCGGCGCCGACATGATGGTGGGCGAACCCATCGCCGTGCTGAAAAAGTCCGGTGAGAATATCGCCGCCGATTATAAGCCGGTCAGCAAAGCCAAACCGAAAGACGAAGCCGCGCCGCAAGCCGCCGCAACGCCCGCGCCAGTCGCCGTGGCTGCACCCATCGCGGTCGCGCAACCGGTCATCGTGCAGCAGGTCGCTGCGCCGGTGGCCTCGGGTGGACGCGTCAAAGCTTCGCCGCTGGCCCGCCGCCTCGCGTCGCAAAAAGGCCTCGATTTATCTTCGGTGCAGGGCACCGGCCCGCAAGGCCGCATCACGGCAAAAGACCTCGCCAACGCCGGCGGCACCCGCAGCGTGGTGCGCCGCGGTGATGCGTTGGAAAAACTCTCGCCCATGCGCAAGGCCATCGCCTCCAAGCTTACCGCCAGCAAGCAAACCGTGCCGCATTTCTATCTTAAGGTGCGCGCCAACGTGGCCCGCGTCAGCGCCATGCGCGCCGAGCTGAACGAAGGCCTGGCCAGCAAAGGCGTCAAACTCACCATCAACGATTTCATCGTCAAAGCCTCCGCCCTCGCGCTGGCCGACTACCCTGCCGCCAATGCGGCCTGGAATATCGACAGCATGGTCATGTTCGGCAACGTCGACATGGCCGTGGCCGTTGCCACGCCGGGCGGCCTCATCACGCCCATCGTCCGCAACGCCGATCAAAAATCGCTGGTGCAAATTTCCAGCGAGGTGAAGCAACTCGCGGCCACCGCGCGCGAAGGCAAACTCAAGCCCGAGCAGTACGAGGGCGGCAGTTTTTCCATCAGCAACCTCGGCATGTACGGCATCGAGGAATTCGCCGCCATCATCAACCCGCCGCAGGCCGCCATCCTCGCCGTGGGCAAGGCCGACGAAAACGACATGCTCGCACTCACCCTGTCGGTCGATCACCGCGTCATCGACGGCGCGCTGGGCGCCGAACTCCTCGGCGCCATTAAAGAGTACCTCGAAAAACCCAGCCTGATGCTGGTGTAAGTTAAACGGAGAAACATCATGCAGAACTTCGACGTTGTAGTTATCGGCGCAGGCCCCGGCGGCTACGTCGCCGCCATCCGCGCGGCGCAACTCGGCCTCAACACCGCCATCGTGGAAAAGGACGCCCTCGGCGGCGTCTGCCTCAACTGGGGCTGCATCCCCACCAAGGCGCTGCTCAAGGCCTCCGAACTCAACCGCGCCATCGCCCACGGCGCCGACTTCGGCATCGTGGTCGAAAAGAGCCGCATCGATTTCACCCGCGTCATCAAGCGCTCGCGCGAGGTCGCCGAGCAGCTCTCCAAGGGCATCGGCTTCCTGATGAAAAAGAACAAGATCACCGTGCTCAAGGGCACCGCCAAATTCATGAACGACAAAACGCTCGATGTGTCCGGAGAGCAGGTCGGTTTCAAAAACGCCATCATCGCCACCGGCGCCCGCGCCAAACAAATCAAGGGCGTGCTCGAGGCCGACGGCCAGCTCATCTGGACGGCGAAAGAAGCCATGGTGCCAACCGAGCTGCCCAAGTCGCTCCTTATCATCGGGGCAGGGGCCATCGGGGTCGAGTTCGCCTCGTTCTATGCGGGCCTCGGCTGCAAGGTCACCATCGCCGAGGCGCAGAACCGCATCGTCCCGGCCGAGGATGACGAGATCGCCGCGCAACTCAAAACCGCGCTCGAAAAAGACGGCATCGAAATCCTCACCGGTGCCAAGGTCGAAGGCCTGAAGCCCGCCAAAGACCACGTCGAGGTCAAACTGAACGGCGCCAATAAAAAGTTCGATAGGGCCATCCTGGCCATCGGCGTGCTGGGTAATGTGGAAAATCTCGGCCTCGAAGCGGTCAAGATCGTGCCCGAAAAGAACAGCATCAACACGAATGATTTTTACCAGACCAACATCCCGCACATTTATGCCATCGGCGACGTCGCGGGCAGCCCGTGGCTCGCCCACGTCGCCAGCCACGAAGGCGTCATCGCCGCCGAGCACATTGCCGGCAAGCACCCGCACCCCATGCGCTACGACAACATTCCCGGCTGCACCTACTGCACGCCGCAGGTGGCCAGCACCGGCCTCACCGAGCAGGCCGCCATCGCCGCCGGGCGCAAAATCAAGATCGGCCGTTACCCCTATATGGCCAACGGCAAGGCCATCGCGCTGGGCGAGCCCGGCGGCATGGTCAAAACCATTTTCGATGCGCAAACCGGCGAACTGCTCGGCGCGCACATCATCGGCGCCGAAGCCACCGAACTCATCAGCACCTTCGTGCTGGGCCGCCACCTCGAAGCGGTGGAAGAAGATTTCTTCCACGCCTGCCTGCCGCACCCGACCCTCAGCGAAATGATCGGCGAATCAGCCCTCGCCGCCGAAGGCCGCCCCCTTAATGCCTAAGCTGCACATGTATCAGCTCGAGCAGGCGGTGGTGTTTACCACCCTCGCGCTGGTGGCGGTGCTGCACGGCAATACGCTGGCCGAGTGGGTGGGCGTGTTCGCCGTGTACTTCGGCTTCAACCACATGAGCATCGCCGACATGCTCGAGCGCGCACAGCACAAACGCACGGTGAAGGAAGTGAAGTGCTACAAAAAGCTCACCTATTATATGTGGGCAAAAGAGGCCTGCTGGCTCGCTTACTTTGTACTGCTTAACGCCTACACCGGGCTGGTGGGCGTGGTCATTTTCGCACTTTATCCACTTTGGCGTGCTTATTATAAAAAGCACCTTTCGGGCAAAATCCTGCCGTGGTTGCTGCACGCGCCGGAAGGTGTATAAAAGCATTACATGAAAGTCCAAATCACCCTCTCCGAAGATCGCGAAGCGGTCAAAACCGAACTCGCCAACGCGGGCATTCCGACCGATGGTGTGGCCACCCTTAACTACGAGCATATCCCCGACGCGCCCAAGCAGGCCTTCAATCTCTACCGCGAACAGAAATTAAAAGAGCTCTCCGAAAAACGCATTTCCGGTGTCGGCCGCGCCGAAAAACCCGAAGGCGGCATTCCGCACATGTCGGCCAAGCCCGACTGGCTGCGCGTGCGCGCCCCCACCAGCCCTAAGTATTTCGACCTGGTCGACCGCGTGCGCGAAAAGAAACTGCACACCGTGTGCGAAGAAGCGGCCTGCCCCAACATCGGCGATTGCTGGGCCAGCGGCCACCTGACGGTGATGATATTGGGCGATACCTGCACCCGCGGCTGCGCCTTCTGCAACATCCAAACCGGCAAGCCCAACACGGTCAACCCGCACGAACCCGACAGCCTCGCCCAAATGGTGGCCGAGCTGAAACTCCAGCACGTCGTGGTCACGAGCGTTGACCGCGATGACCTTGCCGACAGCGGCGCGGGCCACTGGGCGCAATGCATCAACGCCATCAAAAAAGCCGCGCCCGGCACCACCATCGAAATTTTAACGCCCGACTTCCGGCGGAAGGAAGAAGCCATCGATACGGTCGTGGCCGCGCGGCCCGACGTGTACAACCACAACCTCGAAACCGTGCCGCGCCTGTACCGCACCGTGCGCCCCGGCGCGCGCTACTTCGGCTCGCTCCGCCTGCTGCAACGGGTGAAGGAAAAAGCCGACTATCCTGTGTTTACAAAATCCGGCCTGATGGTCGGCCTCGGCGAAGACCGCGACGAAGTGCTGCAGGTGATGGACGACCTGCGCGCCGCAAACGTCGACTTCCTCACCATCGGCCAGTACCTGCGCCCCAGCACCAAGCACTACCCGGTCATGGAGTACGTCACGCCCGAGCAGTTCGCCTACTATGAAGAACAGGCCAAAATGAAAGGCTTCCTGCTGGTGGCTTCCGGCCCGCTGGTGCGCAGCTCCTTCCACGCCGATAAGTACTTCGCCGAACTGGTCGAAAAACGCAAAGCGCAAAACATTTGATTTTATCGATGGCTGTGCTCGCAAGCCTGATGCTCGCATGGACGGGGTTTCTTTTCCTTCTGGTGCACCGCCATCTGGCGGGGTTCAAAACAAGCCACATGGCCACGTTCGCGGGGGCCATTTTTTTGGCCGCCCCGATAACCGAGGTAGCCTCCAATCAGCTATACAAGCTGGTTACGGGTCATAGCCTGTGGATTTATCACTTCATGCCCATCGCCCAGGGCGATACGTCGCTGGCCGCCCCTGTCATTTGGTCGTTCTTTGGTGTCAATCTTTACCTCACATGGCTTTATTTCCATCGGCTGGGCCTGCATCAAAATCATTACCTGAAGGCCGCCGTCATGGGCATCGAAGGCCCTGTGTGGGAAATCACCATGAACTATCTTTTCGTGCACCTCGGCTATGGCTTCATTGCTTATTACCTGCCGGCCGAGCTTCGGCATTACAGCTCGGTACAGGCCGTTACCATTTATGCATTGTCCGGTTATGTTGCGGCCTTCATGTTGTTGCGGTTCAGGCATTTGTGGGGGGCAAAAACAGCGGCTGTTTTATATCTGCTGGGTTTTGCCAGTCTGTTTGTGATAAGCCTGTGGCCATGAAAATCGCCCACGGTCTCCTCAGCCACGAATTCGCCGGCGCCGAGCGCCACCTCGCCGAACTTGCCAACTGGCAAAGCGGGCAGGGGCATAGCGTGCACCTGCTGCTCGAAACCCTGAAGCCCGAAATCGAAAAACGCTGGCGTGCCGCTGTGCCCCAAGCAAATTTTCATTTTTTGCCCGCGTGGTGGCCCAGCACGCTCAGCGGCTTGTGGGCGCTGGCGGTGCTGCAAAAAATCAAACCCAACATTTACCACGCCCACCTCGGCCGCGCCGCGCGCCGCTTGGGCTGGGGCGCCCGCATGCTGCGCATCCCGTTCGTGGCCACGCTGCACCTCAACTACCGCCGCAAGGAACACGCGCAGGCCGATGGCCTCATCCGCATCGCCAACTGGCAAAAAGCCGATATGCAAAATTACACAGGCAAAGCCACCACCATCTGGAACTGGGTGCAAAAACCGCAAGCCGCCAAACCCGGCAGTGCGGCCAAACTGCGCGCTGCGTGGGGCGCCGGTAAAAACACCAGGGTGTTCCTCAGCGTCGGCCGCCTGGTGCCGCAAAAAGGCATGGACGTGCTCATCGACGCCTTCCAGAAGGCCTTCAAAAAAACCGATGACGTGATGCTCGTCATCCTCGGCGAAGGCCACATGCGCGGGCAGCTCCAGCACAAAATTCAAACCGACAAACGCATCGTGCTGGCGGGCTACGTGGCCGATACCGCCCCCTACTACGCCGCCGCCAACGTGTTCGGCTCCGCCGCACGCTACGAGCCGTTCGGGCTGGCCATCACCGAAGGCATGGCCGTGGGCCTGCCGCTGGTGTGCACGCGCACGCAGGGCCCGGCCGAGTTTTTGGCGGGCGTCAAAAGCGTGCGGTGGGCCAAACCCGACGATGTAAGCACCCTTGCCACCGCCCTGCAAAAAGCAAAGCCGGGTAAAATCAAATACGACCTCTCCGCCTTCCGGGTCGAAAAGGCCGGTCGCGACGTGCTGGCTTTCTACCGGCAGGCCATCCGCACTCGCTAGGCCGTTGCTGCCCGATTTTTGCTGTGATATAAGCCCGCCAATTCCACGCCAGTGCGGAGATTTTTTTATGGCAACTTTCACAGTTTTACTCGCCGACAGCTCTCTCGAAGCTTTCAATAACCTCAAGGAAAATACCGACGCAAAAAGCGATAACGAGGTATTCCTCAACGCTCTCAGCCTGTATAACACGCTGGTGAATGCCAAG
This sequence comes from Alphaproteobacteria bacterium, assembly GCA_036261915.1. GTDB lineage: Bacteria > Pseudomonadota > Alphaproteobacteria > UBA2136 > UBA6156 > DATAJX01. Next base: position 54,077 of record DATAJX010000001.1, read on the forward strand.
ATCGCGGGTAACACCTTCCACATGACCCGCAACGGCAAAACCGAAGTACTCGAAATATTTGCCGAGGTCGACGAACCCATTCACCTCAACTGAAAGTCATGCGCCAAATAGCAAACCGCCCGGAGTTTCCTCCGGGCGTTTTTTATCATCCCGCAAGGGCGGGAAATCCGATGATCAGCAGCACAATGCCACCGCCAAGCCGCAGCAGGGCCTGCCGTATGCGCCTGCGGGCAGGGGGCCGGTAAAGCACCAGCTGTTTGCCGGGGCGCTGGGGTACCTTCAGGTAATCGCGGCGCTCAATCACCGGCAGGCCTTGTGCCTGCAGGCGCTTCACCAGCTTGCGCAGCAGGCGGTTCAGCTCGCTACGAATGGGCATATACCCAAAATCAAGCAAAACCTGCACCACCACCGGGTTTTCCGGAGAGTAAACAAGGTGCCGGCCCAGTGCGTGGGGGAACAGCTCTTTCAACAGCCTCTTGGTGTGGAAATCGCTGATATAAACCGGCGGGTCGCCGGGCGTCAGGTGCAAAACCACTGTTATCCGGTGGTGGTCGGTTGTTGCCATAGGGGCCTCAGGGTAAGGGGTAAAACGTATGTAAGTACATGCGGTGTATACAAAAATAGACGCCATTTGGCAAGGCCCGGTTTCGCCCCGCCGGGCTTGGCAATACGGCCCGGCTGGGCTAGTTTCGCGGCCATGAGCAAACATTCCCCGCATTCCCTTACCGGCGCCCAGATCCGCCAAAGCTTCACCAGCTTCTTCGCCGAAAAAGGCCACACCGTGGTGCCCAGCAGCAGCCTGGTGCCCGATAACGACCCCACGCTCATGTTCACCAACAGCGGCATGGCGCAGTTCAAAAACAATTTTACCGGCGTCGATACCCGCCTCAAGCGCGCCGTCAGCGTGCAAAAGTGCGTGCGCGCCGGGGGCAAGCATAACGACCTCGACAACATCGGTCACACCGCCCGCCACCACACGTTCTTCGAAATGCTCGGCAACTTCAGCTTCGGCGATTATTTCAAAGAGCAGTCCATCACCTGGGGGTGGGAGTGGGTCACCAAAAACCTCGCACTCGATCCTTCGCGCCTGTGCGTCACCATCCATACCGGCGACGACGAGGCCTTCGACATCTGGCACAAAAAGATCGGTTTGAAGAAGGAAGACATCATCCGCCTCGGCGATAAATCCAATTTCTGGACCATGGGCGACACCGGCCCCTGCGGCCCCAGCTCCGAGATCTTCTACGACCTTGGCGCCGATGTGTTCGGCGGCCGCCCCGGCACGCCGGAAGAAGACGGCGACCGCTGGATGGAGATCTGGAACCACGTCTTCACGCAGTTCGACCTGCAAAAGGACGGCACCAAGGTTCCGCTGAAGAATAAAAACATCGATACCGGCGCGGGCCTCGAGCGCATCATGTGCGCGGTGCAGGGCGTCAAGAGCAACTACGATACCGACATCTTCCAGCACATCATTTCCGCCGCGGGCAACCTTACCGGTACCACCTACAAGAGCAACGAAGAATCCGACATGTCACTGCGCGTCATCGCCGACCACCTGCGCGCCATGACCTTCCTGATGGTCGACGGCGTCATGCCGTCCAACGAAGGCCGCGGCTACGTGCTGCGCCGCATCATGCGCCGCGCCATGCGCCACGGGCATTTGCTAGGCGTCGATAAACCTTTCATCCACAAGCTGGTGCCCACGCTGGTGGGCGTCATGGGCGAAGCCTACCCCGACCTGCAGCGGGGCGCGCCCATGGCCGCCGACGTCATCAAAATGGAAGAGGAACGCTTCGGAAAAACCCTCACGCAAGGGCTCAAGCTGCTCGAGCAGGAAACCAGGGGCCTCAAAAAAGGCGACATGCTCGAGGGCGAAATCGCGTTCAAACTGTACGACACCTACGGCTTCCCGCTCGACCTGACGCAAGACGCGCTCAAGGCGCGCGAGATCAGCGTCAACGACGACGGCTTCCAGGCCGCCATGGCCGAACAAAAGCAGCGCGCCCGCGCCGCCTTCAAGGGCAGCGGCGACAGCAAGCTCAGCGAAGTCTGGTACGACGTGCAGGCCGAAACCGGCCCCACCGAATTCCTCGGCTACAGCTTCCTCAGCGCCGAAGGCGTGGTGCAGGCACTGGTGGCCGATGGCAAAAAAGTGAACGAACTGAAGCAGGGCGAAAAGGGCCAACTGGTCACCAACCAAACCCCGTTCTACGCCGAAAGCGGTGGGCAGGTGGGCGATACCGGCACCATCGAAGGCGACGGGTTCAAGGCCACCGTCACCGACACCCAAAAGGTGCTCGAAGGCGTCTTCATCCACCACATCACGGTCGAAAAAGGCACCCTCAAAACCGGCGCCAATATCCAGCTTCACATCGACACCGACCGCCGTGCCAAAATCGCCCGCAACCACAGCGCCACGCACTTGCTGTTCGCCGGGCTGCGCGAAATCCTCGGCAGCCACGTGGTGCAACGCGGCAGCCGGCAGGATGATAAGACGACCCGCTTCGATTTTTCCCACCCCAAGGCGGTGAGCCCCGAAGAGATCCGCGCGCTCGAAAACAAGGTCAACAACTGGGTCTGGCAAAACCTGCCGGTGGTCACGCGCCTGCTGGGCAAAGACGAAGCCGTGGCCAGCGGCGCCACAGCCCAGTTCGGCGAAAAGTACGGCGACGAAGTGCGCGTGGTGTCCATGGGCAACCCCGACAGCATCCAGCTCGTCACGTCCGACCTCTGCGGCGGCACGCACGTCGCCCAAACGGGCGAGGTCGGGCTGTTCCGCATCACGGCCGAAGGCTCGGTCGCCGCGGGCATCCGCCGTCTCGAGGCCGTCACCCACCAGGCCGCGTTCGATGCCCTGCTGGCCGACGCCGACACCCTGCGCGCCGCCGCAGGCATCCTTAAATCCAAACCGTCCGAAGTGCCCGCCCGCATCGAGGACAACCTCAAAAAGGCCAAGGCCGCCCCCAAGGCGTCCGCCGCCATCGACGTCAGCGCCCTCACGCCCGAAACGGTCAACGGCATCACTTATATAGGCGCCGAAGTGAGTGGCGACGCCGACGCCCTGCGCACGGCGATCGAAAAACTGAAGGACAAACACGAAGGCGTGTTCGTCCTCGTAAGCCACGCCGAAGGCAAGGCCACGCTGGTCGCGGGCGTGTCCAAATCGCTGGTGGGCAAATACCAGGCCCCCGCCATCGTCAACGCCGCCGCCGCCACGCTGGGCGGCAAGGGCGGTGGCCGCCCCGACATGGCCAACGCCGGCGCCCCGGCGGGCGATATGCAGGCCGCCCTTAAAGCCGCCCGCGCCGCGCTCTAACCCACAGGCGCATAAAAAAACCGCCCCCATGAGGGCGGTTTTTCATCACAACGCAGGCAGCTTGTTCAACTGCCGCACGCGGGCGTCGCGCATGGCGTTCAGGCCGGTCAGGGTGGGGTGGTTCAGTATCGCGCCCACGCGTTCAAGCTCGTCCCAGGCGCCGCCGTGCAGGTGCTGGCGGTCCACCACCACGCCGTTCTTGGCCGCAAATTCATCAGGGTGTTGAAGTTCATCAACCCAAAACCGGTAACCGTGGTCTTCGCGGCGAACCCGCAACACGGCGCCGGTGTGGCCGTCGTCATGTATGGCCCCTTCGTCGCCGGGATGCATCGGGTAGTCGCGGCTCAGCTCAAGGTCTTCGGCGTCCATCCGTTCAAAGTACGGGCGGTGGCTGTACATGCGGCCCAGCAGGTTGGCCATGCACATGTACAAACCCGGCGGGTAAAACCCGCCGTGCGGCTGGCCCTTCATGGCCAGCGTCACGCTCTTGCTGCTGTAAACGGTGCCGGGGTTGGTCACCTTCAGCACAAGGTCGCTGGTCTGCCCGGCGGTCAGTTGCATGATGATCAAACCGGCATCGCCGGTGGTGCGTATAAAGGTAAGGGGGAAGTTGCCCATGTAAAAGCTCCGGTGGTGCGGGTAAAAGTGGCCAACCTATATAGCGCCGGGCCAACCAGCGCAACGCCGCAAAAAAGGCCCCCGGCAGGGGGCCTCATTCGCGTGATTTTTTATTGGCCCTGTACTCGCGCATGGCCGCAATCGATACATCGTCGATGCGGTTAATGCTTTTTGCCCGCCGAGCCATTTCCTTGTTGCGGGCCCTGAAGTCCGGGTGGTGCAGCAGGCTGGCGATCTTCTCCAGCGGGCTCCACGCTCCGGGGTTCATGTGCTCGGGCTTCAGCAGCACGCCGCCTTCGGGCAGGTAGGGGGTTTCCCACAGGTCATCCATCCACAGCCGGTAGCCGCTTTCTTCGCGCCGTACGTTCAAAAAGTCGATATCGGCGTCGTCGTCATGCTGGCATGCCACCTGGCCCGCGGGCAGGGGCTCCAGTTCAAGGCGGTTGTGCTTCAGTTCAAGCAGCCGCCTTAAATCCGGGGCCGGTTTGTCGTTCAGGGCATATATCAGCTGTAGCCAGGTGGCCCACAACACTTCGGGGTAAAAGCTGCCGCAACCCGCCGCCCGCAGGGTAATGGCAGCGCAGTTGGCTTCCACGTTGGCCTTCAGGTTGTAGCATTTCAGGTAAATATCGCCCACGCGGCTGCCGCGGAACGTCTGCATCAGGTCAAGCGACGCCATGTCGCCAACCTCAATTCTGGCGCCGATCTGGTCGCTCATGTAAAAGCTCCGGTGAATCGCTAAACTCCAAAACGTATACGTCTCGCCCACTCTTTAATCAACCCTGAAGCAACCCCGCCACAGCGCGTCACCCCAACACCACAGGGCAGGGGGCGCAGGCCGCCAAATGCCCTTAAGGTTCACAATATGCGGATATTGCACGCCTTTATGTTGGCCACGGCTTTAAGCCTCAGCCTCGCGGCGCCCGCCCACGCCCAGCTCGACGATTCCGCCCTGCCCACCGCGCAGGCGGGCCACCAGGCGGCACTGCCTTTCACCACCTTCGCGGCCGAAACCCAGGCCGCCACCGAAAAACTTTACTGCAAATGGAAAAGCCTCGACGGCCGCGACGGCGGCGGGCGCTACGATTTCCTCTGCGTCGGCGGCAACTGGGCCACGGTGCACCTCATGCTCGACAAATCGCACAAGGTCGGCGGCGGGCTGGCGCGGGTGCGGCTCATCTGGCGCGAATGGCCCGCCAGCCACCCGGCAGCGGCCGAAAACGTCGTGGCGGCCGATTTCCTCAAATACGCCGCCGACCGTTTCATCTCGCCCAAGCTGGCGCCCGAGGTGATGCAAAGCTTCTGGGGCGCGCGCGAACGCAGCTGGCAGAACAACGATTCCCGCATCACCTACCAGCTCACCGACAACGACACCCACCGCATCCACCGGCTCGAGATCGTAGGCCTCGCCACCAGCCTCAAGCTGCCCAACACGCCGCCGCCGGCCGAAAGCCACCGCATCGAATGGCCGCAATCGCGCGCGCCCGAGGTCATCAAAATGGCCCCGGTTGTCGAGCCTGCCCGCCAAACGCCGCAAGCGCCCGAACCGCGTGCCGAGCAACCGCAGATCCCCGCCAACGCGCCGGTCAAACTGCCCGAACAGCCCGCCCCGCAACCGGCTAAACCAGCCCCATCCGTAAGCGAACCCGCCGCGCTGCAACCCGCCACCCCGGCCGACATCGCCCCGCAGCCCGACCCCGAAAGCCTCAAAAAGCCGGTGGCCGCACCCACGCCGTCCAGCACGCTCATTCCCTCCAGCGCCAGCAGCCCCAACGCCAGCGCCCCCAGTAATTTCGACAGCTACAACCGCGCCCAGCAACTCACGCGCGACGTGCAGGAAAAAGCTTTCGGCAAGGTGGCGCCGCCCAAGGCCGTGCCCGCCGTGGCGCCCGCCACGCCCGGTTCCAATTCCGGCGGCCTGCTGCAGGCGCCCCCGGCGCAACCCGCCCCGCCGGTCATCGCCGTGCCCACGCCCGGCGTGGTGTCGGGCAGCGTGCCGTCGCCCACCACCCCCGGCGTGGCCGAAGGCGAAGGCCTGGGCAGCCCCAGCGCCACGCCCGAACTCACTCCGGCGCAAAAGGCCGCGCAAAAAGCGGGTGCCGCCGTGGGCGCGCCCAGCACCGTGGCGCCGTGGGATCAACCCACCCCCCGCGGTGCGGCCCGCCCGCTGCCGCAGCTCAAGTTCGTGCCCAAGGCGCAACCCATCGACAATCCCGCCGAAACCATCCAGTTCGAAGACGAAAAGAGCAAACTCTAGCCACGGTGCAACCCGGGTGGCGGCTTGTTTTTAAAAGGCTGTGGGTATACAAATAAAAGGTATCCGCAGCATCTCACTTTTTTTTCCGCAGCCTTTGTACGGGAGGTTTTCATGACCGAAGACGAACGCAAACTCTGGACCGATCTCGCGCTGCCCACCTTCAACCTGATCGACGCCGAACACCTCGGGCTCGATACCGCCCAGCGCGAAAAACTGGACCTCTATGTCTGCAACCTGTTGCTGAAACGCGAATTTTATCATCAGGGGAATGGTGCGAGGCGCCTCATTCCGCCATTCACTGTCGAACTCGACATGCGTTCGCTGGAAGGCGAAAAATGCCCGCCGCACGATCCCGAAGAACGGTTGTGGGGCTTCCGCGACTTCAGCATCCTCCGCGCCCGGCCCTTTCAAAAATCGCTGGAAGAGGGTGTGCTGCTCAGGCACCAACAATACGGCGCCTATACCTGGACTGCCCGCAGGTTCCTCCGGCTGGAAGGAACGCCCTGGTTTTTCGGCCCCCACCTGCTGGTGCCCGCCGGCGATCTGCCGCTTGTCCTGCAGGCCGTCACGCTCAGTGCCGTTCCGCTGCCTTCACCTGCGGCGGCCGTGCCTGCCACCGCCTGAACATCGAACACCCCCGGGGCCGTGCCACTTGCGCACGGCCCCGGTTGTTGTAGGGTGCGCCATCAAATATCTAAGCAAGGAAGAAAATAAATCATGGCTAAAGTACCTGTAACCGTAGCAATGGGCGACGGCATCGGCCCCGAGATCATGGACGCGGTCATGTACCTGCTCGGCGAAGTCGGCGCGGAGTTGGAGCCCGAGTTCATCGACATCGGCGAAAAGGTCTTCAAAAAAGGCGTCATGAACGGCATCGACCCCAAGGCGTGGGAAAGCATCCGCCGCACCAAGCTGTTCCTCAAGGCGCCCATCACCACCCCGCAGGGCGGCGGCTACAAAAGCGTCAACGTCACCATGCGCAAGGCCTTCGGGCAGTTCGCCAACGTGCGCCAAACCCGCACGTTCGACGGCTTCGTCCCCAGCAAGCACGACAAGGTCGATCTCGTCATCATCCGCGAGAACGAAGAAGACCTGTACGCCGGCATCGAATACCGCCAAACCCGCGATACCTGCCAGTCGGTCAAGCTGCTGTCCCGCACGGGCTGCGAACTGATCTGCCGCTACGCGTTCGAATACGCCCGCACCAACGGCCGCAAAAAGGTCACGTGCCTGGTCAAGGATAACATCATGAAGATCACCGACGGCCTGTTCAGCCAGGTGTTCAAACTCATCGGGCAGGAATTCCCCGAACTGGAAAAAGAAGTCCTCATCGTCGATATCGGCATGGCGCGCGTGGCCGATACCCCCGAGCGGTTCGACGTCATCGTCACCGAAAACCTGTACGGCGACATCGTGTCCGACATCGCCTCGCAAATCTCCGGCAGCGTCGGGCTGGCCGGCAGCATGAACATCGGCCACGGCTGCGCCATGTTCGAAGCCGTGCACGGCAGCGCGCCCGACATCGCCGGGCAGGGCAAGGCCAACCCGTCGGGCCTGCTCAACGCCGCCATCCTCATGCTGTACCACATCGGCCAAAGCGCGCAGGGCGAACGCCTCGGCAACGCGTGGCTCTACACGCTCGAGCAGGGCCAGCACACCATCGATATCGCCAAAGACAAATCCAAGGCGCTCACCACGTCGCAGTTCGCCAAGGCGGTGGCCGCCAACCTCGGCAAAAAACCCAGCACGCTGCAACCGTTCCCGCAGGGCGACAGCAAACCCATCAAGCTGCCCGAATACCAGCACACCACGCAAAGCGTGCGCACCAAGCGCCTGGTGGGCGTCGATGTGTTCTTCGACTGCGAAGGCGGCGACCCCGAACAGCTCGGCCAAACGCTCGAGCGCTGCTCCACCGGCGCGCTCACGTTCGAGCAACTGGCCTCGCGCGGCATGCGCATGTACCCGGGCAAGCCCGACATGCCCCCGGTCACCGACCTCTGGACCGTCCGCTTCATGGCCCCCAACGGCACCGAACCGCTGGCGTCCGACATCCGCGGCATCCTGCACAAGATCGAGGCCAACAACCTCGACTGGGTGCAGGTCGAAAACCTCTATACCTACGACCACGTGCCGGGCTACTCGGCCCGCCACGGCGAGTAGGGGGTTGCCATGCGCCTGTTCCTGTTAGCCGCTGCCCTCATGCTGCCGCTGGCTGCACATGCGCAAGACCAGTTCGAGGCCGACGACATCTCCGAAGCCGCCGCGCCGGCCAAAGCCCAAGCCCGGCCCGCGCAACCGGTGGCCAAGGCCGCGCATGCCGCCCCGGCCAGCCGCACGGCGGCCAAGGCCAAAAAGGCGCGCAAGGCCCGCGTGCGCCGCCCGCAAACCGAAGCGCAAAAAGCCAACGCCGCGCGCATGAAGCAGTGCGGCGAGCAGTGGAAAGCCGCCAAGGCCGCGGGCACCGTGCCGCCAAATCAAGAGTGGCCGCAGTACTGGAGCGCCTGCAACAAGCGCCTCAAGTCCGGCGCCTAGCGCAAACAAAAAAGCCGCCCCCGACAGGGGGCGGCTTTCCGTTATCGCTTGCGGGCGGCGCGTTTTTTGGCGGGCAGGGGCTTGTCCAGGTTCTGGAGCACGGTCCTGATCTCGGCCTTGATCACGCCTTCCTCGCCGGCATTCTCGGCTTTGGGCACCACCTTCAGCAGCACGCCATGCTCAAGGGCATCGGCGCCGGTAAGGCTGCCGCGCTGCAGCTTGCGGGTCAAAAACCCGTCAGGGTCGCTGGTCACCATAATGGCCGGATGGAACAGGTGGCCTTGCGGTTTTTGCGGCCACAGGTGGTTCAGCGCCTCCAGCACCATGATCCCGTCGCCACCCGGCATCAGGTAGTCGGTCACAATCAGGTCGGGGGCCTTCATCGCCTCGGCCTTGGTGCGGGCTTCGTCGAACGACATCGCGGTGGTAATATTCTTCTCCGCAAAGCCTTGTTCCTTCAAAATCCGCAGCATCTGCCGCATATAGTGGGGGTCGTCCTCAATCACCATCACGGTGGTTTTCGAGTAATCGGCCATAGGATATTCTCCGTAAAAGGTCAGTAATGTACCCCCTTACATAAGCCTATATCCCCAAAAAACAAGGGCCGCTCCCCAGCGACCCTTTCGGATAGGTAACTTCAGGTAACGTTAGCGCCAAACCGGCTTGCCAAGGTTCACGTCTTTTTTCTTGGTCACGGCGCCGGTACCGGCACCCACGGCGCCACCCACCACGGCCCCCGTCAACGGGTCTGCACCTAGCACGGCGGCGCCCAGGGCACCGGCACCGGCACCAATACCGGCACCGCTCAGGGCGCGGTCGCCTGTGGTTTCGCCGCAGGCGGCAAGGCCGAATGCCACGGCGGCACCGGCGATCACAAATACGGGAAGGGTCTTATTCATCGTCTGGCTCCTTTTGTTGTCGTAGGGTCAAGCTAGGCCAAAACATGTAAATCCACCGTACCGAAGCGGCAAAGCCCCATAAAAACCTCATAAAGCCCTGAAATATAAAAAATCCGCATGGAAAACCCGCCCGCCGGAAGTCCAGCGGCAGGCCAAACGCCAACCAAAATGCCACACGCCATGCTTATACCGTATGCACATTTGAAAAAATCTCATAAAAGCCACCAGTTAGGGCCTTGCCAAGCGTGCCGGGGCTCCTTATGGTGCGCTCAAGCCCGTTCCCGTGGCGGGTCTGGAAGCCTTGCAGGCTATAGTTATTAAAAGAGAGGTATGAACATGAACAAATTAATCACCAAGGCTGGCCTTGTTGCGGTAGTTGCGGCTCTCTCCGCCTGCTCCTGCTTGAAGAGCCCGGACCTCAACGTTGCCCCGGTTGCCAAAGGCAGCAAGTACGGCAACGGTGCCTACGCCAACGGCGCTGGCGCTAACTCCGAAGATGTAAAGAGCAAGTTCGCCGCTGGCGGCTTCAACATCGTGTATTTCGACTACGATAAGTCCGACATCCGCAGCGATGCCCAAGGCACCCTGCAAAAGTTCGCTTCCTTCGCCAAGGAAAACGAAGTTAAGGGCGTCACCATCGAAGGTCACGCCGACGAACGCGGTACCCGCGAATACAACCTGGCCCTGGGCGACCGCCGTGCGGTTTCCATCAAGCGCTACCTGGTTGGTCTGGGTATGGACGCTGGCCAATTCAACACCGTCAGCTACGGTAAGGAACGTCCGGCTGTCGATGGTCACGACGAAGCCGCCTGGGCGAAGAACCGCCGTGGTGTTCTCGTCCTCCAATAGTCGTCTTCGACTATTGCAGAAGGCCCTCCTTTTGGAGGGCTTTTTGCTACGCGAAGCGTAGGTATTCGCGGAACGCGAGCCGAAGCGAAGCGGAGACCGCCGAGCGCAGCGAAGGCAATTTCATAAGCGCGAGAAAGCGACCCGAAGGGGCGCCGCAACCGAGCCAGAGGCAAAGGTTGCGTTGCCCGCCGCCGCATAGCGGCAAGGGCTAGCGAGGGGACCGAGCGAAAAACCAAAGCGCCTCTGGCGCCCACCTCCCAAAAAGCATATAAATCCGCAAGTTCCTTCCTTTTAAAGGTGTTGCCATGCAACTCGATATTCTCTGCGCCGATTTTGCCCAACTGGTTCCCGATTGCCTCAAAAGCCTGCCCCACCAGCACCTGGGGGCCGAACTCAGCCATGCCCGCCTGCGGCTCAATACCGGCTCCGACGCGCAAGCCTTCTGGGTCAACCTGCCTGCCCAGCCCGGCCCGCTGTTGCGGGTGGCGCACAAGGTGGCCGACGCCCGGCCCGGCAAAACCCAAAGCATCTTCTGGGGCATGCTGCAAAAAGGCACGCCCTTGTACAAGGTGGGGGTCAACTGGATCGAGATCACCCCACCCAACGCCGCCCATCAAACCGGGTTCGACGCGCTGGTGTTCAAGTCGCAGCCCAACCACGAAGCCGCGCTGCCCAACGGCATCACCCTGCGCTTTCAGGAAAGGAACGTGCGCGACATCCTTTCCACGTTCCCCCGCGTATAACAAAAAAGCCGCCGTGAGCGATCACGGCGGCTTTTGCTTGCCGTTGCCAGCAACTGTATTCAGTCTTATAAGGCAATCTCTTGCCTACCCATCTTCATCTTTTTGCGCCCTGCCACTCCGGCCGGGCCACAACGCAGGGGCCCCCCATGCATCAAGCCACCGCCTTTTACGGAGACCATGGCGTCAAACGCACCTTCCTCGACCGCATCGCCGAAGCCCGGCAGTACAACCTGCTCCGGCAGGGGCAGCCGCAGGTATCCGATATGCCGCTCGAAGCCGGCGAACCCGGCTGCGCCATCACCATCACAGTAGGGAGCTACAGCCCCTGGCATTACGCCACCGAGCTGGGCGTGCCCATCTGGGTGCCCATCATGCACGAATTTTTGTTCGAGCATGTAACGCCCGACCTGTCCGGCGAGGTGGCCGAACTGTTCCTCCAGTCCATTCCGCCGGGGCTGACCGAAGACGCCTTCAACCGCATCTTCTGCCGCTTCATGGCGGCGCAACTGGTCGATCCCACCCATGGCCTCTCCATGTTCGGGCCGTTCACGGCGCAGGCGCACGGGGCCATCAAAAATATCGGCGCGTTGTTCCTGCGGGGCATGTCGGGCCAGCGCATCGATGCCATCGAATGGCAAGAGATGCTCACCCTCGTGGGGCAATGCCCGGCACCGCCCGAATCGGCGGCCTGTAACGCGATGTCGGCCCTGGCCAGCATCGTCAAGGCGGGGCTGTCGCGCAACGCGGCCGATACCGGCGTCGCGCTGCACATGCTGCTCGACCTCCACCCAGGCGAAAAGGCCCGCCGCGGGCAAGCCATGTGGATGGCCCAAACGCTCACCGGCCTGTTTGCCAAAGGCGAAAAAGCCACCGTCGCCTCCAACCGCCGGCTCGAACCGGCCTGAACCCGCAAAAAAGACAAAAGCCCCCACTCCGGTGGGGGCTTTTTTGCGTTATCGACACCCGCGCATCACTGGCGCATCATTCGCGCTCGCTTTCGGCCCCAAAACCGACATCCGCGCATCACAATGCGACATCCATGCACCACCGGCGCATCACCTGCGCACCCTTTTTTGCACTTGAAAACGCACAGGGCAGGGGCCATATCTGGCGCCATGGTCACAGTCCGTACCCGCAAGCCCGCCACCCCCCGCCACATGGTGGCGCCGCTGCAAAAAGGCCTGCTGCGTCAACAGCTTAAGATGCGCCGCCGCACCATTCCGCTCGACCTTCAAAATACCACGCAGTGGAAGGCCATCAACCACCTGCGCGGCCTCATCGCGCAAAATCGAAGCGAGATCATAGCCTTATACACCCCCTTGGGCGCCGAGATCGACCTGATGCCACTGGTGCGCGAACTGTGGGACCAAGGCAAAACCGTGGCCCTGCCGCGCGTGGTTTATCGCGGATTTCCCATGGTTTTTAACGTCTGGGAACCCCACGCCCCGCTCGAGCACGACGCCGTCGGCCTCAAATGCGCCACCGGGCCTGAAATTACGCCTACTTTCATAGGCTTACCCATGCTGGGCTACAACCGCAAGGGCTACCGGCTGGGCTACGGCGGCGGCTATTACGACATGACCCTCAAAAGCTTGCAAATTCCGGTGGTTACGGCGGGCATCTGCTACACCGAACTCGAGATCCCGCAGTTTCCCGCCGAATATCACGACATCCGGCTCGATTACGTCGTGACGGGCCGTGAGGTAATTACCTGTATCTAAAGGGGAATTTAGCCCTTTCCCAACCCCGCCGCCACGGGCTATAACCACGGCATGAACATTCTCTTCCTCGGCGATATCTTCGGCAGCCCCGGCCGCGAGGCACTGGCCAAACACCTGCCCCACATCATTGAAAAACATGGCATTTCCTGCGTCATCGCCAACGGCGAGAACAGCGCCAACGGCCGGGGCATCACGCTCGAGACCGCTAACGATATTTTCAAGGCGGGCGCCCACGTCATCACGCTGGGCGACCACACCTTCGACCAAAAAGGCGCCGAAGAACTCCTTGTTTTAAAAGACAAGATCATCCGCCCCGCCAACTACCAGCAAGGCACGGCGGGCCGGGGTTTCGTCATCCACACCACCCCGGCGGGCCAGCGCATCGGCGTGCTCAACCTGCAGGGCCGGGTGTTTATGTCCCAGCAGATCGACTGCCCCTTCCAATACGCCAAACGCTTTGTCGAAGAACACGAATTAACCAAGGATTACGATGCGTTAGTGGTCGATTTCCACGCCGAAGCCACCGCCGAAAAGGTGTGCCTGGCCCACGTGTTCGACGGCCACGCCACGCTGGTGGTGGGCACTCACACGCACATTCCCACCGCCGACACCCGCGTGCTGCCCGGCGGCACCGCCTACCAGACCGACGCCGGCATGTGCGGCATCTACAATTCCAGCATCGGCCTTAGCTTTGAGAGCGTGCTGCCCAACTATTACACCCGTGGCCGCCGCGCCTTCCAGCCCGCCACCGGCGAAGCCAGCCTTTCCGGCGTACTGGTCAGCGCAAACGCCAAAGGCCTGGCACAAAGCGTTAAACCCATCCGCGCGGGCGGCGACTTGACGCCCACCGTCGGCTAAGCCAAAAGCCTTTTAAAATCGAAAGCAGTCGTTATGGCCGGTCACAGTCAGTTTAAAAACATCATGCACCGCAAGGCGGCGCAGGATAAGAAAAAAGCCAAGGTCTATACCAAGTACATCCGCGATATCATGACCGCGGCCAAGCAGGGCGGCGGCGATCTGTCGTCCAACCCCAGCCTGCGCACGCTGGTTGAAAAGGCCCGGAAAGAAAACATGACCAACAGCGTGGTCGAGCGCGCCATCAAGCGCGGCACCGGCGAAATTGCCGGCGCCGACTACGCCGAACGGACGTATGAAGGCTACGGCGCGGCGGGCGTGGCGGTGATGGTGACCACGCTCACCGACAACCCCACCCGCACCATCACCAACGTGCGCACGGCGTTCAACAAGTTCGGCGGCAACGTGGGCTCCGACGGCGCCGTGGCCTGGATGTTTAAGCACGCCGGGTTGTTTACCTACCCGCTGGCCATCGGCAACGAAGACAAGGTGACCGAAGCCGCGCTCAACGCAGGCGCCGACGACATCCAGAACACCGGCGAAATGTGGGAGATCACCAGCGCGCCGTCCGACTTCACCGCCGTGCGCGACGCGCTGGCCAAAACGCTTGGCGAGCCCACCGAAAGCAACCTCACCTACATCCCCACCCAGCTGCAGGCGGTGACCGACCTCGAAACCGCCCAGAGCATTATGAAAATGGTGGAGATGCTGGAAGCCGACGACGACGTGCAGACCGTCACCACCAACCTCGACCTGCCGGAAGATATCGCCGCCAAGCTCCAGTAAACCCGGCACTAAAAAAGCCGCCCCCCGATAACCCTGGGGGGCGGCTTTTGTTTGCGTGGTTCAGCGCCACAGCGCCGTATTGCGGCTTTTCAAAAAAGCCTCGAGCAGTTGAGTGGCGGTGGCCTTGCGTTGCCCGAAGTCCTCGGGTGCGAGGGTGTCGGGCAATGCGCGCGGCAAAAACAGGGTCAGCAAAAACGGGGTTTCCAGTGATCCCACTGTCACTTCCTCGCTCCCCACCTGGTGCCGCTGGTTGAGCAGCGCACAGGCAAACAGGTCTTTTCCGCTTTGGGCGGGCAGGTTGTTCTGCGTGGCAAATTCAATCAGGGTTTGCTCGCACAGCACAATGCCGGGCACCTCATCGGGGGCTGAAACGTTAGCGGTGTTCATCAGATACTCCGTAGAAAATCAGACTGGAACGAGTATAGGCGAGTGCCTTGTCACGTTCAACTTTCGAGCGCCAAAAACTTTTCCACACCCCGCACTTTTTATGGGTTTTTTACAGGTGCGTAAGCCTCTTGTAATACAACAGGGCCGGGGCGTATCATCGCGCCATGGCAAAAACGCAAAAACACGGCTCTCCGTACACTTCCGCCGCCATCTCCCTGCACTGGGCCATTGGCGTGCTGATGATCTTCAACCTCGCCTTCGGCTGGATGCTGGCCGCCGATTACCTGAAGGGTGGCGGCCTGGTCGGTATTCACAAATCAATCGGCATGCTGGTGCTGATACTGGCGGCCACGCGGCTGACCTACCGCCTGACGCACACCTACCCCGGCTACGTGCCCATGCCCCAACCCCTGAAGCTGGCCGCGCAGGTAAACCACTACCTGCTGTACGCCCTGATCTTTTGGATGCCGCTCACCGGGTTTTTAATGAGCAATGCAGGCGGCCGCCCCACGGTATTTTTTGGCCTGTTCACCATTCCGCCGGTTATCGGCTTTAACCCCGAACTCGGCAAACAGCTGTTCGGCCTGCACGAAGCCGGCATGTGGGCGGCCTTTGTGCTGATCAGCCTGCACATCGGCGCGGCGCTGTTCCACCAGTTTTACCGGAAGGATGGTACGCTGAGCCGCATGCTGCCCTTTTTGCCCAAATAAATGCGCCCAGATATCATGAGGGTTATCGGCATCGACCCCGGCCTTGAACACACCGGCTACGGCGTGGTCGAGGTGGTGGGCAACAAACATACCTATATCGCCTGCGGGCGCATCACCACCAAGGCCGCGCAACCCATTGCCCAACGCCTGGGCGCTTTGGCTGCGGGCCTTGCCGCCATTTTGGCCGAACACAAACCCACCCACGCGGCGGTGGAGGAAACCTTCGTCAACATCAACGCCAAAAGCAGCCTGGCCTTGGGCCACGCCCGGGGCGTGTGCCTGCTGGTGCCCACGCAGGCGGGCGTGCCGGTGGCCGAGTACGCCGCCCGGCTGGTTAAAAAAAGCCTTACCGGCACCGGCGCGGCTGAAAAAGCGCAGATCCAGCACATGGTGAAGGTGCTGCTGCCGCTCAGTAAAGCCGAAAGCCCCGACGCCGCCGACGCCCTGGCCGTGGCGCTGACGCATGCGCACCACTTAACCAGTCCTCTCGCCAGATTGAAGTTGTAACAGAAATCAAACAGGTTATAGTAGCAGTATGATTTCACTCCTCACCGGCACCATTGCCTACACTGGCCTCGACCACGCGGTCATCGATTGCCACGGCGTGGGCTACCAGGTGTTCGCCCCGGCGCGCACGCTGGCCCAGCTTGCCAAAGGGCAGGCGGCCCAGCTGTTCATCGTCACCAACGTGCGCGAAGACGCCATCCAGCTGTACGGCTTTATCGATGCCAACGAGCGCGACCTGTTCGTCAAGCTCACGTCGGTGAGCGGTGTGGGCCCCAAACTGGGCCTGAGTTTGCTCACCACGCTGACACCCGCCGAAATTCTGAACGCCTGCGCCGCCAGCCAGCCCAAAACGCTGGCGCGGGCCAGCGGCGTGGGCAACAAAATGGCCGAAAAGATCGTGGTCGACCTGCGCGACTACGCGGGCAAAACCGCCTTCATGCCGGGCACGCCCACGCACAGCCCGCTGCTGTCCGACCTCACCTCGGCGCTCATCAACCTGGGCTACCAGCCCCGCACGGCCGAAACCGCCGCCAGCGAAACCATCAAGGATTTCCCCACCGAACCGTTCGAACAACTGTTCAAGCACGCCCTCAAGAAAGTCGCCTAAAATAATGAAAAACGCCCTGCTCACCACCCTGTTCGCCCTTTCGGCCGCCGCCGCGCACGCCGAAAATTTCAAGATCACCTCGGCCTCGTGGGCCGAAGGAGGCACGCTTTCAAACCGGCAGGTGGCCAATGTGTTTGGCTGTAAGGGCGATAATCTCTCTCCCCAGGTGAGCTGGGCCAATGCCCCCGAAGGCACCCAAAGCTTTGCCATAACGGTGTACGACCCCGACGCTCCCACCGGCAGCGGCTGGTGGCACTGGACGGCCTTTAACATTCCGGCAACCACCGGCCAGTTGCCCGAAGGCGGGCCGTTACCGGCAGGAGCGCAGCAAGGCCGCACCGATTACGGCAGCAGTATATTCGGTGGTGCCTGTCCGCCGGTGGGTAGCAAGCCGCATCGCTACCAGCTTACGATATGGGCGCTCAAGGTCGCTTCGCTGCCGCTCGAGGCCAGTGCCTCGGGCGCCATGGTCGGGTTCAACCTGGGGGCCAATGCCTTGGCCAGCGCCACCGTAACCGGCTTTTACGGTCGATGACCGACGAGATCCTCACCCCGCTGAAGCAGACCGATGACACGGCCATCGACGCCGCGCTGCGTCCGCAAGATTTGTCCGAATTCGTCGGGCAGGCCGAACTGCGGGGGAATTTGAGCGTTTTCATCCAGGCCGCCAAAAGCCGCGGCCACGCGCTCGACCACGTGCTGCTTTCCGGCCCGCCCGGCCTGGGCAAAACCAGCCTGGCGCACATCCTGGCCAAAGAGCTGGGCGTGGGCCTGCGCACCACGTCCGGCCCGGTCATCGCCAAGGGGGGCGATCTTGCGGCCATCCTCACAACGCTTCAGGCGCACGACGTGCTGTTCATCGACGAGATCCACCGCCTGAGCCCGGTGGTCGAAGAGATCCTGTACCCCGCCATGGAAGATTTCAAACTCGACCTCGTCATCGGCGAAGGCCCGGCCGCCCGCACCGTGCGGGTCGACGTGCCGCCGTTCACCCTCATCGGCGCCACCACGCGCGCGGGGCTTATTTCCAGCCCGTTGCGCGACCGCTTTGGCGTGCAGGGGCGGCTCGAATATTACGGCATCGCCGAACTCGAAAAGATCCTCCAGCGTGCCGCCCGGCTGCTGAATATCGGGCTGGAACCCGACGCCGCGCACGAACTGGCCGCCCGCAGCCGCGGCACGCCGCGCATCGCCAACCGCCTGCTGCGCCGGGTGCGCGATTTCGCCACCGTGGCCGGGCAGGAGAGCATCGGCAAGGGCATTGCCGCCGACGCCCTCAGGCGCCTGGGGGTCGACACCCTCGGCCTCGATAAGAACGATCACCGCTACTTAAACGCGCTTACAACCACCTTTGCCGGTGGCCCGGTGGGCCTTTCCACGCTGGCGGCGGCCATCGGCGAAAGCGAAGACACGCTCGAAGACGTGGTCGAACCCTACCTGCTGCAACTGGGGTTCATCCAGCGCACGCCGCGCGGCCGTATTTCCACCGAAGCCGCTTCCCTGCATTTGCAGAATGCGTAAATACACGGGTCTGCATAACCTCTAGGCGTTTAACCGTATTCTTTTACGGCATTTTGCCTTGAAAGCCGGGGCGAGGGCCGTTAGGTTGCCATGGTAAGTTTTAGTAAAAAACTAGGCAAATAAGCTAAGTTCACCAAGGGGATTTCATGGAAGCGCAAAACCTTTCCGTCCATACCGACATGTCGTTCATCAACCTGTTCATGCAGGCCAGCATTTTCGTCAAGATCATCATGATGGGCCTGCTCTCGGCCAGCGTCACGGTGTGGGCGGTGTGGGGCGCCAAGCTCAAGCAGTTCAAGCGCCTGCACGCGCTGGCCGACGATTTCGAAGACGTGTTCTGGAGCGGTTCCCACACGCTCGAAAGCTTTGTGCGCCAGGTCAACCCGCGCCAGGGGCAGCATCCGCTGGCCAGCGTGTTCGTGGTGGGCCACGAAGAATGGCTGGCGGCCACCGACGCCGAACGCGCCGACGGCACCGCGCTGCAACGCGTGCGCCGCATGATGGACGCCACCGCCCGCCGCGAGCTCGAAGCCCTCGAGGCCTGGCTGCCGTTCCTCGCCACCACCGGCTCCACCGGCCCGTTCATCGGTCTGCTGGGCACGGTGTGGGGTATCATGAGCAGCTTCCAAAGCATCGGCGCTTCCAAAAACACCAGCCTTGCCGTGGTTGCCCCCGGTATCGCCGAAGCGCTGTTCGCCACCGCCATCGGCCTGTTCGCCAGTATCCCGGCGGTCATCTCGTACAACAAGCTCATGGGCCTGCTGGGCCGCTACGCCACCCGGCTTGAAACCTTCATCGACGAATTCCTGACCGTGCTGGAACGCCAAGGCAAAAAGCCGGTCAGCAACAAGGCCCGCTAAACATGGGCATGAACATGGGCAACCGCAGCCACACGGGCAAACGCTACCGCCCGATGGCAGAAATGAACGTCACGCCCTTCGTCGACGTGATGCTGGTACTTCTCATCATCTTCATGATCGCCGCGCCCATGCTCACCCAGGGCGTGCAGGTGGCCCTGCCCAAGGCAGAGGCCAAACCCATCGAGCAGGACCGCCCGCTCGAGGTCACGCTCAAGGGCGACGGCACCATTTACGTGGGCAGCGCCCTGGTGCCCGCCGACGCATTGCTGGCCCGCCTGCAGGCCGTGCAGGAGAACCGCGAGAACGCCAGCGTGCTCATCAAGGCCGACAAGGGCCTCCCCTACGGCAAGGTCATGGAAGTCATGGCCGCGCTGCAATCGGCCGGTATCGTCGACGTCGGCATGCAAACGGACAGCCCTCAGTAAAATGATCGCCAGCTTAAACAACCCGCACGCGCACATCACCCGCCCGCCAAGCCTTACCAAGTCGTGGGGCTTTTCGTTTGGCGGGCACGTGCTGCTGCTGGTTTTTTTAAGCATCACCGCCGCCTACAGCATTCGCACCGCACCACCCACCGCCATCCAGGTGCGCATTGTGGGCGTGCCGCAGCCCAATGCCGCGCCAAAACCGGTCGAAAAACCGCAAGAGGTGCGCACGCAAGACAGCGCCGCCCCTTACGAAGCGCCCAAGGTCATCAAAAACCTGCCCGAGCAGACCGCCACCAACAAGTTCACCGTCAAGCCCGAGACCAAGGTCGAAAAACTGCCGCCCAACCCCATCGAGGCCAAAAAGCGCCCGCCGGTGCTCGATAAAACCCCGCGCGAAAAAAAGGTGGTGAAGAACGACCTGAACGCCAAGGTGGTGAACAACCCCGAAGATTTCTTAAAGGCGCTCAGCTACATCGATAAGATCAAGGCCGCGCCCAGCGCCACCACCGCCGTGGCCGACGTGAAGGAAGCCCCCGCCGGCGAAGGCCCGCAGATCCAGCTTAACCTGTCCGACCAGGGCGAGGCCGACGCCATCCGCCGCCACATCGAGCAGTTCTGGCTCAAGCCGCCGGGCGTGATGACCGACAAGCTCGAAACCACCTTTCTGGTCGATGTCGATACCTCGGGCAACCTCACCAACGTGCGGCTTACCAGCAGCTCGGGCAACCCGGCTTACGATGCCACCATCGAGCGCGCCATCCGCCGCGCCCAGCCGCTTCCCATTCCGCAAGGCAAGTACGACAAGTTCAAGCAACTCGAATTGCATTTTGCCGGTTGATATGAAAGAAAGTATGTCATGAAAAAGCTCCTCGCATCGCTGTTTATCCTTGTTCTGGCTTTTGTCGCCAATGTCGCCAATGCGGCGGTCCGCATCGACCTTTCCAACCCCGGCGCCTCGCCCATTCCGGTGGCGGTGGTCAACTTCACCGGCAAAACGCCCGAAGAACAGCAGTACGCGCGCGACATGCCCGGCGTCATCACCAACAACTTCAGCCATAGCACGCCGTTCAAGGTCATTCCGGCCAAGGCTTTCCTTCAAACGCCCGAAGAGATCGCCGCCAACGGCCCCAAATTTTCCGACTGGAAAGGCATCGGCGCCGACGCCATCCTCACCGGCAGCATCGAGCTGATCGATAACGGCGCGCAGATCCGCGTTGAATACCGCCTGTACGATACCCAAAGCGAGCAGCAACTGGTCGGCCGCCGCTATACGGTCGAAACCCGCTTCTGGCGCCACATCGCCCACCGCATTTCCGATGACGTGTACGAACAGCTGACCGGCGAACCCGGCTACTTCGCCACGCGCATCGTGCACATCGGCCAAACCGGCAGCGGCAAGGCCTCGCAGAAAAAACTGTGCGTGATGGATCAAGATGGTGCCAACTACCAATGCCTCACCACGGGGAATGACCTGGTGCTCACCCCGCGCTTCAACCCCGAGCTGCAAAAGATCATCTACCTCAGCTATGCCAACGGCAACCCGCGCCTGTACATGCTCAACATGCCCACCGGCCAGCAAACCATCATCGGCGATTTCGAGGGCCTCAACAGCACGCCGCGCTTCAGCCCCGACGGCCAGTCGGTGGCCATGACCCTTACCATGGGCCACGAAGGCAACCCCGAGATCTACGAAATGAACCTGAACACGCGCGAGCTCAAGCGCCTCACGTTCCATAGCGCCATCGATACCTCGCCCAGCTACTCACCCGACGGCAAGTTCATCGTGTTCAACTCCGACAGGGGCGGCGTGGCGGCGCTCTACATCATGAACCGCGACGGCTCCAACGTGCGCCGTCTGACGTTCCGCGAAGGCCGCTACTACGCCCCGGCGTGGAGCCCGCGCGGCGACCTCATCGCCTTCATCAAGCAAACCGGCGGCATCTTCCACGTCGGCGTGATCGATCCCCAGGGCAACGAAGAACGCCTGCTGACCGACAGCTACCTCGACGACAACGTCACCTGGGCGCCCAACGGCCGCGTGCTGGTGTTCCAGCGCCAGGCACCCAAGTCCGACAAGTCGAAGATCTACACCATCGACCTGACCGGCTATAACCTGCGCGAACTGCCCACGCCGAACGATGCCTCCGACCCGGCATGGTCGCCGCTGATTAAATAGCGCAATCCTTCATCAGCGATAAAAAACGGGGCCCGTTGACGGGCCCCGTTTTTGATATCAGGTTGAGCCCAACCAACATCGTTTCCTCTCCAGCCTTCATGGTGTTCACATGACGATCATCTGCCAATGCGCCCTTGTGGCCTGTGGCGGTAGCCACTGCCCGGTTCAATCTGCCATGTGGCAGGTCGAGCAGGCGCAAGGGCGCCCGCCAAACCCCAACGTGCCGTGCGAAGTCCAGGCCGTGGTCGAGCAATTCTATGTCGATACAGCACACCTGTATCAACAGAACTGCGCGTACCGCGACGAAGAACGCAAGCGCTGCTGCCGCAAGGCCGTGGCTGCCGAGTTTCGGCAGATCCACGCCAAGGGCACCTGCAACGACGAACAGGCCCCGGCCTGAACCCCAAAACCACGCCCCGGCCATTTTATGACCGGGGCGTGCCCATTAGGGGTTGACCATGAACGGGCAGGGGCGTACTCCGCTTTTACCTTTTTCGCGTTTCATACCACTCCAACACACAGGTCCGCCCATGTGCGATATCCGCGATTACAAGCCCAAAGTCCTTGAGGTTCTGCGGGAATTCAAAAAGACCGTCATGGTCAAACCGGTCACGGTTTCCATGGCCGACCTGGCCGAGCTGGCCATGCTCGAGCTCGGCAGCAAACTCGGCATCAACTGCAGCGATGCCTGCTTTGGCCCGGTAGCCAGCGATTGGGCGAAGGAATGTCTGCGCGACGCGTACGATGAAGCCCTGCAAAAGGGGAAGGAATCGTCCGAGGTCCACGCCTACATCCGCACCAATTTTCCCGGGTTCGGAAAAGAAGCCGTCGAGCAGGTCAACCAGTGGCTCTATGAAGACGGGCTCAACGCCTCACCTGTACGGTTGCCCAAGGTCAAAAGCCCGCTTTCAGCCGCAGCCGTTTAACCACCCTCATCGAATACCCAGGGGCCGCCAGTCATGGCGGCCCTTGACACGTCTGGTAGCATGCCTAAAAAGTAAGCACACATGAGCCATACCCATTCCCACGCCAAAACCCTGCGCAAGTCGGCATTCACGGCCAGCCTCTTCAGCCTGCTGCCGCACATCGTGTGCTGCCTCATGCCCACGGCTGCCGCGCTGGTCAGCCTGGGCACCACCGTGGGGCTGGGGGCGGCGCTTTCGGCCAACCCGCTGTACCGGCTGGTCGATGGCTACCATTTTTACTTCCTCGGGCTGGCGGTGTTCACGGTCATCCTCAGTGGCCTCATCAATTTCGTATCGTGGCGGATAGACTGCCACAACCACAGCAAGCTGAATGCCGAGGGCTGCCATCACGAGCCCTGCGAACCCAAAAAGAGCGGCGCGTTCAGGATCTTCCTGTTCTCGGTGGCCCTGCTGGCCTTCGATATCGGCTATTACCTGTTCGAAGAAGACATCCTCGGCCTCCACCACCACTTCCAATAAAAAAAACCGCCCCCTCGGGGGCGGTTCTTCAATGAACGGTCATAGGCCTGTCACGCATGTCCCACCTGAACAGCACCGGCCAGTCACCTCGGGGGCTTTGCAGGGGCACACCCTGCATCGACATATAAAAGTCCTTTTCGCTCGCCGAGTTTGCTTCGGTCTCGATATCGCGCAGCTTCATGATGGCCATCATATCAATGGCCAGCCCGAACAGCTTTTTGCCTATGCCTATCCAGCGGTACGACTCATCGATCTCGATCTTCTTGATGATGCCCGCCCGTTTACGATTGTTCCCGATAGGCAGGTGAAGCATCAGGCTGCCAATAGGGTTTTCGGGGTCATCTTCCAGCACCACGACAAACTCGTGGCCGGTATAAAGCAGGTCGGCGGGAATGAGTGCATCCCGGCGGGTAATGATTACCCGTATGCCGTTTTTGGTGGTGAAGGGGAATTCAAGGGCCATAGCGGCCTCCCGGGTTTGAGAAAAGGGAAATACTCGATTTCCCCATCAATATGGGGGGCAAAAGGCAAAATAAAAGGGGCCCGCAGGCCCCTTTGTAAAAAGCGGTAACTACTCGGCCTTCGCCTTTGCAGCCTTCTTGGCCGGGGCCTTGGCGGCCTTTTTGGCGGCAGGCTTGGCGTCGGTGCCGATCTTCTTCAAAACCTTGGCCCACAGCTTGGTGGCGTTGGCGGAAAAACCGGCACGCACGTGGCGGGGCTTCACAATGCTCAGGTAACCGTCCAGGCCGTTGTGCTTGTCAACGGTGCGGATGGCGCGGGTGCTCAAACGCAGGGTAACGTTGCGGGCCAGAAGGTCCGACTTATAGGTCTTTTCCTGCAGGTTGGGGCGGAAGGTACGCTTGGTGTGCCGGTTGCTGTGCGACACTTTCATGCCCACCCCGGTGCGTTTTCCAGTAAATTCACATACGCGCGACATCGTTTAATCCTTTAATTTCAGGGCCATTTACCCTAGCCCGCCCCCCCGGTCAAGCGGCAAAACCCTTTAATCGTAACTAACTTCGGGGGCGTGCAACACGGCCCGGCAGGCCAGGCTGTGGTAAATGCCCCATTTCCGCAGTTTTACAACGCCATGCACGTCAATCGGGTAAATCTGGCTCACCGGGGCGCCGTAGCCGGTCAGGGCTATTTCCAGCCTTGGCTCGCCGGCGGCGGGGTCGTGGGCCACTTCAAGCGGGCAGGGCAGCTTGGTGCGGCTGAACTCCACCCCCACCGGCACCTCAAACACCATGGTGAACTTGTTGCCCAGCACCAGTGCGGCCAGGGCAATGGCCAGGCCGCCCAGCCACCATCTGCGGCCAATAATGCCCACACGCTCCACAAATTCGGTAAAAACCCGGCCGCTGGCCAGCGCCACCACGCCCGCCATCAATACGTCGGAAAGGAAATGCGCCCCCAACACCATGCGGCTAAGCCCGATGAACAGCCCGGCGGCAATACCAAAACACAAAAACGCGCGCGCAGCCTTGGGTTTACGCTTACGCAGCAAAAAATACGGCGCCACAAAGGCAAAACCCATGGCGGCATGGCCGCTGGGCATGCTGTGGCCGTGCAGGCTTTCGTTACCGCTGCTCACCAAAATCGAATCCCGAGGCCGCGCCCGGTCGGCCACGCTCTGGAATATCACCTGGTTCAGCAACCCCACCCCCAGCAGCACGGCCATCACCATCAGGGCGGCCATTTTGTGCAGGTCTGCACGCTTTTTGTTCCATTTGGGGCTGAAAAACAGCGTCATAGCGCCCAAAATCACAGGCAAACCCAGCACGGGGCCGCTCCACTGGCGCACGGCATAGGCCCAGCGCGATTCCGGGTGGTAAAGCGCATGCGCCAGCCAGGCATCGAGCCCGCTGTAATAAGCCGCGGCGCACAGGGCCACGCCCGCTGCCAGAATAAGCCCGGTTTCCCGGCACATCGCCTTGACCATCGGTATACCAATCTTCATTGTGGGGCCGATGGTAGCCAAAACCCGCCCCGCTGAACAGCCCGAAGCGCCGTTTTCCGACTGGAAACTGGCCTTCATCCTCGCCACGTTCCTGCTGCTGGCCCGCGCGGCCTACATCGCCTTCGTGTCGCCCTACGCCCTGGGGCCCGACGAAGCCCAGTACTGGCACTGGTCGCTGCACCCCGACTGGTCTTACGTCACCAAGCCGCCGCTCACCACGCTGCTGGCGGGGCTTTCCACCCAAATACTGGGCCAAACCGAATTCGCCGTGCGCTTTTTCGCCCTCATCGCGCAAACCGCCACGCTGCTGGTGGGCTTTGGGCTGGCGCGCCAGCTGGGCGGCACGCACCAGAGGGCTTCCGGCTGGTGGGCGTTCGCGCTGTTGGCGGCCACGCCATTCACGGCCTTTGCCAGCCTGTTCATGGCACCCGATTCCATCCTCGTCCCGCTCTACCTCGGCGGCCTGCTGCTGCTGGTCCTCGAATCCCGCCACAGCACGCAAACCCCCAAACACTGGCTGGCCATGGGCGTGCTGGTGGGGCTGGCGGGCCTGGCCAAGTATTCCGCGGTCTTTTTCTATCCGCTGGCCGGGCTTTACGCGCTGGTCTGGCGGCGTAGCTGGCTCACCGGCCGCTGGTTTTACATCTCGGGCCTGGTGGCGCTGGCCCTGCAGGCGCCGGTCATTTACTGGAACCTGCACAACGGGCTCGAAGGCCTGCAACACGTGGCATGGCAGGCCAACGCGCACGATGCCCGCCACGGCAACCCGCTCACCGTGCTCAACTTTTTGCTGGGGCAGGCGGGCATTTTCGGGCCGGTGGTGTTTGCCCTTATGGTGGCCGCCGCCACCGCCGCAGCCACGGGCCTTGCCCGGCTGCCGGCGGCGCACCGACTGCTGTTCATCTTCATCGTGCCGCTGTTCGCCCTGTTCACGCTCGAAAATTTCATCAGCAAGGTGCAGCCCAACTGGCCCATCCTTTCCACCATCCCGGCGCTGCTGCTGCTGGCCGCCTGGCTGCCCGAGCAAAACCGCTTCATCAAAAAAACCGCGGGCGGCGGCATCATCCTCAATGCCCTGCTTACCCTTATCCTCAGTAACGTGCTGTTTTTCGGCATGCCCACGCTCATCAAGCCTCTGCGCGACATGCTGGGCGTGCGCGAGGTCGGCAACATGACGCGCTACATGCTGGCCAAGCTCGAACCCGGCACCCTGCTGGCGGCCAGCAACTACGGCAGCGTGGCGCGGCTGGCGTTTTACGTGCCGGGCATGAAGGCCGACACCATGTACATCAAGCCCGAAGGCGAGCGTGCCACCCAGTACGACCTATGGCCGTGGCCCAGCCTTAAAGGCAAAATGGTGCTGTACGTGGCCGAAGGCAAAAGCCGCGATGTCCCCACCACCGTGCTCAAAAAGTTCCAAAGCTGCACCTATGTCACGGGCACCGAGATCAAGAACAGCGGCAAGTCGCTGCGGCAGGCGGCCTACTACCTGTGTGCCGGGGCGCGCTCATAAAGTTTGCCGTTCGGCAAAATCCGCTCACGCGTCTAAAGTCGCCTTTGGCGGGCTGAAATAGCAAAAACCAGCCCATAGGCTGGTTTTTAAACGCGTTATTTGCCACAGGTGGCGGTATTGGCTCCCACCCTTTCCATGCCTTTCAGGTCGGCCATGGGGTCGGGTTGCAGGTAAAAACAGGGGGGCGCGGGCTTGGCGGGCAGGGCAAAACGGCCCGGCACAAAGTCGGCAAATTGGCCATGAACCTTGGGCATCGGCAAAAACTTGGGGGGCTGGCTGGCCATGGCAAAAGCCACGGTGGGTATGGCCAATAGCTGAAACCACCCGCAAGCGGCAAAAGACACTATCTTCATGTGAATGCTCCAGATGGGCCGGTAAACGTGCGTAGTATATGCCCTTTTTCAGCCGGACAGGCAAATACTTATTAAGCGAGCCCGATCTCGTCGGAATAGTTCAGCACATTCAACCCCAACCGCTTGGTGGCGGCCTCGTAGCGGTCCGGGGCAGGGGTGTTGAACAGAATGGCCGGGTCGGCGGGTACAACCAGCCAGCCGTTGTCCATCAGCTCAATTTCAAGCTGGCCGGGGGCCCAACCGGCGTATCCCAGGCAAAAATTGAGGTTTTTGGGGCCTTCGCCCCGGGCGATGTCGGTCACAATATCGCTGGTGGTGCTCAGGCCAACGCCGGGGCCCACATGCACGGTGCTGGGGCGGGCGTAATCGCTGCCATGAATGACAAACCCGCGGTGGTTCTCCACCGGCCCGCCTTTAAAAATAATGGGGGCGGCAATGGGCTGCGGGGTTTCGGCCAGCTTGGCTTCCATCATCTGCTCAATGCCCATGCTGTGGGTAATGTCGCTGAACGTGATCTTTTCCTGCGGCTGGTTGATGATAAAGCCCATGGCGCCCTCGCTGCTGTGGCTCACCATGTAGATCACCGCGCGTTCAAAGGCGCTGCCGTTCAATTCGCCTGTGGCCACCAAAAACGTGTGCTTCAGCTCTGTGATCAGAGTTGAAGGTTTAACGTCGAACGGGCTCATATCGAATGCCATAACCGCCCCATTATCGCATCCCCGTTCGCCATTTCAACCCCGCAAGCGGGCTTATTTTTTGCCGTATCGGCTATTTCGGCATTGCCAATTTAGAAATGGCGGCGACGGCCAGTCTGTCCACCCGTTCATTCTCCGGGTGTCCGGCATGGCCCCGCACCCATACCCATGTCAGGTCGTGGCGGGCGGCGGCAACCCGCAAAAGCTCCCACAGGTCGCGGTTCTCGACCACCTTGTTCTGGCTGTTCTTCCAGTTGCGCTTCAGCCAGCCCGGCATCCACTCGGTCATGCCCTTCATCACGTACTGGCTGTCGGTATGAATGGTTACCGCGCAGCCTTGCTTCAGCGCGTTCAGGCCTTCCACCACGGCCTGCATTTCCATGCGGTTGTTGGTTGTGGGGTTTTCGCCCCCGCTGCCTTCGCGTTCGGTGCCGTTCCAGCGCAGCAGGTAGGCCCAGCCGCCGGGGCCGGGGTTGCCGCTGCACGCGCCGTCGGTAAAAAGGTCCACCTTCTGTTTGTCCGTCTGTTTATCCATATGGCCTTACTACCCTCAAACAGGGGCATTGATAAAGAGTCTGGTGCCAAAAGCGCCATAATGCGCTAAGCAGGTGGGCATGCCGGTCAAACCCGCCAAAAAATTCACCTCCAAAAGGCTCTCGGCCTCCAGCAAGGCGTACCTCAACCGCCAGGCGGCCGACAGCTTCGTGCAGGCCGCCCGCGCCCAGGGCTACCGCGCCCGCTCGGCCTTTAAATTGCAAGAGATCGACCAAAAGCACAAACTTTTCCGCCACGGCCAAACGGTGGTCGATCTCGGCGCCGCGCCCGGCAGCTGGTGCCAGGTGGCGGCCGAAAAGGTCGGCCCCACGCACAAGGGCGGCGGCCGCATCGTGGGGATAGATTTGCTCGAGATCCCCCCGCTGGCCGGCATCACGTTCATCGAGGCCGACTTCACGTCCGACGAAGGCCTGGGCCAGCTGCTCCCGCACGTGCAGCCCGAGGGCGTCGACGTGGTGATGTCCGACATGGCCGCCAACACCACCGGCCACCACGCCACTGATGGGTTACGCACCATGGCACTGGCCGAACTGGCGGCCGACTTCGCGCTCACCCACCTCAAGCCGGGCGGGCACTTCCTCACCAAGGTGTTCATGAACGGCGACGAAGCCAAGCTGCGCGACACCCTGCGCCCGCACTTCACCAAGGTGATGTTCGTCAAGCCGGGCGCCTCCCGTGCCGAAAGCCGCGAAATTTTCCTGCTGGCCCTCAACAAAAAGGCGTGAGATGCTAAGGGCATGCCCGCATCATCAGAGCTTCTCAGCGTCAAAAACCTCACCATCAAAACCGGCAACAAAACGCTGGTGAAGAACCTGTCGTTCAGCCTGAACAAAGGCGAAACGCTGGCATTGGTCGGCGAGAGCGGCAGCGGCAAAACCATCAGCGCGCTGTCGGTCATGGGGCTGCTGGCGCCCGAACTCTCGGCCAAGGCCGACAGCATGCACTTCAACGGCACCGAACTGCAAACCCTCGCGCCCAAATCGCGCCGGGCTCTGCGCGGCCGCGTGATGAGCATGATCTTTCAGGAGCCCGCCACCGCATTAAATCCCGTCCTCACCTGCGGCTACCAGGTCGAAGAAGCGTTCATTATCCACGGCGGCCTCGGCAAAAAGGCTCGCCGCCAAAAGGTGCTCGACCTGTTCAGGCAGGTGCAGCTGCCGCAACCCGAACGCATCTTCAAAAGCTACCCGCACGAACTCTCCGGCGGCCAGCGCCAGCGGGTGATGATCGCCATGGCGCTCGCGCACAAACCCGCGCTGCTCATCGCCGACGAACCCACCACCGCACTCGACGTCACCGTGCAGGCCGAGATCATATCGCTGGTCAAAAAACTGCAGGCCGACCTCGGCATGGCCATGCTCTGGATCACGCACGATTTCGGCGTGGTCAAACAACTCGCCAACCAGGTTGTGGTCATGAAAAACGGTACAAAGGTCGAAGAAGGCACCGCCGCGCAAATTTTCAAAAAGCCCAAACACGCCTACACCAAACAGTTGCTGTCAGCCACGCTCGGCCTCAACGCCAAGCCGCTGGCCAGTGGCAAATCACCTGTTGTGTTGCATGCCGAAAAACTCAGCCACACCTACACACGCCCGGGCTTCTGGCCGTTCAAAAAGGCCGAGCACCTGCAAGCGCTCAGCAATGTCTCGCTCTCCCTGCAAGCAGGCCAAACCTTAGGTGTGGTGGGTGAAAGCGGTAGCGGCAAAAGCACGCTCGCCCGTGTGCTTACCCGGCTGACCGAACCCGCCCATGGCGGCAAAATCGTGGTGCTTGGCCATACCTTCACGGGCCTCGAAGGCAATGCCAAACGCCTTGCGCGCAAAAACCTGCAAATGGTGTTTCAAGATCCTTCCGCCGCGCTCAACCCTTATCTTACGGCGGGCGAAAGCGTCGCCGAAGGCGTGCGCGCCCACAACCTCATCGGCCCGAAAAAGATCCGCGCCTACGTCGACAAGATCATGGCCGATTGCGGCCTGCCGTCCGACAGCTACGACAGATACCCGCACCAGTTTTCGGGCGGCCAAAAGCAGCGCATCTGCATCGCGCGCGCGCTGGCGCTCAAACCCAAAATCATTATCGCCGACGAAGCCGTGAGCGCGCTCGACGTCTCCATCCAGGCGCAAATTCTCAAGCTGCTGGCCTCCATCCAAAAAGCCGAACGCACCAGCTACGTGTTCATCAGCCACGATCTCCGCGTGGTCAGCCACCTCGCGCACAACGTGCTGGTCATGCACAACGGCAAGGTGGTCGAAAGCGGGCCCACGCAAAAGGTCTTCAGCAAGCCGCAGCACGCCTACACCAAAAAATTGCTTTCCGCGGTTATCTAAACCACAGTCGTCATCCTCGCGCTTTCTTCAAGCGCGGGGATCCACTCTTAATCCTTACTTTACTTTCGCAGCCAGCTTTTCAGCCTCTTCCAGCCACTTGCCGGCGCTGCCCAGCAAGCCGTTTTCCCAGAACGCCGGGTCGGTCGGGTCAAGCCCGAAAGGTGCCAGCAACGCCACGCCATCCTTGGTGCCGCCGGCGCGCAGCAGGTCCAGGTACAGCGGCTCGAATTTCGCCCCCACGCGCTCGCGGCTGCTCATCAAGCTCTGGGTGAACAGTTCGCCGAAGGCATAGGCGTAAACATAAAAGGGGCTGTGGAAGTGCCCGATGTAACTCCACAGGTTGTTGGTGTTCTCATAGGTGAACACGTTGCCGCTCACGCCATAAAGCTTCTGCGTGGTGGCGGCCCATACCGCTTCAATATCTTCAACGCCCAGCTTGCCGTCGCGGCGCTTGGCATGCAGTTCCTGCTCAAACAGGCTGAAGCCGATCTGCCGCACCACGGTGTTCATAAAGTCGTTCAGCTTTTCCACCAGCAGCACCAAACGCTCCTTGTCGGTGCGGGTCGAGGCGAGCAAATGTTCAAACGTCAGCATCTCGCCAAACACACTGGCGGTCTCGGCGTACACCATCGGCGCATGCCACATCAGCGGCCCTTGCGCCTGTGCGGCCAGCAACCCGTGCACCGCGTGGCCCAGCTCGTGCGCCAGCGTCGCCACGTCGCGCGGCGTGCCCATAAAGTTCAGCAGCATGTAGCTCTTGTCGCCGTCGGGCAGCACCGCGGTGGCGTCGTAGGCACCGCCCACCTTGCCGCTGGCGGGCGGGGCATCCACCCAGCCGCTGTCCAGCACGGTGTCCACCAGCTTGCCCAGCGTGGGGGAAAAACTGGTGTAAGCGCCGCGCACCACGTCGCAGGCCTCGGCCCAGCTCATCTTGCTTTTGCTGGAAAAGGGCAGGGGTGCCTGCCGGTCGCTCCATTTCAAATTCTTCTGCTTCAGCAGCTGCGCCTTCAACCGGTAAAAACGCTGGCACAAGGCGGCACCGGTGCCCATCGCGGCATCGTGCAGCGCTTTCACCGTGGCGTCGTCCACCTGGTTGCCCAGGTTGCGCGCGCTCATGGCGTGGGGGTAGTTGCGGGCGGTATCGTCAACAGCCTTGTCGCCCATCATTACGTTCAATGCGCGGGCCTGGAAGTACGGCAGCTTCTGCGCCGCCAGGCCGTCGTTCACAACCTGTAACACCTTGGCGCGCACTTTCGCGTCGTGGCTTTCCTCCAGCACGTGCAGCATTTCCGGCAGGCCTTTCTTGCTTCCGGCCCATGCAAATTCCAGCTTCGATTCGATCTCGTCCATCATGTCATCCCACTCGCTGGGGCCGAAGGGGTCGCGCAGGGTCAGCGCCTCCTCAACCTCCTCGCTCAGGTAGTGCTTGGCCAGCGCGCGGGTGTGTTCCAGCATCGGCTTGTGGTGGGCCACGGCGTTGTCCTCGCGGCACAGGCGCTTAAAAATGCCTTCATCAAGCTTTGCCACTTCCAGGTCAAAGAACGTGAAGTGCTTGGCATGCGCGGCGGCCAACGCTTCGCTCACGCGGCTTTGTGTCTTGCGTAATGCCGTGTTGCCGGTATCGCGGCTGGCCGAAAGGAACATGTAATAACCCAGCTTGTTCTCGCGGCGGGTCAGGTCGGCCAGCGTGGTCAGCGCGGCACCCAGTCTGGTGTTCAACTGGCCGCGGTAGGTCTTGTCGAAGTCCGCCATGCTTGCCAGCAGCGCGGCAAGGTCGCGCTCGATCGCCGGATCGGTGGGGCTGCTGTAAAAAGTGGTCAGGTCCCAGCGCACGTTCTCGGCGCCGGTTTTGGTCGTGGCCATCTTTTTCGCAGGCGCCTTCTTCACGGCCTTGGGTTTCGGTTTTGCCGAAGCCTTCGCCTTGGTTGCTTTTTTGGGTGCAGGTTTTTGGGGTTTCGCTTTAGCCATGGGCCCGAACCTACCCGCACCGACATCCAACCGCAAGTACGGCATCATCCGCGTACCTAAAAGGGCCATAAATAAACAGCCGCGCACCAAAAGTGTACAGCCAACCGACAGCGGCGCATCACTTCCGCACGCTTTTTCCGTCAAACGGCCGCCCTATATATTGTATGTAAGCGCGGCACGCCGGGTTGACCAAACCGCCCCCAAACGCTACCCATGACGCCATGCATATCAACGACACGCTCATCCGGGAATTCGACGAAGCCATGAAGCAGGAACGCCTGCTCGAGGTCTGGCATAAATTCCGCTGGTATATTATCGGCTTGGTCACCTTCATCGTGTTGGCCGTGGCGGGGTGGCAGGGTTGGCAGGCATGGCAACTGCACCAGGCCCGCAGCATGGCCGAACGTTACTACGCCTGGACCAAACTGCCCGAAAAGGAGCAGCAGGCCAAACTGCCCGAACTCCTGCAACGCAGCACCCAAGGCTACCGCGCCCTCATCGTCTTCAAACAGGCGCAAGAGCAAGGCAAAACCGACGCTGTGGCCGCCGACCGCACCTATGCGCTGGTGTACGGCGACCGTGGCCAGCCCCAGTGGCTGCGCGAAATGGCCCGCCTGAACGCGGCCATCATCCTGCTGGGCCGTAACGATACCCTGGCGCAGGAGCACCTCTCGGTACTCGCCCAGCAACCCGAAGAAGCCAAGGCAGGCCCTGCTTATCCGGCCGCGCTCGAGCTGCTGGCCATGTTGGCCATCCGCCAGGGCGATACCACCACCGCCAACGGTTACCTCAACCGCATGGTGGCATTGCCCAACCTGCCGGCCGATAGCCGCGCCCGCGCCCGTTTGTGGCTGGGTGCGTACTCCACGTTGGCCAAATAACCTCACATTTCTGCCGTCCGGGGGTTGTGCTTTGGCATTGGCGCCCCATCTGGAGAACAGAGATTGACGCGGAGGGCCGTGGCCCTTACGCTGGACTGAATAAAAGGAGCTTTGTGATGGCCGGTTTGTTTGCCCAAGTGCGTTTGCCCGTTGAACTGAAAATGAAGCCCACCAACGGCTTGATCGAAATCCAGCCCCTCGAGGTCAGCCCGTCTGAAGACGCGTTTTTCGGTGGCTACGCCGAAGACATGCTGGCCGACCTTGGCGCCGACCTGGTGGTCGATGCCCCCAAGGCGCGTATCAGCCGTAAAATACAAGGTTAATCAATTGCTTATCACCACCACGCCCTTTGTCGAGGGCTACCGCATCCGCAAATACGGCCCGCTTGTGGCGGCCGAGGCGGTGATGGGGACGAACATCTTCCGCGATTTTTTCGCCAAGGTACGAGATGTAGTGGGTGGCCGCAGCAGCGCCTTTCAGGCCGCCCTGGCAAACGCCCGCGAGCTGACTTTACGGGAAGTAACCGAGCAGGCGGAGCGGGCGGGTTGTAATGCTATCATAGGGTTAGATATAGATTATGGCGAGATCTCGGGCGGCGGGATGACCATGCTGATGGTGGCTGTTCAGGGCAGTGCCGTATTTATTGAGCCTGCATAATCAATAAGTTACGCGAATTTTGTTGCGCCCCTGGGGGGCGCTTTGTGTATACTACCTTAGGTTGCAATAATAGGGAGGAAAAATGCAGGAAAACCAAGGATGTTTTAGTGATGCGCGGTGGGCGCTTTTTTGGAGCGCGGATGTGCTGCGACGTCGATATTTGCCGAAGATTGGGGCTTTTTGGCGCGAAATTGATGCCGAAGGGTCGCGCGAACTTGAAAGCCTGCAGACCGGGGTGTCGGGGAGGGCGGAAAAAGGGGTGGAGAAGATACGGCTGCCCGATGACGAGGAGGGGCGGCATGCGTTGGCGCTGAAGGTGGAGGATGTGCTGCGCGGGATGGGGTTGCCCCATGGATTGTTATTGCGGCAACTGGCCTGGGGGGATGCGTGGTGCGATGCCGCCTTGCGGGCCGCGATGGCTCACCGCGAAAAGGCTCGGCGCGAAGGCGTGCGCGTGCGGGTGAACTACGTGACCCGGCAACTGCCGTTGACGGCCGAGCAGCAGGCGCAGAAGGACCAACTGACGCAGATCATGAACGACAGCCTGACGCAGATACAAAAGCTATCGAGCGGTGACTACACCGCCGATGCCGCTACCCAGAAAGTGCTGGACCAGTGGAAAGAGGCGCAGCAGAAAATTGTGGATAGTGGTTTTGTGACCCGTACCCAGCAGGAGGAGCAGACCTTGGCCGCTCGAGGTATTGGTGACAGTAGCGCCGCGCAGAGCGTGCGGCGCCAGCGCCGGTTGGACCAGCAAAGTGCCACGCAGAATCTTCAGAACGCTGAAGATGAAATGGGTAGCCAGGTGCGCAGCCAGAACCTGCAGCTGCAGCAGCAGCTGTATAACCTTGCTGCCAGCGGCATTGACAGCAAGCAGGCTGCGGCACAGGCCGCGGCAGCCACCAGCCTGAGCGGCAGTTTTGCGCAGGATGCGCGGCGCCAGGCCAGCCTGCTGGATTACTATAACAAGAGCAATAGTGGCGGCGGGTATAGCGTTTTCAACCAATCGCTGCAGAGCGGGTTGGGGGGAGGCCTTTCGAAGGTATTTGGTTTGCCGGGTACTTTTTTGGGAACCTTGTTTGGAAATAACAACGGGAGGAACTGAAATGGCTGATTTGACTTTGAAGCAATGGCACGAACAGCAATTTTTGCCCTGGAAGCAGGCCGTGGCCAAGGTGATGGAGAAGCGCCAGGAAGAACGCGAGATGTTCCAGCAGCATGTGGGCCAGTTGCAAAGCATACTGGCTTTGCTGCTGGAGGGGCGTAACCGTCAGGCCGTGCTGGCGTGGAATACGCTGCACCTGAAACCGACTCTGGCCGATATACGGCTGGGGAGCGACAGCGAGACCGTGACCCTGATGCCGCTAAGCGGTGAGCCGTTACAGATGGGGCTGGATGAGATTATCGCCGACCTTCAGCGCATGCTGGACGAACGCGGCAACAGCCTGAAGTAATTACTCGGTGTCGTCGTCTTGCGCCTGTTCAAGCAGGCGGGCCTTGATGTCTTCGGCCAGTTTGCGGTCGGCGTCGGCATCGGTGGTTTCGGTGGTGATCATTTCGGCCAGCAGTTGCTGCCAGCTTTCGTCGAGCGCTTGCGGAAACACGCGCTGGTCGAGGTAGATTTCCCAGAAGTTGGCGACTTCGTTGGCCAGGCGGGGATCGATGATGCTTTGGCGCTGGTAGCCGAGGATGGCGGTATCATGCAGCGACACGATGACCTGTTTGCGCGTGTGGTAGCTGAGGTTGCCGTGGTAGCCCTTGCCGAGCACGGGTTCGAGCAGGCGATACAGGTCGGCTTCGTCTTGCACCAGGCCGGGGGCGCAGCGAACATCGTGCGGCAGCAGGTAGCCGTAGCGGGTGATGAGGTCGGCCGTGGCAGGCGGAAAGTCGAACGCGAGTTCTTTGCCCTCACGGGTCAGCAAAATATTGTAACGCAGCGGCGTTAAAGGGTTGGGAGCGCCGGCAGAGGGCGTGGTTTCGGGGTTGCTCATGCCGCCAACTTATAGGCGCGCGGCGGCCTCGGCAAGCCGGGTGCCTGCGCATAAGGCGCGGCGGAATATAAGGGAATGGATATGGAGAGCAGGGAGATTATCGGCGAAATCCGCCAGATTCGGTTTGAAATACGTGAGTTAAAAGAGGAATTGCAACGTTACAAGGGGTTTGTGGGCGGCGTGGCCTGGTGCCTGAGTGCGTTGACGGCGGTTGTGGGTTTTGTGTGGGGCACGTTGAGTTCGGGGAGCCACTGATGCGGGTGATCAATAAACATATCATTCATTGCAGTGACAGCGAGGTGGGCGATGTGAAGCTTATTCGCCAATGGCACATTGAGCGCGGCTGGCAGGATGTGGGGTATCATTTTATCATTCGGCGTGATGGCGAAATTGAAGTGGGCCGCACGCTGGAAGAAATGGGTGCGCATTGCCAGGGGCAGAACGCCGACAGCATTGGCACGTGTTTGGTGGGGGTGAGGGATTTTACGCCCGGCCAGTTTGCGGCGTTGAAGCGTGTGCACGGGATGGTGCGAAGCCTGTTCCCCGGTGTGCGGGTGTTTAATCACTGCCAGTTCAATGCCGGTAAGACCTGCCCCAATTTTGATGCGCATGACATATTGGGAGAATAACGATGGGTACTTTGGTGCTGCCTGTTATTCAGGTAATTATTGGTTACTTGCTAGCGCGTAAGACCGAAGTAGCTCGTGCTACCGGCCTGGCCGAGGACGGTGTAGCCAAGGTGGGCGAAGCCTTACAGAATTTCATGACGCAGGATACTGCTGCCCAACAGAAGATTTATGACGAGATGGATAAAGCCCGGCAGGCCGACGTAGCCACATTGCCCGGTGCGCCGCCCGTTGTGCTGCTGTTGCGCGGACTTGTTCGGCCGGTGATTACGCTGGTGGCTTTTGGCTGGTATGTGGCGGCCCGTGCAAATGGCGTGACTTTGGGCAGTGAGGATTACGCCATTATTGGTGGGGTGGTTGCTTTCTGGTTTGGATTTCGGCCTTTTGAAAAGGGTTTTCGCCAGCCCAAGCCATGACGGCGGCAATATCACACACGTGTTGCATTTTTTTGCCAAGCGCTTTGTAACATGTTAGAAATTCGGCATTCTGAATAAACACAAGAAATGCGTTAAATGGCTGCCCAACAGACAAACATGGAAGAAATTCTAACCTCCATCCGCACCACGCTGGCGGAGGAAACGGCTAAGGCGGGCACCCCCGCGGCTACGGCTGTGGCTGAAGAGATGTCGGATGAAGAAGTGCTTGCGCTCTCGGAAGCCGATGTGATGCCCGCTGCCAATGCCGAAGAAACGGTGGACCTTGCCGCGTTTGGACAGGAAGGTGAAGTGAAGATGCAACCCGCCGCGAACGTGAGCGCCAATGCCGATGTATTGGGTGAGGGGCCTGAAACTCCAGTTGCAGCAACAGCTGCCCCGGCTGCTCCTGTTGAAGCCGCCGCTGCCCCGGCCGCTACACCTGCGCCCGCCAAGCAGGCTGATGACCTGGATAAGCTGATTGCGGAGATCGCTTCGGAGCCCGCACCTGCTGCTGCCCCGACAGTGCCTGCTGCATCTGCCGGTGTTGCGAATGCCCCGGTTTCGTTGGGTTTGGTGGGCGACGTGGCCGATCTGCAAGTGGCTTTGCCGGCCGAAGTTTTGGCCGCTGCCCTGCGCCCGCTGGTGCAAACCTGGCTGGAACAGAACCTTGCCGGGGTGGTTGAGCGCCTTGTGCAGGCTGAAATCAGCAAGCTTTCCAACGCCGAGTAACCCCTGCAAAAACAGCATTTTGGGCCGTTTATGGCTTGATTCCTGCGTCAAACTTTCATAAAGATGAGAGATGCTCGACACACGGTATGATTTTAAGGCGATTGAATCGCGGCTGACCTCGGAATGGGAAAAGGCCGGGTGCTTTGATGCCGTGCTCGATGGCCGCAAGCCGTTTGCCATTATGATGCCGCCGCCCAATGTCACCGGCACGCTGCATTTGGGGCATGCGCTGGATAATACATTGCCTGATATCCTCATTCGTCGTGCCCGCATGCAGGGGCTTGCTGCGTTGTACCAACCAGGCACCGACCACGCCAGCATTGCCGTGCACGTGGTGCTGGAACGCCAATGGGCCAAGGAAGGCAAAAACCGTTTTGATTACGGCCGTGAGAAGTTCCTTGAAAAGGCGTGGGAGTGGAAAGACTACTCTGCCGGTATCATCACCACCCAGTTGCGCCGCCTGGGTATCAGCTGCGACTGGAAGCACGAACGTTTTACCATGGACCCTGCCTATGCGGCAGCCGTGAACGAGGCCTTTGTGACCCTGCACCAGAAAGGCCTGATTTACCGTGGCCAGCGTTTGGTGAACTGGGACCCCAAGATGCAAACCGCGGTGAGCGACCTTGAAGTAAAGCACAAGGAAGTGAACGGCCACCTGTGGCATGTGCGTTATAAATTTGCCGATGGCTTCAAGTATAAGGGCGAAGACGGCATTGAAATTGCCACCACCCGGCCCGAAACCATTTTGGCCGATGCCGCCATTGCCATTAACCCGAAGGACAAGCGCGCCAAGGATTTGGTGGGCAAAATGGTGGTTGTGCCGGTGTGCAATCGCCAAATCCCCATCATTGCCGATGAGATGGCCGACCCTGAATTTGGCAGCGGCATGGTGAAGGTGACCCCCGCGCACGATTTTAACGA
This sequence comes from Alphaproteobacteria bacterium, assembly GCA_036261915.1. Classification (GTDB taxonomy): domain Bacteria; phylum Pseudomonadota; class Alphaproteobacteria; order UBA2136; family UBA6156; genus DATAJX01. The sequence continues at coordinate 92,889 of DATAJX010000001.1, forward strand.
CTTTGCGTTTTACCAGCGCCACAAGGACGAAGCCGATATTCCTCTAATAAACTTGCTGACGCCGGACGCGCACCTGAACGAAAACGCGCCCGCCGGATATGTGGGGTTGGAGCGGTTTGCCGCGCGCAAAAAAATGGTGGCCGAACTGGAAGAACTTGGCCAGCTGATTAAGGCCGAACCGCACGTTCATAACGTGGGCCATGCCGAGCGCGATGATATTATCCTTGAGCCTTACCTGACCTGGCAGTGGTACGTAAAAACCGGCCCGCTGGCTGAAAAGTGCCTGAAGGCTGCCGATAATGGCGATATTGAATTCATTAACGACCGTGACGAAAAAATTTACCGCCACTGGCTGGAGAACATTCAGGACTGGTGTATCTCTCGCCAATTGTGGTGGGGCCACCGCATACCCGCATGGTATCGCGGTAACGAGGTTTATGTGGGCACCGCCGCCCCGCAAGGCGAGGGCTGGAAGCAGGACGAAGATATTCTCGATACCTGGTTCAGCAGCGGCCTGTGGCCCTTTGCCACGCAAGGCTGGCCGCAGGGCGGCGAACGCCTGCAGACCTTTTACCCCAACAGTGCCATTACGCCTGGGCGCGATATTCTGTTTTTCTGGGTCATCCGCATGATGATGATGGGGCTGGAACTCACCGGCAAAGCGCCATTCAAAACCATTTACACCCACGGGCTTATCAACGATGAGCACGGCCAGAAAATGAGCAAGAGCAAAGGCAATGTGCTAGACCCCATTGGGCTGATGGATGAATTTGGCACCGACGCCCTGCGCCTGACCATGGCCACCATTGCCAGCAGCGAAGACATGCGTTTTTCGACCGGCAAGGTTGAGCAGAGCCGTAATTTTTGCACCAAACTGTGGAACGCTGCGCGTTACCTGGCGCTGCAAGATGTGCGTTGGCTGCCCGAGGACGAAGCCAAGTTCGATGTGCAGACCATCAAACACCCCATCAACCGTTGGCTGGTTGGCCGGTTGGCCGAGATGGCTACGTCGGTCGATAAACACCTCGATGCCTACGCCTTCAACCAGGCCGCGCAGGAAGTGTACCACTTCACCTGGGGCACGTGGTGCGACTGGTATCTGGAGCTGACCAAACCGCTGCTGCGCGATACCGATGCCGCCGTGGTGGCCGAAACCAAAAATGTGCTGGGTTGGGCATTCGAGAAAATTCTGCGCATCCTGCATCCGTTCACGCCGTTTATCACCGAAGAACTCTGGCAGGGCCACACCGTTGCCGAAAAGAACAATTACCTGATGCTGCAACGCTGGCCTGTTGCGGCCAACTGGCCTGTCGACAAGGCTGCGCGCGTCACCATCGACAGGCTGGTGGCGTTAACCGGCGCGGTGCGTCAGGCCCGCATGATGCACAAACTGTCGTTTAAAATTCCGCTCAATATTTTCCGCAAGGGCGAGGGGGCTTTACCCGCCGAATGGCAGGAAATTTCGGCCTACCTGAAGCCATTAGCGGGCGTGGGCGAGTTCGCCCAGCGCAATAACCCGCCTGCCGCAGGCGAAGCCACGCTGGTGGTCGAGGGCGACGAATTTATTCTGCCGCTGACCGGCCTGATCGATCTGGCCGCCGAGCGCGAGCGCTTGCAGAAAGAACTGAACAACCAGCAGGCTGAACTTTCGAAGATCGACAACCTGCTGGGTAACGCAGGCTTTGTGGCTAAGGCCCCGCCCGCCGTGCTCGAGCAGAACCGCGACCGCCAGAACGTACTGCGCGACAGCACAAACAAAATCGAAGCGCTGCTGAAAGGCCCTTACGCGGTTTAACATGGGTAATTCGCTGTACCAGAATTTACGCGCGGGGCTTATGGCCGCGCTGGAAAGCCTGAAGGCTTCAGGCGCATTACCCTCCGATATCAGCTTTGCCAACGTGGTGCTCGAAACCCCGCGTGACGCCACGCACGGTGACTTTGCCACCAACGCCGCCATGGTGCTGGCCAAGGCCGCAGCGCAATCGCCGCAGGCCATTGCGCAAAATATTCTCCCGCATCTGCAAAAGCTCCCCCAGGTTAAAACCGCCGAAGTCGCGGGCCCCGGCTTCATCAATATTTTTGTGCATGATGCCGATCTGTTCGCTCAGGCACAGTCCATCCCCCAGCTTAAAAATGCTTACGGCAAGCTCGATTTATCGGGCGGCCAAAAGGCGCTGGTCGAATATGTTTCCATCAATCCCACCGGCCCCATTCACGTCGGCCACGGCCGCAATGCGGTGTTTGGCGACGCCATTGCCAACCTGCTGGAAAAAGCCGGATATCCAGTATACCGCGAATATCTGATGAACGACGCCGGCGGGCAGATCCGCGTGCTGGTGCGCTCGCTGCACGCGCGGTATTTGCAACTGTTCGGCCAGCAGGTCGAAGTTCCCGCCGACGGCTATCCCGGCGAATACGTCATCGACATCGCCCAAAAGCTGAAAGATCTCGACGGCGACAAGTGGCTGAAGGTCACCGACGACGAAGAACTGTTCCAGGGCCTGCGTAAATTCGCGGTCGATGCCTGCATGGACATGATCAAGCCCGACATCAAAACCATGGGCATTACGTTCGACAATTACTTCTCCGAATGGGACATGCACCAAACCAGCCGCATGCCCGAAGCCGTGAAGCTGCTGCGCGATAAGGGCTACGTGTTCGAAGGCACGCTGCCGCCGCCCAAGGGCAAAGAGGTGAAGGATTACCGGCCGGTCGAGCTTACGTTGTTCAAGGCCACCGCATTCGGTCTCGAAGAAGACCAGCCCATTTATAAACGTAATGGTGAACCGACATACTTCGGTCAGGATATCGCCTACCACTACGACAAGCTCCAGCGGGGCTACCAGCTGCTCGTTACTGTCATTGGCGCGGCGCAGGCCGGCTCATTCCGCCCGCTCGAAAAGGCCATCGAAGCTCTGACCGGCGAAAAGGGCCACTACCACCCTGTGCCGTACGAACTGGTCAAGGTGCTGCGCGATGGCCAGCCGGTCAAACTTTCCAAGCGCGCCGGCAACATTGTGTTGCTCAGCGATGTGCTGGCCGAAACCGGCGCCGACGCCTTCCGCTTCACCATGCTTACGGTCAAGCCCACCACGCTGCTCACGTTCGATCTCGCCAAGGCCGTGGCCAAAAACATGGAAAACCCGGTGTTCTACGTGCAGTACGCACACGCGCGCCTGTGCTCGGTGTTCCGCCAGCAAGCCGAACTCGGCCTTACCGACCTGCCCGGCCTTACCCCGCAAACTGTTACGCTTACCCCGGCCTCCCGCGCTGTGCTGCAAATGCTGGTGCAATACCCCCTCGTTATCGAACTCGCCGCCAAAGCGCTCGAACCGCACCGCCTGGCCACCTATGCGCACCAACTGGCAGGGGCCATCCACCACTGGTACGCGGCCGAAAAATGGCTGAACCCCGAAGATAAAGCCGCCACCGCCAGCGCCCTGGCCGTGGCGCAGGCCGCGCAAACGGTTATTGCCGATGCGCTGGCGCTGTGTGGTGTTTCTGCACCACAGAGTATGTGATTTTGTAAATCATCGCAGATTTCCTGCATTTCCCTATTTGTGTTTGCCTGTTTATGCATCACATTGCCCGACATGGTCTGGTCAATTCCAGCCGTTTAATTGTGGAGAGAGAAGTAAAAGTATGGGTGATTTGATGATGCGCTGGCTCAAGCTTAGCCTTGTGGCGCTGGTGGCCTGCGGTTTTATCGGCATGGTCGTGTATGCATTGTGGATGCGCGACGAGATCCGCTCCGCCCAGGTCGAACCCGCCCTTATTTCCCCGCCCGATACCGCCATCAAGCGTCGCCCCGACGAACCCGGCGGCATGGCCATCCCCAACCGCGATAAACTGGTGTTCGACCTGCTCGACGAAGCCTCCACCGGCGTTTCCGCACCCGCCCCGGCACCTGTCGCCGGTTCGGTGGCGGAGCTTCCTCTGGCTGGTGCCGCTACCCCCACCATGGTGGTTACTGTCACCACCGCCGCTACAGCTTCGCCCAGCGCCATTCCCGCCATTGCGCCCGCCGCCATGCCCATGCCTGCGGCCGCCCCGGTCGAAAATGCCAAGGTCGCGGCACCCACCCAACCTGTTGCGGTGGCCGAAACCAAACCTGAACCCAAGCCCGAGCCGAAGGCCGAACCCAAAGCCAAGTCCGGCGGTTGGGGCGTACAACTGGCCGCCGTGGGCAGTCAGGCCGATGCCGCTAAAATGGCTGCATCGCTGCAAAGCAAAAATGCACCGCTCAAGGGCCTTACCATTGTCACGCCCGATGCCGGCAACGGCCGTTGGCGCGTGCAGTTCTTCGGCATTGCCAACAAGGCCGCCGCCGCCAAGGTGTGCAGCGAATTGGGCAGCAAGCAACCTTGCTTCCCTGTCGCTAATAAGTAACCTTTGCCCGCCTAACAACCAGCCCCGTTTGGGGCTGGTTCCATATATAGTGTAGTATCGGCGGTATGACCTTCAGCATCCGCACTCCGCAAATCTCCCCCGTGCTTCTCGGCCTGTCCGGCCCAGCGCTTACCGCGCCCGAAATCGCCCTCATCAAAAAAATAAATCCCATGGGCTTTTTGCTGTTTGCGCGGAATATCGAAACCCCCGAACAAACCCAAAAGCTCTGCGCTCAACTGGCCGAACTCTCACCGCTTACGCCGCCGCTCATCGCGGTCGACCAGGAAGGCGGCCGCGTCCAGCGCGTGCATTTTGAAGGCCGTTTGCCCCCCGCCAAAGCCTTCGGCGACTGGTACGAAACAAACCCCGAAACCGCGCGCGAAGCCTGCCGCCTCAACCATATTCTGCTGGCCGCCGAACTCACCGCCGTCGGTGCCCACTGGGCGCTCACCCCGGTGCTCGACGTCGCTCACGCCGCCACCCACGCCATCATCGGCGACAGGGCATTTTCCTCCAACCCCGCCACGGTGGCAGCACTGGCGCAGGCCGCGCTGCAGGGCTTAAGGGAAGGGGGCTGCTTCGCCTGCCTCAAACACGCCCCCGGCCACGGCCGTGCCGCCGCCGACAGCCACGTCGAGCTGCCAACCGTCAACGCTTCGCAAGCCGACATCGAAGCCGACGCCCAACCCTTCAAGCAGCTCGCCCCGCACGCCCCATTCATCATGACAGCCCATATCCGCTACCCCGCGCTCGACCCTGCCAATTGTGCCACCAATTCAAAAACCATCCTGTCACATATGCGAAAAAATTGGCAGTTCGACGGCCTCATTCTGGCCGACGACCTCGGCATGCAAGCCCTGCAAGGCAGCTATGCGCAGAGGGCGCAAAACGCGCTGGCCGCGGGGTGCGATGTGGTCATCTGCAGCTTCAGCCAGCTCAAGGCGGGCATGGCGGGCACGGTCTATAACCGGGCCGATGCCGATGCATTGGCCGCCGCAAACCTGCCGCCGCTCAACCCGCGCGCGCTGCAATTCCTGCAAAACCTGCCGGTGCCCACCCCCGCCGGCCCGCAAACAATTGCCGAAGCCCGCGCCAAACTTAAAGCCCTATGGGCTGACGGCGCCGGGCGTTTGGGCTATACACTGGCGCTGTGAAAATTCTCTTTACCACGCTGTTCCTGCCCACCGGCCTCGTGCTCATCGGTATCGCCGCGGCGTTGTGGGCACTGTGGCGCAAGCCCAAACAGCGCTCGCTGGCCATCGCCATTCTGGGCACCACGCTGGCAGGCGGCTACCTGCTGGCCACGCCGCTGGTCGGGCGCGCGCTCGGCCTGGCGCTGTTCAACAGCGTGCAGGCGCGCGAGCTCGCCAGCCTGTCCGAAGCCGACGCCATCGTCGTCCTCACCGGCGGCATTTACGATTCCGGTCCCATGGGCTGGCTGCCGCGGGCCGAAAGCATCCAGCGCCTGGCGGTGGCTTACGAAGCCCAGCGCCGCATCAACCTGCGCCTGCCGGTCATCGTGTCCGGCGGCCACACCGAAGGCGTACAAAACCCGTCCGAAGCCCGCGTTGCCGCCGATTTCTTCGCCCGCAACCGCTCCGAGATCACCCCCACCGAACTTGAAGAAGCCAGCACCGATACCTACGAAGCCGCGCTGCAACTGGCCCCGGTGCTCAGCCACCGCGGCGCCCGCAACGTGCTGCTGGTCACGTCCGATACCCACATGCTCCGCGCGCTCGCCGTGTTCCGTAACCACGGGATCGACGCCGTGCCGCTCCCGGCCATGAGCCTGCCGCACAACATGGGCATCCGCGCGTTCCTGCCGTCGGTCTACGGCGTCATGCTGTCCAGTTCTGCGCTGTACGAAATGTACGGCCTCGCCGCCTCGCTGCTCAGCGGCAAAATAGGCCTGCGCGATCTCACCTATTCCACCCACCCCACCCCTCCGGCAAAACCCGCCGCAGTCCCCACCCAAATCATAGAAAGCGAATAGCCATGTTCGGTCTCAGCCTCGGTCATATCATCATCATCCTTGTCATCGTCCTCATCTTTTTCGGCGTCGGCAAACTGCCCAACGTGATGGGCGACCTCGGCAAGGGCGTAAAGGCCTTCAAAGAAGGCATGGGCGAAGGCCCGGCCAAACCCGTCCGCAAACCGGCCCGCAAAAAGGCCAAAGCCAAAAAGCGTAAGTAGGTGATTCCGGGCCTCAGCCTTGGCGAGATCATCGTCCTGCTGCTGGTCGGCATCATTTTCCTGAAGCCCGAAGACCTGCCGCGCGTCGCCAAACAGGCGGGCATCTGGCTGGTCACCATCCGGCGGTACGTCCACGGCATGATGGCCGGGCTGGGCGAATAACATGGCACTCCGCACCGGCTCCGCCCTGGTTCCGCACGTGGCCGAACTCCGCCGCCGCCTGCTGCGTAGCCTTGGCCTGCTCCTGGCCGGCACCATCACGCTGTTCCAAACGCAAACCCATTGGCTGCCGTTCTTCACCGCGCCGCTCACCAGCATCCCCAACGCGCACCTGCAATTCACCACCGTCACCGGGCCGTTCGTCAGCCTGTTGCACCTGTCGTTCCTGCTCTCGCTGGTGTTCCTCATGCCGTGGTTCGTGTACGAGGTCTGGGCCTTCGTCGCCCCCGGCCTGCGCCGGTCCGAGCGCCGCAAAAGCAGCCTCACGCTGCTCGCCATCCCCACGCTGTTTTACGTGGGCCTCGCCACCGCGTTCTTCACCGTGCTGCCCGCCGCGCTGCATTTTTTGCTGGTCTCGCCGCTGCCCGGCCTGGTCATCGCGCCAACGCTCGAAAGCTACATCACCTTCACCGGCATGCTGTGCCTGGCCTTCGGCATCACCTTCAACCTGCCCGCGCTGCTGTTCGCGCTCATCCGCACCGGCGTGGTCAAACCGGCCGCCGTGCGGCAATCCCGCCGCTTCGTCGTGGTCGGCATTTTTGCGCTGGCCGCCGTCATCACGCCGCCCGATCCCCTCAGCATGCTGCTGCTGGCCATCCCCCTCTGGCTGATGTTCGAAGCCACGCTCCTGCTTGCCAAACCGCGCTAAAAAAGCCATTCTCCGCGCCATGATCGATCCCACGCTCCTCCGCACGCCCGAAGGCGTCCAAGCCGTCAAAACCGCCATCCAAAACCGGGGCGGCAATCCTTCCATCGTCGATAAAGCCGTCGAAGCCGACGCCGAACGCCGTAAGGCCATGGGCAACGCGCAAAACCTGCAGGCCCAGCGCAACGCGCTGTCCAAGCAGATCGGCGAAGCCAAGCGGGCAGGGGAAAGCGCCGCCGACCTCATGAAGCAGGTCGAAGCCGTCAACGCGCAGATCGACGCCCTGAACGACGACTCCGGCAATCCGCTGCTGGCCGAGATCCCCAACATCCCGCAAGCCGACGTGCCGGTAGGTAAGGACGAGAGCGACAACCTCGAGATCCGCAAATGGGGTACGCCCAAGCAATTCGATTTCACACCCAAGGCCCACGACGACGTGGCCGAAGGCCTCGGCATGCTTGATCTCCCCACCGCCAGCAAAATCTCCGGCGCGCGCTTCGCGTGGCTGCAAGGCCCGCTGGCCCGGCTCGACCGCGCCATGTACCAATACACGCTCGATTACCTGAGCACCGAAAAAGGCTTCACCGAAGCCGTGGTGCCCTACCTCGTGCACGCGCCCGCGCTGGTCGGCACCGGCCAGCTGCCCAAGTTCGAAGAAGACCTCTTCAAAACCACCGACGGCCGCTTCCTCATCCCCACCGCCGAGGTGCCGCTCACCAACTACGCGGCCGACACCATCTTCAAAGAGTCCGACCTCCCCATCAAGTTCACCGCGCACACGCCCTGCTTCCGCTCCGAAGCCGGCAGCGCGGGGAAAGACACCAAAGGCATCCTGCGCCAGCACCAGTTCGACAAGGTCGAAATGGTCATCCTCGCCACGCCCGAACAGTCGGCCAAGCTGCACGAAGAAATGACCGCCGCGACAGAAGAGCTTTTGCGCCGCCTCGAACTGCCCTACCGCACCATCATGCTCTGCACCGGAGACATGGGCTTCGGCAGCACCAAAACCTACGATATCGAAGTCTGGGTGCCCTCGCAAAACACCTACCGCGAACTCTCGTCCTGCTCCAACTGCGGCGATTTCCAGGCCCGCCGCATGAAGGCGCGCTACAAAAAAGAAGGCGCGAAGGAAACCACCTTCATCCACACGCTCAACGGCAGCGGGCTTACCCGCCGCGCGCTGGTCGCCATCCTTGAAAACTTCCAGAACGCCGACGGCTCGGTCACCATCCCGCCGGTGCTGCGTCCGCACATGGGTGGTTTGGCCAAACTCGAAAAAGCCAAATAAGTGCATCTCAAGAACATCCAGCCTAACGCCACCCGCATGCGCCGCATGCTCGAAAGCATCCGCGCCAAGGGCATCACCGATCCCAAGGTGCTCGAAGCCATGTCCCGCGTCCCGCGCGAGTTGTTCCTGCCGCACGCGCTGGGCGCCGAGGCCTACGACGATAACGCCCTGCCCATCGGCGAAAAGCAAACCATCTCGCAACCCACCGTGGTGGCCGAAATGACCGCGGGCCTGCAACTCACGGGGGCCGAAAAAGTGCTCGAGATCGGCACCGGCTGCGGCTACCAAACCGCCATCCTGTGCCGCCTGTCCAAACGGGTCTTTACCATCGAGCGCCACCCGCGCCTGTCCACTTCGGCGGTCGAACGCCTGCACGCCATGGGCTACACCAACTTCGCGGCATTGGTGGGCGACGGCACCATGGGCTGGCCGCAACAGGCACCGTTCGATGCCATCATCGTCACCGCCGCGGGCCCGTCCATCCCGCCCGCGCTCATCAGCCAACTCAAGCCCGGCGGCAAACTGGTCATTCCGGTGGGCGAGGCTTCCACCCAAAAACTCGTCCGGCTCACCAAGGCCGAATCCGGCCAAACATTCGAGCAGGTGCTCGGCCGCGTCAGCTTCGTGCCGCTCATCGGCCAGCAGGGCGTTAAGGCGTCTTGAGATAATCCCGCATAATAAAAAACCCCAGCTGGTGCTGGGGTCAATTTTTGTGAAATATCACTTGGAGCCTTTTTCCAACAGGGCCGCCTTGGCAATATCTGCCGACGCGGCCTGCTGGTTACCCAAAACCATAAGGCTCATGGCACGGCCTCTATAGGCATTCACATCTTCAGGCGATAATCCGATAGCGGCTGAATAAGCCGCCACTGCTTCGATATGCTTCTTCTGGCGTTGCAAAACATTACCTTTTTCACGGTGGGCGCGTCCGCAAAGGGGGTCGGTCTGCAAGGCCAGGGTTATAAACCGCCATGCCACTGCATCAGGGTAATTGCCCAGCTTGGTGTTGATATCCTGATCATTCACGATACCTGCAATACCAGCCATTGCCTCAGCCGCTTCTTTTTTGTTTTGGTGCACCGCTTCGTTAAAGGTTTTCTCGCTCAGGGCAATATCACCTTTATCTCGCAAAACAAAACTGGTGAAGAGTAACCTCTGCCATTGCTGGTCAGGAGGAGTTCTTTTTGTAAGATCCTCGCAGGCGGTTTCCCGTTTGGACCAGTCAATGGGCTTGCCTGGAGGTGGACCTGCAGAACACAGCATAAATTGACTGAAAAACGGAGTCAGGCTTTTCACCCAGTCCACATCGTAAAAGGCGTAAGTTTTCACTGGATTGTTCAAAGCCAGCAGGGTTGCCAGCCACGCAATGTTTTTTAAACGCATGGGGTATGCTCCATAAAAGGTAAGGTGAGCGGGGTACTATTTATATAAGTAATTGAAATGAATCGTTTACACAAGCTAAAAGGCAAACCTTGAAAAGGAGATTCTGCTGGCTAAAAGTTTGCGTTGCCTTGTCCATCATTTGTATACGTTAACCCTTTGCCACACCTGCCAAAAAACCAAGCCGCAAAACGCGCAATGGGCTACAGCAAGGGCCGCAACCTGCTATAGTGGCGGCATGAAAACCAACCTTCTTGCCCTGCTGGCCGCCACCATCCTGTCCACCAATGCGTTCGCGCAAAACGTGCAGGTCGATGCCGCCAGCCTCCAGCAACGGCTCGACCGCATCGAACAACGCCTGTCGGTCACCGAAAACCGGGGCAGCAACACCACCAACGGCATCAGCACCATGGCCAGCGGCAACGGCTCGCCCACGGGTACGGCCATGGCCGACCTGCAAGAGCGCATGAGCCTGCTCGAACGCCAGGGCGACCAGGTCAACGGCGGGGTCGAACGCCTCAGCCACGCGGTCGAACAGCTGGCCAAGCAGCTCGACCTCATGAGCAAGGATTACGACCAGCGCCTCACCGCGCTCGAGCAAAAAAGCGCCGCAGCGCCCAAGCCGGCGGCCACGCCTGTAGCCGCCGCGGCCGATAATACCTCCGCCACCACACCCGCCGCCGCCCCGGCCACGTCCGATGTGCCCGCCAACCTTTCCGCCACCGAGCATTACAACAAGGCCTACGCCTACCTCACGGCGGCCGACTACGCCAACGCGCTCAAGTGGCTCAGCGCGTTCACCGAACGCTTCCCCGACGACAAACTGGCCGACAACGCCTGGTACTGGCTGGGCGAGGTGCACCTGGTGCAAAACAACCCGCAACAGGCGCTGGTCGCGTTCAAAGAGGGCCTGCAAAAATTCCCCAAAGGCGCCAAGGCTCCTGCCAATCTCTACAAAATGGGGCTTGCCCTCCAGCAGCTCAAGCAGGATTCGTTCGCCAAATCCAGCTGGGAAAAACTGCTGAAGGATTTCCCCAACGCGCCCGAAACCGCCAAGGCCAAGCAAAAGCTCGAAGAACTTAAAAAGGCCGAAGCCGCCGCAGCCCCCAAGGCCGCCGAAAAACCGGCCGCAAAACCCGCGGCCAAAAAATAACTTGCTGCCGTTAGTTAAGGTAACTACAAAAGGCCCATGAAGGGCCTTTTTCTCGACTGGTTCACTCCCGGCAGCCGCTGGGGCATCGGGGTGTCCGGCGGAGGCGATTCCATCGCCCTGCTGCACCTGCTGGTGGCGCAGTTCGGCGCCGCCCCATTCCAGGCGGTGCTGGTCAACCACGGCTGGAACGCCGCCTTCGCCAAAAAGTGCCAACAGGCCGTGGCGCACGAATGCAAAAAATTCGGCGTACCGCTCACGATCATCAAAACGCCCGGCGGAAAAGCCAAAACCAACGCCGAAGCAGCCGCGCGCAAATCCCGCTACACCGCCTTCGCGCAAGCCTGCGCCGAACATACCCTTTCCGGCATCGCGCTCGGCCACACGCAAACCGACGTGGCCGAGCAGTTCCTCATGCGCGCGGGCAAGGGCAGTGGTCTAGCGGGCCTCTCCGGCATCCCGGCACAAAACACCGTCGCAGGCGTGCAGGTCGTTCGCCCGCTGCTTACCATCAGCCGCGCCGACCTGCGCACCTGGCTCAAGCGTAAAAAGATCCAGTGGGTCGAAGACCCCGGCAACGCCGCCAGCACACGCGGAAAGATCCGCAGCAGGCTCAAAGGCAACTGGCTGCCCGAACAGTCCATCGCCGCCAGCACATCAAGCCTGGCCCGCGCGAATGCGGCGCTCGAGCAGTGGCTGGCCAAGCTCCTGCAAAACGTCACGGTCACCAAAACCGGCTGGTCGTGTGAGCGCCAGTGGCTGCTCCAGTTGCCCGAAGAAATGTCCCTGCGCCTGCTGGGCACCCTGGTGAAGGACGACACCGCCGACTTCGCCCCCCGCACCGGCAAGCGCCAAACGCTGCTGGCAAAGATCACGGCATCCGAAAAAGGCACCGCCACCCTCGGCGCGTTCAAACTCAACTGGGCCAAAGGCGCCCTCCACGGTACCCGCCTCACATAACAAAAACCCGCCACCATAAGGCAGCGGGTCTTTGCATCGATACTCAGCCTAACCGGCCAAAAATTCATATTCGGTAGTGGCTCCACCGCCAAAATCAACCTTGGCCCTGCCGGTCGAGTCACATGAAAACGAAGGCTGCGAGCCGATCGAATTGAATAATTCGATATCACTTCTGGCTAGCCGCTTCACTTCCATTTCCTGCAACCAGGTGCAGGGCTTGAACTTCAGCGGACGGATAGCCTCCGCCATCTTCGCTTCGTCGCTGCGCAGTTTTTGCAGCTTGTCGTCCTTCATCTCTGAAGAACACACCAGCAGCAAAGCCAGTGCCGAAACCATAATGCCGTTCATGGGGGTATCTCCGTGCGGAACAAAAAAGCGATAGGCGCAAACAGCGCGCCGGGTGCCTCTCTCATATGGGTTCCGCATGTAAAATTTCAATAATCAAAAGCGTAAAAAAGCCCCCCTGTTTGCACAGGGGGGCTTCGTTACTGCCGGATAGGGAGGGCATTCCCCTCCGGCAATCGGCTTACTTGGGGGCAGGGCTGGCGGCAGGCTTGTTAAAGACCGCCATCGTATCCTCGAACTGCGAACCCTTGTAGGGCTGCACGGGGTTGGCCGTTGTCACGCGGCTGGTCTGCACCGTCAGCGGTCCTGTGTTGGTCACAGGCGCGGTTGCCGGGGCATTGGCCACCGGGGCCCGCATGGCTTTCGGCTTGGCCGCCACCTTGGGGGCAGCGGCAGGCTTCTTGGCCACGGCCTGCTTCACCGGCTTGGCGGCGGGCGCCGCAACCGTCTCCACGCCGTCAAACAGCTCATTGCCGTCGGGGCTGAAAAGCACAAAACGCTTTTCAGTCACGCCGCCGGGCATGGGCCTGTCCACGGTCACCTTGCAGTTGCCGTCCTTGGTCGGCGTGCCCACCGGCCAGCTCACGTCATACTTGTCCATGGCGTCGTACACCTTTTGGGTGCAGCCGCTTGCCGCATGGGCCTGGGCAAACATGCCAAGGCCTGCAAAAAGGGCGGTTCCAAGGGCAAGGCCCGCAATGCGCGTCATCATTTTCATCACAAAGTTCCTTCTGGTGTCTCGGGCGGCAAAAGCCGCCCAATAGGGGTGTAAGTCCCTGTTAAATGGGGCAGAATACCGATTTTACAAGTTCTTTACGCCGGTTTTTGTTGCCGGGGTGGGGTAGGGGCTATAAAGTGCGCCCATGCTTAACAATCCCATGCTCAAACAGGCCCTTGTCTGGGCCGCCATCTTCGCCGCGGTGCTGGTTGCCGTCGGCATGTACCAGCAAAACAACGCCCCGGCCAAACCGCCCGAAACCACGTATTCCGACTTCCTCAAGCAGGTCGATACCGGCGAGGTCACCAGCGTCGCCATGGCCGATGCGGGCAAGATCGAAGCCACCCTCAAAAGCGGCACCAAAACCAAGGTGCTGGCCCCGAACGACCCCAACCTGATCTCCGAACTCCGCACCAAGGGCGTCAACATCAAGGTCGAAAACGCCCCCGAAGGCAGCGCGCTGCTCAGCGTGCTGGTGGGCTGGGCGCCGTGGCTGCTGTTCATCGTCATCTGGGTGTATTTCATGCGGCAGATGCAGGGCGGCGGCCGCGGCGGCGGGGCAGGCGGGGCGTTCAGCTTCGGCAAGGCCCGCGTCAACATGCAGGGCGAAAACCGCGTCAAGGTCACGTTCGACGACGTGGCCGGGGTCGACGAAGCCAAACAGGAACTCACCGAAGTGGTGGATTATTTGAAGGACCCGCACAAGTTCCAGCGCCTTGGCGGGCGCATCCCCAAGGGCGTGTTGCTCATGGGCAGCCCGGGTACGGGTAAAACCCTGCTGGCCAAGGCCGTGGCTGGCGAGGCCGGCGTGCCGTTCTTCAGCATCAGCGGGTCCGATTTCGTCGAAATGTTCGTGGGCGTGGGCGCGGCCCGCGTGCGCGACCTGTTCGAAACCGGCAAAAAATCCGCCCCCTGCATCGTCTTCATCGACGAGATCGACGCCGTCGGCCGCCATCGCGGCGCGGGCCTCGGCGGCGGGAATGACGAGCGCGAACAAACGCTCAATGCATTGCTGGTCGAAATGGACGGCTTCGATGCTTCCGAAGGCGTCATCATCATCGCCGCCACCAACCGGCCCGACGTGCTCGACCCGGCGCTGTTGCGCCCGGGCCGTTTCGATCGCCAGGTGGTGGTGCCGCTGCCCGACATCCGCGGCCGCGAGCAGGTGCTCACCGTGCACATGCAAAAGGTGCCGCTCAGCGCCGACGTCGATGCCGGCGTCATCGCGCGCGGCACGCCCGGCTTCAGCGGGGCCGACCTCGAGAATCTGGTCAACGAAGCCGCGCTCATGGCCGCCCGCCAGAACAAGCGACTGGTCGACATGCGCGATTTCGAGAACGCGAAAGACAAGGTCATGATGGGCGCCGAGCGCCGCAGCACGGTGATGACCGAAGACCAGAAAAAGACCACCGCGTACCACGAGGCAGGCCACGCCATCGCCACGTTGTACCTGCCCGAACCGAAAGACCCGCTGCACAAGGTCACCATCATCCCGCGCGGCCGCGCCCTCGGCGTCACCATGTCGCTGCCTTCCGAAGACCGCTACACCTACGACAAAGCCTGGCTCGAAAACCAGATCGCCATGCTCTTCGGCGGGCGTATCGCCGAAGAGCAGGTGCTCGGCCAGCAAACCTCCGGCGCCAGTAATGATATTGAAAGGGCGACAGACCTCGCCAAGCGCATGGTCACGCAATGGGGCATGAGCAGCCTCGGCCCCATCCACTACGGCGACAAGGAGTCGCAGGTGTTCCTGGGCCGCGACATCGCCACCCAAAGCCACATCTCCGAAGAGATGGCCGCCAAGGTCGACGTCGAAGTGCGCAAGATCATCGACCGCAACTTCGCGCGCTGCGAAGCCATCCTCAAAAAGCACAGCAAGCAACTGCATATGCTGGCCAAGGCGCTGCTCGAACACGAAACCATCGACGCCGAGCAGGTCAAGCTGGTGCTGGCGGGCAAGCAACTGCCCAAAAAGCGCCCGCCGCGCAACATGCCCAAGGCCACGGCCGCACCGGCGGCCAAGCCCAAAAAGCGGCTGCTGGGCCTGCGCAAAAAGGTCGCCAAATACGCCTAAAAAAATCCCCGCCACCGGCGGGGATTTTACCATTCGATATCAACGTCCCGCGCGGCGGGGCAATCCGCGGAACAGTTCATTCATCGGCATCTTGGGTTGGCGTATCTGCCGCACCCACTGGCGCCGGGGCTTGCAGGCGGGGCAGCCGCGCCGGTCGTTGGTCTGCACCAGTCCAAACTCTTCCCAGTTTTCATGGGCCGGGTTTCTCAGGCAGCCAAAGGTGTTCCTGTTGCGGGCACCCCGCCATTCTCCAACCACCCGCACGCCCAGCGGTTCAAGGCGGCTGGCCGGGTGGCCCTTGCCCTCGTTCAGGGCCTGCGCGCACTCAGGGCAACCACGGCCCAGCTTGGTCACGTCATAAGGAGTGGCTTTCCATTCGTGGCCGCAAACCTTGCAAAACCAGCGTTCCGGATAACTCAACCGGGTCAAATCCGGCCCCATGTAGGCCATGTCGCCACGCTGGGCGGCAAATTCACGCAACACGCGTCCCTTGATCAGTGGATGGGCCATGTCAGCCTCCATAAAAAGAAATAACGGTTTCAACGCCCCACTGCCTTAATTGTATACATTTGTCAACAGTTGGTGAAACCGCCCCCCTATGCTAAAACCCGCACCTCATGAGCAGCAATTCAAAGTACTTCGGCACCGACGGTATCCGCGGTCCCGCCAACGGCAAAATCCTCAACCCGGTCAACATCGTGCGCGTCGGTCAGGCGGCAGGGCAGGTGCTGCGCGCCAAAAGCCCTCATGCCCGTCCCACGGTGGTCATCGGAAAAGACACCCGCCTGTCCGGCTACATGATCGAATCCGCCCTGCAAGCCGGCTTCACCTCGGTGGGCTTCACCTGCCTGCTGGTCGGCCCGCTGCCCACCCCGGCAGTGGCCTTGCTCACGCGCAGCCTGCGCGCCGACTGCGGCGTCATGATCACCGCCAGCCATAACCTGTACCAGGATAACGGCATCAAGCTGTTCGGGCCCGACGGCATCAAGCTCGGCAACGGCACCGTCACCGCCATCGAAGACCTGATGGACAACCCCGAAAAGATCACCCACGTCAGCCCCGACGACATCGGCAAGGCCTTGCGGGTCGAAGACGCCGTCGGCCGCTATTCCGAATTCATCAAAACCACTGTCGCGCGCGATTTCAACCTCAACGGCCTCAAACTGGTGGTCGATTGCGCCCACGGCGCCGCCTATAAAATCGCGCCCAAAATTTTCTGGGAACTCGGCGCGCAGGTGGTGCGCATGGGGGCCGAACCCGACGGCTACAACATCAACGCCGAGGTCGGCGCCACGTCGCCGCAGGCACTGGCCGCGCAGGTCAAAAAGCATAAGGCACATATCGGCATCGCGCTCGACGGCGACGCCGACCGCCTCATGCTGGTCGACGAAACCGGCGCCGTGCTCGACGGCGACAACATGCTCGCCGCCATGGCCACGCACGGCCAGGCGCAGGGTACACTGCAGGGCGGCGGCGTGGTCGCCACTGTCATGAGCAACATGGGGTTCGAAAAATACCTCAACTCGCTCGGCCTCAAACTGCACCGCACCCCGGTGGGAGACCACCACGTCGAAGCCGCCATGCGCGAAGGCAATTTCAATCTCGGAGGCGAAACCTCCGGCCACCTCATCTTCCGCGATTACGCCACCACGGGCGACGGCACACTCGCCGCCCTGCAGGTGCTCAGCTACCTGCGCAGCCAAAACAAACCGGCCAGCAGCCTGCGCAAACTGTTCACGCCGTGGCCGCAGCACATGGAGAACATCAGGCTGCCCGAAGGCACCGACGCCGCCAGGGTGCTGAACAGCGATGCCGTGCAAGCCGCCATCAAGCAGGCCGACGCCAACCTCACCGGCAAAGGCCGCACGCTGGTGCGCAAGTCGGGCACCGAGCCTTTAATCCGCGTGATGGTCGAAGCCGAAACCGAAGCGCAGATGCAGGCCGAACTGGCCAGCATCACCGCCGCCGTCAAAGCCGCCGTCTAGGTCGGCCATGCCGCATCCCATGGGCGGGTGCTGGGCAAAGCTCGAAAGGGCAAAATCCACGGTGGCCGAACTGGAAAAAAGCATCACCGATTACCTGAAGCCCGGCTCGCCCCACTTCACCATCACCTCCGGGCATTTCAATCAGTTCACCGAATTCGGCTACACCGTAGCGGGCAAACCTTTGCCGCTGTCGTTCGCGGTCATGGCGGGCGAGGTCCTGCACCACCTGCGCTCCGCGCTCGACTACGCGCTATGGGCGTTGGCCAGTCAAAAGATCGAACCCGGGCGCGACCTTCAATTTCCTTTATGCGACAATCCCTCCGATTTTCAGGAAAAGCTCCGCCGTAAAAGCTTCAAAGGCATCAGCGAGCAGGGCAGGGCGCTTATCGAACAACTGCAACCCTACAACAGCCAGCCCGATCCCCACCTCTCCACCTTCAAGGCCCTGTCCGAATATAACAACATCGACAAACACCGCCTGCTCCTGGTCGTCTCCGCCGCGGCGCAAATCGGCAATACCATCAAACTGGGTGATGACGGCAAGGCCACGGGTCCCACCGTGATTAAGGGTTTCGGCCCGCCCGACGAAGTCATGGTCACCGAAGAAGGTACCCGCGTGTTCACCATTTATTTCGACGGCCCCCATCCGCACGCCAACGCCCAAATGGAGATAAAGCTGAAGGCCTATTTCGCCCCCGTTCCCCACATCCTGCCCAAGGTCGAATTCATCTCCGGGCTGCAATTGCTGTGCGCCAACGTCGAAGATGCGCTCAAACGCCTTCAAGCTCTGTTCGATAGGGAATTCCCTCCCATGGGCTAACTGCCCATCCAAAAAACAAAAGGCCCGCCATTCCGGCGGGCCTTTTTTGTCAGCAACCTTACGCCGCCGGTCAGCTCCATTCCGCAAATGTAAGCTTGCTTACACGTGCAAATATGAAAAAGCGGCTTTGAGGCCGCCCCGACATTCCCGCATCACCCGCGCATCATTCACGCTCGTTTAAAGGCCAAATCGCATCACAAGTGTACAGCTCAACATCACTCGCGCATCACCTGCGCAGCATTATTGCCCTTCTTGAGGCGTCTTGGCGATGAACGACATTTCCGTAAGCCGCGTCACCGGGTTGTAGCCATTCAGCTTCACGAAAGCATACGGGTGGCGGCGCGCGCAGCTCTCCACGTGCGCCATCAGTTGCCCGGCGGTCAGCGCCTGCGGCTGGCCCTCGGCGCCAAAGCGCGTCGGCAATATCGGCCACTGCCGCCAGTAAAAATCGGCATGGGTCGGGGTCTCGCTGAATTCGATGCTGGCCACCCAACCGTTGGCAATGAGCGTATGCGCCTGCGCCTCAATTTGCGCATTGCTCAGTGGTGGCAAAAAAGCAAAAGTTTCAAATCTTTGCATCACGTCCTCAATCTATCCTGTTAATTTGTTTCAGCCAGTCGAAGATCAACACGGCGGCCCCGCCCACGCGCGGTCGGTCGGCATGGCCAAGCCACGCCATGTCGTCTATCTCGCTCGCGGGTTTCAGCACGCCGGTGTAATCGCCGCCGTAGCAGGCAATGCGCACCAGCGTGCCTTCAGGCTTGCCGTGGGCCTGCGCTTCAAAGGTGTCCAGGTACTCCAGGTTCTCCGGCGCCAGTTGCACGTTCAGTTCTTCACCGATTTCGCGCACCAGCGCCTGCTGGTCGGTTTCACCGGCCTCGCGCTTGCCGCCCGGAATATAGTAAACCTGCTGGCCGCGGCTGCGCACCATCAGCACGCGGCGGTTCTCCACCCGCAGCCAGCCCAGCTTATCAATGCTCGCCATTACGCGTCGTCCTCGGGTTCGTCATCGTCCTTGCGCGGCGCAAACGGCTTGATGTTATCCGGCTTGGGGGCAGGGAAGGTCTGCACCTCGCCACCGGTGGCCTTGCCCACGCCGGGGTTGGTGCCGGTCCCGCCAATCACACCGAACAGGAACGCACCCTCGTGCCAGTGGTCCAGCGCGGCCTTCAGCTCGGGGCAATAGCGCGCGGCCTTGCTCAAAATGGTGCGGCCTTCCACGGCCAGGCTCACACCCTCGTTACGGGCCTGAACCAGCGCTTCAATGGCGGTACGGTTGGCAATGGCACCGGCCTGGCTGCCCCAGGGGTGTCCCATGATGCTGCCGCCACATTGAATGACCACATGGTCGCCCATCGCATCGATCAGGCGGGGGAAGTGCCACGGGTTGTGCCCGCCGCCCACGGCCGGAATGGCCGGGTTCAACCCATGGAAAGGCTGGCTCACATAGTGCCCGGTGTCGGGCGCAGCCTGCACCAGGTCGTCGCGCAACGCGGCCATCACGCCGCTCACCTGGCGGCGGTTGGTCACGCTGCCGCGCAGCGGGCTGGCGGTGCTCACCATGTCGCAACCGGCCCAGCGCAACAGCTTGGCATGCAACTGTTCGCTCATCATGTCGCCGCTCAGGGCGCGGCCGCCCATGGCGCACAGCACCATCTCGTTCTTGCGGCACCACTCGGTCAGGCTGTGCAATGCGGCCCAGCCAATCGCCACGCTGTCCACCATCACCATGGCCATTTCCATGTCCTTGGCCCACAGCGCGCGCTCCAGCATCAGGTCAACAGTGGGTGCGGTAATATTGCAGGCATGGCTTTTAAACTCATTGGTCTCGCGCATGGCGGCATGGGCGGCTTCTGCGGCGTACCTGAAGCGCTCGCGCCAGCCGTTGGTGGGTATGCTGTGCAGCAAAACCGGGTCGGCGCAAAAATCGGCCCCGCCCACCAGGGCCTCGTACACCGCGCGGCCATATTGACGGGCACTCAACCCCTGCATGGGGCGGATGGTACAGCTCATCAGCGGGCGCCCGTGCTTGTTCATGGCATCGCGCAAGCCGCGCACGCCAAAGGCCGGGCCGCGGAAGGTCCGGGCCAGCAGTTCCGGCAATCTAATATCCATCAGCCGCGCGCCGGTGCCGGTCAGCGCCGCGCTCACCACGCTCAGCACGCCGGGCACGCTGCCGCCTTCAATCAACAGGTGGGGCACCAGCAGGTGCAGCCGTATCCGGCGCGGGCCCACGGTCTCGGCATGGGTCACGGCGGGCTGCGGCTGGGTCGGGTCGGCATATTCCTGCGTCCAGCTGTCCACCCATACGCCTTGCATGGCGCTGCTTATCAGCTTGCTGGCGCTGGCGGGGGTGTGGTCCGTATCGGCCAGTTCCAGCACGGCGGTTAAAGCGGTCTCCGGGCTCAGCACGGCCGAAGCCCCGCCACCCACCACCGGCACATTATCCGCCTGCGGCGCCACCAAACTGTCCAGCGGCACCCCCAGCGCCCGGGCGATCTTCACCACGCTGCCAAAACCGGGGTTGGTATGCCCGCTCAATATCCGGCTCAGGCTGGCCATGCTCACGCCACTGGCCCGCGCCAGCTCGGCCGAGCTCATGCCCTTGCCCGCCAACAATTCCTTAATAACGTCGCCCAAGTTTTCCGAATGTATCATGTTGCGTTTATGGAATACCCCTTGCAAATACGCAACCAAAAAACCGCCTTTTCCGGCAAGTCTCATGTAAGCAACCTAAAAAAACTGTGTGTTTATGGCCAAAAAAGCCCAAAAACCCATTGTCCTGCAAGCAAGGCTTTGGCATGTATGCACCGTTAATAACCTAAGGAGTACATACATGAAGCAAGTAGCAATTTTAACCGTTGTGGCAGCAGGCCTTATCGCAAGCAACGCCATGGCAACCGACGGCGCCTACATGGGCGTGCAGGGCGGTTATAGCTCGATCAAGGCCAAGCAAGAAGGCAACCTGAACGGCGCCGGCCTCAGCGATACCAACAACGCCGACGGCGCACAGCTGGGTGTGTACGGTGGTTACGGTAAAACCTTCAACAATGTTTATCTGGGCGCCGAAGTCGAAGCCAACGGCACCAACAACAGCATGGATCCCAACTACAGCGGCAACGCCACCAAGTTCAAGCAGGAGTACAACTACGGCGCCGCAGCGCGTGTGGGCTATAACTACAACGATTGCCTGATGCCCTACGTTCGCGCCGGTGTTACCCGTGCCAAGTTCAACCAGGTGGGCGGCAACCTCGACGACAGCCAAACCAAAACCGGCTTCGCCCCGGGCGTGGGTCTCGAATACCACGTGGCCGACCACATGAGCGTACGCGGCGAACTGGTCAGCACCTACTACGGCCGCATGGACAGCTCCAACAGCACCTCGGGCGTCAGCAGCAAGCTGAACGACCGCGTGGCCCGCGTCGGTCTCACCTACAACTTCTAACGAAGTTACCGTTACCTATCCAAAAAAACCGGCCTGTGGGGGCCGGTTTTTAAATTTCTGGTGGCGCCTCACGGATTCGAACCGCGGACACGAGGATTATGATTCCTCTGCTCTAACCAACTGAGCTAAGGCGCCACACGGGGCGATAGGTAGCCTTACTGCCATAAAGTGTCAACAAGGCGTTCACAATTAGCCAATAAAAGGCTACATTGCGCGCCTTATATAGAGAAAAGACCCCATGCAGCGCACCGCCTACTTCCTTAAAACCACCAAAGACGTCGCCAAAACCGAAGTCAGCCGCAATGCGCAACTGCTCATCCGCGCGGGTATGGTCAACCAGTTGATGGCCGGGGCCTACAGCTATTTGCCGCTGGGCCTGCGGGTGCTCACCAAAATCGAAAACATCATCCGCGACGAAATGAACAGGCTCGGCGCCGGCGAGTTGCTTATGCCCGCGCTGCAACCGCGCGAGATATGGGACGTCACCGGCCGCTGGGATAAGATAGACGTGCTTTTCAAGCTCAAGGGTGCGGGCGATCGCGACCTGGCACTGGGCCCCACGCACGAAGAAGTTATCACCCCGCTGGCCGCCACGGTCATCAACAGCTACCGCGACCTGCCCACCGCCGTTTACCAGGTGCAAACCAAGTTCCGGAATGAGGCCCGTGCCAAAAGCGGCCTGCTGCGCGGGCGCGAATTCCGTATGAAAGACATGTACAGCTTCCACGCCACGCAGGAAGACCTCGATGCCTTTTACGAAAAGGCGACCGAAGCCTACCAGCGCATCTACCAGCGCGTGGGGCTGGGCGATTTAACGTTGCGTACTTTCGCCTCGGGCGGCGCCTTCAGTAAATACTCGCACGAATTCCAAACGCTCACCGAAAGCGGCGAAGACATCGTTTATAAGCTTCCCAACGGCGATGCCATCAACGAAGAGATCATCACCGAACGCGAAGCCATCGCCGACCTGATTCCAAACTATAAAGAAGGCGACGAAGCCAAACTGCAAAAAGCCAAATCCATCGAGGTCGGCAACATCTTCAAGCTCGGCACCCGCTTTTCCGAGGCCTTCAACCTTACCTACACCGATAAAGACGGCAGCGTAAAACACCCGGTCATGGGCTGCTACGGCGTCGGCCCCAGCCGCGTCATGGGTACGGTGGCCGAAGTGCTCTCCGACGAAGCCGGCCTCATCTGGCCGATGGAGATCGCGCCTTTCCACGTCGGCATCGTCAACCTGCGGGTGTCCGACGACGGCTGCAACATCGCCACCGCCAAACTGAATGATATCCTCACCGCCCAGGGGTTCGAAGTGCTGGTCGACGACCGCGACACCGGCGCGGGCGATAAATTCGCCGACATGGACCTCATAGGCCTGCCGTGGCAGGCCACCATAGGCCCCAAGGGCGTGGCGGCGGGCGAAGTGGAATGGAAAAACCGCAAAACCGGCCAAAAGCAAAGCCTGCCCATGGGCAAGTTGCCCGAAGGCTTGTCTCTTTAAAAAGAAAAACGGCCCCAGCAGGGGCCGTTTCCTATTCAAGCCGTTTGGCCGTGGTGCACAGGCAGGTGCCGTCGGTAAACTTCAGGCACACCACCGGGTCGAGCAGGGCCTTACGGTCCTTCGGCGGGGGCTCAACGTAATAAACCTCACCCACCTGTCCCACATAATCCCCGAATATGTCCTGAAACATCTGGGGCTGCGGGGCCTCCTTCAACTTGGCCATGTCTTTCACGGCCCAGCTACGCATACTCATACGGGGTTCTCCAAAAGGCGGGTGAGTTTCCAATCGCCGGTTTGCGGGTCTTTGTAATCAACCAGTACGCGTTCATCGGCCACATGCACCACCACAGCTTCAAAGGTGCCGGAGCGAGTAGGGGTGCCGTCGGGTAAATGCAGGGTAATGGTCACCCTGCTGCCTACAATCAGGGGCATTCAGGGCTCCGTTTGTTAAAAAGGTATCGGTTTCGTTAAGCTATTGATAGTATACATTGTAAATTGCGGCAACCCTGTGCTACCTAAAGAAATCATGCCGAATTTAATCACCACCTTCGTCGCCCGCTACGCCCGTGGCCGTCGCGGCTTCACCCGGGTGGTCACGGCCTGCAGCGTAGCGGGCATTTTGCTTGGTGTTGCGGCGCTCATCATTGTCATGGCGGTCATGTCGGGCTTCCGCGACGAACTCATCGGCCGCATCCTTGGCATCGCAGGCCACGCCACGGTCGAAGTCGCTGGCCTCACAACGCCCGAAGCCACCCTCATGGCGGCCGATATCAAAAACCTCAAAGGCGTTACCAGCGCAGTGCCGTATATTTCCGGGCAGGTGATGATCTCGGCCAACGGGCAGGCGGGGGGCGCCATCATCCGCGGCCTCAACGTGGCCGACATCCCCCAATCGGTGCGCAGCCACCTGCTGCAAGGCACGGCCGACCTCCAACCGGGCGACATCCTCATCGGCGAACGCCTGGCCGCCACCCTGCGCGTGGGCGTGGGCAGCGGCGTCACGCTCATTTCGCCGCAAGGCCTGCGCACGCTCATGGGCTTCGTGCCGCGCATCGAAACCTTCCGCGTCGGCGGCATCTTCAAAATCGGCATGGTGCAGTTTGATAGCGGCATGGTGCTGGGCAACATGGCCGATTTCCAAAAGTTCCTGCAGCTTGATAACCGCGTCTCGGCGCTCGAGGTCCGCGTGGCCGATCCCGAAAAGATCGAGCCGCTGGGCTGGAAGATCGGCGAAGTCGCCAGCTACCGCGCCGGCAGCAACATGGCGGTCAGCGTCAACACCTGGCAGCAGCAAAACGTCGATTTCTTCCGCGCCCTGCAGGTCGAGCGCGTCACCATGTTCATCATCCTCAGCCTCATCGTCATCGTCGCGGCCTTCACCATCATCACCGGGCAAATGATGCTGGTGAACGATAAACTGGCCGACATCGCCATCCTCCGCACCATGGGCGCCACGCGTTCCCACATCCGCCGTATCTTCCTCATGAACGGCCTGCTGCTGGGCGGCATGGGCATCGCGGGCGGCGTGCTGCTCGGCGTCATCGTGGTGTTCAACATGACAGCCGTAGTCGGCGGCATCAAAGCTGTTACAGGCATCGAGCTGTTCCCCGCCGATGTCTACTTCCTCTCGCAACTGCCCAGCCGTCTCGACGGCACCGACATGTTCGGCATCGTCGGCATGGCGCTGTTCCTCACGCTGCTGGCCAGCTGGTATCCGGCCTGGCGTGCCGCCCAACTCGACCCCGTGGAGTTGCTGCGCCGTGGCTAACACTTACGTGCTCGACCTCAAAACCATTCGCCGCCACTACGGCGAAGGCCCCACGCGGGTGAACGTGCTCGACGGCGTCGATCTTGCCATCAAGGCGGGCGAAGCCGTGGCCATCATCGGCCCTTCGGGCAGCGGCAAAAGCACGCTGCTGCACGTGGCAGGCCTGCTCGATACCCCCGATAGCGGCGACGTCTTCATCAACGGCAATAACGCCGCCAAACTCACCGACGACGCCCGCGCCAACCTGCGCGGCCAAAGCATGGGCTTCGTCTACCAGCACCACCATCTGCTCAAGGAATTCACGGCGCTCGAAAATGTGCTCATGCCCGCGCTCATCCAGGGCAAGGCCACCGCTGCGGCCAAGGCCCGCGCCAACGCTCTGCTCAAGTCGGTGGGGCTGGAAAAACGCACCGCGCACTACCCCACGCAGCTCAGCGGCGGCGAACAGCAACGCGTCGCCATCGCCCGCGCGCTCATGAATAATCCTCAACTGCTGCTGGCCGACGAACCCACCGGCAACCTCGACCCCCACACCGCCGAAGGCGTAGCCGACCTGCTGTTCAAACTGGTGAAAACCGAAAAGCTGGCGCTCCTGATGGTCACGCACAACCCGGCCCTGGCCAAACGCTGCAACCGTACCCTGCAAATGAACGAAGGCGCCTTGAAATAAGCATTTCCCGCCCCATATGAAAGGGGTTGATAACAGGGAGGCCTCAATGGCCAACAATGTAACGTTTGATCACTATGCTCACGACGAAGACGAGCGCCCCTACCGCGCCAAACGCCGCCGCAAAAGCGATTTCCGCCATGGCGGTGGCGCTTCGGTCCGCAAGGCCCAAAACCTCATCGCCCGCGAAGCGCTGCCCGAACGCGGCAGCCCCCAGTCTTCCTACAATCTACAGCGCCAGCGCTGAACGAAACGGCCCGGAGATATCTCTCCGGGCCGTTTTGTCTGGCCACCCCTCCAGCCGCAAAAAAGTGGAGAAAGATTAACCCTGTTTTACCGCGCCAAGCCCTTCAAGTCACGCCGCAAAAGGGCTACATTACGCCCATGGCACCCGGCTTCATCCCCTTAACCGTCAAAACCAGCTTTTCGCTGCTGGAAGGGATGATCCAGCCCAAGCCGCTGGCCAAAACCGCCGCCAAACTGGGCTATCCGGCTATCGGAATTACAGACATCGGCAACATGTTCGGCGCGGTCGAACTTTCCAAATACCTGCCCGAGCAGGGCGTGCAGCCCATCCTGGGCACCGAACTGCCCCTCTGGCTGCCCACCGCGCCGGGCAAGCAGCGGCAGGCGGGTTACGTTAGCCTGCTGGTGCAAAACCACACGGGCTGGCAAAACCTGTGCAAACTCATTTCCATCGCGCAGGCCGCCAAACTTACCGAAGGCCGCGACGGCCTCGATATGTCCCAACTGCTCGAGTTCAACGCGGGCCTCATCCTGCTCTCCGGCCCTTATCATCGCGGCGCGGCCGATATGTGGCGCCAGCAGGGCACGCTGCTCGAAAACCTGACCACGCTGCAACAAATTTTCGGCGACAGACTCTACGTGCAGCTCGAACGCCACGGCTCGGCGAACGAAACCGAGATCGAAAGCGCCCTGTGCGCCGCCGCAACTCAATTACAACTGCCGCTGGTCGCCACCAACGATGTCCGCTTCTTCGAGCCGTCGCAGCAAACCGCATGCGAAGTGCTGCTCTCCATCGGCGACAGTACCACTATGGCCGACCCCAACCGCCGCAAGCTCACGCCCAACCACCGCCTGCGCACCCCGGCCGAAATGATGGAACTGTTCGCCGATAAACCTTCGGCGCTGGCCAACACCGTGCACATCGCCAAACGCTGCGCCTTCCTGCTGCAGCAGGTCAGCGTCAAAAAAATGTATATGCCCAAGTGGATATTCTCCGAGGGCGAAGAGGTCTCGCAAACCATCCGGCGCGAGGCTGAAAAAGGCCTGCAAAAACGTCTGGTCGAAGAAGTGCTGCCGCTGTGCGACAGTTCCGAGGCCGAAGAAGCCGCCGCGCAAAAATATAAAGCGCGCCTCGAATATGAACTCGAAACCCTCATCACCATGGGGTTCGAAGGCTACTTCCTCATCACGTCCGATTTCATCCGCTGGGCCAAAGGGCAGGGCATCCCGGTTGGCCCGGGCCGTGGGTCGGGTGCCGGTAGCCTGGTGGCCTGGAGCCTGCAGATCACCGACCTCGATCCCATCCGCTGGAACCTCTACTTCGAACGCTTCCTCAACCCCGACCGCGTCAGCCTGCCCGATTTCGATATCGATTTCTGCCAGGATCGGCGCGAAGAGGTCATCGCCTACGTGCGCCAGCGCTTCGGCGCCGACAGGGTCGCGCAGATCATCACTTTCGGTACGCTCAAGGCCCGTGCCTGCATTCGCGACGTCGGCCGCGTGCTCGGCCTCGGCTACAATTTCTGCGGCGAGGTCGCCAAGTTCATCCCCGAAGGCGCCAACCCGCCCGACCTGCCCACCGTGCTGAAAACCGACGAACGCCTGCGCGCCCGGTATGATGAGGAAGAGGACGTCAAAACCCTGCTCGATACCTCCATGCAGCTTGAAGGCTGCTACCGCCACGCCAGCACCCACGCCGCCGGTATCCACATTGTGGATCGCCCCATCACCGACGTCGCGCCGCTCTACGTCGATCCGCGCGCCAGCCTGCCGGCAACAGCATTCACGTGGGACGACGCCGAAAAAGCCGGGCTGGTGAAGTTCGACTTCCTCGGCCTCAAAACGCTCAGCGTCATCCGGCTGGCGCAAAACATGGTGCAGGCTTCGCACAAGCCCGATTTCGACATCATGAAAATTTCGCTGTCCGATCAAACCCCGTTCGACATGCTCAAAAAGGGCCAGACCCTCGGCGTGTTCCAGATCGAAGGCGCGGGCATGACCGAACTCACCCGCAAAATGCAGGCCGACGACCTCGAAGCCTTGAGCGCGCTCATCGCCCTCTACCGCCCGGGCCCCATGGAATGGATCCCGCAGTACATCAACGTGCGGCTGGGGAAGGAAGAACCGGTCTACCCGCACCCGCTGCTGAAGGACACGCTCGAAGTTACCTTCGGCATCGCCGTGTACCAAGAGCAGGTGATGCAAATGGCTCGCGTGCTGGCAGGCTACACGCTGGCGGGCGCCGACCTGTTGCGCCGCGCCATGGGTAAAAAGCAACCCGAGGAGATGGCGAAAGAACGCACCAAGTTCGTCACCGGCGCGGCCGTCACAAACGGCATCGAAGAGGCCATGGCCAACAGCATTTTCGACCAGATGAGCGCTTTCGCAGGCTACGGTTTCAACAAGGCGCACAGCATGGCCTACGCGCTTATCTCGTACCAAACCGCGTGGCTCAAGGCCAACTACCCGCTCGAGTTCATGGCCAGCACCATGACGTACGATCGCGGCGATACCGATAAAATTTTGCGCTACAAGCAAGAGCTCGGCCGTATGGGCTATAAGCTGCTGCCGGTTAGCATCAACAAAAGCGGCGTGTTCTTCGAAGTGCAGGAAGGCAACCTGCGCCACGGCCTGGCGGCATTAAAGGGCGCGGGCGAAGAAGCCATGCGCCGCGTGGTGGCCGAGCGCGCCAAAAACGGCCCCTACAAAAACATGTGGGATCTCGTCAGCCGCAACGATCCCCACACCCTCAACCGCCGCCAGTTCGAAGTGCTGGCCAAGGCGGGCGCATTCGATGACTTCGAGTCCAACCGCGGCATGGTCATGGCCAACCTCGATATTTACCAGAACTACGGCAGCGCCTGCCTCGAGCAACGCGAAAGCGGCCAAACCGACATGTTCGGCGGCAGCGGCGGAACGCCGAGCGCCGACCCCTACAAGCAAAGCCTGCAACCGCCACTGCAACTCGACGTCCTGCAAAAACTGGCGTTCGAACAGGAAGCTATCGGCTTCTACCTCTCCGCCCACCCGCTCGATTCCTGCCAGAAGGAACTCGCCCGCCTGCACAGCTACAAACAGCTGTCCGAGATCGAAGAGTTCGGCGCGGCAGGCGGCGGCGCAGCTACGGTGGCGGGTATCGTGCTCAGCCTGCGCGAGGTCAAAACCAAAGCAGGCGCGCGCATGGCCGTGGTCACGCTGTCCGACCCCACCGGCCAGGCCGAGGTCGCCATCTTCCCCGAAGCCTACGCCGCGCAAGGGCACCTGGTGCGCGAAGGCAGCAGCACCGTCATCACCATCAAGGTCAGTCAGGACGGCGAACGCCTTCGCATCTTCGCCGAACGCATCCGCGCGCTCGAAGACGCGCTGTCCGAACGCTCCGAGCTCCTCATCACGCTGGCCGACGCCAATCAAACCATCCGGGTGCAGGATATGTTGCGCCAGGCCGGGCAGGGGGGCACCACGGTCAAGCTGAACGTGCCCACCGGGCAAGGCCGCGCCACGGTGCGCCTGCCGGGCGGCTTCCGTATCAAGCCGGGCCTGCTGGCCAACCTGCAGGGCCTTTCAGGCGTTTCTGTCCAATAAAAAACAGCCCCCGCGGGGGCTGTTTTGTCGTCACGCCTATTTTATCCAGATCGTATTCGCCGCCGCCGCAGGCCCGTCCACTTCCTCAATAGTCACGCCCTTCGGGTTCTTGGTGGCCAGCAGGTCGCGCAGCACTTCCAACCGGCCGGTGGCCAGTTCGCGTTGCGTGGCGGGCAGGCGTACTTCAAAGGTGCCCTGGCCTTTCTGCGCGGCGGCCAGAAGGGGCTTCATCGGGGCGTTGTCGGCGGGGGCCAGCCATTTGTTGGCGCCACGGTAGGTCAGCACCATGCCGTCATCGGCCTGCGCGCTCAAGGCGAACATACCGGCCAGTAAAATAAACCGGTATTTCATCATCTATTGCTCCACCGTGTTCGGTGTCGTCCCGAACACCCCATCCAGCCGCTGCTTGTTCAGCTTCACGCGGCTCTGGCGGGTCAGGTAATCAATCAGCATGGTCTCGGTCTGGGCCTGCAACTGCTGGGTATAGGCATTGGCGGTGTTGTTGGCTTCTTCCTGCGTGGGGTCGGCTAACTGGCGGCCGGTCACCTGCACCAGGCGCATTTCATCACCTACCTGCAGCGGCACATCCAGCACGCCGTTCACGGGCAACGAAAGCACGTCGCCGCGCTTGTCCTTCAGCCAGTCGGGCGCGGGGTTGGCAGGTCCCATGGTCAGACTGCTCATGGTGGCATTGTGCACATTCAAATTGCGGGCAACCTGCTCAAGCCCGCCGCTGCCCGGCTTGCGGGCGGCGGTCAGCACGTTCTGGGCGGCATTCAAAAGCCCGGCCTGCTGCTGGGCCTGCTTGGCGGCTTTCAGCACGTTGTCTTTTATCTGGGCCAGAGGGCGCTGGCTGGCCGCCTGCACCTTGGTCACCTGCACATA
The DNA here is from genome assembly GCA_036261915.1 of Alphaproteobacteria bacterium. GTDB lineage: Bacteria > Pseudomonadota > Alphaproteobacteria > UBA2136 > UBA6156 > DATAJX01. The sequence continues at coordinate 123,150 of DATAJX010000001.1, forward strand.
GGCAAGGCCGTTGCGGGGCAGGTTGATGGGCTCGCTCACGTCGCCTTCACCGGTCTTGAAAGCCACGGCCATAATATTGCTGTCCGGGTGTTCGGCACCGGGCTCGATCAGGCTGTAGCGCTGCAGCTTCAAGCCTTTCTGGCCGGCGATCTTGTCCAGCGTGTCGCCGGCGGCAACGGCGTCGGCAATCTGGTTGGCCAGGTCAACCATGGTCTGGTCGGCCAGTTGGCGGCGCAGGGCGTCGGCGATCTTGTCCTTCACGGCACTCAATGGTTGCTGGTGCGGCGGCTCAATGCTTTCCACGCCAATAATGTGCCAGCCGAAGGGGCTCTTCACCGGCGCACTGATCTCGCCCACCTTCAGGCCAAAGGCCACGTCGCCAAAAGTGGCCACAACGTCCTTCTTGGCAATCAGGCCAAGGTCGCCGCCGCTGCTCTTGCTGCCCGGGTCAAGGGTGTGTTCGCGGGCGGCCTTCTCAAGGTCTTTCAGGTTCTTGATCTCACCGGCCATGCGCTTGGCCACCACTTCGCTGTTCACCAGCACGTGGCGCACGCGGCGCTGCTCGGGCAAGGCGTACTCGGCCTTGTGCAGGTTATAGTCCTTTTCCACCTGCTCGTCGGTCACGGTCAGGCTCTTGGCCAACTCGGCGCTGTCCAGCACCAGCACGTTAAAGCTGCGCTTTTCGGCAATGGTGCCAAGGCTGGGGTTGGCCTTGTAAAACTGCTCAAGGTCGTTGTCGGTAATGGCCGGGGGCGTCGGCAGGCTGGCCGGGCCGATGGCCAGCACATTCAACGTCAGGGTCGAGTGCACCAGCGCGCTCAGCGGACGCACGGCGGCAGCGGTGGGGCTGGGGGTGGCCACCAGTTCGCTCAACAACCGCACGCTCAGGTCCTTGCCCATCTCGTGCTCAAATTCGCTGGTGCTCATGCCGTTGCTGGCCAGGCTTTGCTGGTAGCGGCTCAGGTTGAAAACCCCGTTCTGATGAAAATTCGGAATGGCCGAGATCTCATCACGCAACTGGGCGGTGGCGGGTATCAGCGCAAGGTCGCGGGCGGTGTGGCGCAGCACAAGGCGGTGCACCAGGTCGTTCACCACACTGGGGCCAATGTTCATTTGCGCCAGCAGGGCAGGGGGCACGGGCTGGCCGCCCAGCATCTGCTGAACACGCTTCAGGCTCTGGTCGTAGGCGCGCTGGGCCTGGCCCACGCTCACGCCTTCGCCGTCAACGCTCAAGGCTTCGTTGCCCAGCTGGTTGGTTAAATATTCCCCGACGCCCCAGGCGCCAAAGCTCATGGCCAAAACCACCAGCATCACCTTGGCCGGCTTGGTTTCCCCTAACTTCCTGAAAAAATGCAGCATGGGCGCTATATATAGCGTAACGGGCAAGGCGTAAAGGCAAGCGCCTCACAACGGTGCCACTCCAAAGTGCGTACAATTGCATTTGCTTTAAGCTTTATGCTTTACGCGGCGCGCCGCTTCATTTAAACACCCCTGCATGACACCCATCCTGCTTCTGGTTAATGCCCTGGTCGCCATCCTCATGGTCATCCTCATTCTTCTGCAGCGGAACGATCCCGCCGCGGGCGGCATGTTCGGCGGCACGGGCGGGGGCAGCCAGCCGGTGGTGCGCAATCCGCTCGCCAGGCCCACGGCGTTCCTGGCGGCTGTGTTCCTCATCAACTGCATTACCATCGCCTATCTCACCAAGGGTCACGAAAACGCCAGCACCATCATGCACGCCGAACAGGCAGGCGAACTCACCGGCGTTTCAAATACCATCCCCGACCTCCCGGCCCCGCAGGTGCCCGGTGTGTCGTCAACCGTATCGGTCAGCGCCAGCGCGGTGGTAAGCCCCACTAAATAATGCGCGACGTTTCCGCCCCCATCGCCAAACCCGCCAAACCCGGCCTTAAAAAACTCCCCTCTACCAAATTCATCTTCGTCACCGGCGGGGTCATGAGCTCGCTGGGCAAAGGCCTCACCGCCAGCGCACTCGGCGCGGTGCTGCAGGCGCGGGGCTTCTCGGTCATCCAGCAAAAGCTCGACCCCTACCTCAACGTCGATCCCGGCACCATGTCGCCCTTCCAGCACGGCGAGGTCTACGTCACCGCCGACGGCTGCGAAACCGACCTCGACCTCGGCCACTACGAACGCTTCACCGGCGTGCCCACCGGGCAATATTCCAATACCACCAGCGGGCAGATATACTGGCGCATCCTCAGCAAAGAGCGCCGCGGTGACTACCTCGGCAAAACCGTGCAGGTCGTCCCGCACGTCACGGGCGAAGTAAAAAACTTCGTCAAACTGCTCGACGGCGCGGCCGACTTCGCGCTCATCGAGATCGGCGGCACGGTGGGCGATATCGAAGGCCGCGCCTTCATCGAAGCCATCCGCGAATTCGGGCTCGAAAAAGGCGAGGCCAACACCCTCTACATGCACCTTACCTACGCGCCTTATTTACGGGTGGTGGGCGAGATCAAAACCAAGCCTACGCAAAACGCGGTGCGCGAACTGCTCGAAATGGGCATCAAGGCCAACGTGGTGGTGGTGCGGGCCGAAGTCACCGTGCCCGACAACGAACTGAAAAAAATAGCCATGTTTGCGGGCCTCAAGCCCAGCCATGTGGTCAGCTGCCCCGATAGCCCCACCATTTACAGCGTGCCGCTCACCCTGCATGCCAACGGGCTCGATGCCGCCGTGCTCGACCACTTCGGCCTCAAGGCGCCCAAGCCCAACATGGCGCGCTGGCAGCACATCGCAGGCACCATCATGCAGCCGCCGCGCAAGGTTAAGATCGCGGTGGTCGGCAAATACGTCCAGCTGGGCGATGCTTATATTTCACTCAACGAAGCCCTCCTGCACGGCGGTTTCGCGCACGACGCCAAGGTCGAGATCGACTTCGTCGACAGCGAAGCGCTCGAAAAACTGTCCGAAAAAGAAGTCGCCAAACGCCTCTCCGGCGCAGCAGGCATCCTCGTCCCCGGCGGCTTCGGCTATCGCGGCACCGAAGGCAAGATCCGTGCCATCGCCTACGCGCGCAAAAACAACGTGCCGTTCTTCGGCATCTGCCTCGGGCTGCAAATGGCCATCGTCGAGGTCGCGCGCAACGCGGCCAAACTGGCGGGTGCCGGCAGCACCGAATTCGCCACCGACATGGGCAAGGCACTCAAACACCCCGTCATCAGCCTCATGACTGAATGGGATGCCGGCAAGGTGAAGCGTACCGACAAAGAAAACATGGGCGGCACCCTGCGCCTCGGCAACTATCCCTGCAAACTGGGCAAGGGCACGCTGGCCAACAAACTGTACAAGGCCGACAAGATCACCGAGCGCCACCGCCACCGCTACGAGTTCAACCCCACCTACCGCAAACAGCTCGAAGCCGCAGGCCTCATCTTCTCCGGCACCAGCCCCACCGATCCCGACCTGGTCGAGATCGTCGAACTCGACGCCAAAAAATCCGGCCATCCCTTCTTCATCGCCTGCCAGTTCCACCCCGAATTCCAAAGCCAGCCGCTCGCCCCCCACGCGCTGTTCGCGGGCTTCGTGGGGGCATCGCTCAAGCGCAAATAAAAAAAGCCGTCCCGAAGGACGGCTTTTCATTTAGCTGAACAGGTTCACAACCCACATGAACCACGAGTTCGGGGCGGGGCGGATGCCGAACGCAACGGCGATCACCGTCACCAGCACCGCCAAAAATATAAAGCGGCACCACATCGAATTGGAAAGTATCGGCCTTGGCTTGCGGGGCCGGTCGTCATCATCAAACGTCATGGAATGTCTCCAGTGAGGGGAACTTACCTCTCATATGGGGCCAAAACCGGCAATTTCAACCGCAGCCGTCATCCTCGCGCCTCTTTGCGCGGGGATCCACACTTATTCTTATCTTAAGCTTTCAACTGCTTGAAGTACCCGGCCACCCCCGTGCCCTGCCGGGTGAGTTGAATGACGCCGTAAATATCGTCCTCAAGCTGGCGCTTCAGCACGGTCAACGCGCTTTCGGCCACTTCGCCGTTCAGCATCACGCGGTTGATGACGGCATCCAGCGCGCTGGCCGGGTTGTTGGCGTGGATGGTCGCCATGCTGCCTTCGTGGCCGGTGTTGATGGCCGAACAGAAAGCGAAGGCGTTCTCCTTGCGGATTTCGCCCAGCAGGATGCGGTCGGGCCGCATGCGCAAACAGGCGTTCAATATCTCGCGTATCTCGCGGCCGCTCGGGTCGCGGTTGGCACCGCCGAAAATAAGGCCCGCGTGGTTCACATGCGGTACTTCAAGCTCCGGCACGTCCTCCAGCGTAATCAACCGTTCCCCGGCAGGAATGTGCTTCAGCGCCGCATTCATGAAGCTGGTCTTCCCGGTGCTGGTCCCGCCACTGATCAGGATGGTCTTCTTCCCCTCAATGGCGGCCACCAGTTGTTCCTTGGTGCCGGGCGGAAGGATGAAATCGTCCAGCGTATAATCCTTCCGCTTGGCAATGCGGATGCTCATGGTGAAGGCCTTGGTGGTGTGGTGCCCGGCCACGATCTGCACGCGGTGCCCGCCGGGCATCTTGCAGCTCATAATGGGGTGGCTGGGGGTGAACACCTCGCCGCTCAGGTTGGCCAGCATGCGCGCGCTGTCTTCCAGCTGTTCCTGGCTCAGGTCCGGGGCATCCACCCATTCCCAGTGGCCGTCCGGGTACTCAAAACCAACCTGCCCCGGTTTGTTGATGATGACCTCCTTGATGCCCGGCCTGCCAATATAGGTCAGCAGCGGCCCCAAAAAGCGGGCTTCCACCTTGTTCAGGCCGTATTGCGCGGCCATGGCTTCAATTTCGGGCGTCAGGGCCTTCCCGGCCTGGTTGATGAGGTTCGACATAAAACCAATATGGGGCGGGCAGGGGCCTCTAACCAACAAAAACCTCTAAAAACCGGCAATAAATACCACCCCCTGTGGCTCGAAAACCGGGCCTCGCCACCCGTATGCCACCCACCCCGGTTCATTTCGCCATTAAGCAAAAATCCGAAACAAAAAGCCCACCCGCAAGGGTGGGCTTTTTTCATTGGGGGCGCCCCGAGCGGCTGGTCGGGATATCCCATGTCCACTTCGGAATGCAGCTCAGGGCCTTGAACAACTCGGGCGACAGTTGGGCGTTCTTGTAGCGGGTGCGCATTTCCAGCACCCACAGGCCCAGCGGCCTTTCGGTCTGGAACGATACGTTGGTATGGCCATGCTTGCGCGCATAGGCCCGCAGCATCTCCAGCCTGTGCTGGGTTCGCTTACTCAGGTACGCGGGGTGGCAACCCATGGGAGCCTCCTGCGGTAAAACGGTATGGAAGGGAGCGCTGTGTATACGTTAAAGGCTTTGCGGCGGCAACAGCAAACCGGCGTGTTTTACCAGCAAGGCGTCCACGGCTTCCATATCCGCAACAACCCCCAACGCGGCAAGGCTGGTCACGGGTTTGTCCAGCCCGCAGGGCCTTATCCGGGCATACGCGCCCAAATCAGGCGCCACGTTCAGCGCCACGCCGTGGTACGCCACCCATTTCCTCACCCGCACGCCAATGGCGGCGATCTTGGCTTCACCCACCCAAACCCCCACATCGTCGGTGATCTCGCCCTTCACCCCCAAATCGGCCAAAACCGCCACCATCCACATCTGCAAGCGCTTAATGTAGGCCCGTATATCTCGGTCCTCCAGCCTCACAACCAGGTAAACCACCCGCTGCCCCGGCCCGTGGTAAGTAGTCTTGCCGCCGCGCCCGGTGGTAAGCACCGGAATATCCCCCGGGTTCAAAACCTCACCCGCTTCGGCGCTGCTCCCGGCGGTAAAAACCGGCGCGTGCTCGCAAAAAATCACCTTTTCCGGCCCACCGGCCAGCACATCGGCCAAGGTTTCCTCCATGCGCAGAACACCCTGTTCGTAAGGGGTCAGCCCGGGCCACGTTTCAAATTGCATAAGGGTATATATAGACGGCTTGCGGGAAGGGGGCAAACAGGCTAAACACAGGCCGCGTGCGCTCGTGGCGGAATTGGTAGACGCGCTGCCTTGAGGTGGCAGTCCGTAACAGGGTGTGGGTTCGAGTCCCTCCGAGCGCACCAAAATCACTCCAAAGGAGTGTTTCATAAGGGCGGAGCCGCGCCCACCAGGCGTAGCGCGTGGGTGAAGGCGGAGATTTTTTCTCTACCCGACATTCAAGCGCCACCCGCGCATCATCCGCGCTCGCTTTGGGTCTTAAAACCGACAAAACTGTACAGCAAACCGACAGCCGCGCATCACTCCCGCATCACATGCGCGCCATGCTTTCGTCATTCTTGCACCACCGCACAAACCCCCTTGGTGTACACCGCAAAACGTGGCACGGTGGCACCCATGCGCGCGCTCATATACGTCATAGTCCTTTTGTTTCAACTGGTTGCGGCCATGCCTGCCCACGCGGCCCCCGCCGCCTTCGGCGATTCCATCGTCGCGGTGGTCAGCACCACGGTCATTTCGGGCCGCGAGCTGCAACAGCGCGTCGCCCTCACCTCGCGCCAGCTGGGGGGCGATAAATCCCTCTCCGAGGCCGATAAAAAGTACATCGAAAACAAAAGCCTGGTCATTCTTATTGACGAAGAGCTTCAACGCCAGTTCGCCGCCGCCAACGGCATCACCGTCACGCCCGAAGACCTCAAGCGCTACCGTGCCGCCGTCGGCGAGCAGGTCGATCTCACCAAGCTCGGCAAGGGGCTCGAAGATCCCCTCAAGCGCAAAATGGAAGCCGAGATCCGCTGGCAAAAGATCATCGCCGAGATCGTCCGCCCGCGCATCAACATCAGCCAGGCCGAGATCGACCAGCTCATCGCGGGCATGCTCAAGGGCCGCCACGTGGTCGAGCGCGACATCTCGCAAATATTGCTGGCGGTGAACGACAAGGCCGAAGAAGAAAAAAAGCACCAGAAGATCATCGAGATCGCCGACAAGCTTAAAAACGGCGCCAAATTCGAAGACATGGCCAAACAGTTCAGCGAAGACGACAGCGCCAAAAACGGGGGCAAAATGGGCTGGTTCGCCAGCGGCGAGCTTAACCCCCAGCTCGAAGAAGCGCTCGATAAACTCGAACCCGGCCAGGTTTCCGGCATCATCCGCACGCCGCTGGGCTGGCACCTGATCCGCATCGACAATTCCCGCACCACCAAGCCGCTCGAAGACAACGAGGCCAACATGGCGCAATACCGCACCCGCGTGCGCGAGCACCTTACCGCCAACCGCGTCGAGCTCGAGGCCCGCCGCCTGATGCGCGAGATCCGCCAGCGCTCGTTCGTCGATATCCGCAAGGCGTCGTAAGTGTCCGTTTCGCCCGATAAAAAGCTGGGCCAGCATTTTTTGCACGACGCCCGGGTGGTCGAGCGCATCGCCACCTCCATTGCGGGGCTCTTGAAGCCCGGCAACCTGCTGCTCGAGATCGGCCCCGGCACCGGCGCGCTCACCAGGCCGCTGCTGGCGCTCAACCACCCCATGGTCCTGCTCGAAAAAGACGCCCGCTGCGTCGAAGCCCTGCAACCGCTGCTGCACGGCCGCCCCGACATCACCCTCAACCAGGCCGACGCGCTGGAAGCCGACTGGCCCGCACTGCTGCAAAACCGGCCCACCGTGGTGGTGGGTAACCTGCCTTACAACGTGGGCACCGAGATCGTAGCCGACCTGTTACACGTCGCCAACGGTGGAGCACCCATCACCCACATGGTGTTCATGCTGCAAAAAGAGGTCGTGCAACGCCTGTGCGCCATTCCCGGCAACGGCAACTGGGGGCGATTGGGCGTGCTGGCCGACGTGCTCAGCGACCGCGGCAAACTGTTCGACGTCCCGCCCGGCGCCTTCAACCCGCCGCCCAAGGTCATGAGCAGTATCGTTCAACTCACGCCGCTGCCAAAGCCGCGCTTTCCGGTCGATATGAAAAAGCTCGACATCCTGCTCCGTACCGCCTTCGGCCAGCGCCGCAAAATGCTGCGCGCCAGCCTGCGCGAAAAACTCGACGAAACCGTTTTTGCAAAACTGAATATCGACCCCACCGCCCGGCCCGAAACCCTCACCACCCAGCAGCTCTGCCAACTGGCCAACAACCTGTAAAAAAGCCCCCGGGAAGGGGGCTTTTTAAACCAAGCAATATTACTTGGTCTTGGCAGCGGTCTTGCTGGGCTTGGCCTTGGCTTCGTCGCTGGCCACGGTCATCTTCACGATCTTGTCCGGGTCGGTCACGGCGCCGTTGTCGTAGGGGTCGCCTTTCTTGATGTTGTCGACGTACTGCATGCCGTCGATCACCTTGCCCCACGCGGTGTACTGGCCATCAAGCCCGCCGTTGTCGGCCAGCATGATGAAGAACTGCGCGTTGGCGCTGTCCGGGTTACCGCTGCGCGCCGCGCTTACAATGCCGCGGGCGTGATGAATGTCGTTGAATTCGGCCTTCAGGTCGGGCTTGTCGCTGCCGCCCATGCCGTCGCCGCGGGGGCTGCCGGTCTGGGCCATAAAGCCGGCAATAACGCGATGCCACAGCTTGCCGTTGTAGTAGCCTTCGCGGGTCAGTTCCTTCACGCGGGCCACATGGTTGGGGGCCTTGGCGGGATACATTTCAATCACCACGCGGCCGTCCTTCAGGTCCAGGTACAGCGTGTTATCGGGGTCGGTGATCGCGGGTGCGGCATTGGCTTTGGCCATGAACAGTGCTCCTAATACGGTTGCAAAAAAGACGGCTTTTTTCATTTTTATGCTCTCTGTGTTTTATCTGGCGGAGAGGAGAGGATTCGAACCTCCGAAGGTGTTACCACCTCAACGGTTTTCGAGACCGCCGCATTCGACCACTCTGCCACCTCTCCGCGCGGGTAGCGAATTAGCATTTTGTACGCGGCTTGTCATCAACCCCCGCAAAAAAGGGGCCACGGCCCCTTTAAATCGCAGCCGGCTATTGCGCCAGCTTGGTGGCCATATCCAGGTGCTTGCGCAGCGTGGGCAGGGTTTTGGCGGCATATTCGCTCACCACGCCGTCCTTGGCCTTGGCTTCCTTTTCGTACATCGCAATGTCGTCCTTGTGGTCCTCTATCGCGTGCTCGGTAAAGGCCTGGTCGAACTGCGTGCCCTTCAGTGCCGCAAGCTTGTAGTACATGTCTTGTTGCGCCTTGCTGGGCTCGGTGGGCACCGGCTGGCCGATGGCGGTGGCGGCCACGGCAGCCGCACGGTAGGCGGCCGAATGGTCAGCCCGCAGCGTGGTGCCAAAACTCTTCACCTTGGGGTTGTCGCTGTTCTGTTCGGCCAGCTTGCCCATGTTCACTTCGGCCAGGTTGCCTTCAAGCGCACTGGTAATGAACTTCTCGGCGCTGCCCTCGGCCACGGCGGTGGCGGCGCTAAATATGCCAATGCCCACCAGCGCGGTGGTGTAGGTGCCAAACTTCAGGGTGGGGAACTTCATGCGGTTTCTCCTTGTTACCTCGCCAGCCTGACGGCGATGCGGTAAAAAGTCTGTAAGGGTAAGCGCACCTGCGCATAAAAAACGGCCCCGGTTTTACGGGGCCGCCTTTTTCATTTTTTCACCAGCGGGGTTTTGTGGGGCTCAAGGGCAAACATATCGTCAAACCGGCTACCCGGCGGGCAATGGGCCAGGGTTACGTAGTTCTTTCTCGAAAACCCACCGCGCTCCCTGAACTTGGCCGAACGCATCTGTTCCATCTCGGCCAGCGTGTAGTTGCTTTCGCGGCAGATCTCGCGCACCACCTCAATAATGTCGGCAAGCTCCTCAACGCGTTTCTTGGGGTTGGTGGCGGCCTTCATCTCGGCCACTTCCTCACCCAGTTTGGCATGCAGTTTTTGCAGGTATTCTTCACGTTCAAGCGGTTCGGCAACCTGCACCTGCACGTCGTCGGCCTGCATCCGTGCAATGTCGTTTTTGCGCACCAGTTTGTTCAGGGTATAAGTGTTCAGCCGCATGGGAAGGGCCCTCCGGTAAAACGGGAAAAATGATGCCCCTGTATACCTCATCCGGCCCGTAAAGAAAATGGCGGAAGCGGTGGGATTACCGATCGCCCCCGCTCCCGCAAAATGGCGGAAGCGGTGGGATTCGAACCCACGGATGGTTGCCCATCAGCGGTTTTCAAGACCGCCGCAATCGACCACTCTGCCACACTTCCGCCGCCCTTCTAGCATACAATGCCCAAAACCACATAGAGCCTGTACAAATTTACGTGGTAAAAAACCCCATGCAAAAACATCTGGGGTTGTTGTTTGTGGTGCTGCTGGCCGGTTGCGCCAATGCGCCGTCCGAAAAAGCAGGTACTGCCGGCAGCACCGCACCGTCGGCCGCCAATGCCGATTTCACCCGCTTCTACAAGCAGTTCAGGGCCACGCTCAGTCCCAGCCAGGCCAAACTGTTCACCGATAGCTTCAACGGCAACGTGGTGCCCTACCGCGTGGCGCAAAAGGCTGCCAGGTCGCAACCCGAACTCACCAAAACGTTCGAGGAATACGTCGGCCCTATGCTCAAGGCCGAACGCGTCTCCGTCGCCCGTGCCAGGCTCGAAGAGAACCGCGACGTGCTGGAACAAATAGCCCTTAAAACCGGTGTCCCGCCCGAAGTGGTGATCGCGCTCTGGGGCATCGAAACCAACTTCGGCAACTCGCAGGGCAAGCACCCGGTCATCCCGGCGCTGGCCACGCTGGCGTGGGAATCGCACCGGCAGGAGTTCTATCAAAAAGAACTCCACGCCGCACTCGACCTCACCGAGCAGAACAACTTCGGGCCCGACATCAAAGGCAGCTGGGCAGGGGCCTTGGGCCAGCCGCAGTTCATGCCCAGCACCTACTTGCGCGCGGGGGTCGATGGCGACGGTGACGGCCGCGTCGATCTGTTCAACGACCTGCCCGACGTCTTCGCCAGCACCGCCAACCTGCTCAAACTCAACGGCTGGAAACGCGGGCTGGCGTGGCGCATCACGCTGCCCGAAAACGCCCCGGCTCCTAACCTGAAACTCAACGAGCGCGGCCTGTCCGAACCGTTCGATCCCAGCGGCTACAAACTGGCCGGCATCGCCGGTGGCGAAAAGTACCGCTATTACCGCCCCACCAGTGGCCCGGCGTTTTTGCTCGGCCCCAACTTCACCGCCGTGCTGCGCTGGAACAACTCCAGTTACTTCGCCTATTCGGTGCTGGCCCTGGCCGATATGTTGAAGGATTAAACATATGCGCTTCGCCCCCCTCGCTGCCACCGCCCTGCTGTTCACGGCCTTAGGCGGATGCACCGAACTCCAGGTCGCCTCGCACCTGTTCAAACGCAGCAGTTCCGGTTGCGCGGCCGAAGGCATGAACAAGGTGGGCGAGCCTTATATGGTCGACGGCGTGCGCTACACCCCGGCAGGCAGCAGCGCGGGCTATAAAGAAAAAGGCATCGCCAGCTGGTACGGAGACGATTTCCACGGCAAGGCCACCGCCAACGGCGAGTGCTACAACATGTACGCCTATACCGCCGCCCACAAAACGCTGCCGCTGCCCACCGTGGTGCGGGTCACCAATCTCGAAAACAACAAAAGCGTGGTGCTGAAGGTGAATGACCGCGGCCCGTTCGTGCGCGGCCGCCTGATCGACCTGAGCTACGCCGCCGCCCAAAGCCTCGACATCGTCCGCATGGGCAGCGCACCGGTCATGGTCGAAGCCATCGGCGGGCCGTTCAACGGGTCTAATGCTGCCAGTGCCAGCGCGCAAATGGCAGCCACCGGGGGCGGGCAGGCCGAAACACTCGCCGCCAGCGGCCCCACCGCCGCCGTGGCCGAAGACCTTCCGGCCGATGTGCCCGCGCCCGGCACCGCAGGCGTCGCCGCCATCGTCAACCCGCTCGACAACATCAAGTCCGGCGTGCCGCCCACCCCGGCCACGGTCGCCAGCGCCAACGCGGGCGTGCCTGCTCCGGCCAAGCCGCAAACCTTGCCGCCCATCCCCGCCAGCGGCCCCAAACCCGCCACCCTGCCGCTCGAGCATAGCCGCGTGTTCGTGCAGGTGGGCGCCTTCGGCGAAAGCGCCCGCGCCGCCGACGTCAAGGCCGCGCTCGAAAAGATCGACGCCACCGCCCATTTGCAACAGATCACCAACGCGGCAGGCGCCAGCCTCACGCGGGTGCGCAGCGGCCCGTATAATAACGTGGCCGAGGCCGAAGCCGCGCTGGCCAGGGTCACCGGCAGCTTCCCCGGCGCCAAGATTGTGGTGGAAAACAAATAACCACTCGCCTTGCGCGGCAGGGGCCATGGTGGCATTCTGCCGCGCATGAAAAACATCCTTCTCGCCACCAGCGCCCTGGCCCTCATCGTTAATCTCGCCGCTGCCGCCGCACCGGCGCCGTTCAGCCTCAACGCCAAGTCGGCCTACGTGTTCCACCCGGCCACCGGCACCGTGCTGCTCAATCAAAACGGCGATCAGCAAATGGGCCCGGCCAGCCTCACTAAAATGATGACGCTGTACCTCACCTTCCAGGCGCTGAAGGAAGGCCGCCTCAAGCTCACCGACCAACTTCCGGTGTCCGAAAAAGCCTGGCGCATGGGCGGCAGCAAAATGTTCGTCAAAGTGGGCACTACGGTCGATGTCGAAAGCCTCATCCGCGGCATGGCCATCGTTTCCGGTAACGACGCCTGCGTGGTGATGGCCGAAAAACTCGGCGGCACCGAAGAAGGCTTCGTGGCGATGATGAACAAAAAAGCCACCGACATCGGCATGACGCACACCAACTTCACCAACGCCAACGGCTGGCCCGACCCCGCCGAGCGCACCACCGCGCACGACATGGCGCAACTGCTTACCGCCATTTTCCGCGATTTCCCCGAGTATAAAAAGTACATGGCCGAAGAGGAATTCACCTACAACGGTATCAAGCAGCAAAACCGCAACGGCCTGCTGCACGCCAACGCGGGCGTCGATGCGGGCAAAACCGGCCACACCGAAGAGTCGGGCTACCACCTGGCCGCCACGGCGGTCGAAAACAACGAACGCCTCGTCAGCGTGGTCATGGGCACCGACGGCTTCAGCACGCGCGAAGGCGAAACCCTCAAGGCTTTCCGCACCTTCTTCGCCTCTAACAAAACGGTCAACGTGTTCCAGCCGGGCGACGCCGTGGTCAAAGACGTCCCCGTCTGGGGTGGCCCGCGCGCCATGACCGACCTCACCGTCGCCGCACCCGTTGGCGTCTACATCAGCCAGCTGGAGCACGAAAAGACCAACGCGCAGGTCAGCTACAACAAGCCGCTGGTCGCACCTATCGCCGCCGGCACGCCGGTGGGCGAAGTGCGCGTCACGCTCCCCAGCGGGCAGGTGGTCACCAGCTCGCTGGTGGTCGGCACGGCCATCCCCAAGGGCGGTTTCTTCACCCGCTTCGCGCAGGTCGTGGCCAGCAAGTTCGGCCACTAATGCCGCTGGCCAACCTGGCGGTATACAGCTATAACGGGTTCAACATTCCGAACCCGTTTTTTTAAAGAGGAATCCCATGAAAACAGACCCTCGTTTCATTGTCATCGAAGGCCCCGACGGCGCGGGTAAAACCACGCAAATAGGCCTGCTTAAAAAGGCCTTTGCCGCAGTCGGCATCAACGCCGTGTTCCAACGCGAACCCGGCGGCACCAAACTGGGCGAAATGATCCGTCCCATCGTCAAAACCCACATGTACCCCGGCCTCACCGTGGGGCAGGAGCTGGTGCTGTTCAATGCCTCCCGCATCTCATTCATCTACGAAGTGCTCAAACCCGCGCTTGAACGCGGCGAGTGGTTCATCGCCGACCGCTACGCCCACAGCACGCTGGCCTACCAAACGGCGGGCGGGCTCGATACCGCGCTGGTAGCCACGGTGGTCAACGCTGCAGTGGGTGAGGTCTGGCCCCACCTTACGTTCATTTTCGATATTTCGCCCAACGAAGCCCTCAAGCGCAAAGAAGCCAACCCCGAAGACGGCACCCGTATGGAAGACAAAGGCCTCGAATTCCACCAGCGCGTGCGCGAAAACTACCTGCTGATGGTCGAAAATAACCCCGACACCACGGTGGTTATCAACGCCACCCAAACCGTGGCCCAGGTGCACGGGCAGATGCTGGAGCAGATCAACACCCGCTTCGGTCTCAACCTGCAACCTCAAATATCGTGACCAAACATGGCCCCACCTGCTAAGGTGGGGCCATGCCAACTTCCATAAGCGCTTTACCCGCCCTCATCGGCCACGCCGACGTCATTAAACAGCTCGAAACCTTGCTGGCCGCGGGCCGCCTGCCGCACGCGCTGCTGCTGCACGGGCCGCGCGGCATGGGCAAGCGTGTGCTGGCCAACCAGCTGGCCTGGCGGCTTATCGCGGGCGGGCAGGGGATGCAGGTCAATCAAAACAGCCCCGCCTACCACCAGCTGGCCGCCGGCAGTAACCCCGATTTCCACGTACTGGAGGTGGAGGAAAAAGCCAAATCCATCAAGATCAAACAGGTGCGCGAACTGCTCGGCAACCTGCTGCGCACCGCCGACACCCAGCGCGTCGTCATCGTCGACAGCGTCGACGACCTCACCGACGAATCGCCCCACGTCCTGCTCAAAACGCTCGAAGAACCGCGCCCCGGCCTCACCTTTATCCTCATTTCGCACGGGCTGGGCAACGTGCTGCCCACCATCCGCAGCCGCAGCCGGCTGGTGAGGGTAGGGACCCTCAGCGCCACCGAGCAGATGCTGGTGCGCGCCGCCAACCCCAGTTACGCCCCGCCGCCCGAAGACGACCTCGTCACGCTCATGCACCAACTGGCCACCAACCCCACACCCGAAAACGCCATGGCCTACCAAAAAATCGCCACGCTGCGCGCTAGGCAGTCAAGCATGAACCTCCCCGCCGCCCTGGCGGCCGAAGCCGGGCGCCTGCTGGTCAAATGATCGACTCCCACGCCCACCTCACACACCGGCGCTACACGCAGGAAGAGCCGCCCGCCCCCCCTGCCGATATCCTCAGGCGGGCAGGGGAGGCCGGCATCGAGCAGATCCTCGCCATCGCTTGCGAATTAAACGAGTGGCAGGAAACGCTTGCGCTGGCCACCATACATAAAGGCCTGTGGGTCGCTGCCGCATTGCACCCCGGCAGCGTCGATACCGCCGAAATGCTTCCCACGCTTGAAGAACTGGTGGCACTGGCCGCCCATCCCAAGCTTATCGCTTACGGCGAAACCGGGCTCGATGCCAAAGCGGGCGAGGTGCCTTCACCGTCGCAAACCGGCATGTTCATCAAGCACCTCATGGCCGCGCGCCAAACCGGGCTGCCGGTGTGCCTGCACACCCGCGGCGCCGAAGACCTGGTGCTCGACATCCTGCAAGATTTCCCCGACGTGAACTTCGTCTACCACTGCTTCACCGGCACCGCCGCGCAGGCTGCGCGGGTGCTCAAACAGGGAGGCTACATTTCGCTGTCGGGCATCGTCACTTTCAGCAATGCGAAGGACCTGCAAGCCGTCGCCAAAACCATCCCGCCCGAGCGCCTGCTGCTCGAAACCGACGCCCCCTACCTCGCCCCCACGCCTTTCCGCGGCAAACGCAACGAACCCGCGCTCGTGGCCGAAACCTACAAGTACGTGGCCAACCTGCTGGGCATGCCGCTCACGCAACTGGCGCCGCAGGTTGCAGCTAACTTCCACGCGCTGTTCCCGCGTGCCAAACTCTAGCCATGGCCGCCGATAACAACGACAACAACCAGCCAAAAAAAACCGGTTTCATGGCCGGGTTCAGCAAGGCCGTGCGCGAGATCTCGGCCGAGATCAAAAAGGATCTCAACAACGCGCCGCCGCCCAAAGCGGGCGAGGGCAGCGGCTACAAAACACCCGATCACCTGGTCAAGGCCGTCAGCGCGGCGCAAAGCGGGTTGGCCTTTGTCGAAACCCCGGCCGAGCCGGGCGCCACCATTCCGCAGGCGCCGTTGCAACCGCACAATTTCAACGTCAAACCACTCAACCCATGGCAGGCTCTGCGCGAATCCGGCAGCCAAAAAAAGTTCGCGACAGACGCGTACTACCACGCCTACACACCGGCCGACCTCGCCCACTACGTGCGCCAGCTGCCGCAGGGCGTACCCACGGTCAGCCTGCTGTGCGCCGAGGCGGGCGACGAATTGCTGCTCGAAGGCTTCCAGGCCACGCTGCGTGCCGTGCCGTCGCTGTTCGGCGCCACCGGCTTCAGCCCGCGCAACCTGCAACCCGATGCCGACACGCTCGACACCACCCTCACCGAACTGCTCAACAACAATCCCAAGATCCTGGCGGTCGGCCCCGTGGGGCTCGACCTCACCTACACCAGCCACAACCTCGCCCAGCAGGCCGAGCAGATGACCCGCCAGCTCGAGATCGCCGCCGATTTCGGCCTTCCCGCACTGGTGTTCCAAAACGGCGCGCTCACCGAACTGCGCGATATCTTGGAGCAGGGCATCAGCCTGCCGCAAAAGCTGGTGTGGCTGAAACCCATCCAGACCGAGGCCGAACTCGAGTTTATTCAAGAGTATAATTTCTACGTGGCCTTCAGGGCCGAGATCACCTGGCCGAAAGAAACCTTCTACCGCGAGGCGGTAAGGCAAATATTGCCGCACCGCTGGCTGGCCGGGTCGGGCAACTCGCTCAAAAGCACGCACAACCGGGCAGGCCACTTCAACAGCGCCGCGGGGATGAACGAGATCATCGACACGCTGGCTGAACTCCTGAAGGTCGATGTCAACGCGCTGAAGGAGCGGCTGAACATGAACTTCGCCGCGGTCTACGGCCCAGCCGCAGCCTAGGCAGGGGAAGGCCGCAGGGGGCCCAAAACAGGGCCGAATTCCAGCCTTTCCATACCCCACAAGCTATTTTACATAACATACATTATGCGAAGTAATGATATGGTCTGAACCCACTCCATAAGGCCATTTCAAGACCCTCACACAACCTCATACCCAACCTCCAAACCCGTTTAAACGCGGTCTGGCGAAGCCTGTTTTCGCCCTCATTCCACATCCACAACAACTACAAAAAAATGGACACCGGAAAAATTTCCGGTGTCCAAAATTCATGTCAGTGCAACTTCCCCTGCGCAAGCAGGTCGCGTGCCGTCCACCACTGTTTCTGATGAACGATTTCAGGCAGCGTCCGTACGTTGGCAACCGCATCCATGCCGTTACGCCATGGAATATCCAGGTTCTCACCGTTCTTGAAGCGAATCAAAAACGGATAACGCGGGATTTCGGGCGGGTCTTTCTTTAATCGGCCCGTCGCCTTGCCCGACATTGACCAGATCACCCCCCTTGCCTTTGGCTCTTCCGCAGTCCGGGCGGGCGGCGGCGTCACCAAAACCTCCTCCGGTCGGGCCACTGGGGCTTCCGGTGGGGTGGGGTCGGCTGGCAGGGGCTGCTGGGTCAGCAGCATAGGCTCCGGTTTGGCCTCCTTAAAAAGGCCAAGCTCGTCGGTAATGGCCAGGGCCAATCCTTGCAACCGGCCCATGCGTATGGCCAGCCGCAGTTTCTGCGCCTCGCTGGGCTTGCCGTCAGGGTCATAAGGCTCGGTCTTGTCGGCGGCTTCCTTGCGGAAGATCTCGATAATCCGGCCCACGCCCTCAAGCACTTCACGAATATTCTCCAGCCGCGCATCCTTGCCCTTCATCAACAGCTTGTTGGTTTTGGGGCTGATATGCGCGGGGTCGTCGTGCTTGCCGTCCAGGTATTCCTTGATGTTCTCATCGCCCCGGCGTCGCGCCAGAAGCTCCAGAATATCAAGGCCGATACCGAATTCAGCGGCTTCCTCCTGCAGTTTCCGTACAATCTCCATCTCTGAAGGCGTCGGGTCTTGGGGGGTCTCGCTCATGCGATCTTCTCCATGAAAAAAGGGATTAAACTCAGGTTTAACCCCTTCTACAACCTTATTGTATACAAATCAAGTGCAGGCTTAAACAGTGGTATTCAACAGGTTTTTACGCCACCACACAATAAAGCAGGCGGCCAGCAGGGTATAAGCGCCATCCACTTCCCCCCTCACCGTGGCCTGAAACCACCGCCGGGTGTTCTCGGCATCCAGCCAGTCGGCGTCCTTGCTGCGCAGGGTATCCATCACCATGGCCCTCCCCTCGCCCAGCAACCAGTTGCGCACGGGGGCTCCAAAACCGGCCTTTTTCCGCCACAAAACACTGCTTGGCAGGCGTGGCTTCACCGCCTGCTTGAACATCCACTTCAAACTCAGGTTATGCAGCTTGATGCTCGGCGATACATCCGACATGAAATTCATCAACCGCTTGTCGATCAAAGGCACCCTAATTTCCACCCCATGCGCCATCCCGGCCTTGTCGGCATAGTTCAGGTTGTGGTCGGGCAAAAATCCGGCCAGTTCCATAAACAGCAAGCGGTTCACCGGGTCCTGCCCTGCGCTGTGGGCCTGCGCCTCGTCCAGGGCGTTGATCCACCCCCCCGCCAGCTGCTTGCGCCACTCGGGCTGCAGCAGTTGCCACGCCGCCGGGTGGCTGTTGGTGCGGAAGGCCTGCCGCAAAAACTTCTCTTCATCCAGCGCCAGCAAACCGGCCAACTGGTCGGCACGGCGGCCCAGCGCGCCCATCTTCGCCTTGCTCAAATACGGCGCGCTGAATTTCAAAAGCCCCGAGATCATGGGCGCGTTCTTGCCCGCATACTGCCGCAAGCGGGCCGAAAGATGCCGCCGGTAGCCCGTGAAAATATCATCGCCGCCGGTGCCGCTCATCAGCACCTTAATGCCGTCGGCGCGCGCCTGCTTGCTAATATCCTCCACAAACAGCGGCGCCGGGTCGGCGGTCGGTTCGTCCAGCAACGCGGCCAACCCAGGCAAGCGGCCCAGCACGTTGTTGCTTTCCACAATCATGGGCGTCAGCGGCACCTTCAAATGCTCGGCCACCTTGCGCGCGTACATCAAATCGTCGCTGAAGCCTTCAGCCTTCATGCTGCTGTCATTGAAGCCGATGCAGTACGTATGCGCAGGCCTGTGTCCGGTGGCCACCATGCTGGCCACCACGGCGCTGCTGTCCACGCCGCCGCTCATGAAGGCCCCCAGCGGCACATCCGCAATGCACTGCTCGTTCACCACGGCATCCAGCAAATGCAGCAACTGTTCCGGCGTGCGGTCGGGGTGGTAAAACGGCTCGCCGTTCTCAATGTTCGGCAACGCGGGGGTAAACCAGCGCTTCATCTGCACCTGCACACCGCCCTCGCCGCGACGCGCCAGAAGGCAATGCCCGGGTCGTAGCTTCTTGATGCCGTTCACCGGCGTGCGCTCGCCCGGGCTCCACAGCAGGGTCAGGTAGTCGGCCAGCGCAGCAGGGTCGGGGCTGGTGTCCACGCCGGGCAGCTTCAGCAGCGTCTTCAGCTCGCTGGCAAACGCCAACCCTTGCGCGGTGCGGGCGTAGTACAGCGGCTTGATGCCCGCATGGTCGCGCGCAATGAACAGCTCCTGCTTTTCGGCATCCCAAATCGCAAAAGCGAACATCCCTTCCAAACGGCTCAGCATGCCTGTGCCCAGCATGTCATATAAGGGCGCCAGCACACCGGTGTCGCTGTTCTGGTTATAGGTGTACCCGCGCGCGTTCAAATCGCCGTGCAGGGTTTTGTAGTTGTAAATCTCACCATTGAAGATCACCTGGTAGCGCCCATCCACCCCCGGCATCGGCTGGCTGGCGGCGGCGGTCAGGTCAATAATGCTCAAGCGCTGGTGGGTCAGCACAATGCCGGTGGCGGGGTTGGCCCACACGCCGTGGCCGTCGGGCCCGCGGTGCGCCTGGGCGGCTTGCAATACCCCGGCCAACTCGGGGTTGAAACTGCCAAACAAGCCTGCAATGCCGCACATGGGCAGTATTAGTACATGAAGCAGGGGCGTTCGGTAAAGTAAACGTTATGTAAGCTTTGTGTCGGCCACCTTACAGCGCGTCTGTTTCGTATTGAAGCTTCCGACCACGCGCCTACCATGCACGTGTAGGCAAGGTAAAAAACAAATGGGTTACCTACCGCCTGCGTAAATGGAGGAAACGACACATGAAAAAATATCTGCTCGGGTTACTCGCCGTGGCTGGCCTCGCCGCCGCCGCAGGTAACGTCAGCGCCGACGACTGGCACGGCGGCCGCCCCGGCGGTCACGCGCCGCAACGCGGCTGGCACGATAACCGTGGCGGCCACAACTGGCACGGCCCGGTGGCCTATTATCGTCCGGCGCCGTACCGCTACTACCGCCCGGCCCCGGTGGCTTACTACCGTCCGGCCTACTATCGGCCGGTAGCCTACTACCCCGCGCCGTACTATGCGCAACCCGGCCTCGCGCTGTCGTTCAACATCCGCTAGCGCGGTGTCAAAAACGCGGCGTCCGGTCCCTCGGCGCCGCGTTTTCCCCTCTGATTTTTTATACGAACCATGCTGAAATACCTTAGTAACAGGAGAACATAGAACATGAAAACCTATCTGCTCGCCGCAGCTACTGCACTGCTCACCCTCGGCGCCGCCGGTACCGCCTTGGCCCAAAACCAATGGCACGGCGGCACGCACTTCCGAGGGCACGATTGGGATCCCCCCGCTGGCCACCAATGGAAACGCATTCCCCCGGGCCAAGCCAAAAAGCGCCTATACTACGCACCGCGCCATAACGTGGCCGTGCGCGAATATGTCTACTACCCGCAGGCCCGCGCCTATTACGCCCCCTGGAACAAACGCTGGTACTACCGCAACGGCAACCGCTGGGTGGTACGCCAAAGCGCACCGCTCAACATCAACCTCGGCAACGGCATCAACATCAGCCTGGGCGCCGACGTTCCCTATACCTACGACACCTACGTCGTGAACAACTACCGTACCTACTATCCGTACTAACGCCCAACCTCCGGCCCGGCCCCGCCCAGCGCGGGGCCGTTTTTTATCCGTAAGCGAACGCGCCGCATATGTAAAAAAGCGCAGCCGAACAACCCCGCGCCGGCCCGCAATAACTCACACGGCCGTACAATGCCGCCAGTTCAAACACAGGGAGAGAACGGGAAATGAAAAACATCAAAACCTTCACCGCCATGGTCATGGCACTGGCGGGCGGCGCCGCCAGCATCGCGGCCGCTCAGGTGCTCACCACCGGCGGCACGGCGGGCAGCAGCCTCAACAACGGCGCCAACATCGGCGCGGGCAACCACACGGGCGCCAGCGTCGATACAAATAACCCCACGTCGTCCGACATCCGCGCCAAGGTCGGCGTGCAAGGCACCGCGCAGGCGCGCGATAACCTCAGCAACAACCCGGTGCCCAACACCACCACACCGGCCGAAATGGGCCCCGGTAATACGGGGGCAGGCAGCGTGCAGGGCAGCACGCACACCGCCGCGCAGGTCAAGGGCGCGGCCCGGCTGGCCGACGTCTTGCCCAAGGGCAGCGCAAGCTACACCTACTATCCAAAGGCGCAGGTCTATTACAGCCCCGGCACGTCCACCTATTATTACAGCCAGCGCGGCCAGTGGTACTCGGGCAATGCCATCCCGGCGGGGGTCAATCTCGGCACCGGAAGCACGGTCAAACTCAACGGCAAGGGCACCATCACCACGCCGTAAGTCCGTCGCAAAAAAAAGGCGCCCCATGGCGCCTTTTTTAAATCGAAAGCAACACCGGCTGCCCGGTTTTCACGCTCTCGGCCGCCGCCAGAATCACATGACTGCTATGCAACAGCTCGGCCACCGGCACAGGCACGGGCGCGCGGCCGCGGCAGGCATCGGCAAACGCCTGCAACGCAGCGGCATGGCCCTTGTCGGCGCTGCCGAAAAACCCCCGGCACTTCAGTGTGCGGCCGTTCCAGAGCGTAGTCTTGTAATTGGTCATCACGCCGCTGTTGCCGCCGCCGCTCACGCTCACCATTTCCTTCGGCGCCTGCGGGTGGTTCTCCGACGTGTATAAAATCACGCTCAAACTGCCGTCGCGGTGGCGCAAGGTTATGCTGTAGCAATCCTGCCCCTTCCCCGCCGTGGCGGTCACGCTCTGCACCGGGCTGCCGGCAAGGTAAAGCGCAAGGTCGGTAAAGTGGCAGGCTTCGCCCAGCAAACGGCCGCCGCCTTCGGCCCCGCTCTGCCAGTTGGCGTCGTCCAGCTTGCCCGCGTTCACGCGTATCATGATCTGTTTCGGCCCGCGCACTTCGGCCAGCTTGTCGCGCAGCGGCTGCAGGTAGGGCGAAAAGCGCCGGTTGAACCCCACCATCAACACCTGCGGGTGTGCCCGGTGCGTGGCCTCGATCTTTTCCAGGTCCTTGGCGGTCAGGCTCAACGGCTTTTCCACCCACACGTGCTTGCCTGCCTTCAGCGCACTCACCACCTGCGCGGCATGCGCGCTGTGGCGGGTCGAAATCACCACCGCATGGGTGTTGGCATCCTCCAGCAGCGCGTTCTCGCCGGTCGCGGCAAACGTGGCCTCGAATTTCTCCATCGCATGCGCGGCGGTCAACCCGCCCTTGCCTGCGATCCCGGCCAGCGCCACGCCATCGGTCTTCTTCAGCAACGGCAGCAACGTACCGCGTGCAAACGCACCCGGGCCCAGCAGGCTCACGCCCAGCTCATCACGGCGCAACGCCACGCTGGTATAAGGCTGCTCGGCCTGCAACTCGGGGTAAGCCAGCACCACGCCCAGCGTGTCGCCACCCTTGGCGATCATCTCATAAGCCTTCAACGCGTCACCGAATTCAAACATGTGGCTGGTCAGCAAACCCACATCCAGCGTGCCCGCCGCCATCAGTTCTAAAACTTCGCGCAGGTGGTCGGCTTCGGTGTGCGGCACATACCCGGCCGGGTAGGCCACGCCCTGCTGCTCAAACGCCGGGTCGTAGCGCCCTGGCCCGTAGCTGCGGCTGGTCTTTACCGTCAGTTCCTTCTTCATGAAATCCGCGTAAGGGAAGGCCGTCCCCACCTTGCCCACCAGCACCACCGTGGCGCGGTCGCGGGCCCAGGCCGCAGCCTGGGCAATCGGCCCGTCGCTGTCGGTCGCGGCACAGATCAAAACCGAATCAAACCCCCGCCCGCCGGTAAACTCGGCAAAAGCGGCATCAGCTGCGGCGGCACCGCTCGCGGCCAGAATCGCCCCACCCTGCACAGCCAGGTCCCCACGCTGCCTGTTCGGGTCAAACCCGGCCACCTGGGCCCCGGCGGCGGCGGCAATCTGCACCGCCAACTGCCCTACAAGACCCAAGCCCATCACCAGCACGCGGTCGCCCAACGCCACACCGGCATTGCGCACGCCCTGCAACGCAATGGCCGCCAGCGTGGCATAACACGCATGTTCAAACAGAACACCCTCCGGCATCTTCGCCGTCAAATTCTTCGGCACGGCATTCACCTGCGCATGGTTGGCCAAACCGGCACCGGCCATGGCCACGCTGTCGCCCACGGCGTACAGGTGCGCCACGCTGGCACCCACCGCCATCACGGTGCCCGCGGCGCTGTAACCCAGCGGCAAAGGTTCGTCCAAACGGCCGAACACGCTCTGCAGCGTCGCCGCCAGCCCGTCGCGCTTCAGCTTGCCCATGGTCTTGGCCACCAGGTCGGGGCGGCTTTTGGCCTTACCCACTAAACTCTTGCTGGCAAATTCCATCACCATGCGCTCGGTCCCGGCTGAAATCAGGCTGGCCTTGGTGGCCACCAAAACTTCGCCCGTCCCCACGCTGGGCAGCGGCACGGTTTTCATCTCAATTTTGCCTTTGCGCACGTTCTGGGTGATCTGCTTCATCTTGTTCTTCCGTTTAAGCAATTTTATGGGTCACATCGTTGCGGTTCTGGAATATCCCGCAAGGGTCCACCACCATCTTCCCGGCCAGCGCTCCATCGGGCAATGCCTTAAAGGCACTGTGCGCGGTCAAACTCACCACCACCTTGGCGGCGGCCACGGCGGTGGAAAGCGGCACAATGGCGTAATCGTTATGTTTACGAATATGCGGCTCCACGATCAGGCAATGAAACCCCGGGCGCTTCTTCAGTTCCTCGATCACGGTGATGGCGGGGCTCTCGCGCAAGTCATCCACATCCGGCTTATAGGCCAAGCCCAAACAGGCAATACTGCACGGGGTGCCCCCGGCGGCGGCCACGGCCTTCTCGATCTGCTCCACCACCCACAGCGGCTTGTCGTCGTTGGTGGCGCGGGTGGCCTGCATCTGCGGCGTCAGCTCGGGCGCCTCGGCAATAATGAACCACGGGTCCACCGCAATGCAGTGCCCGCCAACGCCGGTGCCGGGGGTCAGAATATTCACGCGCGGATGATGGTTGGCCAGTTTAATGACATTCCACACATCCAAACCCATCTTGGCGCACACGGTACTCAGCTCGTTCGCAAACGCGATCTGCGCATCGCGGCTGGCGTTCTCCACCAGCTTCACCATCTCAGCCTCGGCGGCGGTGCAGGGCAGCAACTGGCCGGTGCAAAAGCTCTGGTACAACGCCAAACCGCGCCCGGTGGCCTGCGGCGTCAATCCACCCACCAGCCGGTCGTTCTCCACCATTTCGCGTACGGTGGCGCCGGGTATCGCGCGCTCTGGGCAAAACACGTAATCGATCTTGTCAGCCAGTTCCGGGCGCAAGCGCTCAACCACATCCTTCACATGCTTGCGGGTGGCGCCCACGGGGCTGGTGCTTTCCAAAACCACCAGGTCGCCGGCCTTCAGCACCGGCGTCATGCTGGTAACCCCGGCTTCCACAAAACTCATGTCCGGGGTGTGCAGTGCGTGGTCCACCGGGGTGGGCAGGCTCAAAATGAACACGTCGGCGGGCTGCGGCACCGTCACGGCGCTCAGGTTGCCGCTGGCATGGGCCTTTTCCAGCAGCTCCGGCAACCCGGTTTCAGGGAACGGACACCTGCCGGCATTCACCGCCTCGGCGCGCGCGGGGTTCACGTCCACGCCAATCACCTTGTGGCCGTTGGCCGCCAATACCGCCGCCATCGGCAGCCCCATATACCCCAATCCGATCACGCTGATTGTCATGGCGCGGACCATACACGCCACCCCCCTACTTGTAAAATGCCCCGGCGCTTCCCATCTCTGTTTCATCGCCCCGCTTGCCCCGGCCCGACAACTGGCCGGCAGGCGGACCTACACATTTCACTCGGCAAGCCACGAAGGCAAGCCGATACAAAGCAGGGGAGGAACCTGTGATCGTGCTCAAGGAGCGTTAGATAGGCCGGTTCACTCCGCCCGTACTATGCCCCTCAGCATATTTAAAACCCGTCGAACCCAACACGGAGCTGCCTTTGCCGCATGCGGCACCCGGCCCAAACGCTCCTTTCACATCGGTGAATGACGGATCGATAGGCCAGTAATGGCCATCACAAAAAACCCCAGCTTCGGCTGGGGTTTTCTGCGTTCAAAACCACCGGTCATCCTCGCGCTCCTTGGCGCGGGGATCCACTCTTTCAATTCGGGTAATAAACCCACGGGAAGGCATCTTTCACATGGGTCTTCACGGGGCACAGCGCATTGGTCTGCCCGGCAACAATCAGCACCGCATCGCGGCAGTCGTCGGCGGTGGGGCCGTCGTTCAGCACCGCCACGCGGCCGTAGGGGCTGGCATAGGTGCACCCGCTGCTGTCGCAACTCCCCTCGGCCGGAAGCTCATCGCTCACCGTATATCCCCAGCGGGCGGCCCAGCGCTGGGCCACGCGGCCGTGTTTGGGCTGCCATAATAGCGCGTAGGTCTTGTCGGCCACCCGCGCCAGCGCCACGTTGCCGCCGTCCAGCACCGCCATTTGGGGCTGGGGCGTGGTCACGGCGGCGGCATAGGCCAGCGCAAAAACCGCCAGCGTGAAAACACCGGCCCACAGCCACGCCCTGCCGTAACACAGCAGCAGCGCCACCAGGCACAACCCCGCCAGCGGCCAGGTAAATTCCTGCGGCACGATCACCAGGGCATCCGGCAACCGGGCCGAATACAAGGCAATGGCATTGGTCAGGTCGCATACCCACGCCAGCAGCGGCAGCAAAAGCGGGGCCAGGCCGGTGGGCCACAGCGCCAATACCGCAAGGCTCAACCAGGTGCCCACCGCACCCATCAGCGGCACCGCCAGCAAATTGGCCGGCAGGCTCACCAAACTCACCTGCCCGAATATCCAGGCCACCAGCGGCAACGTGCTCAGCCCCGCCACCCAGCTTGCCACCACCACCTGCTTCACATGGCCCTTTATCCCCTCGCCCGTCAAAATGCCGCTGGCCTGCGCCAGTATCAGCCCCAGCGTGGCGGCAAAACTCAACTGAAAACCCGCCGTCAGCGCACTCTCCGGCCACAGCAGGCTCATGCCGCCCAGCGCCAGGCACCAGGCCCGCAGGGCGCCCGATATCCGCCCCACCACCACCGCCAGCAAAAACACCGACACCATCACCGCCGCCCGCACCACGCTCACCCCGGCCCCGGCCACCAGCGCATACACCGGCACGGCGGCCAACCCCACCACGGCCGCATAAAGCCTAATGTTATGGGTCAGCGCCAGCCGGGGCCACAACGCCATCAACCGCAACACCAGCCAGAATATCCCCAGCCCCGCCACACTCAACTGCATGCCGGAAATCGCCAGCAGGTGGCTCAGCCCGGCCCCGCGGTAGGCGGCGTTGATGTCGGGCGTCACCGCCCCCATGTCACCCACCAGCAGGGCCCCCAGCACACCATGCGACATCGGCGCGACCTTTTGCGCCACTTCGGCTCTGAAATCCTCGATCTTCGCACGCAAAACCGACCACGGCGCACGCTTTTGCGACACCTGCGCATCACTTTGCGTCAGCGTCGTCGGCTCAAAACGCCCCGCCACGTAGCCGCTGCCGTACTCGGCCCGGTAGCGGCTGAAAGGCCTGAAATCTCGGTCGCCCGGGTAGGCGGGCGGGCGCGGCCCGAACAACAGCACCTGCGCCGCAACACCTTGATTTAAATTAATTTCCTTGGCCTCGAACCGGCTCTTGTCCACCCCTATTCCCAGCTTTCCGGGTATCTGGCCGGTCTGGTAACCCACTACATCCTCCAGCCGTAGGGTTATCCTGTTGGCGTTATTGGGGTTTTCGCGGGTTTCGGCCAGCCTGCCCACCACCCAGTGCGGCTTGGCCTCCAGTTTTGCCCAGTTTATCGGGGTTTCGCCCAAGTGCACGGGCAGGGTGTAACCCCATGTAAAACAAGCCAAAGTCCCCAAAAACAGGGCAAAGGCGGCCACCAGTAGCGGCCAGTCGGTTCTCAGCGCTCTCAGCACCCCGCCAACCTGCCATAAAACCGCGAGTTAGGGGTTGAATTTGCTCATTAAAATCCCATTTCAGACACAAGTTCATTCGCCCCTTCGGGTTTCAACGCCCGAAAGGGCATTTGGAGTAACATCTATGACTTACAATTTCTCGCGGATCTCCGCGATTCTAGCCGTTCTGGCTACCACCTCACTTCCCCCTTCCCCGGCTTCGGCTGGGTGTTTGGGGCCCATCTGCTGGCCCGACCAAGGCCCCATCGCCCGGCAAATCACGCCAGCCTCCAAAAGCAACGGCGTGTATTTCGACATGGCAAAGGGAATGCCAGCCAAAATGATATCTGGCTCGGGGGAAACAAACCCCGAAATCATCGCCCTCGGCGATGCCATGTATTACGAGGCCAAGCGCTACAAGGATGCCGAGGCAAACCCAGTAAAGCAGCTGGAAGCCCGCGCATCAGTTGCCACTACCATCTTCGCCCGGGCAGACCGGGATGAAGAATACGGCGGCAGCATCGTCAATGTGGTCTACGCTTACCGTTACTGCCTGCGAGAAAACGCTTGCGACAGGGCCTTCCGTTTCGGACGTAACCCTCCAGTTACGGTTCGCGATGGCGTCACCTGGCGGCCCATCGGGCAGTTCAGCTATATCCAGATGGGCGAAGATTTGCCCTGGGAAGATAATGCTGAAGAATGGAAAGTATTCCACCAGCTGGCCAAAAGGCTCTATACCGAATGGAAGGCCAAAGGGCCTGCCACGGTAGCCCCGCGTGCCCAGTATTTGGTGGAAAATTGCCGGTTTTACTATGCTACTTATATCAAAAAGCCAAAGTGGGCTTACTATATGAAAAAGTGTGGCACCATCGGCGAGCATCACTTTTACGACCCTGAACCGCTACCCATGGCTCAGGCTCGTGAAGCGAACCACATCCTGGCCTACGCCCCCCTGCCAAAGCCCCGGCCTCCGGTCGAGGCTTTGCTGGCAAAGGCCGAAGAGGCCAAGGCAATGGCCAGCGACAAGGCAAAGGCCGAAGCGATCGTCCAGGCAAATGCCTCCAACTGGACGCTGAACGCCCGCTGGTATAGCTTTATTCCGGAGGATAAAACCGGAAAGTTGTTATCCAGCCTGCAATAATCGATACAGAACGGCCCCCGTAAGGGGGCCGTTTTGCTATTTTAAGTGGCAAATTAGGGTAAAATGTTGCATTTTTATCGCTTGCTATAGGCAATTTAGTTTCATATACGGGGGGCCTCTTGATAAACCCCCATCCCGCCCCACATGCAGTGAATGAACCCGATACGGTTTTGGGCCCTTTAATGCGCCGCGCTAAACGCGGGGCTGTAGCCCTCTCCATTCCGATGCACCGCCGTTACCGCCAAAGCACCGCCATGCTGGCTGCGGCTGTGATTAACGGCGTGATGCTGACCAGTGTGCTTATGCCCGCCCGCCCGGCCGTAGCCCCCACCCCTGCCCCCGTAGCCGTAGTGGCGCACGCCAAGCCGGTGGCTGTGCAAAAGGTTAAAAGCGCCCCGGCTGCCAAACAGGTGACCCGCAAGGCCGCCAAGCCTGCCGTGGTTACCGCAGCCAGCGAGCAGCTATTGCTGGCCAAGGTGGTGTGGCACGAAGCCCGCGGCCAGGGCCGCTTGGGCATGACCGCCGCGGGTATAATTACCCTCAACCGCTTGCGCCAAAAGCATAACGGCCTCAAAACCCTACAAAGCGTGGTGAACGAGCCTTACGCGTACACCTGGGTCAAAAACCCCCAACAAACCAAATTCGACCCCGAAAGCCTGAGCGGCCACATGGCCATGCAGGTGGCCGACCGCCTGCTGAGCCACCACCTGCTGGCCGACGAACAGGCCCTGGCCAACAAGCTGGGCAGCGCCAACCACTTCCATGCCGTAACCATGGCCAAGTACCCCAGCTGGGCCTTCAGCCCCAAGCTGAGCCGCGTGAAGCTGACCAAGGCCGAAGAAGTCGCCCTGGGCGCCGTATTCTACGCCCCGCGCGATGTCGGTATCGACGTCGCCAGCCGCTAAACCGATTGTTTAAAAAAGGCCCCGAGGGGCCTTTAATTTTTAGCGCTTGGCCAGTGGCACAAAGTCCCGCCGCTTGGGTCCCACGTACAATTGGCGGGGCCGCCCGATCTTCTGGTCGGGCTCGCCGATCATCTCGATCCACTGGCTGATCCAGCCGCTTACACGCGCCAGCGCAAAAATACAGGTGAACATCTCTTTCGGAATGCCGATGGCGCGAAGAATGATGCCTGAGTAAAAATCGACGTTCGGGTACAGCTTGCGTTCAATGAAGTACGGGTCGGAGAGCGCAATGCGTTCCAGTTCCATCGCCACTTCCAGCGCCGGGTCTTTGATGCCCAGGTCTTTCAGCACTTCGTGGCAGTTGTCGCGCATGATCTTGGCGCGGGGGTCGAAATTTTTATACACGCGGTGGCCAAATCCCATCAGTTTGGTGGCGGAGAGCTTGTCCTTCACCTTGGCAATGAAATCGGGAATGTTCTTCTTGTCGCCAATTTCCTGAAGCATATCCAGCACGGCTTCGTTGGCACCGCCGTGGCTGGGGCCCCACAGGCAGGCCACGCCGGCGGCGATGCATGCAAACGGGTTGGCGCCGCTGCTGCCGGCCAAACGCACGGTGCTGGTGCTGGCGTTCTGTTCGTGGTCGGCGTGCAGGGTGAAGATCACGTCCATGGCGCGCTCCACCACCGGGTTCACCACGTAATCCTTCGTCGGCACGGCAAACATCATGCGGAGGAAATTCCCCGCGTAACTCAGGTTGTTATCCGGGTACATCACCGGCTGGCCCTGGCTGTACTTGTGGGCCATGGCCACCATGGTGGGCAACTTGGCAATCAGGCGGAAGGCCGCGATCTCGCGGTGCTTGGGGTCATGAATATCGAGGCTGTCGTGGTAAAAACTGGCCATGGCGCCCACCATGCCGCACAAAATGCTCATGGGGTGCGCGTCGGCCCTGAAGCCGTGCAAGAACGTGTGCAGCTGCTCGTGCACCATGGTGTGTTCCATCACGGTGTCTTCAAAGGTTTCCAGGTCTTTGCGGCTGGGCAGCTCGCCGTGCAGCAGCAGGTAACATACTTCCAGATAGCTGCTTTGCTCTGCCAGTTGCTCAATAGGGTAACCGCGATACAGCAGTTCACCCTTGTCGCCGTCAATGTAGGTAATGGTGCTTTGGCAGGCCGCGGTACTCATAAAACCGGGGTCGTAGGTGAATACGCCATGGTCTTTGTACAGCGCGCGCACGTCAACCACATCGGGCCCGATGGTGCCGTGCATCACAGGGAAACTAAAGTTCATGCTTTCGCCGCCGCCTTTGCTGCCGCTTTGCTTATCTGAACTGCCGGGCTTTTTCATCGCCACCACATTTTGCGCCATACGAAGGGGTACTTTCTGTTCTTATTCCGTTCACTTTATGCCGCACTGCACAATAACGTCAACGCCCCACCGCAAAAGATATTGCCAGCCCGGCATGTTGGCCCTAAACACACCGCTACAACCCTTACGTTGGTGCATCACAATGTCTTACTTTTACTCCCACCTGCTCAGGCTGCACGGCGGCATTGTCCGGCGTCTGTTCCTGTGCCGCATGGGTATCGAACTGGGCGCCGGCTTGTTATTCAAGCCACGCTGATAAAATTGGCGGGCATTTTTACTGCGTGCCCGCCATGCCGGAGGGCTTCCCCTCCAGCCGGTGAATGCACGGGAATATGTCCCGGCAAACCCCTTAAGCCGCCCGGTAAACCCGGGCGGCTTTTGGCCCTTATTCCAACTGGCAGATTTCACACGGCCTTCGAGGCTGTCCGGGCCGGTGTCGTGCCGCTGGCCCAGAACAAGGTTGCTGCCCTTGGCGGAGTTGATCGCCCGCATCTGCCTAGAGAAGATGATGCCCATGTTTGGGGGGGCCCATCGTCGGCTCTCTTCTCGCCGCCGGGGTGGGCTAGCACTCCGGCAAGCACAGCACGCAAAAGCCGCCATCAACGACGATGGCGGCTTTTGGCTTTTCAAAGGCTGTTAAACAACCTTGCGCAGGGCTTCCAGCGCGTCGCTGTCGAAGCCCGGGTTATCCAGCACTTCCAGCGCCTTGGCAGGCTTCATGGCTTCGCGGTAGCTGCGCGGGCTGGTCAGCGCCACATAGGCGTCGCACAGGCCAATGATGCGCCCCATGCGGCTGATTTGCGCACCCTTCAGCTTGCCCGGGTGACCGCTGCCGTCGATGCGTTCGTACATCTGCTGGATGACCGGCAGGATCGGCAGGTCGAAATCAATGCCTTCAAGCACCGAAACAGAGCGCGAAATATCGCTTTGCATGCTCTTGCGCTCGGCCGGGCTCAACTTGCTCTTGGCCATCATGGGGCGGGGTACCAGCAGGCGGCCCACGGCGGCCATTTGCGCGGCATAAAACAGGGTGGCGCGCTCGCCCACGCTGGCACCCATGGTGTTGCTTACCTGAATGACCAGGCGGCTCAGGCGCGCATGGTGGCCAAACAGGTGGGGGTCGCGGGCTTCAACGCCGCGCACCAGCGCATCGGTGGTCTGGCCCAGCAGCTTAACCCGCGCGCGATTGCGCTGGGCCATCAGGTGAAGGGTCAGCGCCAGCATAAAGGCGCTCAGTACAATCACACCCAAACCCACAATGGTGTAAATGCCCGGCTTGTACATGGCCATGATGCTCAGGGCCTCGGTGGCGCGGTATTCCTGAAGCACCTGGAAAGGCGTGCCGCTCACCGGCAGCAACGCGGCAAAGGTGGCCACTGCATCAACCACGCTCAGGCTCAGTGCATGGCCGTTCTGCAGGCTGGTTTGCAAATCGTTATAGCTGCTGCCCAGCTGGCTCAGGCCGGTTTTACCCACCACGCTGGCTTTGTTGTCCAGCACCTGCACCAGTGCGGTGCGTTCACCGGCGCGGTCTTCGGGGTTAGGGGCCACCAGCGCGGCCAGTTTTTCGCCGGCCGGAACGGTCAGCCACAGCACCCCGCTGATGGGGTTGCCATCGGTGCCACCCACGGGGCGTACAATATCAAGCACAACCACGCCGTCGCTCATGCGCAGCGGCAGTATCTGCCCCTGCCCGGTCTGGGCCACCACGCGGGCAATGCCGGTGGCCGCGGCTTCGGGCACCGGGCCATAACTCACCACCGGCTGGCCGTCGGTCAGCAGCAGGTGCAAGGCGCTGAAGCCATTGTTCTTGGCCACGTCGTCCACCATCTTCTTCATGTAAGGGGCTTGCGCGCGCAGGGCACCGCCCATGGTGGTCACCGGGCCATCATGGGTAGCAACGGCCTGCCCGTTTTTGGCAACCTCGGCCAAATACAGCTGTACAATTTCGGCCTGCGCCACGTTATCTGCCACCCGCACTTCGCCATCGATCCATTCATGAATGGTGCTGGCACGACCCTGCCCCTGAATGTTCACCCGCGCAGCGGTGTCTTCGATCAGCTGCGCCTGGCGCATACCCACCAGCAGTTGCGCCACCAGCAGCCCTACGCTGCCCATGGCCAGCACGATCAGCACGATCCAGCCCAAAAAGCTCTTCAGAGGCACATTGCCGCGGTAGTGGATCACATCGGGCATGGCCTCGGGCATCGTCACGGCCGCTGCGGCGGTAGTGTTTTTGCGGGGCGTTTTTTTGGTGGCCATAAGCTGTCCCTTTTATTGAGCCGGTTTAATGAAAATCCAGCGGCTTGTTTCGTTTACCGCATAGTACGGACTATATTGAATAACCGTGTCCGAAGGAAGGGGCTCGGTTGCCAGGTTATCCAAAATCATGTCATCGCCACCAAGCTTGGCGGCCAAAACGGCGTGGTTCACCTGCCGTACGGTATCTTTCAAGATCACCACGCGCAGATCGTCGTTGTTCCAGCCCAGCATGCGCAGGCTCACAAACTTGGCTATCGCGTAATCCTCGCAGTCGCCGCTGTTTTTCATGAACTGCAACGGCGTGGCCCAGTAATCGCTTTTGCCGTAATTATTGATATCCTCGATGTACGGCGAGTCGTTGAAAAAGCTGTTCACCATATCAAGCTGGCGTTCGGCCCCCTGCCCTTGCGCACGCACCATCATGGCTTCCCACTTGCGGGTGCCGGGCGCGGTGCAACTGCCAGGGTTGTCGTAGCAGTTCTGTAAAATGCCGCTTTGGGCCCTGATGCGCCCCAGCACATCAACCCACTTGGTAAAGCTGGCAATGCTGTTGCCCTTGATTTCAAGGGTGCCGAACAGGCCTGCAGCCCACGTGGGGGCTGCGGCAAGCACAAACAGCAGGGTCAAAAGGCGCAGCATTCTAGCGCTCGGTCAGCGCCGCCTCGCGTGCCTTGGTAATGGGTTTAAGCAGGTACTGCAAAATGGTGCGCTTGCCGGTCAATACATCGACCGTGGCCACCATACCGCTCTTGATCGGTAGTTTTTCGCCGTGGCGCATCAGGTAGGTTTTGTCGGCCCGCACCTGAACCTTGTAGTACGTTTCGCCTTTTTCGGTGGTAAAGCTGTCGGCGCTCACGCTGGCCACAACTCCTTTAAGCCCGCCGTAAATGCTGTAGTCGTAGGCGCTCAGCTTTACCATGGCGGGCAGGCCTACGCGGATGAACGCAATATCCTGCGGCTTCACCTGCGCCTCGATCATCAGGCCTTCGTCCAGCGGCACCAACTCAACAATGTTGGCATTGGCCTGCACGGCCTGGCCCACGGTGTTGACCAATACATCCTTCACCTCGGCGCGGATGGGCGACTTCAACACGCTCTGCTCCACCTTGGAAATATCGCCCTGCACGCTCTCGCCCAGTTGGGCCAGCTCGGTGCGCATCTTGCCCAGGTCGTCGCGGGCTTCATTCTTGTATTTAAGCACGGCTTCTTCCAGCTTGCCCTGCGCCTCGCGGTAACCCGCCTCGGTCGAGGGGATCGAGAGCTGCGCGGTGTTCAACTCGCGGCGGGCATCCACCATGGCACGCTCAAGGCGCAGCACTTCAATTTTGGCCACCGCGCCGCTTTCCACATAAGGGCGGGTCTTATCAAGCTCTTCCTTGGCCAGGTTATAGGCTTCCTGGTAGTTGCGGGTACGGGTGCGGGCGTCGTTCAGTTCCTGCTGCTTCTGCTCGGCCTGTTCCTTGAATATCTTGGTGGTGCTGTCCAACTGCGCCTTGCGGTTGGTGTAAAGCGTCTCGGTCTCGCTCGCAATTTGCGGCGTCTTGGTCTTCACGTCCTCCGGCATTTCCAGCGGCTTGTCGTTCAGTTCTGCATCAAGGCGCGCCACGTTGGCCATCAGGTAGTAGCGGCGGGCTTCCTTTTCGCCCAAACCGGCGGCGGCGCTGCGGGGGTCAAAGCGCACCAGTTCCTGCCCGGGCTGCACAACGTCGCCCGGCTTCACCAGAATTTCCTGAATAACCCCGCCCACGGCACTACCCACGGCCTGAACCTTGCCACCCGGTATCACCAGCCCCTGCCCGCGGGCCACTTCATCCAGCTTGGCAAAACCGGCCCACAGCAAAAACAGGGTCATGAAGCTGCCCATCACCCAAAACAGCAGAACGCTGGCCGGGTGCGCGCCGCGCATGGTGGCCTGCCGCACATCATCCATAAAATCGCCGTCTTCCCAGGTATCGGGATTCAGGCCGTCGTTCACCACCTGCTTGGCCTTGGCAATGGCGCTTTGGGTGTGTTCGTGGCTTACGCTGATGCCCACCGCGCGGGTCAGGGGGTTATCCAGCAGGTCGAAGCGTTTTTTGCTCATAATATTAAGCCATATCCTTGGTCTTATGCTGGTTCAGCCAATCCAGAACCTTCTTTTTGGGGCCGTCGGCCACAATCTTGCCTTCATCCACCACAATCAGGCGGTCAACCAGCTCAAGCATGGCCGGGCGGTGGGTGATGAGCAAAAGCGTGCGGTCTTTTAGCCATTTTTGCAGGCGCTGGATCACCCAGGCCTCGCTCTGGGCATCCAGTTCGCTGGTGGGGTCGTCAAGCACAACCATATTGCCGTCGTGCATCAGGGCGCGGGCAAGGCCCACGGCCTGGCGCTGGCCGCCGCTCAGGTTTTCGCCGCGTTCGCCCACCGGCAGGTCAAAACCCTTGGGGTGGCGGCGCAGCAGGCGGTAAGCACCGCTAATTTCGGCGGCCTGGATAAGCTGGTCAAAGTTCGCGTCCGGCTTGGCCAGCAGCAGGTTTTCGCGCAGCGTGCCCCTAAACAGGTACAGGTTTTGCGGGAAGTAGCAGATGTTCTGGCGTACCTCGGCCGGGTCGATCTGGCGGATCTCCAGGTCATCCAGCAAAATGCGGCCGGCGGTGGGCTGGTAAAGGCCCAGCAGCAGGCGCGCAATGGTGCTTTTGCCGCTGCCGGCGCGGCCCACAATGCCCACACGCTCTCCCGGCTCGATGGTAAAGCTGAAGCCCTTGGCCGAATCCACCGGCGTGCCGGGGTAGGCAAAGTCCACGTTCTCGAACTGGATCTTCCCCTTCATGGCGCCCACGTGCACAAATTCCTGCCCGTCGCCGCGTTCCACCTTGCTGTGCATCAGCTTGGTCAGGTTGTTCAGGGCGGTCTGGCTTTGCTCGTAGCGGATGATCAACCCGGCCAGTTGGCTTAACGGCTGCATGCCGCGGCTCAGCAGCATGGTGCAGGCCACCAGCGCACCGGTGGTCAGGCTGCCGGCCCATATCAGGTAAATACCGGCCACAACCATGGCCACATACATGAACTGCTGCATAAACGAGGTGCTGTTCATGGCCATCTGGCTCAAAAAGCGCACGCGCACGCTGCTTTTGGCGGTGGCGCCGGTCAGGGCTTCCCACTTGCCTTGCGCGTTCGACTGGCTGCCAAGGGCCTTGATGTTCTCCAGCGCATTGATGGTTTCCACCAAATGTCCGTGCTTCATGTCGGTTTCCAGCGCCACTTCGCGCATCAGGGCCTTAATGGGGCGGGTGATGGCAATGCCCAGCACAAACACCAGCGGAATGGCCACCAGCGGAATAAGTGCCAGCCAGCCGCCGATCAAAAAGATGATGAAGATGAACAACAGCATGAACGGCAGGTCGATGAACGTGGCCAACGTGCTGCTGGTAAAAAAGTCACGTAAACTGTCATATTCCCGCAACTGGTTGGCAAAAGCCCCGGCGCTGCTGTTCTGCTGGCCCATGCGCAGGTTCAACAGCTGCTGGTACAGGCGGCTGGCCAGCATCAGGTCGGCCCCCTTGCCTGCCACATCAATAAAGTAAGTGCGCAATTGGCGGAAACACAGGTCAAACAGCATGCCCACGGCCAAACCGATGCTCAGCACCCATAAAGTAGCTTCAGCCTGGTTGGGCACCACGCGGTCGTACACGTTCATGGCAAACAGCGGGGTGGCCAGCCCTATAAGGTTGCTGAACAGCGCAATGGCGGCCACCTTGCCGTACAGGGGGCGAAACTGCCCCAAAGTGCCCCAGAACCACTGCTTGGTGGGGTCGCGGCTTTCGTCCGTCAGCTCCAGCATCAGGCCTTTTTTGACCAGGATCACATAACCGGCATAAACAGCCTCGGCCGCCGCAATGCCCTTAAATACCTGCCCCTGGCCCGATAACGGGTCCAGCAGGCTGAAATCGTCCTTTTCGCGCTTCAGCAATATGGCGGCGCGGCCGGTGGTGGTCATAAACACGGCGGGCAGCACATGGGGGCTTATATCGGCCAGCTTGCGGTGAACCACCCGGCTGTTCAACCCGGCACGGGCGGCGGCACGGGTAAACAGCTGGGGGGTCAGCCGGTTGTCTTTCATCGGCAGGCCTGTTACCAGGCTGGTCAGGCTGTGGGTCAGCCTGTAACCCGCCACCAGCCAGGCCAAACAGGCCTGCAGGCTGTCCTGGGTCGCGGGGGCTGCCGGGGTGGCTGGGGGCTGGCTTTGGGGCATGGCTTTACGGGCTTTTTCTTCTGTTCTCTCCTTATATAAGTGGCAGGGCGCCCCAGTCGCCCCTGACAACCGCATCAAGTGGTTTTAAAGCCACCCCGCGTGGCATTGCCGCCAATGGGTTTACCGGCCAAAATCCGCCATTCGGCGTCCGTGCAACATTCGCTTCGCTTAAACGGGGCAAATATAAAGATAACCCTTGCCTATTATAAAAAATGAGGGGCACCCCCTTGCCATTGTTCCACAGTGTTCTATATGTGTATGCAACTGGTGTGGTCAGTTAGGGCTTGTGCCCAACTTCACCAACGTACACAAGCAAGGAGAACCTAACTAATGCGTATCGCCCTGATGAGCACCGTTCTGGCCAGCGGCCTGTTGCTGAGCCAAATGGCCCATGCCACCAATTTGCAAGAAGCCATGGCCAAAGCCGTGGCCACCCACCCCGAGATCGGCGTGTCCGAAAAAGACAGCAACGCCATCGGCCACCGTATCGACCAGGCCAAGGCCGGCTATAAGCCGACCGTTGACTTCGTTGCCGGCACCGGCTGGGAAAACAGCCACAACATCAGCACCGCTTTCCGCAACGGCCGTGGCCAGGGCGACAAGAGCGGCCGCGACCTGTGGCGCAACGAAAGCCGCGTGACCGTTCGCCAGATGCTGTTTGACGGCTGGCAAACCAAGAGCCGTGTGGCCCAGGAAGAAAACCGCTACGCCAGCTCGCTGGCCCACGTTATGGACGTGCGCAACGTGGTTGGCCTGCGTGCCGTCGCCGCTTACCTCGACGTGCTGCGCACCCGCGAACTGGTTGCCCTGTCCGAACAGAACGTGAGCACCCACCAAGGTTATGTGGGCAAGATCCAAAACCGTAGCGCCAGCGGCCGTACCGCCGGTGCCGACGTCCGCCAGGCTGAAGGCCGCCTGCAACTGGCCAAGGCCAACCTCGAAGCCGCCAAGGGCGAAGCCAAGGCCGCCGAAGCCGACTACCTCGAAGCCGTGGGCGAAATGCCTTCCAACCCCACCCACGATGCCGCCCCGTTCGCCGCCATTCCGGCCAACACCAAGGCCGCGGTTGACCGTGCCACCAGCAACAGCCCCGTCATCGCCAGCGCCCTGGCCGACATCAAGGCTGCCAACGCCGAGCTGGCCGAAAGCAAAAGCGTATTCTGCCCCCGCTTCGAACTCGAAGGCGGCGCCAGCAACAACGTGAACCTCGACGGTATCAAGGGTCGTAACACCGACTACACCGCCATGCTGATGATGCGCTACAACATGTACAACGGCGGCCACGACGTCGCCCAGCGCGCCGAACGCATCGAACGCGTGAAGTCGGCCGAAGAAATGCTGGAAAAGGATCGCCGCGACGTCGAGCGCCTCACCATCAAGGCCTACGCCCAGATGGAAACCGCCCGCGACCGCCTGAAGCCGCTCACCGAGCACGCTGAAGACGCCACCAGCACCCGCGACGCCTACGCCCAACAATTCGACCTGGGTCAACGCACCCTGCTCGACCTGCTGGACAGCGAAGTCGAACTCTACAACAGCAAGAGCGCGCTCATCACCGGCAAGTACGAAGTCGAAGCCGCCGCTTACGCCGTGCTGGCCCACATGGGCGACCTGGTGCCCGCTACCCAGGTAGCCGCCAAGTAAGACTAGTTACCGTAAGGTGGGGTGGGGTTGTCAAAACAGCCTTTCGCCCCACTTTATAAGCAATTGATCGAAACTAGGGGTGCGGCACCCATTGCCGCAAAAGGGAACAAGGAAGCCAAGTAATGAGCCAAAAAGATACCAGCACGATGACCGTCAGCATGGCCCAGGGCCCGTCGCTGCAGCCCACGCCCACGCCGGTGGTCAACACCGCCAGCGCGCAGGCCATTGCCACCGCCCAGTCGGTGTCGGCCTCGCTTCCGGCCTATAACAAGGCTCCCGCCAACCCCGAACATTACGAAGTCGTCGTGCGCGCCCCGGCCGCCGGCGGCATGCTGGCCTACCTGGTCGGCCCCGGCGCCGAAGTGGTGCTGAAGGATATCGACCTTTCCAAGGCCGTCATGGCGAATGAAGCCGGCAACCTGCGCATCACCCTGGCCAACGGCGCCGAAGTGCTGCTGCTCGATTTCATGTCCAGCGCCCACAGCAAGGCCGGTGTCAGCATCGTCACCAACGAAGGCACCTTGCCCGCCAACACCCTGCTGTCGGCCCTCGACCACGACAGCACCAGCAAGCTGAATGACGTTCAACCTGCCGCCGGCATCCAAACCGTCGGTACCGCCGACGCCTCGCACGGCGGTTTCCAGGTGCCCACCGTCGAAGGCGTGCACTACGGCGTCAACAACCCCGTCCTTTCCGATGTCATCGGGCCGTTCGCGCTCGGCATCGTGCGTGATAGCATCATCACCACCTACTACCCCGAAGGCCAGGGCCCGGGCAAAAGCGTTCCCCCGGTCATCCCCGGCACCAGCCTTGTCGCCAACCCCGACACCTACAGCACGCTGAAGAACACCCCCATCACCTTCGACAGCAAGGTGAACGACTTCAACCCCGAAGGCACCCCCTTCAGCGTCACCAGCTTCACCCAGCCGGGCCACGGCACGCTGGTGCTCAACGCCGATAACACCTTCACCTTCACCCCCGCCAACAACTTCGTGGGTACTGTCACGTTCCAGTACACCATCACCGACGGCGAAGGCGATGTGCGCACAGCCACCGACACCATCGTGGTCAACCCCACCCCGCCCCTGGGCCTGAATGCGGTGAATGACAATTATACCACCAACCAGAACACCCCCATCACCTTCGACAGCAAGGTCAACGACAGCAACCCCGATGGCACCCCCTTCACCATCACGTCGTTCACCCAGCCCGGTCACGGTACTTTGGTGCTGAATGCGAACAACACGTTCACCTTCACCCCGGCCCACAACTTC
>DATAJX010000006.1:0-369168 GCA_036261915.1 Alphaproteobacteria bacterium
TTACTGATACCTGACAGAGAACGCGCATAAAGAGACTTAATAGATGGCCCTAATGCCGGATCTTTGAAAATAAATGCCAGCGTGATGCAGACTAGCGGACTTGTAGTATTGCTGGCCAAACTGACGTATTCCATAAAGAGTTCTCTCTCCGCATCATCGGCGGCAAGACCATCTAAATAGGTTTTATCCACCTCAGCAACCTGCATAAATCGCTCAATCTGGTCTACTTGCCTGCCCAGGCGCCAATGATTCACCATACTTACCAGAGTGCCTACCAATGGAACCTCCCCTAGGGCTGACTCTACCAATGCTTGTCCATCAGCCTTAACCATCTTATTGGCAGTCTTCGACATACAACCTCCCTTGGTGCTACGCCTGTGCTACACCATCCATTAGTTTTGGTATATAGTGCGTAGCACAGAGAAGCTAAATAAACCCGCTAAATTATTGAGCATTAGTGCTGATTAGTCACAGACCATCAGGGTTAATGTATGCGATTTCTTTCTCATAACCTGAAGGTCGCAAGTTCAAATCTTGCCCCCGCAACCAAAGTTTTCGGCCCGGTAGGTTTATCCTCCGGGCCTTTTGCTTTTTTGTGGCGGATTCGGCCGGGTTTCGGTGAGGTTGTGCTGGTTTTGTGTTAGCTGAAGGTTTCAATACTGGCGGTGTGGGGGCGGTTTCTCCGCTCTCTTTCTCACAACCTGCGGACTGCGGGGGTGCCGGTGTTTAGGTGGGAGGGCGTTGGAATTGCTGGGGAATGCGATGATGCTGGTGGTGGGGTTGTTTTGGAGCGGTTGGGGGAGCGGTTTTGGAAGAAAAATTGTATGAACCGCGATTCAGCAGTACGCTGAAAACATGAAGTATGCTCTGGTAAATGGCCAACCTCAGGAGGCTTTT
Source organism: Alphaproteobacteria bacterium (assembly GCA_036261915.1). Classification (GTDB taxonomy): domain Bacteria; phylum Pseudomonadota; class Alphaproteobacteria; order UBA2136; family UBA6156; genus DATAJX01. Next base: position 898 of record DATAJX010000006.1, read on the forward strand.
CCCGGTGGGAAAGGGTTATGCCGTGGCTGTGGTGGTGATGTCATTGCCAAATGTGGCACTCAACGACTTCACCATTGGGCGCATTGGGGGGAACGGGAGTGTGATTCCTGGTGGGAGCCGGAAACGGAATGGCACCGGGCGTGGAAGAATCACTTTCCGGCCGGGTGCCAAGAGGTCATCCAGTACGACGAGAAATCCGGAGAAAAGCATATTGCTGATATCCGCACCAATCACGGCCTTGTGATTGAGTTCCAGCATTCGCACCTTAAGCCAGAAGAACGGGCTGCACGTGAGCGGTTTTACGGGAATATGGTGTGGGTTGTGGATGGAAGTAGGCTGAAAAGGGATTTTTCTCGATTCCTTAAAGGCAAGAATGACCTCAGGCAGACGAACAACCAAGGATATTTCCTTCATTCGTTTCCCGAAGAGTGTTTCTCGGCAATGTGGCTTGAGAGTTCCGTGCCGGTCATTTTTGATTTCCGGGGAGTTGGTGAAGAGGAAGCTGCCGATGTATGGCGGGATGGCCTTTGGTGCCTATTGCCAGAGCGGGCGGTTGGAAGTGCCGTGGTTGTGGCGATGTCGCGTGAGCAGTTCGTGGCGGTAGCGCCTAGCCGTCCCCAGTTGCTTCCGTATCAGGAAATTATGGCGGGCTTCACTCAGCGTATTCGGGAGATGCGTGCTGCGGATGAGGCGCGGCAGATGTACCAGAGGATGGGTGGAATGCCTGGGAGGATAGTTCCAGGGCGGCGGAGATTCTCTCGGTTTTAGAGTTAGGTTGAGAAGGCGAACTGATCCAGCGTCAGCAGAGCTTGAAGAGCGGCCACTTGCGTATATGACTCGGCTTTTGCCTCTCCATGGCCTACAGCATGCCGTGAAGCCGCATCACCGTTTCCTGCCAATGGATCAAAATCCGCAAACATACGCTTCTCAAGATATTCTGCGAAGGGTTTGGCCATTAACAGGGTATATGGATTGCCTGCCTTACGTTCAGCCAATGCCACGGCGAACTCCCTAAGGGCTTTTCCTTTCGCTCCCACTCCATTCTGAGTACGGTAGGCTTCGTTAAGAATTCCTTCGATTTCGGTCACAATAGTTTTTATGACCGCCACAGGGTCTTTGGCTAAAAAGTTTTTAACGGCCGAACGAAGTACTACCTCACGGGAGGCAAAATGTGGTTTAGCAAGCCAGCGCTGGAGCAATCGGGTAAGTCTTTCCTCATCGAAACTGGCAATAATCCGTTCTTCAACGCTTTGGAGGTCAAGGTTAGCTTCACAATGCTTGATAAGGTCCGGAAATTCGCTGGTAATGATTTCGGCAAATGGAAACCATCCGGCTTTTAAGAGCTTCTCTGATATTTCTGGAGATTCAATTGCATCGTAAATATGCCGATACTTGAGATTCCGGAAGAGGTTGCCTAATGACCGCTGGAATTCATCCAAGGAAAGGTTTTTATCGGGGTTCGTGTCAAAGTAGAGAGCGAACCTCCAGTCTTGCCGGAATAGGCAGAAAACCCTGTCCTCTTTATTAATTTCAACTAGGGGGAAGCTCATGGCGATGACATCCACAATGTCATTTTCAAAAACCACATTTCCCGCTTCCAAAGCCCGCTTTGCCATGGCAGCAACACTCATGGCGGCTGTGTCAGCCCATAATTCAGAGTGCTTACCGGGCTTGATGACCAGAAGCATGACTTTAGTCCGGTCAAAATCAACCGATATGCCAGCGGTATGATTTTTAATCGTGGCGATTAGGTTTGTGGCCATCCGATGGAAGATTGGATCATCCGAGGTCAGGGCCAGCTTTGTCCATACTTTAATCTTGCCGTCTTTAGCAGCCTCAGCCGCAAAGCCATCTATTTTAATCTCCGGCAGGATAATGGGCTCGCCTAGGTTGCCAACAAGTGTTCCTGGTTGAGGAGGCAAAGGGTTCGCCTTTGGAGTGGGAGCAGGTTTGCGGGATTTACTCATGAATAGAAGGATAGGTTTAATATCGGTACACATCAATTCCGATAAATTGTCGCACTCTGTTCAGTGGGAATTCAATCGGTCAATGGGCAGAATTGCAGATTGCAAATGTCCGACCTTAGGTTGGAAGGTTGGCAGATTTCTGGTTGCCAACCTGACGTTGCCTATTTGTTGGGCGCGTAAGCATTTGTTTCATTGATATTAGTTTGCTTGGGCAAAAATTATTTCGCGGAATCGTCGTCACTTTTCGTCGCAATCGCAAAGCCAGATAATACGGCCGGAAAACCGCCGGTTTGGTGCCGGTATGGAGGAATGGAGAAGTTTCGACTGGACTTCTTCGCCCACCGAAGCGTGTATGGCCGCAATGAATGGAAGGTAATGTCATGAAAGACATGAGTATTCTGGCGCGAATTGCGGCGCTGCCGGAGAAATCCACCGCCGAGCTGCGGGAGATGTGGACGGAGCTGTTCCCTTCGCCCCCGCCGATGTTCAACAAGGCAAATATGGTGAACCGGCTGGCGCACCGGCTCCAGGAGCTGCATTACGGCGGGCTGCCCACCGGCGTGCGGCGGGAACTGCGCGAGATGGCCGCGGGCCGCATGGAAGTGAAGAAGCGGCTGGCCTCTGCCCGGCCGGTGACCGGCACGCGGCTGGTGCGGGAGTACGGCGGCAAGACCCATACGGTGACGGTGCTGGCCGAGGGGTATGAGTACAACGGCCGGGTCTACAAGAGCCTGTCGGCCATCGCCTGCCTGATTGCCGATTCGCGGTGGTCCGGCCCGGCGTTCTTCGGGTTGAAACGGGCCTCCGGCAAGGCGGGAGGCGGACAATGAGCGACATCGTACAATCAGGCCGTCCGCCGCGCGTGCGCTGCGCCATCTACACCCGCAAGTCCAGCGAGGAAGGGCTGGAGCAGGAGTTCAACAGCCTGGACGCCCAGCGCGAGGCCGGGGAATCCTATGTTCTCTCGCAGAAGCATGAGGGCTGGATGCTGGTGCCGGAGCATTACGACGACGGCGGCTATTCCGGCGGCAACCTGGACCGGCCCGCGCTGAACCGGCTGCTGGAGGACATCCGCGCCGGGCACATCGACGTGGTGGTGGTCTACAAGGTGGACCGGCTGTCACGCTCGCTGACCGACTTCGCCCGCATCGTGCAGGTGTTTGAGGAGAGCAAGGTGTCGTTCGTGTCCGTCACCCAGCACTTCAACACCTCCAGCAGCATGGGGCGGCTGACGCTGAACATCCTGCTGAGCTTCGCGCAGTTCGAGCGCGAGGTCATCGGCGAGCGCATCCGCGACAAGTTCGCGGCCTCCCGCAAAAAGGGCATGTGGATGGGCGGCCAGCCGCCGCTGGGTTACGACATCGTTGAGCGCAGGCTGGTGGTGAACGCCGCCGAGGCGCAACTGGTGCAGCACTTGTTCACCCGCTTCACGCAAATCCGCTCCGCCACCCTGTTGGTGAAGGAGTGCGAGCGTGACGGCCTGCGGACCAAGGCGTATGTGAGCGGCAGCGGGCGGCACCAGGGCGGGCGGCTCATCGACAAATGCTTCCTTTACCGCCTGCTGCGGATGCGGCTGTACTTGGGCGAAGTGGTGCATAAGGGCAAGGTTTACCCCGGCCAGCACCAGCCCGTCATTCCGCAGCATTTGTGGGACGAGGTGCAGGGCATCCTGCGGGAAAACCCGGTGGCGCGGGGCAATAAGACCCGGCGCGAGAACCCGGCCCTGCTGCGCGGGCTGGTGCGCTGCGGATGTTGCGACTGCGCCATGACGCCCATCACCACCGGTGCCAAGCGCGGGCGAAAATACACCTATTACACGCCGATGACCGCCATCAAGCGCCACTATACCGCCTGCCGCGTGGGGCCGATGCCCGCCGGTGAGCTGGAGGACCTAGTGGTGCGGCATGTGCGCCAGCTGGTGAAGACGCCGGAGGCCGTCGCCGGGGTATGGCGGCAGGCCAAGGGCGAGCTGGACGGACAAGACAGCTTCGGCGAACGAGAGGTGTTTGAGGCGCTGGGGCGGTTCGATACCGTGTGGGACAACCTGTTCTATGAGGAGCGCCAACGTCTGATGAACTTGCTGGTGGCGGGCGTGACCGTCAACACGTCCGGCCTTCAGGTGCGCCTGCGGGTGGACGGGATGCGGAGCGTGGTGGAGCAGATCAAAGCCTCCCAAACGCCCGCACAGGTAGAGGTCCAGGTTGAATCCCAAGGGGAGGCAGCGCCATGCACATTGCATTAAACCCCGACGGCACCGAACTGGTGGTGACCATCCCGGCCGTGTTCCGGCGCCGGGGGAGCCGCAGGCTGATACTCGCGCCCGACGTGCCGCTGCTGGATGAGAAACCCGCTCCGCAGACCAAGGTGGACGACGTGCTGCTGAAGGCGGTGGTGAAGGCCTTCCACTGGCAGGAGATGATCGACGACGGCCGCTACGCCGACAGCCACGACCTGGCCGCCGGTGAGAAGGTTGACCGCTCCTATGCCTCCCGCGTGGTGCGGCTGACCTTGCTGGCGCCGGACATCGTCGAGGCCATCCTGGATGGCACGCAACCCCGCGACCTGACGCTGGAGAAGCTGATACGCGGTTTCCCGCGTTTGTGGAGCGAGCAGCGGCGGTTGTACGGATTCCCCCAGCCCGAACCGGATACGTCCGGCGAAGCGGGAGGGCGACGGCCATGAGACTCCGAAGAAAAGGCCCCGACGCCGGGAAGCTGTGCGGGGCAATAGGCGGGTCGGCCTTTGCGGACGTTAGCTCCGCATGGCCCGGAAATCAACGCTGACCTTCAAAATCAGCCTTATATTCCGGAGGCCGTATGAGCCATACACAGACGTTCGCCACGCTGCCCAATGCGGTAATGCGGCGCAAAGACCTGAGCCACGGCGCCAAACTGTGCGCGGCCCGATTGATCCAGTACGCCGACAAGCGGGGGGTGGCGTTCCCGCGCCTGCCCACGCTGGCGGATGAACTGGGGATGTCGGTCAGCGCGGTGAAGCGCTTCCTGCATGAGTTGACCGAGTTGAAGCTGCTCCGCCCGCGACGGCGCGGACAGGGCCGCTCCAACGAGTATTACCTTGCGGCGGAGCTGCTTATCCACAGGGCCGGGTTTCATAGCCCGAAAGTGGGCCATCAAGAGGGGCCGAAACCGGCCTCTCCGGAGAGGCCGCAATCGGGCCATCCCTATAATAAGAGAGAAAAGGAAATAAAATCACTTGCTGAAATCACCGGAAGACTTGTGGATAAGTTGCAGGTCGGCCGTTGAGGGGTGGCAATGAGGGGGGAGGAAGGCTATGGGTCCTTCCTCCCTTTGCCCCCTATGCGGCGGGCTAAGGCCCGTTATTTTGCTAGCGGCAGGACCAAATTTTGAGTACGCACCCCAGGTACGCACTTTGGCATTCAAGTGTTTGTAATAAAAAGACTGTTGGGTGCGTACCCAGGGTGCGTACTTGAAACAGGTACGCACCCTAAGTATTTGTATCATTTATGTTTAGGTGCGTACTTGGTGCGTACTCGCTGGGTACGCACCAATCAACACTTTGAAATGTAATGATTTACCCTCTTGTTGTCGGACATTTGGGTACGCACTCTGGGTACGCACTCCCGTTTAGGTACGCAGGTGGGTCCGCACCGGCAGAAAGGACTGGATAGGGTGCCGGAAGGAAGCAATGGTGCCGCCATGGAAAAGCATCAACGGAAGACCATCCACCAGATCACCACCACCTCGCCGCGGGCGGCGTGGGCAATGGAACGCATCCTGAAAGACCCCAAATGTGCGGAGCTGTTGCGGCTGTTTCTGCGCCTGCAAACTGCCCGGCGGAGGAATACGCTGTTACGGGTGGCGGCTTACCTGGCGGAGGGGCCGCAGGGGCCGAAGAAGGGCCAGGAGTGAAAAGGCCGCTCCGAAAGCGGACCGTTTACCGGTTCAGCACGACCTCCCCACGGCTGGCACGAGCCATCCAGCTGTTGTTTAAGGATGATTACTTTGTTCAGTTGGTGGAGCTGTTCAGTGACCTGAAGCGTGCCCGGCTGGCAAATCCTCTCGTACATATGACCCATTACTTGGGCAACAATGGGAAGAGCTAGAGAGCTTCGGGCTCTGGCGCAATTGAGCGTGTTAATAAGGGAGCAGCAGGCCATGCGGCTTGGAGAGCAGCAGCGTTCACTATAACCCTTGGGTGGCCGCGCCCTACTGTTGGCTGGGATGTGCTAAGGGCAATCAATTCCCGATAGCCTGCATCACCAGGCATAACCAACATGTAATCAAAGGTTCGCAATTGACGTTCATAAAATACAATCACTGGCGGCGTACCGGTAGGATAGGTTTTTCCCCGTCCTTGGCTAATTTCGATCTTGTAGTTCCTGTTGCGCTCACTAAAAACTACTTGGCGAGCCTCTTCATCACTGGGATTGCCAGTGCTATCAACAGGGGTAAGGAATACCCTTTGATTTTTATGATCTGAGACGTGGAAAAACTCTGCCATAACCGCTGCATTTAGGTGCAATTGTTGCCATCTACCCCCAGCGGCCGGAACTTGCGCTACAAGAACGCGACCGGTTACCGTTATCATTGCTGCTGCCGGTGTAGGCGCTGGAATAACCAGTGGGGGTGGGACCGCAGGCGTCTTTTTAGAAACCTTTATGATGTTCTTTGCTGCCTCAAGAAGGGCAGTATTATCAATGCTGCGGATTGAGGCCGCGTGACGGGTCATGAATGCATTTAGGCTTGCCAAATCAACCGATTCACCCGGGTCGGTGCGGACCACCGTATAACCTTCGAAATTGGTGCGAAATCCACCTGGGGTGAGGTTTCCTGAACCGACAATGAGGGTTTGACGCCCATCCGCGTAGTCAAAGAGGGACAGTTTAGGGTGAAAGAGGCCCTTGAAGGCATTCCAGAAGACTCTAGGTTTGAACGAAGGATGCTTACCTTCGAAGTGCTGTAAACGCTCCAAGGTGGCGCGATTTGTAATAGCGTCGATACCAACGATAAGCTCGGCAACCCCTCCAGCATGAAGGAATCCTTCCATAGCTGTGTCGCTGAGAAGGTTATCTACTCCATTCCTGGATGCGAAGGCGTACATACCACGCCAGCGTGTCGAGCCTTCTACAGCGGCAATGATTGCTTCATAGAGATAAGTGGTTGCCGGATCAGTTGGGTCCTGAAGAGAAAAGGAAACCTCCATGGATGGATTCCTTAATCTAGGCTCAGACGTTCACCACTCAGGTCTTCAGGGGCCAACGCTGTCTCCAAGCCATTGATCATATCCGTATAATTACGAACTTTCGGTCCCTTTTTCTTGGTCTTGCTAGGTTTAGCGAAGATCAAGATGTACTCGTGAACATTTTTGAACAGGAAGTTTGGCGGATAGGGGTAACTTCCGAAGATCGGTCTCTGTTCGCCCGAAGATCCCCATTTACCGCCGGTGGCATCCTTCGACCAGATGATCTCATTTACCATGACAAAACCAAGACTGCGAAGTTGCACTGCAAAGTCCGTGGCAAGGGGGAATGTCAGCAGGCCGTGTTCAGTTTGCTGATTTACGTTGGCAGTAACCAAGCACATTTTTCTGCCTGGTTGAAGCACTCGATAGCATTCTTGAAAGACCGGTAGCATGGAAGCTAGGAACTCAGAGTAGCTTTGTTTTTGGCCGAGATTATCTGGAGAGCTGCCATAATCGGCTTTGTCCCAATAGGGGGGGCTTGTAATCACCAATCCCACACTATTGCTCTTGACCGAATCTAATTTACGGCTGTCACCATGAATAACTTCGAGTGGTTTGAAGTCATCAGCATGCCCATTGCGTAATGCAGCACATTCCTTCTTGATGATCTTCACATACTCTTCATTTTGATCCACACAAATGGTCTTTCGGCCAAGAGGGATGGCGGCACGTGCTGTGGTGCCAGTTCCGGCGAAAGGATCGAGAACTGTTTCCCCGTAGTAGCTGAAGAGTTTGGTCAGTCTGTGCGGAATCTCGGGAGGGAATACTGCCGGGTGGTCAGAACGACCTTTATTCGCAATGGACCACACAGTCTTTGTATACTCACGCCATTCCTCAGCCGTGACTTTGCTCTTTTCCTTCATTTCCGGCGTGATGGGACGTTCCAATTTATTCTTCTCCTAGATTACTTTTGATTGTGTGATTGAAAAATGCGTGCGTCTACAACTGTTCCCACAAAAGCCTTCAGGCTAGCGGCAAACTCGTCGCTGTGGCCGAGGGATTGTCGCAATAGCGCATCTATTTCCTGCCTGAGAGGAGAAAACGCGCGGGTGGGGAAAGCAAATGTCACTCGACCCCGGTTCGAACTCTTGAGGGGGGTACGACGGGCTTCGTCCCATAGTTTTTGTCCCAGGTCAGCCAATGCCCCGAGGCGTTTCTTATCAAGATCGCCCACAGGTAAGTTTAGAAGATGGGACAGATTAACGTGGAAGCCGTCTCCTTGGACATACCACCACCAGAATGAGAAATCGCTTGAGAGGATGGCATAGATGGCGGCGGAGACCTCTTCATCCAGACCTGTAAGGCAATGCAGCGCGTTTTCTGAGAGCTGCTCACCGGGAGAAAGAGGGAGAACTGTTGCCCTTGCCACATTAAGGAAATTATATGCTGTTGGTCCAACCAGAACCTCTGTTTTATGTGCGTTGGGCAATTTGCGTAGTTCGGTCTTTCCTGAAGTTAGGATAAAACTGCCAAGTGTTGTTGAATCTTCAAGGAGACTCAAAGCCTGCGCTTGGGCTGCTCCTCTGATCTTAGGGATTCCAAGCTGAATGGGTATACTGCTGATATCCGTAAAATCAATACTGGATAAAAGGGCTTCGCGTTCTGTTCCTCGCCAGCGACGCAGGGGACCAGCCATGACGCGGTGTCTTTCACCAGGCTGGCTGTTACGTAATATAATTGTATTGCGGGTTTTGACATCCTCGCCAAATAGAGCGTGCGGCTCGCGGTCAAAGAAGGCGAATCGCCACAATCCCGGCGTCCTCTCAATAAGCTCACGGCAGGCACGGAATTGCTCTCCGGTATTGCAGGCAAGGGATAGAGGGATAACCATGGCACCTGAACCATCTGTTCGCCCTAGGCGGATTATTTGCTCCACAAACAGAGGGTATAGATTTGCTGTATCTCGCCCTGTAAGTGTTTTTAAACGTGTCGTTAATTCGGCCATGTCGCTCCGTGGGCCAATGGCAGCATAGGGGGGATTCCCAAGGATAATATCGGCTCCATCTTGCAAGGCAGGGAAATGACGTCCCAAAGACCCATTTTCCCGATCCAATGAAAGTCCATCAACCTCAACTAGATTCGAGCGGAGCCGCTGCCATGCTTCCGCAGGAACCATGCCCACAGGAAGGTCTTCCAGCACATCATTAAGCAACACAAAAGCTGCACCATCTAATGCAAAGGCATCAATATCTGAGCCAAAGAGGAAATTTGACGCAATCTCATATGCTGAAAGGGTGGAATACTTATGGCTTAGCTGACCTAAGGCCGCTCTTAGGAACACACCTGTGCCAACGGCTGGATCAAGGATAGTTGGGGGCTCCCTGCCAATTGGGGAGGAGAGTACCGCTGTGGTCATGTAATTTGCGACATCTGCAGGTGTGTAGAAGACGCCATTGGCCTTTTTATGTGCTCTGGCAGCCGCTGTGCCAGGAGATTTCTTTACACTTAGCCGACTGCCAGGGCCATGGGCGTCAATAATGTAAGGAAGCAGGTCATTTACCTTTGCGTCGCAAACAACAGCAGAAAGGCCATCAATCAGATCTGGTACAATATTCTCTGCATTGACGTCAGTTCGTTGGAAAAATCTTTCAAGACAAATATTGGGTTGGAGTTTTTCTGGAGAGTTCGTTGCCTTATGAAAAGTGAGGCATATTGCCACGATATGCCAAGCTTCCCGCTCTGAATAAAAGCGGCTTTGTGGTTGGGGGAGAATGCCAATCGCTTCCCGTAAGGGTTTAGATATAGCGCGTTTCTGGAGAGCTTTAACCGTATGACGTATAGGCAAGGCTAATTCTTCCACAGCCGTTGAAAGGACATACCCTTTGCGAGGTATAGCGTGTTCGTTGCCTGTGGAGCGAGGTTTGAGAGAATTCACTGGGAAGCTCCGCGTGTATTCTCATTAGACCTAACCTGAACAGACGGCCTGTCACGTGCCGTGAGGTACTGCTTTATGCAATCGCGGATGACCCATGCGATTGAAACGCGCTGTTGTGCTGCAATAGCCTCCAGTTCTGCCATGTCACTGGCATCGGCGGTAAATGTTGTGCGCGTGGTGTGTGCCTCACGGGAAGATTTTGTTATTACCATGCGGGATGCCTTTTTCGTTTGCATCACTCTGCATCAGAATGATGAATAAGTGGAGAGGGAGGGATAAAATCATGCCCTAAAGGCTGGCAACCATAACTGTTTGAGAATATGTTTTTACTGGGCATGAGAGGAAAAGCGCCAGTGGTTACATTGAAAAAACTCGTATCAGTCAACTCTCTTGGCCGGTTCAAAAATTATTCCGCCGCTGGCGATGTTGAGCTGAGTCGTCTGAACCTTATCTATGGCGAGAACGGCAAAGGTAAGACAACGGTTTGTGCCATGTTACGCTCTTTGGCAACGGGTAACCCGGCGGCAATGATTGGACGGCGCTCTCTTGGTCAAGCTTCCAATCCGGATGCCCATATTCTTCTTAGTTCTGGGCAGGCAACATTCAAAAATGGCCAATGGTCCCAAAAAGTCGAAAATATGGAGATTTTCGACCAAACCTACATTGCAGAAAATGTCTATTCTGGTGAGCGTGTGGGTAATGATCAGCGAAAAAATCTTTATCGCGTGATTGTAGGCCAGCAGGGGGTACAACTGGCAGAACAGCTCGATAAAATAAATGAGAATGGCCGAAAGTTACAGGCTGATATTCGTCAGAAACGGAAAACGCTTGAAGCGATACTGGGGGAAATCAAAGTTGATGATTTCCTGGTCTATACGGCTCCTGCCGACTTAGGTGACCAAATTGCTGCTGTGGAAAAGTCCGTACAAATTGCTCAAGATTCTGGGCAACTGAAGGTTGCCGCAGGCTTGGCTACTTTGGTGTTACCCAAGACAATCTCTAATCTAGAGCTCATTTTGGCAAAATCTCTCGAAGGCGTTTCGAATAATGCAGAAAATGCCGTAAAAACCCACCTTGCCGCACATAATATGAAGAGCAGCGATCAAGAATGGCTCAGCAAGGGAATGGGTTTTGATGCTGAAACGGGTTGCCCTTACTGCGGGCAATCTCTTCAGGATGTTACCCTAATTCAGGCATATAAAGATCTGTTTAGTAAAGCTTATCGTGATCTGAAACAAGAAATCACGGTAGAAGGTCAAGGTGTAAGCCAACGCTTTGGTGAAGGAATTATTGCTCAGTTATTGAATACTATTGAAAAAAATGATACTCAGCAGGCTTTCTGGGCCAGCCAATTGGTATTGGAGCCAGTCCCGCCGCTAGACATAAAAGATTTAGAGGCATCACTTTCACAATATCGTGAGACATCACTGGCGGTATTGAGAACAAAAATATCGGCGCCACTGGAAGAATTATCTATTCCACAGGATGTTCTAGACGCGACAAAGACCTTTGATGAGTGGATAGCGAAAATTACAACTTATAATGCTGCAATTACTGCGGCCAACCAACAGATTGATAAATTTAAGACTGGATTGGTGCAGGCGGATGTTAGCAAGGCGCAAAAAGACCTGAAGAAATTACAGACGCTAAAGTCGCGCAATGAACCAAAAATCAATGATTTATGTAATGAGCTTATCAAAATTGAGAAAGAGAAGGCAGCCCTAGAAACTCAGCGGGAACAGGTTAAAGCAAGTTTAGATGCCTATGGGGAGAAATTCACAAAGGCGTACCAACACAGAATTAACGCATATTTAGATAATTTTGGTGCCAATTTCCGTATTGCGGAAGTTGATCATAACTACGTTGGTGGGGTGAACGCGAAATATAATTTAGTAATCAACGGAACCTCTATTCCACTGGGGGATGAGAACACTCCTATTTCTGAACCTAGTTTTAGAAATACACTTAGTGCCGGTGATAAGAGCACATTAGCATTAGCCTTTTTCCTTGCTCAGCTTGATGAAGATGCCAATGCAGCTAACAAGGTAATTGTGTTTGACGATCCGTTTAGTAGCCAGGACAGATTCCGGCGGACGCAAACCCAACTTGAGATTCTTACCCGTGCTGGTATTGCTGCCCAAACGTTTGTCTTTTCCCACGATGCCGCATTCCTGGTTGACCTTAATGAGAAGGCGGTGGGTTTCAATGTTAAGGCGTTACGAGTAATTCCCGTGGGTGATGAACACTCTACGATTTCGGAATGTAATTTGTCAGATCTTTGCAAACCAACACAACTGGCAATGATTGAGTCGATGATGCGGTACCGTCAAAGTGGCTCCCTATCTGGTCATAAGCCTGAGGATATTGTCCAAAAGCTTCGTCCTGTACTGGAAGCGCACTGCTCCAACACCTGCCCAACCGCTTTCGGCGCAACTAATAATTTGGGAGGTATGGTTGGGGAAATCAGAGATAAAGGAAATGCCCACACGCTATTTCCAATTCTGAAGGACCTGCATGAAATCAATGAATTCTCAAAGAAACATCACCACGATGATGGTTCTGTGAATGGGCCAATCGATGAAACTGAATTGCTGGTTTATTCTCGGCGTACCCTCCGGATTGTAGGTGCCCTTTAAGGGTGTCCTTTTTCCTTAAGGAAAAGCTGATAGCCTTTCTTTTCCTTAATCTTGGGTTGCCATCAGAATATGACAGACGGTTTGGCTAGCCTTTACTGTTGGTTTTATTGTCTCGACGAGGAGTTTTACCGCTAGGTCTGTTTTATCGTTCCTGGTGGCTTTCAGGGCCAGGGCGGTTAGGTCAGCAACCCGCTGGAAGTGGCGGTGGGCTTTTTCCAGGTTGGCGATCAGGGCTTCTTCTGGGGATTTGGGCTTCTGTTTTGGCATGGTGGCTCCTTTCGGGCCATCAACGCTTCATTCCAGTGGGTTATCAAGGGGCATGGGTTCCAAAATGGAACCTGTGGGGTACCCACCGCCAGTTGTTTCCAAAATGGAAATACCTGCCGGGATGGCCCGTCATCAGGTGGGGTTTGAATCCTTCTCGAAGGGCGGGCGATATGCGGCGGAATGGGAGGGGGTGCGGGCGTCAGGGGTAGTCAGTGGAATGGTGCCGGTGTGGGCCGCCGGTATGGTGTCCCGTTCCGGGAGGCGGTTCCGCAACCAATTATTCCAAAGCCGCCGGTATGGCGGCTTTTTTTACTTCCGGTCGCCTTTCAAACTGCCCCGCCGCTGCAACCAAAGGGCAACCACCCAGCACAGCATGGCCCAGGCGGCGCCCAGCGCCCAACCGGCCAGCACGTCGGTGGGGTAATGCACACCCAGGTACACGCGGCTGAACCCCACCGCCACGGTGCACAGCAGCGCCAGCCCCATGATGAACAGCCGCAGGCGGTAGCTGCTTTCCACCCGCGCCAGCAACACCCCAAGCGTCAGGTATGTCACCGCCGACAGCATGGCATGCCCGCTGGGGAAGCTGGCGGTGGTGGTTTCCACAATATGCGCCACAAAATCGGGCCTCGGGCGGTCAAACAGGTTTTTAAGCACGGTGCTTATCAAGGTGCCGCCGCTCACCGCCGCCAGTACCAGCCACGCGCTGCCGCGCTTGCGCGCCAGCAGCAGGTAAACCACCGCTGCCAGCGTAATGAACGCCAGCACGGTGGTGCTGCCCAAACTGGTGATGTCGGTAAACATCGTTTCCACCCAGCGCGGACCAATCGGGTCGGCGGTGTCGGTGGGGCTGCGCAGCGCCAGCAAAATGCCTTTGTCGAAGCGCATGGTATCGCCTTCCAGCATCTCGTCGGCCAGGCTGCCAAAGCACAGCACCAGCGCGGTGGGCACAAACAGCGCCAGCAGCAGCAATACCTCCGAGCGGTTCAGGTGGGTTTTCAGCCAGCGGTACAAGCGGTCAGCCATCATGCCGCTACCATTTGGCATTTGGCGGGCCTTGGCAATTGCAAAAAAGGGGCCCGCAGGCCCCTTCCCTTGTCAGCAACCGCAAGGCATTTCGGCCTGGCCGGTAGGCCTGCCCATCAGCCACGGCTGGCTCAGGTCGTAGCCGGGCAGCGAATAGCTGTCGGCGGCGATCAGCATGGCCTGCGTCTGGCAGCTGTTCATGTTCAACGGTTGTTGTTGCTGTTGGGGTTGCATGATGTGCCTCCTTGTTATTGTTATGCGCAGCGCTTATTGCAGGCCGCCACCCACGTTGATGGTCTGGCCGCTCACCCAGCGGGCATCATCGCTGGCCAAAAACACCGCCACGTCGGCAATGTCGTCGGGCTTACCCACGCGGCCCAGCGGGGTTTTGCTCACCGTGTCGGCGGCAAAGTCGCCTTCGCTGAAGCCGGCGGTTTGGGTGCCTTCGGTTTCCACCAGCCCGGGGTTGATGGCGTTGACGCGGATCTTGCGCGGCCCGAACTCGTTGGCAAACACCTTGGTCACGCCGTTCACCGCGTGCTTGGTGGCGGTGTAAACGGCACTGCCCGGCATGTTCAGGCTGCTCACCACGCTACCGATGTTGATGATGCTGCCGCCCTCCTTCAGGTGCTTCAGGGCGGCCTGTGTGACCAGCAGGGTGCCCAGCACGTTGATGTCGAACTGCCGGTGGAAGCTCTTTTCGGTAATGTCTTCAACCGCGCCGAACTCGTAAACGCCCGAGTTATTCACCAGCACGTCGAGCCTGCCGTAGGCCTTGATGGCGGCATCGATGATGCCCTTGGCGTCCTTGCCGTTGGAAACATCGCCCTGCACGGCCACGGCCTTGCCGCCGGCCTTTTCAATGGCGGCCACCACCTTGGCGGCGCCTTCCTTGCTGCTGGCGTAGTTCACCACCACGCTGGCACCCGCACCGGCCAATGCCTTGGCAATGCCTGCGCCGATGCCTTTGCTTGCCCCGGTGACAACAGCCACCTTACCTTTTAGCTTACTCATGGTTTTTCTCCTTGGTTTAGTTGTTCTGTAGTTCTGAATTTACGAACTATTGAACTTATTGTCAAGGGGTGCTATATAAAGGGCATGAAACCGCTGTATCACCCGGCACTGAAGGACATTACGGTCGAAGGCATCCTGTACGCCTTCTCCGACCCCGTGCGCGTGAACATTTATGCGCAAATTGCCAAGGCCGACTGCGCCATGAACTGCTCGAACTTCCTCGAGGTCGATAACCGCACGCTGCCTAAATCGACGCTGTCGCAGCACTTCAAAATCTTACGCGAGGTCGGGCTTATCCGCAGCGAACGCAAAGGGGTCGAAATGCACAACACCACCCGCTGCGCAGAGCTTGAAAGCCGCTTTGGCGACCTGGTGCCCACCATCATCGGGGCTTACCTGGCCCAAGGCAAAAAGGCTAAAAATCGCTAACTTTCAATAGCGTTTTCAAATATTTAAAAAACCTGCTACTCTTGTTTAAACCAACAGGAGCCCCTCTCATGTACGACACCTTGATGCTGTTCACCCTCTTCCACACCGCCTTAAGCCTGGTGGCATTGCTGCTGGGTTTTGGTGCCATCGCCACGCTGTTCAACCACCAGGGCGCGCGCAGGTTCACCAAACCTTTTTTGATCACCACCACACTCTCCATCATCACCGGTTTCATGTTTCCGTTTACCGGTTTCACCCCGGCTATCGGCACCGGCATTGCGGCCCTGGCCGTGCTGCTGATGATGTTGGCAGCCTACAAATTCAAGCTGCGCGGCCACTGGCGCACCGTGTATGTGGGCGGCATGGTGGCCAGCGTGTTTTTCCAGATGTTCGTCACCGTGGCGCAATCGTTCCAGAAAATACCCGCGCTTAACGCCTATGCCCCCACCGGCGCCGAGCCGACCTTTGCCATTGCCGAAAGCATTGTGCTGCTGGTGTTCGTGGCTATCGGCGTGGCTGCGGCCCGCACCTTCCGGCCGGTGACGGGCACCAAAACCGTGGCGCCCAAAATCAAACCCAAGGCTAAGCGTTCGCGCCGGTAAACCGCTCGGCGCGGCGCAACTGCGGGAACAGCCTCATCCATAGCAGCACCACGCCCATGGTGGCCACGCCGCCGAACAATGCGGCGGGCACGGCGCCAATAAGCCCGGCCACCATCCCGGCCTCAAAATCGCCCAGTTGATTGGATGTGCCGATGAACAGCGCATTCACCGCATTCACGCGGCCGCGCATGTCGTCGGGCGTGTTCAGCAACACCAGCGAGTTGCGGATCACCACGCTCACCATGTCGGAAGCCCCCAGCACCGCCAGCGCCGCGCACGACAGCAGCAGGTTGGTCGAAAGCGCAAAGGCGATGGTGGCCAGCCCGAAAACAAGGACGGCGAGGAACATCTTAATACCCACCTGCCGCTGGATGGTCCAGCGCGACAATATGAAACTGGTAAGCAACGCGCCTACCGCCGGCGCTGCGCGCAGCAGCCCCACACCCCACGGCCCGGTGTGCAGAACATCGGCCGCGAATATCGGCAGCAGGCTGGTCACGCCACCCAGCAGCACGGCAAACAGGTCAAGCGAAATGGTGCCCAGTATCACCGGCTTGCTGCGGATGAAACTGACGCCCGCGAACACCGACCTCAGCGTGGCAGGCTCGCGCGGCGGCACCTTGTGGCGGGTGCGTATCAGGCTCACCGATAACGCCGCGACACCAAAACAAAGCGCGCATATGGCCAGCGGAACGGTGGGGTTCAAACCATACAGCAAGCCGCCCAGCGAAGGCCCGACGATGATGGCCGTCTGCATCGCGGCCATCGACATGGCCATGGCCTGCGGCAGCAGGCTGGCGGGCACCACGGCGGGCAGCAACGCGCCGTTGGTGGGGCCTTCGAACGCGCGCGCGGCGCCCAGCACGGCTACCGCCGCAAACATGCCGGACACGCCCAGCCAGCCGCCCCACACGCCTGCCGCCAGCACCGCCAGCGTCAGCGCCTCGGCGCACTGGCACAGCATTAAAACCTTGCGGCGATCAAAGCGGTCGGCCACGTGGCCCACCACAAACGTCAGCAGCAGTTGCGGCAAAAACTGGAACAGCCCCACCAGCCCCAGCGCATAGGCGCTGTTGGTCAGCTCGTAGGTGCGCCAGCCCACCACCACCGTGGTGGCGTTAAAGGCCAGCGCCGAAAACACCCGCGCGCACCACAGCTTGATGAAATCGCGGTGTGCCAGTAACCGGCCCGAAGGCACTGCGGTCATGGTGGGCGGGGGCGAAAGCGGCTGTTTGGTCATGAACCGCAACCTAGCAAACAACCGCAACGGTTGTCGCGGGGCGGCGGCAAATTACTTTTTCTTGTTGCGGGTTTCGCCGCGGGTGAATGGGTTGCCCCCAGCACGGAACACCAGCCGCAGTGGCACACCCGATAGATCAAGTTCTTCAGCTAACATATTGCGCATGAACTGTTTATAGCTATTGGGCAAGGTGGCCAAACGGTTCCCCCAAATGGCGATGGTGGGCGGGTTGGCCCCCACCTGGCGGGCGAATTTCATCGTCACCACCATGCCGGTGGTGCCCAGCGGCGGGCTGCGGCGGGCGGTCACCTTTTCAATGGCGCGGTTGATGGCGCGGGTGCCAAGGTCGCCATGGTTGGCCATGTGCACGGCGGCCACGGCCTTCATCAGGCTGCCCACCCCCTGCCCGTTGTGGGCGCTCAGCGGCACGCACAGCGGGCGGGGTATTTCGGTCAGCACGCGGCGCATCTGGTGCTTCACTTCTTCCAGGCAATCCTGCTTGGCTTCAACGCTGTCCCACTTGGTCAGCGCCACGATCAACGGTCGCCCGGCGGTCACCAGCGTTTGGGCGATTTTCTTGTCCTGGTTTTCCAGCACCTGCCAGTTGCCGGGGGCGTAGTGGCTGGCATCCACCAGCAGCACGGCCACGTCGGCGTCCTGCCCGGCGTTCACGGCCTGCCCCACGCTCCAGTGTTCCAGGTCGTCGGTAATTTTTGCCTTGCGGCGCAGGCCCGGCGTGTCGGTCAGCATGTATTTCTGGCCGCCGTAGTTCAGCGGGTGGCTCAGGGCTTCGCGGGTCAGGCCGGGCATGGGGCCGGCCAGCATGCGTTCGCCGCCCAGCAGGCGGTTGGCCAGCGTGCTTTTGCCCGCGTTGGGCTGGCCCAGCAGCGCAATGTTGATGGGCCGGTTATCAATTTTAAAGCGCGGCGCCTCGTCGTGCTCCAGCAGGTCTTCGGCGTTGTCCGGCATCTCGAAGTCGAAGGCCTCCACCTCGTCCTCCGGCTCGGGTTCGGGGCGGCTCACCAGCGGGGCCAGTGCGTCGCGCAGGTGGTCGAAGTTAATGCGGTGCGCGGCGGAAAGCGCAATCGGCTCGCCCAACCCCAGGCTCATGCAGCTTTGGCGCTGGGCCATGGCGCGCTTGATGTCGGCCTTGCTCAGCACCAGCACCATGGGCTTGCCCAGTTTGCGCAGTTGCTGCACCAGCGCGCGGTCGGCGGGCAGCACCCCGGCGTCGCCGTCCACCAAATAAACCAGCACGTCGGCCTGCCCGGCGCTGCGCTGGGCCAGCCGGGTCAGGTTGCGGGTCAGGTCGGCATCCAGCCCCTCGCCCTTCACGTTCTCGTCGATACCCGCGGTGTCCAGCAGGTCGAATTCCAGGTCATCGAGGTAGGCGGGGCAGCGGCGGCTGTCGCGGGTGGTACCGGGGGTGGCGTGCACCAGCGCACGCTGGCCCTTGGCCAACGTGTTGAACAGCGTGCTTTTGCCGGCATTGGGCCGGCCCACCAGGGCAACCAGGGTCTTCATGCAGGTTCCCTACCCCGTAAACCGTTGGACGTAAAGGTAAATTGGCCCAAAAGCGCCATTTTGACCCTTGGCCGGGCCCGTGCCGCTGCGTTTTCCCTATTGCGCCTTTACGTATACATAACTTATAAAGCCGCATCTTATCCGAAGCATCTCAACCTCTTACCCGGCCCCGGCCGATTATCTGAAAGGACATCACATGTTCGAAACCTGGCTGGGTACGCCCAGCGGCATATTGGCCCTCACCTTGGGCCTTCTCTTTCTGGTGATGCTGTTTTTGTGGTCCCGCAACAGGGGGCGCAAAAACCGCCATGGCCGCCGGGCTCTCAATCGCCGCGTGGTACAGCGCGAGGCCGCTGTCCGCCTGGTGCGCCAGCATCGCATGGCGCACTGGCATGCCCGCGGGCGCTACGGGCAGGTGGCCACGGCACTGGGGCTGCTTTTTGTGGTTGCCCTGTTGTTTGCACTGAACAACTACACCGCCCCCGCGCCGATGATCAGGCAGGCTTCGCCTTCGTTGGTCGAGCCTGTCCGCGTCATTCCGCTGGATAAACAGGTGGCGACCCCCGCCCCGGTGGCCCCTATCGTCAAGGTCGACCTGCCGCCACCGGCTCCTGCCCCTGTCGTTGTCACCCCGCCGCCCACGCCCGCCCAAACGGTCGAGGTCAGTGTAAAGGCCAAGCCCAAGGTGGTGTACCGCACCAGGGTCATCCGCAAAACGGTGGTCAAGCGTGTGCGCACCACGCCCAGAACGGTGGTTTACGACAACCGCATTTATGACAACCGTACCACCAACAACTACTACACGGCGCCGCCCGCCCAAACCTACGTGGCAACGCCGCGATACCCCGAAGAACCCCGCGCCAACGAAATGCGGCGGTACTATTATTAACAACAAAAAAGGCCCCGGATGCTATCCGGGGCCTTTTGCCGTGTGCGCTATTTACCGGCGCGGAAGGCCACGATCTTGCCGTTGGTGGTCTGGAAGTACAGACCGTCGGCGGCCACAATCGGGGTCACACCCACACCGTTATCGATTTCGGTGGCGGCCTTGCGCTTGCCGGTTTCGGGCGTGATGCTCAGGGCGTAGCCGTCGGTGCTCGCCACGATCAGGCGGTCACCGGCCAGCACCGGGCCGCTCCACACGCGGCCATCCTTGGCCTTGGGCAGGTCGGCGTTCAGGTCGGTCACCCAGCGTATCGCGCCGTCCTTGCGGTTCAGGCAGGCCAGCTCGCCCTTGTCGGTCAACACAAACAGCTGGTAGCCCGCCACCCACGGCATCTGGCTGCTGTTGATGGGCGTCTTCCAAAAACGCTGGCCGTTCATCAGGCCATAGGCCGCCACACCGCCGTTCAGCCCCACGGTGTAAACAATGCCGTCGGCCACCACCGGCTCGGCCGAAATGCCCGATACGGTGCTCTCGGGGTCTTGCCCGCTGTACAGGCTGCTCAGCGTGTCGTGCCACAGGTAGCGGCCGTCGGTTTCGCGCAGCACGTAAATTTCGCCGCTGGTGTAGGCGGCCACAACAACGCCGTTGGCAATGGCGGGGGTGGCGGCGTTCACCAGGCTCAGGGTTTCCTCCATGCCGCTGTGGGTCCACACCAGCGCACCATCGAGGGCCGAAAGCACGAACAGGTGGTTATCCTGCGCCAGTACAAACACCCGCTCGCCGTCAACACCCGGCGCGGCGCGCAGCGGAACCCCAAGGTCCGACTTCCACACCTGCTTGCCGGTGCTGGCGGTCAGGGCAAACACTTCGCCGCCGCCGGTGGTGATGAACAGCAGGTCACCCAGTACGGCCAAACCGCCGCCCAAACGCACCTGCTCTTTTTCCTTCAGCGGCAGGTCAACGCTCCACAGCTCTTTGCCGGTGGTGGCGTTCAGGGCGGTCACCTGCCCGGCGGTATCAATGGCAAACAGGCGGCCGCTGTGCACCACGGGGACGTTCAGCAGCACGGCGTCCTTGCCGTCACCCTTGCCGATGTCGGCGGTCCAGGCGCGCACCACGCTGGCGGGCATGGCGGGGTTGCCGGGCGCGTGGGCGCCGTTGCCGCCGGTCTGGCCCCAGTTATCCAACGCGGCGGCGGCGGGTATGGCAAAATTCTCGATGGTCGCGCCGGGGGTCACGGCAAGGGCCGAAGGGCCGCTGGTCACGTCAAGGCGTTCACCCACCAGCTTGGGTTTTTTGTCGGCATCGCCGTCGCTGAACGGGTTAAGCTCGCAGGCGGTCAGCAGGCAGCTGGCGGCGGCCAGCATTATAATGCGGGTGAATGTCACGTGTGTAAGGCCCTTTTGTTTTGCCGGAGTTTAGGGGCATAACACTTTGGCGGCAAGGGCTTGCGCAAGCGGGTGGTTTCATTTACATCCAAAGGCACCTTCATCCGCCGTTGCGGGAGACTCACATGAACTTCTTGATCACCGGCATCGTCATTTGCGAAGCCGCCCCCGCCACCGACGTGCTGGCGGCGGTCGAAACCTTCTTCCGGCAGCACGGCATCACCGCCGTGAATTTGAAGAACCATGCCGAAACCTCGCAAAGCCGCGTCATGTTCGACGTGGCCCTCATCGCCAACCCGGCACTGATGGACGAGCTGAAAACCGCCATCACCGCGGTGTACCCGCGCTACAAAAACGGCAAGCCGCGAGAGCACATCAGCATCGCCATGATCACCAGCGACGCCGCACGCATCCCCGGCATCATGGATTACTGGCTGTCGGGCAAGGCGGGCCAAAAACCGCCGCCCGAACAGTACGTGCCCTACCTGCCCGACCCACCCAAACCAAAAGCCGCCCCATAATCCGGGCGGCTTTTTTGCGTCTGTACAATGCCAGCCTAACTGACGATCTTGATCTCCTTACCGGCAAACCGGTAGGTGTTCTTGCCGCCCTGCTTGGCCTCATACATCGCGGCGTCGGCACGGCGGATCAGGTCGGCGGCCTGCTGGCCGTCGGCGGGGAACAGCGCAATGCCGATGCTGGTGCCCACATTGGCCGCCTGGCCGTTCAGGTTGTACGGCTCGCGGATGGCGGTAAGCAGCTTTTGCGCCACCTGCTCGGCGTCGCTCCGGTCCCTGATGCTTAATATGATGGTGAACTCGTCGCCGCCCAGCCGTGCCACGGTGTCGGTGGTGCGCACCTGGCCTTGAATACGCGTGGCCACCTGCTTCAGCAGCATGTCGCCGGCATCGTGGCCCAGCGTGTCGTTCACCTTTTTAAACCCGTCAAGGTCAAGGAATAGCAGCGCCAGCTTGCCCAGCTGCCGGTGCGCCACGGCCAGCGCCATGTTCAGGCGGTCGTTGAATAGCTGGCGGTTGGGCAACCCGGTCAACGTGTCCGAATAGGCCAGCGCGTTCTCCCGCTCACCCGCCTCGGCCGTCTGGGCGCGCAGGCGGTGCAGCTCGCTTTGGTTGATGGCCGTCAGAATAGTGCCCGCAGGCCGCCCGAAGGCATCCTTCCACGCGCGCAGATGCCAGCTGAAGATCTCCTCGCGGCCGTTCACGGTCACGCGCTCGGCCTCGTTGCCCACCACCTCGCCGGCCCCGAGCTTTTGCATGGCCATGCGGAAGTCGGGCGGGAAGTTGGGCATCTTTTCCATGTGGTTGTCGCCGCGTTTCAGTTCGCCCGCGGGTATGCCCAGCACCTCGGCAAAACGGGGAGATACATATATGTACACGCCGTCGTTATCCAGCACCGCCACCGGGCGCACGCTTTCTTCCACCATCTGGCGCAGCAGGGTTTCCGAGTTCTGCAGAATCGACGTGTCTTTAAAAAAGTGGCTCACGTCGCGCAGCCACACCGCCAGCTCGCCACCCCACGGCCACACCATGGCCTGCAAATAGGTGCCGGTGGTTCCCGGTTCGGGCGTGCCCTGGGCCGGCACCTCAATCTCGTCGCGCCACACCTCGCCGCGCATGGCCTGCGCCAACCCGCCGTACAGGCTCGAGCGCGTCAGCCACGGCAGCGCCTGCTGCAACTCGTGCCCGGCGGGCTCCTCCACTTTCAAAAACTGCCGCGCGGCCTGGTTGGCACGGGAAATACGCCCGTCGCGCCCCACCACCAGCCATACGTCGGCGCCGTCTTCCATCAGCTTGTCAAAGGCCTCGCGCGCCATGCCCCAGTGGCCGCCGCTCGATTTCTCGTTATCCTGCAGCGTCTCGATGAATTTTTCCTGGCTGTGCATCTTGGTCAGGTACATGGCCAGTTCCTCGTCGCTGGCACGGCGGATGAACAACGCGGTGAACACCGCTCCGAACACCGGTATCATCCATAGCAGCCACTGCTGGCTCAGCATGAACAGGTAAAATTTTCCCTGCAGCAACACCTGCTGCTGCAACGGCAGCGCGCTGCCCGCGGGCGGTGTGGCGCCTTGCCAAAAGCTGTTGGCCAGGTCGGCCACCGCGGGCAACGGGAACAGCCGCTGGCCTTCCACCGCCAGCACCAGCACCACGGCAGTCGCCATGGCACCCAGCACCCCGGTGATGATCTTGTTTAAAAGAAGCGGCATCTTTATTTAAGCTCTGTTATTCACTACAATGTAACAAACAATCTCCTCCAATATAAGAGAGTACCCATGACCCGCCTTATTCTGTTGCTGCTGCTGTGTGCCACCGCCATCACCAATGCGTTCGCCGCCCCGGGCCAAACCGAGTGGGTGAGCACCGACGCCATCCATTCGCAACTGGTGGCCAGCAACACCAGCGTGCGCGCGGGCCAAACCTTTGGCGTGGCGTGGCACATCAAAACCGAACCCAAGTGGCACGTGTACTGGAGCAACCCGGGAGACTCCGGCCTGCCGCCCACCATCAATCCGGGCGAAGGTTTCAAGGCCGGGCCGCTCACCTTCCCCACGCCCAAGCTCATCAGCACGCCGCCGGTCACCAATTACGGCTACGAGCACGAAGTGATCCTCACCGCGCAGGTCACGGCACCCGCCACCCTGCCCGCGGGCAAAACCACCCTGCCGGTGGCGCTCACCTACCTGTATTGCAGCGACGAAGTGTGCATGCCCGGCCGCATCAACACCAGCCTCGAACTTGAAAGCACGCTGGGCGAACCGCAAGCCAACCCCGCCTATGCCGACCTGCAAAAAACCCAGGCCCCCACGCTGCCGCAGCAACTGCCCGCGGGCGCCAACCTGGCGGCCTCGCTCAGCGGCAACACCTTCAGCCTCACCTTCAGCCCGGCGGCCTTCGGCAAGGTCGAGAGCGTCCGCTTCCTGCCCGCCGAAGACGGCATGATCCAGGACAGCGGCCCCCAAACCTATGCCAACGGCACACTCACCTTCAGCACCGACCCGCAAAGCACCACGCCGCCCACCACCCTGCGCGGCCTGCTGGTGGTGAACGGCAGCGGCTATGTCATCGAAAAACTCCCTCTCACCGCGCCGGTGGCCACCGCTCCGGCGGGGGCCGCGCCCGCCACGACCGGTGTGGGCGGGCTTTTTTTTGCGCTGCTGTCGGCCTTCATTGCCGGGCTTATCCTTAACCTGATGCCCTGCGTCATGCCGGTGCTGGCGCTCAAGGCCTTCGCGCTTTTAAAGGGGCACGAAAACCGCGCCGCCAGCATCCGCCACGCCACCGGCTATACGCTGGGCGTGGTCGGCACCTTCCTTGTTCTGGGCGGCCTTACGCTGGCGCTGCAGCAGGCCGGGCACGGCATCGGCTGGGGCTTCCAGTTGCAGCAGCCGCTGTTCGTGGCGGGGCTGTGCGCGCTCATGCTCACGCTCGCGCTCAGCTTTTTCGGTGTCATCGAGGTCGGCAGCAGCCTTACCCGTTTGGGCCACACCGGCCGCAGCCAGCATTTCACGAATGATATTGCCACCGGCATCCTCGCCGTGGTGGTGGCCACGCCCTGCACCGTGCCGTTCATGGGCGGCGCCGTGGCCTTTGCCCTTACCCAGCACCCGGCGGTGTCGCTGGCGGTGTTCGCCGCGCTGGGCCTTGGCCTTGCCGCGCCGCTGGTGGCCATCACGTTGCTGCCCGGCCTGGGCCGCCTGCTGCCCAAACCCGGCGCGTGGCTCGCAAGCTTCAAGCAACTGCTCGGCTGGCCGCTGCTGGCCACCGCGCTGTGGCTGCTGTGGGTGTACCATAACCAAACCGACGCCCTGCACTTCTTTACCCTGCTGGCGGCGCTGCTGGCGTTCTCGTTCGGCCTGTGGCTGTACGGCCGCCGCCCGCAACTGTGGCGCTTGGCACTGCTCGCCGTGCTCGGCATCGGCGGCGCCTATGCCGTCACCATGCCGCCCATGCCCACCGCCAATTGGCAGGAGTGGAGCGAAACCGAAGTCAACGCCCTGCGCCCGCACCGCCCGGTGTTCGTCGATTTCACGGCCGACTGGTGCCTCAGCTGCAAGGTGAACGAAGCCACCGTGCTCAACACCACCCGCACGCAGGCGCTGTTTGCCCAAAAGAACGTGGCGCTGTTCAAGGCCGACTGGACCATGCAGAACGCCGACATCAGCGCCGAACTGGCCAAACACGGCCGCCGCGGCGTACCGCTGTACCTGCTGTATGTGCCGGGGAAGGACGCGCAGATACTCCCGCAGATCCTCACCTACGGCGAGATCGAAAAGGCTTTCAACTAACTGATTTATAAAAACAAAAACGTCTGATACTTGACAAAAAAGCCAGGCCGCCCAATATTCGTTTTAGCCAAGTGGCAAGCCATCGAACGATGGGTGCCACTGCACCTCACCGTTTGCCATTTGGTTTTCGCCCGCAAGGGTTGTTTCAAACTCAGGGAGATTTCCATGTCCGCTCGTTATGGCCCGCACCACAACGCCCAGAGCAAAATTTTGGCCCCGACCGCCATCTCCTCGATCCTCGTCGGCGCCGTCGCGATCCACTGATCGATCAACGTGCCCGACACTTACTCCAACCCCGCCACGGATGTGGTACGGCCCCTCTCCCGAGGGGCCGTTTTTTATTGCCCTACGGCCACGCGCCAACCGGCGCCCATCTTGTGGCGCGCGGCCCAGCCGCCGTTCACTTCCAGCACCAGGTCGATCGCATCCGGCGGGCTTATCACCGTCTCGTCCATCGGCTTGGCATCGGGCGCCACCGCCACCACCTGACCGCCGCGGGCAAAAATAATATCGAGCGATATCAGCGTATCCTTCATCCAGAAACCCACCTTCTCGGCCTGCGGCCACACAAACACCATGCCTTCGTCGGCACCCAGCTGCTTGCGGTTCATCAGGCCCACCTCGCGCAGCTTGGGGGTGTCGGCCACTTCGGCCTTGATGACTTCACGCTCGCCATGCGGTCCGATCAACGTCACGCTGGTGGTGCGCAGCGCCGTGGCGGCAAAGGCGCCGTTGGCCAAAAGCATCAGGCCCAATAGCAGGGTCTTCATTATTTTTTGCTCCTTCCATCAACAACATCGGGCTTGGGCGCGCTGCCGCCGGTCAGGCCGCGGAAGATCCCCTTCAGCAGCCCGGGCGTGATCACGCTCAGCGGGCGCACGGTAATGTCCGGCGCGTCGGCGCTGCCCTTCAGTTTAAAGTCGGCCACCACCACGCCGTCCTGCCCGCCGGTCAGCAGCGTGCCCAGCAGCGGAATCTGCCCCACCAGCCGGT
The DNA here is from genome assembly GCA_036261915.1 of Alphaproteobacteria bacterium. GTDB lineage: Bacteria > Pseudomonadota > Alphaproteobacteria > UBA2136 > UBA6156 > DATAJX01. The sequence goes on from DATAJX010000006.1 coordinate 27,274, forward strand.
TGAACGGAATGGCAGGCGCCATCTGGCCGTCAATGTTCATGGTGCGGGTGGCGCGGTTATACACGCCGTTCAGCCGCAGGCTCATGCTCGGGCCTTCCATGGTCACGTTATCAATAAAGATGTTGTCGCCATCAAACCGCAGCGGAATGGCCGCATTGTCAAACAGCACGCTGTCGCCGCCGGCCAGCAGCTGGGTCAGGCTCAGCATGCCCAGCAGGCGCACCAGCACCGGCGGGTTGGCCAATTCAAACTTCCGCATCTGCAACACGCCCGAAGCCACGTCGGGCGAATCGTAGTTGATCTCGCCGAACACCTGCCCGCCGCGCAGGTCCTTATAGGCGCCAATGCCGCGCAGCAGCTTGCCCGCGTTATCAATATTGATGGCCAGCTTGCGGCGGCCGTCGGCGCCCTTGCTGCTGATCACGTTCACCTGGTTGTTGCCGTCAACCTTGGCGGTAAAGGTGTTTATCTCCCAACGCCCGGCACGCGCCACAACCTCGGCGGTCAGGTTGCGCATGCTGGCCTCGCGGGTTTTCAGCTCTTCCAGCTTCACGCTCACGTTCATGTTCTTCACCGTGCTTTCGCTGGTGCTGGTGCTGAACAGGTCGATGGCGCTCAGGTCCAGCTTTTTGCCGGTAATGCTCAGCGTGTCGCCGTTCATCTCCAGCTTGGCGCTGCTCGGCGCGGTCCACACCACCTGCCCTTTCAGGTTGGCGCCAAAGGTGGCCAGCGCATCGGCCAGGGTGGCTTCCAGGTTCTGGCCGCCCATTTGGCCCTTGGCTTTAATGGCCATCTTGTCGGCGCCGATTTTAAAATTCCCCTCGCTCACCTGCAGCGGCGGCAACGGCAGGTCTTCCACCTTGTCCAGGGTCACGTCGCGAATGTTGCTGTCCACCGCCATCATCGCATCTTCCGGCGTCGTTTCCTTGCCGCGCACAAACGGCACGGTCACACTAATGCCCGTGCTGTGCGTGCCCGCGCTCACAACCGGCATGTCCTTTTTCAGCCAGCCGCCCAACCCTTTCAGCAGGGGGCTCAGCGGGCCGTTCACCGTGCCGCTCACGATCACGTCGGTGGGCCCGGGGGTGAACAGGTTGGTGATCTGTATCTCGGCGCCCTCCACGTTCTGCGGGCCGTTGGCGGCGGTGCCCATTTTGGTGGGGCCGATGTTGAACACCAGCGCATCGCCGCGCATTTCGCCGGTGCCGCTCACATCGCCCACAGGGCCCAGCGCGTCGGCAAAGGTGGCCTTGCCCTTCACAATGTTCAGCCGAAGCTTCAACCCGCAGGCGCTGCCGCAATACGGCATGTCGCCGGGGTGGCCGTTATAGTTCAGCACCAGGTTGGCATACCTGGCGTCGGCAATGTTCTTGCGCAAAAACGGCATGGCCACGTCCAGCCGCTTGTCGGGTAAAAAGTCGAAGATGCGCTGCGCATCGCCACCGGCGGTATAAGCCACAATGCTCACCAGCGGGCCCCTTCCATTCGTGGGGCCGGTCACCCCCTGCACCCAGCCCTTGGCATGAATGTTCTCGATGCCTTTGTACACCGCTTCCACGTCATGCAACGTCAGCAAATCGGTCGGGCTGGCCTGGTAACTGGCCGTCAACGTCAAGCGGTCGAACTTGATACTGTGGCTGAATTCCGAAGGCGGGGTAAAGGTAATGTCGCGCAACCGCAGCGTGATCCACGGCTGGCCCAGCCGGTTGTTGCGGTCAAGGGTGGTGCCCACCTCCACGTTGCCTTCGGCGCGCATCAGGTCGCTCACCGGCTTGGGCAGGTAGTCGGCGATCAGGTCCACGTCGGCGCTGCCAAAACGGGCGCGTATCTCGGCCGTGTCGGCGTCCTCGGCGTGGTCGAACGTCACCAGCACCGGCAGGCGGCGTTCGTGGCCGTCGGCGGCACGGCGGCGCACTTCGGCCACCAAACTGCCGTGCTCGCCGCCGTCATCGGTCTTGCCTAAATCAACCGTGGCATCCTGCATGATCCAGTCGGTGTTCTGCACATTGTCGCGCAGCAGCAGAGTCAGGCCCGTCACCTTCACGCTGCTCAGCCAACCCCAGGTATCGTTGGCGCCCATGCCGTTCAAAAAGCCCACCACGCCCAAACCCTTACTGGGCTTGGCTGCCGCGCCGCCCACGTTCAACCCGGCAATGCTTATCTCATTCTCGTCGCGCACCACGCGCAAGGTCACGTTCTGGGCTTCCACCGTGCGTGGCGCGATCTTAAAGCGGAACAGCGAACTGCGCGAAAACCGCACCGCCGCCTGCTCGATCACCACCGCCAGCGTGCCGTCACCGCCGCGCAGGCGCAGGTCGCTGGCGCGCAGCACAATGCCCTTGTCGTAAAACATCTCCAGCCCGCTGGCGCTCAGCTTGGCGCCGTCGCCCAGCATCTTCTCGATGCTCGGCAGCCAGCCGCTCAGGCTCACGGGTTTGGTAATCGGGTGCGCCTGCTGAAGCCATAGCACACCACCCACCACGCCGGTCACGATCACCAGCATCAGCAGCGCAAACACACGGCCGATCCACAGCATGCACACGTGCGGCACCAGCAGCGCCAGGTTGCGGCGCACGGGCTTGATAAGCTTCTGCTCGGCCAGCTTTTTGATCGGCTTGAGCGGGTTGTTAGTCTTCACGCTGGCTCCCCACCAAGGCCTGATAAAGAAGGATTTTTAGGTGTTTGTGGCCAGCCAAACGCCGAAGCGGAGCGTTCGGTTTGTGTTTTGGACGACGACGCGCAGCGGGACTGCGCGAGGAGGAGAAAACCGAACCGGGCGGCATTTGGCTGAGCCACCCGAAGGGCACGGGCCAAAACGGCTCCCCGTACCGTCTTGTCGGGCTTATGCAGGCCATGCAGCACCGTGCCCTCCGCGCCGCCACGGGATAGCCGTTTATGGCCTCGTGCAAACATCCTAAAAATCCTTCTTTATCAGGCCATCGGCCAGTGCGGCACGAATGAACCGGTCGATCTTGCCGTCCAGCACACCGGTGGTGTCACTGGTTTCCTCGGCGGTGCGCAGGTCCTTCACCATCTGGTAGGGGTGCAGCACGTAACTGCGTATCTGGTGCCCCCAGCCGATGTCGGTCTTGGCGTCCTCCAGCGCGCTTTGCGCGGCCTCGCGCTTGCGCAGTTCAATGTCGTACAGCCGGGCCTTCAGCATGTTCATGGCAATTTCGCGGTTGCGGTGCTGGCTGCGGTCCTGCTGGCTGGCCGCCACGGTGTTGGTGGGGATGTGCGTGATGCGCACCGCGCTTTCCACCTTGTTCACGTTCTGGCCGCCGGGCCCGCTGGCGCGGTAGGTATCAATGCGCAGGTCGGCCGGGTTGATCTGGATGTCGATGTTGTCGTCCACTTCGGGGTAGGCGAACACGCTGGCAAAGCTGGTGTGGCGGCGGGCGTTGCTGTCAAAGGGGCTGATGCGCACCAGCCGGTGCACGCCGCTTTCGGTCTTGCTCATGCCGTAGGCGTAATCGCCCTGAATGAAGATGGTGGCGTTCTTGATGCCCGCCTGCTCGCCCTCGGCCTGGTCGATGATGCTCACCTTAAAACCCTGGCGCTCGGCCCAGCGCATGTACATGCGCAGCAGCATGGCGGCCCAGTCGCAACTTTCGGTGCCGCCGGCCCCGGCGTGCACTTCAATAAAGGCGTTGTTGATGTCGGCCTCGCCGCCCAGCAAACACTGGGTTTCCAGTTTGTCGGCCTCTTCCAGCAAAGCCGAAAGCTCCTTCGCCCCCTCCTCAACGCTGGCGGCATCGTTCTCGGCTTCGCCCAGTTCCAGCAGCGTCACGGCGTCGTCCAGCTTGCGGCGCACGGCATCGTACTGCCCCAGCGTCACTTCAATGCGGCGTTTTTCCTGCATCACTTCTTTGGCGGCGGCAGGGTCGCTCCACAGGTCGGCGCTGGCGGCCCGGGTTTCCAATTCGGCTAAACGTTCACGCGCGGCGGCAGGGTCAAAGACGCCTCCCGAGCAGGTGTAAAACCTGCTCCACTTTTTCCACAATCTGCTTGTGTTCGGCCTGCATGGTGTTTTCTACACCAAAGCCAACCGCACGCCAACGCCAAGTACATAAAAAGGCGGCCGATTTTACAATCAGCCGCCCCAGCCACTCTCCCTGCCCCCTAAGCCTGCGTGCGGCTTGCCTGCGTGCTGGCCCCGGCGGCCAGCTCGGCACCGGTCAGGCTGCCGTTGCCGTCGCTGTCAAGCCGGGCAAACAGGTCGGCCAGGCTTTGCGAATGGTTGCCATAACTGTCCAGCGCCAGCTTCTGCATCACCGTATCGGTCACGGTGCCCCACGCCACCACCTTGCCGGTGGCAGCCTCGGTCAACGTAAAGGTCTGGCTTTCGCTAGCCTCAACCCCCACCCCGTCGCGGCCATCAAGCAAAGCACCAAATTCATCGACACTCAGGCTGCCGCTGCGGTCGCCGTCGGCGCTGTCGGCCATCATCTGCCAGGCGGCGTTCAGGCCCTTGCCCAAGGCCTTCTGCTCCTGCGTCATGGGGCCGGTCTGCTGGCCGCCGTTGTTGGTGGGCGGGCCTTCATTACCACCCAGCTGCGCAATCGCGGCCTGAAGGTCCGGCATCAGCACCATCCCGGCAGGCGCACCGGTAATAACGGCGGCCCCACCCTCGCCTTTCTTGGCAGCCTCTACGGCGGCCCGGCTGGCATCCATGGCTTCCTGCCACTGGTCAACCACATAGCCTTTCAGCTCATCCAGCGACACCTTTCCGTCGCCATCAACGTCAGCCTTGGCAAACGCGTCGGCGGGCATTTTCGCCGCACCGGGCTTCACCGGCATCAGCAAACTCAAGGCCCCGGCGGCGGCGGCAAATTCCTGCTGGTTCAGCTGGCCGTCGCCGTCCTTGTCGGCGTTCTTGATGATCTTCTCAAGCGCCTCGGTCAGGTTCGAAGGCTTCTTTTCAGTCTGCTGGGTGGGCGGCATCAAGCCGGTGCCGCTAACGCTTCCTACCATGGCTATACTCTCCTTTTAGCCAACCGTAATGCCGCTACCGGCCGTAGCGCTGGCCGTCACGTCGGTGGCATTGGCGGCCTGCAACGCACTGGCAAATTCGGCTCCGCTGATCGAACCATCGCCGTCGCTGTCCAGCTTGTTGAACAACTGGGCCAACCCGTCGGTGCCATGCTTGCGGTGGTTGCCGTAGCTGCTCAGCGCGTTACTCAGGCGTACCAGGCTGCCCAGGGGCGCATCGCCATTGCCGCTGATCATGCTGCTGGTGCCGTCGGCGGCCGTGGTGCCGCTCACGGTCACGCCGTCCATGTGGGCGCCGTCGGTGCCGTAGGTGATGTGAAAAACGCTGACACTCAGCGTACTGCCCGGCGGCAGGCCGTTACCGGCAATTTTCTTATAAATGTCGGCGGCCAGTTCGCCATCGCTTTTCTGGTCATAGTGGCCCTGCCCGCCGCTGCTGGCGCTTACTTTGTCGGCAAACAGGTTACCGGCAAACTGCTTGAACTCGGCCAGCGAGATCTGGCCGTCGCCGTCCTTGTCGATGCTCTTGAACAGGTCGCTGGTGTCGGTGCCGGCGCTGCCGCCACTGGCCTGCCCCATCAGGTCGCCAAACTCACCGGCATTGATGCTGCCGTTGCCGTCGGTATCGACCTTGGCGAACAACCCCTGCAGAAGCGCGGCCAACCCGCCCGACTGCTTATCGACCTGGCTGCCTTGGCCCATTTGGCCGGTTTGGCAGGCCCAGCCCACATTCATACTCATGTCATCATCTTTCCGTTGTTATGCAGGGGGTTCTCTCCTCACCCGCCAACGCTTTAATCAGAATGCATACGCTGTGCCAAAACGGCACCTAAACGTGCTTAATGGGCACCAAAGTGCCCACACAACAATCAGGCCAGGGGAAGGTTTAGTAGATGCCCAGCATGTTCAGCACGCCGCGTTTTTGCGCGGGCTGCTGCGGGGCTTCGCTTTCGCCGGTGGTGGTGGCGTTGGGGCTGGTGTCCTCCACGCCGGGCACCACGTTCTGGTTAGGCGCTTCATCGGCCGGGTTGCTCTCATCGGCGGGCGGGCCGTTCTTACCGAAAAACCCGCCGAATATATCGCCGGCGCCGCCAAACACGCCGGTATCCATGCCGTAGTAGTCGGCCGGGGTCTGCTGGGTGGGCGCGGTGCCGGCCACAAAGGCCTCGGCCATGGTGCGCTTGGTGGTGGGGCCGGGCAAATAGCCGGTGTCGCGGTCAATGGTGGTAAAATCGATCCCATCGGGCACGGCAAAGTCTTCGCGTGGGGTATTGTCTAGCACGCCCTTCATGTAGCTCTTCCAAATGGGTAACGCGGCGCGGGCACCGGTTTCGCCGTTGCCCAGACTCTTGGGCGTATCCATACCCACCCACACACCGGTGGCCACGCTGGGGCTAAAGCCAACAAACCACGCATCGATAAAGTTATTGGTGGTACCGGTCTTGCCGGCCAGCGGGCGGCCCAGGTCGTTCAGCGCGTAGCCGGTGCCGCGCAACACCACACCCTGCAACATGCTGGTCATCAGGTAGCTCAGTTGCGGGGTCACGGCGGCCACGGCGGGCAACGCGGGCGGCGTGGGCACGGTGTCGGGCGTGGCACCCATGCCTTGCAGGCAACCGTCGCAGGCGGCGGCGCTGCGTTGCAGGGTCTGGCCGTCCGGCCCCTGTACGCGCATGATGGCGCGGGGCGGAATGTACAACCCGCCGCGCGGGAACACCGCATAGGCGTTGGTCATCTCCATCAGGCTGAAATTCAGCGAACCCAGCACCACGGTCAGGTCGTCCAGCGGCACGCGCTCGGCCACACCCACGCGGCGCACCACGTCGCTGATCGACTTCAGGCCCACGTCCTGTGCCAGCCGCACGGTCATCAGGTTACGGCTTTGCTCAAGCCCCCGGCGTACGGGCATGGGGCCACCCATCTTGCCGTCGTAGTTGCCGGGCTTCCATTCCTTGTCGCCGGTGCGGAACACCACGGGCGCATCAAGCACGGTGGTCGCCGGGGTGTAACCTTTTTCCAAAGCGGCTAAATAAACGAACGGCTTGAAGCTGCTGCCCACCTGGCGCCGGGCCTGCACCGCGCGGTTAAAGCCGATGCCCTCGCCCAACCCGCCCACCATGGCCAGTATGTCGCCGCTGCGCACATCAATGCTCATCAAGGCACCCTGCGCCTGCGGTATCTGCTCAAGCTGGTACTGGTCGCCCTTTTTAGGGTCGCCGCCCACCAGTGGTTTCACCATCACAATGTCGCCCACCTTCAGCAGGGCGTTGGCGGTCTTCTTGCCGGTCCACTTGTAGCCGGCGGGCACCAGGTTGCCCTCTTTGCCTTCGCTCAGGCCGATGCGCGCGCTGTCGCCGCCCACCTTCAGCACCACGGCGGGCGTACCGATGCGCTTGCTGTGGCTGTACTGGTCCTGCACCTCGCCCAGCGCGGCGGGCCAGTCGCGGGTGTTGCTCAGGTGGAAAACCGGCCCGCGCCAGCCGTGGCGGCGGTCATAATCGCGCAGGCCTTCATACACGGCCTGCTCGGCCTTTTTCTGCAGGTTCAGATCCAGCGTGGTGTAAATGGTCAGCCCGTTCTGGTACAGCGCATCCGGGCCAAACTGCTGCTCGATCTGGCGGCGGATGTACTCCGAAAAGTGCGGCGCATCCTCGCCGCTGGCCAGCGGGGCCACTTTCAGGCCCAGCGGCAGCTTGGCGTCGGCAGCGGCCTCGCTTTCGCTGATGTAACCTTCCTTGGCCATGCGGCCCAAAATGATGTTGCGGCGGGCCAGCGCGGCATCGGGGTTGCGCACAGGGTTGTAACGGCTGGGGGCCTGCGGCAGCCCGGCGATCATGGCACGCTCGGCCGGGGTCAGCTCGGCCAGGCTCTTGCTGAAATACGTCTGCGCCGCCGCCGCCACGCCGTAGGCACCGTTGCCCAGGTAAATGCGGTTCAGGTACAGTTCCAAAATCTCGTTTTTGCTGAATACCTTCTCGATGCGCCAACTGAGGATAAGCTCCTTCACCTTGCGGGTGTAGGTGCGTTCAGAGCTCAACAAAAAGGTTTTGGCCACCTGCTGGGTGATGGTGCTGGCGCCCTGCGTGCGGTCGGTCAGCGCGTTCTTCACCGTGGCGCGCAAAATGGCTTTCAGGTCAAAGCCGCCGTGCTCATAAAAGTGGGCGTCCTCGGCCGCCAAAAAACTGTTCACCACATCTTTGGGAATGGAACCGATCGGCACCCACACGCGCCGCTCGCGGGCAAACTCGGCAATGATCTGGCCGTTGCGGTCATACACCTTGGTGATCAGGCTGGGCTGCCACTTGCTCAACTGCATGAAGTCGGGCAACTGGGCGCTGAAGTAAGCCACCGCCAACCCGAACACGGCGGCGCCCGCCAAAATGCCCAGCACGATCAGCCAGACCAGCGCGCGCAAAAATTTATTCGGTTTCGCCATCAGGCCCTATCCATAATCGCAAAGCGTTTAGGCGTAAAGACGAAAGCTCAAGCCTAACGCACCGCTCCGCCGTGGCGCTTGGCGGGCTTGCGGGCGGCGGGCTTCTTCGGCGCAGCGGCGGCGGGCGCAATGGCGGGCAGGCCGCCCTCCCTTCGGTCGGCGGTCTTGATGGCCGCCGGCGTCTGCAAATGCACATAATGGTCAAGGTAGTTGCGTATGCCCTGCGCAATGGCACCGGCCAGTTTTTGACGGTAAGCGATGGTCTCCAGCTTGCGCTGTTCGCGCGGGCTGGTCAGGTAGCCCATCTCCACTAAAATGCTCGGCACATCGGGGGCCTTCAACACCTTAAAACCGGCAAACAGCGGGTCGGGCTTGCGCACCTCGGTCACGGCCGAAAGCCGGTCCAGCACACTGCGCGCCAGGTAACTGCTGTTGTTCAGCGTGTCGCGCTGCACCAGGCTGATAAGTATCCCCTGCACCTCGCGGCTTTCGTTCTCAAAGCCCACACCGGCCAGCACGTCGCCGGCGTTTTCGGCGGCGGCCAACCGTTCGGCTTCGCGGTCACTGGCCTTTTCGCTCACCATATATACGGTGGCGCCCTGCACGTCGCGGTCCGGGTGGCTGTCGGCATGCAGGCTCACAAACAGGTTGGCCTGCGCACGCTCGGCAATGCGCGAGCGGTCGCCCAGCGGAATATACTCGTCGGTCGAGCGCGTATAAATGACCTTGATGCCCTCTTTCTGCAGCAGCTCACCCACGCGCTTCACCATGTCCAGCGTCAGGTATTTTTCGCACATGCCGTTGCTGCAGGCGCCGGGGTCAACGCCGCCGTGGCCGGCGTCCAGCGTCACCACCAGCGGGCCTTCGCGGCCGTCGGCCACGTTCTGCACTACCGTGGGCGGCACCACCGCGGCGGGTTTTTCGGTGGTCTGCCCCCCCGCCGGGCCGGGGCTCGCCACCTCACTGCGGGGGGTGCTCTCAAGCCCGGGCACCTGTACCACCGGCGCCGTCGCGGCATTCTGGCCCGGCGGGCTCCACGCCACGCTGGTGATCACATCACTCGGCGGCGCTACTTCGGTAGGCTGCTGGCCGGGCTTCAGCGCGGCAATGTCCACGATCAGGCGCGGGCCTTGCGTACTGCCGGCGGGCAGCGGAAAAACACTCACCCGCGCCCTGGCACTCAAGTCGATCACCATGCGCACCACACCGGGGCGGAACAACCCGGCGCGCATGCCCTTCAGCATGCCACCCTGCGGTATCTCCACCAAACTCGGCTGGGTCACGAATTGCACGGCAGGAAAATCCACCACCACGCGGGCGGGCTGGTTGAGGGTGAACCAGCGGTGGTCCACCGCCTTGTCAAAACTCAGCACAATGCGGGTGCGGCTGCTGGTGCCCGTGCCTTCCTGCGTAATGCGCATGGTCTGCACCTGCGGCACGTGGGGGCCCAGGTTGTCCTGCGCGCCACCGGCCAAAGGCGGCCAAACCGCGGTCAGCCCCAAAAAGGCGAGCCAAAACGCGGCAGCCACAGCTACCGTCACCATCCGCTGTTTGAGAACGTCCCACGAACCCATGCCTTCACCTGCCACTGGTACGGCGCTTGCGTAAACCCTCGCCCGCCACATTAAGCCCCACCGCGAGGCAAATCAGCACCACAGCCGGAACGATAACCAGATGCGGCGCCACCAGTATATAGCGAGCGCCCTCGCGCAGCATGCCACCCAAACTCGGCGCGGGAGGGGCAATGCCAAGGCCCAGGTAGCTCAACCCGGCCTCGGCCACCATGCTGCCCGCCGCCACAACCAAAGCTTCAACCAAAAGCGGAGCGGCGATCACCGGCAAAATGTGCCGCAGCAAAATGCGCGCCACATCCACGCCGCCCAAACGCGCCGCGTCCACAAACGGCAGCGCCTGCACGCGCCGCACCTCGGCCACCGTCAACCGGTAAAAACCCACCCAGCCCAGCAAACATAACGCCAGCAGCACATTGCTCAGGCCCGGCCCCAGCAGCGCCGCCAGCGCCAACGCCAGCAACAGGCCCGGAAAACTCTGCACCACATCGGCCAGCGCATTAAAGGCCATGCGCACGCGCTCGCCGCACCACCCGGCCGCCAGCCCCATGCCAATGCCCACAAGGCCCGTCACCAGCGTCACCACAAACGCCACGGTCAGGCTCACCTGCAACCCGCCCACCGCGCGCAAAAAAACGTCGCGGCCCAGCTCGTCACAACCCAGCCAGTGCAGGCTCGAAGGCGCCGCCAGTATGTGGCCCAAATCGATGGTGAACATATCCATTACGCGCGCCTCCGCAGCCGCGGGTCGAGCAGCGCCTGCAAAACGTCGGCCAGCAGAATGGCCAGGCCATAACCCACCGAAATCAGAATCAAACAGCCCTGCACCAGCGGGTAATCGCGCGCCTGCAAACCTTCAACCAAAAGCGAGCCGATGCCCGGCCAGCCGAACACCGCCTCGGTCAGCACCGTGCCGGTCAACACCATGCCCAGCTGCAAACAGAAAATCAGCACCACCGGGCCCAGCGCGTTGCGCAGCCAGTGGTGCAGCAAGGCCCCCTGCCCGCCGCCCTTGGCCGCCACGGTCAGGCCGTAGGCCTTGGCGCGTTCTTCCACCAGCGTGGCCGCCAGCAAACGCGCCAGCACCGCACCCATGCCCAGCCCCAGCGTCACGGCGGGCAGCACCACGCTTGATAATCCTGTCATCCCACTCACGGGGAACCACCCCAGCTTCACCGCGCCACCCATGATGAGCAGCGGCCCCAGCACAAAGGTCGGCACGGCAATAATGGCCACCACCAGCATCTGGCCGATTCTCGAATTGTGCAGGCCCAGAAGTATCCCGGCGGGAATACCCACCAGCAGCGCCACCACCATGGCGGCCAGCCCCAGCCAGCCGGTGGCGGGCAACCGCTCAAAAATCATCCCCAGCACCGGCTTGCCGCTCACCAGGCTGGTGCCCCAATCGCCATGCAGCAACCCGTTCAGGTACGCGGGCAGCGCCACCGGCCACGCCACATCCAAACCCAGCGCATGGCGCAACCGCTCGGCGTCCACCGGCGCGGCCCAGTCGCCCAGCAGCATGGCCACCGGGTCGCCCGGCACCACGCGCAACAGGGCAAATACAACCACCACCACCGCCAGCGTGGTCAGCAGCAGTCGCAGCGCGCGGGGCAAAACCGTCCTCATCGGCGCAGAATACAATTTTTTGTGCCGCAAAGCATCACTCGCGCTCGTTTTGGCACCTAAAAGCGACACCTGTGCATCATAAGTGTACAGCTTACCGACAGCCCAACATCCATTCAGCATCGCTTGCGCACACCCCGAATAGAGACTATATATAAGGGCAACGGAAGCCCCATAAACCGGCCTCCAGATACAAACAAATTTCGCTGTACCGCCAGTAACTTAGGTAACAAACCTAACCTTGCCCGGCACCACAGCCCAACCAAACCGCCAGTTAAACGCTGCGGTTACCGAAGAAAAGCTTTTAAAGGTCTAAAATGTTTAGCCTTTTATCAACAGCACTCCTTCTGGCCCTTACCGGGGCATATGCGGCGTTTACCTTGCACATCAAGGAGATAGCCCATGAAAAAAATGCTTATCGACGCAACCCACAGCGACGAACAACGGGTCGTGCTGCTCGACGGTAATTACGTCGACGATTTCGAAGCCGAAACCTCGGGTAAAACCCAAACCAAATCAAACATCTACGTGGCCCATGTGAGCCGCGTCGAACCCTCGCTGCAGGCCGCATTCATCAGCTACGGCGCGGTCCGCAACGGCTTTCTGGCCTTCGGCGAAGTCCACCCCGCCTTCTTCAACCTGCCCAAGGCCGAAAAAGCCGAACTGTTAGAAGAACTTATCGACGTCGCCGCCCGCCGCCGCCAACGCGATGGCGACGAACTCCCCGGCCTGCCGCCCGCCGAAAGCGCCGACATCAGCGACGAAGCCGCGGTCGAGCTGGCCACCACCCAGGCCGACGAGCCCCAACCCGCTGAAACTTCAGGCAAAAAACGCCCCCGCCGCGCGCCCACCAGCGCCGCCGCCAAGGCCGAATCGGCCAAGGAAGTCCGTGGCGAAGAAGCCAAAAAATCCAAGAATTTCGAGCGCAAACCACCCATCCACCGCCGCTACCGCATCCAGGACGTGCTGAAGGAAGGCCAAAAGATTCTCATCCAGGTCGTCAAGGAAGAACGCGGCACCAAGGGCGCGGCGCTCACCACCTACTTCAGCCTGCCCGGCCGCTACACCGTGCTGATGCCCAATACGCCTTACGCCGGTGGCATTTCGCGCAAGATCACCGACCATGACGAACGCCGCCAACTGCGCGACACCTACGCCGCGCTCAAAATTCCCAACGAAATGGGCCTCATCATCCGTACCGCCGGGGTAGGTCAGGAAATCGCCGCCATCCGCCGCGATTACGACAATCTCACCAGCCTCTGGAGCAACATCACCGAAAAGTTCGCCAAGGAAGACGACATCCAGTGCGTGCACGAAGACGGCTCCCTCATCATCCGCGCCATGCGCGACATGATGAGCGACGACGTCGAAGAAGTGGTCATCGCCGGTAAAGCCGCCGCCAAAACGGCCAAGGATTACTGCAAGAGCCTGATGCCCAACGTCGCCAAGATTTTGCACGAACACAAGGAGGATACTCCCTTATTCGCGCACTACGGGGTCGAAGAAAAGCTCAACCAGCTGCACCACAGCCGCGTGGTGCTGCCCAGCGGCGGTTACCTGGTCATCAACCCCACCGAGGCGCTGGTGGCCATCGATATCAACAGCGGCCGCGCCACGCAGGAACGCAACATCGAAGAGACCGCCTTTAAAACCAACATGGAAGCGTCGGAAGAGATCGCCCGTCAGATCCGCCTGCGCGACCTGGCCGGGCTGATCGTGGTCGACTTCATCGACATGGAAGACCACCGCAATACGCGTAAGGTCGAAAATGCCATGCGCCGCGCCCTGCGCCGCGACCGCGCGCGCATCCAGTTCGGCAACATCTCCGATTTCGGCCTCATGGAAATTTCCCGCCAGCGCCTGCGCCCGAGCTTTGGCGAAAGCCACTTCATCACCTGCCCGCACTGCCAGGGCAGCGGCCACGTGCACAGCCCGGCCACGGCGGCTTTGATGATTTTACGCCGCCTGGAAGACGACGATACCCACGGCGCCGACCGCGTGTACATCTCCACCAGCCCCGAGCAGGTGCTGTGGATGCTGAACCACAAGCGCGACCACATCCGCGAACTGGAAAGCAAGTACAAGTTCTCCATCCAGTTCAAGGCCGACCCCGCGCTCATCGCGCCCGACCACCGCCTCGACCTCACCCGCGTGAAGTCCGACGGTACCGAAACCAGCCAGACCATCAACGTGAGCCTGCGCGAGCAGCCCGAACTGCCGCCCGAACTGCGCATGCGCGAACGTGGCCGCAACCGTGGGCGTGATCGCGATAACGGCGGCGAAAACCGCCCCAAACGCGACCGTGACGACGACCGTCCGCAGCGCAACGAACACCGTGCCGATAACAGCGACCGCGAAGACCGGAATGATGACGCACGCGACAATAACCGCAGCAACCGCGAACGCGGCGGCAAAGGCCGTGGCCGCGATCGTGGCGGCCGTGACCGCAACGACCGTGGCGGCAACCGCCACGACGCCCCGCGCCGCCCGCAGCGCATCAGTGCCGAGGCCGCCGAGTCTTCGGCCGACGCCACCGAAAGCCGCGCCGTGGCCGCCGGTAGCGCCAGCGAAGGCAATACCAATGGCAAGCGCCCGCAGCGCGATGGCAACCGCGATAACAACCGTGGCAACGTGCGCCCGGCCCGCCCGCAACGTGCCGCCGCCCCTGTCGAAGACCAGCCCCTGCTGGTACAGCAGGTCACGGTGAGCGCCGACGATAACGATGCCCCCGCCATCAAGGCCGCCCCGCGCAAAAAGGTGGCCATCAAACGGCAGGAGGACACCGACGCCGCCGACGCCCCCCTGCAGGTGGAAAAGGTGAGCGACTCGGGCAGCGGCAGTAAGATCGCCCGCGCCACGGCCAAGGTCGAAAAGACCGACAAGCCCGCGCCCAAAGCCCCGAAAGAAGGCAGCATCCTCGCCCGCCTGATGGGCAAGCAATAAGCGTTAAAGCTTGTCATACAGCAAAACCCGTCACCACTTAAGGTTGACGGGTTTTGTTTTTGGCGCCACGTTAAGCCCAACAATAAAGGGCATCGCATGAGCCAAAACGACGAACTGAAAAAAGCCTGGCAAAAGCAGCTGAACGACAACCGCAACGGCGTGTCCGATTTCTGGCGCGCCAATGCCGCCTACTGGCAAACCGTGTCCGATATCATGAGCGCCCGCGCCGCCACCTTCACCAGCTGGTGGCAAAGCCTGCCGCAACACATGCAGGGCTTTGCGCAGGCCAAAAGCTGGCCCGAGTTCGCCGAAGCCTTCACCCGCTGGCAGCAAAAAAACTGGCTTAGCACCTGGCACCTGGGGGTCGATACCCAGCAGCAGCGCAATTACCTGTGGGAAGAATGGCAAAAGCTGGCCCAGCGCAACGGCATGGTTAACCCCTTTGCTCCGGCACCCGAAAAAGAAAAGTCGGTCGCTCCGTCATCGTTCTATGCCGCCAACCCGCACCTGCAACCGCAGGCGCCCGTGGCCAAGCCCGCCCCGGCCAAGGCGGCAACACAGCCTGCGCCGCAACCGGCCCCCGCCCCCAAGGCGGCCCAACCCGTTAAGGCCGAACCTATCATCACGGCCGCCGCAACCGCCCCGGTAACAGCCGACCTCAACGGCGAAGCCGTGCAACCGCACCCCGAACCTGCGCGCAACGCCGCACAGGCTGCCACGCTGGCGGCAGCCACATCGGCCCGGCGCAGCGTGGTGGCCAGCCACCGCAGCCGCGCGGCCCGCCGCACCACGCACTAACCACGGCCAACAAAAAAGCCCCCGCACAAGCGGGGGCTTTTCGTAGGGGCCTCGGGGCGGGGCCGACGGGGGCGTTGCCACCCCGCCCCTTCGGGCGCGCACGCCGAAAACTGGAGAGTAAACGGCGCGCGAACACAAATGGTCGGCGGGAACGCGCGGCGGGCACGTTCCCGCCTCCTTGCAAGGTGGGCTGGGGGCTGAGGAATACCCTGCAAGGAAACAGTTTTATCTTGTAAAAAAATCAAAGGTGCTTCTAAGTAATTGAATGAAGTTTGCCTATGCCGCACTGGCCGCCCTGCTGTCAATATCAACCCCCGGGTGGGCCGAGGGCTACATCCTCGATTCCGAAAGCACCGCCTATTTCCAAAAGCTGGCCAGGCCGCTGCAGCCGTTTTTGCCGCATACGCAAAACATCCATTTTCTGCTGGTGGCCGATCCCAACATCAACGCCTATGTCGATAACGACAAGATCATCCACCTCAACAGCGGGCTGCTGCTGCGCGCCAGCAATGTCGATGAGGTCCGTGGCGTCATCGCGCACGAAATGGGCCACGTGGCCGCGCAACATATCTTCCGCATGCAGGGCGATAAATCGCCCATGATCGCAGGTATCGCCGGCGCCGTGCTGGGCGTGGGCACCATGGCGGCGGGCGCACCGCAGGCGGGCGCGGCCATTCTTACCGGCGGCGGCGCGGCGGGGCTTACCATGCTGCTGCGCCACTCGCGGCAGAATGAGATGGAAGCCGACAACCGCGCCGTGCAGGCGCTGCACGGCGCGGGCTACGGCGTGGGCGGCATGGCCACGCTGTTCGGCAAACTGCGCACCGAAATGCAGCTGAGCTACAAAAACCCGCCGCCTTACCTGCTCACCCACCCCATGCCCGCCGAGCGCATGCAAAACCTGCAGTTGATCGCCGCGCGCGAGCCCAGCCCCACCCAGCCGCCTGCCGACGATAAACAGTTCAAGCGTATCCAGGCCCGCATTTACGCACTCAGCTACAGCCCGGCCGAAACCCTGCGCAAGTACGCCGATAACTCCGAAGCCAGCCGCTACGCCCGCGCCATTGCGCTGGCCCAGCAGGGCAAGGTGGCCGACGCCAAAAAGCTGATGGACGGCCTGCTGGCCGAACACCCGAAGGATTATTTCTATCGCGGCACGGCGGCCGACCTGGCCGAAGACCGCGGCGACCTGCAACTGGCCAAAACACTGCTCGAACAGCTCGTGCGCGAAGATTCCAGCCAAACCCTGCTGCAATACCAACTGGGCGATATTCTCCGCAACCTCGACCAGCCCGCCGCCGCCCTGCCGCACCTCGAGCAGGCCACGCGCGACTGGCCCGCCTGGCCCGAACCGTGGCGCAGCCTGGGCGTGGTGTACGGCCAACTGGGCCGCCTGTCCGAAGGCCAACTGGCGCTGGCCGAATTTTCGCTGCAAAGCGGCGACAAGAACGGCGCCGAGCAGCACCTCAAAACCGCCGACATCGAGCTGAAGAAAAAGCCCGACCCCAAACTCTCCAGCTGGCGCGACGACATCAAAGACAAGATCAAAGACCTGCCCACCAGCTAGGCGCGCCCTGCCCGCCCGCCGCCTTTTATGGTAAACAGCAGAGTGAACATGCCTCGCAAGCCTGACCCTGCTACGCCCAAACGGCCCGTCGGCCGCCCCAAGGGCACCACCAAAATCGCCCGCCAGCAGGCCGAAATGGCCCAGCAGGCCAGCGCCGCCGGCGTGCAGCTGCCGCTGGTGCCCAAAAAGGTCAACCTGTCGCCCTACCCCGATCTCTCCATGGCCATCGCCATGCTGCGCTACCGGCAGGCCCAGGTCGACCCCCAGCGGGCCGACCTCATCAAGCAGTGGCTGGCTTCGCTCACCGACATCCACACCAGCATCACCAAGCTGAAAAAGCTTGAAATTCTGTCAGAAAGTCTTACATCTGCAGGCAAGTGATAGACAGGAAAGCCAACCATGCCCGCCAAAGCCAAAGTTAAAGCCACCCCCAAAGCCGCAGCCGCCAAGGCTGGCGATGCCATGGCCGATATCAAGATCAAACCGCTCAACACCGAAGTGCTTGAAAAACTGAACAATTTCCTCAAAAAGACCGGCCTCGAAGAGATCGAGATCTCGCAAGGCGACGCCAGCGTGCGCCTCAAGCGCCCCGGCAGCGGCGTGGCTGTGGCTCCCACCCCCATTCACCATCAAACTGTTGAAATCACGAAGGAAATAGCCCCCAAAAACACCTTCAATGCCCCCATGATCGGCACCTTTTACCGCGCCGCCAGCCCCGAGGCCCCCGCATTCGCCAAGGTGGGCGATACCGTGCGTGCCGGCCAGGTGCTCTGCATCATCGAGGCCATGAAGACCATGAACCAGATCGAAACCGACCGCGCGGGCAAAATCACTAAAATCCTGGTCGAGAACGCCACTCCGGTCGAATTCGGCCAACCGCTGTTCGTCATCGAGTAGCGGAAAAAGGGTTTTCCCATGTTCAAAAAGATATTAATCGCCAACCGCGGAGAGATCGCCGTTCGCATCCACCGCGCCTGCCGCGAAATGGGCATCGAGACCGTGGCCGTGCACAGCACCGCCGACGAAACCGCCCTGCACGTCAAGCTGGCGAATGAGTCGGTCTGCATCGGCCCCGCCCCGGCAAGCCAAAGCTACCTCAACATTCCGGCCATTCTCAGCGCCGCCGAAGTGACCGATGCCGAAGCCATCCACCCCGGCTACGGCTTTCTGGCCGAAAACGCCAAGTTCGCCGAGATCGTCACCAAGCTGGGCTTCACCTTCATCGGCCCCACCGCCGAGCACATCAACCTCATGGGCGACAAGATCGCGGCCATCGACTACGCCAAAAAGGTGGGCCTGCCCACCATCCCCGGCAGCAACGGCGCCATCGATAACGCCGACGACGCCCTGGCCGCAGCCGAGCGCATCGGCTACCCGGTCATCGTCAAGGCCGCCGCAGGCGGCGGCGGCCGCGGCATGAAGGTGGCACACACCGCCGCAACCCTTACCAACGCCGTGCACATGGCCACCACCGAGGCCAAGGCCGCCTACGGCGATGGCCGCGTGTACCTCGAAAAATTCCTCGAAGAACCCCGCCACATCGAAGTGCAGGTGCTGTGCGACAGCCACGGCAACGTCAGCATTCTGGGCGAGCGGGACTGCTCGCTGCAACGTCGCCACCAGAAGGTGGTGGAGGAAACCCCCAGCCCCGTCATCACCGACGCCCTGCGCGAGCCGCTGTTCGCCGCCGTGGCCACCGCCTGCAAAAAAATGAAGTACCTCGGCGCCGGCACCATCGAGTTTTTATACGAAAAGGGCAAATTCTACTTCATCGAAATGAACACGCGCCTGCAGGTCGAACACCCGGTCACCGAAATGGTCACGGGGCTCGACCTGGTGGCCGAACAGATCCGCATCGCGGCGGGCGAGCAGCTGCGCGTGGTGTCGGCCAACGTCAAACCGCGCGGCCACAGCATCGAGGTGCGCATCAATGCAGAGGACCCCGAAACCTTCCGCCCCACTCCCGGCAAGGTCACCGATTACTTCGCGCCCGGCGGCCCCGGCGTGCGGGTCGATAGCGCGCTCTACCCCGGCTACACCGTGCCGCCGTATTACGACAGCACCGTGGCCAAGCTCATCGTGCACGGCGCCACGCGCGAAGAGGCGGTGCTGCGCCTGCGCCGCGCGCTGGAAGAATTCTTCATCGGCGGCCTCACCACCAACCTGCCGCTGCTGCGTAAAATCGCCGCCACCAACAGCTTCATGGCGGGCGAGTACAACATCCACTCGCTCAACCACTTCCTCGAAGACGGCCGCCTGTGATTACAAAAAAGCCCTCTACTATGCTGGAAAGGCTCGCTAATTTAATTTACTGGGCTGGCTGTATAGGTGGCGTTTTATTTTTCCTAGTTGGCTGCTCTAATGCTCCTTTCCGTTATGAATCCCATACTCTTTACGAAGGCATTTTTATCGGTGTTATTTATGGCCTTCCCATTTGGCTTATTGGTTTAGCTGTTCGGTACATTTTAATCGGGCGAAGTTTGTAACTTCAAAGCTTTGATTGACCACTTTGTAGGCACCCCCTACACTCGCGCCTATCATGATGAAAATAATGTACACCGCCGACGTCATCGCCTCCCGCGTGGCCGATCTTTCCGCCAGCATCAACAAAAGCCTGGGCGGTCACAAACTGGTCCACACCGTCGTCACCATGAATGGCGGCTTTTGTTTTGCGGCCGACCTCTGCCGCCAGCTCACCATCCCGCAGGTCATGCACTTTACCGGCGGCAGCTATTTTTCCAATAACGTGAAGCACGAAATGAAGCTGAACCCCGAAACGCTGCCCACCACCTTCGGCGGCGCGCCGGTGCTCATCATCGAAGACATCCTCGATTCCGGCGAAGGCGTCCGCCAGCTCAAAAGCGAGATCGCCAAGCGCCAGGCCGGGGCCATCACCACGGTCACGCTGTTCAAGCGCGTGGGCGGCGGCGCCGAGGCCGAGCATTCGGCCTTCTCTCTCCCGCGCGAACTGTTCGTGGTCGGCTACGGGCTCGACATGGACGGCCGCTTCCGCGAACTGAAAGACATTTACACCTTCGACACCACGGTCATGACCGGGCAGACCGGCGTTTGTTAAGGCCTTCTTAGGCCTTAATAAACCAGCGCGCAGCGGTGCGCCACGCAGTGGCGGTATTCGCGGAACGCGAATTTCATAAGCGTTGAAAATCGCGAAGCGACGCCCCGCTGGCGGGGCAGCGAGGGGACCGAGCGCGGGATGTTTAGCGCGTCACAGACGCCCTTATAGAAAACTCTAAATCACCTTCAATCGTTTCGCCCACGCAATCACGTCGGCCACCACCGCATTCATTTCAGCGAAGATGAATTCGCGCTCCACCGCTTCCTCCGGCGTCACCCACTCGTAGCCTTCGTGCGCTTCGTGCTCGGGCAGCACAATGTCGGGCACGCCTTCCACACGGGCCAGGTACGCCACCGAATATTTGGTCGGCTCCATCGCGCCCCAGCGGCTGGTGCTGCAGGGCACGATCAGCTCCACATCGGTCAGGCCGGTTTCTTCTTCAATTTCGCGTAACAGCCCCTGCCCCGGCTGGTCGCCAATGTCCATGCGGCCGCCCGGCAGGTGGCTTTTGCCGCTGTACTCGCCGCCATGCACCAGTAACAAAATACGGCCTTCGCCGTTGAATATCACCGCATGCTCGCTGACTTGCCCGATGTAAAACGCCATGGGCTATTGCGTGTTCGGCATGTCCATCATGCGCTGCAATTCGTTCATGTCGGCGCCGGTGGGCGCTACAGGCTCGGGTGGCGGCGCACCGGGGCCCACTTCCAGCTGCGGCACGTTGGGCACCGGCACCGGTACGGTGGCGGGCGCGGGCGGCAACTCGTTGCTGTTTTCATTGATGCCCGGCACCACAAAATCATTATTCACGCCTTGCGGCGCCTCGTCGTCGCCCCCCCTGTCGTGCTCGGGGCCGCTGGGCTGCGGCGGCGCTACGCGCGCAGGCGCCGCATCGGTGTAGCCCGCCGGACGCACGCATTTTTCAAGCTCAACGTCAAAACGGGGGTGGTCATAGGTGGCCACGCTGGGAAAGGTATTGAACATCCAGCCATGGAATTCCGGCTCGCCGCTGGCAGCGGTAATATCAAGCCAAGCGGCATCCTGCACCGGCACGCCGCCCACGCCCCAGCCGCACTTTTGCAGGCTAACGCTCAGGCCGCCCCACTTCTGGGTCTTGCCGCTTTCAACGGTCATGGTTTCAACCTTGTTGGTCTGCTTGTCCAGCAAACGCACCACGGCGCTTTTGGCAAACTGCACGGTGCCGGCCGGAACCACCGCCGTGCCACTGGCCACAGCCGCGGTCTTGCTCACCTGCCCGCCCACCACCGGCAGCGCCGAAAGGTCGATCGTATACCCTGTGCTGGCGCAAAAAACCCCGGCCAAGCCAGCCAGGGTCAATGCCGGGTTCTTCATAAAATTACTCCGCGCTCGCGCTGTCGGCCAGCAGGTTGCGGATGCCGGTCAGCTCGTCCATCACCTGGCGCGGGGTCAGGTGGCGTTGTACGGCTTCCTTCAGCTCCGCCTTGCGGGTTTTTTGCAGGTACTGCTGTACGCCACGAATGGTATAGCCCTGGTTGTGCAGCAAGTCGCGCACCAGTTTCAGCAACGCAATGTCTTCGGGGCGGTACATGCGGCGGCCACCCTGCAGCTTCAGCGGCTTCAGGGTGGGAAACTTGCTCTCCCAAAAACGCAGCACGTGGGTGGGCAGTTGCATGTCTTCGGCCACTTCGGCAATGCCGCGGTAGGCTTCGCTGCTTTTGACAAAGCTGCGGCTGCTGCGCACGCGGGCCTTGTCATTCGCCTTTTCGGCTTCTTCGCGGGCCTTGCGCTGGGCCAGCATCGCCTTGGCGGCCGATGCGCCAAACAGGTCGGGTAAAATCGCCATGGTTGCGGCTTTCTATCGCTTGGCGTTCAGGCGGTCTTTTAAAATGTTGCTGGCGCGGAAAACCAGCACCTTGCGGGGCGTAATGGGCACAGCCACGCCGGTCTTGGGGTTGCGGCCCATGCGCTGCTTTTTGCTGCGCACCGAAAAATGACCGAAGGTGGCCAGCTTCACGGTTTCGCCCTTGGCCAGGGCGGCACAAAGCTGCTCGACAACGTCATCCACCAGGTCGGCGGCTTCGCGGCGGGTCAAACCCACCTCGTGGTAAACGGCCTCGGCCAGGTCCATACGGGTTACGGTTTTGCCAGCAGTGTTAGCAGCCATGATAGAAACATCCCCCTCGATCTCATTAACAAAAAATACCTACGGCGCAGGGGCTTTTTTGCAGGCCCGGCTTGCGCTTATGCGGGGCACCCTAAGCGCGCATTTTCCACGCGTCAAGCACCACAATACAGCTTTATCAATATTTTATCGCTTGTTGTTCGGGCGCCGAAAGGCACAAAAATACTTGAATAAACCGCAGGTTGTTTTTTACCAGCGGATGAGCGCACTACCCCACACGAACCCGGCACCGAAGGCCTGCAGGAGAAGAACGTTACCACGATTGAACTTACGGCCCTGAACCGCCGCATGCATGGCCAGCGGAATGCTGGCACCGCTGGTGTTGGCATGCACGCCCACGGTGGCCACCACCTTTTCAAACGGCAGGCCCAGCGCCTTGGCGGCGGCTTCCAGAATGCGGATGTTCGCCTGGTGCGGCACCACCCAGTCGATGTTTTCAAGCGCCAAACCCTGCCCGGCCACAATGGCGGGCAGGGTACCCATCTCGCGCACCGCGTGCTTGAACACCTCACGGCCGTTCATGTGCACCTTGCCGTCAACCGTCGCCAACATCTCGCCCTTGCTGCCGTCGGCGCCCACATCAACCGCCAGCAGGCCGCGCTTTTCGCCCTCGGCTTTTTCTTTCTTGATCACGATCGCCCCTGCCCCATCCCCAAACAGAATGCAGGTGCTGCGGTCGGTCCAATCCAGCGTGGTGCTCATGGCCTCGGCGCCGATGACCAGCGCATGGGTGTGCAGGGTGGTTTCCAGCAAACTTTTGGCCACCGCCAAGGCACTGATAAACCCACCGCAAGCCGCGTTCACATCCAGCACCACGGCATGGGCGGGCAGGCCCAACGCGCCCTGCACCTGTGCCGCCACGCTGGGGAAGTTCCGGTCCGGCGTGCAAGTGGCCACCAGCACAATACCCACATCTTCCGGCTTTACATCGGCCAGGGCCTCGCGCGCGGCGGCAATCGCCAGCGTACTGGTCGTCTCGCCTTCGCTACATATATAGCGCTGGGTGATGCCGGTGCGCTCCACGATCCATTCGTTGGTCGAATCCAGCCCGTGCAACGCGATCAGTTCGTCGTTGCTCAGGCGGGTACGGGGCAGCGCGCTGCCGGTGCCAACAATGGGGTATTGGTAGGTCATAACCCTGTACCTACCACAAAAAAAAGCCCGCCAACAGGCAGGCTTTTAAAAGGATACCAAAGTTACTCGGCCGGGGTTTCGGCAGCCGGAGCAGCCTTCACCTTGGCAGCCTTCACCAGGCGGTCGCCGTAGTACATGCTGCCATCGGCCTCGCGGCTCAGGTGGTGGCGGCGGGTCAGGGTGCCGGTTTGCTGGTTTTCGGTGTAGGTGCCCACTTCAGCGCGCGCATGGCGTTGCTGACGCATACCTTTGCGCCCGGGGCTGGTTTTCTTCTTCGGAACGGCCATAACTCGTAACTTTCCTTTAAATCCTTAAAATCTGCCGGGCTTTTAGCCTAAACCGCCCCCCCGCGCAAGCCCTTTTGCAGGGGGGCCTTCCCCACCCCCTCGGCCCACGCTATTGTCGGCCCATGAAAAACAATATCGCCCTCCTCACCGCCCCCCTGCTTTTGACCGCCTGCGCCGCCATGGTCGACACCCACGGCAGCATCATTCAGCAAGGCCAGATTGAAAAAATCACCGAAGGCGTCACCACGCAAGACCAGGTGCGCGAGCTGCTGGGTAGCCCGGCCACCACCGGCACCCTCAACGAAAACCGCTGGATCTACATCACCAGCACCGTGCGCGACAAACCCCTCGATCCCGGCATTCTCACCCACCGGCAGGTCGTGGTCATCGATTTCACCCCCTCGGGCACGGTAGCCGCCGTGACGCAAAAAAACGAGAGCGACAGCCGCACGGTCGAACCGCTGCCCAAGGTCACGCCCACCCACGGCCAGGGCCTGGGGGTCATCGACCAGATGCTCAAGAACATCGGCGTCGACAAGGATAAATAAGGCCTAAATGACCCAGCGCGGCGCCCTGTTCGGCCTCGATGCCCGCATCGCGCTGGCCATTTTCGCCGTTCTGGCGGTGGTGGTGGGCTATCTGGCCTTCGGGCGCATCCAGGTGGCCCGGCAGGCCGCCCTGCTGGCCCAACTGCAGGATATCGAAAACGCCCTCGCCGCCTATCAAACCGACATGGGCACCTTCTTCCTGTTCACGCTGAATAAAGAGCCGGGCGACAACGACAGCACGCTCGATATTACCGCCCTGTGGGATAAAAACATGGTCAAACCAGGCTTCCGGCGGCACTGGAACGGCCCCTACCTGCACCGCACCAGCCGCGAAATGCCCGGCTACGGCCGTTTAAGCGTGTTTTACGCCACCGGCGACCGCAAAGACTACTGCTCCACCACGTCCGACTGCTTTGTGTGGCTGTCGGTATCCAGCACGCCGCAAAAGGCCTGGGTGCAAACCAACCATATCGTCGACGAAGGCAACGGCGCTGAAAACGAGATCGACGGCCAGCAGATCAGCCTCGGGCGCATCCAGTCCGAAGCCGCCACCGACCCCCGCCCGCTGTATTACCGCACGGTCGAACGCCCCCGCTAAGCCGCCATTTAAAAAGCCCCCGGCCGGGGGCTTTTTTACTGCGCGGCACGGCTGTACTTGGCGGGCTGGGCCGCAAAGGCGGCATATACATACGTGGCGCCACTGCCGTTATAGTCGCTGTTGGTGTTGCGTATCTTGAACCCGTTTGAAACCACATCCAGGTCGGTGGCCGCATTACTGTTACTGGCCGATGTCAGGTTATAAAACACCTCGTTGCCGTCCGGGTTATACAGGTTGCGCGCGGTATCCAGCACAAACCAGTTGCCGGTGCTGTCGGTGCGCTTGATGATCACAAGCGCGGGTTTGAAACCCAGGTTCACATAAGCGCCGTCGGCACTACCGTTCCCGGTATAGGTTCCAAATTTGCTGAATCCCGGCACCTCGGCAAAGGCATAAACAACATAAGGCTGGCTGGCCAACACGCCGCCCCCGGCGGTCAGGCCCACATTGCTCGAGGTATGGCCCGAACCCCACATGGTCGAATACGTGGTCGCCGCCGCGGTGGTGTTCAGCGCCAGGTAGGCCGTGGTGTTGTTCGCCAGGTTCTGGTGCCACACATACCAGTGCGAAGCCGAACCGCTATACGTCCGGGCGATCACAAACGCCGGTACAACCCCCATGCCGTGCGCCGCGGTAAAAGCCCCCGATCCTGGCGCCGTACCGGTCAATATGTCCATGCCGGGCGTAACGCCCTTCTTAAACATGTGCGCCACATAAATGTTGCCGCTGGTGTTAAAGGCGCTGGCGCTGCCTACCGCAAAACCGTTGTTGTAAAAGGTTGCCAGCGATTGCGCATCGATGGTCTGCACCGCCGTGCCCGTGCTGTCCAGGTACTTGGCGGGCCCGCGCGCACTGTCAAACCAGCCCCATGCGCCGGTGCTGGTATTATCCTTCAGCATCACCAGGTCGGGCTGGTAAGGGGTGTAGGTGGTCAGCGGCGTGTAGGTGATAACAATAAGCCCAGGGGCGCCCACACCCGCCGTGCTGCTGTTCGAACTACCGCCGCCGCCGCCGCCGTACAGGCCACCATTACCCGCCGAATAACCGCTGCTGCCGCCCTGTTGCGAGCCGCCGCCGCCGCCCGAACCGTGCAGCGGGTCAAACTCCTGCCCGTTGCCACCGTTACCGCCCCTGCTGGCGCCGGCAGGATTGCCGCCGCCGCCGCCGCCGCCGCCCGATGACCCGAACAGCGAATAACCGTACCCGCCATGGGTATTGTTCACCGCCACGATCCCACCGGTGCCGTTGACCAGCCCGCTGGCATTGGCCCCGCGCCCGCCAACGCCGCTGGTGGTGTTATTAGAGGGTCCCAATTGACCGGCTTCACCGCCGCCGCCGCCGCCGCCGCCCGGGCCGCGGTAGTTCACACCCGCGTTCGAGCCACCGGCCCCGCCATTGCCATAAGGTCCGGCCGCACCGCCGCCGCCGCCGCCCGCCTGGGTGCCGGTGGCGGGGCTCTGCCCGTTGCCACCGGCGCCGCCCGAATACTTGGTGGTACCGGTACCCGAGCCCGAAGCCCCGCCAGCCCCACCCGTGCCACCGCTGCCGCCGCTGCCGCCCTTGGCCCCCACGCTCGAAGCCGCCACGCTGGTGCCGTTGAACCACGTATCGCCGCCGGCGGTGCTGGCCGCACCACCGCTCCCCACCTGGGTCTGCACGGTGGTGGTGGGCACCAGCGCCAGGTTCGATATCTTCGAGTACCCGCCGCCGCCGCCGCCGCCGTTGACCGAAGACCCCGACGACGCCCCACCGCCGCCACCGATCACTTCAATGGTGTTGCTGGTGCTGTTCCAATCCAGCGGCACGCGCCACGAAGTCCCCCCGGTCAAAAATATCTGCTTGGTCGTCGGCACGGTGGGCACATAGGTGATCACCACGATCCCCGGCGCCCCATTCCCCGGGTTTCCCTGGTTGGTGCTGGTATAACCGGCACCGCCGCCGCCGCCGCCATACAGGCCGCCGTCACCACCACGGTAAATACTGCTTTCGCCGCCGCCGCCGCCGCCGCCCGCACCTGCACCACCCCACTCAATGCCGTCGCCCCCCTTGCTCCCCAAACCGTGGGCACTGCTCACGCCGCCGCCGCCGCCTGCGCCAAAGGCCCCGGCGGTCGAATCCACACTGGCCGTCGCCGCACCGCCGCCGCCGCCGCCAAAGCGGTTAGCACCACCGGCACCGCCGGTGGTGCTCGTACCGTTACCTCCAACCGAACCGCCATTAGCTCCACCGCCACCACCCGAACCTGCACTACCGGCCGAACTCATATCGCCACCATTGGCGCCATTACCGTTGGGCCCGGCGGCGCCACCGCCACCGGGGCCGCTCACATAGCCCGAGCCACCACCCGAATTCCCGCCGCTATACGCATAAGGCGCACCGGGGTTGGTGGTGCCGCCACCCGCACCGCCGCGCGCGCTCGAAGCCGCCCCGCCGGTCCCGCCGCTGCCGCTGGTGCCGCCGGTGCCGCCCTTGGCACCCACGCTCGCCACCGCCAGCGAAGCCCCGTTGAACCACGTATCGCCACCGGCACTCCCCGCCCCGCTGGTGGCCGGGGTGGCGGCCACACCGCCCATGCCCACATTGTAGCTGATGCTTGCCCCAATGGTCAGCGTCACACTGGTGGCCTTGGCATAGCCGCCGCCGCCGCCGCTCCCGGCATAGGTGGTGCCGCCACCGGCCCCAAAACCGCCGCCGCCGCCAGCCCCGATCACTTCAATGGTGTTATCGCCGCTCCAGTCACTGGGCACGGTCCAGGTGGTGCCGCTGGTCAAAAACACCGTCTTGGTGGGCAACGGCCCAGGCAAGGTAACAACCTGGGTACCGCCCGTGCCGCGGTACAGCACCGGCTGGAAGTAAAGCGAAGGGCTCACCACCGCAGGTGTCGCCGTGTTGTAGGTGTTCAGCGCCGCAAACCCCGCCGGGGGGGTGGCAGCAAAAGCTCTCTGACCAAAGTTGAACGAGGCCGTTTGGGTGGAACCTTGGTTATTGCCTATGGCCGCCACCCAAGCCAGCCCCGCCGTAGCAGTGGCCGCCGGGCTGGTGCCGGTGGCAGGGTTCGAACTCCCCAGCCACGTCCCGTTCTTCGAGAAATAAAGCTTACCCGTGTCGGCGTCAAAGGCCACGCCAACCACATCGTTAATGGCAATCGTCACACCATAGCTGGTAATGGCCGAACCGTTATTATACACTTGCCCCGCACTGTTTATCCCATAGCCATAAGTATTATTGTAGCCGGGGTAATAGCTCGCGGGCATGTTCTGCTGCTGGATACCCGCCGTCCCCACCAAACTGCCGGTCCATACAAACTCCCAGTACCATTTGCCACTCGTCATCAACTGGTTGGCCTTCACAACGCTGTTGGTGGCAAACGGCACCGAAACGTCCATATTCGCCGCCGACAAGGTCGAGCCGGTCGGGTCCAGAAAATTGAATGCAGGGTCATTCCCGCGCCCATTGTCGCCGTTGTCGGCCAACGTGGGGTGGTCTTCGGTAGGGTCATAGGTCACGCCGGTGGTCACGCTAAAGTTATTGGGCGTCCAGTTGTTGCCCTTACCGCTCACGTCCTTGCCCAGCGTGGTGGCGGTGTTGTTCAGGTAATTTTCAAAATCAAGATGGAATCCGTTGGTGCCATAAGCGCCGGTATAGGTTTTCGGCACCCACATGCCGTTGCTGTCAATCTCGGCAAAAGCGCTGGGGTCCAGGGCCAGGCCGTCCACAAAATTGATGTCGGCCATCACGCCGTCAAAATACTGGGTGGAAGAACCCGCCGTGTTCAGGTAAGCGCCGATCCCGTTATAGCCGGACCGGTTGAAGTACGAAGTGGTGCTGTTCGCCACCGAGCCCGAACCGATCACCTGGCGCTGGCCGTTAACGTATATCCGCACGTTATCGGCGGTGGTGCCGTTGGCGGTGTCCCATACAAACACAATGTGGTACCAGGCCGTGGGGTCGCGGTACACGCCCGCGCTGGTGGCGGCATTGGCTGAGTTGGCATAAAAGATCAGCTGGTCGCTCGTATTGAAATCAACCTCGGTCGTCTGCCCCGACCCCACGATCTGGCTGAACAGGGTCTGCGTGGTTCCCATCTTCCCGCGCTTGACCCACATGCTCATGGTCCAGGTGGTCAGGTTCCCGTTGCCGGCGGGTGAGCGGCTCAGGTACGCCGAACTCGCGCTCCTGAACCGCAACGCCCCGCCGCTGCACTTGCCGTTGGTAACACCCGGAATGGTACTCGAAAGGAACGAACCCGCCGAGTTCTTCCACTCATAGCTATACTTCGTGGGCACCATCAGGCTCTTGCCGCTGGCATGGTTATTGGCGATCAGGCGGCAACTGCCGAACTCATTGATGCCAAGCCCCTCGCCGTTCGGAATGGTGTAACTCACGTTGGTCTGCGCCATGGCATTGCCGCCCAGCAGCAACCCCAGCAGCATCAGCAAAAACAACATCGCCCGGCGCATGGGCTCAGCGCCCTGCTTGCTTGGCCCGCAGTTCGTCCACTTCGCGGCGCAGGTCGTCGATTTGTTTTTGTTGGATCTTCACAGCCTCGATCAACGGCGCGATCAGCTGGTCGCTGTCCACCACCATGGTGGTGCTGCCGCCGCCGTGCACAGCCTCGGGCATCACCTTCTGTACATCCTGTGCGATCACCCCGTACGAGGGTCGGCCGTCCTTCTTCCAGGTAAAGTGCACGCCGTTCAGGCTTTTCACCAATCCCATGGCGTCGGCCACCGGCACAATATTGTCTTTCAATCGGCGGTCCGAACTGTGCAAATAGGCAACCGCCGTCATATTGCCGCTGGCGCTCACGTCACCGGCCACCTCAAGCTTGCTGGCCGGCGAGGTTACACCCAAACCCACATTCCCGGCGCTCGTAATCCCCAGGCGCGCACCCTGCCACGCACCGGCAATATAATTGCCCACCATATACATCCCGCTGCTGTCATAACCGGTGGCCCACAACGGCGTGGTGTTGCTGGTAAAACGTATGTAGTTCCAGCTACCGGTGCCCGACCGCGACAATGTCATGGTATTATCAAGGCCCGACAGCACATAAAGCGGCACCGTCGTGGTGGCGGCAGCCCCAATCCCCACATTACCGCTCGAATAAAACCCGGTGGCCGAAACCACACCAGTGGCACTCACCCCCGGTCCCACAAAGCCCAACGTAGGGTGAATGTAAGCAGCCCCCGCCGTACCCGCCAATGTAAAGCTCACAGTGCCCCTGTCGGCCACCACCATGCCCAGGTTGGCGCCGCTGGAAACGTTGGTGGTGCTGATGCGGTCACCCGCGCCCCCACCGTTGGTGAACACAATGCCGTTCACCGCCAGGTTGGTGGTCGATACGTACAAAAAGTGCCCATACGTCCCGCTCACCACCCCGGCCACGCTGGTACTTACCAGCGGCGCATTGTTCATCTGCGCCATCACGCCGCCCGGCAGCAGTAGGGCGCAAACAAGCAAAAGCAGGCGTAATGTTTTCATCTTCTTGAACCCACATTAACGGCTCATCTTTTCCGCGCAACGCCCGAGTAAGCAAAACGCCGACATTTCCGCCCAAAAAATGAGCCAAACCTCATTAAAAAAACAACACTTTACAACAGTAAAACAACAGCCACGCATCACCTCCGCATCATTTGCGCACGCCCCTTGCGCCCCCGCCCCTGCCTGCTAGCATGTTGGCATGAAGCATATTTTACAGTCACAACAAGGCGCCATGTTCGGGCTCGACGCCCGTATCGCGCTGGCGATTTTCGCCGTGATTTCCGTGGTGGCGGGCACCGCCATCGCCATCAGCATGGATAGCACCCGCGCCAAGGCCCTGGCGCAGGAAATGTCCGACACCGGCAAGGCCATCGAATCCATCAGCTACGACATGCGCGCCGATCTTTACCCGTCCCTCATCCAACCCTCGCCCAAAAACGCCTACACGGCGCTGTTCGACGTCAGCGTCATCAAAGACGAAAACAACTTGCGCGGCAAATGGTTAGGCCCCTACGTTCATGCAACAAGTACAAGCTCCCGCTACGGCGAAATGATGATCGAGGCCCGCAAGGCCTCCCATGCCGACGCCTGCATGGAAGGCGAGCCCTGCTTCCTCTGGCTCACCTACGCCAACGTCAAACGGGCGATTGCGCTCGAGGTCAACAGCATCATCGACGGCGACAAAGAAACCGACCCGGCCAAAACCGGCCGCATCCAGTGGGTCGAGAACGCCGACGGCACAACGCTCAGCCTGCAGGCCGCCAAAACGCTCACTTATACCGGGAACAACTAGGCTTTCACAAAAAATTCGCCCCGCACCGCGCGGGCGATCTTATCCAGCGTGGCGTTCACAAACGCCACTTCTTCGGGGCTGGCCACAAAGCCTTTGGCAATGTTCACAAACTCGTTGATGACCACGGGCGGCGTCACATCGGCACGGGCAAACAGCTCGGCGGTGGCAGCCCACAGCAGGGCGTAGTGCACCGCATCCAGCCTGTCCATCGGCCATTCTTCCAGCAGGTTGGCACCAATCAGGGCGGCGTGGCGCTCGGCGCCGCGGGCGGCTTCGGCGGTAATGGCGTCAAACATCTTCTTGTCGGCCTTGCGACGCTTCAGGCGCGCACCGGCAAATTCGGCGGCCACATCGGCCACGTCCTGCCCACGCGCCTTGGCCTGGAACAACGCCTGCACCGCGCAAATGCGCGCCTCGGTGCGGCTGTCCTTCACCAACGGAGAATTTTCGAGGGGGAACGCGTCTTCCCCGGCTTCCCAGGCCTTAACCATTTAAACTGTTACTTTCCGCCGTCTTTTTTAAGAACGGCTGCAAAATCTTCGGGCTGTTGAAAGTCATGATAGACCGACGCATAGCGCACATACGCCACCGAATCCAGCGCTTTTAACGCTTCCAGCACGGTTTCGCCCAGCTCGCGGCTGCTAATTTCGCTCTTGCCGCTCTCGCTCAGTTGCTGCTCGATGTCGCTGATGGTCTTTTCCAGCTGGCCCTGCTCCACCGGGCGCTTGCGCACGGCCACGCTCACGCTGCGGGTCAGTTTTTCGCGGTCGAACAGCTCGCGCACACCACTGCGCTTCACCACAATGATCTGTTGCACCTGAAAACGCTCAAAGGTGGTAAAGCGGCGGCCGCACTCGGGGCATTCGCGGCGGCGGCGGATGGTGCGCCCATCGTCAGCCGGGCGGCTGTCCTTCACAATCGTGTCGTCGTGGCTGCAAAAGGGGCACTTCATGCCGCTAGAATGCCTACATCTGGTTAAAAAAGTCCAGCCCTACCCCAAATATGGGGCCAAACCTTTATTTCAGGGCCGGGTAAAGCGGATGCTTCTTGCACAACTTCAGCACCTCGCCACGCACCCGCTTCTGCGTTGCGGCCAGTTGCTTGTCGCCCTGCTTCACCGCACGCAATACGTCGGCGATCCACACCGCGATCTGCTTGAAGTCCTTGTCGTTGAAGCCACGGGTGGTGCCCGCCGCGCTACCCAAACGCAGGCCGCTGGTCACAAACGGCTTTTCCGGATCGTTGGGGATCATGTTCTTGTTGGTGGTCAACCCGGCCTTGTCCAGCTCCACCTCGGCCACCGCGCCGGTCACGCCAAAGCTGCGCAGGTCCACCAAGCACAGGTGGTTGTCGGTGCCGCCGCTCACCAGCCGCAGGCCCTCCTTGGCCAGCTGGTCGGCCATGGCCTTGCAGTTCTTCTTCACGGCCTTGATGTAGGTTTTAAACCCGGGCTTCAGCGCCTCGCCAAAGGCCACGGCCTTGGCGGCCACAATGTGTTCCAGCGGGCCACCCTGCAACCCGGGGAAGATTGCGCTGTTGATCTTCTTCGCCTTCTCGGGGTCGTTTGTCAAAATCATGCCACCACGGGGCCCGCGCAGGGTTTTGTGGGTGGTGGTGGTCACCACGTCGGCGTGGGGGAATGGGTTGGGGTGCTCGCCCGCCGCCACCAGCCCGGCAATGTGGGCCATATCCACCAAAAACAGTGCTCCCACGTTGTGGGCAATGCGGGCGATGCGCTCAAAGTCGATTTCGCGCGGGTAGGCACTGGCACCGGCACTGATCAGCTTCGGCCGCACCTGGTTGGCGGTATATTCCAGCGCGTCGTAGTCGATCAGCTCACTGCTGTCCAAGCCGTAAAAGTGGGGCTTAAACCACTTGCCGCTCATGTTCACCGGGCTGCCGTGGGTCAGGTGCCCGCCCTGGTCCAGCCGCAGGCCCAAAATGGCGTCGCCGGGCTGAAGAAAGGCCATGAACACCGCCTGGTTGGTCTGGCTGCCGCTGTGGGGCTGCACGTTGGCAAATTCGCAGCCGAACAGCTTTTTGGCGCGGTCGATGGCCAGTTGCTCCACCACGTCCACCTCGTGGCAGCCGCCATAGTAGCGCTTGCCTGGGTAGCCTTCGGCATACTTGTTGGTCAGCACGCTGCCCTGCGCCTCCAGCACGGCGGCACTCACGTAGTTCTCGCTGGCGATAAGCTCGATCCCCTCGCGCTGACGCTTCAGTTCTGCCCCAATGCCCTTGGCAACGGCGCTATCGGTTTTGGCTAAAATGCTGGCCATGATGATCACTCCCTATTGCATGCAATATAACAAAAAACCGCCTGCGGCGGCCGGTCGTGCACGCAAAACAAGCTTAAACCAGCGTATCGATCGCCTTGGGGGCTTCGGGCGCCGGCACCGCCGTAACGGTGGAAGTGCGCGAGGTCACCGGCCGAACCACCGCCGTACCCGCCTGCTCAATGGCCGGGCCCACCACCTTGGCGGCGGTGGCGCTGGCCAGGGCAATGCTCAGGCTGGTGCCCCGGCTTTGCTGGGCAATGGCATTCAGGTTCTGCTGCACTTGCGCGGCCACGGCGGCCTCGGTCTGGGTGCTTTGGCCCGAAAGGTTAAGCCCATAAGCGCGCAACGCGGTCATCAAGGGCCAGCGGGGGAAGCCGTTGGTGTCACTGTTCCTGAAATACATGCCTAGGCCTTTCACCTGGCTGAAAAGGTTTTCGCGCACGCTGGCGGTCTGCACACCGGCATCCACCTGCGCCACGGCAGCGCTCAGGGTGGTGATTTCTTCAACACTCAAGCCGCCCGATTGGGAAATTTCGCTCAACACTTGCATGGCATCGCTGGCAGGGGCAACTTGTAACGCAGCGGCCGGGCTATACAAGCCCGCCTGAACCGCACTCAAGTTCGTTACGTCTACCATTCCAGTCTTCCTGACTGTTCTCTCTCTCCGGGTGCTGTTTAGTTTCCAGCCTTAAGCACCCTGGCCATCCTGGCTCATATTCATCATAGGCTTACCACCTAGGGGTGCAACATAAATTGCACGCAACAGGTATACTAGGCGCTTTATTCGTAGGCACCTGTATGGCCTAACTGCAACAAGTTTGTATAACAAACTGAATATTAAGAATAAATATACAAAATCTAACGTTTTTCGATCGCCAGATTCATGCCCGAAAGCCGCGCGGCCACGTCACCATAGCCACGCTCGATGCGGTCAATATGCGTCAACGTGGTACTGCCATTCCCCACCGCCGCGGCAATAATATAGGCCAGCCCGGCGCGCAAATCCGGCACTTCCACCGGGGCGTCCAACCCTTTCAGCGGGGTGGCTCCCATGATCAACGCGCTGTGGCCATGGCCCTTGTGCTCAAAGCGGCAGGGCTTGCCGATGCACTCGGTGCTCACCTGGATTTTCGCCCCCATGCGGTTCAGTACACCGGTGTAGCCAAAGCGGCTCTCATACACGGTCTCGTGGATCACGCTCACCCCCTGCGCCTGCGTCAGCAGCACGGCAAAGGGCTGCTGCCAGTCGGTGGCAAAGCCGGGGTACACGTCGGTCTCCAGCATAATGGGCTTCAGCTCGCCCTCCCGGTAAAAGCGCAGGCTCTGCTCGCCCACTAAATCGAAACCGCCGCCCACCTGCCGGTAATAGGCCAAAAAGTTGTTCAGGGTGTCGGGCTGGATGCCGTGCACGGTAATGTCGCCACCGGTGGCGCAGGCCAGGCTGGCCCAACTGGCGGCCTCAATGCGGTCGCCCAAACAGTGCATGGTGGTGCCATGCAGGTGGGTTACCCCCTGCACGCGTATCTCGCGGCCGGGGGTTACGAATATAATGGCACCCATCGCCCGCAGCATGGCGATCAACGCCAAAATCTCGGGCTCGATGGCCGCATTGCGTATAATGGTCGTCCCCGCCGCCAGCACGCTGTACAGCAGGCAGCTTTCGGTGGCGCCCACGCTGGGGTAGCTCAGGCTGTAATGAATGGCCTTCAACCCACCGGCCTCGGCAAAAAACCCGCCTTCCTCATGCTCAACCCTGGCCCCGAACAAACGCCCGGCCTCAATATGGAAATCCACCTTGCGCGCGCCAATGGCGTCGCCATCCAGCACCGGCACGCGGGCCTTGCCAAAGCGGTGGAGCAGCACGGGAATGAACAGAATGGGAATGCGGTTGCTGCCCGAATCCGGCATCTTCATGTGCCAGTCCTTGATGCTGGTGGGGTCAACCTCCAGCGTGCCGGCTTTTTTGTCCCATGCCACCTTGGCACCCAGCCCCTGCACCATCTCCACCAGTATCTGCACTTCACCAATGGGCGGCACGTTGGTCAGCGTCGTCGGGCTGTCGCCCAAACACGCCGCCACCAACGCCTTGTTGATGAAGTTCTTGGCGCCATAGCAGGTAATCTCGCCCCTTACGGGGCGGCCGCCGGTTACGGTATAGGTGCTTGTCATGGCCACCCTTATACCCTCCTGCCCGCCAAATGATAAAGGCCCCGCAGGGCCTTTATTTCAATCAATGTCGCTGTCGCATGATCTCTTCGGTCAAATGCAACTTCTTCAGCTTCAGTTCCTTCACGCGGGTGGCGTCTACCGCGGGGTGGGCCATCTCGGCGCGCAATTCAGTTTCGATAATCTCGTGTTTGTGCAGCAGGCTTTGCACATGCGGGTTGTGCTTCATTTGTTCGGTCAGCGGGTGGTTTCCGTTATACGCCATTGCTTATGTGTCCCCTTGTTTTGTTACTCGGTTCTACTGGTCGGCACGCAGGGGTATTATTCGCCTCTTTGCGGACGCATTCAACTACGTAAATGCGCAACATATCTATGGCTTACCCGCACCACTTAAAGCTGACACCTTTACACAAAAACCGCTAAGCGGCCGATACAACGAGGCTTTCCCAGGCCGCCTTCAACACCTTGCGCACCAGCGCCGCGTCTTCCGAATGGTCGAACAGCCCGCTGTCCACCGGCCCGGTCTGGGCGGCGGCAAAACTGCCCAGCGGCACCAGGTGCACCTGCGGGGGCTTCACGCTGCCTACCCGGAAAACCTTGCGGTAGCTCTCAAACCGCAGTTCCATTTCGCCGTGCAGGCGGCGGGCCAGGCTCTCCAGCACCGGCTGCGGCACCTCGCCCATCGGGCGGCTGATCTCCAACACCCACACCGGCTGACGCTCGGCCACGCGGTGGCCCAACAGGGCATCGCGCACAAACACACCGTGGTTGCCCAGCGCCATATTGATGTTGGCCAGCGCTTCCACCACCGCGTCTTCGCGTATCCCCTCGCCCAGCCCGTCAAGGCGCATGGCGGGGCCGCGGCAACTCACGTGCATGGGGTCGGTCTGCAATACCTTGATCAACTGGCCGCTGGCCACGCCCAGCAAACCGCTGGCGGTGGTCAGCACCGGCATGTACTCCTGCCCCGGCTCCACCTGTCCGGCGTGCAGGCGGCGGAAGTTCCGCGTCAGCTTGCCGTCGCTGGTCACGTCACCGGCGGGGATGAACTCATAAAACGCCTGCCCGTCGCCGATCATCTGCAACCGCTGGCGGATGTTAATGTCGTACTGGCACGCCACAAAACCGGTGGGCTGCCACAAATATTGCAGCCACTTTACCCGCTCCAGCCCGGCCAGCAAATAGCCGATCTCGGTCCGTTGCAACGCCACCTCGTAGTGGTTGAACAGTATCGCCTGCAGGTTCGGCACCAGCTTGGCCAGCGGGGTGAATTTGCCTTCCTGCTGGCTCACGTAAAGCCCAAAGTCGATCAGCGTCTTGGGCGTGGTCACCAGCGCGCTCACCTCGTTCCCCACCTGCCGCAGTTGGTCAAGCATCGCAGCAAACCAGGCAAAGCGGCTGCCCCCGGCGGCGGCCAGCGTGTCGGCGCGCGGCAATACCCAGCGCCTGCGGAACCAGTTGCGCTGCGCATCCAGCGCGGTGTTCAAGCCCACCATCGGCAGGCCGGGGCCACGGTGACCGGCCTCGTTATCGCCCAGGTAAAAGAAGGCGCCGTCCAACTGCAACCCCTGCGCCTGCATCAGGCTTTTCATGTGGGCTTCGGCAGCCAGCAGGTCATCGCCCAGCGGGTTGCCCCACGGCAGCGGCAGGTTTTTCCACGGCACGGTTTTTTCGATCCGCGTCTTGGTGATCAGCCCCGGGCTTTGCAGCACCAGCGGGTAAGCCTGCCCCGGCGGCTGCAGTATCTTCGACAACCCGTCAAGCCAGCCCTTGCCGCTTTGTACAGGCACGGCGCGGGTAAAACTCTGGTACAGCAAATTGAAGTCGCGATAGCTGTTCAGCTTCTGCAGCCCCATGTGGGCATACAACGAACTGCGGCCATTGGCCTTCACAATGCGGCGCAGCGCGTTTTCCTGCTGTTCGGCAAAAGTCATTGCCATGCGGGTTTACCCGGTACTAAGGTGGCGACATGAACCTTCAAGCCGTCTTCCCCCCGCTCATGATCATCACCTTCATCGCCGCCATCCTCACGCTGGTGCTCGGCATCTCGGGCATGATGGGCGGGCATTCGGGCGGTAAAGACCGCAGCACGCAACTCATGGCGCTGCGCGTGGGCCTGTGCGCGGTACTGCTGTTCGAGATCATCATCTATATTACTTTCGTACGCCCTTAACCGGGGCTTTTCCGCCGGCCTTTTTACTGCGCACCACCACCGAACGCGGCGCCACCGGCTTTTCAACCGCCGCCGCTTGGCCATTGCCGCCATTGGCCTTGCCGTTGGCGGGCACCACAACCGCCGCCGGCGCAGCGCTCACCGCAGGCGCAAGGGCGGGGTAATCACCTGCAACCTTGCCTTGGTAGGCCTCGATCAGTTTGGGCAGATCAGGCTGCGGCTTGCCCAAATGCCAACCCTGCCCCCAACCCACACCCAGGTCGGTCAGCAGCGTCATAATGTCGGCGTTCTCCACAAACTCGGCAATGGTATCAATGCCCAGGCCCTTGCACAGCTGCACCATGCTAGCCACAAACAGCTTATCGTCCTCGTCGGTCAAAATGCTCTTGATGTACTCGCCGTCGATCTTCACCACGTCCACGTCCAGCACCTTCAGGTAGCGGAAACTGGTGAACCCGGTCCCAAAGTCATCCAGCGCAAACCTGAAGCCCATGGCCCGCAGCTCGGTCACAAAAATATGGATGTCGCCGATGTCGCGCATCTGCGCCGGGTCGTGCAGCGCCATGGTTTCGGTCACTTCAAACATGATGTGCGCGGGGTTCACCGGCAGTTCCTTCATCAGCTCCTTCAGCTTCTTCATCACCGCAATGTCGCCCAGCGTGCGGCAACTCAGGTTGATGGAAACATCCGCCGCCAAACCCATCTTCTTCAGCTTCAGCTGGGTCTCGAACACGCGGCGCACCACAGCCAGATCAAGCTGCTGGATAAGCCCGAAGTGCTCGGCGGCATCAATGTACAGCGCCGGGCTGCCCACCTTGCCGTTCTCGTCGTAAATGCGCAGCAACGCCTCAAACATCGGGCGGGCTTTTTTGTGCACGGGCACAATCGGCTGGTAGTGCATTTCAAAGTCGCCGGTCTCAAGGCACACGCGCAGGCGGTCCACCCACTTCAGTTGCGCGCGCACGCTACCGATGCTTTCCTCGTTGGCGTCGGCGGCATCCACAAACAGGCGGTTGCGGCCCATGTCCTTGGCCTTGTACATGGCCAGGTCGGCACTCATGATCAAATGCTCGGCGCCCTTGTCACCCACCGGGTACTGCACCATCCCCACACTCATGGTCACGGTCAGCTTGGCACCGTGGTAATCCACGTAAAACGCGTTCACGCGCTCGATCATCTTCTGCACTTTTTCGCCGGCGGCTGGCACGCCAATGTTGTGCATGATCACCGCAAACTCGTCGCCGCCCAACCGGGCCACCACGTCGGTACTGCGCACGGTTTCGCGTAATATGTTGCTCAGGCCTACCAGTATCTGGTCACCGGCCTCGTGGCCGTGGGTGTCGTTGATCTCCTTGAAGCGGTCCAGGTCAATAAACACCACCACACCGCTGGTATGGTGCCGTCGGCTCAGCGTCACGGCGCGTTCCAGCTCTTCCTTAAAGCGGTGGCGGTTCAGCAAACCGGTCAGGTGGTCGGTGGTCGCCAGGCGGAACATGTTGTCGCTGGCCAGCTTGCTGCTGGTCACGTTGCTGGCCACGCCGCGGTAACCCACCAGCTGCTGGAACTCGTCAAACACCGGCACGCCGCTCATGCGCAGGCACACCTTGTCGCCGTTGCGGGCACGGGTCCAGAATTCAAGGTCGCGGTAAGGCTGCTGGCGCTCCACGCGGCTCATAATCAGGTCGCGGATGCTATCGGCCGGGTCGTCGAACAGCGTCATCAGCTGCACGCGGCCGGTCATTTCATCCGGCTCAAAACCCAGCACGTTGGCCACGCCGGGGCTTACGTAGGTGAAGTTCTGCTGGGTGTCTACTTCCCACAGCCAGTCGGCACTGCTGCCGGCAAAATCGCGGAAACGCTGCTCGCTGCGAGCCAGCTCATCGGCGGCGCGGCGGCGGGCGGTAATGTCGCGGGCATGCACCACCGCGTGGCGTATCAACCAGTCGGTGTCGGGCAACCCGTGGGCCACGGCTTCCACATACAGCCAGCTGCCGTCGGGCATGCGGCAGCGCAAAACGGTTTCCTCGGCGGGCTCGCCGCGTAGGGCACGGTCCAGCAACCGCTGGAAGGCCTCGCGGTCATTCTGGTGGATCACCTCGCCAAGCTGGCGCTCTTTCATTTCCTCGGGGGCATACCCCAGCAACCGGCTCCAGGCGCGGTTCACATATTCCACGTTGCCTGTGCCGTCGGTCACGGCCATCAGGTCAAAGGCCTGGTCAACCATCAACCGAAAGCGACGGCTCACCCCCTCCAAACCCTTGGTGCGCTCGGCCACGGCCTTTTCCACCCAATGACGGCTCAGGCGCCAGCCCTGCGCTATACACAGCGCCACCACCATTACGGCAGCGGCGGCAAACCAGAACCACAGGGGCAGCGCACTTATCATTTTTGTTGCGCCGAGTTTACGTCAGTTTCTGCCACAATCCTAAATCATCTGCGCGTAATTTAACCTTCAAATGCCATTCCTCTTCCACCAGTTGCTTGTCGGTCACTTCGCCATGGGCATACAGCCAGGCCAGCCGCTTGCCGTCCCCGGCCGGAACCACCACCTCCAGCGTCTTCCAGCTGCTTTTCAGGCTCTTTTCAACGGCAGCCAAAAGGTCGGGCACGCCTTCGCCTGTTATGGCGCTCACGCCCACGCCGTTTTTGGGCACAAAATCGCCCTCGGCCAGCCTGTCCACTTTGTTGTAAACGTTGATCACCCGCTTCACATCGGCGCCAATTTCGGCCAGCACGCTCTCCACATCGCGCATCTGCGCCATCCACTCGGGGTTGGAAATATCATGCACCTGCAACAACACGTCGGCCAGCACCACCTCTTCCAGCGTGGCCTTGAACGCTGCCACCAGTTCGTGCGGCAGGTCGGCAATGAACCCCACGGTATCAATGATCAAAATCTCCAGCCCGCCCGGCAACTCCAGTCGCCGCATCAACGGGTCCAGCGTGGCGAACAACGCATCGGCCACCAGCGTGCCGGCATGGGCCAACTGGTTGAACAATGTGCTCTTGCCCGCATTGGTATAACCCACCAGCGCCACGGTGGGCAGGTGGGCCTTGGCGCGCGCCATACGCTGCAGCCCGCGCGTCTGCTCCACGGCTTTCAGGTCGTTCTTCACGCGGCTGATCCGGTCGCGCAGCAAGCGCTTGTCGGTTTCAATTTGCCGTTCACCCGGCCCACCCATCTTGCCAAGCCCGCCGCGCTGGCGCTCAAGGTGGGTCCACTGCCGCACAAGGCGCGTGCTCTGGTAGGTCAGCTGTGCCAGCTCCACCTGCATCTTCCCGGCGGCGGTGCGCGCGCGGCTGGCGAATATCTCCAAAATCAACCCGGTGCGGTCAAGCACCTTCACCTTCATGGCCTCTTCCAGTTCGCGCTGCTGGCGGGGGCTCAGCGCGGCATCCACCACCACCAGTTCCAGCTGGTTTTCGGCAGCAATCACCGCCCACTCTTCCACCTTGCCGCCGCCGATCAGCGTGGCGGCATTGATTTCCCGAAGCTGCACCCCCTCGCTCACCACAACGTCCAGCCCCAAACTTTCGGCCAGCCCGATGGCCTCGGTCAGCTGCTGCTCGGGCGTGCGGGTGTTGCTGCCACCCAAAATGCCTTCGCCGATACCCCGGCGGCTGGCCCACGCCACCCCGATCACCCCGGCCCGGATCACCACCTGTTTCTGCATGCCTCCACTCTACCCCAAAACAAAAAGGGCGCCATGCGCCCTTTGCACAACCACTTTAAAAAATTACTCGCCCATCACGTCAAAAACCTGAAAAGCATCCTGCGGCATGATGGTCGCCACGGCATGGCGCATCACCAGCTGGGTCACGCCGTCACGGGTCAAGGTCAGGCAGTCCGGGTCGTTCCAGGTGATGCTCCCGCTCAGCTTCACGCCGTTGGTCAAAAACACCGTCACGGGCGAATGACCCTTCACCAGGTGCGCAATAAAACTCTCAAACAGCGGCTTACCCGATGTTTTTGCATTAGCGGCCATGCGGCAGCTCCTGTTCTTTTTCTTCTTTTTGTCCCAAGCTTTTGCTTGTGGTTAAAAGCACTATCCCCAAAAAAGCCGTATACCACCAGCACTTAAGCCAGCAGCCCCCACCCCCCGTGGCCACAATGCCATGCCTATGTTAAAGTCTTTTCCAACTACAACCACCTACCTTTTTTCAGGAGAACTTAATGGCAAACTTCTGTGCAACTCCCAAACTCAGGCCTCGCGCCTTCACGCTCAGCGCCGAAGAATCGGCCCGACTCGATAAACACCTCACCAACTGGGCAAATCGCGAGCGCAAGCAAATGGGCCTACCTCCTCTTGAGGTTACGTTCACACCCGGAATACAAAAAGAATCTAAATAAAAAAGGGCGCCATGGGGCGCCCTTTTTTGCGGCCCAAAGCCTTACATCATCGGCCCTTCAACCCGGGCATCCACGCCAAGGCTCTTCAGCTTGCGGTGAAGCGCAGAACGCTCCATGCCCACAAAGTCGGCGGTGCGGGAAACGTTGCCGTTGAAGCGCATCAGCTGGCTGGTCAGGTAATTCTTCTCAAACAGCTCGCGGGCCTGGCGCAGCGGCATGGCCACGGCGGTTTCCATCACGTTGCTGGCCACCATGTCGCCACGGGTCAGTTCGGGCGGCAACAGCTCGGGGGTAATGCTCTGGCCGGCATGCATGATGATCAGCCACTCGCACAGATTCTTCAGCTGGCGGATGTTCCCGGGCCACGGGTAGCTGGTCAAAATGGCCATGGTCGCGGGCGCGATCTTCGGCTGGGCGGCGGCGTCGGGCGCCATCACCTTCAAAAAGTGCTGAACCAGCGTGGGAATGTCCACGCTGCGGTCGCGCAAGGCGGGCAACGGCAGCGGCACAACGGCTACGCGGTAAAACAGGTCGGCGCGGAACTTGTTCTGCTCGATCAGCACCTTCAAATCCTTGCTGGTGCTGCTGATCACGCGCACGTCAGCTTCCATGGGTATGCCGGTGTGCGGGTCCGGAATGGTCCCTTCCTGCAAAAACTTCAGCAAGCGGGCCTGCATCGCGGGGGTCAGGTCGGCAATTTCGTCAAGGAAAAGCGAACCGCCTTTACCCTGCGAAACCATGCTGGCCAGAGTCAGTTCAAAGGTCTGGTCGCTCACGGCACCGGGGGCCATGATCACGAACGGGCGGTCGGCGCGGCGGCTGCCTTTGTGAACAAGACGCGCGGCAATTTCCTTGCCGGCACCGGGCTCGCCCTGCACCAGCAAACGGCTTTCACCGGCGGCCACCTGCTTGATGGTCTGGCGCACGGTGGCGATCTCGCTGCTAATGCCCAGCAATTCCTGCACCTCGCCGCCCTTGGCGCGCAGCAGGTAGTTTTCCTTGCGCAACTGGGCTTCGCGGATGGCGCGGCTCACCGTCAGCAATAAACGCTCCACGCTCGGCGGTTTTTCAATAAAGTCGTAGGCACCCTTCTGGGTGGCCTGCACGGCGGTCTCGATGGTGCCGTGGCCCGAGATCATGATCACCGGCAACTCCGGCACGCGGCGCTTGATGCGGCCGAGCACTTCCAGCCCGTCCATGCCTTCCATCCAAATGTCCAGCAGCACCAGGTGCGGCAGCTTCTGGCTCATCATCTCCAGCGCCTGCTGGCCGCTTTCGGCTACGCGTACGTTGTAGCCGTCGTCCTCCAGAATCCCCGCCAGCGCGGTGCGGACGTCGGCCTCGTCATCTACGACCAGAATATCGTGACTTACCTGACTTGCCATGCGTTCCCCCTTTAACTTTCAATTTCTTCTCTTTTTTCCTGCCGGTGGCGGCCGCGCCTGCAACCAAAAAGGCTGCGGGCACAATCTGCGGCAAACTCAATTCCACCGCGGCGCCACCTTCCGGCCTCCGTCGCAGGCGGGCCTGGCCATCGTGTTCGTCCATCACGCGCCTCACCATCGCCAGCCCCAGGCCGGTCCCCCCTTTGCGTGTCGTCACATAGGGGTCGAACAGGTGTTCCTCCTCAACCTCGGGGGGCAAGCCCTTGCCGTTGTCGAGAACCGTGACCGACACCTTATCAGATTGTGTCTTTTTAACAACAACCTCAATGCGGCCTTTTGGCAACGAAGTGCCTGTTCTTTCCTCAATCGCGTGCGTGGCGTTCTCCAAAAGGTTCACCAGAACGCGGTTCACGAATTGCCCACGGTCGGCCACCACATTGTCTTCGCCCGGCTTCAGCTGGTTGGTCACCACAAATTCGATGCTCGAGGCCTTGGGCCGTTGCACCGCCACCGCCTCTTCCACGATCTCGATCAGGCTCTCGTCCTTTTTAATCGCCCCGGGCAGGCGGGCAAATTCGCTGAACTCATTGGTCATGCGCCGCATGTCTTCGGCCTGGTTGATGATGGTGGTGGTCAGCTCCTTGTACAGCTTCTGGTCGGCCTCGGGGATATGCGTAAAGTACTTCCGCTGCAACCGCTCGGCACTCAGCTTGATGGGCGTCAGCGGGTTTTTAATTTCATGCGCCAACCGCCGCGCCACGTCGCGCCATGCCGCCAAACGCTGCGCCCCGATCAACGGTGTGATGTCGTCAAACGTCAGCACCACGCCACCCACCTTGCCGCCTTCCACATATTGCGGCACCAGCCGAACCTGCAGCATGCGGCTGCCACCGCCCGGCACATCCACCTTCAGCTCAT
Organism: Alphaproteobacteria bacterium; assembly: GCA_036261915.1. Classification (GTDB taxonomy): domain Bacteria; phylum Pseudomonadota; class Alphaproteobacteria; order UBA2136; family UBA6156; genus DATAJX01. The sequence continues at coordinate 71,563 of DATAJX010000006.1, forward strand.
GCTCTTCCAACCCGCGGGGGAATTTCACCGTATTGGCCGCCAACTCGCCCAGCGGCGGCACAGCCTTGTCCAGCACCAGCCCCTTCTTCAACCCCAGCATGCGCTCGGCACCGGCATTGGCCAGCACCACCAGCCCACGCTCATCCACGCGCAGCACTCCGGCGGTCACCCCGGTCAGCACGGCCTCCATCTGGCGGCGGCGCTCATCCAGCTCGTGGTTCTTGCGCTCCAGCAGGTCGCGGTTGTGCAGCAACTGCTGCGCCATGCGGTTAAAGGCCTGCGTCAGCACACCCAATTCGTCGTCAAAACGCGGCGTCAGGCGCACGTCATATTCACCGGCGCTCACCTGGTTGGTAGCCTGCACCAGCGCCGTCACCGGCTGCACAATGCGGTTGGCCAAACGCAACCCGGTCCAGCTGGCACCGGCCAAACCGCCTAAGCCCAGCATCACCAAAAACAGCGTGGCCAGCAGGCGTATCTTGTCGCGCTCCTCCCGCAGCTTGAAGTACTCCTGGTACGCGGCATTGGTCTGGTCCACCCGGGCCAGCACGGCGGGGTTCACGGTCTGCTGTCCCACCAGCCACAGGTCGCCGCGCACCGGCACCAGCGCCACGATCTGCCCGGCGCGGTTGGCCTTCATCACAAACGGGCTGGGCAAGGGCGAATCCATCGCCGCAACCGCCTCGGGCGGCAAATTCACGCTGCCAAAGCCGCCGCCGGTGGCCATCTGGCGGCCATTGCTGTCCAGCACCGCCAGCATGTCCAGGTTCTTCGCCGCCGCCTGCTCGGCCAGCCAGCGACGCAGGCTCAACGGGTCCAGCATCAGCGGGTCGCGCCATACTGTATCGCGGCCCATGCCCTGCACTTCCAGCAGCAGACCGTGCTCGTGCTCATCAAGGTAGGCCTGCGCCGCCTCAAGGCTGCCTTCCAGCGCCCCGGTCACCTTGCCGCTAAACCAGCTTTCAACGCCCTGGTTCAGCAGGTAGATCGCCATCAACGTCACGCAGGCGGCAGGCACAATGGCCAAAAAGCTGAAGATCGCCAGCAACCGAATGTGCAAACGCCCCCCGGCCAGCCGCCCGCGGCGGTCCAAAAACATCACCAATACCTTGCGGCCGATGTACAAAACCAAAAAGGTCAGGATGATGACGTTCACGTTGATCAACGCCAGGTAAGCAGGCCCCGAAAGCTCGGGCTGCAAAACCCCGGCCAGCAAAATGCCCACCACGCCCAAAAGGCCCAGTATGGCGGCGCCAAAAGCCCCGGTTTTCAGCCAGCGGTAGGCATGGCTGGTGTGCCCCTTGGGCCGCCGCCGTTCCTGCATCCCCGCCATCAATTCAGTCATCGCACCAGCTATACCCCAAGGGGCCGGGTGTCGTCACCCAAACTGCTTTTCAAACAAGCCACCGTGTCGTATACAACACCATCTGTTTCCTCGCTTTTCGCAAAGGTTCATCCCCATGGAATACCTCACCGCACCCCCAACCCAAAAACTGCTGCCGCCCCGCTGCACCATCGCCCTGTTCGACGTCGAGGCCAACAACGCCAACGCCGAAAAGCTCGCCGTCGCCGGCAGCGCGGTGGCGGTGGGCGGCGCGGCATTCCTGTGGCCCGAGGCCACGCCCACGCCCACGGTGCTGCGGCGCAGTACGTTCTACCGCGCCATCACACCCAAGCTGCAAAGCAATCAAATGGCGCAGGAGTTCTTCCAAAAGCACCCGCACGCGCTGGCGGCCACAAGGCTCGAACCCACCGAACCGTTCTTCGCCGGGGTGTCGTTCCTTCACTGGCTGGGCCACCTGCTGCGCAACTTCAACCGGCCGCTGGTGCTCATGTCGGCGCCGCACAGCTACGACGGCGCCCACCTCAACCACCTGCTGCCGCGCAACGAATACCTCGCGCTGCAACTGCAAAGCCGTACGGCGGTGGGCCAGCAACCGGTCTGGCACGATGTGGCCGAAACCATCGCGGCCCACAAAAACCTCACGCAGGCCGAAGCCAGCCGGCAGTACCACGCACACCTGCCGCCGCTGCCGCACATCGCCGATGTCGACAGCCTGCTGCAAGGCTTCGCCACCATGAAGGCGCTCACGGCCCCGTAATAAAAGGCCCCGCACGCGGGGCCTTTTTTATTTGCCATGTCAAAGGCTTAGGTATATACGGCCCGCAGTAACCACCGCGTTATCTTCCTTTTTAACGGAGGCCGCCATGGCCGTCATCAAATTCCACGACGTCGTCACTCCCACCGACTGGACCGCCGAACAGCAGGCCTTCGTCCGCAACCTGCTGGCGGCCCGCGATCACAACCCCACCTACCGGCAAACACTCACGCTCAACCTCATCGGCCGCATGGTCGCAAAAACCCCGGGGCAAATGAACCGCTTCAACACCGAAGCCGGCTTCGCCATCCCCTACGGCCCGCGCAAAAAGAAGCGCGCCAAACACAAGCCCTCGCGCAAAAGCAAAACCAAGATCAGGCGCAAATAACACCCGCATCGTCCCGCGTCCTGGCGCCCGCCTTTTATATAAGGTGGGCGCCATGTTTTTAGGCGCCCCTCGCGTACGCGTACGCGCGTACATACACCTACGCGCATGCCCGCGCACGCAGGTAAACCCTGTTGACACAACGTCTTTTGCCGTCCATTTTCCGGCCCAATGTCAAACGCATCGCAAAACGCACTGGTCATCGTCGAAAGCCCCGCCAAAGCCAAAACCATCGAAGGTTATCTCGGCAAGGGCTACACCGTGCTGGCGTCGTTCGGCCACATCCGCGACCTGCCCAGCAAAGAAGGCGCGGTCGAACCGGATAACGATTTCGCGATGCACTACCGCGTCAGCCCCGACAGTGAAAAGCACGTCAAGGCCATCATGTCGGCGGTCAAAAAAGTCGATACACTGTATCTGGCGACCGACTTGGACCGCGAAGGGGAAGCCATCAGCTGGCACGTCTGGCAGGTGATCAAGGAGCGCGACCCCAAACTGGCCGCCAAACTCAACGTACACCGCATCGAATTCGACGAGATCACCAAGTCGGCCATCCAGCACGCCATCGCCCACCCGCGCGAACTGTCGCTCAACCTCATCGACGCCCAGCAGGCCCGCCGCGCGCTCGATTACCTTGTCGGTTTCACGCTCAGCCCGGTGCTGTGGCGCAAGGTCAAAACCGGCCTATCCGCAGGCCGCGTGCAAAGCGTGGCGCTGCGCCTGCTGTGCGAACGCGAAGACGCGATCGAAGCCTTCAAGCCCGACGAATACTGGACCCTGCACGGCGCGTTCAAAACGCCCAAGGGCGCGGCCCTGCCCGCCAACCTCGGCATTTACAACGGCACCAAGGTCGAAAAGTTCACCTTCACCAACGAGGCCAACGCCACCGCCGCCAAAAACGCGCTCACCCCGCCCGGCTACACCGTGGCCGATGTCGAAAAATCGCCGCGCAACCGCTACCCGGCGCCTCCCTTCACCACCAGCACCATCCAGCAAGAGGCCTCGCGCAAACTGGGCTTCGCTGCGCGCCGCACCATGATGGCCGCGCAACGTTTATACGAAGCCGGTCACATCACCTACATGCGTACCGACTCGGTGCACCTGGCCACCGAAGCCGTGGGCAAGATCCGCGATGCCATCAGCAAGTTCTACCCCGGCGCATTGCCCAGCAGCCCGCTCAGCTACAAGAGCAAGCAAAAGAACGCGCAAGAAGCCCACGAAGCCATCCGCCCCACCGACGCTTTCGCGCGCCCCGGCAGCCTGCGGCTCGAGGCCGACCAGGCCCGCCTGTACGAACTCATCTGGCAACGCACCGTGGCCTGCCAAATGGCGCCCGCGCAAATGGAACAGACCGTCATCACCATCAACGATGCTTCCGGCAAGCACCAGTTCCGCGCCACCGGCAGCGTGGTGGTCGTGCCCGGCTTCCTCAGCGTGTACCGCGAAGACGAAGACGACGTCGCCGCTGGCTCCGACGACGACAAGATCCTCCCCGCGGTAAACAAGGGCGACAAACTCGATACCATCCGCATCGACGCCGACCAGCACTTCACCGAGCCGCCGCCCCGCTTCTCCGAAGCCTCACTGGTCAAGGCGCTCGAAGAGCACGGCATCGGCCGCCCCTCCACTTATGCCAGCATTATCAGCACCTTGCAGGATAGAGGTTATGTACGCATTGAACAGCGCCGCTTCTTCCCTGAGGATGTCGGCCGCGTGGTCAACAAGTTCCTCAGCACCTATTTCGACGAGTACATCAACGTCAAATTCACCGCCGAAATGGAAGACGACCTCGACGCCATCGCGCGCGGCGAGCACGACTGGAAACCCACCCTGCGCCAGTTCTGGACACCCTTCAAAAAGCAGGTCGACGAACGCGCCGAAACGGTCAAAAAAGCCGACATGTTCGAGCCGACCGGCGAAAAGTGCCCCGAATGCGGCGAAGGCGACCTCATCTGGCGCCTCTCGCGCTTCGGCCGCAAGTTCAAGGGCTGCAACCGCTACCCCGAGTGCACGTACATCGAAAAGACCGGCCCCGACGCCGCCGGCCCCGAACTCATGGGCATCCCCTGCCCCAAGTGCACGCCCACCGGCGGCGCGGGCGAACTCGCCAAGCGCGTCAGCCGCCGCGGCAAGGTCTTCTACAGCTGCAACACCTGGCCCAAGTGCGACTACGCGCTGTGGGACGAGCCGGTGAAGCAGGCCTGCCCCAAGTGCAAATGGCCCATCATCACCAAAAAGGAATCGAAGAAGTTCGGCACCTGGCACCGCTGCCCGCAAAAGGATTGCGACTGGAACGATAATGCCGAAGCCGCGGCCATGAACGCCGCCTTCGCCGCCCGCTTCAAAAAGCGCACCGCGCCCGAAGGCACCACCGCCTCGGCCGCTAAAGGCAAGGCCGCCCCCAAGGCAGCCAAGGCCGCGCCCGCCAAAAAAGCCTCGGCCAAAAAACCGGCAGCGAAGAAAAAATAACCGCCCATAAAAAACGCCCCGGCAAAACCGGGGCGTTTTTTTCCAGTTACATCACTGGCGTGGTGATAAAGAAAGCCGCGTTGGGCTTTCCATTCTCACCGTCATCATACGCACCAATCTGGGTCAGCACGTATCCCTTGTTCAACAGCTCAAGGGCCAGCTTCCGAAACAGGTCAGTGGCAAAATAGGCTTCCGCCTCTTTCTCACTGTCTGTCACGGCTTCCAGCGTCAGGCCTTTCGCCAGCTTTTTCTGATACTTCAGAATCTGCCGCCGAAATTCAGTATCGATGCGTTCCATGGCATCGATAACCGAGGCCTTTCTCCGTGGCCGAGATTCAGGCGCCTGCGCAATCATGTCCAAACCGCTCATAATCGTTTCTCCAGATGTTTCGACCCAAAACGGGCGAATTCCCCTTATATATAGGGCGCAAAATCTGTTTTTCCAGCCACCTTGCCCAAATTTTCACGCCACCAGATCTTCACAAAACCAAGGTGGTTTCCTTATGGCTTTTTTGCGCCCGCCGGTGGCACCATCATGTCATGCCAAGCAGAACACCATACACCGACCTATTGCACACTCAGGGCGTGCTCATCACCCGTCACCCGCTGCCGGAAGACGAAGACGCACACCCTTTCAGCAACAGCGAGGCCGACGACCTCGAAAGCGAAGTGGCCGAACGCGAAGACGAAGAAGTGCTCATGCCCACCGAGCAGATCGAAGAAGTGCTCTATTTGAATAAAGACGACATCGCCGACTCCGACGAAAGCCAGGAGTGGCAGGTCGAACAAACCAAGCGCGGCGTTAACGCCGGCTAAAAAAAGCCTCCCGTCGGGGAGTCTTTTTTACTTCGCCGCAGGCTTGGTCACCGGCACGGTGGCCGATACCGAACCCGCATTGCACGCAATGATCATGTTGCGGTTATGGGTCGTACGGCTCTGCGAACCCCTGCCCGCCTTATACACGCCGTACGAATCGCTCTCGCGGCCTTTCTCGTAGGTCTTCTCAAGCTTCTTGTACCCGGCGCTGCCGCAAAGCTTGCCCGCTTCCTCGTAGCAATCGCCCCATGCGTAATAGCCACCGTCACAATAAACGCTGTACCCGGCGCTGCCGTCTTCCAGCACGATCGGCGTATTCCCCACGCAACCCGCCATCATGGCCGCCACGGCGGTAATACCCACATATTTCAGCATCTGTTTTCCCCTTGTTTTAGCGGGGCAAGTCTAATCAACCGAAGCGGCAGGCGCAATGCCCGCCGCTACAAATTTCAACCAACGCGAGTACTCTTGGCCTTGCCCGCCAGCGCGGCCCGTATCTCGCCAAGCTTGCACACCATCAGGGGAAGCTTGTGCTCGCGGCACAGGGCAATGGCGTTGGCATCCATCACCTTCAGGTCGTCCACCAGCACTTCCTTGTAGCTTACCTTGGCAAAGTGCTTGGCCTTCTTATCCTTCACCGGGTCGGCACTGTAAATGCCGTCCACCTTGGTGGCCTTGATCAGCAGGTCGGCCTGCAGTTCAATGGCGCGCAACGCCCCGGCGGTATCGGTGGTGAAGAACGGGTTGCCGGTCCCGGCGGCCAAAATCACCACGCGGCCCTTCTCCATGTGCCGCACGGCGCGGCGCTTGATGTACGGCTCGGCCATGCTGTACACGGTCACGGCAGTCATCACGCGGGTGGGCACCCCCAGCTGTTCCAGCGCGCTCTGCAACGCCAACCCGTTGATCACGGTGGCCAGCATCCCCATCTGGTGGGCGGTCGAATCCTCAATGCCCGCGGCAATGGCCTCGCGGCCGCGCACAATGTTGCCGCCGCCGATCACCACACCCACCTGCAGCTTGTCGTCCTGCAGGCTCTTGATCTCGCGGGCGATCAGGGCAATGGCCTTGCCGTCCAGAATGTCGCTTTTGCTCTTGGCCTCGTCGCCGCCAAAGCGCTCGCCGCTCACCTTCACCAACACACGCCGTAATGCCATGGGTACACCCTTGCTTTATTTTCCCCACGATACTACACCTTCTGCGTCTGCAATATCTCACGGAGCATTTCAAATGGGCAAAGTTGTCCAAACCGCTCAAGGCCCCATGTGGCAACGTACAAGGCTCGAAAAGATATTCCTTTCCCTCCAGCTTCCCTTCGTCGTGGGCCACCCCGTCACCGGCCTGTGCGTGGGCATCCTGGGCAATGCCGTGCTTTATTCAACCATCGTCACCGGCTACAACTTCGGCGTTCCTGCGGGCATCGGCACCGCCCTCCTCACCGCGATCCTGTTCATCTGGTTCTGCTGGGTAAACCTGCTCGATTAAAAAAAGCCCCGGCAAAACCGGGGCTTTTTCACGTCGATACGCCTTAGGCCAACTTATTAAGCGCTGGCCGCCACCTGGGCCGCCACTTCAGCGGCAAAGTCGGTGGTTTCCTTTTCAATGCCTTCGCCCAGGCCAAAGCGCACAAAGCCAACAACCTTGGCACCGGCGGCAACGTCGGTCACAACCTTCATCACCTTGCGGTCCGGGTCCATCACAAACGGCTGTTCAACCAGGCACACTTCTTCCAGGAACTTGTTCACACGGCCTTCCACGATCTTCTCAACAACCGCGGCGGGCTTGCCGCTTTCGGCGGCCTGCGCGGTGTAAATCGCTTTTTCGCGGGCCAGCACATCGGGGTCGATGCTGCTCTTGTCGAGCGCCTGCGGGTTGCTGGCGGCAATGTGCATGCTCACCTGCTTGGCCACGGTGGCGTCGGTGGTGCCTTCAATGGCCACCAGCACACCAATCTTGCCGCCAAGGTGAACATAACTGCCCACAATGCCGTTGCTCACGCTCAGCTTGGCCGCGCGGCGCAGGGTCATGTTCTCGCCGGTGGTGGCCACCAGTTCGGTCAGGGCATCGGCTACGGTCTTGCCGCCGCCAAAGTCCAAAGCCTTCACGGTTTCAACATCACCCGCCTTGGCCGCCATGGCCAGCTCGGCAACCTTCTTCACAAAGTTGGTGAAGTTGTCGTTGCGGCCGGTAAAGTCGGTTTCGCAGTTGATCTCGATCATCACACCGGTGGTGCCGTCGCTCAGCGCGGCAACCATGCCTTCGGCAGCGGTGCGGCCGCTCTTCTTGGCGGCCTTGCTCACGCCCTTCTGGCGCAGCCAGTCAATGGCCTGCTCCATGTTGCCGCCGTTTTCTTCCAGCGCCTTCTTGGCGTCCATCATACCCGCGCCGCTACGTTCGCGCAGGTCCTTGATCATTTCTCCGGTAATCGCCATCAGTATTCTCCTTTAAAGGTTAAGATTTAAACCACTAGGCCTTGGGGGCTTCAGCAGCCGGGGCCGCTTCGGCAGCGTCGGCCGCCTTGTCGTCGGCCTTGGCAACTTCGCGGGCCTTCTTGCTCAGGCTCACGGTCACGGGGCCTTTGCGGGCACCGCGCGAAGCGCCTTCGGCACCAGCGGCATTGCCGCCGGGCTGGTGAAGGCTGGCCTGCATGGCAATACCGCTGATGGCCGCATCGGCGCACAAACGGGCATACAGGTTCAGGGCACGCACGCTGTCGTCGTTGCCGGGAATCACATAGTCCACGCCTTCGTCGCTGGCGTTGGTGTCAACAATCCCAACAACCGGAATACCCAGGCGGTTGGCTTCATCAACGGCAATCTTGTCCTGATGCACACTCATCACCACCACCACGTCGGGCAAACCGGCCATGCTGGAAATCCCACCCAGCACGCGGTGCAGGTTTTCGCGCTCGCGTTCCAGCATCAGGCGCTCTTTCTTCACGTAGTGGGCCATCGGGTCTTTAATGCTGTCGCGGTTAAAGGGGTTTTCCGGGGTCGCGGCGGCCTGGGCTTCGGCAATGCGGGCCTGGGCTTCGGCGCTGTCTTTAAACAGCTGTTCCAGGTCGCGCAAACGCTTGATGCTCTTGGAAATGGTCTTCCAGTTGGTCAGCGTGCCACCCAGCCAGCGGTGGTTCACAAAGTACATGCCGCAGCGTTCGGCGGCTTCGCGCACAACGCCCTGGGCTTGCTTGCGGGTGCCCACAAACAGCACGCGGCCGCCACGGGCCACGGCAGCTTCAATGGCGCTCAGCGCGGTGTAAATGGCGGGCAGGGTTTGCTGCAGGTCAATAATGTGAATGCCGTTGCGTTCGCCGTAAATGTAGCTTTTCAGCTTGGGGTTCCAGCGGAAGGCACGGTGGCCGAAGTGCACGCCGGCACCCAGCAGGTCGGTCATGGTAAATTGCGGTAAAGCCATGTTTTGGCTCCTTTATGTTTGGTTTCAGTCGTTGCCGGGGCGTATCAGAAGCTTCCTTCCAACCAAATCCGCCGCAGGCTGTTTATTTCCGCCAGGTTTCCCGTTCGGATGCGGGCTTTTAGGCCAAATTCAGACCAGCGTCAATCACCACTTTGCGCACGGCGCCCAGCGGGCTTTGGGCCGCGCGGGAGCCCTCGATCCACCCCCCGCCCAGCATGACGCCATCCGGGGTATAAAACACGGCGGCCTGGCCGGGGCTGATGTGGTCGGCCTCGGCCAACACCACTTCGGCGCGCCCTTCGCCCAAGTCATGGATCATCGCTTCCGCGCCATTGTGCTGGGCCCGAACCTTCACCACCCCGGCACCAAATTGCGGCGCCCCCAGCCAGTTCAGCTCACGCACGGAAAACACCTTGCGGCCCAGCGCCGCCCGGTTACCCACCACCACTTCGCGGGTCGCGGGCCTTATTTCCACCACATACAGCGGTTCAACCGAACCACCCGGCAACCCCTTGCGCTGGCCCACGGTAAAGCCCACCACGCCGTCGTGCGTACCCACCACGTTGCCTTCCAGGTCCACCACGTTGCCCGGCGCATCGGCGTCGGGGTCGAACTTGCGCACAACCTTGCGGTAATCGCCGCCCGGCACAAAACAAATGTCGTAGCTGTCCTTCTTCACGTGCACGTGCAAACCAAGCTCCTTGGCCCAGGCTCGCACCTGCGTCTTTTCGTATTTCCCCAACGGGAAGTGCAAATACCCCAACTGTTCCGCCGTGGTGGTGAACAGGTAGTAGCTCTGGTCCTTTTCACTGAATGCACCGCGCTTCAACACCGGCACGCCGTTGCCATCCACATCCTTGATCACATAGTGCCCCGTCGCCATCGCATCGGCACCCAGGCTCTTGGCCTTGTCCAGCAGCGCCACAAACTTGATGCGCTGGTTGCAGCGCACGCAAGGTATCGGGGTTTCCCCGGCGGCATAGGTCTCCACAAAGTCGTCAATAACAGCCTCTTTAAAAGCCTTCTCCATGTTCAGCACGTAGTGCGGAATACCCAGCTTCTGGCACACCCGGCGCGCGTCATACACATCGTCCAGCGCGCAGCAGGTGCCGCCGGCCTTGATCGCCCCGCCGTTGCTGGCAGGCGTGTAATCCCACAGCTGCAGGGTCATCCCCACCACGTTGTACCCGGCGGCCTGGTACAGCGCCGCCACCGCGCTGCTGTCCACGCCGCCGCTCATGGCCACCACAACAGTGGTGTCGCCCGGGGCCTTGCCGGGTACAACAACAGGCATTTCAAAGCCTTGGGGCAACTTATTTAAAGTCATTTCAAGCGGGTTATAGGCACATTGCCGCCTCCCCGCAACCCCAAAACTTTATAGTCCGCTTACGCCTGCCGCCCCGCTTCACCACGCTTTTTTATACGGGCGGGCGCATAACGGAGTCGAATCAAACAAGGAGAAAACCCATGGCGACCATCAAACAAAAAGCCAGCAAACTGGCCGACCGCGGCCTCGACAAGGCCGATGACGTCATCGACCGCGCCCGCGACGGCAAGCAACGCCTCGAGCGCCGCTACGACAACGCCGACATCGGAGGCCGCATCGAAGAATTCGCCGAAGAAACCGGCCGCAACCTGCGCTACGCCTACGATACCAGCGCCGACAAGCTCGAAGAAACCGCCGACAACACGCGCGACCTGGTGCAGCGCAACCCGCTCATCGCCATCGCCGGCGCCTTCGTGGGCGGCATGCTCGCCAGCGCCCTGCTGCGCCGCTAACCGGGCATGAACACCCTCCTGCTCGATACCCTGGCGCAAACGCTGCTCGGCGCCGTCACGCGGCGCCCCACCCGGGGCATGACCGACCTGCTGCACGGCCTGTTGTGGCAAGCCGTGGGGCTGGTGGCCGCCATCGTCATCGCGGTGGTGGCGGTACTGTGCGCTATCGCGGGCGGCATCGTCATGCTCGCCCCCCAACCGCTCGACGTGCCGCAGGTGCTGTTCATCCTCGCCGCGCTGTTCGTGTTTTTGTCGCTGGTCACGTGGCTCATCGTCTGCAAGGGCAAATCGCCACGCCAAATGGTGGCCGACGCCCTCGGCGCTCCCACCTCCCCGCTCGATTACGTCAACAAAACCTTCGACCGCGTGAGCGACGCCTTCAGCCGCGGCTGGCACAACGCCCGCTAAAAACCAGCGGCCATAAAACGTAACCCCGCCAACCGGCGGGGTTACGTTTTTCAGTTGTTCAGGCCGCCGCCATGGCGGGCGCCAGCGGGGGGCTTTTTTCATTCAGCAGTTGTCCGCGTACAAACATATCGGCGGCAAACCGCTTCATGCTCAGGCACTGGCTGGGCACGCGCAAATTGCTGGCCAGGTCTTCGGCGCTAAAGCTCAACTCAAAAAAGGCTTCAGCCGTCGGCATCAGCTCTGCCTCGGTCATTTTCCGGGCAATGGTGTCAAACGTTTCAGATTGCATGGCTCCACTCCGGCAAACCACTTGGTTAAGTTGCGGTCACCCTAAGCCCCCTCAGGCAACACAGTCTTGTTGCAACTTTGTAAGGCGGTTCCAGCCCCAAAACCCCCATACCCAGCCGTCACAGGGTCAAATGCCCTATTTATAGTCAATCAATATACAATGTAAAAATCAGGCAACAACCCGCTTCAGCGCAGCCAGCACGGCATCAATATCGGCAACGGTGGTGTTCCAGCCCAAGCTGATGCGCAGCCCCTCACCGGCCTCCTGCTCGCTGTAACCCATGGCCTTCAGCACATGGCTGGCCTTCACGCGGCCGCTGCTGCAGGCGCTGCCCTGGCTCACCGCAATACCGGCCAGGTCCATCGCGATCACCATATCCTCGCCGTTCCGGCCGGGCACGCGCAGCTGCAGCACATGCGGCACACCTACCGCGCCTTCAGCCACAATACCCACCCCGGGAATCTCCTCCAACCCAGCCACCAACCGCGCCATCAAATCACTGGTATCGATCAACTCCCCCAGCGCCGCCGCCATGCCCACCACGGCCGGAAGGTTCTCGGTGCCCGCACGGCGCCCGCGCTCCTGCGCCCCACCCATCATTTGCGGCACAAAATCCAGTTCCGGCTTCACCACCAACGCGCCCACACCTTTCGGCCCGCCAAACTTGTGGGCGGAAAAGCCCAGCAGATCGGCCCCCATCTCATCGGGCTTCACGTCAAGGTGGCCCACGGTCTGCACCGCATCCACAAACAGCAGCGCGCCATGGGCATGGGCCAGCGCGGCGGCTTCCTTCACAGGTTGAATAACCCCGGTCTCGTTATTCGCATGCATCAGGCACACCAGCGCCACATCACCGGCGGCCACAATTTTCTCCAGCGCGTCCAGCTTCACCACGCCATCACTGTCTACCGGAATCTCAACCACATCATACCGCCACGCCGCCCCTATCACGCAGTCGTGCTCAATGCCGGCAATCGCCACCTTCCTGCCCTTGGCCGCAGCCATCACACCGCCAATGGCCAAATTGGCCGCCTCGGTACCGCCACTGGTGAACACGATCCGCTCGGCCCGCACCCCCAAAACGTCGGCAATCGCGCGGCGGCTGTCATCCAGCAGCGCGCGGGCCGCCTGCCCCTCGCCGTGCACGCTGGAAGGGTTCCCGAACACCGCCATCGCCGCAACCATGGCCTCACGTGCCGCGGGCTTCAACGGGGTGGTGGCGGCATGGTCAAGGTACACTCTATTCATAGGCTGGGTTGTAGGTTTTCCCTAAGCCACGGTCAATGTTTGATTTTTATCTTGAATTTCCAGGTTCGCCTGTGTCATACCCCGCCTCGAAAACGGAGATTCAACAATGCCTGACGTCGTATTCCAGGGCCCGGTAGGCCGCCTCGAAGGCAAATATTTCCCGCAAAAAGGCGGCGAATGCCCCATCGCGGTGGTGCTGCACCCGCACCCGCTGCACGGCGGCACCATGAATAACAAAACCACCTACCGCATGTTCGAAACCTTCGTGCGCCTCGGCTTCGCCACGCTGCGCTTCAACTTCCGCGGGGTGGGGAATAGCGAGGGCCAGTTCGACCACGGCGTGGGCGAACTGTCCGACGCCGCCGCCGCGCTGGATTGGTTACACGGCAACCACCCGCACGCGCCCGAGATCTGGCTGGCGGGCTTCAGCTTCGGCGCCTGGATCACCATGCAAATGCTCATGCGCCGCCCCGACCTCAAGCGCTTCGTGGCGGTGGCCCCGCCGGTCGGCCTGTACGATTTCTCGTTCCTCTCGCCCATGCCCACCAGCGGGCTGGTGGTGTACGGCGCGAATGACGAACTCACGCCCCCGCACGAAACCGAAAACCTGCTCAAGCGCACGGTGCGCCAAAAGGGCATCAACCTGGCCGCGGCCAAGGTCGACGGCGCCGACCACTTCTTCACCAATCATCAGGATGAGTTGGCCGCCACCCTCACCAACTACACCCGCTCGCAAATGGGCAAACCCGGCCGATAACAAAAAGCCGCCTCCGGGCGGCTTTTTAATTACGTACCCCCGCCACTGGCACCAGTTCATGATACCCCTGCGCAAAAGGCCAAACCATGTAGGGGATGAACACCCGCGCCCCACCGGTCGCACTGGGGCAAAGAACATAAGTGCCCTTGTCGGCATCGCGGGCGCCGTCCAGCCGCAGGTCGCGGTAGCGCAGGCATTGCACGTTGATGCCACGCACCGGCGGCGCCACCGGGTCGTCATACACGGCATACTTGGCCAGCCAGCCGAAGGGCCCGTTGCTCCACGCATACCACGCCAGCTTGATGCGCCGCTGGCCCGCCGCCCCCACAGCTTCAGGGCCATCGGCGCCGCCAAACCGCGAATACACGCGCCATTCCGCCTCCTCGCGGGTGCGGTACAGCGCCTGCACGCGCTGGGCGCGTAACGCGTTGCCGCGCAACTGGGTGCGCTGGCCATGCTTCAGGTTGATCAACGTGTCGTGCAACCGGCTGCCCCCGGCCTCCACGTTCTCCAGCACCACCACCCGCCAGTTGAAGGGCGAAAGCGGCTGCGGCAACGCATCCACGTTATAACCCGGCGCCAGTTGCATGGCCTCGGCGTACTGGCCGCCAAAGCGCCACGCGGTAAAATGCAAACCGGCCAGCGCAAGCAGGTAAACCGCAATACAGCCCAATCCCAAACGGGCAATGTCGCGCTGCCAAAATCTAAAGGCATAGCCCATCCCCAGCGTCAGCAAACACAGGCCCAGGATCACGCCGTCAAAGTCATACACCACGCCAAACGCCAATCTAATGTTCACCAGTAGCGCCAACGGCTGAATGCCGTCGGTGGTCAACAGCCCCAGCAACAGCGTGCTTAACATGCTTGCCGCCACGGTCAGGTAAAACGCGCCCCAGCCCCGGCGGCTGATGCTCCCCAGCACCCCGGCGGTGATAAAACTCAACAGCGGCAGCAGCAAAAAGCTCCACAGCAACCCGCGCTCGGCCTGGTAATACACCCCGGCCCCACCCAGCCAGAACAGGCCTTCCAAATAAGGCACCAGCGCCCCCACGGCACCTGCGGCCAGCCGCCACCAGCCCATGTCGTCCGGGCCGTTGCGGCGCTTCACCGCCCAGGCCACCACCAAACCAACCGCAAGGCTGATGAGCGGATGCATGATGACCCTATCTAAGGCCTTTTTGTTGAACTGCGCCGCTAACCGGCTGGATGATAAAATTTGACGCGACACGCGCCGTGGTGCGGGCCCTACCATAAGCGGGGCGCGGCAATATTTTAGCGCCCGCAGGTTGCGGCCCTTTGGGTTGTGCCCCAATGGCCATCCGGCTGCGCTTTGTCGCCCTTGCGATGTCCCGCATCGCAGCGGCCTCCTCATCGCGACCGGACGCTGCGCTATGGCCATTGGCGCTCAACGCAGTCAGCAAAAAGGCCTTAGATAGGGTCATACCGTCAACACTCCACCAACAGTGGCGTGCACCGCACCGGTGGTTTCCGGCAAACTGAAGGGCAACTTCAACACGCGCCGTGCCGCCAGCCAGGCAAAGGCCTCGGCCTCCATGGTCTGCGGGCGCAGGCCCCAGCTTATGGCATCCACCGCATCAACCCCTGCGGCGGCAAAAGCCTTCATCAGGCTGGGGTTCTGGCTGCCGCCGCCGGTGGCGGCCACCGGGCCCATGGCCTTCCATTCGTCCAGCGTGCGGGCCACCCCGGCGGCGGTAATGGCGCACAGCGTCGCCGCCGCGTCCTCCGGGTTCAGCTGGCGCATCACATCCAGAATACCGTTGAACTCATAGCGGTCGGCGCTGCGCGGCAGCGGGCGGCGCCAAAAACCGGTGTCCCTCAAACTGCGCTCCACCAGGTTGTCGTGCACGCGGCCGCGCGCGGCCAGTTCGCCGTTCTTGTCAAACGGCTGGCCCAGCCGCTGCTCGCACAGGCTGTTCAGCAAGCCCACGCCGGGGCCGGTGTCGCTGGCGCGTATCTTCCCGTCGGCCTCAAACCACGTCAGGTTGGCCACACCGCCCAAATTCAAAATACCGCAGGGCTTGGGCCGCCCACCCAGCAACGCGGCATGGAACAACGGCACCAGCGGCGCCCCCTGCCCGCCGGCGGCCATGTCCCGGCGGCGAAAGTCCATCACCGTGGGCACCCCCACCTGCTCGGCAATAAAACTGGCGTCGCCCAATTGCCAGGTCAAACCCAGCCCGGGCATGTGCCGAATGGTCTGGCCATGGCACCCCAGCACATCCACACGGCCTTCGTCGGGCATCACTTTCAGCGCGGCCAGCACATACAGCTCGCTCAGGGCGCGCTCAAGTTTCAGCACTTCGTCCAGCGGCGGGTTGCCCTGCGCCACGGCGGCCACGCGGGCGCGCAGGTCCTTGGGGTACGGCACATAACCGCTGGCTTCCAGCACAATGTGCTCCTGGCCATCGGTGGCCAAACGCACGGCGTCCACACCGTCCAGGCTGCTGCCGCTCATAATGCCTATGGCACGTAAAGGGGTTGGTTGCGTTGGCATACAGGGCAGTTTATAAGCTTATCCATGTCAAAGTCCAATATCATTGCCGATTTAACCGCGCGCGGCCTTGTCGCCCAGGCCACACCCGAATTGTCCAACCACCTGGCGCAACCGCGCACGCTGTACTGCGGGTTCGATCCCACCGCCGACAGCCTGCACATCGGCAGCCTGGTGCCGCTGCTGGCACTCAAGCGGTTCCAGCTGGCGGGCCACACGCCCATCATCGTGGTGGGCGGCGCCACCGGCATGATCGGCGACCCCTCCTTCAAGGCGCAGGAACGTAAGTTGAATGACGAAAGCACCATCAAGGGCTGGGTCGAAAAGCTCAAAAAGCAAACCTCGCGCTTCGTCGATTTCGACGCCCCCCAAAATCCCGCCCAAATGGCCAATAACTACGATTGGACCCACGGCGTCAGCGTCCTGCAGTTCCTGCGCGACATCGGCAAGCACTTCAGCGTCAACAACCTGATTTCCAAAGAAGCCATCCGCGAGCGCCTCAAGCGCGAAGACAGCGGCATCAGCTACACCGAGTTCACCTACCCGCTGCTGCAGGCGTTCGATTTCCAGCAATTGTTCCAGCACCACAACTGCACGCTGCAGATCGGCGGTTCCGACCAATGGGGCAACATGACCGCCGGCACCGAACTCATCCGTAAAACACTGAAGGGCGAAGCCCACGTCCTCACGCTGCCGCTGGTCACCAAGGCCGACGGCACCAAGTTCGGCAAAACCGAGTCCGGCACCATCTGGCTCTCGGCCGAAAAAACCAGCCCCTACGCCTTCTACCAGTTCTGGCTCAACACCGCCGATGCCGACATCGAAGCGTTTTTAAATTACTTCAGCTTCAAAGATATAGCCGATATTTCTAACCTGATTTCTGAACACAAAGCCGCCCCCGAAAAGCGCGCCGCGCAACTCGCCCTGGCCGAAGAACTCACCACGCTGGTACACGGCGAAGCCGCACTCAAAGCCGCCCAACGCATCAGCACCGCGCTGTTCGGCGGCGAGCTCGACAGCCTCACCGAAGCCGACTACGCGCAACTCGCGCTCGACGGCCTGCCCACCATCCGCGAAGCAGAAACCACCTTGCTCGATGCGCTGGTCAAAACCGAACTCGCCAAATCCAACCGCGAAGCACGCGACTTCCTCACCGGCAAAGCGGTGCAGCACAACGGCCAGGCCGTCACCGACGAAAAGCTGGAATTGAACAAGCACAACGCCAGGTTCGGCAGGTATCACCTGCTCAAACGCGGCAAGCGTAACTTCGCCCTCTTAGTGCTTGAATAAGCAAAGCTTGGCCGCTTCGCCGTCAGCGCCTAAATGCTATACAGTATACGGTAATTCCGTTGACAAGGCAGATTGTATTTCGTACACAATCTGGAGTTAATGCCGAAACAACAAAAATAAGTAATCGGGAGAGATGAAAGATGAAACGGAGCACCATGGCTCAGCATAACAATCTGGACACGCTGGTACGCGAAGGTTTGCGCAGCAAGATCCTGAATGGCGACCTCGAAGGCGGTTATCATCTTTCCGAACTGAAGATTTCCAAAGACTACAGCGTGTCCCGCACCCCGGTGCGCGAAGCCCTCTGCGCGCTGGCGGCCGACGGCCTGGTCGAAATGGTGCCCCACCGCGGCGCCTTCGTCACCCATGTGCCCAGCCAAAGCAAAACCGACCAGCTGCGCGCCTACGGCCTGTTCACCGGCCTCGCCGCCAAACTGGCGGCCGAAAACGCCAACATCGAAATGCTACTCGACCTCGAAAACGCCTTCAGCTTCGCGCAAGACGGCGCCCCCAGCTCCGACCAATACCTCGCGCAGCTCGAAGCCGCCCTCGACATGATGGAAAAAACGGCCAACAGCCCGTCGGTATCCGACGCCATCGCCATGATCAAGCGCCGCAGCAACCTCACCGAGCTGTGGGCCATGAGCCTCGGCCAGCGGAAAGAGCTCAACAACCAGTTCGGCCTGCTCATGGCCGCGCTTAAACGGAAGAAGCCGGACGCCGCCGAAAAGACCATGCGCCAGATCGTCACGCTGGCCACCAACGCCTACCTTGCCGGCAGCCGCAAGTCTGCCAGCGCAGCCGACAGCGTCACTACCGACATGAACGCCAGCCTCACCAAAAAAGGCACCGACACCACCGCCCGCGCCTAACAGCAAAGGTATTTAAAAGGCCCCGCAAGGGGCCTTTAACTTTATACCGCACCGCAAGCAAGCCAGTGCTCCAAGGTCTAATACCCGTACCTGATCACCACGATCCCCTGCGCGCCGTTGGCCCCGCCAAAGCTGGCATCACCGCCGCCGCCGCCGCCATACAGGCCGCCCACGCCCAGCGTATTGGCAAATCCCGATTGGCCGCCGCCGCCGCTGCCCGACCCATGCGAGCCGTATTCCGTACCATTATTTCCGGGGTTGCCGGGGTTACCGCCGGTACCCACCACGGCCGCCCCGCCATAGCCGGCATCACCCGCACCGCTGCTTCCAACAGCTCCCGCGCCCGGAATGGCATTGTTGCCATTCCCGTGCGGCCCTGCGGCCCCGCCACCGCTATGGCGAATCGTGCCACCCCCGTTACCCCCGCTATATTTAACCGCCCCAACGCCCGAGGCCGCCGCCCCGCCGGTGCTGCCGCTGCCGCCTTTGGCCGCGCACGAAACCGTCGAACCGTTGCTCACCGCATTGGCCAGCGACGTGGCATTGAACCAGGTATCGCCTCCCACGGCACCCACCGTCACGTTCACCGAACCTCCCGGCGTCAGCGCAATGTTGCTGCAACCCGACCACGCGCCGCCGCCGCCGCCGGTCGCCGCCTTGGCCCCGCCGCCAATCACATCCACGGTGTTGCTTACACTCACCCAGTCGGCAGGCACACTCCAGGTCTGCGCCCCTGTCGTGGTCAGGTAAACGGTGGTCAACGAAGCCCCGGTGGTCGCGGTCCAGTTGGTGGTGCCGGTGCCCACGGTAATGGTGGCGGTGGTCAAGGTGGCCCCCGAACCCGATGTCGTCTGGCGAGCCTGGATGTACTGGTTGTTGCCAATACTCATGCTGGTGCCCCAGGTACTTAGTACACTGCTGCAACCGCTGTCGGCGCAAACCCGTATCTCCGAGCCCGCCCCGCTGGTCGCCGCCGTCGCCGAACCGCCCAGTCCCGTAATCTGGATGATGTTCGACTCCACCTGCATGCCGGGTACTTGGCCGGTAAGGTTGGTAAAGCTGTAGGCGTCGGGGGTAGTGTCGGCCAACGTGGTGGCGGTCCACTGGGTGCTCCCGGTACCGATCACAATGGTGGCGGTGGTCTGGGTGCCGTCACTGGCGCTGGTGGTCTGCCGGGCCTGAATGTACTGGTTGTTGGCCAGACTGAAACCGCTGGCCCAGGTGTTCACCACGCTGCTGCAGGCCATGTCGCTGCAACTCCGTATCTGCGAGCTGGCCCCGCTGGTGCTGGCGGCGGCAGGGCTGGCCAAACCGCTGATCTGGATGATGTTCGATTCCACCACGGTCGCGTAAGCCTGGTCCACCAGGTCGGTAAAGCTGAAGTTATCCGGGGTGGCCGCCGCCACGCTGGTCTTGCCAAGGCCGCGCCAGCCCCCGGCATTGCAGTACTGCACCCAACCGGCGTTGGTGTTGTAATACATTTTGCCCGGCTCACCGGGCGGGTTGGTGCAGTTGCCGGTGGCGCCGGGGTTGGGCGTGCCCAAATTCATCCAGTTGTCGCCATTGCAGTACTGAAAGGTATTGACGGTGGAATTATAGATCAGCTTGCCTTCAACACCGCCGCTGCTGCCGCAGTTACCGCCGCTGCCGCCGGGGTTGGGCTTGGCCAGGTTGTACCAGGTGGTGCCGTTGCACAGTTGCATAACCTTGTAGGTGCGGTTGTAAATGATCTGCCCGCCCACACCGCTGGGCCCGCTGCACGCGGCATAGGCATGGCTGGCCGCAAGCAGCAGCACAGCCATTATTGCCATTGTTATCCGGCGCATGGTTTCCAAGCTAAGGGGGCTTGCCTGCCAGCGCAACCGCAGGCGCCCGCCCAACCAGCAACCATGTGGCAGGCATCATGGCGCCGCCCCTCCCCACCTTGCCCAAAAAGTTGTATATACCCGGCCATGACCTACTTCTTCTTCGTCAGCCTACCGCTGCTCATGGGCATCGGGCTGGTCGGCCTGTGGCTGCGCATGCTGCCGGTGGTGGTGGGCGCGGGCGTGCTCATCCTCGCCACCACGTGGCTGTTCGGCTAGTTCGTCATACCTATAAAGGGCTGTCAGCCGGCGCTGTTGCGCGTTACCATGGGCATAACAACAAGGAGAATAAAAACCATGACCAACCCCAAACCGCGCGGCTGCAAAAGCATTGCCGACATCAAGGTGGGCGACGAATTCCGCCAGCCGTACAGCATCACCGACGCCGACGTGCAAAAGTTCGCCGAGATCAGCGGCGACTTCAACCCGGCCCATTTTAATGAAGAATACGCGTCCAAAACCATTTTCAAAAACCGCATCGCCCACGGCATGATCTCGGTGGCCAAGTTCTCCGGCATTTTCGGCATGGACCTCCCCGGCCTCGGCGCCATCTGGGGCGCCCAGTCGGCCAAGTTTTTAGCCCCGGTGCAACTCAATACGCCCTATACCGCCATCGCCCGCGCCAAAGAGGTCGGCGATAAATCCGTGGTGTTCGAAACCTGGGTCGAAAACGCCGACGGCAAACGCATGCTCGAAGGCGAAGGCACGCTCTACCCCATCCCGCAAAAAGTGAAAGACGGGATGGACCCCGCCTACCTCGCCAGCTTAATGAACTAAACCGCCATCTTGATGAACTTGGCCCGCCGGCTCACGTCGCGCGGGCTTTTTTGCTTTTCCACTTCAGCCAAAGCCTGCGCCACTATGTCGCCCACGCGTTTGATGGCCAGCGCCGGGTCGCGGTGGGCGGCCCCCACCGGCTCCTTGATGATGCCATCAATAACGCCCAGCTTTTCCAGATCCTGCGCGGTGATCTTCAACGCATCCGCCGCCTGCGGAATGGTCTCCTTGGTCGCCTCTTTCCACAAGATCGCGGCACACCCTTCGGGGCTGATCACGCTGTAAATACTGTGCTCCAGCATAAACACGCGGTCGGCGGCGCTCAGCGCCAAAGCCCCCCCGCTGCCGCCTTCGCCGATGATCACGCTCACCACCGGCACCGGCAGCTGCATCAGCATTTCCAAACAGGTGGCAATGGCTTCGGCCTGCCCGCGCTCCTCGGCATCAATGCCGGGGAAGGCCCCAGGCGTATCCACCAGCGCGATCACCGGCAGGTTCAACCGCCCGGCCATCTGCATCAACCGCTGGGCCTTGCGGTAGCCCTCGGGGCGCAGCATGCCAAAGTTCTTGGCCAGCCGCTCGGCGGTGTTCTTGCCCTTATCAATGGCAAACACCACACACGGCACCTCGCCCTGCCAGTGGCCAACCCCGGCCAGCAAAGCCTTGTCCTCGCCAAAGCGACGATCACCGGCCAGCGGCACAAAATCCGGCACCAATGCCTTTAAGTAATCACCACCCTGCGGGCGTTCCGGGTGGCGGGCCACCTGCATTTTCTGAATGGGGTCCAGCCGGCGGTACAGCAACCGGGTAATACGCGCCATGCGCACATCCAGCCGGGCCAGCTCGGCGGGAATGTTCTTCACCGCGGTGGCCTCACCAGCCTCCTGCGCGGCCAGCAGGTCTTCCATGCGGCTGGCCAGCTCCAGCAGCGGCGCTTCAAATTCCAAATAGTGCTGGGGCATGGGGGTTTATCGGCCTTTTGCTAGCGGGTGATACGTTTCCAGAACGTTCTTTACCCGATTTGAAGCCACTTTGGTATAGATTTGCGTCGTATTCAGGCTGGCATGGCCCAGCATCAGCTGAACGGCGCGCAAATCGGCATCATGTTCCAGCAAATGGGTGGCAAAGCTGTGGCGCAGGTGGTGGGGGCTCAGCTTCACGCCGCAACCGGCACCGGTCTCTTTTATAAGCTGGAACAACCGCTGCCGCGTCAGCGGCGCCTTGCCCGAAGGCCCGGGCAGCAGCCATACGCTGCCGCTGCCGCCCAGCCGCGGGCGGCCTTTTTCCAGCCACGCCGCCACGGCCACGGCGGCCACATTACCCAGCGGCACCAGGCGGGTTTTATCGCCTTTCCCCGTTACCTGTATCAATTGCATTTCGCCCTGCTGAATATCCGCCACCTTCAACCCGGCCAACTCGCTGATGCGTAACCCGCTGCCGTACAACAGCGTCAAAATGGCTTGCAACCGCAACTGCATCGGCGCCTCCCCGGCAGCAAATTCGATCATCCGCCGCACTTCGCTTTCGGTCAGGGCCTTGGGCAGGCGCAACGGCTTTTTCGGCACGGTCACGCGCAAGGTGGGGTTTTCGGCGGCCCAGCCGCGCTCCACCAAAAATTTGAAAAAGCTGCGCAGGCTGCTGCGGCGCCGCGCCTGCGTCGAAGCACTCAAGGGTTCTTTACGCTTTGCAAATCCATTCAGGTAATTTTCAATGACGGCCTTGTCAGCCTTCAGCCCATCCGGCACGTGCTTGAAATAATCCTGCAAATCCAGCTGGTAACTCGCCTCGGTGTTGGCGCTCAATCCGCGACCCACGCGCAGGTGCTCCAAAAACGCTTCGGCTTCTTGCGGCAGATTATCCATGGTTCACCATACCACAAAAAACAAACCGGCCCCCTTCGAGGCCGGTTTCAAAAATTAAGCTGCAACTTGTTTCTGCATCTTCAAACAAGCTTGCAGGGCAAGCTTGTAATGTTTTTTCTCATACAGTCTTTCACCTATGCGTATGGGTGGAACCAGCTTGCACCCCGCCCGGTCTTCCTCTTGCTGGATTTTATCCATAATACCAGCCAGTCGTTCAATCAAACCCGGCTTGCGCGGGCGCGGTATAATCATAATCAGTGTTCGTTGTGCCATTGGCACCTCCAAACGTTGGCCGGTGCAGGGGCACGGGCTTCAATACATCGCAGGCCTTATAGTGTTTTTCCGGCAGCCGGGCAATTACTTCCGCCCGCGCCATATCCACCAAGGCAGCGCAAGGGCCATGGCGATCAGGTACGCATACCATATCCACCAGGCAGAAAAATGGAATGCCACGTCAGTGCTTCAGCGGCGGCATCAAAATGCCGCCCGGCGTCATCTTGTCGTTGGCATCCGGCGTCACTTGCGTGCGCACCGGGCGGCTGGGGCTTACCGGCACGGGCGCCAGTTTAAGGGTGCCCTCGCCTACCTTCTTCACCTTTTCCTCGGGGCGCTTGCCGCCGGTGATCTTCGGCGCGGGCGGCTCGCTGTTTTCGCTCAGCAGCGGGGCCATCAGCGCGGCGGCCACCACCTCGCGCGCCTCGTTCACCAAACCAAGGTCGTGCAGGGCATTCACCTGAACCACCAGCAGCGGCGGGCTCAACGGGTCTTCGCCGGGCGCCAGTTGGTGTAGCAGGTCAAGCGCGGTCCCGGCCTGCTTGGCGGTCACCGCGCTGTCCACGGCCTGCACCCATAGCGGGCGGGCACCGCCCACGCTCTCGTCAAACTCGCCCACCTTCTGCTGCAGCAGCGGCAACAGGTCCGAAGGCAACGCCACCCCCAGCGCGCTGGCCGAACTCAACATCCGCGCCGCGCGCAACCGCTCGGCGGCACTCCACTCGGGCTGCGCCAGCCAGGTTTCCCACGCGGCCTTGTCCACGGTGCCGCTCATCAACCCGGCCTGCACCGCCAGCCATTGCGCTTCAATTTTCAGGGCGGGCGCCACGCTGCCGTTCTGTTGCAACCCGCGCAACCAGTCGGTGCCCGTCTCGCCACGCTGCCACACCAGGCTTTGCGCCACCGGCGCCAGCCAGGCCAGTTCTGGCGCGGGCTTGATGCGCGCTGTGTCCGGGCTCATCACCGGCAGCAGGCCGCCAAGGCCCGCCACGCTGGCGCGCATCGCCCAGCGCTGCCAGCACAGCGCGCGCAGGCCCATGCCGCCGGCGCGGCCGTTGGCCGCCTGCCACAACATGGCGCGGGCACGCACCGGCTCACCGGCGTTCAATACTTTTTCGGCGGCGCCCAGCGGGTCGGTAAAGTCCACGCCTTCAATGCTCGATACCGCGTAGAACGCCTGCACCACTTCCACGTCGGCATTGGCGTGCGTCTGCGCCGCCAGCAATTCGGCGGCGGCGGTGCGCAGGCGCCATGGCAATCCTTCGGTGCGCACCAGCCGGCGCCACACCACGTCCGGTAGTTTCGGCAACCACTCCTCGGCGATCAGCGCTGGGTAGGTCGCCAATACGCTGGCAGCCAAAATGCCAATGCGCCCCGGTGCCTTCACCTTCTCGTCAACCGCGCGGTCCTCGCGCACGGCGGTCGCCACCGCCAGCAAAAACGGGTCCGCTTTCGGCGTGGCGCTTTCGGCCAACTGCAAACTCAAGCCCAACGCCTCGCGCTGCCCGGCAATGGCCTGGCAGGCCAGCACCACCTGTTTCCAGAACGCCCCGGCCTCGCCGCCGCCGCTGTTCAGCACCTGGTTGGCGGCAAGCTGGCAGGCTTCGCCGGTCTGCCCGGCCAGCAACCGGCTCGATACCCAACCCTCGGCCAGCGCCGGGTCGGCCAAACGCAGGTCCGGCCCCACCGCGCGCCACAACCCGTCGGCGGCTTCATTAAATCCCAACGCCTCAAGCGCACGGGCCCGCGCCGCCAGCCACGGGGTGGCGTTCACCACCGGCGCGGTCGGCGTCACGGCGGCGGTGCCCGACACCACGCTGCCCGATACCCCTACCGTGTCAGATGTGACCGACGCCGCCACCGCCGCCTTGGGCGCAGGCCCGCGCGTCAGCAACGTGCGGCGGAATGCGTCATTCAAGGTCCACGCAGCGACATTCCGGCGCCCATTTTCGACAAAATACGACAGTTGCGCTCCATTAACCGACATCCGCGCATCACCTGCGCTCCCTTTGCGCACACCCTGCGCCCCGCTCTGAATGGGGCCGTTGAACAGCACCTCGCTGCCGATCTTCGCGCTCAGCGGGCCATAATTGTTCAATTCATTCAAGGTCTTGGGCTGTGCCCCGCCCGCGTCTTCCTCTTCCACCTTGGGCAGCGTCACGCGGGCGGCCCGGGCGGCGGCCTCATTGGCCGCTTTTTCGGCATTTACATGTTTGTTTTCAATAGGTTGAACCACATCACTTTTCACCCGGGGCAACTGATCCACGCGGTACACCGCGGCGCCCGACACCGGCTGCGGCACGCTGGCCGACACCGCCGCCGCCGACATCCCGGAGGTACTGCTAACGACCTGAAAATCCTCGGCTTTCCAGTCGGCCGGAAACCCGTCGGCGCCCAGCCTGGTGCTGTCGGCGGCCTGCACGGGCGCGGCCAGGCTTGCGGCCCCGATAGCTAAAAAGGCAAGCCTTTTCAGCATTTTAGTGGGCCAGCGGCACGTCCTGCGTGGTGGGCTCACCGGCCGGCGGGTTGCTCATCCCCACGCCGATCCAGGCCACAAAAGCCAATACGATCAATAATATAACACCAACCCCGAACACCCAGCCGGGTATGTTGCGGCGGCCTTCGGTGGTGCGGATGTGTTCTGGAATCATGGTCGGGCTCCCCTCTTTTTTCTTGACAAAACACTAATAGTTTGAAATACTTAGCATCATGGCAGATAAAAAAACATGCCTCGACGCAGCGCTGGCATTCTTGGGCCGCCGCGAGCATGCGGTCAAGGAGCTGCGCACCAAGCTTATGCGCAAAGAATATGCACCCGCCGAGATAAACCAAGTTATTGAAAAACTTATCGAAAAAAAGCTATTGAGCGACGAGCGTTATGCCGACGCCCGGGCCCGTTACCGGGCGCAGGTAAGCCGCTGGGGCGCGGGCCGCATCAGGCAGGAACTCAAGATCGCCGGCATCACCGAAAGTGGCGCCGAACGGGCGCTTTCCCGGCTCTCCGCCGACGGTATCCTGCTCATCGATGGCGCAAAAACGGTGGCAAAACGTGCGCAACCGGCGCTCAAGCGTACACAAGTGATGCGCGCCCTCGACCCCGCCCTCACCCACCGCGAAAAGATGGAAGCGCACCAGAAAGCGCGCGAAAAACTTTTGGGAAAACTTTTGCGCAAAGGCTTCACCCTCAATGAGGCGAAAATCGCCATCGCCGAGGCCGAAGCCGAAACCTTTGAGTAACAAAAAAAAACGGCCCGCATCGCGGGTCGTTTTTTTGTTACGATATTACCCATTGACCAAGAGATCATTGAAGACGGGATCTTTGTGGTAGCTGTTGTAGAGATCCCATTTTTCTTCGGGTGTCTGGAATAGAGCCACGCTGCAAGTAATCAACACCGCGGTTTGGGTAACCGCCGATAGGTCTGACACGTTGACCTCCCGCTCCTCACACATGATACGCAGGTCGGTGAACAGCTCGATAAGGCCCAGACCTTGTGAGGCCGCGATTTTTTCGTCGGGCTCTTGCAGCATGTCGAGCGCAAGCAGGCGCGAATCGGCAAGCAGTTTTTGCAGCCGTGCGTTTTTAAGGTCTGGGTGATTTTGCCTTGTCCAGGCGGCGATGAGCCTTGGTGGACTTAGGCATTGCAACGGAGAGAATATCTCGGCCATGGCGGCCTCCGTTAAACGGGGATGTTGCCCCTTGTATATCACGTTGCTTTGGGCCTAATAAAGCCCCATGACCTCACCCCTCACGCCCAACAAGCTGCTCTGGCAACTGGTACAACCCTACCGCGGGCGCGTGTTGCTGGGCGCCTTTATTACGCTGGGCACCACCGCCGCCATGCTGGCGATACCCCAGGTTTTGAAGCGCATGTTCGACCATGCCCTGCTGGTGGGCGACCGCCACGCACTGGCCGGGATGGCAGGCATTATGGTGGGGCTGACGGTGATACTGGTGCTGGGCATTCTGGCCCGCGGCCAACTGCTGAACTATACCGGTGTGCGCGTGGCCAACGACCTGCGCCAGAAGCTGCTGGGCCACCTGCTGACGCTGGATGTGGACTGGTTTGAGCTGCGCGTGGGTGGCGAACTGGTGAGCCGCATGACCGGCGACATTCAGAGCCTGCGCGATTTTGTGAGCTTCAGCATGCCGATGATGGTGCGCGGGATATTTTTGGGTGTCGGTGCCCTGCTGGCGCTGCTGTACACCAGTCCAATGCTGACCGGCGTGCTGCTGGCGGCGGGTATTCCGCTGGTGCTGGTAAGCAGCGCCATGGGCCGCAAGGTGAAGGTATTGAGCCGCAAGCAGCAGGACCGTTTTGCCAAGTTTGCAGGTGCGCTGGGCGAACAGGTGGCCCAGCCCATTACCATACGCGCCTACGGCCAGCAGGCCACCATGCGCGAAAAGGCCGAAGGTTTGCTGGGCGATATTTTGAAAGCCGCGCGGCAGATGATCGTGGCCAACAACATTTTGTTCGGCACCAACATGGCGGTTGGTTTTTTGGCGCTGACCGGCGTGGTGTGGCTGGGCGGATTACAGGTGATGGATGGCCACATGAGTTTGGGCGACATGACGGCCTTCCTTTTATACCTGGGGTTTTTGGGCGACGCCGTAGGCAACCTGGGCAACTTTTGGCCCGCATGGCAGACCGTGCTGGGCGGGCTGGAGCGCGTGGGCGAGATCATTGCCACCCCGCCGCACATTGTGAACCCCGCGCGCCCGCAAAAGCTGCCGGTGGCCAAGGGTGGCCGCACCATCGTGTTCGATAAGGCGACCTATGCCTACCCTGCCCGCCCCGAGGAAAAAGTGTTGAAGGGTATTTCCATGACCCTGCCGCGCGGCAAGCGCGTGGCGCTGGTGGGCCCCAGCGGCGCAGGCAAAAGCACGTTACTGCGGTTGATGCTGCGGCTGGCCGACGTGGGCAACGGCAGCGTAAAGCTTGACGGCGTTGACGTGCGCAAGCTGGCCGTGGGCGACCTGCGGCAGCAGTTTGCGCTGGTGGCGCAGGATGCCCCGCTGTTTAGCGGCAGCGTGCGCGACAACGTGGCCTTCGGCAAACCCAATGCCGACGAAAAAGAAGTATGGCGTGCATTGAAGATCGCCCACGCCGACGGCTTTGTGAAAGAATTGCCTCAAGGCCTGAAAACCGCCGTGGGCGAACGCGGCGTGCAACTGAGCGGCGGCCAGCGCCAGCGCATTGCCATTGCCCGTGCGGTGCTGGTGGATGCGCCTGTGCTGTTGCTTGACGAAGCCACCAGCCACCTGGACACCGACAGCGAGCGCGCTGTGCAGGCCGCGCTGGAAGACGCCGGCAAGGGCCGCACCGTGGTGGCCATTGCCCACCGCCTGAGTACCGTGCGCGATGCCGACCTGATTGTTGTTTTGGATAAGGGCGCTGTGGTGGCCAGCGGCACCCATGCGCAGCTGATGAAAAGATCGAAACTGTATGCCGGGCTGGCGGCGTTGCAGCTGCGGCAATAAAAAAACGCCGGTCAAAAATGACCGGCGTTTTGTTTAGTTGGCTGCAAGCTTGGGAATGACCTGGGTCTTGATTTCGTGGCTGAACTCACGACCCAGGATTTTGCGGGTCAGATCGTGCAACGCGGCTACTGCCGTATCGCCGTACCCTTCGGCCTGCTTGAAGCCACCGTTGGAAGCGATACCGGCCGAGAAGCCCATAACGCTGGGAAACAGCATGACCGTGGCAACATGGGCACCATGGCGACGCAGCGAGAATGTAGGAAAAGGTGTAGATAGCATGGGCGTAACTCCGGTTTTAAGATGGGATGGTACGCCTCCCCGTTACTTGTCTTTATATGGGCTACTCGCGGGCGCTTTTCAAGCGGGCCGGACCTAAAACCTCGCCCAGCAGGGTGAAGGCCAGAACCGTAACCAATATGGCCAAACCGGGGCACACGGTAAGCCACCAGGCCACTTCCATGACCGATTTGCCGTCGGCCAGCATGGTGCCCCAGCTGGGGGTGGGCGGCTGCACACCAAGGCCCAGAAAGCTGAGCGCCGATTCGGTAAGTATCGCCCCGGCCAGCCCCAGGCTGAGCGTAGTGAGCGTGAGCGGCCACAGGTGGCGCAAAAAGTGCTTGATGAACAACGGCACCCCGCGCGTGCCCGCCAGCCGCGCGGCCTGCACGAAGGGCGCATGGCGCAGCTTGAGCAGTTCGGCCCGCACCAGCCGCGCGGTTCCCATCCAGCCCGTCAGCCCGATGATGAGCATCAGGTTAAGCAGGCTTGGCGGCAGTATGGCGGCGGCAGCCAGCAGCAGGAAGATGGCGGGGAAGCAAAGCATCACGTCGGTGGCGCGCATCAGCACGGCATCGGCCCACTTGTTGCCCAGCGCGCTGAGCGCCCCCACCGCCAGACCCGTGGCCGTGGCCAGCCCGATGGCCACGATGCCGACACTCAGGCTGACGCGCGCGCCGTACAGCAGTCGGCTGAGCACGTCGCGGCCCAAAGCGTCGGTGCCCAGCCAATGCTGTGCGCTGGGGGCGGCTAATATATCGCGCAGGGCCATGGCGGTGGGGTCGTACGGGGCAATCAGCGGCGCGGCCAGGGCGGCTAAAATAATCAGGGCGCAAAAGACCGAGGCGGCGAGTTTCATGGGCCCGATACTAGCGCGGATTGTTTTGCAACGCATGTATGAAAAAGTGGCGGAGTTGTGGGTTTGACAGTTGTGTGCAATGTGGCTTTTGCGTAAAACGGTAAGTGCAACTACCGGCAACATCTTTCACCGGTTTCCCTTCTGGCGGACTCCCGCCTGTCGTTCTTCCTGGCTTGTTTAAAACACATGGAGCGCGCGCAAATGCCCGACGATGGCAGTAGTAGGTTAATGATTAACAACAGGGTGCCTGATAACTATCAAGTTTTGATAGTGAACCCGAACGGTACGCCTGTGTCATACCCTGAATGTCAGGTGAGCTGGCGGCGTGCCATGAAGATGCTGCGGATGGCTGGTGACTATGCTTTTACCTATCGGACCAGCCCGTTCATTGCCCGGTCGGGCAGCGAGTTTGACAGGATGGAGTGGGAAGTACCCAGCGTAGTGATGCTGAGGCAATTCCGGAAAGTTGTCGAACTTCATCAGGAAGCTGCTTTTAACCTGCGTAACCTCTTCATCCGCGACCTCGGCAAGGACATGTACGATGACCGTCGGCTGCGGATGAAAAGCGATAACCCGGCCATTCAGGCCAGCTTTGATCACATCATGCCTAAATCGCGGGGTGGTGAACGGAGCTGGATGAACAGTGTGCTGGCCAGTGTGGAGATGAACGGCTATAAGGCCAACCGCACCCCTGAAGAAGCAGGCCTGCGCCTGAAATACAACCCCTGGATACCCACCCGGGCCGACTTGCTGAAACTGGAGCTCTCGGAAGAAAATCTTCAGCACCTGAATGTGGAGTGGCTGGAGTTTTACGAGAACATCAAGCCCAGCAAACGGGTTCAGCGCGTGCTGAGCCTGGCCAAGGCTGCATAACGAATGCGATAGAACGCGGGGCTTTGGCCCCGCGTTTTTTATTGTTGCGATGACAACGACGCGCCTTAATCAGCACGCGTGCGGGGGTCGGCCAGCATGGTGCAGAAGTCGGCCAGCAGGTTACCTAGAAGGGTGAGCACCGCGCCGGCGGTGAGCAGGGCCATCAGCACCGGGTAGTCGCGCATCAGCACCGCGCTGTAAAACAGCAGGCCGAGGCCGGGCAGCGCGAACAGGCTTTCCATGATGACACTGCCGCCGATAAGGCCGGGCAGCGACAGGCCGAGGATGGTGATGAGCGGCAGCAGCGCGTTGCGCAGGGCATGGCGGGTAAGCACCCGCGCGCGGCTGGCGCCCTTGGCCTGCGCGGTGAGCAGGTAATCCTGCCGCAGGGTTTCGATGAGGCTGCCGCGCATGAAGCGCAAAATGCCCGCAAGGCTGCCGAACACGCCCACCGCCAGCGGCAGGGTGGCATGCCAGGCCAGGTCGGCCAGCTGGCTGTACCACGGCAGGTTTTCGGCCCCGAAACTGCGGATACCCGCCAGCGGTAGCCAGCCCAGCCCCACGCTGAAATATTGCAGCGCCAGCACCGCCAGCCACACGCCCGGCGCGGCGGCGCCGATATAGGTGATGATGGTCAGCACGTGATCGGTCAGCTTGTCAGGCCGGGTGGCGGCCAGCAGCGCCAGCGGCACTGAAATAATGATGACCAGCATCAGCCCGATAACATTGAGCCACACGGTGATGGGCAGGGCGTCGGCGATCTTGTCGGCCACCGCGCGGCCGTCGGGTGCGAGCGATGTACCCAGTTTGCCGTGGGCCAGCGCGTTAAGCCAGTTGCCGTACTGCACATACCATGGGTCGTTCAGGCCGTAGGCTTCTTTCATCGCTTCGTTGGCTGCCATTTTGGGGTTGAGGTCGGCCATGAGGCTGATGGGGTCGCCCGGCGCCAGCTTGATGGTGAGGAAACACACCAGCGTGATGCCGAGCAGCAGCGGAATGGCGTTGAGCAGACGTTGGGCGAACCAGGCGGTCATGGCTGCATATTATTCCGCAATTGCCACGGTTTGGGTACGTACCATTGCCAGCTGTTGTAGCCGATGCCCGCGGGTGCGGGCGCCACGCCCACGATGCGTTTTTGCACGGCCATCAATACTTCCGGCGCGTACAGGAACAGGTAGGGTTGCTCGTCGGCCAGGATAGCCTGGAACTGCCACAGCAGTTGCTGGCGTTTGGTCTGGTCGAACTCTTTGCGCGCGGCCACCATCAGGCGGTCGGCCTCGGGGTTGTTGTAGGAGATCATGTTGAATTCGGCCGGTGCGGTTTTACTGCTGTGCCAGATGTCGTAAGGGTCGGGCTCGGCGCTGAGCGACCAGCCCAGCATCACGGCCTCGAAATCGCGGTTGCGGATGGTGTTGGTGACGAACGTGCTCCACTCCTGCGCGCGGATGGTCATGCGCACACCGATGTCGGCAAAGCACTTTTGCAGCACCTGCACAGCCTTCATGCGCTGCTCGTTATTCTGGTTGGTGGTGACGGTGAAATCGAGCGCCTCGCCCCTGGCGTTGCGCAGGGTGCCCTTGGCATCGGGCGTATAGCCCGCCTGCTTCAGCAGTTCGCGCGCCTTGGCGGGGTCGAACGGGTACGGCTTTAAATGGGGGTTGTAGGCCCACGTGCCCGGTTTGAACACGCCCGCCATGGGCTGTGCCTGCCCGAAGAACACAGCGTTGATCAGCCCTTCCCTATCGACTGCGTAGCTGAGCGCCTGCCGCACCAGCTTGTTTTGGAATTTGGGGTTTTTAAGGTTGAACCCGAGGAAGGTATAACCGTTGCCGAGGTAATGGATCTTTTGATACTGCCGCGTGAACCACGGTGCGTCGGTGAGTCTGCTGAAAGCCAGCGGCGACAGGCCGGCCAAGTCGAGGTTGCCGGCTTTAAGCTCCAGCCACTCGGCGCTGTCGTCGGGCAGAATGCGGTAGAACAGGTTGCTGATGTAGGGCGCCTCGGTGCTGCTCGGGTTGGCGGTGAGATACAGGTATTGCCCGTGCTTCCATTGCGACAGTTTGTAACTGCCGCTGCCCATCGGCTTTTCACGCAGGGTGGTCTGGTTGAAGTCGGGCGTTTGGTCGATGACCTTTTTGGGCATGATGGCAAACCCGGCCCAGGTGGAAAGCGTGGTGACCAGCGGCTCGGCATAGTGCACGCGGAAGGTGTGCGCATCGGGCGTTTCGGCCTTGGTCACCAACAAATAATCGCCCGCGTGCGGCGTGCGGGTTTTGGGGTTGGTGATGGCCTGCAGGCTGGCCAGGCAATCGGCGCTGGTGAGCGGCGAACCGTCGGAGAATGTGAGGTTGGGCTTGAGCGTAAAGGTAAGCGTTTTGCCGCCGTCGGAGAACTCCCACTTTTCGGCCAACTGCGGAATGAGGTTGAGGTTGGCATCATAGGTAACCAGGCTTTGGTAAATGTTCCCGGCAATTTCGGCGCCTACCACTTCACCCGCCAGCAGCGGCACCAGGTTGGCGGGGTCGCTGCCGATGGTGCTGATGGTGGTATCGCCCTTGGCGGGGGCTTCGGGCTGCTGGCTGTAATCGGGTAACTGCGCTTGTTGCTGGGGCTTGCAGGCCGCCAGCGCCAGCAACGCAAAAAGGGCCCATCGCTTCATTTGGTCGCCGGGGTGATCTTGATGGTTTCGATGCGGTGGCCGCGTTTGTACAGCACCGTCAACGTCAGGTTTTCAAGGTTCAGGCTTTCGCCCTGCGCGGGCAGGCGGCCAAACTCTTCCACCATTAACCCAGCAATGGTCACCGCCTCATCGACCGGCAACTGCCAGCCGTAGGCGCGGTTGAGGTCGATGACCGCGCTGCGTCCGGGAATGACCACACTGCCGTCGGCCGCAGGCACGGCGGTGACGGGGATGGTTTCGGTTTCGTGCGTGGCGTCACCGGTAATTTCTTCAAGGATATCTTCCAGCGTCATCAGGCCGCGCAGTTCGCCGTTGGGCCCGGTGACCAGCGCCATGTGGCGGGTTTTGTCTTTCGAAAATTCGAGCAGTTGCTGCCCCAGCCGGGTGGTTTCGGGCACTGTGTAGAGCGGGCGCAAAATATTTTTGAGGACGACATCGGATCGCTTGGCCACCTGCCCCAAGGCATTAAGGTAATCGCGGATGGCGAGGATGCCGATGAAGTTGGTGGGCTTGCCCTTGTACACCGGCAAGTGCGTGTGGTTGAGGTTGCCCAGTATTTTGGGCAGTTGCGCGGGCGGGGTATCGACACTGAGCCCCACGATGGCGCTGGAATGGACCATTACGTCGGCCACCGTCATTTCGTCGAGGTTGAGTACGGCGTCGAGCATGCGGAATTCGGTTTTATGGATGGTGCCGTATTCCAGCCCCAGGCTGATGGCGCCCCGCAGGTCGCCTTCGGTGAAGGAAGGCGTTTTTTCGGAGTGCAGGCGCAACATTTTAAGGATACCCACGTTGATGCCGCGCAAGGCCAGTGTCAGCGGCATGAGCACCTTGTAAAGCACCAGGATGGGGCGGGCAAAGCGCAGGGCGATGGCCTCGGGGAAACGCGTGCCGAGCGACTTGGGCAGCACCTCGGTGAAGATACAAGTGGCCACGGCCATGATGACGGTGGCATAAGCCACGCCAGCTTCGCCGAACATTTTGACCAGCATGGCGGTAGTGAGCGCCGAGCTGAGGATCATGATGGTGTTGAGCACCAGCACCAGCGTGGCCAACAGCATATCGGGCTGCTTGAGCAGGTCGAGCACGATGCGGGCGCGCTTGCTGCCGTCGCGCGCCTGCTGGTGCAGGCGGGCGCGGCTGGCGTATAAAAACGCCACTTCGATGGCGCAGAACACACCCACCAGAATGAGCAGAAACACAACGACGATGAGGACGACTAAACCATTCATGGTTACGCGATGGTAACCTTTTTAACGTTGGCTGGCGCGGGCGCGGCCTTGGCTTTAGGCACGCCATTGATGTGCCGCATGCTGGGCGGAATGAGGTTGTTGTCGGCCAGCCATTGCAGGCATTCCTCTTTCAGCCGCTCGCGCAACCAGCCGCCCAGCGTGCTGGGGCCAAACACCAGCGGCAGCAGGCTTTGCAGGATGGTTGTGGTTTTAACCAGTTGCCCCAGTTCGGCGCGCTCGGCCGGCGGCAGGCGGAAGTATTCGTCGTGCGCATCGAGGTGGGCCAGCCAGGTGACGGGTAATACAGGCAGGATAAACCGATGGGCATCGTCCACCTCGGGCAGCGTGGCGCTGAGCGTGCCGGTGCGGGTTTCGAGGTGCTGCGGGGTTTCGGCCAGTTGCGCGGCGATAAGGTCGTCGATATCGAATTTATGATCGTACAGATAGGGCGAAAACATGGCTCGGGCGGCTTGGCTTTGGCTGGTTTTATGTTTAGGTTGCTTGGCAACAACCTATCACATTCCGTTTACGGAGGCTTGCATGAATACGCTCAACCATTTGAGCCACGCCGAAACCTTTGTGCTGTGCTGCCAGATGTACGTTGTGGCAACCGCGATGGGTGCGGCGGTAGGCATGGCTTGCGGTAAAAGCGCCATGTCGTTTTCCACCCTGCCCTGGTTTTTGCTGTGCCTGGCCATAATGGCGATGCCGGTCATGCTGATGCTGGCGGTACTGTATGGGGCCGGGTTTTTCAGCAGTTTTGAAAACTTCGAGTGGCTCCATAAAACGCAACTGCTGCTGTGCATGCTGACCCTTTACACGCTGGCGATGTGCGTCATCTCATTCATCGTACTGGGTGACCTTATCGCCCTTTACGGTACGCAACCCCGCCCGCCCAAGGGCGGCTTGCCCCTGCCCTTAAAAATCAACGGCCCCAAGGGGGCCGTTGTTGTTTGGTGTAACGCTTATGCGGCTTCTTCTTCGCCGTCGTCTTCGCTGGCATCGTCACTGGCTTCGATCACCGCCGGGCCAGCGCCCTTGCCGCGCAGATCGGCTTCGATCTTGGCCATGATGGCAGGGTTTTCGACCAGATACTGCTTGGCGTTTTCGCGACCCTGACCGATCTTTTCGCCGTTATAGGCAAACCACGCACCGCTCTTTTCGATCACGTTGCGGGCCACGCCCATGTCGACCACTTCGCCCACGCGGCTGATGCCTTCGCCGTACATGATGTCGAAGATCGCTTCGCGGAAAGGAGGCGCGACCTTGTTCTTCACCACCTTGACGCGGGTGGTGTTGCCGACGATCTCTTCCTTGTCCTTGATGGCACCGGTGCGGCGGATGTCGAGGCGCACGCTGCTGTAGAACTTGAGCGCGTTACCACCGGTGGTGGTTTCGGGGTTGCCGAACATCACGCCGATCTTCATGCGGATCTGGTTGATGAAGATGACCATGGTGTTGCTCTTGGCCACGGTGCCGGTCAGCTTGCGCAGCGCCTGGCTCATCAGGCGGGCGTGCACACCCATGTGGCTGTCGCCCATTTCGCCCTCGATCTCGGCGCGCGGGGTCAGGGCGGCGACACTATCGACCACCACGATATCGACCGCGCCGGTGCGCACCAGTTGGTCGCAGATCTCAAGCGCCTGTTCGCCGCTGTCGGGCTGGCTGACCAGCAGCTTGTTCAGGTCGACACCCAGCTTTTGCGCATAGGTGACGTCGAGCGCGTGCTCGGCGTCGATGAACGCGCAGGTGCCGCCGATCTTTTGCGCTTCGGCGATCACGTGCAGGGTCAGGGTGGTTTTACCCGAGCTTTCCGGCCCGAAGATCTCGATGATACGGCCCTTGGGCAAACCGCCTACACCCAGGGCGATGTCGAGGCCCAGGCTGCCGGTGGGAACCACCTGCACGGTACGGTCGACGGTATCTTTGCCCATGTTGAGAATGCTGCCCTTGCCGAACTGCTTTTCGATCGCTTGCAGGGCGGCTTCGAGGGCCTTGTTTTTGGTTGCATCTTCTTTTGCGGAGGCGCGGGATTCGGCCATTTTATTCTCTTTCGTTGCTCGTTTTTGATTTGTGTTACTGAATTCAAGTTATCACCCCTGCCCCCACCCCGCAAGCAAATAAAACGCAAAGGTTGCCCATATTCCAAACACACCCGCAAAAGCCTTTGGATTGCATGGACATTTTGCTGCTGCCGGGGTACATCCGGCCACCCCGATCTCGCATGGAGGCTTCCATGAAGACCATTTACTACGTGTTGCGGAATACTTACGGAAAAGGCCTCGACAAGGACGGCCATCCCACTCAATGGCTGCAACGGCGGCAACAGGTTGGCCCGTTTGTTTTTGCCGATGAGGCTGAAAACTATCGCCAAGGCCTAACCTGCCAGGACACGGCCGTGCTGTACCAGACCACCGAGGTAAAAGAGTTGCCGCTTTACGAAACGGCTGCCGAATGCAAACTGCTGCCCTGAAAAAAGCCCCACCTTGCGTGGGGCTTTTTGTTTAAAAGGGGATTTCCTGGTAGCTGAATTTGCCGTTGTTCAGCGCATCAAGCGCCCGGCCCGCCACCTCGCCCAGATTCATGAAATCAGGCCCGGTAGGGTCGGCCAGCACAAACACGTCGCCACCCAGCCGCAGGGCATAGTCGGCGCTGCCCTGCGGCAGGCCGATGCCCACAAAGGCATGCTCGGGCACATACACCATGGTCAGCTTAAGGGTGGGGAACATGGCGCGCAGGGTGGCGGCCAGCGCCACGCTTTTGCTATCGCAGTCGCCCTTGTTTCCGGAAAGGATGGTGTACGGCGTTTCGAACCCCGCACCGTTGCTGGTGTAGCGGTTTTCCAGCTGGTCGTAGGGGATGCTCTGCAAAAAGTGCATCACATAGTTAATGGTGGCACGCTGGTCGGCGTTGGGGCCGAGCGCGGCGCTCATAGCCTGCGCCACCGGGGCCATGGCCGGTACGTAGCGTTTGGCGATGCGGCGATGGTCGGGCATGATGTGCGTATCATCGATGCGGCTGTAAAAACGGCTGGCCACATAATCTTCAAGCGCCTGGTCGCGCACCACTTTCAGGTTATCGGCAATCTGCTGCATTTGCGGGGCTTCCACACCGCGGGCCCGGATATCGTAACCGCCGATCTTGCGCGCCACTTCCACTTCGGCCCCGTTGGGCACGCTTAAGGTTTTGGCTTTGCTTTGCACGGCGTTGAACGCCACGGTTTGTGCGGCGGTGTTATCGAACGGCTGGAACTCGCTTTCAGCCTGCGCAATGTCGGCCAGCGAAAGCCCGAACCTGAGCGCATGGTCGCCATCGGGGTCGCGCCATTTATATTCAAACAGGCGGGCGTTGCCCACGTCTTTGCTGTTGAAATACGTCTGCTGGGCCCACGCGGGCAGGCTGATAAGAACCAATGCGAATACGGGCATCCAGCGCATGCTTCTATATGGAGGGGCGCATAAGCGGTTTTCAACACCGGCATACAAAAACCCCCGGGATTGCTCCCAGGGGTGTAACCTTGCAAGCCTTAGCGGATGGTACCGCCAATGCTGGCATGATTGATGCGTGTTGCGAGGCCGTTGAGCGCCACGTAATCGGCGGCAATAAAGCACACCCCGATAAACGCGATAACAGCCACAATGCCGCCTGCCAACCTTAGCGCAGGGCGCCGCAGCTCCAGTACTTTCTGCACGTTCTTCTCCACACACCACAACAGGCCGAAACCTGTTTTTTGTAAAATGTTCAGATGCAAAGGCCGGGGCCTTGGGGCGCAGGATAGGCCAACCGCAAAAACAAGCAACCCCCGCCTGCACCATGCGGTGCAAACGGGGGTTAACCTGTTACGCTAACAAGCCTTAAGCCGGCAGGGGCCTAAAGGCAGGGTCGGTAACTTCGCGCGGCGGGCCGAGCAGCATTTTGCAAAGCCCGATACCCAGCAGCAAAAGGACGCAAGCCACCATAGCCTGACCGCTTGAGTTGAGGCTTTGCAGCCAAAGTTCCAGCCCACTTGGCGGAAGGCAGCGAGCCTGACCGTAGGCACCATATAACGGAACATTGGGGCATAAACCCGCCAACGCAGACGCATACATGTAAAACGCTCCAGATCATTAACGACACAGGCGAAGTAGGCCAAATACGCGGCCTTTTCAACCCCTTATTTACGTGCTCAGGGCTGGCCGCTGCCGTCCAACCTACGGCTGGCCACTTCCCATCAGGGCGTCTTCCAGCAGTTTCACCTGCTGGCCCAGCGGCAAACTGCTGTACTGGGTCAGGAATTTTTTGCGTTCGTCGGGCCCGAACTGGCGCAGCATCAGGTCAAGGCGGGCCTGCTCATCCACCGGCTCGGCAGCCGGCGGCAGGTCAATTTTGGCCACGCCGGTACGGGCCAGTTCCTTCAACTGCCACTCGCCGTTGGGGCCGTTGAAGTGGATAGGCAACCCGGCGGCCTGGCCATGGGCCGGTTCGGCCACCAGCCGGTCGCACGCCGGGGCGGCCTTGCCCGCGTTAAGCCATGCTACAGCGGTTAAAATGCGCCATATGTCGGCCACATTCAGCCCGGCCTGCACGCCCGCGCCAGGGCTGGCATACAGCGGGCCGCAGTCTTCCTGCACGCCGTTGTCAGTCACTTTCAGGTCATAGCGGTAGCTGGGCTGATCCTGCCATTTTTCCCACGCAGCGCCCTTGGCCAGCGTGGCGCTAACCCCCACCGCCGTGCCGGTGGGCACGCTGATCCATTTGGGAATATCCGGGTGCTGGTAGTACACCACGCCATTGCTGGGGCGGTACAGCACCAGGCCCGGGTATGGCAGGCCGTCCACCTGAATGGTGCCGGCATTGTCGCGCTCGAAGGTCACCGGCGAACCCGCCGCGTCGTATGTCAGGCGCAAAGCCTCAACAGCGTGCGCCGGGCTTGCAAAAACCCCTGCCAGCACAACCGCGTAACGCCAATTCATCAACTGCACTCTAAAGCATTGATTTTGCCTCGGCAATCGGCTAGAAGCGCCCATTAGCAATTGGTAAGCAAAAGGTAAGTTCCCATGAAAATCCACGGTGTAGACATTCGCCCGGGCATGCTGCTCGAATATAACGGCAAGCTCTGGAAAGCCCTGAAAACCCAGCATACCCAGCCCGGCAAAGGCGGCGCCTTCATGCAGGTGGAAATGAAATGCGTTACCGACGGCACCAAGCTGAACGAGCGTTTCCGCAGCTCCGACACGGTCGAAAAGGCCAGCCTCGAGGTCAAAAAGATGCAGTACCTGTACCCCGAGGGCGAAAATCTGACCTTCATGGACACCACCAGCTACGAGCAGGTGAGTATGGACAAGGAAATGCTGGGCGACCAGTTGCCCTGGCTGCAGGAGAACATGAACGTCGACGTCGAATTTTACGGCGAACAGGCCATCGGCGTGGCCCTGCCCGCCAAGATCACCATGGAAGTGGTCGAGGCCGATGCCGTGGTGAAGGGCCAGACCGCCAGCAGCAGCTACAAGCCCGCCAAGGTGGCCGGTGGCGTGACCGTGCTGGTGCCGCCCTACATCACCGTGGGCGAAAGCATTGTCATTAATACGGTAGACGGCACCTTTGCCGGTCGCGCACAGTAATGGCCAAGGGTACCATTACCGTTAACCCCAAGCTGGCGCTGATGCGCAAGCTGTGTGCCAAGGTGGCCCCGGCCTTCCGCCGCCAGTTCGGCGAAATGGCTCGCATCCAGGCCAACCCGGTGCACGGCCCCAAGCTGTTCGATGACACCCGCAACGGTATCATCTCCATTTTGAAGGAAGAACTTTCGGCCACCGGCACCCCGCTGGTGATCGATGCCGAAAAGGTAACGTTGCCCGAAACCTGCTGGTTGATCGAGCCGCTAGCTGGCCGCCGCAATTTTCTGCACGCCCGCCAGCCGGTGAGCGTGCACTTTGCCTATATTGAAAACGGCAGCGTGCTGATGGGCGGCGTGTTCTTCCCCGCCGAAGATTTACTGGTGCACGTAGCACCCGGCGCCGGCGTGATGGGCCCCGACCGCTTGCGCGTGGCGGGTCGCGCCGATGTGGCCCACACCATGGCCATGCTGCCATGGAAAACCGCCGACGTAGTGGCCATGAAACTGATGGAAAAACTCGATGCGGTTGAAGCCCATACCCGCAAAACCGGCCACACGCTGTTCGACGTGATCGAAGTGGCGGCAGGCCGTGCCGACGTGAGCATCGCCACCCGCACCACCCCGCTGGAAGCCCTGCTGGCCAACCTGCTGCTGGCTGAATCGGCCGGCGTGGCCACCGATATGCAAGGGGCGCCGCTTTCCACCGAAAGCACCGGCATTGTGGCGGGCAACCTGAAGACCCAGGCCAAATTCCTCGACCTCATCAAATAAAAAAGCGGCCCTCAGGCCGCTTAATTTTTTGGTGCCCGTGACTGGATTCGAACCAGTACTGGAAGGATTTTAAGTCCTCTGTCTCTACCGTTGGACTACACGGGCATGGCGCCGGTTTTAGCGCCTCTCCCCGCCCAAGTCATCAACCAATTTCTGGATGGCACCAAAGGCTGCGGCCACCAGCGGCTGGTCGGTGCCGC
This sequence comes from Alphaproteobacteria bacterium, assembly GCA_036261915.1. Taxonomy (GTDB): domain Bacteria; phylum Pseudomonadota; class Alphaproteobacteria; order UBA2136; family UBA6156; genus DATAJX01. The sequence goes on from DATAJX010000006.1 coordinate 112,644, forward strand.
GCGCCACCAGGGCCGTACCGTGACGGCCGTCGATTTTGTACGGATAACTGCCGATATCGAGCGTGGGAAAGCGTTGCTGGATGGCGGTTAACCCGGCGGCGATCTGGCTCTCGCTCAGCCAGATATCGACGCTTAAGGTGTGCGTGGGCGTGCCTTGAACCAGCAGCGGCAGCGCGGCTTCGAACATGGCCTGCATGATGCGCGGAATGCCCGCGAGCACGATAATGTTGTTCACAATCGCGCCCGGCGCAGCGGTGGCACCGTTGGGAACAAGGCGCGCATTGGCCGGGTAATCGGCCATTTTGAACGTGGCTTCGGTGGTGCGAGAACCCGCGGCCAGCTTAAGTTTTTCAACCACCTCGGCGTTGCGTTCGATGGGCTGGTTGACCGCCGCAGCAATGGCGCCGACGGTAATATCATCGTGCGTGGGGCCGATGCCGCCGGTGGTGAAGAGATAGGTATAGGTTTTGCTGAGGTAGCGCACCGCTTCGATAATGGCGGGTTCTTCGTCGCGCACCATGCGGACCTCTTTGAGATCGATGCCGGTGTCGGCCAAGCGTTTGGCGATAAAGGGCAGATTTTCGTCATTTACGCGGCCTGAGAGGATCTCGTTGCCGATGATGAGGACGGCGGCGGTGGGGTTGGCGACGGGCTGGTTCATGCCGGCAGGGTAAGCGGTTGGAGGGGGGTGCGCAAGTGATGCGCCGACGATGCGGGCATGATGCAGGGGTGATGCGCGGCTGTACACATGTGTCGCATTTACGGCCGAAAACGCGCGCGGATGATGCGCAGCTGTCGCCAGACCCCGGTTTGCTTACACGCGGCTTACAATACTGCACGATTTGCCACGCCCCCTGCCCTTTGTGCGCCCCGAAAGGTTGAAGCAAGGCGTTTGCGGCCTATAACGAAAATGAGCTTTGACTCGGAACCACAGGGCACCCGCGCCCACCCCTTTTTGAACGAGGTACGATATGCAGATCTTTTTAACCTTGCTGGGCTACGTGCACAGCGCCATCTACAGTATCCGCATCGACGTGCAGTTGATCGTGATGACGCTGGTGATCGCGTTACTGCTGTGGGGCGTGAAGCGCTTCAGGCAACGCAACGCCCGCAGTTTGCGGCGCGAATGGGCGGAAGCCCTGCAGCAGGAAATAGCGGCCGGGCGCCTGCCCCCCCGGGTACTTGAAAGCCCGCAGGCCGAACTGCCCGCGCTGCTGGAAAAGCATGACATCCCCGGCGATTCCCGCGAGCGCGCCGTACTGGTGTGCGAGCAGCTTGAACGCCTGCGCGCGCCCCGGCGCTTGCTGTCGCTGGCGGCCTGAACCCCTCCAACATCGCACCCTGCGCGGCCCCGATTGATTTCGGGGCCGCGCAGGCTTATAGAGGGCCAAGTATTTCATCTTGTTCCCCTTTTTTACCATGGAGAGAACCATGACGACTGTTGCGATGCCTGCCAGGCTGGTTGAGTCGCCGACCACCTCGAACTTTTTTTGGGCGCTGGTGTTTACCGGCGTGGTGATGCTGGCGCAGGTGTTTGTGATGCTGGGCTGCCTGAGCATGGCGTTTGACGACCGCATACCGGACCACCTGGGCATGTGGGCGACCTTTGGCCACACGCTGGCCCTGATGCCCGGCTGGATGCTGGCCCTTGGCGGCCTTGTTCCGCTGGTGACCGGCTACCTGCTGCTGCGGGCCGACTGCCGCGAACGCACCGCCTACCTGATGTGGCATGAACTGCCGGTGGCCATAACGGAGGCCCACCCCCACGCCCGGCGCGAGCAGCTACGCCTGTTTGTGGCCCACGCCGACTGGATCGGCGAAAGCCGCGAAGACCGGATGAAGGCCGGCCACGCGCTGCTGTTGCTGGAACGCGCCTGCGCCTTGCAGGACCAGTTGCTGGACGAGTTAAAGGCCAAATCGAGGCAGCGGCCGTTTGCCTGCCTGCGGCCCGGCGACCACCGCCGGATCGCGGTGCAGAATCTGCTGGGCGAAGTGGTGTTTACGCGCAGCGGCGGCACCTACGCCGACCTGCTGAACACCGTAAGCGACCCTGACTATTAAATAACGACGACGGCCCCGGATCTTTCCGGGGCCGTTTTTTTGTTGCCGCTGTGTGGGTGGCATGAGAAGTTTGCCCATGGCCAAAAACATACCCGCAAAAGTGAAGAACCTGCGCGCCAACCCCAAGCGCGCGATGGCGAAAAAAATCGAGCCGCACAGCGAACGGCGCGGCAAGCGCGTGGCCTGCGCCGTGAGCGGCAAGCTGACCGACCCGCACCAGTTGCACACGCTTGAAAGCCTGCGCCCGGCGCTGGCGGCGGCATTGCAGGCGGACTTCCCCGACCTGGGGCGCGGCTCTAAAATAAGCGACAGCGTGCTGGCCCGCTACCGCGTGCGGCAGGTGCAAGACATGCTGCGGCAGGAACGCGGCGAACTGGGCGACCTTGACCGCGAAGTGGCCGAGAGCATCGCCACCCACGAGACCATCAGTGAAAATCCGGAAGACGAGTTTGAGGACCAGCGCACCTTTGGCGAAAAGCTGGCCGACCACATTGCGGCGTTCGGCGGCAGTTGGAAGTTCCTCATCAGCTTTGCGAGCTTTCTGGGTTTATGGATCTTGGGCAACGTATGGTTTTTGCAGGGCGAGATATTTGACCCCTACCCGTTCATTCTGCTGAACCTGATACTGAGCTGTTTGGCCGCGGTGCAGGCGCCCATCATCATGATGAGCCAGAACCGCAGCGAGGCGAAGGACCGGCTGCGCAACGAGAACGATTACCGCATCAACCTGAAGGCCGAACTGGAGATACGGCTGCTGCACGAAAAGCTGGACCACCTGATCGCCAAGCAGTGGGAACGGCTAACTGAAATTCAGCAGATACAGACCGAGCTGCTACATGATTTGACGCGCCAGCGACGTTAGGCTTCAGGCTGGGGCCAGGCCTCGGCGAAAGATTTGAGGTGCTTGGCGCCTTTGCCTTCGCGCGCCAGGAATTCGCGCAGGGCGTCTTCCTCCTTCGTCAACGCTTCGGGGCTGAGGATGCCCGACAGCCGTTGCCAGCGCAGGTAGAGCAGGTAGGTGTTCAAAATATCGGTTTCGCAGTAATCGCGCACGTCGTTCAGGCGGCCTTCGGCCACCATGTCGGCCACCTTGCTGCCCTCGATGTCGAGCTTGCCCGGCAGGCCGATGAGCGTGCAGACTTCGTCGAGCTTCATGCCGCCGCGCGCCGCGCCGTAGTCGGCCAGTACGTCGGCGAGGTCGGCGTGCCAGGTGTTGTCGAACCGGCTGCCGTAGTTGCTCCATTTATCGCCGCTTTGGAACAGCCACGCCGCGTTGACGCCGTGCTTGAGGGCGCGGAGCTTCAGCACCGGCAGGTCGAACCCGCGGCCGTTGAAACTGACCAGCCGCAGCGGCACGCCGTGGCCCGCCTGCTGGGCGGCGTAATCGTACCACTGGCGCACGAGGTCGGCTTCGGTGTCGCCGTCCTTACCTATACAGCCCAGTTTTTTGAAGTGGTAGCTTTCGGCCCGGCCGCCTTCCATCGGTTCGATGTCGGCCAGCAGGCAGCCGATGGCCACGATCTTATGGAACGCGGGCGACGGGAAATCGGACCGGCCGCCGTTGCGTTCGCGGAAGACGTTCAGCACGTGGTCGCGCGCGGCGGTGTCGTCGGCGGGCACGTCTTCCCACAGCTTGCGGGCCAGGTCGAGGTCGGGCACGGTTTCGAGGTCGAACACCAATAATTTGCGCGGTTGCATGGGTTTAGGTTAGCTTGCGGCGATGGATTTTGCCAGCCCCCTTGTTCGTGCGCGTTTTTTGAGGCGCGAGAAACGGTTTTTTGTATTTGCCGAACGGGATGGACAAGAGGTGGTGGCCCACTGCCCCAACACCGGTAGCCTGAAGGGCGTGCTGGAGCACACCAGCCATGTGTGGCTGCTGCCGAAGGACGGCACCGGCAAGCTGAAGTTTAGTGCCGAGATTGCTGAGTTTGCCGACGGCACCATGGTGGGCATCCACCCCGCGCGGGCCAATGCCTTGGCGCGGGAGGCTTTGGAGAGCGGGCTGCTGGGGTTGCAGGGTGAGGTGAAGCAGGAAGCCAAATACGATGCCGAAACCCGGTTTGATTTTAGAGTGGGTGACGCTTGGGTGGAAGTGAAGAGCGTGAGCATGGCCCACGTCCATCAGGGCGGGCCTGTGGCGCTTTTCCCGGATTCGGTGAGCAGCCGGGGCTTAAAGCATTTGGGCATTTTGGCCGATGTGGTGAAGAACGGCGGCAAGGCCTTGCAGGTGTATGTGGTGCAGCGGGCCGATTGCACGGCTTTTGCGCCTGCGGAGATGATCGACCCCGCCTATGCGGGTGGCCTGCGCGCGGCGGTGGCCGCCGGGGTGCCGGTGGTGGCGCTGGCGTGCGAGGTGACGCCGGGGTTTATTCGTGTTAGCAAGCGGTTAGAGATAAGCTTATGAAACTAGTGCCTAAAAACCCTGTTGAACTAAAAAAGATGCGTGCCGCCGGGCGCCTGACCGCCGGTGTGCTGGACATGATCGGCGACTATGTGAAGCCCGGCGTGAGCACGCTGGAGCTGAACGACCGTTGCGAGGAGTTCATGCGCCGCGGCGGCGGCATACCCGCCACGCTGGGTTACAAGGGCTACCCCAAGGCCAGCTGCATTTCGGTCAACGACGTGGTGTGTCACGGCATACCCAGCGCCGGTGAGATTTTGCAGGACGGCGACATACTGAACATTGACGTGACCAGCATTGTGGATGGATTCCATGGCGACAGCAGCCGCATGTATGTGGCGGGCAAAGCCAGCCCCGAGGCGATGAAGCTGATAAGCACCACCTATAACGCCATGATGGCCGGCATTGAGACCGTGAAGAGCGGCAGCTTTTTGTACGAGATCGGCAACGCCATTGAGCCCCTGGCCGCCGAGCAGGGCTACAGCGTGGTGCGCGAGTATTGCGGGCACGGGCTGGGCAAGATATTCCATGAAGACCCCATGGTATTGCATTATGCCAACAGGGATTTCCCCACCAACCGCTTGCGCACCGGGCTGACGTTTACGGTGGAGCCGATGATCAACATGGGCACCTGGAAAACCAAGCTGATGGACGACGGCTGGACCGTGCGCACGCTGGACGGGAAGCTTTCGGCCCAGTTTGAACACACCATTGCCGTGACCGAGGACGGCGTGGAGATACTCACCGAGAGCCTGGCCGGCTATACCTGCCCCCCCTACAAGAGTTAAACGCATGGTTGATGGCGCCAGCGGTCATCGGCAACGCCTGAAGGACAAGTTTGCCGCCGGGCAAGGCGTGGGCCTGCAGGATTATGAGCTGCTGGAACTGCTGCTGACCTATGCCATACCCCGCCGTGACGTGAAGCCGCTGGCCAAGACCCTGCTGGTGCGCTTTGGCAGCCTGACCGGCGTGCTGCAGGCCGAAGCGGGCGAGCTAGCGGGCATTAAAGGCCTGGGGCCTGCCACCACCACCTTGATGACCTTGATCGGCGCCCTGAGCCGCCGCGTGACCCGTGCCGCCCTGAGCGACCAGCCGGTGCTGGATAACCGCCTGGCCCTGCTGGATTACCTGTACAGCCTGTTTGCCGGCAAGGGCCGCGAAGAGGTGCACGTGCTGTATTTGGACGGCCGCCACAAGCTGCTGCGCGACGAGACCTTGTTCACCGGCACATTGGACAACGCCGCCGCCAGCCCCCGCGAGATTTTGAAACATTGCCTGGAGCTGAAGGCCTCGGGCCTGGTGATCGCCCACAACCACCCCAGCGGAGCGCCCAAGCCCAGCGCCGCCGACCGCATTTTCACCGCCGGGTTGCTGGAAGCCGCCGCCCTGCTGGAAGTGACGTTGCACGACCATGTGATTGTAGGTGTGGACGAGCACTTTTCGTTCAAAGGTGCGGGGCTTTTGTGATAGGACGGCTTTATGCACGACACCCCGACCGCCCCCGCCGCCATTGCCGCCGCCATTGAGCGCAACCTGCCGGGCGCCCGCGCCCACGTGGCCAACCCCTCGGGCGACGGCATGCACTTTATTGGTGAAGTGTACGGCCCGATGTTTGAAGGCCTGAACCGCATTGCCCAGCACCGGCTGGTGTATGCCGCCCTTGAGGAACTGTTTGCCGAAGGCCTGCATGGCCTGAAGTTGACAACGGGTGTAGAGTCGAAGAAGTAAAAAGGAACAGAGCCATGGATATTCAGGAACGCATTGCTGCCGACGTGAAAAGCAACCCGGTGTTGCTGTACATGAAAGGCACCGCCGACGAGCCGATGTGCGGTTTTAGCGCGCGTGCCGCCATGCTTTTGAATAAGTGCGGCGTCGAGTTTGCCGACATCAACGTGCTGGCCGACCCCGAACTGCGCGAGGGCGTGAAGGTGTTTTCCAACTGGCCGACCGTGCCGCAGCTGTATGTGAACGGCGAGTTCATTGGCGGTTGCGACATCATGATGGAGATGTTCGAGGCCGGCGAGCTTCAGGAGCTTTTGAAGCCCCTCGCCAAGTAGTTTAAAGGGGCCTGCGGGCCCCTTTTTTTAGCTTTCGCGGATGACCGGGGTGGCGGCTTGTGCCGCAGCCTGCCTGCGCTGCGGCTGGGCCGGAGAGGCTTGCGCGGCGGCACGGGCTATTTGCGCCGCCCGCCCGCCCTGACGGCTGCCGGCCGCGGTTGCAGCAGCAACATTGACCTGTTCGGTTTCGGTATCGATGCGGGTGATATCTTCGAGGCTAAGGCCATACCAGCAGGCCAGCGTATAAAACGCCTTGCGCGTACGGTAAACGTAATGGCGGTATCGCATTTGGGCCAGGCCCTGCTCTTTGGCATCCGGCAGCACGTCGACCAAAGCGGCGGCGATGCCATACAGATCGTCGGCTTCGTCCATGCCTTCCCACACCTGTTGCACCGTGCCGGTCAGAAGCTCGTTGCGCGGCTGGGCCAAATACGGCGCCGGGATGAGCGGCAGGAATTGCTCGGGTTCAAGATCGGGGCGTACATAGCGCGCCAGTTGGGGGAAGCACTCGACGGGATCGAGGCTGGCGTTGGCCAGTAATTCTTCCTGCCCGAACCAGGGCGCTTCTTCGGGCACCTTGAGGGTTTGGCGGTAGGCCTGGACACCGATAGGCGGGATAATGACGGGTGCCAGACGCGAAAGCAGGTTTTCGGGGCATGTGCCCTGCCCGCGGTTGTGCGGGTGCTGGTCGGGCATCCAGAACGGATCAAATTCATATTCATATTCGGAAGGCAGCGGGTGGTAGCCGAAATCGCAGCCCGGTTTTTCATTACGGTGACGCACGATGGCGGTTTTCGGGTAGATGTTGTTTTGGATACGGCGCTGCAGTTCGGCAGTGTCGAATGTATCGAACCCCTCTGGCGCGGCCATAGGGTAAAAACGGTTCAGCATTTCGGGCGGAACTTTGACGGAACCATTGGCACTGCCGGGCGTATTGAAAGCACGCAACATGGGATCGGTACTGGCGTAATAGTAGTGCAGCGGATCCCACAGTGGGCCGGAAAGCTGCACGAAACGGCCGGTATCGAGAATATCGTAGCCCCACAGCGCGGGCTCTTCGAAATGGCCGGGGTGGGTGGGGAGCCAGCAGCTGTTCCAGTCGGCAATGGTGCGCCCGTGCGGCAGGTAAAGGTTGGGCAGCATGGGGACGATATCGTTGCCGTGCGGGCTGACGTAGCGTGAGCCATCGCTGATGACCACGCGGGCCGGACGCACCACTGTGGCAGTGACGAAGCCGGGTTCAAGGACTTCGAGAATGGTGCCTGGCGGGGCTTTGGAAGGCTTCATTTCGACAATGCTGTGCAGCCCCAGTACTGCCCGACCCGGCCAGTAGTCGGTCAGTTCGAAATCGGTGCTGACCACGTTATAGCCGTTGTGTGCTTCAAACGTGGGAATGATGGTGCAGCCTTTGGTGAAAAGGTCTTCGATCCAGGCTTCTCCACCCTGTTCGGCGCTAAACTTTTCCCAGTTTTTGCTGGTGTCGCGGTGGCTCCATTTATACAGCAGGTCTTCGCCCAGCTTTTCGGCGACCGTGGCAATAACGCCTTCGTCGGCACCGCGTGCGAACAACATGGAGGTTTGCGGCAGCTTGTAGCCATCGATGTAGAACGTATCGGGACGCAGCTTGTAAGGATACAGGTTGGCACGCTCGTACACACCGACTTCGGCCTCGGCACCGCCACTGGCAGACAGGCCGGGCTGTTGGGCAATCTCGAGTTGGCGGAAACGGGTGAGGAATACGGTTTCGAGTTCGTCGACCCCTTGCAGGCCGATGGTGCTGCGGCAGGTTTTTGGGAACGTAATCGACGACAGGATGATTTCGATGCTCATGCTATCAAGGTTGCCGGTGTCGCTGATATCTTGCGACAGCCAGTCGCGGCCGGTTTTTTGTTCCGCGCCCGTTCCCAGATAAATGGTTCGACCTGCGATATCTTTAACAAACAAGGGGCTGATCGGCACAACAGGGTCAGCACCCGTGAGCAAAGGAAACTCTTCAGATTCCATCACATTATGGCCACAAAATTCTAAAGGGCTGGAATAAACGAAGCGTGAAAGTCTTTCGTTATATGGAATAAGCTTAAATGGATCTAAGTTAATGTCGGCCAAGCCAGTTTCAGCTAGCAGGTTAGGAAAGAACCCTACAACTGGCGTGTAATAACGAAAGAATGTTTTGATCATTTTTTTTCTTTTTATGGCAGCACGTGATTATCTTATGCGCCTTCATCCCCGTTATCATTATCCTTGTTTTTATTAGCTGGGTCTTTAGTTGGGTCGTAAGGTGCCCGGTCAAGGGCGATAAAGGTTTCGCCATCATCGCCTTTCAAAATATTATAGCCTGCACCGGTACGACCGGCCTTACCCATTTCAGCTTTAATATGAGCTTTAAGGGCTTCGGCAATTTTTTTATTGCTTAGCTTGTCCAAGTGCTCATCAAGCGCACGCTTGTTGATGGCTTGCGCATTCATGTCCGTGTTGTCTTTGGAACGGAAAGTACGGAACAGTTTTGTGTCACCCGAATTGATAAGTTGGGCCTCAGCCTGCTGGATATCGGCAGCATCAAAACCCTGAACGGCCAGTACGCCAGTAAGAACGTTCAAGGGGTTCTCAACAGTAATACGGCGGCTATTGGCCATAACTGTAAGGGTAGGATCAAGGTCGGTAATCCCCCGGGCATAGGTCAGGCGAACGCTTTCCTTGCTCACGTCCTCCATTTCCTTTAGACGGGCAATGTCGCGACCATCCCTGGTAGCGGCAAAGGCCTTCATACGGCTCTTACGGTTGTAACTCTCACGGTCGATAATACGGCCAAGCTCAGAAGCTTCCCCACGCGCATCACGCAACTTTTGAACCCCTTTCTGGATAGCCAACTGCCTGCCATCTTGGGAGGTGCGTATCATGCTATTCATCAAGGCAATATCGCTTTCAATTTGGTTGGCACGGCGGCCTGCAAACGAAACCTCAACCTTGCGGCGGGCGACGTCTTGCTGCCAGGCATCCATTTTGGCTTGAAGGCCATCGGGTGAGGCATTGACCGCACGGATCTTGCTTTCGGCCACTTTGTCGGCAATGAAGATATAGGCCTTTTCGCGGTGATTGCGCAGGTGTTCTTCCTTCATATGGTGCATTTCGTCGACCACGAAAGCTTCTTCCTGAGTCAAGTTAGCGAAAATGGCCTTGCGTTTGTACTCGTCTGTATCCTTGAAGCTGGCGTTGATACTGCCTGCTTGGATCTGAGTATCGATATTGCGCACGTAATCTTCTGATTCCTTGATATTTTCACGGCGGTCCCACAGCTTACGTTCATGAATACTGGAGATTTTTTGCAGATTCATGGGCGTATCGACAGAGGCTTCCAGCGCGGCGCGTTTTTGCATAAAGTACACGCCTTCCATGCCGGTATGCAGGGTGCCTTTTTCGAACTTGCCGGGAATGGCTTTACCGTTGGCATCGTAAACCCGGTTGAGTTCTTGCGCATCGAATGACCCACGCTTGTATTGGAAATTGGCGAACTCAACACCTGCATCGGGGCTGAGGCTGGTGGTCATGTTGGCGATGTAATACTTGTCGGCCGTCATGGTGCCGAAATCCATTTCGTGGCGGGCTCGCTTGTTATAGTCGGCCTTTTGGCGAGCAGCCATTTGAATGGCGGTGTTGGTGGTATTGTCCCATCCGCTCATGAGGTGGCCGTCGTCACGCAAGGTATTATAGGCAGCGGCACCGGCTAGCACGCCCGAACGTTCGTTGTACATGCGCAGGGCGCTTTGGTCGCGCATAGCCTTCCAGTAGCTCATGCCGCTGAAGCCGCTGTTGCCACTGGCACGGCCAGCACGCCAGAAGGCCTGGGCCCGGATGGGGGCTTCGGTACCTTCGTTGGCGATTTCGCCCACCACACGGAACATTTGGCCGATACCCGGAATGTTACCTACCGCGCCGGTGGCAGCAACAGCACCCACTGCACCCGACCAGGCACCACGCAAGCCCCGTTCAAGCCAGTTTTTATTAAACCATTCAGCTTCGGCCGCATTGCCATCAAGGCGCTGACGTTCGCGTTCAACTTCACGCTGGCGTTGGGCTTCTTGCACCGGCGTGGTGGTACGCCCGCTTTCGACATTGGCGCTGCCAGCCTGAACGGTAACGCTGCCGCCCGCTTGCGTGGTGGCCGCTTGCGCCGTGGTGGCCGCAGTGCGGGCATCGGTGGTGCTATTGTTGACCACCGGGGCCATATTGCCGGTGCCACCACCAACCACGGGGCCGGTACCTGGAGGGGTTCCGGGCGAAGGCGGTACACCGGGCCCACCAGTTGATCCATCGGTACCATCGGGCGGCGTATCGGACCCTTGACCGTTGGGCGCATAGGCACCGGTGGGGTATTCGCTGGCCACGCCGCTGGCTTCGAGGAAGTTGGCCATGGGGTCGTTTTCGAGGTCAGCACTGGCACTGGCGCTGGCCTTGGTCTGGTTGCCTAGGAACTCGGACACCGGCACACGAGCCTTGGGCATGCCTTCTCCTGCAATGTCGGGAATGGTCCAGTCGCCGGTGGTGCGATCCCATTTCATGTCGCCATCGCTGTATGCCCGGCGGAGCATGTCGCCAGTGGTAATAGGCTTACCGTCTTCGCCGATTTCATCACTATCATAAGGGATATTATCGGCTTGGCTAAGCCAATTGCGCAGGCTGTCAGCCTGTTCGGGCGGCAGATCAGCCAGCATCTTATCGTCAGCGGCTTTTTTGGCTGAAGTTTCGTCATCGGTGAGTTCGCCGGTGCGGGTGGCGGCCGACATGTTGACACCCATGCGCTCGGCCACCGATTTTGCTTTATCACCAGCCATGTTTTTAAGTGCAGCCATGCCGCCGGGCCCCTTGCCCATGGCGGCGGCACCAAAGCCGACCACGGCGGTACCTGCTACGGCAGCAACCGTGGTGGCAGCGGCCAGGCCGGCATCAGCAATTTTACTGGCAGCATCTTCGATACTGGTGAGCGAACGCAAGTTGTTGGTGTCGCCCATTTTGAACAGGATCCAGAACGTGAGCGAAATGATTTTACTGAAGAGGTAACCGGCCGAGAGCAGGATGATGCCGTCGGTGGTGAGCTGGTTGAATCCATTAGAACTGAACCAGTGTGCGCTGCGAACCGTACCGATAATGAAATCGATAAGTGTGATGGTCGCCGGTACAAACTTAAGGACGAAGATGCCCATGGTGGTGACCGTGAGCATGCCTAATGCATTACTGGGAACAGCCAGCCCCATAAGGAACATGAACGGTGTAACGATGATGATGGCCATGAGGACCACCTGGATAAGCGTTTGCATGATCTGGATGATGGCCACCGCCATGACCCCACCGAAGAAATAACCCAGACCTGCAACCACTGCCTGCCCCAAATAGGACATGACAGACCCGGCAGCCTGGCCCAATGAATTGGAACCCAGCAGGTTGATGTTCTTCAATTGCTGGCCTTGGGCCTTAGAAGCACTGTTAATAGCGTTACTGCTGGTACCCCCCGCAACTCCACTGGCAGTATTTTTTTGCACCAGCGCCACAAGTTTTTTGCCCATGTCGGCCGCTGAGAGGCCGGGATTTTGGTTAAGGAAGTTGACCAAGTTCTGGACGGTTTGGTCTAGGCCATTACCGCCCATACTAACGGCAGCAGTTAAACAAAGCCCATTACCCATCGGGTTGGAAACAGAACCAACCATACCATTTATAACCCCACCAACACCCGACGGTGTGCAAATATCGTCGGCGGTCCAAGCCTTTCCTGCACCAGCGCTGGGGTTAAGAGGTGCTTCGGGCGAAGCAGCTGCCTTAAATTTGCTAATCAGAGGATTAAAGGAAATACCCGCAAAGGCGGTAGAGCCAGTATTGGCTGCAATTTGACTGAACATGTCGTCGAACGCGTCGGCGGCGCGGCCTTTACAATTGGCAGCCTGCACCTTGCCCGTTAACTGGCCGCTGCCGGTACTACCGGTACCGGTATCGGCATTGAACTTGACCCGCAGAACCGGCATTTTATTAAGGGTTGAGCCTTCGCCACCCCATGAGCCAATTTTGCTGCTGATAAAGCCGATGCTGGCCGGATTACCCGAATTGGTGATTTGGGTACGCCAAGCCAAGCCGGCATCGGTGCTGGTGGCCAGCTCCTTGCGCATATCGACCGCCGGACCGCTGTTGATGGGGGCATCGCCCGCCGGAACCGCGACCACATAACTGGAAACTTTGCCAATGTTACTGGGAATGCCATCGGAACCAGCCTGCATGCCGGTGATGATATCGTTGACCGCTTCGGTAACGTTGCCCGACGCTACATTAGTGGGGCCAGGCATATTACTGCCGCCTTTTGCATAGTTACCGTACAAAACCTTGAGTCCGTTAACGTAGTTGGTCCATTGGTTGTTGTATTGACCTGACCAAGCAGTGGGTTTGGTGGTGGGTAAACCTATGGCGTAGGGCGCCAAGCTGTTGTCGGAACCAAAAGTACTGCCGATGCTTTTGAACACGTTGCCGAAAGTATCAGGGGTGTCGGCCTCTGTGGCGGCGGGAGTATTTGTTGAAGAATCGGATTTAGGCTGCAGGTTTGTGGGTAATATATACGGGTTATCGGGCGCACACTTAGCCAAATCGTTCACCCGGTTCAGCCATTCCTGGTTGGCTTTCAGATTAGGATCATTGTCGAGCGCTGAACGGATTTCGGCTTGTTTGACAGCGCTCTGCAGACCGGCGCTGTTCATGACATCGTAAATGGTAGTGTAAATGACGCTGGCCAGGTGGGCAGCTACAACCTGCGGTGTAAAACCACAGATATTATCTTTATTGCCGGGATCGCACTGATTACCTGCAGTAACCTGGGTGCCCACCGCTCCACTGGGAGCTGCGGTTTTAAGCAGTGGGTAAAATAGCAATTTGCTGTTGTATGGCGCAAAAACCATCATCATCACCAAAATGAACCAAGTGCCGATAGTCGTGAAATCTTGGTATTTTTTATTGATAATGATGAGAATGGCGCCCACCAAAGTTGCGGTGATGGCCAGATAATAAAGCGCCCCTACACCAATACTCCCTGCACCAGAAAAACCGCTGAAGAACAGCCACTGATACTGAAACGCCGTATAGAGGAAGTTGGGATCGTTATCGGCGCCGAAGAAGGGGAAGGCTGCCGTGGCGGTACTGGCTTGGGCCCAAGTATCTGGAATGCAAAGCAAAAATGCCGCCATAACGGCGAGGCTGGGCATGAAAGACAAAAGGCGCCGTACGGGCATACTTTAATTATGGGAAGCAGGGGGGCGTGCTTCAAGGTATACGGCCAAAATTAGCGCACTTAAACCGGGGGGTGTGGCTACCGGGTAAGCCCTCGTAGGCAACATGGCTTGAAAATCGCCGTTTTGGCCCCATATTCGGCTTAACCTGAGCATTTTCATTTTTTGAAAAGGACCTTGCCATGGCAAGACTTGATACCCTGCTGAACGGCGAAACGCTGTTTAAATACCTGGGCGTACCCGAAGTACCCCCACCCCGCAGCGTAAGCGCTGCGACGGTGGTCGACCCCGATACCGACGAAGTTGTCGAGTCGCCGGTCAGCTTTAAAGTGTTGCCCAACGGCGAGATCGTCGCTTCGGCCGACATTTACTGGGGCGCCCGCCCCGGGCCGCGGTTTGTGATTCAGGATTGGATGATACCCGTATTGTGGTATCGACTGATCAGGAACCGCGCCCCGTGGAGAGTGACGTCGCCGATGAATGCGGTGATAGGCATTGGCCTGATACTGGCCATGCTCGGTTATACCCTCACCCCCCACTGACCTGCGAACAGAAAGCCCCGGCATACGCCGGGGCTTTTTGATTGGCACCCCGGGTTTTTGGTTTTATAGCTGGCCTATGAACACCCCCGTGCCCGCCCCCACCCCGCTGGCTGCCCGTGCCGAGGCTTTTTTCCGCCGGCTGCAGGAGGATATTATTAAACGATTTGAACAACTTGAAGGCGGCGCCACCTTTACCCGCAAGCCGTGGCAAAAGCCCGCCGGCGAAAGCCTGCAGGGCGGCGGCGTGATGGCCACCATGCACGGCAAGGTGTTTGAAAAGGTGGGCGTCAACTTCAGTTGCGTGGGCGGCCGCTTCAGCGAAAAATTCGCCAACGAAATACCCGGCGCGACCGACAGCGGCGGGCAGTTCTGGGCCAGCGGTGTCAGCCTGGTGGCGCACATGGCCAACCCGCGTTGCCCCAGCGTGCACTTCAACGTGCGGCGCATCGAGACCGGCAAAAGCTGGTTCGGCGGCGGCGCCGACCTGACCCCCACCTTTGAGTATGCCGAGGACACCGCGCATTTCCACAACACCCTGAAGGCCGCCTGCGACGGCTATCGCGAGGGCGCCTATGCCGAGTATAAAAAGTGGTGCGACGAGTACTTTTTCATCCCCCACCGTAACGAGGCGCGCGGCGTGGGCGGGATATTCTTTGATTACGTGAACACCGACCCCGAAGCCGACTTTGCCTTTGTGCAGGCGGTGGGCGCGGCGTTTTTGCAGGCTTTTACCCCGCTGGTGGAGAAGCGCAGGAACGAGGCTTTCAGCGAGGCCGACAAGGAGGCCCAGCTCATCAAGCGCGGGCGCTACGCCGAGTTCAACCTGTTATATGACCGCGGCACCCGCTTTGGTTTGCAGACCGGCGGGAATGTGGAGGCGATACTCATGAGCCTGCCACCTATGGCCCGTTGGCCATAGGTGGCAGGCACTAAAAACGCGCGAGCGGTATTCGCCAAAGGCGAATTTCATAAGCGCGCCTGCCCCGCCCATGGCGAAGTGGGCTTAGTCGAGCGTTCCGCCTAGTTTATTCAACGTCCGCCGCTTGGTGACGTAATCGGGCACGTATTTTTCGACCAGCGCCCAGAAGCGCTTGCCGTGGTTCATGTGCACCAGGTGCGCCAGTTCGTGGATGATGACGTAGTCGGCCAGCTCTGGCGGCACCAATATCAGCCGGTAGCTGAGGCTGATCTCGCGCCTGGTGTTGCACAGGCCCCAGTGGCGTTTGCCCGACGATATTTTGACCAGCCGGGGGTCGAGCTTCATCACCCGGGCGAAATGCGCCACCCGCACCGGCAGCGTGAGGGCGGCGGCGCGTTTGTACCAGCTGACAGGCAGCGGCGACGCCTTGCTGGGCGGCAATTTTTCGGCTTTGGCGGCCTGTTTGGCGGCGGCATCGAGCGCGCGCTTTTTAAGCCAGCGGCGGTGGCGGTGCAGCATATCGGTGATGTCTTTGTCGCTCCAGCGCGGCGGCACCAGCGCGGCCACCGTGCCGTCGGGCCGCAGGCGCATCACGTACCGGCTGCGGCGCCAGCCCACGCGTTCGATGTTCACCACCACGCCTTCGGCCACCACCTGCTGGAGGGGGGCTGGAACCGGCTGGTTTTGGCGGGTAAACGAAGCGAACCGTGACATATGGGCACTCTAGCATAGTGTGCCTGTGGAATGAACAGGCTGCCGGTAGAGTTAGTATTTGCATATATGGATGTATGACAAATTAAAATATTCCATATATGCAATAAACAACCCAGTAAAAGGCTGTAAATATTCGATTTACGCAATTTAATGGGAGATGTCAGCCCCCTGTCAGGCCGTTATGGGTGGCCAATTCATACAATAGGGCGATCAATCTGCCCTTTCGGGCCTATCGTTAGACGCTGTCTCCATAAGGAGCGGCGATTCATTTTAACACTCAGGAGACTACCATGTCGCACAAGAACAGCATGATCACCGCCCTCGAAAACCAACTTCTGGCTGCCGTTAAGGCCCAGAACTGGACTGCGAAGGTGCTGATTGAAGCCCGGTTGGACCAGCTTTACGCTGCCAACTGAGCAGTAGCCCCCCGTGTTAATCACGGCGGGGCAGGCTCCAGGGAATGACCCCTGCAGCCTGCCCCGCCGCTTATTTTATGCTACCTTATATACATGGCCGCCAAAAAGAACGCCCCGAAACGCACCCCCGCCAAGCGCAATACCGCCGCCAAGGCCCTGAAAGACGCGCGCTACCGCCCGCGCGTGGTGGAAAACAGGAAGAAAAAAGAACCCCCGAAACGCCGCTGGTTTGGCTGGTTTGACGCCGATTGACCCCATAAAAAACGGCAGGGTGGTTGACACGGCACGCCCCCTCGCCTATCACCCCAGCCGGTCGGGCCAGTAGCTCAGTTGGTTAGAGCACCGTGTTGATAACGCGGGGGTCGTAAGTTCGAGTCTTACTTGGCCCACCATTTTGTACTTAATTGCAGTTCGCCGGGGGCCCGTAGCTCAGTTGGTAGAGCGCGTCGTTCGCAATGACGAGGTCGTCGGTTCGACTCCGATCGGGTCCACCAAATTTTCACCACACATCCATATACGATCTTAACGCCCCGGGCGTTGTTCTGAATTCATAACACCGCCGCTGCGTTTAATGTGCGGCGATGGCCAACAACAGAATAAGCGCCGTGGCACTGCTGGCCCTGCTGGCCGGTTTGGCCGTATCGGCACGGGCCGACGACGACGCCATGTGCCACACCGGCGTGCCGCTGGTGAGCGCCGCCACGGTGAGCGCGATGCAGGTGGCCGAAAGCACCTATGCGGGCATTGTGCGCAACGGTGGCTGGGCGGTGGTGCCGGGGGTTTCGATGCAGAAGGGCGACCGCTCGCCCGGCGTGCGGTTGCTGCGCCTGCGCCTGCAGGTGGAGGGTGACTTGCCGGGCAGCACGGGTTTTTCCACTTTGTTCGATGACCGCGTGGAAGCGGCTGTGAAGCGTTTTCAGGCGCGCTACGGGGTGCCGGTGACCGGGATTTTGGACCAGTACACCATACGCACCATGAACGTGCCCGCCGAGGTGCGGCTGCAATATGTGCAGGCCAGTTTGCAGCGCTTGCTGGCGGCGCAGCGCGAGGCCGGTGGGGCGCCGCGCCGCGTGACGGTGAACATTCCCGCCGCGCAGATCGAGGCGGTGGAGAACGGGCGCGTGGCCGGGCAGTACCGCGCCACGGCGGGCAGCCCCGCGCGGCCCAGCCCCGAGTTGAGCATGCGGATCACCGAGGTGAACTTCCACCCCGGCTGGACCGTGCCGCCGCAAATTGTGCGCGAGGACCTGATACCCAGGATGCGCGCCGACCCTGGCTATTTAACCCGCAGCGGGTTTGAGGTGCTGGATGCGCGCGGCAAGAAGGTGGCGGTGAAGAACATCGACTGGAACAGCAACGAGCCGCTGCGCTACACCTACCGCGTGGCGCCCGGCAGCGCCAACCCGCTGGGCAGCATTCGGCTGAACACGCCGAACAGCCAGAGCGTTTACATGCACGATACGCCTTCGCAAAAACTGTTCAGCCGCAGCATCCGGTTTTTGAGTTCGGGCTGCGTGCGGGTGCAGGGCATTGAAAAGCTGACCGCGTGGCTGCTGGACGAGCCCCCTGCCCGCGTGAATACGCTGGTGGAAAAAAGCGGCCCGCGCACCGTGCGGCTGGAACAGCCCGTGCCGGTGCAGTGGGTGTACTTAACCGCGTGGAGCACACCGGACAACGTGACGTGCTTCCGCCCCGATATTTACAACCGCATGAACACCGCGGTCAGCGCGCGGTAAGCAGCGTTTCGAGGTAGTGCGTTTCTAATCCGAACTGGGCCTTGGCGGCGGCGATGGCGGCCTTCAGCTTTTCGGCATTGGCGGACTTGCCGGTTTTTTGCCCCACGATCATCACGTTTTTGGGCGTGTGCGCGTCGGAGATGAACTCGAACAGTTTGGTATTGTAGCCGTTCAGCTCCATCAGTTGCGCGCGCAGGCTGTCGGTGACCATGTCGGCCATGCGCTCGGCGTAGGTGCCGTGCTGCAGCACAAAGTGCAGCGGGTGTGTGGCGGTGGGTTTGGGCATGCTTTGGCGCACCTGCTTGTGGCAGCAGGGCGCGACCACGATGAGCGCAGCGTGCGCGTTGATGGCCTTGGCGATGGCGTCGTCGGTGGCGGTATCGCAGGCGTGCAGCGCAATGACGACATCGACGCCGGTGCAGTCGTAGCCCGCGATGCCACCCTGCACGAAGCGCAGATTTTCGAACTTTGCATCGGCCGCGATGGTGTTGCACAGCTCGACCAGTTCGGCGCGGTATTCGACACCCGTGATGTGCGCATTGAGCTTGAGCGTGTTGGCCAGGTGATCGTACAGCGCAAAGGTGAGGTAGCCCTTCCCCGCGCCCATATCGACGATGGTGAGCTTTTGCCGCGGCGGCAGTTGCTTGACCAGACCGTCGAGGATCTCGATGTACTTGTTGATCTGGCGGAACTTATCGTTGGCGGATTTCAGCACGTTGCCCTGCGCATCGGCCAGCCCCAGCGCGTGCAGGTAGCTTTTGCCGGTGCCGGCCAGCAGGTGGTTTTTGGCGCGGTTGTGGGTGAGCTCGGGCGCTTTGGTTTGGCTGGGCGGCTGGCGGGTAAGGGTGTAGCCTGCCGCGTGTTTGGCGATGGCGACGTCGGCCTGCAGCGTGAACAGGCGGCCTGCCGTGAAGGTATCGCGCAGCAGTTGGGCCGCCAGGTCGGTGCTTGCATCGAGGTCGTAATTCTTCACCACGTCGCGGGTGGTGTGGTGGAAGGTGAAGCTGAGCTTGAGTTCGCGCTTGACCATGATGGGCCGCACGTCGACCGACTTCAGGTCGCCACCCGCCACCGGCTTGGTGAGCGTGAACTTGACGAAGCTGCCGCCGCGCACGGCGCCGCGCATCTGGTCGAGCCAGTCGAGCAGGGTGGGGTTGTTTTTCATGCCGGTGTCATAGGCCGGTAAAGGCTTATGGGCAATAGGGTTAGCCGGCGCGGCGGCGGCGCAGTTGCATGACGAAGGCGATGACCTTGGCGGTCACTTCGTACAGGTCGAGCGGAATGGGCGCGTCGATCTCGACGTCGCGGTACAGCTGGCGCGCCAGCGGCGGGTCTTCGTACAGCGGGATGTTGTTCTCTTCGGCAATTTCGCGGATGCGCATGGCCACGTGGTCGAGACCCTTGGCCACCACCACCGGGGCGGCGTCGCCCTCGTCGGGCTTGTAGCGCAGCGCCACGCTGTAGTGCGTGGGGTTGGTGATGATGACGTCGGCGCTGGGCACCGAGGCCATCATGCGCTTGCGCGCGCGCTCGTTGCGTATCTGGCGCTGGCGGTTCTTCACGTGCGGGTCGCCTTCGCTGTCGCGGAATTCTTCCTTCATCTCGCGCCGCGTCATGCGGTTTTGAATGATGAACTGCATGCGCTGGAACAGCAGGTCGGCCAACGCCAGCACCACCATGAGCGCCAGCGCCGTGCCCACCATTTGCAGGGTGATTTTTTGCGACAGCGACAGCGCGGCGCGCAGGCTGGAATCGGCGAGGATGAGCAGTTGGTCTTTAAAGCCCCAGAACACGATGCCCATGCCCGCGCCGATGACCCCGAGCTTGAGCATGGCCTTGAGCAGCTCGACAAGGCTTTTGACCGAGAACAGCCGCTTGAAGCCGGCGACGGGCGAGATCTTTTCGAGGTTGGGTTGGATGCTTTTGCTGCTGAACACAAAGCCGTTTTGCACCACGCTGCCCAGGTAGCCCGCAATGAGAAGCACCAGCAGCAGCGGCAGCAAAATGATGAGCAGGGTAACGCCGGTATGCGCCATGACCATGCCGATGCTGCCGCGGTCTTCGAGCACGGTGGTGCCTGCCTCGGATAGCCCGCGCACCATCAGGTCGCCGATCTTTTTAAGGCTCCAGGGCAATGCCAGCCCCAGCACGATGAGCATGCCCAGCAGCGAGAACAGGCTGTTCACCTCGCGCGAGGTGGGCACGTTGCCTTCGTCGCGCAAGCGGTTGAGCTTACGCTGGCTTGGTTCTTCGGTTTTGCTGTTCTGGTCTTCCTGATCGGCCATGAAAGACTAGCCGCCGCGCTTGGCGACTTCGACTGCCGCACGCGTAGCCAGTTCGTCGATGGCTTGTTGTTGCGGCGGCGTGAGCGTGGCGCGGTCGGGCGGGTTTTGCTGCAGGGCGGCCTGCAGGTCGGCCAGCGCGCGGGCGGGGTTGCCGGCCAATGCGTCGTCGGCCAGCGCGGTCAAACTTTCGAGCAGTGTATTGGCCTGCTGGCGCGCGGTGCCCGGGTCGTCGGGCAGCGGGGCATAGGGCAGGTTGGGCAGGCTGGCGGCTGTCGGCTCGGCGCCTTCGACCGCGCTGGCCTGGTCGAGCATGTCGGCAAAGCTGGGGCCGGTGGGCGCGGTGCTGCGGCGCGCACCCTTGGTGCTGCTGGTGCCGCGTATGCCCCCCGGGCCGGAAATCTTAAAATCCACCATGGTTTACATGCCCCTGTTTACCTGCTTATTCAGGCAGGTCGAATAACCACATATTAGCGTGGAGCGTATCGGTAAACAAGCCGAACATCAGCGGCAGCGCGGCGGCCAGCACGATAAGGCTGACGACGATGCTGAGCGGCACGCTGACGAAGAACACCTGCAGCTGCGGAATGAGCTGGTTGAAGATGCCGAAAATGACGTTGGCCATCAGCCCCGCCACCACCACCGGCGCGGCAATTTGCAGGCCCACCATGAACACGGTTTCGAACAGCTGCAGCAGCGCCTGCGCCACCTGCCCCAGCGGCGGCCAGTAGCCCGCGGGCAGCATGGTGTAGCTGTTCATGATGCCCTGTATGAGCACGTGGTGGAAACCCATGACGAGGATAAGCAGCCCGGCGGTGATGGTGAGGAACACCGTGGGCGCGGCGGTGGAGGAACCCGATTGCGGGTCGAACAGCGTGGCGGCCTGGAAGCCCGAGATGAAGGCGATCATTTCGCCCGCCATGGCCAGCGCGGCCATAAGCACCCGGCTGGCAAAGCCCAGCAGAAAGCCGGTGAGCAACTCGCCCGCCACCAGCGCCAGCATGGCGCTGGTGGTGCCCGGCATGGGCGGCAGCTTGGTGGACAAGATGGGGAACAGGATGAGCGTAACACCCAGCGCAATGGCCATGCGGATGCGTGGGCTCACCGCGGGATCGGAAATGCTGGGGAATACCAGCAGCGCCGAAGAAATGCGGCAAAACAGCAAAAAAACCGGAAACACCAGCAGGTTCGCCAACCCGGCGAAGGCTGGCGTCATTGCGTGGTGCCCGCTTGCTCGTTGTCGGGGTTGGCCATGCGGGCGAACAGGTCGTTGGTGAGGCTTTGCAGGCGCGCCGACATGAACGGCAGCAGCACCAGCATGAGCGCAAACACCAGCAGGATTTTGGGCACGAAGGTGAGCGTGGCCTCTTGAATGGAGGTAAGCGCCTGGAACAACGCGATGATGATGCCGACGATAAGCGCCACGGCCATGAGCGGGCCGCTGACCATCAGCAGCGTGACAATCGACTCGCGGGCGACGTCGAGGACCTGCGCGCCATTCATGGGGTTTCCCTTTCCTACAAAACCGCTAGGCCACAGCGAAAATGGTTTTCTTCCGAGAACCGCACCGCAGCGTACACTTGAAGTACGTGAGGAGCGGAAGCGCAGGAAAAAACCATTTGCAGCCCGGCCTAGTAGGTTTTGCTAAATGGGCATTTGCTGGATTTGCTGATAGGCCTCGACCGCGCGGTCGCGCACGGTGATGAGGGTTTGCAGCGTCAGCTCGGCCTTGCTGACGGCCTGGATGACCTCGTTCAGCGGAATGGGCTGGCCTTGCGCCACGGCAGTGGCGAGTTGTTCGGAATTCTGGCTGGCGGTGACCGACTGGCTGACCAGGTCTTTCACCATATCGCCAAAGCTTCCCAGTGCGCCGCCCGCGGGCGTGGCGCTGCTGGTGCCGGTGCTGGGGGTGAGCCCCGCCAGCGGGCTGAGGCCTGAAGTTACGCTATTGATAGCCATGGTGTTTTCCTTGTTATTTGGCCGCCTGAACCGGGGGGTTCAGCCACTCTCTCGGGGGCGGAGTATGCCTTGGTTGCCGCTGCCCAGCAAGGGGGCAGCCGCGTGAAGGGCATGTATATATATGGTGCGCCCCCTGCCCGCCGCTTCGCTTTTATATTTTCTGGCTAAAATCCTACGCTTTGTGGAATGGAACTTACAGGCCAGCCGGCGCAAAGTGCTTTGCGGAAGAGGGAAGTTTCGGCTTTCGGGGGGAATCCGACTTCCTCTTCGCGAACAACATAAAGGATAGGGCAATGGCTCACTATCAATCGCACCAAGGGAACAACCAACGCGACTCGCAAGGGCAATTCAGCAGCGGCAACCATGGCCGTAGCGCCAGCGGGCAAAGCGGCAACAGCAACCCGGGCAACTTCGCCAACGACCGCAACAAGGCCAGCGAAGCCGGCCGCAAGGGCGGCCAGATGAGCGGCGGCAACTTTGCCAACGATCCGCAACGCGCCGCTGAAGCCGGGCGCAAGGGTGGCCAGAACAGCCACGGCGGCCGCAGCAGCAGCGATGACGAATAGCGCTGGCTGTTCATATCAGGGAGGGGGCCTCAGGGCCCCTTTTTTTGCGGCGGCTTCGTGCTAGGTTGGGCGGCATGACCGATAAAGCCCCCCTGCCCCTGGCCCTTGCGGCCGCCGACGCCGCCCCGCGCACCAAGCCTTCCAACTACCCCGAGCCGTTCGCCAGCCGCATGGGCAAGCGCGTGAAGCGCCCGCTGGGCGATCTGTTCGGGCTGAACGGCATAGGCGTGAACCTGACCACCCTGCTGCCCGGCGGCGAAAGCGCGCTGCTGCACCGGCACAGCAAGCAGGACGAGTTTGTTTATATTGTGCAGGGTAGCCCCACGCTGGTGACCGACAAGGGCGAGGTGCTGCTGCAACCCGGCATGTGCGCGGGCTTTGCCGCGCAGGGCGTGGCCCACCAACTGGTGAACCGCACCGACGCCGACGTGGTGTACCTGGAAATGAGCGACCGCGTGGCGGGCGACGAAGGCAGCTACCCTGCCGATGATTTGCAGGCCGTACTGGGTGCCGACGGCAAATGGGTGTTCGCCCACAAAAACGGAAAGCCCTACTAGGCAGCGCCGCCGTTACTTGATCATGTCGATGGTACGGAGCGCCATGCTGCGCGCAGTATCGATGGCGGCAAGGTTGGCGTCGTAGGCGCGTTGCGCTTCTTTCATGTTCACGTTCTCGACCGTGGGGTCGACGTTGGGGTACTGCACGATGCCCTGCGTGTCGGCGAACGGGTTGCCCGGGTCGTACTTGGCCTGCAGCGGCGTTTTCATGTCGGGGGCCACCTTACTGGCCTGCACGCCCATGGCGCCGGTTTGCTTGTCGAGCACACTCTTGAAAAACACCTGCCGCGCGCGGTACGGGCCGGTGCCCGCGCTGTCGCGCACGCTGTTCTGGTTGGCGATGTTTTCGGCCGCGGTGCGCATGCGCAGGCTTTCGGCGGTCAGGCCCTGGGCGCTGACGTTCATTGCCGACATGATGTCCATGGTTCAGCCCCCTTTATTGTGCGCGACCGAGCGCGATTTTTTGCAGTTTGGCCTGGCTGTTGTACAGCGAGGTGACCGTGGCGTAGTCGAGGTTGTTTTGCTGCATCTTCAGCATTTCCTGGTCCATGCGTACGCCGTTGCCGTTGTGCTGCACAAAGCTTTTATCGTACGTCAGCTGGCCCACACCGCCGGCGGCCTTGTTGCCGCCCATGTGCATGGGGTTGGTTTGGGTAAGGCTGGAACCGCCGCTGGTGGCGGCCTGCAAATAGCTTTTGAAGCTGACGTCGGCGGGCAGGTAGCCGGGCGTGCTGGCATTGGCGATATTGCCGGCGATCACGCTCTGGCGTGCAATATCGTAGTTCATCCGGGCTTTAAGGGCATCGCCTACGGTTGGCATGAGTATTCTCCTCGTTCCATGTTCAGTCTCTCCGCGCCTTTAAATGCATGCGGCGTGCCAACGCCCAAACAAAAAGCACCCCCTTGCGGGAGTGCCTTTGTTTTCAATACGTTCAGGGTAGCCACGGATTGCAGCCCAGGTTGATGAAAACGGCCAGCATATAACAACCCATGAAGGCATGGACGAGCTTGATGCGATCGAACTTCTCATCAGGCCGGAACAGCCCCAGCCAAACCCCCAGCCTGCGCGGGAACAACACCAGCAGAGCAAGGCAAGCCGGAATGGCAAGAATCACAAACCTGTCCTGGCAGCCCAGAAGATAGCTGGCCTTGAGCATCAGACCCGTCACCACAAGCCATGGCAGCAGGTAAAGGAAAAAACTGCCCAAATCACGCAACATGTACATAAAACCTTCGCGGAACGAACGCAGGGTGTAGGGCATGAAGGCCTCCATTAAAAGCATGAAGATACAGCGGTATTGCCCCGCTTTATAGCATTGGCACGGGGTGTGCATCAACCGCGCAGGGAGAGTACACACATGAAAACGATTTTCGATAAATTTACCCGCGACGCGCTTGGAGAGGCGCTGCTGGGGGCCATGATGCTGGTGGGTTTGCTGCTGGCGGGCACCTTTATCAGCACCCCGGTGCACGCCGATCCGAGCATCAAGCTGAAGGACCTGGCCGACCTTGAAGGCGTGCGCGATAACGTGTTGATTGGCTACGGCCTTGTATCCGGCCTGGCCGGAACGGGCGACAGCGCCAACGGTATTCCGTTCACCCGCCAGAGCCTGATGAACATGCTGGAGCGCTTGGGCGTGAACAGCAAAGACCTTATTACGCAGGTGAAAACCAAGAACGTGGCCGCCGTGATGGTGACCGCCAAATTAAGCAGCCTGACCCGCCAGGGCAGCCGGCTGGATGTGACCGTGAGCAGTTTGGGGGATGCCAAGAGCCTTGAAGGCGGCCTGCTGCTGGCCACCCCGCTGGTGGGTGCCGACGGCCAGGTTTACGCGCTGGCGCAGGGTGCCATGATCGTGGGCGGCTTCCAGGCCACCGGCAAGGACGGCAGCAGCATTTCTAAAAACCACCCCACCGTGGGCCGCATTGCCGGCGGCGCGCTGGTTGAAAAGGAAAGCGGTTTCCAGCTGGCCCAGTTGGGCAACTCGCTGGGCATTTTGTTGCGCCAGCCCGACTTCACCACCGCCGAGAAGGTGAAGGATTCCATCAACAAGGCGTTTGGCGAAAAGATCGCCGTGGCCGAGGATAACTCGCGCATCAGTGTAAGCGTGCCCGCACGCTACCAGCCGCAACTGGCCGCCATCATCGAGAAGATCGAGAACCTGAGCGTAGTGCCCGAAACCGAGGCCCGCGTGGTGATCGACGAAAAGACCGGCACCATTGTGATGGGCCAGAACGTGCGCATTTCGCCTGTGGCCATCAGCCACAGCAACCTGACCATCAAGATCACCGAAGAAACCCTCATCAGCCAGCCGCTGAGCTTTAACGTGGGCGGCCAGACCGTGGCGGTTGACCGCAGCAAGGTTGAAAAGGTGGACGACGACGCCAACCACGGCAAGTTCCAGATACTCAAGGGCGGCGCCAGCCTGGCCGACCTGGTGAGCGGCCTGAACGCGCTGGGCGTGAAGCCCCGCGACGTGATCGCCATTTTGCAGAACATCAAGGCCGCGGGCGCCCTGCAGGCCGAACTGGTGGTGCTGTAATGCAATTGGCCGGAGCCACCGCGCCGCTGTCGACCGCAACGCCGCAGATCGCGCCGGGCAGCTATACGCCCGAGCAGATGGCACGGCTGGCCAAGGCCAAGGAGGCGGCGCAAAAGTTCGAGGCGGCGTTCATCTACCAGTTCATGGAGCTGAGCAACCCAGTGACCGCCGACAAGGACAACCCCATGAACGGCGGCTTTGGCGAAGAGATGTACAAACACCAGATGAACGAATACGCCTCGGCCGCCGTTGCCAAAAAAGGCGGCTTTGGCCTGGCCGACCACATTTTGCAGCAGATGGCGCAGCGCGGCGACATTCCGCCGCTGAACCCCCAGGTCGACCTTAAAAAGACCTACCGGTTTTACACGCCCGAACCGGCCCCCACCACCGTAACCGAGGAATAACCCGCATGAACCAGATGCAACCCACCCCCATGAAACAAGTGACGCAGAACCTGGACGAAGCCCGCGCCACCTGCCGCGAGCTGATGGACGTGCTGCGCCACGAGAACGACCTGGTGGCCCATGCGCCGCGCGCCGACGTGAGCATTCTGGAAGACCAGTTGCAACTGAAGCGGCACCTGACCCTGCGGCTGGAGCGTTTGGTGCACGGCCTGAAAAGCATCAAGGACCAGTGGGAGAATGACCGCGGCAGCGCCGAAGCCGCCCGCAGGCTGGCCAACGAGATGGGGGAATTCCACCGCGTAGCCGCCCGCAACATGATGCAGCTGAAGGCCGCGCACCAGATCCGCGCCGATGTGATCGCCCTGCTGAAGGATACCTACGACAGCCAGCAAACACCGCTGGGCTACGCCAAGGACGGCAGCCTCCAGCGCGGCGACAGCGCCAGCGTGATGCGCAAGGAAATCTAACCTCCTCGCCGCCTTTAAACTTGGCACGGCGTATGCAGTAGCCAGGGTATGACAGCCTCACTCACCAGCGCACTCAGCATTGCCACCGGCGGGTTGCAGTATTCGCAACTGGCGCTTGGCACCATTTCGCACAACATCGCCAACGCCAACACCCAGGGCTACAGCCGCCAGCAGGTGAATGCCACCGCGGTCAGCTACGATGGCTTTGGCGCCGGCGTGCAGTTGCAGGGCATCAGCCGCATCACCGACCTGCAGCTGCAGGGCCGCGTGCTGGCCCAGCAAAGCGACAAGACCTTTGCCGACACCATGAACACTTACTACAACTCGGTGAGCGCCATTTTCAACCCCAACGGCACCTCCAGCGGGTTGTCGGACAACATCAACAGCCTGTTCTCGGCCATCAGCCAACTGAGCAACACGCCCAACGACAGCGCCCTGCAGCGCAGCGTGGTGGAAAGCGCCAACCTGCTGACGCAGAACATCAAGAGCGCCAGCAATGCGCTGAGCGATCTTTCTACCCGCGTGGACGCGCAGATCAGCAGCGATATTTCGGTCATCAACACCGCGCTCAAGCGCATCAACGACCTCAACATCCAGATCGCCCAGCAGCAGATCAGCGGCAACGGCAGCAACGCAAACGACCTGCAGGACGCCCGCGACGCACAGATCACCACGCTGGCCACCATGTTCAAGCTCAACATCAGCAACGACGTGAACGGCGCCATTCGGGTAAGCACCGAAAACGGCCGCCGCCTGGTGGATGGCAACGGCTACGTGCAGTTCGAGCGCATGCCCGGCGCCACACCCAGCGACCCCGAAGGTATCGGCTACCGCAACGTGCTGGTCAGCGGCCAGCTGGCCCCCAACGTGATCGCGGTCGACCTCAACTCGATCAGCTCGGGCGAGATCAAGGCGCTCACCAGCATCCGCGATACGGTCATTCCCAACATCAAGGCCCAGCTCGATAACCTGGCGCAAACCTTTTTGCTCGGCACCGTCAACAACGTGCTGTCGCAGGGGAGTTCGTTTCCGCCTGTGGCCAGCCTGACCAGCGGCAGCACCGGCAGCCTGACCAATGCCACCTCAGATATCCTGGCCGGACTGGGCTTGGCCAGCGGCAGCAGCTTCAACCTCAGCATCACCGACAGCCAGGGCAACGTGGTAAGCAATGCCGGCGTGCCGATGACCACCACCATCAGCCTAACGCCTACGCTGCCGGCCACCACCTTCAGCCTCGAAGACCTGCGCGACGCCATCAACAATTCGCCCATCGGCACCACCACCATCGGCGGCGGCGGCGGCGTGACCGCCAGCACGGGCATTGATGCCAACGGCAAACCCTACCTGCAGCTGACCACGGCCGGCGGCGAGCGCCTGGTGCTGGGCAACAACACCGGCAACGTGCTGGGCGCGCTGGGCATGAACACCATGTTCACCGGCACCGGCGCCAGCGATATTGCGGTGAAAAGCAGCATTGCCGCCAACCCCAGCCTGATCCCCAGCGCCCGCATGCGCAGCAGCGACGGCGGGCTTTCGAGCCTGAACGCCGACAACATGACGGCGCTGGCCGCGCTGGCCGCCACCACCAGCACCTTTGGCGCCGCGGGCGGGCTGCCCAGCGTGAATGTGACTGCCAGCGGCTATGCCAACGCCATTGCCAGCAACCTTGCCGTGCAGACCGCCGACTCGAAAAGCCGCAGCGATTTTGCCGACGCCGTGTTTTCGCAGCTTACCCAGCAGATGGGCAGCGTCAGCGGCGTTAACCTGAACGAAGAACTGAGCCAGATGCTGATCTTCCAGCAGGGCTTCCAGGCCAGCGCGCACGTGGTGAGCGTGGTGAACGATTTGATGGATGTGCTGTTTGCCATCCGCAGCTAAGTTTAAGGAGAACGTAACATGATCGCGCGTATTTCAACTTTTCTGCAAAACCAGGACAGCCTGCGCAGCATGCAGACCGCCACCGCCGGGCTGGCGCTGAGCACCTACCAGATCACCAGCGGCGACAAGGCCCGCCAGTTGGCCGACGTCTCGAACGACGCCAACCAGATTTTAAGCCTGACCGATGTGCAGGCCCGCGCCAAGGTGTACAGCAACAACATTACCGGCGCGCAGAACCAGCTAAAAAGCGCCGAGAGCGTGCTGACCAACCTGCTGAGCCTGCTGGAAGACGCCACCAGCAGCGCCACGCTGGGCCGCAACGAGAACGACGCCGCCACCCGTGCCAGCCTGGCCCCCAAACTGGAAAGCCTGACCCAGAGTTTTTACAGCGCACTGCAAACGCAGTTCAACGGGCGCTATATCTTCAGCGGCCAGAACGGCCTGACCAGCCCCATTGCCGGCAGCGGCACCGCCACCGCCTATAACGATGCCCAGCCCAGCACCGCCTGGTACATGGGCGACAACGACCTGCCGGGCACCGTGACCGGCCCCGGCACCAGCCTTAATTTTGGCGTGCTGGGCAACGACCCCGCCTTTCAGGACATGAAGGCCGGGCTGGAAGCCATTTGGTACGGTTTGCAAAACAACAGCACCACCGACATGGACAGCGGTATCGCGCTGCTGAAGAACGCCCGCAGCGGCGTGAGCAGCCTGCTGGGCGAAGTGGGCGGCCAGCTCAGTTCGCTGAGCCTGGTGAGCGACAACAACGATGCGCAGTCGCAGTTCATCCAGACCCAGCTCGACGGCCTGCAAAAGGTGGACGTGAGCGACGCCATGACCAAGTTCAGCCAGCAGGCCGCCACGCTGCAGGCCAGCATGGCCATCATCACACAGGTCAACCGCCTGAGCCTGCTTGACTTCCTGAGGTAAGCCGCCATGATGTGCGCCAATGTTACTGATCACCCGCCGCGAGAACGAAGCCATCGTCATCAATGGCTCCATCACTGTAAAGGTGCTGGAAGTGCGTGGCGGCCGGGTGAAGCTGGGCTTCGAGTTTCCGGCAGGCAGTACGGTTTTCCGGCAAGAGCTTTTTGCAAAGATACAGGCCGAGAACCTGGCGGCAGCATTGCCGACGGCAGTTGGCACGGAGGGTGCATTACAGTCTGAGAACGCCCTACCCCCTGTACTGAAAAGCCTTCAACAAAAAATAAGTAAACCGGATAATAAAAATGACCTCTACCCAAAGCCACCAGAAAAGCAGCATCATGAGTAAGCTTGCCAAAAAATTCAAAAGCGAACCCAGCCGTAGCGGAGCGGAGACCGCCAAGCGCGGCGAAGGCAACGCCGAGGCCCAAAGCAGCCTCACCTTCAAAACCCGTTTTGGCGAAGTGACCCTGCGCGAAGAGCTGCTGGTGACCTTCCCCACCGGCCTGTTCGGCTTTACCGACTGCAACACCTTTGGTCTGGCCCAACTGCCCAACAGCGGCAACAGCGCCCTGCTGCTGCTGCAATGCGTCAACCGCCCCGATGTGGCTTTTCTGGTGGCCGACCCCGCCATGCTGGGCCTCGAGATCAGCGCCGCCGACCGCGCCGAAGCGCTTGAAGACACCGGCCTTTCGGCTACCGACACGCAGTTTGTGACCATCCTGACCCTGTACGACGGCGTAGACGGCCAGTACCTGACCGCCAACCTGCGCGCACCGGTGATGATCGACACCGCCAACAAGCTGGGCACCCAATACATTTTGGGCAACACCGCTTACGGCACGCAGCAGAAGATCTAAAAAGCCGTCAATAATATATGCCCAAGCCCCCGCCCGGGGGCTTGTTTTTATTCAGGGGTTTGCTAGGTTCCGGCCCATGAGCAGCAATAAAAAATCCCCCAAGGTAGAAATCGAAGATCAAATTCACGACGCGCCCGAGGGCGACGTTGACGCCGAGCGCCGCAAATTCCTGATCACCTCCACCGCCGCCTTTGGCGCCGCGGGCGCGGCCTGCGTGGCGTGGCCCTTCATTAAAAGCATGAACCCCAGCCGCGACGTGCAGGCGCAGGCCACGCTTGATGTGCCGCTGGGCGAAATCGCCGAAGGCACCATGAAAACCGTTTTATGGCAGGGCCGCCCGGTGTTCGTGTGGCACCGCAACGCCGCGCAGATCGCCTCGGCCAAGGCCGCCGACGCCACCAGCACCATGGACCCCCAGCCCGACGCCGACCGCGTTCAAAAGCCCGAGTGGCTGGTGCTGGTGGGCATTTGCACCCACCTGGGCTGCGTGCCCATCCAGGCCGGCGATACCGGCTGGCGCTGCCCCTGCCACGGCAGCATGTACGATGCCAGCGGCCGCGTGACCCACGGCCCCGCCGGGCAGAATTTGCCGGTGCCGCCGTATAAATTCGTCGACGCCAACACCATCCGTATCGGCTAGGAAAGAAAACAACCATGGGCAAACACCCCGCCGACATCCGCAGCGTCGAAACCAATATTGTGAAGAACCCGGCCGGCTGGCTGAACGACCGCCTGCCGATCATCAGCTTTTTAAAGGACAACGCCCTCAATTTCCCCACGCCCAAAAACCTGAACTGGGCCTACGTGTTTGGCGGCATCGCCATGGTAGCTTTGATGCTCCAGATCATCACCGGCATATTTCTGGCCATGCACTACAAGGCCGACGTCAAGCTCGCCTTCGACAGCATCCAGCACATCATGCGCAACGTCGAATGGGGCTGGCTCATCCGCAACATGCACATGGTGGGGGCCAGTTTCTTCTTCATGGCCGTGTATGCCCACATGGGCCGCGGGCTGTATTACGGCAGCTACAAATCGCCGCGCGAAGTGCTGTGGGGCATCGGCGTCATCATCTTCCTCATCATGATGGCCACGGCCTTTTTGGGCTACGTGCTGCCGTGGGGGCAAATGAGCTTCTGGGGCGCCACGGTCATCACCAACCTGCTGTCGGTCATCCCGTTCATCGGTAACTCCATTGTGGTATGGCTGTGGGGCGGCTACAGCGTGGGCGACCCCACCCTCACCCGCTTTTACACCTTCCACTTCGTGCTGCCGTTCGTCATCCTGGCCATTGTGGTCATCCACATCTGGGCGCTGCACGAGCACGGCAACACCAACCCCACCGGCAAAGAGCTGCGCAATAAAAACGACTACGTGCCCTTCCACCCCTACTACACGGCCAAGGATCTGGTCGGCATCGTGGCCTACCTCATCCCGTTCTCGTTCATGGTGTTCTTTTTGCCCGAATACCTGGGCCACACCGACAACCTGATTCCCGCCAACCCGCTGGTCACGCCCGCCCACATCGTGCCCGAATGGTATTTCCTGCCGTTCTACGCCATTTTGCGCGCTATCCCCATCAAAGAGCTGGGCGTGCTGGCCATGTTCGGCAGCATCCTCATTATGTTCGTGCTGCCGTGGCTCGACCGCAGTCCCATCAAGAGCGCGCGCAACCGCCCGCTGTTCCGCCAGCTGTTCTGGATCTTCGTGCTCAACTTCATTGTACTGGGCTGGGTGGGCGGCAAGCCGCCCGAAGGCGTGTACGTGCTGATCGCCCGCGTGGCGGTGGTGGTGTACTTCGGCTTTTTTGCCTTGCTGCCGCTGGTGAGCAAACTCGAGATCGCCAAGCTCAAGGAGGGCAAATAACATGAAGATATTGCTGCCCGTACTCATGCTGCTCAGCGGTGCTGCGTGGGCGAATGAAGGCGCCCCGCTGGCCAAGCAGAACTGGAGCTTCACCGGTGTGCGCGCCGACTGGAACAAGGACGAACTGTACCGCGGCTACACCGTGGCCACGCAGGTTTGCTTGGCGTGCCATAGCTTCAAGTACATCAGCCACCGCGACCTGATGCGCGTGGGCTTCACCGAGGCCGAAGTGAAGACCATGGCCGCCAACCTGAAAATGACCATCGACCAACCCATCCACACCGGGCTGGCCGAAACCGACGCGCAGGAACTGTACGGCAAGGTGCCGCCCGACCTGAGCCTGATGACCAAGGCGCGCGAAGGCCTGGCCGACTACGTGTATGGCGTGCTGACCGGCTATTCGGAAAAGCCGGAGGAGATCGCGAAAGATTTCCCCACCGGCCTGCCCAAGGGCGCCTATTACAACCACGCCTTCCCCGGCAAGGCCATTGCCATGCCCGCGCCGCTTTCCGGCCCCGACATGGTCAGCTTCCACGACAACACCGCCGCCACCGTGCCGCAAATGGCGCACGACGTGGTCACCTTCATGCAGTGGACCGCAGAGCCCGAGCGCATGGAACGCCAGCGGTTGGGCGTGTTTGTGCTGCTGTACCTCATCATCTTCGGCGTGCTGACGTACTTCACCAAGCGCGCGGTCTGGCGCGATGTCCATTAAGCTCGCCAGTATCAATATCGAACGTTCCCGCCACCTGAACGAGGTGGCGGCTTTTTTGGAGGCCTACCGCCCCGACGTGCTGTGCCTGCAAGAGCTGATGGAACGCGACATCCCGTTTTTTGAAAACCTGATGGGCCAGCGCCTGGCCTATGCCGCCATGACCCTGCACGACGATTACGGTACGCCCGGCATCATGGGCGTGGCGATGGTGGCCCGCGTGCCGCTGCAAAACACCGCCACCCATTATTACAAAGGCGACGGCACGCGCGTGCCCACCTACGTGCGCAGCGGCGCCAACGCCACCGAAAGGCCCGACACCTCCACCATCAACCACGCGTTGCTGGCGGCCACCGTGCATGGCCTGCGCATGGCCACCACGCACTTAACCTGGACGGCAAAAGGCGAAAGCACGCCCGAGCAACTGGCCGACGCAGGCAAACTGCTGGCCTTTGCCGACGCCGAAGCCGAACGGCACGGCGGCTTGCTGATGTGCGGCGACTTCAACGCCCCGCGCGGCTACCCCACCTTTGCCAAGCTGGCAGGGCATTTTACCGACGGTATTCCGGCGCACTACAAAGGCAGCCTCGATTTAACCCGTCACCGCGTGACGAAGGAAAACCCCGCCGAAGCCGAGCGCATGAAAAGCCTGATGGTCGACGGGCTTTTCCATACGCCCAACTACACGGTCACCGACGCCAAACTCACCGCCGGGGTGAGCGATCATATGGCCATTACGGCTACACTGACGGTTTGAACACCATCGCCACGCCGTTCATGCAGTAGCGCAGTCCAGTCGGTTCAGGGCCGTCTTCAAACACATGCCCCAAATGCCCCTTGCACCGCGCACAGTGCACTTCGCTGCGCGGGTACATCAGTTTGTAATCGGTGCTTTGCTCCACCACACGGGCCTCAATGGGCTTGGTGAAGCTGGGCCAGCCGGTGCCGCTGTGGAATTTGCTATCGCTGCTGAACAGCGGCAAATCGCACCCTGCGCAAAAGTAGGTGCCGTCGCGGCTTTCGGGTTCCAGCGGGCTGCAGCTGGGCGGCTCGGTGTGTTCGTGGCGGAGCACCTGGTAGGCCTCAGGGCTCAGGCGCTGCTTCCATTCGGCGTCGCTCAATTCAAGCGGCGTGATGACGGCGGGGATGTCGAACGTGTTTTTATTCATGTGCTGACTCCTGCTTTTGGTTAAGGCCACAGGCGGCCACCTGCTTTATACCACGCCGGTCAAGCGCGGGGCTAAACCCGGTTGAGCTGGAACGCCAGCACGGCCGTGGCCGCGGCCAGGTTCAGGCTTTCGGCCTTGCCGGGCATGGGAATGCGCGCCAGGTGGGTGCACACATCGGCCAGCGCGGGGTTCAGCCCCTGCTGCTCGTTACCCATCAGCAGCACGGCGGGGCGCTCGACGGGCAGGTTGCGGTAGTCGATGCTGCCTTTCAGCTGCGTGCCGATCACCAGCCCCTTATAGCGCTCGCGCCAGTTCAAAAAGCCCTCTTCGGTGCACTTCACTAGCGGAATGTTGAACACGCTGCCCATGGTGGCGCGCACGCTTTCGGGGCCATAGGCGTCGGCGGCGTCGCCCACCAGCATCACCCCCCCTGCGCCGCTCGCGTCGGCGGTGCGGATGATGGTGCCCACATTGCCCGGGTCGCGCGGGCGGTCCAGCGCGATCCAGAACCCTTCGCGCGCGGTGGCGGGTATCAGCGGCTCCCACTTTTGCTTGAAGGTGGCGACCACCGCCTGCGGGTTATCCTTGCCCGTCACCTTGCCCAGCAGTTCGGGCGGCACGGTGTAAACCTCTTCGGCCATGGTGGTGGCTTTATCGAGCAGCACGTGGTGGCGGCCCACGCCGTACACCAGTGTCTGTATCCGCCAGCCGGCCCTCAGTGCAAAGCCGATGAACTCCCAGCCCTCGGCCATGAACAACCCGCTCTCGGCGCGGTATTTTTTTTGCGCCAGCGCAGCGATGCTTTTCAGGCGGGGGTTGGCGGCCGAGGTCAGGTGCATCGGCAGGCTGTCTATACGTTGAACCTGAAGTGGAAAACGTCGCCGTCGTGCACGGTGTAATCCTTGCCTTCCAGCCGCAGCTTGCCGTTGGCCTTGGCGCCTTCTTCGCTGCCCGCGGCCACGTAGTCGGCATAGGCGATGGTCTCGGCGCGAATAAAGCCCTTTTCAAAATCGGTATGGATGGCCCCGGCGGCCTGCGGCGCCTTGGCGCCCTTGCGCACGGTCCAGGCGCGCACTTCCTGCACCCCGGCGGTAAAGAAGGTGAGCAGGCCCAGCAGCGCGTACCCGGCACGGATGAGTTTGTTCAGCGCCGGTTCTTCCAGCCCCAGCTCGGCCAGAAAGCCCGCGCGGTCGGCTTCGGGCAGTTGCACGATCTGGCTTTCGATCTCGGCCGAAATGATCACGCACCCGGCGCCGTTGGCCTTGGCATGGTCTTCCACCTGCTTCGAAAAAGCGTTGCCGGTGGCGGCGTCGGCCTCGCCCACGTTGGCCACGTACAGGGTGGGCTTGCTGGTCAGCAGCGGCAGCGCGCGCACGTCCAGCCCGGTGCTCCGTGCTGTTTTGCCCGCCGCCAGCGCATCGTACACCGGCTTTAAAATCTCATATTCGGCAATGGCGGCCTTGTCGCCCACCTTGGCTTTTTTCTCCAGCGCCGGAACCTTCTTTTCCAGGCTCGCCAGGTCGGCCAGCATCAGTTCGGTTTCGATGGTGGCGATGTCGCGCAGCGGGTCCACATTGCCGTCGACGTGCGTCACCTCGCCTTCAAAGCAGCGCACCACGTGCAAAATAGCCTCGGTTTCGCGGATGTTGGCCAAAAACTGGTTGCCCAACC
This sequence comes from Alphaproteobacteria bacterium, assembly GCA_036261915.1. Lineage (GTDB taxonomy): Bacteria > Pseudomonadota > Alphaproteobacteria > UBA2136 > UBA6156 > DATAJX01. The sequence goes on from DATAJX010000006.1 coordinate 148,604, forward strand.
CTTCGCCCTTGTGGGCACCGGCCACCAGCCCGGCAATGTCCACAAACTCCAAACTGGTCGGCAGGGTTTTTTGCGGCTTCACCAGTTCGGCCAGTTTATCCAGCCGCGGGTCGGGCACGGCCACGCGGCCCACGTTGGGCTCGATGGTGCAAAACGGAAAATTGGCCGCCTGCGCCGCCGCCGTCTGCGTCAGCGCGTTGAATAAGGTGCTTTTGCCCACGTTGGGCAGCCCGACGATACCGCATGAAAATCCCATACCCTGCCTTTAACCCGGCCATGCCCGCCGTGACAAGGGCTTAGCGGCCTTATATAATGGCGCCACCCATCATTCCTTTCACCGCCGGAGGGCGACATGCTGACTTTAACAAGCTTGATCAAAGCGACGCGCTTTCTCAGCTCGTATGGAGATAACGGCTATCACACCATTGCCGGCCCGCCACCGCCCCAAGAGCGCAACTACCGGCCCACCAAGCCGCTAAAACTCGGCGCCGACATCCGCAAATGGGATGACGAAAAGAAAATGTTCGTCTGGAAGAAGGCCACCAAAAAAGACGTGGCCAAACGCAACGCCGAACTGAAAAAACCGCCCGGGTAACGGGCGGTTTTACTGTTTGTAGGTGGCCAGGAAATCCGAGGGATTGTTCAGGATGGTGCTAAATTTATCGGCCAGCAGCGTACATACATCAGCTACGCGCGGGGCTTCGTCCTTGCCAAAATTCTGCAGCACAAAGTCGGCCACGTCGCCGTGCACCGGGCGACCCACGCCAATGCGCAGGCGGCGGTAATCGGGCGTGCCGAAGCTTTGGGTGATGCTCTTCAGGCCGTTGTGCCCGGCGTCGCCACCGCCGATCTTGTGCTTCAGGGCCAAAAAGCCGAGGTCGATATCGTCGTGTACCACCAGCACATGGGCGGGCGGGGTTTTGTAAAACAGCGCGGCGGGCTGCACGCTCTCGCCGCTGATGTTCATGTAGGTGTGGGGCTTCAGCAGCACGGCTTTTTGGCCGTCAATGTCGCCGGTGGCGTATTCGCCCTTGAACTTTTTGGTCCAGCCGCCAAAACCGTATTTGTCGGCAATGGCATCAAGCACCATCCAGCCCACGTTGTGGCGGGTTTTGGCGTAAAGCTTTCCGGGGTTACCAAGGCCTACAATCAAATGCATGGCGCCACTTTAACAAAAAATCCCGCCATTGGCGGGATTTTTTGAAGGCAGTAACGATTAACGCTTATCAGTCTTTTCGTCGCTGTTCTTTTTGGCCGGCTTGGCGTCGGCGGCAGGTGCGGCGGCGGCACCGGCCGGGGCGACGCTACCATCGGCGGGCGCGGCGGCGGCGGCAGCGGCGGCGTCGGCGGCTTCGTCGTCGGCGGTGTTGCTGGTGCGGGTGCTGATGATGCTCACGATTGTCAGGTCGCGGTCGGTCACGGCGCTACGCACGCCTTCGGGCAGCTTGATGCTCGAGAGGTGGACGGTATCGCCGATTTCGAGGCCGGCCACGCTGACTTCGATCTGCTCAGGGATGCTGTCGGCACGGCAAACGACTTCCAGCTGGGCTTCGATCAGCTGCAACACGCCGCCTTCCTTCAGGCCGGGGCTTTCGGTTTCGCCGACAATATTCACGGTCACGTTCACGTTCACCTGGCGGGCGGCGTCGTAGCTCATAAAGTCGATGTGCACGGGCTTGTCGGTCACCGGGTGGCGCTGGATCTCGCGGGCCAGAACCTTGACCACCTTGTCGGCGATCTTCAGTTCCTGCGCGTGGGTGAAGAAGTGGCCCACTTGCAGGGCGCGGTTCAGGTCTTTCACCAGCAGGCCCAGGGTCACGTTCTCGTTTTGCTTGCCGGGGGTGTAAATAACGGCGGGTACATAGCCCTGGCGGCGCATTTCACGGGCGGCGCCTTTGCCGTTGCGGCTCTTTTCGATGGTTTGAATGGGGTGGACGACATGTTTCGCCATGGCGGTATTCCTTGCGTTTTGGTTCATTTCCGGCCGTGAAGGACGATCATCTGCCTGCACACCCGTTGCCCTGAATCCCCTAAGGAATATCAAGCGGTTGGGCGGCTTTTATGCAGAAATCCCTGCCCTGTCAAGCGCCTAAAATGCCGCAACCCGCTGGCAGGTGATGATTTTTCATTTTATCCGACGACCGAGCATCGCAGCGTACAGTTCAGTACGTGAAAAGCGCAGGGCCAGGAAAAATGGAAAAGCGGCCCGGCCAGATAGGGTTTTAACGTACCATTCTGTCAAGCAGCGGCCGCAGGCGGGTAATAAATTCGCCGGCTTCGATCGGGCTGTAAGCCTTGGCCGGGTGCTGGCCCCACACCGGCTTGGGCCAGGCGGCATCGCCCTCAAAGCGGGCGATAATGTGAATATGAAGCTGCGGCACCATGTTGCCCAGCGCCGCCACGTTCAGCTTTTGCGCGCGGGTGGCTTCCTTCAAAACGGCTTGTACGCCGGTCATTTCGGCCCACAGCTGCTGCTGTTCGCGCGGGGTGAGGTCAATGAACTCGCGGGCATCGCGCACCTGCGGCACCAATATCAACCAGGGGTATTGGCGGTCGTTCATCAGCAAAACCTTGCAAAGCGGCAGGTCGAGCAGCGGCAGGGTGTCGGCCGCCAGCTGGGGGTGCAAAGTGAATGTAGCCATGGCCCGCAGAATGGCCCGTTTTGGGCGCCGGGTAAAGGCTTGCGAACCCCCCTTAATGGTGATAGCCAGACCCATCATGCCCGCTACCCGCGACACATTAAAAACCATCGAAGATCTCGGCGGTTACAAATACGGATTTGCGACCGATGTCGCCTCCGACGTGGCGCCCGCAGGCCTGTCCGAAGACACCATCCGCTTCATTTCCGCCAAAAAGGAAGAGCCGCAATGGCTGCTCGACTGGCGGCTCAAGGCCTACGCCCGCTGGCAAAAAATGGCCGAAAAGCACTGGGCCAAGGTCAGCCATCCGCCGATAGACTATCAGGCCATCAGCTACTACGCCGCGCCCAAAAAGGGTCCCGACAGCCTCGATGACGTCGACCCCGAGATCCTGAAAACGTATGAAAAACTCGGCATCCCGCTGCGCGAGCGCGAAGTGCTGGCGGGCGTCACCAACAGCCGCTACGCGGTCGACGCCGTGTTCGACAGCGTCAGCGTGGCCACCACCTTCCGCGAAGAACTGGCCAAGGTGGGCGTCATTTTCTGCAGCATGTCCGAGGCCGTGAAGAACCACCCCGGGCTGGTGCAAAAGTACCTGGGCAGCGTGGTTCCGGCGGGCGATAACTACTACGCCGCCCTCAACAGCGCGGTGTTCACCGACGGCTCGTTCGTGTTCATCCCCAGGGGCGTGAAGTGCCCGATGGAGCTTTCCACCTATTTCCGCATCAACGAGCGCAACACCGGCCAGTTCGAGCGCACGCTCATCATCGCCGAAGAAGGCGCGCAGGTAAGTTACCTTGAAGGCTGCACCGCCCCGATGCGCGACGAAAACCAGCTGCACGCCGCGGTGGTCGAGCTGGTGGCGCTCGATAGCGCCGACATCAAATATTCCACTGTGCAAAACTGGTATCCAGGCGACGCAGACGGCAAAGGCGGTATTTACAACTTCGTCACCAAGCGCGGCGCCTGCCGCGGCAAAAACAGCAAAATCAGCTGGACACAGGTGGAGACCGGCAGCGCCATCACCTGGAAATACCCCAGCTGCATCCTCGAAGGCGACGGCAGCACCGGCGAATTTTACAGCGTGGCCCTCACCCGCCACAAACAGCAGGCCGATACCGGCACCAAAATGATCCACATCGGCAAAAACACCAAAAGCATCATCATCAGCAAGGGCATTTCCGCCGACCACGGCGATAACACCTACCGCGGGCTGGTGAAGATTCTGCCCAAAGCCACCGGCGCGCGTAACTACACGCAGTGCGACAGCCTGCTCATCGGCGACCAGTGCGGCGCACATACCGTGCCATACATCGAGGTACGCAACGCGCAAAGCACCGCCGAGCACGAGGCCACCACCAGCCGCATTTCCGACGAACAGTTGTTCTACTGCCGCCAGCGCGGGCTCACCGCCGAAGACGCCGTGGCCATGATCGTCAACGGTTTCGCAAAAGAAGTTCTGCAAAAACTCCCGCTCGAATTCGCGGTGGAAGCACAAAAATTGTTAGGTATCAGTTTGGAAGGAAGTGTGGGTTGAATGTTGCTTAAAATCGATAATTTGCATGTAAAACTCGCCGAAACGGGCAAAAACATATTAAACGGCATCAATCTTGAGGTGAAGCCGGGCGAAGTGCACGCCGTCATGGGCCCCAATGGCGCCGGTAAAAGCACGCTGGCACAGGTTCTGGCGGGCCGCGAAGGCTACGACGTGACCGAAGGCGATATCATTTTCGATGGCGAAAATATTGCCGAAAAGGAAGCCGACGAACGCGCCCGTTCGGGTATTTTCCTGGCCTTCCAGTACCCGGTCGAGCTTCCGGGCGTCAATACCGCGCAATTTTTGCGTACCGTGGTGGGCGCGCAGCGTGGCAAAGCCCCCAACGCGGCCGAGTTCCTCAAGCAGGCCAAGCAGGTGCTCGACAACCTGAACATGCCGCACGATTTCCTGCAGCGCTTCGTCAACGTCGGTTTTTCCGGCGGCGAAAAAAAGCGACTCGAGATGGTGCAAATGGCGCTGCTGCAACCCAAACTGGCGGTGCTCGATGAAACCGACAGCGGCCTCGATGTCGATGCCATGAAGCTGGTGGCGGGCACCGTCAACAGCCTGCGCAGCGCCGACCGCAGCTTCCTGATGATCACCCACTACGAGCGCCTGCTCGAACTCATCAAACCCGATGTCGTGCACGTGCTGTCGGGCGGACGCATCGTCAAATCGGGCGGGCCCGAACTCGCCAAAAAGATCGAGCTGGAAGGCTACAGCTGGCTCTGATGCTCAACGCGGCCGACCTCGAAAAATTCCTGCCGCAGGGCGAAACCGCGCTGCATACGCCGCTGCGCGCGGTACGCGACGGCACGTGGAAAATGGCCGAAGCCCCGCCGCTGCTCAGCACCAGCGTCAAATGCGAAAGCGGCAGCTTTGTGGTGCCCGCCGGTAAAAAAGCCGAACTGAACATCGAGTGGCCCCTGCCCGGCGGCGGCAAGGTGGCGGCGCGGCAGTTGCACATTGCGGTTGAAGACGGCGCCGAACTTACACTGCTCGAACTGTTCAAGGGCCAAGGCTGGGCGGCCGATAACATCACCATCACGCTCGGCACCGGCGCCAAACTCACCCACGCGGTGGTGCAGCATGCCGAAGGCATCGTCACCCGCACCGAAAACATCAGCATGGGCGACAACGCCCACTACGGGCGGCTGGCGGTGCAAAGCAGCAGCCGGCTGGCACGGCTCGATGTGGCCCTCACCCTGCAAAGCAACGCCACGGTCAGCGCGGCGGGCGTCAACCTGTGCAACGCCAACCAGGTGCTCGACCAGACCATGCTGCTCACCCTCAACGGCCCCGGCAACAGGTGCAGCGTGCAGCAGCGCAACGTGCTGGCGGCGGGCGCGCACAGCGTGTTCCAGGGCAAATATTACGTGGGCCAAAAGGCCCAGAAAACCGACGGCTACATGCTGGTGAACAACTTGTTACTCGGCGATAACGCCCTCGCCTTCGGCAAGCCCGAACTCGAGATTTACGCCGACGACGTCAAGTGCAGCCACGGCGCCAGCACCGGCGGCCTTAACCCCGAGCAGTTGTTTTACATGAAGGCCCGGGGTATCGGCGAAGCCGCCGCCAAACAGCTGATGGTGGCTGGCTTTGCCGAAGAACTGCTGGCCGACTGGCCGGTCGATTTCATTGCCGCCGCGCAGCCGGTGGTGCACACTTGGCTGGAAAGCTTAAGCGCATGAACACCATAAGCCCCTGGAAAGCCGATTTCCCAGCCCTGGCCCGCGCCGTGCGCGGCCAGCCGCTGGCGTTCCTCGATACCGGCGCCAGCGCGCAAAAACCCCAAGTAGTACTCGATACCATGGCCGAGGTGCTGGGCGGCGCCTACGCCAATATCCACCGCGGCCTGTACTACAACAGCCAGCTCACCACTGCGGCCTACGAAGACGCCCGCGGCACGGTGGCGCGCTTCGTGAACGCCGACCCCCACGGCACCATCTTCGTGCGCAATGCCACCGAAGCCATCAACCTCGTCGCCGCCACCTGGGGACGCCAAAATCTCACCGCCAAAAGCACCGTACTGCTCACCGAGCTCGAGCACCACGCCAACATCGTGCCGTGGCAATTGCTGCAGGAGCAGATCGGCTTCACCATCATCGTCGCGCCGGTGAACGACGCAGGCGAAGTCACGCCCGAGGCCATTGATAAATTACTTTCCGAACACGACGTAAGCATTTGCTGTATCACACAAAAAAGCAATGTACTTGGTACGCGCACACAGCTCTCGCAGATCATCCCGGCGCTGAAAAACGCGGGCGCCATGGTGCTGGTCGACGGTGCGCAGGCGGTGGTGCACGGGCCGGTGAACCTGAAAACTCTGGGCGCCGATTTTTACGTTTTCAGCGGACACAAACTGTACGGCCCCACCGGCGTGGGCGTGCTGTGCGCGGCACCCGAATTATTGAACAGCCTGCCCCCCTACATGGGCGGCGGCGACATGATCGAAACCGTCAGCTTCAGCAAAACCACCTACGCCAGATCGCCCGCGCGGTTCGAGGCAGGCACCCCCGCCATCGCCGAAGCCATCGGCCTTGCCGCGGCGTGCGATTACCTGAGTGCCATCGGCTGGGAAAAGATCGTGGCGCACGAACACGCGCTGGCCGAACAACTCGATAGCGCGCTGGCCGGCATCAAGGGCCTGCAACGCTACGGCAGCGCGGGTCTGGGCAACGGCATCGCCAGTTTTAATTTAACCGGCTGCCAGGCGTCCGACGTCGCCACCATCCTCGACCAGCACGGCGTGGCCGTGCGCAGCGGCCACCATTGCGCCATGCCGCTGCACGCCAGGCTGGGCACCGCCGCCAGCGTGCGCGCCAGTCTCGGACTGTATAACGATAGCACCGACATCGCCCAGTTGGTCGAAGGCCTGCACAAGGCCCAAAAGCTGCTGTCATGAAGATCACCATCGCCACCCCCGACGAAGGCTTCCTCGAAGCCCCACAGGCCGACGCCCCGCTGCGCGAACGCATCATCCACAACCTGCGGCAGGTGATGGACCCCGAACTGCCGCTGAATATTTACGACCTCGGACTTATTTATAAACTCGAGATCTCCCCCACCGGCGGCGTGGCGGTCGAGATGACCCTGACCGCCCCCGGCTGCCCGGTGGCGGGCGAAATGCCCGGCATGGTGCAGGCGGCGGTGATGAAAACCGGGGGAGTCACCGACTGCACGGTGAAACTGGTATGGGAACCCAAGTGGGATAAATCGCTTTTAAGCGAAGCCGCGCGGCTCGAACTGGGCCTGCTGTAAAAGCACAGTCCACCACGTCTTTACCTGCCAAAGCGTTTTGCCAACGCTTTTTTTATGCGGCACCGGTTACGCTGTAACCTGTAAATCTGAACTTCCCGCAACACGGAACGAGGACAAATCTATGAATATTTTCCAGCGTCCTCCACCCCATGGGGAAGAGGCCGAAGCCCTGAAAGGCATGACCAAAAGCGTGGGCGAACGCCTGAAAAAGGACCTGCCGCCCGAAACCACCCTGCCCGAGCACTTGCAAGCACTGGTGAATAAACTGGACGGCCCCACGCCGGACTGAGCGATAAAAAAGGAGGGCCGTGGCCCTCCTTTTGTTTTACCCGGCCGGTATTAGGCGCTGGGGGCTTCTTCGGCAGCCGGGGCGGCAGCTTCAGCCGGGGCTTCGGCAACAGCCGGGGCGGCAGCTTCGGCGGCGGGAGCGGCTTCGGCAGCCGGGGCTTCGGCCGGGGCGGCGCCGGCGTTTTCCTTGGCGGCCTTGGCGGCTTCGCGCTTGGCGGCAAAGTCGGCGGCAAACTGCTGGGCCTTGGCGCGGCGGGCCTTATAGGCGGCAAAGTCTTCCTTCAGCTTGGCGGGGCCCATGTTGTTCTTCACCAGCAAACGCACCACGGCGTTGCTTACCTGGGCACCCTTGCCCACCCATTCGTTCAGCTTGGCTTCATCAAGCTGGAAACCAACGGCCTGGCCGGTGGCGTGGGGGTGGAAGTGGCCCAGGCGTTCAATGAACTTGCCGGTGGCGGCGCGGCGGCTGTCGGCCACCACAATGGTATAAGTGGGCAAATTGATGCGGCCACCACGGTTCAGGCGAATAACTACAGACATATTCTCAATCTCTCTTCATTCAGTTCTCTGGCGGAATTCCGCCAGCTTCCCCACTATGGGGCCTTCTCTCGAAGGGGGTTACGGGCAGCCGTTGGCGGCGCGTAACGGGGGGCTTATAGGGGCTAAACCCTACCTGCGCAACATGTTTTTTAAATTATTCAAGCCGCCGCCGCGCAGCATCTTGGTCATCTGGTTCAGCTGTTCCTGCATCTTGGCCAGCTTGTTCACGTCCTGCACGGTGGTGCCGCTGCCCGCCGCAATGCGCAGGCGGCGCTTGGCGTTGAGCAATTTGGGGTTGGCGCGCTCGGTCGGCGTCATGCTGTCGATGATGGCGATCTGGCGGCTCAGTGCCTTTTTATCCAGCGCCTCGCCGGGTATCTTGCCGCGCAAGGCGCCCATGCCCGGCATCAGTTCCAGCATGGCGGCCATGCCGCCCATTTTGCGCATCATGTTCAGCTGTTTTTTGATGTCGGTGAAATCCATCTGCGCGCCGCTGATCAGCTTCTGCTCCAGCCGGGCGGTTTCGGTCTCGTCCACCGCGCCCTGCATTTTTTCCACCAGCGCCACCACGTCGCCCTGGCCCAATATGCGGCTGGCCAAACCGTCGGGGCGGAAAGGCTCGAACTTGTCGGTGGCCTCGCCGGTGCCCACAAACATGATCGGAACCCCGGTGATAAAGCGCAAACTCAACGCCGCGCCGCCGCGCGCATCGCCATCCAAACGGGTGAGTATCAACCCCGTCAGCGGCACGGTGGTCTTGAACGCCTCGGCCACGCCCACGGCGCTCTGGCCCATTTGCGCATCGGCCACCAGCAACGTGGCGGCGGGCTTGCTTAACTTGTGAATTTCCGCCAGCTCATCCAGCAAATCCGGCGCCACATCCAAACGCCCGGCGGTGTCGAGGATCAGCACATCGGCCAGCGCTTTTTTTGCGGCAGCCAGCGCCTGCTTGGCGCGCTCGATCGGTTTCTTCGACTCGCTTTCCAACGCCGGCAGCTCAAGGCCCTTCGCCAGCGTCGCCAACTGCTCGATGGCGGCCGGGCGGTGGGTATCAAGGCTGGCCAGGTACGGCCGCTTGCCCTGCTTGGCCAGCCATGCCGCCAGCTTGGCGCTACTGGTGGTTTTACCGCTGCCCTGCAAACCGCACATCAATATCACGGCGGGCGGGGCCACACCCAGCTCCGGCTCCTGCTGGCTACCCAGCAGTTCGATCAGCCCATCGTAAACGATCTTCACCACCTGCTGGCCGGGGTTCACACCGCCCAGCACCTTTTGCCCCACGGCCTGCTCGCGCACATGGGCAATTAAATGCTTGATGGCAGGCAGCGCCACATCGGCCTCAAGTAGCGCCAAACGCAAATCGCGCAGCGCGGCGTCTACATCGGCCTCGGTCAAAATGCCTTTACCGGTCAGGCTTTTAAACGCGCTTTGTAATTTATCGGCTAAAAAATCGAACATCGTTTTCTATTACCCGCAAACCGGGCGCACGGCAATGTTTGAAGTATACGGCCTGCGTCCGTACAGTGGCGCCATGCGTGCGCTCCTCATCACAATAATGCTCTTGTGCGCCCTGCCCGGCCTTGCGCTGGCCAAGGGCAAGGAACTCCCCCGCACCGCCAAAACCGCCGCGCACGTCGGCAAGCTCGACGGCGCCAAGGCCCCCACCCTGCCCGCCATCGGCATGCCCAGCATTAGCGAAGACATCATCACCGAAAAGATGCCCGACACCACTCTGGCCACACAGCTGGAAAAAGCGAAAGAATGGGCGCTGGCGGCGCTCGAATGGCAACGCGTGGCCGAAGGCAGCAAGGGCAAGGGCCGCCTGAAGGCGATAGAACACGCCGCCAAAAGCTACGAGCAGGTCGGCCAAAACGAAGGCGCGGCCCGCATGTGGCGCCAACTGGCCACCGAGCGCACCGGGCAGGAGCGCATGTATGCGCTTTACCGGCTCAGCCAGCTGGTGAACGGCGACGAGCGCCGCGAGATCATCAGCAACCTCAAGGCCTTCGGTGGCCCGTTCGCCGAAGCCGTGCTGTACCGCGCGGTGTGGGAACAGGCGCAAACTGGCCCGGTGACCGAAACCTACGGCTTGCAAAAAGCCGCACAACTGCAGCAACGGCTGGCCGAAGCCGACACCATGCTGCGGCGCCGCGCGGCCATGGCGGCGGCACTGGGCGTGGTGCCCGGCATGGGCCACGCCTACGCGGGTAAAACCAGCGTGGCGGCGGGCCTGCTGTGCGCCTGGAGCTTGCTGGGCTGGCTGTTTTTATGGTGCTGGCGCCGCCGCTGGTGGCCGTTCGTGGTGCTGTGGATGATACCGTTCTCCATCCTGTGGGGCACCAGCCCCGGCATGGCGGGCACCACGGCCGACGCGCAAAACGCCAAACTGCGCCAAACCCTGCTGAAGGACTGGACCGACCTCCACCCCGTCGACCCGGTTGAAAACAACACCAATTAAGGCCATAACCCCCCCATGGGATGGCTCGACAAGCTCAAATCCGGCCTTAGTAAAACGTCTGAAAAGGTCAGCGCCGCGCTGGGCGTGAGCACGCCCGAAAAAGCGCCTGCGCCAAAAGCGGCCCCTGCCCCCAAGCCCGAAAAGCCCGCGCCCGCCAAAATTGAAAAACCCGCCGCGCCCGAACCGGCAAAACCAGGCACCCTCAAAAAGATCACCAAGGCCCTCAGCAAGGCGCTGGGCTTTGCCGGGCTGACGCCCGAGCAGACCGAGGCGCTCGAAGAAGCGCTCATCGCCGCCGACACCGGCCCGCGCCTGGCGGCCGAACTGGCGGCCGAAGTGGCCAAGGGCGGCCCCGAAAGCCCCGCCCACGCGCTGGCCGATGCACTGGAAAAACGCCTGCTGCCGCTGCAAGGCACCATCGCTTTCAACAACAAACCCGCCGTTATTTTGCTGGTGGGCGTCAACGGCAGCGGCAAAACCACCACGCTGGGCAAGCTGGCCGCGCGCTGGTCGGCCGATAAAAAGAAGGTCGTCGTCGGCGCCGCCGATACCTTCCGCGCTGGCGCCGTGGCCCAACTGGCCGAGTGGTGCGCGCGGGCCAAAGTGCCGCTCATCAAGGCCGAAACCGACAAGGCCGACCCCGCGGGCGTGGCCTACCAAACGGTCGAACAGGCGGTCAAAACCAAGGCCGACATCGCCATCATCGACACCGCGGGCCGCCTGCCCAACCGCGACGATCTCATGGCCGAACTCGCCAAGATCACCCGCGCGGTAAGCAAGGTGCTGCCCGACGTAAAACCCGAGGTCTGGCTGGTGCTCGACGCCACGCTCGGCCAGGCCACGCTGCAGCACGTCAAGCTGTTCAAGGCCGTGGCGGGGGTCACCGGGCTGGTGGTCACCAAGCTCGACAGCTCGGCCAAGGGCGGCTTTCTGGCCCCGCTGGCGGCCGAAGGCCTGCCGGTGGTCGCCATCGGCGTGGGCGAAGGCGTGGCCGACCTGGGCGATTTCAACGCCCGCGCGGTGGCGCAGGGCATGGCCGGGCTGGCCTAGCCGTTTCGCTCCAGGGGGCTTGATTTTCCCCCGCCCCCGCCTCATATAAGCCCCACTAGCCAAGAAATATCTTCAAAAAAATCACCCTATGGAGGATTCGCATGCGCCGTTCTCTCCTTAAATCAAGCATCCACAAGGCGTGGGTGAAAACCGACCCGGTCGTGGCCTTTATGCTCGGTGTGTGCATGCTGGCATTTGCAGGCATCGTCGGCCTCGGCTTCGGCATTATCGGCGGCGCCGTGGCGCTGGGCCGCAAGGCCGGGCTGTTGGCCTGACCCCCCATCCCGCGCCCTCGGGCGGGTGCGTCGGCGGGCTTTTCAGCCGCCGCGCAAAAAACGGCCCTGTGTCCCGCAGGGTCGTTTTTTATTTGATAACCCCGCCGCCCCGTTCTAAAACACCGCCATCACCATCCCGTTCTTCGCGAGGTCATTATGCTCACCGTCGCCTCCTCCTATTCCCTGCCCGGCCTCAACCCCACCGAAAAACAGTGCGCCGACCTGCTGCTGCCCATGCTGGTCATCGACGTCCAGCGCGACGCCACCCACCGCAATTGCAAGTGGAAGGTCGGCAATACCGTGCATATCCTCACCCTGTTCGGTGTGCACCATGCCAAAGTGTCCGAAGTGCTGGGCGACATGTGCAACGCGCGCAAGGTGCGCTTCTGGCACGACCACAAAGCCTGCCAGGTCTGCATCGTCGGCTTCGTGGCCGAAGAAGACTTCAGGCAGGTGGCCGAAAAGGTCCACGACCGCCAGTGGGCGTTCGAAATGCACGAGTTCACCATCGGCGCCATCGTGCTCCACTAGCGTAAAAAAACGGCCCCATTCACGGGGCCGTTTTCGTTTGGCGTATGGTTAAGCCACCTTCTGGTTCAACGCATTCAACGCACTGCCGGCCTTGAACCACGCGATCTGCTCGGCGTTGAAGGTGTGGTTCAGCTGAATGTCCACGGTGCTGCCGTCGGCATGCGTGATGCGGCCGTTCAGCGGCTGGCCCGGGGCAATGCCGTTCAAGCCGGTCACCGATATCTTGTCGGCTTCCTCGATCAGGTCGTAATCGGCCGGGTTGGCAAACGTCAGCGGCAGCACGCCCTGCTTTTTCAGGTTGCTTTGGTGAATACGCGCAAAGCTGCGGGCAATGGCCACGCGGCAGCCCAGCCAGCGCGGGCACATGGCGGCGTGCTCGCGGCTACTGCCTTCACCCACGTTCTGGTCGCCCACAAAGGCCCAGCCAAGGCCGCGCGCCTTGTAATCGCGCGCCACGGCGGCGGGGGTGTCCTCGGCGCCGGTAAACTGGTTCTTCACCTTGCCACTCTGGCCGGTAAAGGCGTTCACCACGCCCAGGTACATGTTGTTGGAAATGTTATCGAGGTGCCCGCGGAACTTCAGCCACGGCCCGGCCTGGCTGATATGGTCGGTGGTGCACTTGCCCTTGGCCTTTTCCAGCAACGGCAGGTCAATGTAGTCCTTGCCGTCCCACACGGGGAAAGGCTTCAGCAGCTGCAAGCGGTCGCTCTTGGGGTCCACCACCACGTCGGGCTGCTTGCCCGCCTTGGGGCCCGCATAACCTTTTTCGTCGGGGATGAATCCCTTGCCCGGCACCTGGTCAACCTGCCCCGGCGCGCGGAGCATGAATTCCTTGCCGTCGGCACCCATCACGGGGGTGTTGAACGGGTCGAGGTCGAGCCGCCCGAACACCGCATACGCCAGCACCGTTTCCGGCGAAGCGAGGAAGCTGCACGTGCTGGCAAAGCCGTCGTTGCGCTTGGGGAAGTTGCGGTTGTAGCTGCTGATGATGCTGTTGGGCGTGCCTTCCTTCACGTCGTCGCGCTTCCACTGCCCGATGCACGGGCCGCAGGCGTTGGCCAGCACCACGGCGCCCAGCTTTTCCAGTTTTTCCATCTGGCCGTCGCGTTTGATGGTGGCGTTCACCTGCTCGCTGCCGGGGGTCACCACCAGCGGGGTTTTCAGCTTCACGCCGTGGGCCAGCAGCTGGTCGGCCAGAATGGCGATGCGGCCCATGTCCTCGTAGCTGCTGTTGGTGCAGCTGCCGATCAGCGCATAGCGCAGGTCGGCGGGCGCGGCCTTGCCGCCGTTTATTTTCTGCACCTTGTCGCTGGTCAGGTGCGCCGCCATGTTGGCGGTGGTGCTGTGCAGGTCGGGGCTGTGCGGGCCCACCAGCGCGGGTTCAAGCGCGCTCAGGTCAATGTCGATCACCAGGTCATAATATTTCTCGGGGTTGGCGGCGGTTTCGGGGTCGGCCACAACCAGGTCGGCGTTCTTGTGGATGATCGGCAGCAGGTTCTCGCGTGCCGTCACCTTCAGGTACGCATCCATGCCCGCGTCGTAGGGGAAAATACTGGTGGTCGCCCCCAGCTCGGCACCCATGTTGCAAATGGTGCCCTTGCCGGTGGCGCTAATGCTGGCGCAACCTTCGCCGAAGTACTCGATCACGCGGTTGGTGCCGCCTTCCACGGTCAAAATGTCCAGCAGCTTCAAAATCACGTCCTTCGGCGCGGCCCAGCCTTGCAGCTTGCCGGTCAGGCGCACGCCCACAATGTTCGGGTGCAGCACTTCCCACGGCAGGCCCACCATCACGTCAACGGCGTCGGCGCCGCCCACGCCGCTGGCAAAGCTGCCTAAGCCCCCGGCGTTGGGGGTGTGGCTGTCGGTCCCGATCATCATCATGCCGGGGAAAGCATATTGCTCCAGCACCACCTGGTGGATGATCCCGCTGCCCGGCTTCCAGAAACCAAAGCCGTAGCGCTGCCCGGCGGCCGAAAGGAAGTTATACACCTCCTTGTTCTCGGTGTTGGCGGTGGCCAGGTCTTCTTCCCAGCCCTTGTAGGCGCGTATCAGGTGGTCGCAGTGAATGGTCGTCGGCGCGGCGGCTTCGTCCTTCTGCGCCTGCATGAATTGCAAAATGGCCATCTGCGCGGTGGCATCCTGCAAAGCCACGCGGTCGGGGTTCACTTCCATGTAGCTTTCGCCGCGCTTCAGCTCGGCGGTGTTGGGGTCGCGCAGGTGGCCGTAAAAGATCTTTTCGGTCAGGGTCAGCGGGCGGCCCAAACGCTTGCGGATAACCTCAAGGTTCTTGCGGGTAGTGGCGTACACTTTTTCGACAAAAGCCGGGGTCGATTCGATCTGGGGCATGGTGTTCTCTGTTCGGTTATTTTCTTCAAAATTCGATAGCCGCCACCATAGGCCCATAGCGCCAAACCGTAAAGCCCAAGGCGGAATATCCGACAAAGAAAAGGGCTGCCATATGGCAGCCCTTGAAGTTGGTTAGCTCTAACGACACATCAAAACGCGATGCACCGAGATACATTGTTTGGCGGTTAAGGGGTTTAAGCCCTCCGCGATTTAAAAACCCCCTTTCAAACCGAGGCTGAACCGAATCTGAGGTGCGAATGGCGCCGGTAACTCATTTTCATGTTCTTCATGCAGTACTCCTGGGTTGTGCCACACTTAGGCGGCGGGGGTGGTTCAGGAAAAACGCGCGGCCCGCAGGTCGTGCGGCCGCATCGTCTTGTTGTGGCGGGGCAGCATGAACGCTTCCGGAACCGGAACCTGGGCGGCTTCGGCTTTCGGCGATTCACTCTGCCAGGGGGTCAGGTCACCGGTCATCTTCTGGGCCTTGCCAACCTTGTTGGGGTTGCGCGGGGTCTGGGCCGGGCCGGGCTTTTTAAGCCCGTACTTGCCGCGCATGGCTTCGGCCGAAGCCGTCACCACCTTGCGGGGCGGGCGCTGGCCCACCAGCGCATACCGGGTCGAAACCTTCGGCCCCATCACATGCAACGCCACGGGCGTGGGGGCGGTCCTGTTCGCGCAAACTTCCCGAACAGGGCCGGCCACCAGGGGCCGGGCTTTTGGTTTTTTCGGCTTGCCGAGCAGCATGCGCAGCAAAACGCGGGCCTCTTCCGGCGAATAGTACCGGGCCAGCAACCGGCGATACCGGCGCGAAACCGAAGCCAAACCACTGTTCTTGAAGATCAGCGCGCTATGGACTTTCAATGTCAACCTCATGGGGTTGGAGGGGGAGAGAGGGGGGCAACAATTGGGGGTTGAAAACCACGACAAAAGTTGCGGTGAGACTTAAGTACACAAGTTGTATGCCATGCACCGCTTGCCGCTGCAAGGGGGTGGGCGTAGGTTGGGGGCCATAAACGCCTCAAGGAGAAGCACCGATGCCACAACTCGCCGATCGCATGTCCACCCTGCAACCCTCCGCCATCATCCGCATGGCCCAAAAAGCGGCCGATCTGAAGGCTTCCGGCCAAAAGATCGCCTCCCTCAGCATCGGCGTGCCCGGCTTCACCCCGCCCGAATACGTGTACGAAGCCGCCCTCAAGGCGGTCAAAGCCGACAGCGGCGAGTACCTCCCCGGCCGCGGCAGCAAGGGCCTGCTCGAAGCCTTCATCAAAACGCAGGCGGCCAAGGGGTTCATATACGGCATGGCCGAGGTCTGCGCCCAGCCCGGCGGCAAGGGCGCGCTGTTTAATTTGCTGCTGGCGCTGGTCAACCCGGGCGACAGGGTGCTCATCCCCGCCCCCTATTGGGCCAGCTACCCCGAAATGGCCAAGCTGGTCGGCGGCGTGCCGGTCACGCCCTATGCCGGCCCCGAAAACAATTACAAACTCACCGCCGAACAGCTCAGCGCCCAACTGGGCGACGACGTGACGGTGCTCATCTTCAACAGCCCGTCCAACCCCACCGGCATGGTGTATAGCCGCGCCGAACTCGAGGGCATCGCCGCCGTGCTGCGCAAGCACCCCGACCTCTGGATCATCTCCGACGACATCTACGACCACCTGATTTTCAGCGGCGAACAGCGCGCCACCCACCTGCTCGACGTCGCACCCGATTTGAAGGACCGCCTCATCATCGTGCAAAGCATCAGCAAAACCTACGGCATGCCGGGCTGGCGCGTGGGTCTGGTGGCCGGGCCCAAACCGGTGGTTTCGGCGCTGGTCGACATGGCCAGCCAAAGCTTCACCAACCTGCCCGCGGTGCCCATGGCGGCGGCCGAGGCCGCGCTGAATGGCCCGCTCGATTTCCTCGCGCCGCAACTGGGGCGCCTGCAAAAGCACCGCGACCTCACCCTCGCCGCGCTCAAAAAACTCGGGCTGGAATGCCCCACCCCGCAGGGCGCGTTCTACGTGTTCCCCAACATCAAAAACGCCCTGGGCAAAACCAGCGCGGGCGGGGCTGTCATTAAAACCGACGAAGACTTCTGCACCGCCCTGCTGGCCGAACAGCAAGTCGCGGCCGTCCCCGGCGGCGCGTTCGGCGACAAACACGCCATCCGGCTCTCCTACGCCGGAAAAGAGCCCGACCTGCTGGCCGGGCTCGAAGGGCTCACAAAGTTCGTGACGTCGCTTAAATAAGCGAGGCCTGCTCGGCCAGAATAGTGACCGAGTGAGGCTGCACATCGGCAAAGGCGCCGGTCACGCTAAAGCGGCTCTTGCGGCCAGCCGTGTCGGTCACTTCCACCACTTCGCCGTCGCGCAGGGTGCTGATCAGCGGCATGTGGCCGGGCATCACGCCAAAAAAACCGTCGTCACCCGGCAGCTCCACAAAGCTGGCATCGGTGGCGGCCACCTGGGCGGCGGGGGTGATGAGTTCAAATTTCATGCCGGTGTTTTACGGGTAACTGCATGGCTTGGCAACCCACCCGGCCGCTGCTACGGTGCGGCAACGTTCTTACGGTTCATCTCACCGGCCTTTTGGCCCGCAGTCATGGAGCACCGTGTATGAATTTCCACCCCCTTCCCCTGCCAACCCCAACCTTGCCCGCCATCGCGGCGGATTTCCAAACGCACCTGCGCACCCAGGTCAGCCCCGACGTGTTCGAGCACCATCTCAAAGGCCTCCAGCTCGAAAGCATCGACACCCGCAACGTGCCGACTTTTTCGGTGGCCCACCAGGGCCTTAAACGCCTGGTCGAAAAACGCTACATGCCGCATATCATCGCGGCATGGCAGCAGCAGTTTGCCGGGGTGGCCACGTGCCATATCACCCAGCGGCTGCCTGTCTTCCGGCGCACGCAACCGGTGCCCCTTCCGGCCTTTTTGCCCCCACCCCCCGCAGCCCCGGAGAAAACGGTCCAAGCCATGCCCGCACCGCCGCCCAAAGCCGAAAGGCTGCCAGGCCCGCTCCGGTTCACCTCAGCCAGGGTCTGCACCGCCGTCGCCGAGGTCTACGGCATCGCCGAAGAACTTTTGCAAAGCCATAGCCGCGCATCCAACGTGGTGTTTCCCCGCCAGGTGGGCATGTACGTCTGCAAGCTGGGCAAAAGCGGTTCGGCCGCGCAAATCGGCAAGGCCTTCGGGCGGCGCGACCACACCACCGTGCTGCATGGCTGCAAACAGGTTGAAAAAAAACGACACCTCCAGCAGGTATCCCAACAGATCGACCAGGTCCTGGCCCTGCTGCAAACCTGAGCCACCCGATCGCACCAGCAAAAGCGGCCCCACGGGGCCGCTTTTTTGTCTGGCGAAAGACTATTTGCCCATGCTGCTGGGAGCGCTGTCGTTATCACCGTCGGTGCCGCCCATCGGCATGTCGCCGGGCAGGCCTTCGGGCAGGCCGCTGTCCACGGGGGCGCCCATGTCCATGGTGGGGGCCACGCCGGGCATGCCAATGCTGCCCGAAACATCATCCTTGCCACCGGCAACCATGGGGTTCACCGGGTCCATGGCGCCACCGGCGGGCAGGGTCAGGTCGGGGCCGCCGGCAATGGCCTGCTGGGCGCTGCCGGTGGTGGTGGGTTCGCTAATTTGCATGGGTTCGGCCACGGCGGTGCCGGCAACGCAGGCGGCCAGCAACAGGGGCATCAGCAGTTTGATCATGGGGGTATCCTTGTATTGTTATCGGTTATTCAAAAACTTATCCGAGTGTAACCTTGCCCGTAACCAAAACAAGCCCCCTTGCGGGGGCTTGCAAAAATAATTCGCAGGGGCGAACTACTTGGCCTTTTTCATGGCCTTTTTGCCCATGTGCTTTTTGCCGATGTGCTTCTTCATTTCCTTCTTGTGGGCACCCTTGTGCATGGCCGGGTTGTACTTACCGTGGTTGGCCTTGCGGATGGTGAATTCAGCGCGGGTATCGGTGGGGTTCATGTCGTCGGCACGCACGGGCATGGCGGCGGTAAAGCCGGCGGCAACCAGGGCGATGATCATCAGGTTTTTCATGAGGGGGGTTCTCCTTGTTTATATTTACCAAAATGGCTCGGGTATCCTAAGCCAGGCGGCAACTTCTACAATAAAGTACCACCCAAACCTGACACACCCCCGGCAGGGGGTGTGTTTTTTAGGTCGTAGTTTGAATAACTTAGCTTACGCCAAGCTTACCCTTGCAGGCTATTGGGCAACCGGTGCAGCGGCCTTCATGGCGTCCTTCTTGGCTTTCCACTCTTCGCGCTTCTGCTTCATGTCGCCCATTTTCTGCTCGCGCTCGGCCTTGAACTTCTCGTGCATGGCCTGGCCTTCCTTGCGGCAGTTTTCGTGGATGGTCTTCATTTCCTCGGGGCTCTTGGCGGCCTGACCGGCTTGGAAACACTTGTCCATCTTGGCATCCATCTCGGCGCGGCGGGCGTCACGCTCTTTCACCATTTCGGCGTGGTGCTCGGCCATTTTGGCCTTCATCTGCTCCATGCTGGGCTTTTCCATGCCGGCGGGCGCAGCGGGGGTTTGGGCCATGGCCGGAACGGCAACGGCGGCCAGAGCGGCGATCAACAGGTACTTATGCATAACAGGTGCTTTCTTGTTGGGGTTGATAGTCATCCAATAATAAGGCCCCTCAAGGAGCGGGGCCAAGGGCATTCCTTACGGCGCGCTTACGCGGGGTAAGTTTGCCGCCTCCGGGGCGGGCTTGCGCGCGGCACGGCTTTGTTTTTGCTGTGTTTGGGCGGCACGCATGTCGGCCTTGAACTGCTGCTGCAGTTTCCGGTCATCCTCGGCGCATTTGGCGTAGCTGGCCTTCATGGCCTTGGGCACAACGGCCGAAGCGGCTTTAAAACACTGTTCGCGCTTGGTGTTCATGTCGGCCAACCGGGCGGCCACAGCATCAGCCTGCTGGGCCAAAGCCGGAAAACTCAGGGCAGCCAGTAAAGCCATCAACACAAACGTGGCGGTCACTATAAAAGAGCGCTGCATGGATCTGCTTTCTATCTGTTTATTAGCCCTAACAATAAGGCCCCGCAGGTGCGGGGCCAATAGGGTTGTTTACCCGTTGCTTACGCCATGGGCTTACTTTAGGCGGCCAGCTTTTTGGCCTTCTCCAGCACTTCATCAATGCCACCCACCATATAAAACGCGGCTTCGGGCAGGTTGTCGTGCTTGCCGGCCAGAATTTCGGCAAACCCGCGGATGGTATCGGCCAGCTTCACATACTTGCCGGGCGCGCCGGTAAACTGTTCAGCCACGTGGAAGGGCTGGCTCAAAAAGCGCTCCAACCGGCGGGCACGTTGCACCACCAGCTTGTCGTCCTCGCTCAGTTCGTCCATGCCCAAAATGGCAATGATATCCTGCAGCGCCTTGTAGCGTTGCAGCGTGCTCTGCACCTGCGTGGCCACACGGTAGTGCTCTTCGCCCACCACTTGGGGGTCAAGCATGCGGCTGGTGCTGTCCAGCGGGTCAACCGCGGGGTAAATGCCCTTTTCGGCAATGCTGCGGTTCAGCACGGTGGTGGCGTCCAGGTGGGCAAAGGTGGTGGCGGGGGCCGGGTCGGTCAAATCGTCCGCCGGTACGTACACGGCCTGCACCGATGTGATCGAGCCACGCTTGGTCGATGTAATACGTTCCTGCATGGCGCCCATGTCGGTGGCCAGCGTGGGCTGGTAGCCCACCGCGCTCGGAATACGGCCCAGCAGCGCACTCACCTCACTCCCCGCCTGCGTAAAGCGGAAGATGTTGTCCACAAAGAACAGCACGTCCTTGCCTTCCACGTCGCGGAAGTATTCGGCCTGCACCAGCCCGGTCAGCGCCACGCGGGCGCGGGCGCCCGGCGGTTCGTTCATCTGGCCATAAACCAAAGTGGCTTTGCTCTTCTTGGCATCGCCCGGCACAATAACGCCGCTCTCGATCATTTCGTGGTACAGGTCGTTCCCTTCGCGGGTGCGCTCACCCACCCCGGCAAACACGCTGTAACCGCCGTGACCCTTGGCGATGTTGTTGATCAACTCCTGGATCAGCACGGTCTTGCCCACACCGGCACCGCCGAACAGGCCGATCTTACCGCCCTTGGCATAAGGCTCCAGCAGGTCGATCACCTTAATGCCGGTTTCGAGGATCTGCGCCGCGGTGCTCTGGTCGGCAAAGCTGGGGGCCGCACGGTGAATGGGCCAGATCAGCTTGGTGTCCATGGCGCCGCGCTCGTCAATCGGCTCACCCACCACGTTCATGATGCGGCCGAGGTTGCCGGGGCCCACGGGCACGCTGATCGGCGCACCGGTGTCGGCCACGGGCTGGCCGCGGGTCAACCCGTCGGTGGTGTCCATGGCAATGGCGCGCACGGTGTTCTCACCCACGTGCTGGGCGGTCTCCAGCACCAGCGTGCCGGTGTCGCGTTCAATGGTCAGGGCGTTCAAAATGGCCGGAAGCTCGCCCTCGAACTGCACGTCCACCACGGGGCCGATCACGCGGGTGATGGCGCCGGTGGCGGCATTCTTTTTGGCAGCGGGTTTGCTCGAAACTTTGGTCACTTTAGCGGGGGCTTTGGCCATGTATTCTCTCTTCTTTAATATCGCGCGGAACCTGCCCAATTTCTGCTGACGGGTCAAGCTTTTTCGCGTTATACATGGGCCCATGATAGGCGTCTTCGACAGCGGCCACGGCGGGCTCACCGTCATGGCCGAACTCCTGCACCGTTTCCCGCAACGGCGCTTCGTGTATTTCGGCGACCACGCCCACGCCCCCTACGGCGATAAAACTGGCGCGCAGATCGTGGCCCACACCAAGGCCGCGCTCGAAGTATTGTTCGAGCAAGGCTGCACGCTGGTGGTCATGGCCTGCAATACTGCCAGTGCCGCCGCCGCCCGTACCCTGCAAACCGAGTGGCTCCCCACCGCACACGCCGGCAAGCGCGTGCTCGGCATCATCGCCCCCACGGTCGAGGCCGCCACGCAAACCCCGTGGTCGGTCAAAACGCCGCAGTTCCCGCAAAAGTATAATACCGACACCATCGCCCTGTTCGGCACCTCGGTCACGGTCAACTCGGGCGTGTTCGAAACCGAAGTGGCCAAACGCTGCCCGCAGGCGCGGGTGGTGGGGCAGGCCTGTCCGGCGCTGGTGCCGCTGCTCGAGCGCGGCGCCCCCGAAGACGAACTGCGCACCGAGGTCGAAAAGTACGTGGCCGAACTGCTGGCCAGATCAAAACACACACCCGAATGGGCCATCCTCGGCTGCACGCACTATCCGCTCATCGCGCACATGTTCCGTGCCGCGCTGCCCGCCGCCACGCGCATGCTCAACCAGCCGCTGGCCGTGGCCAACGCGCTCGAAGACTACCTCGCCCGCCACCCCGAATTCGACAGCCCCACCCCGCACGCGCAGCCGGTATACCTCACCTCGGGCAACGCGGCCGAAGTGTCGCGCGTGGCACAGTTGTTCACCGGGCAGCCGCTGGTTTTCCAAAAGGCCTAGACAGGCCCGCGCCGCTGCGCTTGACTGGTGCCAGGCTACGCATCACCTCAACGCTTGGAGTTTTCCCATGAGCGCCCTCGATTATTACGCCGAGCGCCCCGAGGCGCTCGATCGCATCCTCAACAACCGCGCGTGCATCAGCACCTGCCACACCGATTTCCAGACCCTCATCGCCACCCCCAGCTATGCGGCCATCAAGGCCCGCGCCAAGCAGGCCAATTACACGGTGCAGTTGCTGGCGGCCGAAACGGGTACCATCAACCTCAAGTTCTCCCGCCTGTTCTAGCAACCCAAATGCGGCCCCCCCGGGGCCGCATTTTTGCGCCGTGCAAAGGGCGCATTTTTTATGGTGTCGCACCCAAGGTGCGCTTCATAAGGGTAACGCCGTGCCGAAGAAAAAGGCCGCAGGCCGACTTCGGCAAAAGGCGCATTTTTTATGGTTTTTTGTCTTTATAAACGCAATGGGGCGTGGTTAAGGTTCGCCATTATCAACCTAAAGTGGAGGACTGTGCCCATGAACCCGCAAAATAAAAAGCTGATCATCGCCGCCGCCGTCATCCTGGTGGTCTTCGCCTTGGGCTACGCGTGGAATAAACAGCACCACCCGGCGGTCGAAACGCCCCTCAACAGCCCGCTGCTCAGCACCGTGCCCGATACCGGCACCCCCGCCGCCACGCCGGCCGAAATGGTCAGCGACACCACCTTCGACATCGTCAGCCCCAGCACGCAGCCGGTGGCCACCACGGTGTCCGAAGCCATGCCCGGCAGCAGCGGCCAATAGCCCATGAGCGGTTTCAACCTCGGCGCCCTCGTCGTCGCCTTCATCGCGCTGCTGTTCCTGGCCAACCTCGGCAGCAGCATTTTAACCGACTGGCAAACCCCCGCCAGCAACGGCGCCCCGGTGGGCGGCAGCCTGCTGCCCGCCGCCCCGGCGGTCGAGGCCCAGCCGGTCACGCTGCCCGGCAACCCGCAGCCGGTGGCCGTCATGCCGGTGCCCGCCACCACGCCCCCGCCCCCCAGCGGCAACCCCAACCTGCCGCTCGACCACAACTAGATGAACCGCCGTTCCGCCTTTGTTGCCGGTGCCGCCGGGGTGATGGTCCTCATCCTGCTCATGGCGCTCATGTACGTGTATAAAAACGTGCCCGCCAATGCGCCCGAACACGCGGTCGCCAGCATCGCCGCCAACATCTCCAACACCATGCTGCTGCCTCCACCCGTCACCGCCACCGGCAAAACCGTGCCCACCCGCCCGGTGGCGCGGGCCACCAACACCCGCGCGGTCATCGCCATCCAAAAGCCCAAACCCACGGTGGTCAAGTTCAGCAGTATCGAAGATACATTCACCGGCACCTGGGCGCCCTACCCCCGGCTGTGCGATACGGCCTACTACAGCATCCACGATAAAAGCATCCGGAGTGCCGACGGCAACCTCTGCGCGGTCAACCACACCATGGGCAGCACCGGCGGCATCAGCGCCACCGTGGTGCTCGACTGCCAAAACAACAATTACGCCGGGCGCGAAACCTGGAACATCTCGCAACCCCGCCCGGGTGCCCTCAGTATCCGTCAAAACGGCGGCAACGCCGTCAGCCTCATCAGCTGCGACAATCCCCAAGTGGCCAGCAATTAAAAAACGCCCCGAAGGGCGTTTTTTCTAAAGGGCCTCCGCCCCCGAAATAATTTCGATGAGTTCTTTCGTGATCGCCGCCTGACGCGAACGGTTGTATTGAATGGAAAGTTTCTTGATCATCTGGCCCGCGTTGCGTGTGGCGCTGTCCATCGCGGTCATGCGCGCGGCCTGTTCGCTGGCGTTGGTTTCCAGCAGCGCGGCAAACACCTGCTGGGTCAGGTTCAGCGGCAGCAATTTTTCCAGTACGGCGTCGGCGCTCGGCTCGTAGCTCGCCACCGGTTTCGGCGTGTTCAGGTCCACCTCAGCGGTTTTAACGGCACCCACGGCAAAGGGCAAAAGCTGTTTTGCCGCAGGGGTTTGGGTCAGCATGCTTACGCATTGGCTGAACACCAGGTGCACCTCATCGGCAGCGCCGCTTTCAAAAGCCTCGCGCGCTTCAAGCGCAATTTTCTGCGCGGCGCTCACTTCAATGTTGCGGCCGAAATCGGTGTGGCTTGCCACCAGCAGGTGGGGGAAGCTCTGGCGGAACGCATCGCGCATTTTGCGCCCCACCGCCACCAGTTGCACGGTGCGGCCAAGGGCCAGCTGCCCGCGCACCCACTGGGTCGAAAGCTTGATGAGGTTGGCGTTCAAACTGCCGCACAAACCGCGGTCGGTGCCGCAGGCGATCAGCCGTACGATCTTCACGTTCGGGCGGCCCGTCAGCAACAGGGGGGCATCGCCACCGGCATTGGCGGTCAGGTCGCTCAAAATCTGGCTCAGGCGGGCGGCATAGGGGCGGCTGCCGTCAACGGCGGCGCGGGCGCGGCGTACCTTTGCGGCCGCCACCATCTTCATGGTTTTGGTGATCTGCTGGGTGTTTTTAACACTCTTGATACGCGTGCGCAGGGTTTTTAAGGTGGCCATGGGTTGCTTGTAGCAAATCCCCCCCCGCTAATCAATCATTTCGCCATGCTTACAAAGCATCATTTCCCACATTGAAAATGAGGCGAAACGGGGCCACCATAATAAGCAAGAGCCCCGCTCGACAACCAAAGGAGAACACACATGAAAACCACCCTCACTGCACTGGCCCTCACCGCCCTTATCGCCATGCCCGCCATGGCCGACGAAGGCGTGATGCCGCAAAAGTCCAACATCATCGTCAGCCACGATACCGCCCAGCAAGGCATCGGCGTGGGCAAAGGCGCCCACAGCGGCAAAATGCACAAAAAGCACATGGGCAAAAAGCACAGCGGCAAGCACCACGGTAAAAAGCACCACGGCGCCGCCAAAAAGGCCGCCAAGTAACCACTGGTTGCCGAATTAAAAACCGCCCTGTCCGGGCGGTTTTTTTGTGCTATAAGCGCGGCATCTGTTCGAAATACTTCGGAGTTTCCCATGCTCAACCACACCCCCCCCTCCGTCCTGCCACTCGCGCCATCCAGGCCGCCGCTCGACGATCAGATCCGCACCCTCATCCCGCAAATTATCCCGCAACTGGTCGAGGCCGCCATGGCCGCCGGCACCAGCCAGCCCAGCTTCACTCTCGATTTCAAACTCGAAGGCCAGTGGGCCATGCCGGTGCCGCTGGGCGGGCACGCCGCCATGCTCGAATTGTTCAGCTTCCTGCAAAAATCCGTCGGCAGCGAACAACTCTCCGCCCTGCTCACCCAGGTGTCCGATAAAAAATATTGCCGCATCGGCCACCCCGAAAAAGCCCACTGGGTGGTCACATGCACCGGCACGCCGTACACCACGCACCTGTCGCTGCGCTACACCCGCCCCGGCCAGCCACCGGCGCAATAACCGCCAAAAAACCGCCCCACGGGGCGGTTTTTTTGTGGGAAAAAAACTACTTCTTCTTCGCCACCTTCAGCGCGGCGTCGGTGCCTTTGCTTTTGGTTTCGGTGGGCTTGGCGCGGGCCTTCAGCACGGCGTCGGCGGGGTTGAAGCTGTTCTTGGCGCTTTCCAGCAGCTTCTTCACCTGAAGCTCAGAGTCGTCGCTCAGTTCGCCCTTTTCATCAATGGCTTCAAGCAACTTGGCATAAGCGCTGCGCGCCAGTTCCAGCATGTGGCTTTCAAACAGGGTCACGTTCTTGGGCTCAATGTCGTCCAGCCAGCCCTTGGTCCCGGCATACACGCTGATGATCTGCTCGCTCACGCGCAGCGGCTGGTATTGCTTCTGCTTCAGCAGCTCGGTCAGGCGCTCGCCACGGCTCAGCAACTGGCGGGTGCTGGCGTCCAGGTCGGCGGCAAACTGGGAAAAGGCCGCCATTTCGCGGTACTGGGCCAGGTCAAGGCGCATCGTCCCGGCCAGCTTCTTCATGGCCTTGGTCTGGGCGCTGCCGCCCACGCGGCTCACGCTCAAACCCACGTTAATGGCGGGGCGGATACCGGCGTTGAACAAATCGTTTTCCAAAAATATCTGACCATCGGTGATCGAAATCACATTGGTCGGAATATACGCGCTCACGTCACCGGCCTGGGTCTCGATGATCGGCAGCGCGGTCATGCTGCCGCCGCCCATGTCGTCCGAGAGCTTGGCGGCGCGCTCCAGCAAACGGCTGTGCAGGTAAAACACGTCGCCGGGGTAGGCTTCGCGGCCCGGCGGGCGGCGCAGCAGCAGGCTCATCTGGCGGTAGGCCACGGCCTGCTTGCTCAGGTCATCGTAAACGATCAACGCATGCATGCCGTTGTCGCGGAAATACTCGGCCATCGCACAACCGGTATAAGGGGCAATGAATTGCATCGGCGCGGCGTCGCTGGCGGTGGCGGCCACAATAATGGTGTAGTCCAGCGCACCGGCGGCACGCAGCTTTTCCACCACCTGCGCCACGGTGCTGCGCTTCTGGCCGATGGCCACATACACGCAGTACACCGGCTTGCCGCCTTTTTTGTGGGTGTTCTTCTGGTTGATGATGGCGTCAATCGCCACAGCGGTCTTGCCGGTCTGGCGGTCGCCGATGATCAGCTCGCGCTGCCCGCGGCCCACCGGTACCAGCGCATCAATGGCCTTCAGGCCGGTCTGCAGCGGCTCGTGCACGCTCTTGCGCTTCACAATGCCGGGGGCGATGATCTCCACGCGGCTGCTCTGCTTGGTCTTGATGGGGCCCAACCCGTCAATGGGCTGGCCCAGCGCGTCAACGGTGCGGCCCAGCAGTTCCTTGCCCACACCCACGCTCACGATCTGCCCGGTGCGCTTCACCAGGTCGCCTTCCCTAACCGAACGCTCGTCCCCAAAAATAACGCAACCCACATGGTCGTCGTCAAGGTTCAGGGCCATGCCGGCCACGTCACCGAATTTCACCAGCTCACCGGCCTGCACGCCGTTCAGGCCATACACGCGGGCCACGCCGTCGCCCACGGCCACAACCTGGCCGGCTTCTTCCAGCTCACCGCCGGCGCCAAGGCTGGCCAGCTGCTGGGTCAAAATCTTGGTAATCTCCGAAGGACGCAAATCGTCGCTCTTATTGCTTGGGGCCATTTTCTCTTCTCCTTAAATCTTATTTCTCGATCGCATGGGCAAAGCGTGCGGCAAGCGCGCTCAAACGCCCCTTGATGCTGCAATCCCAAACGCTGCCGCCGGTAAAGGCCCTAAAGCCGCCCAGCAGTTCCGGCGCGGCAACTTCGGTCACCAGCACGTCGTCGGCCTTCAGTTTTTTCTTCAACACGTTCTTCAAATCGGCAATCTGCTGCGGGCTGAACGGCGCGGCGGTCTCCACGCGCACTTCGGCGCGGTTGGCGCGGGCATTGGCCAAATGCACAATGGCGTGCAGTACGGCACCGGCCTCGCCCAAACGGCGGTTGGCGGCCAGCAGGCTCAACAGGTTGGCCAGCAACTCGGGTAATTTCAACTTGGCGTTCATCCCCTTCACCAGCCCGGCGCGGTCCTTCGGGCCGCGGCGCGGGTCGGCAAGCTGGGCGGCAGTAGCGGGGGCGCTCAGCACCTCGGCCAACGCAGCCACCTGCGGCAGCAACGCGGCGGTCTTTTTCTGCTTGTCGGCGGCTTCCAAAAAAGCGCGGGCATAGGCTGCAGAAGTTTTGGCACTGGCGGTGTTCGATGACATCGGCGGGTTTATGCCGGGCACCCGCTTCACTGTCAAGGTTACATGGGCTAGGTTCCGGCTATGAAAAAAGCCCTCGTCCTCATCAACCTCGGCACCCCGCGCAGCCCCCGGTATCTCGACATGTTCTGCTACCTCGCACAGTTCCTGGGAGATAAACGCGTGGTCGAACTGCCGCGCTGGCTGTGGCTGCCCCTCTTGTACGGGTTCATCCTGCCTTTCCGCTCGGCCAAAAGCGGACACACCTACGCACAGATCTGGAGTGCCGAAACCGGCTCGCCGCTGCGCCATCACACGCAACAGCTCACTAAAGCCCTCGGCCAAAAACTGAAAGGCACCAAAACGGTCTACGCCATGCGCTACGGCAAACCGCGTATCGGCAGCACACTCAGCCAACTCGCCGCGCAGGGCTATACCCACATCGATATTTTGCCGCTCTATCCGCAATACGCAGGCGCCACGGTGGGCACAACCGCAGACGTGGTCAATCAATGGCAAAGCAAAAACACGCACGTTAAAACGCGCCTCATCGCGCCGTATTATGCCCACCCCGCCTACATCAAGGCACTGGCACAAAGCATGACCGCCGCCCTCAAAAACCAGAAGCCGCAGGCCGTCGTGGTCAGCTTCCACGGCATCCCCCAACGCACGGTGCGGAATGGCGACCCTTACCAGAAGCACTGCGAAGCCACGTTCAAGGCATTGCAAAAAGCGCTGCCCGAACTCACCCTCATCCTCACCTACCAAAGCCGCTTCGGGCGCGAAGCCTGGCTGCAGCCCTACACCGACGAAACGCTGAAAACCCTACCCGCCCGTGCCATCAAAAACGTGGCGGTGGTGGCGCCGGGCTTCGCGGTCGATTGTGTCGAAACGCTCGAAGAACTCGGCCTGCGCGCACGCGACGATTTCCTCGAAGCCGGCGGCAAACATTTCACGCTCATCCCCTGCCTCAACGCGGGCGGGGCTTCCATGCTGAAGGAAATTACCGGTAACTAGGCAACCGCGTTACGCTTGATCGCCGAATCCATCGGCGCCGCCGAAGCATCAGGCTTTGGGGGCAAAGCGGCCTGTTGGGGCTGCGGGTTCACCGGGTTCATGCTGGCCCAGGCATTGCGCATGGTGGTCAGGTGGCCCATCACCTCATCGCAAATGGCGGGGTCGTTCTTGAAGTCGATGTCGCTCAACCGGCGCATGATGTACCCGTAAATGCGGCGCAGCCGCACGGCGGGCTCGCCGCCGCTGGTCACGTCGATCATCCCCATCAGGTGAGCCACAATATCCATGGCGCGGCGGGTGTTGTTGTGGCGCTCCTGAATGTCGCCCACGTTGATGCACTCGCGCGCGCGGCTCACGAATTTCATGATGCCGTCCAGCAGCATCAGCAGTTGCTGCAACGGGTTCGCATTGGCCACCTGCTGTTGCAGGTAAACGCTCCTGAAGTCGGCGGGGTTATTCATCAGTTGCTGCTATCGCTCTTGAAGAACTGGGCAATCTGGTTCTGCAGCTGGGCCAGTTGGGCCAACGCGGTTTCCATGGCCGCATACTTGTTGGTCAGGTTAACCTTCTGCTGGTCAATGCGGGTGTTCAACGTATTGATCTGGCTTTGGTACTTGTCGTTCTGGTCGGCCACACCCACGGTGGCGGTGTCCAGCGTGCCAATGCCGGCGGCGTTCAGCTGCTTGAAGTAATCGTAAAAGCTGTCGGCAATGCCGCGGCTTACGGTCACCTGAATGTCGTCGATCGGCCCCAGGTTGGCGGCCGAATTGTTAAAGCCCACCACCAGCCCGTTGGCGGCGGTGGTGGCGGTGCCGGTAAACACGTTGCTGTTAAAGGTCAGGCTGCCGTCACTGGTGTTGCCGGTGCCCGCGGTGCCCGAAATACGTGCCCCGGTGGCAATGCCGTTGGCATCGGTGCCGGCAATGCTCAGGTAATAGGTGCCATCAACGGTGTTGTTGCTGCGGTCAACGGCGCTGATGCGCGAATCCGAACTGGTGAACCCGAACCCGAACAACCGCGCCACGGCATCCACGTTGCCCAGCAGCTTGGGGTCCATCACGCTGTCGTCAACGGCCAGCGTAAAATCGGGCTTCTGCACCACGCCAATCTGGCCAAGGCTCTGGAACCCGTCGGTGTTGCCCTTCAACTGCATGGCGTTCATGGCGCTCAACTGGTCGCCGATGCCGCGCAAAATGCTGTTGTTGTACAGCGGGCCGAACTCACCGGCATCCACGGTGCCGTCCTTGTTGCGGTCGCTGGCGGTGTTCTGATCGGTAATGAAGGCGCGCAGGTCGTTATAGGCGGCCACAAAGTCGCCGATGGCGGTCTTGATGCCGTTCAGGTCGGGCGTCACCTTCAGGTTGATGACGGTATCCGGCTCCTGCTTCTGCAAACTCAGGGTCACGCCGTCGATCACATCGCTGATCACGTTGCTGCTGCGGGTCACGTTGGTAATGCCGTCCACGTCGATGATCGCGTTGCGGGCTTCCTTCAGCTCGTTCTTGGCAACATCGCTGGTCACGTTGCCGTCGGTAAAGCCCAGGCTGTCGCTCAGCGCGGTCTGGGTCAGGCTGATGGCATTGCTGCCGGTGCCGGTCGTGTTGCTGCTTAAAATCAGGTAGTTGTGGGTGGCGTCGCCGCTCACGATGGTGGCGTTCACATTGGCCCCGGCGGCATTGATTTTGTCGCGCACGTCCAGCATGGTGTCGGTGGCCTGCACGGTCACGTTCTTGCCGTTGATGGTCAGGGTGCCGCTCATGCCCAGCGCCACGTTGGTGGCAACCCCCTGCGAGTCGGTCGAGATCTGCTGCGCCTGCGCCAGCTGCTTGATCACAATGGTGTGGCTGGCGTTCTGCGCCTTGCTGGTGAACGAGGTCCCCATCAGCGTATTGATGTCCGAAGCCACATAGCCGTTGGGCGCACCCACGGCGGCCGTGGTGGTGCCGGTGGCGGTCTTGGCGGTAAACGCGTTGGTGGCGCCAAAGGCCAGGCTGTTGCGCAGGGCGTCCAGGCTGGTCTGGAAAGCCGTGGTCTTGGTCTTCAGATCCTTGTACGCCTGGTTCAGCGTATTGTTGGCGGTGATCTTGGTCTGCAGGTTGGTAATGGGCACACTGGCGGCGGCGATCTGCGCGGCAATAAGGGCCTGGCTGTCGATACCCGACGAAATACCGCTGATGTGCACCTTGCCGTCGGTACCGACGGTGATGTTACCGGTGTTCAAACCGCTGCTGACGCTACTCACCATGGCTACATGCCCTCTCTCGTTAAATCCGGTGCCTGCTTCGGCCCCGTCAGTACAAGGTGTCCATTCCCGTGCTGTATGAGCTTTTTCATAAGCTAGGCCTGACCATCCACGATCACGCCGTTAAGCTGGCGCTGTTTGGCGAACATGCTCAAAAACTCGGGGCTATCATACGCCCGTACCACCTTTCCGCCGCGGGCTTCTGCCACAAAAACGGGCAATTCCCCGCTCCCCTGTTGCGGGCTCGACACGTTTACCACCAAACCCTCGGGGCGCAGCGTGCGGTTCATCGTGGTCGCCACGTTTTGCAGGGCGTTTTGCGTGGCCGCTCCAACCCGAAAATCGCGCCCAAGCCGCAGCGGCTGCCACGGTTTGCCCGGCCCGGCCACAGGCCCGGCACTGGCCGCGCCAACGGCACCGCCGCGGCGCTTGCGGCCACCGCCCGCGGCCTGCTGGGCCAGGGCATTGGCAAGGTCGAGTTCCGCCACGGGCTTCTATCCTTACCCACGCAGCAATGTTAACAGCATTTCAGGAATCTTGTTGCTCTGCGCCAGCATCGCAATGCCCGCCTGCAACATGGCCTGGTTGTTGCTCAGTTCACTGATGGCGCTGGGCACATCCACATCGGTCAACGCGCTGCGGGCGCTCTCGTTGTTTTCCTTGAACACGTCAATGCTGTCGGTCACGGCCGAAAGGCGGCTTTGCTGCGCGCCCACGGTGGCACGCGCGCTGCTCACCAGGGTAATGGCGGCCTTCAGCACGTCAATGGCGGCGTTGGCCCCCAACTCGGTCGAAACGGTGGTCGGCCCCAGCCCCATCGTGTTCACGTTAATGGCAGGAATAGACACCTTCAGCAGGTCCTGCCCGCTTACCACGCCGGTGCCAATTTTGTAGCTCAATACGGTGTTGTCGCTGGCGGCCTGAAGTTCGCCGGCCATCATGCCCTTGCCGGCGCTCACCACCAGGGTGCCGCTGCCGTTGGCGGTGGCCCCGGCGGTGCTGGTGTTCACGCTGCCCAGCAGTTGCGGGCCGCTGGCGGTATCCACGTATATCTCAACGCTGGTGCTGCCGGTCAGGTCGCCGGTGGGCGCGCCGCTGGCCCCGGCCGCGCCGCCGTTGATGCCGTAGCGGATACCCGCCAACCCATCCAGCACCACAGTGCCGGGCGCCCCGGCGGTGGTGGTCAGGGGCAGCGTCAGCGCGCCGGTGGTGGCGTTGAAGCCCCCCGCCAGATCCAGCAAACCCTGCACGCCGTCGTTGTTCAGGTTGGTGGTCGCGGGGGTGAACGGCGTCGCGCCGCTAAACCCGGTACTGGCGGTGGCGGTGGGCAAAATGCTGGTGCCGCGCTTAAAGCTCGGGTCCAGCGTCAGCGTCACGCCAATGGCCTGAAAGTTCAGGTCAAGCGACTGGCCGTTGCTCAGGTTGTTCCCGTTACCGGCGGTGGCGTTCATAATGGCGGTCAGGTCCAGCGTCTGGCTGCTGGCGGTCCCACCGTCAATGCGGGTCAGCGTCATCTTTTCGGTGGCGGCGTCGTAGCTGTAACGCAGGGTGGGGTTGGTGCCGCTGATACTGATCGGCCCATTGGAGTTAAACCCCACGGCACTGATACCATTGGCCGCGCGGCTGCTGCTTTCGGTCAGCGCGTAACCGGGCTGGCCGTTCAGCAGGGGAACGCCGTTAAATTGGGTGGCCCCGGCCAACCGGTCCAGTTCGCTTTTCAGCGCCTGGTATTCCAGGTCGATCGGGCCGCGCTCGCTGTCATTGAACTGCCCGCTGGCGGCCTGCACGGCCAGCGTGCGCATGCGCACCAGTATGTCGGCGGCATTGCTCAACGCCCCGTCGGCGATCTGCAGCATCGAAACCCCCGCCCCGGCGTTAATGCGCGCCGAAGCCAACCCGGCGTTATCAATTTTCAGCCCGGCACCCACGGCCAGCGCGGCGCTGTCCTCCACGGCGCTGAACACGCGACTGCCGCTGCTGATCTGCAAGGTGCCCAGCGTCACCGCATTGCTGCGGGTCTTGATCGCGCTCTGGGCGTACTGGCTTGATTGGTTGGCAACGATCGATACGGGCATAATGCGGGTCCTCTTTGCCTAAAACTAATGCAGGCCTCGTGCCAACAATCTATTTGCCACCCCCACCCGCCTCATGTATGCACAAACCCGACGTATATCAATCGTTTGTCCCGGATTTCTCAACTCCCGGTATTTCCCCCCCCACGTCATGGAGTTCTAGCAATGACCAAACTCACCCTCCCGCTCTGGAACGACTGGCACATGCACGCCCGCCAGGGCGCCGACTGCGTGCCCGAATTCCTGCAAGCACACAAGGCCATGGGCTGCTGCGGCATCCTGGCCATGCCCAACACCAAACCGCCGGTGGCGCGGGTCGACGGCGAAGGCCCCGGCCAGAGCATCGTCGAGTACCGCCACCATCTCATCGCCAACGGTGCCGACAAGTTCGAACACCTGTTCACGCCGCTCTGGTTGTCCAACATCACAACGCCACAAATGATCGAACAGGGCGCCAAAAGCGGCCTGCTCAAATCATGCAAATACTATCCGCCGCACGCCACCACGGGCAGCCATGCCCATGGCGAGCTCACGCCCATGCCGTTCGGGCACTACGTCAACAACGGCGTGTTCCGGGCCATGGAAGAACACGGCATCATCCTCAACATCCACGGCGAGGCCCACGACCTCATCGACGAAGACTGGTTCGACGAAGACGACAATGCCGAATCACGCTTCTACGAAAACATGTACGAGTTCGTCAAAGACTACGGCCAACTTCGCATTGTCTTCGAACACATCACCACCAAAGTGGCGGTGGCTTTCGTCGAAAGTTTCGATGTCGGCGCCACCATCTGCCCGCAACACCTGCTCTACACCACGGGTACGCTCATCCGTCACATGGCAGTGCACCTGTTGTGCATGCCGGTGGTAAAGTTCTATGACGACCGCATGGCCCTGCGCCACGCGGTCACCGACCGGAACAACACCAGGTTCTTCGCCGGCACCGACAGCGCCCCGCACTTCCGGGGCATGAAGGAAACGCCCTGCGGTTGCGCCGCAGGCTGCTTCACCGGCGGCATCGCGCCGCAACTCTACGCGCAGGCGTTCGAGGAAGCGGGTTGTTCGCTCGATGCTCCCGAAAACGCCAAGGCGTTCGAAAACTTTCTGGTGCACAACGGCAACCGTTTCTACGGTGTCGAAACCTCCAAAAAGACCTTCACGCTCGAACGCAAGGACTACACGGTGCAAACGCTCAAAACCCACGGCGGCGAGGTTGTGCCATTGCCGGTGGGCATGAAGCGCGACGTCATCCCGTGGTCGATCACACACGTCGACGCTTAATCAAACCCCGGCGGCGCCATCCGGCGCCGCCTCCCTCTCACGGAGAACAGCACAATGCACTCCCTGCTCAAACTGCTGCCGCCCGAAACCGCCCACAAGGCGGCCATGTGGGCGCTCAGCCGCAACCTCGGGCCGCAAGGCTCGCCCGATAACCCCCTGCTGCGCGCGCGCCTGTTCGATCACTGGATCAGCAATCCGGTGATGCTCGGCGCGGGCGTCAGTAAAAACGGCGAAGGCCTGCACGGCTTCAGCCAAATGGGCTTCGGCGGTGTCGAGGTCGGCAGCCTGATGGCCGAAAAACGCACCGGCAATCCGCATAGCGCAAAGTATCCGCGCATCATCCGGCTGCCCGACGGCTCGTCCATCGTCAACTGGCTCGGCCTGCCCAGCCTGGGTATCCAGGCCGGCCTGGCCAACCTGCACGAGTTCCGCGAACTCTACGGCAAGCGTTACCTGCTGGGCGCCAACTTCGCGCCCGACAGCAAAACGCCCGACCTCAAAAAGCTCGAACTGCTGGGCCGCGCCTACCTCATCCTGGTGCAGTACTTCACGCTCAACAAGTCGTGCCCCAACACCGAAGAACTGGCCAACGCGGTCACCAACCTGCCGCAAGAACTCAAACTGCTCAAGGGCAACTGGCCCCAAAGGCATGTGCTGGTCAAACTCGGGCCCACGCCAAGCCTCAATGCCATGTGGCACCTGCAAGACGTCGCAATGGACAACGGTGCCGACGGCTTCGTGCTGCTCAACACCTGCCCGCCCGAACTGAAAGACCTCATCAGCTCCAGCCATCGCCCGGCCAAATGGCTGGTCAATGCGCAGGGCAAAGAGGTCGGCGGCTACAGCGGCCCCGGCATGTTCGACTACACCCTCCGCGTGGTCGAGCAAACACGCAAGCGGCTGGGCCACAAGCCCACCCTCATCGCCACCGGCGCGCAAAACGGGCACCAGGCGGTGCGCCTGCTCTCGGCCGGCGCCAACGTCCTGCAAACCAACACCGGCATCACCATGCACGGCATGCCGCTGCTGGAAGACATCAAGCAGGCCATCGTCACCGCAGGCGGCACGTCACGCCTCCTGCAAAACTGGCCGCGCGGCCAGGTGGCCTGAACCCTGCTCTCGAAAGATCCCCGGGGCTGCATCAGCAGCCCCGGTTTTTTGCGCCTACGGTTTCAACCGCGCGCTTGCGGCGGCGTGGCGGCCTCGGGTATTCATGCGGGCATGAACCTTAAAACGCTCCCCCTCCTCCTCGCCGCCACCGCCCTGTCCGGCTGCGCCACACTGTCCGATATCGACCAGGGCCTGTACAGCGGCGCCAACGCCGTCAGCAGCGCCGACCGCGTCACCGGCCAGCGCACGCTGGGCAGCGGCGACCGCGCCGCCGCCATCGCCAGCCAAAACGCCGAACTCGACAAGGTCGTCGAGCAACGCACCGCCAAGGGCGACAAATTCAATGCGGCGGTCAATGCCGCACAATACGCGCGCCTGCAACGCATCGCCGCGCGGCTGCTGCCGGTCACGCACTTCGCGGCCGAACGATCGCAGTGGCGCGTGCTGCTCATGCCCGACATCGACTGGAACGCCTACGTCAACGGCGGCAGCATCATCGTGGTCAACAAGGGCCTGGTCGATGACGCCAACATGACCGACGACGACATCGCCGCCGTGCTGGGCCACGAGATCGGCCACGTCGCCGCCAACCATATCTCCGAGCGCAGCGCCTACAGCACCGCCGCCATGCTCACCGGCAGCAGGTCGTCGGCGGGCCGCTCCACCTTCCAAAGCTCGTTCACGCTCGACCAGGAAACCGAAGCCGACCGCATCGGCCTGTTGTACGCCGCGCTCGCGGGCTACAACCCGCAGGCCGCCGGCACGCTGTGGCAACGCATGTACCAGCAGCAGGGCAACGGCGGCGCCTTCATCAGCGACCACCCCCTCAACCGCGACCGCGCCACCCAAACCGCGCAGATCGCGCAGGCCATCATCCGGGCCGGGTATTACACGCCGGGCAAAACCAACCCCGATGCGCAAAGCCTGCTGCAAAACAACGTGCTCTGGCAACACCGCAACCAGTCGCTGCAGGCGGGCAGCGGGGGCGGCCTCGCCGCGGTGGCCGAAACCCTGCTCACCACCTACACCCAGCGCGAGCAGGCCAAGAACACCGAAAGATCGCAACTCGCCCACCGGCAACTGGTGCAAACCGTCGGCACGCTGCTGCAAGTGGGCCAGCCCCGCGCCACGGGCGCCGACACCATCGAACTGCCCTGCCTCTATCGCGGCAACCAGCCGCTCGGCACCCTGGCCATCCGGGTGGTGGTGCCAGGCACAAACCTCACCGCCGTGGCGCACAGCGCCGGTACGGTGGCGCCGGGCTCATCCTTCACGGTCACCTTCACCGCCCCGGGCCTCGGCAACGCGGTATCGCAGGCCAAATTCGGGGTCGAAGACGCCGCCCTCTAACCCCCTTATTAAGGGGCACCGACAACAAAGCGCCATTCGCGCATCATTTGCGCTCGCTTTTGGCTCCAAATGCGACACACGTGTACAGCCGCGCATCATCCATGCATCACTGACGCATCACCTGTGCACCCCCTTGCCATCCGGCCCCCGCTGCGCCACATACCCGGTATGACCTACCCGGTAACCATCCTCACGCTCTTCCCCGAGGCCTTCCCCGGCCTGCTGGGCGCCAGCGTCATGGGCCGTGCCCTGGCCGAAAAGGCATGGAATATCAAAGTTTTGAACATCCGCGATTTCGCGCTCGACAAGCACCGCAAGGTCGACGACGCCCCCTTTGGCGGCGGCGCCGGCATGGTGATGAAGCCCGACGTGGTCGCGGCCGCCCTGCGCGCGGCAAAGGCTGCGCAGCCCGGCGCCCACACCATCTACCTAAGTCCTTCAGGCACAACATTTATTCAGCCGATCGCCCGCCGTTTCGCCGACCACAGGAACGGCCTGATCATCCTCTGCGGCCACTACGAAGGCGTCGACCAGCGCGTCCTCGACACCGAAGTGGATGAGATTATTTCGCTTGGAAATTATGTACTTAGCGGCGGCGAGCCCGCCGCTGTCTGCCTTGTCGACGCGGTGGTACGCCTGCTGCCCGGCGTGCTGGGCGCCGAGGCCAGCCTGCATGAAGAAAGCTTTGATATCATTGACGAAAATGGCGAAGCGCTGGTCGAATACCCGCATTACACCCGCCCCGCCGAATGGGAGGGCCAGACCGTCCCGCAAGTATTAACCAACGGAAATCATTCAGAAATCAAAAAGTGGCGAATGGCCGAAGCGCGCAAGCGCACCCGCGCCCTCAAACCGTAAAAAACGCTTGCAGGCCCGCCCCCTTTGGGCTAAATGGGCGCAACAGAGAAATGCACCAGTTAGGGTAAACCTATGAATATTATTGCTAAATTAGACCAAAAAACCGCCGCTGCCGCCAGCGCAAAAGCCATTCCCGAATTCAAGGCCGGTGATCAGCTGCGCGTTTCCGTGCGCATCACCGAAGGCGAACGCACCCGCGTGCAATTGTTCGAAGGCGTTTGCATTTCGCGCCACAACAATGGCGCCGGCTCTAGCTTTACGGTGCGTAAGATGAGTTTTGGCGAAGGCGTTGAGCGTATTTTCCCGCTATACTCGCCGGTGATCGAAAAGGTTGAACTGGTACGCCGTGGCGATGTGCGCCGCGCCAAGCTGTACTACCTGCGCGGCCTGACCGGTAAGGCCGCCCGCATCGCTGAAAAGGCCCGTGCGCAAGGCGAAGTGGCCAGCGCTGCCGACCTGACCGCCGAAGACCTGGCCGCCCAGGCCGTGCCGGCCCCGGTTGAAGCAGCGGCCCAGCCGGTTGCTTAAAAACGGTATTTAAAGGGCCCCGCAAGGGGCCTTTTTTGTGCGTGCGAAACTGATGCGCAGGTGATGCACGGGTGATGCGCGGATGTCGGTGATGTGTCATAGTGCCGCCATGATGGAGCGGGGGCCCTTATCGAACGAACTGATCGGCGTATTGCACGACCTGACGCTGGGTGGTGTGCACGTGGAGGTGGCGGGCGAACCCTTCAACTGGGGCAAGCCCACACCGGCCCCCTCGCCGCTGGCCAAGCTGGCCGAAGCCGCACCCGCACAACCCGCTGCGCAGGTTGTTGATGACGAACCGGCGCCGCGCCCGCGCCGGGTGCTGGCCGAGAGGATCACCCAGGCCGAACCGCTCCCCCCGGCCCCGCGCCGCGAGGCGCCGGTGGTGCAGGCGGCGGTAAGCATAACGCCCGACAGCGCGCCCGGCGGCGTGGTGGTGGCATGCAACGCCATACCCACCCCGGCCGAACTGACGCTGCTGCACAACATGCTGAAGGCCGTGGGGCTGGAGAATGCCCCCCGCGCGCTGGTGGTGGGCAACAGCGGCGTGGCCGAGGTGATCGCCAGCCAGACGCCCACGCACGTGCTGGTGCTGGGGCAGGCGCCGTTGAGCGCGCTGCTGGGCAAGACCCAGGGCGTGGAGGAGTGGCAGCGCGCACCGGTGAAACTGCTGGCCGCTTTTGACGGGCCGGTGGGCGTGACCTATCCGCTCGAACTTTTGCTGAAAAATCCACTCTATAAAAAGCGCACGTGGCAGCATTTGCTGAAGTGGATCCAGTAACCACTCGCCTCCGGCGCAGCGCCGTTCCGGCTTGTGCGCCCCGGCTCACCCTTATGAAACGCTCCTTTGGAGCGATGCAGCGCGCGCCGGTGAAACTGCTGGCCTCTTTTGACGGCCCGGTGGGTGTGACCTACCCGCTTGAACTCTTGCTGAAGAACGCGCTGTACAAAAAGCGCACGTGGCAGCATTTGCTGAAGTGGGTGGCGTAACAGGAAAAGGCGGCCCGCAAGGGCCGCCTTTTTATGTTCGGTGCATGGCAGGTTTCAGGCTGCCAAGCTTTTGGGGCCCGAAGAGAGATCGAGCAGGAAAGGCCGGGCCGTAAACGCATCGTGCAGCACCTTGAGCGGCAGGGTGAGCGCCAGAATGTAGAGTTGCCCCGCCAGCCAGACTTTCCATTCGCCCTGCCACAGAAAGACATGGCTGAATGCGACCGCAGTGGCGAACAGACCGACGGCCGCCAGGACTTGGCTTACAAAAACCCATACGGAAACGGGCGGGTTGACGGAGCCGGCGGAGAGGCCTGCGGCATGCATGGCCCGGCCGGTGAGATACGTGGTGGCCAGGACGATCAGTGCGGCCACGGGCATGACCATGACGAACAGCAGGGAATCGTCGACCTTTTGCAAGCCGTCGATGAGCTGTTGGAGCAGGTGGTCGGGCCTGCCGTGCAGCCAGAGGATGAAATGAACCATCAGGTCGAAAAAGAGCGCGCCGCAAATGACGGTAAGGGCAAAGTAGAACGACTCGATGGACTTCAGGACCAGTTTAGCCAACATGGTTTGACTCCGTGGAGGATATCGGGCGGGGCCCGGGTGAACGTAAGGTTCAGATGGAAGGTTTATAGAGAGGTGCCGGGCCGTTAACAAGCCCCCTGCCGCAAACAAAAGGCGGCCCGCAAGGGCCGCCTTTTTCACGCGATATGTTCAGGGGCGGTTGGCGCGCAGCCGCACCGCCTCTTCGTGCCGGTGGTTGCGCCGGGCGGTTTGCCACCGCACCGTGGCGTTGAGCCCCACGCCCCATAACAGGGCGAGGACGACCACCCACTTCATGGGGCCGAACCAGTCGAGCCAGCGCCCCTGGTAGAGCAACGTGGCGAAGAACATGGTGGCGAAAGTGGAACCGACCAGGAACAGCATGTAGGGCACGAGCATGGCCCACACACCCCATTTGTGGTGGATGGACAGGTTGATGTCTTTCAGGTGCGGCAGGTGGTCGATGGCCCGGCCCACGATAAGGGCGCTGAGCGCCATGGATGCCAGCCACCCCGCCCCGTTGACGAGGACGTTGGCCACCATGCGGGCCTTGTAACTGAAGAGCGCTGAGGCGCGCATCCAGCTTTCGAGCGGTATCAGGAGAATGTCGATGACGAGTGCGACGGCGATGCAGATGGCCGCGACCGTGAGCGTGAAGCGGATCATGAACGAGCCTTCCGGCAGGAGGGATTCGGCGCCGTTTTTTTGGCGCGGTGAACGGTAAAGCCCAGATGTTTTAACGCCCGCAAGTTGTACCCAAGCGGCGTAAAAGTTGCAAGCATTGTATGCAGGCAAGCGTATTCAAGAACATAAGCCGGGTGGCCATGAAAACCCCGCCGGGGTAGACTGCCAAGCTTATAACAAGGGGGGTTTTGTTTTGCGGAATGCGCGCGTGCCGATGCTTCGATTTTTTGCCTTGCTGACGGGGTTGGCGATGGCGGTGTGCAATGCCCACGCCGTGGTGTGGCCCGAAGGCCTGCCCGCCCCCCTGACCGACAACGACGTGGCCCGCTATAAACGGTTGTTTGCCGAAGCCGATGCCGGTAACCGCCCGAGCGATGCGGTGCTTCATCAGGTGGAGAACGAGGCGCTGGTGGGCCACGTGCTGGCCCGCTATTACCTGCGCGGCAACGGCAGCGTGGCCGAGATGGCCGGCTGGCTGAAGCGTTACAGCGACCTGCCCGAAGCCGTGGCCATTTACAAAAAAGCCGCCGCCATGCGCAGCACCAGCCGCAAGGTGACCGAGCGTGTGAAGAACAAACACGGCAAGTGGGTGACGCGCACCCGCACCGTGCGTACCGAGGGCACCACGGAAGGTTTGCAGAAACCCGCCGTATTGATCGCACGCGAGCAGCGGGTGGAGGAATTCAAGGCCAAGCGTGAAGCCGAATATGACGGCCTGAGCGCCGATGTTGCCGCCAAGCGCCGCCAGATTTTGGGCAGCGCGTGGCAGGCCAGCCAGCGCGGCGACTGGGACCGCAGCATGAGCATTTTGGAAGCCCCCGGCGCACGCGATGTGGTGGGGGCCGCCCGCTGGCAAAGC
This sequence comes from Alphaproteobacteria bacterium, assembly GCA_036261915.1. GTDB lineage: Bacteria > Pseudomonadota > Alphaproteobacteria > UBA2136 > UBA6156 > DATAJX01. The sequence goes on from DATAJX010000006.1 coordinate 190,214, forward strand.
ATGATGGTGGCCATTGCCGACCACTACATGCAGAAGCGCGAATGGAGCGACGCCTTGCGCGTGGCCAGGCGCGCCGCCGAAGTGAGCGGCCCCGACCGCGACGAGGCGCGCTGGATGGCAGGCATGGCCAGCTATCGCCTTGGCCGCATGGAAGATGCCAGCCGGCACTGGCAGAACCTGGTGCGCGAAGAGCCTGTGGGCGGCCCGCACTATGCCCGCGCCGCGTGGTGGGCGGCCCGCGCCTTTACCCAGCAGGGCGACCGCGGCAGCAGCCGCACCATGCTGGAAGCCGCAAGCAAGGATATCACCACCTTTTACGGCCAGTTGGCACTGGCCCAACTGGGCGACGGCGCGGTGCTGGAATGGCGCACCCCGAGCCTTGATAAAAGCAAGGTGCGCAGTTTGATGCGCATCCCCGCCGCGCAGCGTGGATTGGCCTTGGCGCAGTTGGGTGAAGTGGCGTTGAGCCAGCAGGAGTTCCGTTTGGCACAGCGCGATTTGCCCTATGACGATACCGACACGCTGGCCGCGTTGGGCGTGCAGCTGGGACTGCCTGCGTTGGCGCTTCAGGCCGGCAAGGAACTGAAGGAACGCGGCACCACCTGGCTGGCGCCGCTGTACCCCCTGCCCACCTGGAAGCCGCTGGGCCGCCCCACCGTAAGCCAGCCGCTGGTGCTGGCCATTATGCGGCAGGAGAGCGCCTTCCACCCCGCCATTGGCAGCAGCGTGGGCGCGCAAGGGCTGATGCAGCTGATGCCGAAGACCGCCGCGCTGGTGGCCCGCGGCATGGGACGGTCGGCCCCCAGCAACACCGCGTTGCATGAACCGAGCCTGAACATCACGCTGGGCCAGAATTACCTGCGGCACCTTGATGAGGTGCAGAGCGGCAACCTGCTTCTGGTGATTGCCAGCTACAATGCCGGGCCGGGCAATGTGGGCCGGTGGTTCAAGCGCGGCTGGGTGACGCATGACGACCCCGTGCTGTTCATTGAGAGCATCCCCTTCAAGGAAACCAAGGACTACACCGAAAAGGTGCTGGCCAACCTGTGGCTGTACGAGCAGCGCCTGGGCGGCGTAAGCGGCAGCCTGAAGGATATGGCCAAGGGCAACTGGCCCAAGCCCGGGGTTTCGTGGGATGGCTCGTGGAGCAGCGCCTCGAACTAGCCATGCCAGCCTGCGAATACGAACTGGCGTTTGCCCACCACGGGGCCGTGGCAGGGGTTGACGAGGTGGGCCGTGGGCCTTTGGCCGGGCCGGTGACGGCGGCGGCGGTGATTTTGCCCGCCGACGAAACCGTGCGCGCGTGGCTGCTGGCGCGGGCGAATGATTCGAAGAAGATGACCGAGAAACTGCGCGCCGAAGTGGCCGCGTATGTGGAAGAACATTGCGCGTTTGCCGTGGCCGAGGCGACGGTGGCGGAAATTGATGCGCTGAACATCCGCAACGCCGCGTTGCTGGCCATGAAGCGCGCGGTGGACGCGCTGGCGTGCAAGGCCGTGCTGGTGGACGGCCGCGATGTGGTGCCGGGCGTGATGCATCCGCAAAAGGCGTTGATCGGTGGGGATGGGATAGAGCTGTGCATCGCCTGTGCCAGCATTGTGGCCAAGCAGCGGCGCGACGCGTTGATGAAGAAACTGGATGAGCAGTTCCCCGGTTACGGGTGGGCCAGCAACGCCGGTTACGGCACCGCGACGCACATGGCCGGGTTGCAAACATTAGGAGTAACCGAACACCACCGCCGCAGCTTTGCGCCGGTGCGTGCCATTGCCATGAACGGCGTGGTGAAAGCAGCCTGATGACGAAAAAAATCCTGCTCAACGCGCTGCACACCACCACCGGTGGCGGGTTGATCTATTTGCAGAACATATTGCCTTATATAGCTGAAGATAAAAGATTTAATTTTACACTTTTAGTGCCGCCTGCGGGGCTGAAAAAACTTGAGGTGCCGAAAAACGTGACCGTGTGGCAGGCCCCTGCGCTGGGCTTTGCGGCAGGTCATTTGTGGGAGCAACTGGTGCTGCCGTTTGCCGCGCGCGGCTACGATGCGATGTGGTGCAACGCCAACTACGTGCCGCTGCTGGCGCGCGGGGCCATACCGACGATCCACACCACGCCGCGTGCCGCCGCGCAGGCGCAAAGTTTTGGCATGAAGCTGTACTGGTGGGGCGTGACGTGGCTGACCAGGCTTTCGATCTGGCGGGCGCCCGCCGTACTGGGCGTGACCACGCAGGTGATGCGCGATTTTACGCCAAACCTGCGCAAGGCGCGGGTGGCGCCCGCGGGCGCGCCGCAGGTGAAGGGCAAGACCACCAAGGTGCCCAGGCTGGTGGTGGCGGTGGGCGATTACTACCCGCAGAAGAACTACCCGGAACTGCTGCGTGCGCTGAAGCTGCTGCACCGGCAGGTGCCCGGCGTGAGGCTGGAGATCATCGGCAGGCCGGTGGACCCCACCGTGGCCAAGCTGGTGAAGCACCATATCGGCGCCCTCGGGTTGCACAAGACCGTGAAGGAGACCGGCCCGCTGCCGCACGACAGGCTGCTGAAGCGGCTGGCGCAGGCGCAGGTGTTCGTTACCCTGAGCAAGGCCGAGGCCTTCAACATGCCGGTACTGGAGGCGCTGGCCGTAGGCACGCCGGTGGTGGCGGGCGAGAGCGCGGTGCTGCGCGACGAGATCGCCGGAACCGCGGCGGTATATGTGCCGCTGGACGGCGGCGGCGACGTGGCGCAGGCCGTGGCCACCGCGCTGCACGGTGTGCTGCTGAACCCCGGCCTTGCCGCCACGCTGGTGCGCGCGGGGCGCAAACAGGCGGCGAAATTCGGCTGGGAAAAAACCGCCCGCACCATTACCCACACGTTGGCCGACGTATTGGCAAGCCGCTGAAGCGGGCTTAGAGTTGGGCACCTGATTTCTGTTTACCCCCTTCACCCGCGTGACGGAGAAACCCCCATGCTGAACTTTCCGGTACACCGCAATGACCCCCTGGCCAAGCGCCTGAACGCCCTGTTGCTGCCGCACGCGGTGGCGCCGTTCCACATTAAAGAACAGCTGATGAAATGGCACGAACAGGGGCGCGATGATGTATCGGACCTGGTGCGCCTTTTGCGCTTTTACCGGGAAACCGACCAGCACCTGATGCCGCTGTTCCGGCACCAATATGCCGACCTGCGCGAGGCCGACTTCAACGACCTGCAGGCCGCGACCGAGCTGGACGCCGAATACGGCCTGCTGCGCCGCTACACCAGCCTGAACCACACAGGCGCCATGGAGATACTGACGCCCGCCGACCACGTGAAGGCCCGCGAGATACTGGGGGCCATGCACGTGCATGTGGCCAACTATGCCTGGAGCCGCGACGACATGCCGCGCTTCAGGTCGCTGGTGAAGATCGACGGCTCGCCTTTGGGGCGCGAACACGAACCCTGGATGAAGGCCCTGAGCGCGCACCACGCCAACGAGCGCGGCACACGCCATTGACAGTTGCGAACGCCCGGCCCTTTGACACAGGGGCCGGGCGTTTTTTTACAGGCCGAGGCCTGCGGCACGCAGGGCGTTCTTCATCAGCGTAGACAGCGGCGGCAGTTTTTTGAGGGCGAAGCGGTGCGCGGCGGGAATGCTTTCGACCTGCGCCGTCACCACATTCAGCGTGAGTTTGAAATGCGTGAAGGTGTGGGTGTAGCTGCCGGCCGGTTGTTCGTGATGCCATTTGATTTTGGGCAGCGGTGTTTTTTCCCAGCCTTCGTGCGGCAGCTCCCACAGGCTGGAGAGCAGGCCGGTATCGGGCCGCTGTTGCAGGTAGATGTTGCCCTGGGCATCGCGCAGCACGTAGGCGGTGGCGGTGTGGTGCGGCGCTTTCTTTTTAGCATCCTTCACCGGGTAGGCGGTGGGGGTTCCCTGTTTGTAGGCTTTGCAGAATTTTTGCACCGGGCACGCGGAGCAATTGGGGGTGCGCGGCGTGCACACCAGCGCGCCGAGTTCCATGATGGCGTTGGCGTATGCGCGCGGGTGGTTTGCGCTGGCCAGTTGGGCGGCGTGCTGGCGCAAAACCGGTTTCGATTTTGGCAGCGGCGCGGCCACCGCGAACAGGCGGGCCATGACGCGCTCGACGTTGCCATCGACCACCACGGCATGGGTATTGAACGCCGTGGCCGCCAGCACCGCCGCGGTGTAGGGCCCGATGCCGGGGATGGCGAGCAGCTCGGCCTCGGTAGTGGGGAACGGTTGCGTGGCCAGCACCTGCGCGCCCTTGTGCATGTTGTGCGCGCGGCGGTAGTAGCCCAGGCCCTGCCACAGGTGCAGCACATCGGCGATGTTGGCCTTGCCTAGCGCCTGCACGGTGGGAAATTGTTTGAGGAATTTTTCGTAGTACCCCAGCACCGTGGCCACCGTGGTTTGCTGCAACATGGTTTCGGCCACCAGCAGATGGTACGGGTTTTGCGTGGCGCGCCACGGCAGCGCGCGCTTGTGGGCGCCATACCATTTTAATAACGCGCTTTGGAAGGCTGCGGGTTGCATGCGCCTTGTGTTAACATGGCGCCATGAGTAAGGCAAAAGCCCCCCAGAGCAAGGCCCCGGTGTTCAAGCGTAAAAACCGCGCGCTGGCTGTGGCTGGGGTGATCGACGGCCTGCTGGATGGCGCCATGGCAGGGCAGGCCGGGTTGCTGCGCCAGTTGCAGCGCCGCTGGCGCACCGTGTGCCCCCTGCTGGGCGCGCAAAGCTGGCCCACCGGCCTGAACAGCGGCGGTGTGCTGAAGGTGGCGGTGCTGAACAGCAGTGTGGCACAAGAAATGAAATACCAGGCCCCCACCCTGATTGCCGCCGCCAACCTGCTGGCCGGGCACGATGTGGTGGAAAAAATAACCACCGTGGTGCAAACCCTGCCCGCCCCCGCCGAGCAACCGGCCGTGCCGCCGCCGCCCGCCCCGGCGGCAGGGGCCATTGCCGCCGCCGCAGGCTTATGCAAGGGTGTGGCCGATAATGACCTTCGCGACGCGTTGAGCAAACTGGGCGCGTGGGTTTTTAACGCCAAGCAAAAATGAGCGGAGAAAAGAACATGACTGCCAAACGTAACATCGCCTTATGGACCATTGCGCTGGGCCTGAGCGGCGCCTTTGCCGCCGTGGCACAGGTGCAGGCCCCCGTATTGAATGGGGCAACCGAAGGCGCGGGTACCCCGCTGGCCGTAAGCGGCACCGCCGATGTTTCGAAGATATTGACCATTCAGGCCGACGACCGCGTGCAGGGCAAAAAGGACGCCCCGCTGACCATTATCGAATATGCCAGCATGACCTGCTCGCACTGCCGCGACTTCAGCCAGAGCACCATGCCGAAAATTGAAGAGGAATGGATCGATACCGGCAAGGCCAACTACGTGCTGCGCCACCTGCCGTGGGACAACCTGGCGCTGGCCGAAGCCATGGTGATGCGTTGCGCCCCCGAAAGCAGCTACTACCCGCTGGCCAAGGCGTTTTTTGGCGCGCAGGAAGCCATTATGAAGGCGGCCGACCCGCTTTCGGAAGTGAAGCAGATCGCCCGTTTTGCCGGGTTGAACGACGAAGCCGTGCAGGCGTGCATCACCGACCCGGCCGGACACGATGCCGTGACCAACATGCGCACCGTGGCCCAGCGCGACCTGGGCATTAAGGGCACCCCCACCATTTTTGTGAACGGTGACCGCATTGAAGGCGCCGAAAGCTACGAAAAGATGCTGCCGGAACTGCAAAAGGCCTACAAAAAAGCGACCGGCAAATAGTGGGTAAGGAGCCCTCGGCCACCGACTGGCGGATGGCCGACATCGGCATTTACCTGCTGGTGTGCATTCTGGCCTGCGGGGCCCTGGGCTATGCCACCGACAGTTATTTTCATTCCAAACCGTGGGGGTTGCTGGCCGGCATTGCGCTGGGCTTTGCCGCATGGCTGCGGCAGGTGTGGAAGATGCTGAATACCAAGCAATAAAAGAACCCCCGCCGTAGCGGGGGTTTTGATATTTTGTGGAGTCACGATAGCCAAAAGGTAAGGGCAAACACGATGGCACCAAGCAGGATCATGAAAATCGACAGTCCGTGACGGAAGAGGATGAACCACCATAGCCCCACCACTTCGGATATACCCATGATGCCATCAAGGGCATCGTTCGTATCCACCTCTCTATGCGTTCGCCAGAAAACAACGATATGGATAACCTCATACACGGCATTGGCAACCGCCAATGCCACCAGAAGCCACCAGCCCCAATGGAGCTGCATGCCATGCCTTGCAAGGACATTGGCCGCAACAAACGCGAAGATGAGAACCAGCGCGGGGCGAGCCCAATAATGCCAGGGTAAGTTGGTCTCTTGCCTCAAGGTCAACATAGATCCAGCCATCACAAGGCTCCTTGAAAAATTAGTGAGATGGAAGATGGGTCGCTTGGAGGAGCGTAGCGATAACATGCAAGCAGATTGACGGCAAGATTGGCGTTGGGTAGAAGCAAGCCATGATTGATCCGCTGCACCAGTTTGCCGTAAGCCCGATTGTGACCGGCACCCACGCGTTTTTGACCGTGACCAACCAGACCGTGTGGACCGGCGCGGCGGTGGCGGCACTGAGCCTGATCTTTTTGCTGGGCGTGAGCCGCATGCGTTTGGTGCCCGGCCGCATGCAGGCCTTTGTGGAGCTGACCTTTGAATTTGTGCAGAGCCTGACGCGCGATACCGCGGGCAAGGCGGCGCTGCCGTTCATGCCGCTGATATTCACCATCTTTTTATTCGTGGCCGCGCTGAACGTCATCAGCCTGGTGCCGCACAGCTTTGCCGTGACCAGCCAGTTTGCCACCACCGCCTACATGAGCGTGCTGGTATTGGTGATGGTGATCGGCGTGGGTTTTTACAAACAGGGCCTGCACTTTGTGGCCATGTTCGTGCCCAAGGGCACGCCGTGGTGGCTGCTGCCGCTCATCACCCCGCTGGAGATCATTTTGTTCTTCTGCCGCCCGTTCACCCTCGCCGTTCGTTTGGCGGCCAACATGGTGGCCGGGCACGTGCTGCTGGAAATGTTCGCCGGCTTTTGCATTATGCTGGTGGGGCTGAAGTGGCTGGCGGCCACGGCGGTGTTCCCCATGCTGATGCTGATCGCCATTTATGCGCTGGAAGTGTTTGTGGCCTTGCTGCAGGCCTACATTTTCACCGTGCTGACATGCGTTTACCTGAATGAAGCCTTGCATGGGCACTAAGGCTTGGTTATAAACCGCCCAATCACATAAAAGAGATTAACGAGAGGATAATAAAATGGCTGTAGAAGGTGTTACCGATTTAGGCGTACTGAAGGCTTTGGGCGCCGGTTTGGCTGCCATCGGCATGGTGGGTTCGGGCGTTGGCCTGGGCCTGGCCTTTGGCAAGTTTTTTGAAGCCGTGGGCCGTCAGCCTGCGATGGAAGACCGCCTGAAGACCTACCTGTTCATCGGCATGGCGCTGATCGAAGCGATCGCGCTGTTCGCGTTCGTGATCGCCATTATGATCATCTTCGTCATCTAAGCGAAGGCCGACCGTTGGAACTGTTCGTCACCGATTACCTGCAAAGCCAGTTCTTTTGGACCACGCTGGCGTTTTTGGTACTGCTGGGCGTGATGAGCCGGTTTGTGGTGCCCGCGGTGACCGCCGTGCTGGACGCCCGCGCCGCGCAGATCAAGGCCGACCTTGACAAGGCAGCAGCCGACCGCGCCGCCGCCGAGCAGGTGATGGCCGACTACCAGGCCCAGTTGAAGCAGGCCCGCAGCGAAGCCGCCGAGATCATCAGCACCGCCCGCGCCGAGGCCGAAGCCATGGCCAAGCAACGCCTGAGCGACATTGACGCCGAGCTGGCCCGCAAGGCCGAGCACGCCCGCCAGAGCATTGAGGCTGCCCGCAGCCAGGCCCTGCGCGAAGTGCAGGCCGAAGTGGCCCAGCTGACCGTGAAAGTGGCCGAAAAGCTGCTACACAAGAGCGTGGACGCCAAAACCGCCCGCGATTTGACCGATGAGGCGATCCGGCGAGGAATTAATTAGCAAAAAGGCCCCCTCTTGGGGGCTTTTTTGCGGCTTTGGACGCGTGAGCGCCCTCCGCCGAACGGCGGACTTCATAAGGGCTGAAAGCCGCCCACAGGGCGGCCACCCCCGAGCCGGAGACCAAGGGGAGTTGCCGAGCCTGCGGAGCAGGCAAGGCCCATTATTTGCATTTTAGGCTTGTTTGAGAAGGGTTTACGGGCTATACGACCACCCAATGGCCGGTTGGAATCGGCCCTAATGAGAGGAAATAGTTATGAAAAAAGACATTCACCCGGCTTACCACTTTGTTGAAGTGCAAATGACCGACGGTACCAAATTCATCACCCGCACCACCTGGGGCAGCGAAAACGAAAAGCTGCAACTGGTGATCGACCCCAAGAACCACCCCGCCTACACCGGCGAGCGCAAGGTTGTTGACGCCATGGGTCGTATGGAAAAGTTCGCCCGCAAGTACGGCATTCAGGGCGCCAAGGCCGAAACCCCGGCCGCCGAGTAATCGGTTATCTGGAAAAAGAAGCCCCCGGACCGGGGGCTTCTTTTTTGCGCGGGCGGTTCAGGCGGCTTCGAAGATCGCGCGCGGATCGACGTGGATGATGAGCCTGTTGTTATGGTTGGAAATACCCTTGATGTAGGCCGCGCCCTGCGGGCCTGCCACCAGCGCGGGCGGCGGGGCGATGCTTTCGGCCGGAATGGTTTCGACATCGCGCACGGTATCGACCCGCAGCGCCACGCTGCCCTGCTCTCCCAGCGTGGCCACGATGAGGCGTTCGTCGGATCTTTCGATGGCCGGGGCCAGGCCGAAGCGTTTGCGCAAATTGACCACCGGCACCACCTGCCCTTGCAGGTTGATGACGCCTTCGACAAACCCCGGCGCCTGCGGCACCGGCGTGAGCGGCAAGGGGGCGATGATCTGCAATACGTCGGCCACCGGCAGGGCGAAGACCTGATTATACAGCCGGAAGGTAAGCACCCGCACCCCCTGCCCCGGCTGGGGCCGCGCGGTTTTGCTGGTGGGGGCCGTGGCGGGCATGTTTTTCTTTTTTTGGGCGTTTGGTTGTGGAGGCATCATACGGCAACACGGGGGCATGGCAATGTTTGGCGGCTGCCCGGCAGGCACACTTATGGCCGCCGCCGCGGGGCCGGTATAAACTGGTGCCATGGGGGATATGCTTACACATTTGCAGCAGGAGGTTTCGGCGTTGCCGCTGGTGCGCCCGTTTGGCCGCGTGGTGGGCGCCGCCGGCATGGTGGTGGATGTGGAAGGCCTGCCCGACGCCGCGCTGGGCGTGCGTTGCACCATTTCGGACATCAAGCAGGCCAACAGCTTTCAGAACACCACGCTGGTGGCCGAGGTGGTGGGGCATAAATCGGTGGCCGGCGGCGGCCAGCGCACCATGCTGATGCCCTTTGGCCCGCTGGACGGCATTGCCCCCGGCTGCCGCGTGTACCCCGACGCCAACAGCCAGCCGAGTTTGCGCATCAACCAAAGCTGGCTGGGCCGCGTGGTGAACGCGCTGGGCGAACCCATTGACGGCCAAGGGCCGCTGGCCAGTCTGGGCGGCGAGGACAGGTTGCTGAAGGCCAGCCCCCCGCTGGCCAGTTTGCGCGCCGCGCTGGGGCCCCGGCTGGACGTGGGCGTGAAGGTGTTCAACACCATGCTGCCGTTGTGTGAAGGCCAGCGGCTGGGGATTTTTGCGGGTTCGGGCGTGGGCAAAAGCGTGCTGATGGGTATGCTGGCCCAGCACAGCGCCGCCGATGTGAACGTGATCGGGCTGGTGGGCGAACGCGGCCGCGAAGTGCGTGAGTTTTTGGAAAACCAGTTGGGCGCCGAAGGCCGCCGCCGCAGCGTGGTGATTGTGGCCACCGGCGACGAACCGCCGCTGGCGCGCAGGCAGGCCGCGTATTTGACCATGGCGGTGAGCGAGTATTTCCGCGACTGCGGCTTTAGGGTGTTGATGATGATGGACAGCGTGACGCGCTTTGCGCTGGCGCAGCGGGAAATAGGACTGGCCAGCGGCGAGCCGCCCACCACGCGCGGCTTTACCCCCAGCGTGTTTGCCGAACTGCCTAAGCTGCTGGAGCGCGCCGGGCCGGGCACCGGCAAGGGCAGCATCAGCGCCATTGTGACCGTGCTGGTGGAAGGGAGCGACATGGAAGAGCCGGTGGCCGACGCCGTGCGCGGGATATTGGACGGCCACATTGTGCTGACGCGCGCCATTGCCGAGCGCGGGCACTTCCCTGCCGTGGATGTGCTGCAAAGTGTGAGCCGCACCGTGCCGCAATGTTTGGCGGCCGACGAGGCCAAGCTCATTCAGCAGACGCGTGAACTGCTGGCCACGTATAACAACATGGCCGAGCTTATCCGGCTGGGCGCTTACGTGCGCGGCACCGACCCGCTGGTGGATGCGGCGATTGCCCGCATGCCCGCGCTCAACGCCTTTTTGCAGCAGCAGCCCACCGAGAAGGTGACGATGCCGGAAAGCTTCAACATTTTGCGCGCGGCGGTAAATGGATAAACATTGTAAAAACCTGTTTCAGTATTCGCTAGGCCGCGACAATTTTGGTGATTTGTGCAGGCCGAGCACCGCAGCGTACAAACCAGTACGTGAGGAGCGCAGGACAAGTAAAGCGCCAAAATTGGCCGACCTAGTAGAATAATGGAATAGGTTTTATGGCTGATACCTTGGCTACGCTCATCAAACTGGCTGCGCAGAAGGTAGAGAAGGTGCAGCAGGAACTGGCCACCGTGCAGCGGCAGCTCGATGAAGTGACCTTCACCCAGAACAGGTGGCGCAACGACGTGGCCCGCGCCGATGCCATGGCCATGGAAAGCGTGCAGAAGAACGAAAGCGAAGGCCTGCACCAGGCCGCGATGTTTTCGCGCCGCGCCGACAACGAGCTGATGGTGCTGGCCAAGATAGAGACCCTGCTGCGCGAAAAGATAGATGAGATCATGCAGCGCCTGAACGCGCATTTTGCCGAGCAGAAGCGTTACGAGATTTTGCAGGAACAGAAGCAGTTGGCCGAGCACAAGAAGCTGGCCAAAAAACACCAGGCCGAGCTTGATGAGGCCAGCAGCCGTAAGCGGCCGGGCTGACGTTACAGCGTGGTGGTGAGTGTGGGCGTGGTGGGCGCCGGCACCAGCCGCGCGGCCTCGATGGGGAAGGTGTCGGTGCTCTCGATGCTGATGCCGCCGCTCAGGCCGAAACTTTCCAGCATGGTTTGCACGGTGCTTTGCAGGCCGGTGCCGAAGCTGGTGTCGGCGGGCGGGTGCACGCGCAGCTTCAGCCACAGTTCGGGGTAGGTGATGAGGCCGTCGAGTTGTACTTCGCCCAGTTGCGATAAATTCATTTCAACCAGAAAGCGCGTGTTGCCGCTGGTTTGCTGCTCTTCTTCCGGCGGGGTGTTCTTCCAGAAAAAACGGCCCTGCTGCGGCTGGCTTTGCGGCGTTTCGAGATAGGGGAACAGCACGCCCTGCCATGCCTCGGGCCCCGGCTGGCGCAAAATGGAAAGTTGCGTGAGGTCGGGCGCCAGATCGACCCCCATGGCGCGCAGCATGGTGACAACCTCGTTGCCCAGCCACTTTTGCACGTTGTTGTGCTGCAGGGCATCGACGTAGCTGGCCAGCCCCGGCATAAGCGCCCCGGCCTGCGGCAGGTGCGCGGCCAGTTGCTGCGCCACGCGCGGGCTGGTTTGGGCGATGTCGGTGGCGGCCTTGGCCAGTTGCGGCCACTGGTTTTCGAACAGCCCCAGCGTTTGCTGCGCGGCCAGGTTGGCGGGCGGGGTGATACCTTCGACCACCAGCTGGCCGGTGGGCGAAACGGTGATGTGGAGCACCGTGCCCTGCGGCAGCGTGGCGGGCGTGTTGACGGTGAGCGGCACGGTTTCGCCCATAGCGGGGTTGGCAATGGAAAGCTGCAGCGTGGGGGCTGCCCCGGCGCTTTGCGGCGGCACCTGCACCACCGTGGCGGCAAGGGTTTGGCCTACCGGCAAACCCGGCGGCAAAGGCACCGTGGCGGCTTGCGGGGCGGGTGGCGCGGCAGGCGTGGACACCGGCGCCTGCGACAGCGTTAAACCCTGCACAACGGGTTGCGCAGGCGCAGCCGGGTTGGGCGCCACGGCCAGCGTGGTACCCGGCGACAAGGGCGCGGGTGTGGTGAGTGTAAGGCTTTGGCCGTTGGGCAGCAGCGCCTGCTGCGCGAACAGTTGCGGCTGGCCCGGCTGCGGCGCGGGCAGCGGCGTGGCGGGCGTGAGCACCCGCGCGGTGAGCGGCGCGGTGACCGGCACCGTGCCCGCAGGCAGGCTGAGCGTGATGCTGGCGGGCGTGGGCACCGGGGCGGGCGTGACCGCGGTGACCGTGGCGCCGGTGGCGGCCGACAGCGTGGTGAGCTGGCTGGAAGTTTGCGCGCTGACCACCGGCGCGGCGGGCAGCGGCACCGGTGCCGGGATCTGCACCACGATGGGCGCATTGCTTTGTGCGTTGGCGGGTTGCGGCACGGTGAACGACAGCTCGGTTCCTACCGGCAGTTGCACCCCGGCATTGATGAACACCTGCACCGGCGCGGGCGGCGGCTGGTTGGCGGCCGGAATGGGGTACAGCGTGGCGGCCTGCGGCTGGCCCGGCAGCGCGGGCAGCGTGTTGACCTGCAGCACCGCAGGGCCGCCCGGCAATGCCGCCTGCACCGCGGTTTGCGGGGTAAGCACCACAGGGCCCCCAGGCAATGTGGCGGGCAGCTTGGCGGCGGCCAGGTTGCCGAGCATGTCTTCGGGCAGATTGAGCAGCGGGGTTTGCCGCAGCACGTTCTCGAGATTTTGCAGCGTGGGCAGCACCGGGGCGGCCAGCTGGTTGTTGGCCTGCGGCGTGGGCAGGTTGACCACCGGCGCGGCGGTGCGCACCTGCGGCGACATGCGCGCCAGCATGATGACCGCCGTGTTGGCGCTGGCGTTGGCCAGGGTATTCTCGGACGGCACCTGCAACTGCAGTTGCGCACCCACCGCCAGCTGGCCGCGCGGCGCCTGTGCGGTGATCTGCTGGCCGTTGGGCAGTGCCATCACCGCCATATCGCCCGGCAGCAGTTGGGTGACGGTAAGGGTAACGGCCCCCTGCCCGGCAAACGGTTGCAGCACCTTGGCGGCGGCGGCATCGATGTTCAGGCGCAGCACCTGCGCGGTATCGGCGGCGGCGGCCGGGGTGAGCGGCGGGGCCAATACCGAGCCGAACAGGTCTGCCATGGCCATTATCCTTGGGGGCTTCCCGGCAGCTTTTTGATGATGGCCTTGAGCGCCTCGACCGCCGTGCTGCCCGGGTAGGCCTGCGCCGCCAGCTGGTGGCTTTTGACCGCCCCGGCGTATAACCTGTCGGCCGGCACGTTGCCCAGCAGCACCGGCGCGGGCAGTTTCAAGAACGATTCCATCGCCGTACTTAATTTTTGGTGCACCACGGCGGCCTCGCGCACCGTGGCCTGGTTGACCACCAGGCTGCTGCGCGCCACGTTCTGCTGCTGCCACAGCAGCTTGATAAGGGCGTAGGCGTCGGTGAGGCTGCTGGGGTCGGGCGTGGCCACCACCACCGTGCTGGCGGCGCGCGCGCACAGCGTGAGCACGTGTTCGGTGACGCCTGCTGAAACATCGACGAAGCATACGTCGAACTGGCGGGCGGTGATCTCGAGCGCGTCGAAGAACAGGTGCAGTTGCGGCAGCGGCAGGCGCGCCAGACCGGCATTGCCCGCGCTGCCCGCCAGCAGGCTGAAGCCGTAGGGGGTTTTGACCAGCGCTTTTTCTATTCCCACGCGCCCGGCCACCACGTCGGCCAGGCTGTGTTCGGGGTTCAAATTCAGCTGCACATCGGCGTTGGCCAGGCCGATGTCGCCATCGACCACCAGCACCTTTTTGCCCGCGCGGGCCAGCAGCGTGGCCAGGTTGAGCGTAAGGCTGGTTTTGCCCACACCGCCCTTGCCGCTGGCGATGGCGATGATGTTGGATTGGGGATTTACATTCATGAGGCGGAACCCCTTATTCGCTGAGGCGAGGTGATTTTTGGCTTTTGCGCAGGCCAAGCACCGCAGCGTACACGGTAAGTACGTGAGGAGCGCAGGGCCAGCGAAAGGCAAAAAGCGCCCGCGTCAGCAGAATAACCTAAAACGGCCATTGTCACTTTCATTGGCCGAGCTCCCAGGGTTGGCGCGGCAGTTGGGTTAAAATTTCGGCCAGCCAGCGCGGGCTGAGGCTGTGCACCGGCACCGTCAGCTGCGGGCTGTTGGTGGCCAGCCCGCCGTGCAGGCCCGCACCCGCCAGCGTGGCCACCAGCGGGCCGATGGCCAGGGCTTCGTCGAGCCGCGACGCGATGAGGCTGGCCGGATGCAGCGTTTGATAGGCGGCGGGCAGCAGCGGCAATTGCTCGCCATGGAACGCGGCGGGCAACATCAGGTGCACCGCCAGCGGCAGGTTGAGCGCCACCAGTTGCTGGCGCAGCTTTTGCTGGCCCATGCGGTCGGCGGGTGCCACGCCGGGGGTATCGATGAGAATGCGCAGGCTTGGCCCCAGTTGGCGGCCCAGGTTGGAAAGGTCTTTCGGGTCGGTGATGAGCCGCGCGGGAATGTCGAAAATTTCGGCGGCCTGCTCGAGCGGCTCGAAGCCGCCGAGTTTTAGATTATCGAGCGAGAACATGACGATCTGCGCGCCCGAGTTCTTCCACTGCCGCGCCAGCCGGATGATGAAACTGGTTTTGCCCGCGCCATGCGGCCCGGCAAACACGTGGGCGTGGCTGGTGGGCAGTAGTTCGGCCATGCCTTTCAGCGGCAGGGTTTTGGCCAGCACCATTTCCAGCGCATCGGTGGGCGAAAACTGCGCGGCGGTAAGCCCCTGCACGGCGGCGGTCAGGCGGGCCACCAGCTCGGCCGGCAGCTTGTGGGCGCGCAGCACGCTGTCGAGTTCGGCATGGTGCGATTGCGCCGAGGTGATGACCTTGGCGCCCTGCATGTAGACGGGCAGTTTGGTGGGCGGCGGCGGCGGCACTTCGGTGGTGGGGCCGGCGGCGGGCAGGTCGGGTTCGTTCACCGCGGCGGTGATTTCCAGCGTGGGGTCGCCCTTGGCGTTTTTGACTTTGCGGGTGTTGAGGATCAGCGCGTTCTGCCCCAGCTCGTCGCGGATGAGCCGCAGCGCGGCGGGCATGTCGGGGGCGGTGTAGGTTTTAAGGCGCATGACGGTTAAAAATTAGCATGGATAAACTGTTTTGTGGGGGGATTAATTTATGTATACTGGCTTAAATTCACCTTGCTGTTTCCCCGGAGTTCCCTCCATGAAAAGCGTGCTCCTCATCGACCGCCACAGCGCCGACGCGCTGGCGGAAGACATCGAAAAACTCAAACCCCTCTGGAAGATCGTGCCGGTGGCCGACCACAACACGGCCCTGCAGCTTATCCACGAAGTACAGCCCAGGTTCGACCTGGTGGTTATCAACGTGGGCCGTGGCCGCTGCAAGCTCGACCCGCTTGGCTTGCTGCAGATACTCAGGCTTTCCAGCGCGCTGGAAAAAAGCCGGTTTCTGGTACTGCTGCCCAACCCGTGGGACGAACGCGACAACACCGCCGCACTGGCCGCCGGGGCGCACATGGTGCAGATATACCCCCGCCACTACGAACACACCTTTTGGCTGGTGTTCAAGGTGATGCTGAAAATGGTGTACCACGAAAAACGGGCCGAAAAAGAAATGCCGCTGGCCCCGTTTTACCAGTTCGGCATCAGCGACCTGCCCCACGCGCCTTAAAAAGGCCCCCTTACGGGGGCCTTTTTACATGGGCATTTACGATGTTTTACCGAACTGCTCCTGCAACGGCTTGAAGGTGTTGGCGAACTTGCCTTCTTCCCACGTTTGCATGTTCACCGGGCTGGTGGCGGTGGCGTCGGTGCTGCTGGCCATCATGCTGCTGAAGGCCTCGTCCCAGCTGCCCTGGGTGGCGGCACGGGCGTACTCGGTGGCGCGCTGCTCGAAGAAGTTGGCGTGCTCGTCGGCGTTCAGCATCAGGTCCATCCACGGCAGCGGGTTCTTGTCGGTGTTGAACACCGGCTCGAGGTTCAGGCTGCGCAGACGGCGGTCGGCAATAAAGCGGATGTAGCCCTTCACGTCTTCGGCGGTCAGGCCTTCGACCGGGCCCATTTCAAACGCCAGGTCGATGAACTTGTCTTCCATGCCCACGATCTTCTGGCAGGCTTCGGTGATCTCGTTCTTCAGCTTGTCGGTCCAGATCTCGGGGTTTTCTTGGATGAACGTGTTGAACAGCTTGATGACGCACTGGCAGTGCAGGGTTTCGTCGCGCACGCTCCAGGTGACGATTTGCCCCATGCCCTTCATTTTGTTGAAGCGCGGAAAGTTCATCAGCATGGCAAAGCTGGCGAACAGCTGCAGGCCTTCGGTGAACGCGCCGAACACGGCCATGGTCATGGCGATGTTGTGTTTGTCGTTCACGTTGAAGCCGTGCATGTAGTCGTACTTGTCCTTCATTTCGGCATATTCCATGAAGGCGCTGTACTCGGCCTCGGGCATGCCGATGGTGTCGAGCAGGTGGGAATAGGCGGCGACGTGCACGGTTTCCATGTTGGAGAAGCTGGTGAGCATCATCAGCACTTCGGTGGGCTTGAACACCTGCATGTAGTGGCGGTTGTAGCAGTTGTTCACTTCCACGTCGGATTGCGTGAAGAAGCGGAAGATCTGGGTGAGCAGGTTCTTTTCGCCCGCGCTCATTTTGGTGTTCCAGTCTTTCACGTCGTCGGCCATCGGCACTTCTTCCGGCAGCCAGTGAATGCGTTGCTGCATCAGCCAGGCCTCATAGGCCCACGGGTAGGCAAACGGTTTGTAGCCGACCCGGTCTTGCATCAAATTAGGCATGTTACGTCCTTCCTTTACATGTTTGTCGCGGGTGGCCGAGTGCGCAAGCTTGGCACGGGCCGGTTCAAAGTTGATGACGTTGGCGGCCATCGGTACCCTCCCCCTCGTTTACTTAAAACCTGTTCTCCCAAAACGGCCGGAAAGACAAGCTTTTCCTTTTTTCTTAAACCTTTTAAACTTCTTCACTTTTTGGCCGAAGGCCAGCATTCGCTGGATGCGAGGGGCTTTTTGTTTTCTCCGACGGGCGAGCATCGCAGCGCACAAGTTCAGTGCGTGAGAAGCGCAGCCCTAGGAAAAACGAAAAGACACCGCATTCCAGATAGAATGCTTACCCCTGGCAGCTCAGGCACTCTTCGTACTTATTCGCGTCGTCGGTGCCGGTGGCTTTCAGGACCATCTTGGCGGTAGCGGCGGCGGTATCGCGCGTGGGCAGGCTCACGACCTCGGCACGCTGCAAACTCTTGCTGCGGCAGTAGTACA
This sequence comes from Alphaproteobacteria bacterium, assembly GCA_036261915.1. Lineage (GTDB taxonomy): Bacteria > Pseudomonadota > Alphaproteobacteria > UBA2136 > UBA6156 > DATAJX01. The sequence goes on from DATAJX010000006.1 coordinate 207,596, forward strand.
TGGCTTTAACGCCCTTTTTCCAGGCCTGGTAGTGCAGCATGTGCAGGTCGCGCTTGTGCACGTCGGCGGGCAGGAAAACGTTGAGGCTCTGGCTTTGGCAAATGAACGGCGTGCGGTCGGCGCAGTGCTCGATGACCCAGCGCTGGTCGATCTCGAACGCGGTCTTGAACACGTCGCGCTCGGCATCGGTCAGGAAATCGAGGTGCTGCACGCTGCCGCCGTGAACCGTGATGCTGGTCCAGGTGTCTTCGTCGTTGCGGCCGTATTTTTCCAGCAGCGGGGTAAGGTACTTGTTGCGCACGTTAAAGGTGCCGGAAAGCGTTTTGTGGTTGTAGCTGTTGGAGGGGTAGGGTTCGATGCCCGGACTGGCGTTACCGCAGTAAATGCTGCTGGTGGCGTTGGGGGCAATGGCCAGTTTGTGGCTGAAGCGTTCCTTCACCAGCACTTCGGCGGCGTCGGGGCAGGGCCCGCGTTCGTCGGCCAGCTTGATGCTGGCGGCGTCGGCCGCGGCCTTGATGTGCTTGAACATCTTCACGTTCCAGCTCTTGGCCATCACGCTTTCGAACGGAATGCCCTTGCTTTGCAAAAAGCTGTGGAAACCCATGGCGCCCAGGCCCACGGCACGTTCGCGCATGGCGGAATAACGGGCGGATTCGAACTCGTCGGGCGCGCGGTCGATGAAATCCTGCAGGATATTATCGAGGTAGCGCATCATGTCTTCGATGAACTGGGGCTCTTTGCTCCACTCTTCGAAGGTTTCGAGGTTGACGGAAGAAAGGCAGCAAACGGCGGTGCGGTCTTTGCCGTATTGGTCGATGCCGGTGGGCAGCATGATCTCGGAGCACAGGTTACTCATTTTAACCTTGAGGCCTTGCTTGCGCTGGAATTCGGGCAGCGCGCGGTTCACGGTGTCGATGAACACGATGTACGGCTCGCCGGTTTCGATGCGGCAGGTGAGGATGCGGATCCACACGTCGCGCGCCTTGACCTGCTTGACCATTTTGCCGGTGCGCGGGCTGAGCAGGTCGTAGATCTCGTCCTTTTCGACCGCTTGCATGAACTTGTCGTCGATGAGCACGGCGTTGTGCAGGAACAGCGCCTTGCGCAGCGGATCGCCACCGGTGGGGCGGCGGATCTCGATGAACTCTTCGATTTCGGGGTGCCACACGGGCAGGTACACGGCGGCGGCGCCGCGGCGTTGCGCGCCACGGTCGATGGCGGCGGAAAGGCTGTTTTGAACGACCATGAAGGGAACCACGCCGGTGGACTTGCCCTTGGCGCCGATCTGCTCGCCGATGGAGCGCACGTTGCCCCAGTAGGTGCCCAGGCCGCCGGTGTTGGCCGCCACCCATACGCCTTCGTTCCACTTGCCGACGATGCTCTTCATGTCGTCCTGCACTTCGGAAAGGAAGCAGCTGATGGGCAATGCGCGGTTGGCGCCGCCGTTGGCCAGAATGGGGCTGGCGGGGGTGAACCACATTTTGCTCATGTAATCGTACAGGCGCTGGGCGTGGGCCTGGTCGTCGGCGTAGGCGTTGGCCACGCGGGCAAAGGCGGCCTGGGGGTTTTCGTTCGGCAGCAGATAACGATCCTGCAGGGTGGCCATGCCAAAATCGGTAAACAGGGCGTCGCGGCTGTTGTCCACCTTGATGTCGTACATGGCAAACTCCCTTAAATTATCGTTGTTAATAATACTTACAAATGTCTTACATTGCCGGCTTACGGCGGCTACTTTTGAACCGACGGAATCGGAACAATTGTGGCCAAACGCAAAAAACAAAATGCCCTTCAGCGTTTCGTCGCCACACCTACTCTCCTAACACATGGGGTGGGGGTGCAGAACGCATCATGCAGGCGTACCCCCCACCCTGCAACGTATGGCAACATATTGATGCGTCCACCAACCCACTGATTTATAAGCCTTGCCTGCCTCATTTTTAGGCACGCAAGGGCAGCGAGACGCTTTACCTAGTGTGTCTTTTTTGAACACCCCCCTATATCTTGTGTTTAAGGGTTTTGACCAGCCAACCGCCATTTTTGGGCTATTTGCCTGTTTATTGGGCAATATACACCCCCATATATATGGCCCTTACCACCCCAGCCCCCTTCTCCTCCACACTACAATATATAAGGGCTGCCTCCAGGCAGGCGGGCAACGGGGTGGGCGGTGTGGCGCCCTGGCACACCTTTTCATCCATGCAAACCAACCGCCTGCGCCATAAAAAAACGGGGCCGAAGCCCCGTTTTGGTAACCACTCTTACTACTGCAGCAGGCGCAGGAGAAGAGCAGGCTGTTGGTTCGCTTGGGCGAGCAACGAAACACCGGTCGCGCCCACGGCGCGCTTCATCAGTGCTTCAGCAGCACTTGTTGGCTGCCTAAAAGAAAAAGCCCCTTGCGGGGCCTTCTCTCAACCTTGCGGTTCCGTCTGCGACTACTGGAGCAGGCGGAGCAGCAGGGCGGGTTGCTGGTTCGCTTGGGCGAGCAGCGAAACACCGGCTTGCAGCAGCACTTGTTGGCTGGTGAAGTTGGTGATTTCGGCGCTCACGTCCACGTCCAGAAGACCGCTTTGGGCGGCAGTGGTGTTTTGGATGGTCACGTCAACACTCGCTTTCGCGAAGTCGAGACGGGACTGGTTGGCACCCACGTTCGCACGGGCGGTCGATACGGTGCTGATCGCAGTGGTCAGCAGGTCGATCGCGGCGTTGGCGTTGCTCGCGGTGTCGATGGTCGAGGCACCGATACCCAGGGCCGAGGTGGTAGCCGAGTTCAGGTTGAACGTGATGTCGTTGTTCGCGCTGCTCGCGGTGCTACCGGTACCCACCTTGAACGAGAACGAGGTGGTGCCCGACGTGATCGAGTCGGAGCCGACCAGCTGGCCGGCGTCGCCCAGAACGATCTGGGCGGCGTCACCGTCAGCAAACGCACGGGTCACGTTGTACTGGATCGTGATCGTGTTAGCGGTGGCGGCCACGTTGGTGTTGGCCAGGGTAACGGTCTTGATGCCGGTGGTGGTCATATCAACCGCACCGCTCGCACCACCGGTGGTGTTGGCAGTGGTGAAGGTTTGACCGTTGATCACGATGCTCAGGGCCGAAGTGGCGGCCGTGCTGGCATCGATAACCAGGCGGGAGTTGTTGACCGTACCGAAGTTGAAGCGAGAACCTTCGGTCGTGGCTTCGGTGACACCGATAATAGCCGGACGGGTGCCGTTGAAGGCGCTGCCGGTGTTTTCGATCTGGCCGCCGGTGGTACCGGCACCGATGGTCACGCCGCCGGTGATGGTTTGGCTACCGCCCGAACCCGTGGTCAGGTTGATGCGCAGCGTGAAGCTGTTGCCTTGACCGTCGCTGAACACATAATCTTTGTCACCGGTGGTCACAAAGCTTTGCGAGCTGGCGCTGGTAAAGGTGTGCAGCACACCGCCAACCGTCACGTTGATGCCGTTCAGGGTCACGGCGGTGTCGGTACCGCTGTTAACGGTGAACGAACGCGTGGCGTTGAAGATCTGGTCGGCAAACAAGCGGGCATTGCCATAAGGGCCAGTTTCGGTGTCGTTGAACGACAGGGCATTGATGGTGACGCCGTCGGTCACGTTCACAACCGTGGTACCACCAGCAAGGGTGGTGCCGCCGGTATAAGCGGTGGCGCTGGGAGCCGAGCTGACGTTGGCGCTGTTTTGGGCAGCGAGGTCGGCACCCTTGTTGAAGTTGCTGTTCAGGGTCACGGTCACGCCCAGTTCACCGAAGCTGTAGGTTTCGGTGCTGCCGGCGGCGATGGCGCCGTTGGCAACGGTGATGGTTTGGCTCTTGTTGTTCACCAGGTCCTTCACGATCAGGTTACCGACCGCACCGCCGGTGCTGTCGTAGCTGATCTTGATGGCGCCGTCGCCGTAGCTTTGCGAGAACTGAACATCGGCAATACCGTGCGCGCTGTCGAGCAGCGTGGTGGCGGCGGTGTCGTTGTTGGCGTTGTAGGCACCCAGACCGTTGATGGAGCTGCTGACGCTGCTGCTACCGGCCAGAAGGGCGGTACCGTTAAAGCTGGTGATACCCGAAATACGGTCAACTTCAGTACGGAGGTTGAGGAATTCAGAGTTCAGCAGGCCACGGTCGTTGTCCGAAAGCTGACCGCTGGCGGCTTGCACGGCCAGGGTCTTCATGCGGGTCAACATGTCGGAGATGGTCGACAAGGCACCGTCGGCGATCTGCAGCACGCTCACGGCTTGCGCGGCGTTCAGCGAGGCTTGGTTCAGACCGGCTACTTCAGCTTTCAGCTGGGTACCCACGGCCAGACCGGCGGCGTCGTCTTTCGCGGTCGGAACGCGGCTACCGCTGGACAGCTTGGCCAGCGAGCTTTGCGTTTTACCGGCGGCGATACCTAAGCTGCGTTGGGTACCCAACGCGGCCAGGTTGGTATTGAAGGTGATACTCATTTTTATTATCCCTACTTAGGATTTATCTTTACCGGCTTCGTGCCGGTCACTGGAGAGAATGCCCAAGGGTTAATCACGTGTCCATCCCCCTGCGGTGTTCCCCACACCCGTGCCGCTCCGTATAGGACACACCCTAAGCTGGTTTTGACAGGGGGCATCTGTACAACCATCATGCTGCATCCGTGCTCGCAAAAAGCCCTAAAACCGCCATTTGTGTACAGCCGCGCCTCCTCCATGCGACAGCGGCGCATCGCCCGCGCACCTGTTTTGCACCGCCGGGCCACCCCCCAGCAATGGGTGCCGCCGCCCTTCCACCCCCAACATAAACGGGCGGGCGGTGCGTTAAAACTGTCACAGGCAGAGCGGCTGGCCCCAACTCATCAAGGGGTTAACCCTGCCTGTGGAAATATCGTTTTCATAACTGCCACACAAAGCAGCGGCGCCTGTTGGCGGGTTGTAAGTTTCAAGTAAAGTACCGCCCGGAGAGAATAAAAACTTCACGGCCATGTAGGCCATCCGCCGGCAGGTTAGCCAAATAAAAACAAGACTTTATAAGTTAGGCTGGCACGTGGAAGGTTTGTTGAACGCATTTCGTAGTTTGGGCCCGGGGCGTATTCTGGCCCTGTTTTTCGGGTTGGCCGCCGCCGTTGCCATTACCGGCCTGACCCTGAGCAAACTACAGCAGCCCGGCCTTTCGCTGCTCTACGGCGGCCTGAACACGCAGGAAACCAGCCGCATTGCCGAGTACCTTGGCACCCAGAACATCCAGTACGAAACCCGCGGCGAAGGTGCCGTGTACGCGCCTTCGGACAAGATCGGTGAGCTGCGCTTGCAACTGGCCGGCCAAGGCCTGGTGGGCGGCAGCAACCAGGGCTACGAACTGTTTGATAACCAGAGCGCCTTTGGCACCACCAATTTTGTACAGAACCTGAACGCCCGCCGCGCGCTTGAAGGCGAACTGGCGCGGACCATCGGCACCATTCCCGCTATTTCCAGCGCCCGCGTGCACATTGTGATGCCCAAGGAAAACCTCTTTGCCAAGGAACAGACCCCGCCCAGCGCCGCCATTGCGTTGAACGTGGGCACGCGCATACTTGAGCCCGCGCAGGTACAGAGCATTGCCGCCATGGTGGCCGCCGCCGTACCCAACTTAACCCTGACCAACGTGACCATTATTGATACCCGCGGCACCTTGCTGTTTGACGGCAAGAGCAAGGAAGACCCCGCCGTTGCCGGCACCGACCTGCGCCGCGGCATTGAAAAGCAATACGAGCAGACCCTGACCAGCATGCTGGAGCGCGTGGCAGGCCCCGGCCAGGTGGCTGTGCGCGTGACCGCCGATATCAACCTGGACAAGGTGCAGGAGAACAGTGAACTGTTTGACCCCACCCAGCAGGTTGTGCGCAGCGAACAGACCAGCGAGAACACCAGCACCAGCGCAGATGGCAGCGGCAACGCCCCCACCGGCGTGCAGGGCAACACGCCCGGTGCGGCGGGCGCGGGTGCGGGCGGCGGTTCGAACAGCAATGAAACGCGCAGCGACACCACCACCAACTACGAAATTTCGAAAACCGTGCGCAGCCTGACCCGCGCCGGTGGCGAAATTAAAAAGCTGAGCGTGGCCGTGTTGCTGGCCACCCCGCAGGCCGACCCCACCGCCCCCGCCGGCAGCGGCGCCCTGACCGACGCGCAAAAGGCCAAGATGATGCAACTGGTGCAAAGCGCCATTGGCTATAACGCCGACCGCGGCGACAAGGTTGAGGTGGTGGATATGCCGTTTGCCACCCCGCCCGAACCCGTACCCACCGCCGAACCGTTCATGAGCAAGGCCGACATGCTGCACCTGGCTCAGTATGGCCTGCTGGCGGTGGCCCTGCTGATTGTGGCCCTGCTGGTTGTGAAGCCCGCACTGAGCACGCTGAATGCGGCCATCAGCAGCCCCAGCATGCCCGCCCCGCTGCCGCCGCTGCAGGCCATGGGTGCCGTGGCCGGTGGTAGCGTGGCCGCCGCGGGCGGCGAGGCCCCGACCGAGGAAAGCCTGATCGACATTCGCCGTGTACAAGGCCGAGTACGGGAGTCTTCGGTAAAGAAGGTGCAGGAAGTGGTTGACCAGAACCCTGAGGAAAGCCTGAACGTGGTGCGCGGCTGGATGAGCAGCTCGGGCTCGGGCGGCGGAAATGAGCAGTCGTAGGTAACGCCATGGCCGACAACCCGAAAAAAACCGAAACCCCGCGCAAGGCCGCCATTTTGATGATGGCGTTGGGCGAGCAGCGCGCCGCCAACCTGTTTTCGTTCATGGACGATTACGAGATCCGCGATATTTCGCGCGAGATGGCCACGCTGGGCCACGTGACCGGCGAGGAAATGGAACAGACCATGATGGACTTCGCCTCGGAAGTGGGGGGCGGCGGTGGCGGCATGGTGGGCGGCTGGAGCACCACCGAGCGCTACCTCAAGAGTTTTCTTAAAGAAGACCGTGTGAAGGAACTGATGGAAGAAATGCGCGGCCCGGCCGGGCGCACCATGTGGGAAAAACTGGCCAACGTGAGCGAGGAAGTACTGGCCAACTACCTGGTGAACGAATACCCGCAGACCGTGGCGGTGATCATCAGCAAGATCAAGCCCAGCCACGCCGCCAAGGTGATCGGCGTGCTGCCCGAAGACCTGGCTCTTGAGGTAATGCAGCGCGTGCTGGTGATGGACAACGTGCCGCGCGAGATTTTGAACGCAGTGGAAGAAAGCCTGAAGACCGAGTTCATGCGCAGCCTGGCCCACCAGAGTACCACCGACCCGCACGAGACCATGGCCGAAATTTTCAACAACTTCGACCGCGGCAACGAGCAGCGCTTTATGGGTTTGCTTGAAAAGAGCAACCCGGACGACGCCGAGCAGATCCGCGCGCTGATGTTCACCTTCGATGACGTGATGAAGACCGACGACAAGGGCATCCAGACCATTTTGCGCGACATGACCGACAAGGACGTGCTGACGCTGGCCTTGAAGGGCGCCAAGCCGGAAATGCGCGAGAAGTTCTTTAAGAACATGAGCGAACGCCAGGCCAAGATCATGAAGGAAGACATGGAAGCCATGGGCCCGGTGAAGGTGAAGGACGTGGACGAGGCCCAGATGAAGATCGTGGTTGTGGCCAAGGGCCTGGCCGACAAGGGCGAGATCGTGATCATCAGCGGCGCCGAAGGCCAGGAAGAATTCATTACCTAACATGACGGAAGCGAAGAGCTACTCGAAATTCGGTTTTGATAACCAGTTTTTCGAGCTGGATGTGGCGGGCGGTTTCAATAACAACCAGGCCCGTGCCGATGCGCTGGAACAGGCCCGTGCCGAAGGGTTTGCCGCCGGGGTGCAGGAAGGCAAGAACGCCGCCGGCGCCGAAGTGACCGAGCTGACCCACCGCCTGACCGCCCTGACCGACCAGCTGACGCAGGCCCAGAAAGCCTGGGAAGAGCGCAGCGTGCGCCAGTTGCTGGTGTTATGGCATGGCAGCTTTAGCCGCCTGCTGGGCCAGGCCGTGCAGCACTACCCCGAACCGATTTTGGAACAGCACCTGAAAAGCCTGCTGCCGCTGATCGGCACCAGCGAGGAACTAACGCTGCGCATCAACCCCGGCGCCCGGCACTTTCATGAAAAGCTGGGGTTGGCGCATGCGCACATCAGCGGGCACAACTTCCGCATTGTGGACGACCACAGCCTGCCGGTGACCGACTGCGTGGTGGAATGGCGCAGCGGTGGCCTTGAAGCCCGTGTGCACGAACACGAAAAACTGATCGCCGACCTGCTGGTGCAGGCGGGCGCCAATGTGCAGGCCCCACCGCCGCACGAGCCGGGCACGACCCCCGCCCCGGCCGCCGCCGCACCAGCACCGGATGCCACGGCTGCGGCCAAATCGCGCGCATCGGCATTATTGGGCGACGACGAACTGGTCGAGGCCTTGAAGTAATGAACAGGCATGCGGCACCTGCCTTGCTGCGCCACGGGGCTACGCGTAAGCTGGCCCGTAATAACAAGGGATAACTTATGGCCGACGCACCCGCCGATACCAAACAGAACGTGAACTTTGAAGACCTGGGCGCCGCCACGACCGGCGTGAAGGGCAGCGAGGCCGGGCTTGAAGCCGTATATGACGTGCCGGTGACCGTGCGCGCGGTGCTGGGCACCACCAGCATGAACATTTCGCAACTGCTGAAGCTGGGCCGCGGTGCGGTGGTGGAACTTGACCGCAAGGTGGGCGACGCCGTGGACGTTTATGTGAATGACCGCCTGGTGGCCCGCGGTGAAGTAGTGATCGTGGACGACAAGCTGGGCGTGACCATGACCGAAATCGTTAAAAACGCCAGCTAGGTTATTCGATGGATCTAGCCACCATTTTCGGCCTCATTGCCTCGCTGGGGTTGGTGGCGCTGGCGGTGGGCATGAGCGGCAATGCGGCGGCGTTCCTTGATGTTCCGAGCCTGCTGATCGTGGTGGGAGGTACCGCGCTGGTGACCATGGTAAGCTTCAAGCCCCGCGAATTTGCCACCGGCGGGTTGATGATTTTAAACGCGCTGGTGCACAACACGCCGGATTTTTCGGGCGAGACCACCCGGCTGGTCAAGCTTTCGCAAAAGGCCCGCAAGGATGCGCTGATGGGCATTCAGGGTGAAATTGCCAACGAGCCCCACCCCTTTTTGCGCCAGGGCCTGAGCCTTGCGCTTGATAACACGCCGGTGGAACTGATCGAGCGCATCATGATGGCCGACACCGCCACGCTGATGGAGCGCTATGCCACGGCTATATCGATGCTGCGACGCGCCGCTGAACTGGGGCCCGCCATGGGGTTGATCGGTACCCTGATCGGGCTGGTGCAGATGCTGAGCCACCTGGCCGACCCCGATACCATCGGGCCCGCCATGGCCATTGCCATTTTGACCACTTTTTACGGCGCCGTGCTGAGTTACATGGTGTTTACCCCGCTGGCCAACAAGATCGAGCGCATTTCGGCCGACGACCTGCTGCTGCGGAAAATTTACACCATGGGCGTGGCCAGCATGGCCAAGCGCGAAAACCCCCGCCAGATGGAACTGCACCTGAACGCGCAACTGCCCCCGGCCCTGCGCAGCCGGGTTTTCCGCTAACTTTTTAGCCCCCCAAAACACGCCGTTCGGGTGACGAAACGCCCCCGACCGGGTAAGGTATGACCATGCCCCATGTGTTGGCCCTTTCTCCCTTGCATACCGAGCCTTCGCTGGCGGCGGCATTGCCTGCGGGCGTGCAGCTGCTTTCGGCCGCCGGGCTTGAAGAGGCCTTGCAGACCCTGTCGAGCAGCGAAATTGCCCTGCTGCTGGTGCCCGGCAGTTTTGATCTGCCCGCCGTGTTTACCGGATTGAAAAACAACAAGCTGGTGACGCCGGTTGTGGTGGTGGGGGAGGCCAGCCCGGCTACCGGCACCAAGGCGATCAGATTGGGCGCCAAGGAGTATTTGACCACCCCGGTGGAAGGCCGCCTGCTGGCCACGCTGCTGGAGCGCATGGCGCCGGTGGCGAGCGTGCAGTCACCGGTGGCTTCGGACACCAAGACCACCGCGCTGCTGAACCAGGCCCGCCAGTTTGCCGCCAGCGGTGCCACCGTGTTGCTGCGCGGCGAAAGCGGTACGGGGAAGGAAGTGATGGCGCGTTTTTTACACGCCAGCAGCCCGCGCGCCAGCAAGCCGTTCATTGCGGTCAACTGCGCGGCCATCCCGGAAAGTTTGCTGGAGTCGGAACTGTTCGGGCACGAAAAAGGTTCGTTCTCGGGTGCGCTCAACAAGCGCATCGGCAAGTTCCAGCAGGCCCATGGCGGCACGCTGCTGCTCGATGAAATTTCGGAAATGGATCTGGCGTTGCAGGCCAAATTGCTGCGCGCCATTCAGGAGCGCGTGATCGACCCGGTGGGCGCCGACAAGCCGGTGCCGGTGGACATCAGACTGATCGCCACCACCAACCGCACGCTGGAAGATTACGTGGCGCAGGGCAAGTTCCGCGAAGACCTGTACTTCCGCCTGAGCGTGGTGATGGTTGACCTGCCGCCGCTGCGCGAGCGCCCGGGCGACATTTTGCCGCTGGCCCGCCACTTTGCCGAAAAATACGCCGAACACGGCAAGCTGGAATTTACCCCGGCGGCCGAGGAAAAACTGCTGACCTGCTACTGGAAAGGCAATGTGCGCGAACTGGAGAACACCATCCACCGCGCCATTTTGCTGGCCGGACCGCAAACCCGCACGCTGGATGCGCCGCATATCCAGATATCGCCCATGAGCATGCGCCTGATGGCCATGGACGCCAACATGCAGCAGGCCGGCACCACCCCCACCGGCCCCGGCGTGGCCGGGCTGGCGCAGGCGGTGGCGGCGGCATATTCGGGCGGCGGAGGCATGCAGCAAAGCTACGTGCCGCGCCCACTGGCCGACGTGGAGCGCGACACCCTGAGCGCCACCATGAGTTACACCAAGGGCAACGAAGACTTTGCCGCGCATTTGCTGGGGATTTCGGTGGTGATATTGCGCGAAAAATTATCTTCGCTGGGGCTGCTGAATAGCACGTCATAGGGCTTGCGGTTGCAAGCCCGCCGGGTGATAAAACCACCCGGGAGAACAATAAAACAATGAATATGACCCGTATGCTGGCGCAAGCCAGGCAGCTGGATGTGATGCTGGCCTTGGGCGTATTGGCGCTTATTGTTCTGTTCTTCGTTCCCCTGCCCGGCCCGGTTCTGGACCTGCTGATCGCCACCAACATCACGCTGGGCGTGCTGGTGCTGCTGACCGTGCTGTTCATCAAGCGCGCGCTCGATTTTTCCAGCTTCCCCATGATGCTGCTGGTGACCACCACCTTCCGCCTGGCCTTGAACGTGGCCAGCACCCGGCTGATTTTGGAGAACGGCCACAACAGCACCAACGCCGCCGGTCACATCATCGAAGCCTTCGGCAAGGTGATCATGGGCGGCAACTTCATTATCGGGCTGGTGATCTTTTCCGTCCTCATTATCGTCAACTTCGTGGTCATCACCAAGGGTTCGGGCCGTATCGCCGAAGTGGCCGCCCGCTTTACGCTGGACAGCCTGCCGGGCAAGCAGATGGCCATTGATGCCGACCTGAACGCGGGACTCATCAATGAAAGCGAAGCCCGCCAGCGCCGCACCGACCTGGAAAACGAAACCGGCTTTTTTGGCGCCATGGACGGTGCCAGCAAGTTTGTGCGCGGCGACGCCATTGTAGGCCTGATCATTACCGCCATTAACGTGGTGGTGGGGGTGATCGTGGGTGTGGTGCAGCACAAGCTGGGCGGTTACGACGCCCTGAGCCGCTACACCCTGCTGGCCGTGGGTGACGGTTTGGTGGCGTATATCCCGGCCCTGACCATTTCGATCGCTGCCGGTATGCTGGTGGCCAAGAGCGGCACCAACGAAGGCGCCGGTACGGTGCTGTTCGGCCAGTTGGCCACCAACTACCGCGCGCTGTTTGTGGCCGCGGGCCTGACCGCCTTTTTGGCGTTGCTGCCCAACATGCCTATCATCCCGTTCTTTTTAATGAGCGGCGGCCTGGGCTTTGCCGGCATGCAGGCGCTGCGGGCCAGCCGCAAACCCAAGCCGCCCACCGTGGACGAATTGAAAAAGGCCGAAGAAGCCGTGGCCGCCACCGCCGCACCGGCAGAGCCCCCGCTGGCCAGCTACCTGCACGTGGATACCTTGAAGCTGGAAATGGGCTACGCGCTGCTGGGCCTGATCGACGAGAGCCGCGGCGGCCGCCTGACCGAGCAGATCAAGGAAACCCGGCGCCAGCTGGCCAAGCAGATGGGCGTGGTGATGCCCAGCGTGCGCATTCAGGACAACCTGCAACTCAAGCCCGGTGAGTACAATATTTTCATCAAGGACATCAAGGCCGGTGGCGGCGTGCTGGAGCCTGGCCAGTTGCTGGCCATTGCAGGCGCAGGCGGCACCGCTGCGCCGCTGGAAGGCAAGGAAACCACCGACCCGGCGTTCGGCATTCCCGCCAAGTGGATCGGCGATGCGCAGAAGGATCAGGCACAGTTCAACGGCTACACCGTGGTGGACAACAGCACCGTGGTGACCACCCACCTGACCGAAATTATTAAAGACAACCTGGCCGACCTGCTGACCCGCCAGGAACTGGACAAGCTGCTGGACGAACTGCGCCCCAACCATGCCAAGCTGATCGAGGAACTCATCCCCGAAAAATACAGCAAGGCGGCGCTGCAGAAGGTTCTGCAGAACCTTCTGCGCGAGCGTATCAGCATCCGCGACCTGCCGGCCATTATGGAAGCCATGGCCGAGGCCCCGGGCCTGCGTAACCTGACCATTTTGACCGAGCATGTGCGCGCCCGGCTGGCCCGCCAGATCAACGCACAGTTCGGTGATGCCGACGGCACACTGACCGTGGTGGCAATGAGCCCGGCGTGGGAAAAGGAATTCAAGGACAGCATGATCATGGATGGAGAGGAACGCCAGCTGGCCATGGCGCCGGACAAGGTGCAGAACTTTTTGAAGGTGACGCGCGATACCTTTGAGCGCCAGTTCAATGCCGGGTTGAGGCCGATACTGCTTACCTCGCCCGGCAGCCGCCCGTTTGCGCGCCTGTTGATCGAGCGGGCGCTGCCGCTGGTGCCGGTGATCTCGCAGGCCGAGCTTTCGACGCGGGCGCGCCTGCGGACTGTGGCGACGATCTAGTTTTTAGGCGGGGGGACGCAGGTGGTGACGTGAGGGCGCAGGGCGTCGGCGCGCGGGCTTTCGCTGCAGTGGATACGACCGTTGGGGCGTTTGAAGTAGAGCTGGATGAGTTCGAGCAGCTTGTCGTCATCGGTACCGGGCATAAGCTGGTTGAACACATAGCTGTGTTTGCCGGTGGCGGTTAGCCCGATGCTGCAACAGCCATTGGGGGTGCCGTTGGCCTCGCAGCCGCCCAAACATTTAACCCCGCACACCTGCAAGCTCGGCTGGTTTTTTAAAAGCTGTTTAACCTGCGCCAGATAGGCAAACCCTTCGGCCTGCGGGGTTTCCAGCTGTGCAGGGTTGCGGTCGCAACTGGTGCACACGTAAACGGTCGCCGCATTTTTTATCGCCATTGGTCTTTTATTTAAAACAGGTTGGCGTATAAGGCCATGGTCTTAACCACAGACTTACCTGAATCGTTTTTACCCTTAGCCTCTCGGAAAGGAGAGCCTATGCGATACTTCGTTGCTTGCCTTGCCGTGCTGGCGGGGTTGGCTTTTGGCGGCACGGCACAGGCTTCGAGCCATACCCGGGTTTACGAAAGCCTGAACGTGCAGCCGCTGCTGCACAACCAGCTGAACGCCATGGACGCCAACCGGCCCGCTATTGTGGCACTGGCCGAAAAGCTGCTGCCCACCGATACCGAAGTGGTGGCGTTGCGTCACTTCATTATCGCCCAGCGGCGTGCCTGCATGGGTGGTGTTGTACCGGCGTTTTACGCGGGCATGGAAGGCAGCCCCTTCCACCTGTGCACCCACGCGTTTCTGGCGGGTACGCAAGCCTTGCTGAAACGCCTGGAACTGGTGGCCGGCCACAGGCTGGACGTACAGGTGCTGAGCGAGCAGGTGAAGATGGACCTGCTGGCCGACGGCGCCGGGCCGGTGTGCGTGAACAGCGCCACCAGCTTTAACACCGATACGATTCATGGTGTTGATTGGCCCGACCTGAAGCACCCCAGCCGCAGTACGCTGGTGGTTGTATTCGGCTTTGTATTCCTGTTTGTGGTGGTTCATTTCCGCCGCCGCAGATTGCAGGCTGCACAATAAAAAAACGGCCCCGTTCGCGGGGCCGTTTTTGTGTTTAGCGACGTTTTCTAGGCTTGGCCCTGGGTTTGATTTTGGCCTTGGTTTTCGGCTTGGCCTTTACCGCTTTGACCGGCGCCTTGGCGGGCACGGCCGTAAAGTAGAACGGCTTGTGCAGCAGCGGCTTGCCGGTACGGGTGTGCTGGATGTAATCGAACGCCAGCTTTTTAATGGTGCCGCTCATTACCAGCAGTCCGAACAGGTTGGGCAGCATCATGGCTGCGGTGCCGAGATCGGCCAGCACCCAGATAAAGTGTACCCCCTGGCGGATGGATTCGGCCCAATCAAGAATGGCGGCACCGAAAAATGTGCAGGCCAAAAACAGCCACAGGTAGGGTTTGGCTACCTTGGGGCCCAGCAGGTACATCGCGCCCTGCTGGCCGTAAAAGCCCCAGCCCAGAATGGTGGTGAAGGCAAACAGCAGCAGGCACAGGCTGACAATGCCGCTGCCCAACGGAATACCCGCCAGCGCAACATTGCCCAGCCCCTGGTTGAAGGCCAGGTTGGTGAGGCTGGCCCCCGCGCTGGCAACGTCGAGGCTTTGCCAGGCGCCGGTTATTAAAATAACCATGCCTGTAAATGTGCACACAAAAAAGGTGTCGATGAAGGTTTGAGTCATCGACACTAGTGCCTGCTCGGTGGGGTGACGGGTTTGCGCGGTGGCAGCCACAATGGGTGCGCTGCCCAGCCCGCTTTCGTTCGCAAACACGCCGCGCGCCAAGCCATAGCGCATGGCCAGCAGCACACTGCTGCCGGCAAAGCCGCCTGCGGCCGCACTGCCGGTAAACGCCTCGGTAAAAATGGCATGCAAGATTTGCGGCAGCATGGCGCTGTTAACCACAATCACCAGCGTACCTGCGGCGGCGTACACCACGATCATGCTCGGCACCAGCAAGTCGGCCGCGCGGGCAATGCGGCCAAGCCCGCCCAGCATCACCGCCGCCGAAACCGCGGTCACCGCCAGCCCCACCCAGGTGGGATTAAGGCCAAAACCTGCCAACATCGCATCGGCAATACTGTTGTTTTGCACCATGCCGCCAGTGCACAGCGCGGCAAACGCCAGTGCTCCGGCAAACACCGCACCCAGCCACGGGGCTTTGGCACCATGCGTAAGATAATACATGGGCCCGCCGCGGAACTGGCCGTTTTTGTCTTTGACACGGTAGTGGACACCTAGCAGGGCCTCGGAGAATTTAAGCGCCATGCCGAACAGCCCGCTCATCCACATCCAGAACATGGCGCCCGGCCCGCCCAGCGCAATGGCGGTGGCCACGCCCGCAATGTTACCGGTGCCCACCGTAGCGGCCAGCGCCGTGAACAGGGCTGAACGGTTTGAGATCATGCCCTCGCCGCGCGTATGCCTGCTATGAGGGCAAAAGGCATCGTACATGGCGGGCAGCAACATGCGGAACTGCAAACCCCTGAGCAGCACCGTCAGCCATATGCCGGTGACCATCAAGGCAATCAGCATTGGCCAGCCCCACACCAGGGTGGCAAAGTTACTTAAGTGCATTTCGAATGCGGTGAATGACATGGGGGTAGTTCTCCTGTTGTCGGCAATTATCGTATGCAACGCGCATACATACAACACAAATGGCGCCCGGTTGGGCGCCATTGTTTCAGCAGGTTAGGTTAGAACCCGGGCTTGGGAACCAGGAAGCCGAGGTTCTGCATCGGGCCCAGCGGCGTGACCGAGTTATCGACGCTTTCGATTTCGGGCGTACCGGTCCAGAGCTTGTAGGCCACGGTTTTATCGATCAGCACGATGGTGGCGGTGAACTGCCAGCCCTTGGTGCGGATGTTTTTGCGGAAGCCGAACAGGTTGGCCAGCACGCTGCCCTCCTGTTTGTTTTTGATGCTTTGGACCTGCACCACATAGGCAAAGCATTTATCCTTGGCTATCGCACATTTTTGCACGCCTTCGGGCAGCTGCTCGGGCTTGAAGGACGAGCCGAACAGGTTGACCACATCGACATAGTTCAAAATTTTGGTGTTGGGCGTGGCGTTGGGGTTAAAACCCAGCACACCAAGGTCTTTTTCGGTGGTTTTGGTTTCGATGACGGCGTCGAAGGCATCTTTGGCGCTGCCGTAGCTTTCCCACTTCACCTGGCTTTTGTTGCTGGTGCTGGGAAGCACGCTGGCACAGCCTGCAAGCATGCCCAGGGCGCCGGCCGCCAGGGCCACCATGGTAAGCTGCATGTGAAGTTTGTTCATTTGAGTCCCTCCTGTGTCTTATACAGGGCGTGGCCGTGCCAAACTGCCACCGGAACCGCTATTTTTGGCGTATTTTGGGCATTAACGGCTTTGGTGCGGCGCGAGAGGGTTTGGGAGGTTCCTGACAATGCGCTGCACAATACGCCCGGTTTGGGGGCCAATTGCTTGATAAATATTGGCAGTTTTGCTATGCACAACCCCAGCAAACAGGGGGAATTCCGTGAAAGGGATCATTTTAGCGGGCGGCAGCGGCACCCGGCTTTATCCGGCCACCAAGGTGGTGAGCAAACAGTTGTTGCCGGTTTATGACAAACCCATGGTCTTCTACCCGTTATCGGTGCTCATGCTGGCGGGTATCCGCGACATTCTGATTATTTCCACCCCCGACGACCTGCCCCGCTTTGAAGCCTTGCTGGGCGACGGCAGCCAATGGGGTTTAACCCTGAGCTACGCGCCGCAGGCCAGGCCTGAGGGTTTGGCGCAGGCGTTCATCATCGGCGAACAGTTTATCGGCGACGACAACGTGGCGTTGATTTTGGGCGACAACATCTTTTTCGGCTCGCACTTTTCGCCGCTGCTTAAAAATGCCATGGCCCGCAAAACCGGTGCCACGGTGTTTGGCTACCACGTGCAAAACCCGCAGCAGTTTGGCGTGGTGGCGTTCGATGCCGAGGGCCGCGCCGTGAGCATTGAAGAGAAGCCCAGCGAGCCCAAAAGCAATTTTGCCGTGACCGGCCTGTATTTTTACGACAACCGGGTGGTGGAGATTGCCAAGAACATCAAGCCTTCGGCCCGCGGCGAGCTGGAAATCACCAGCATCAACCAGGAATATTTGAAGCAGGGCGACTTGTACGTGGAAATGCTGGGCCGCGGCTTTGCCTGGCTGGATACCGGCACCTATAACGATTTGCTGGAAGCCAGCTGGTTCATTCGTACCATGGAGCAGCGCCAGGGCTTTAAAATTGCCTGCCTGGAAGAGATCGCCTACCTGAACGGGTGGATCAACGCCGACGCGCTTTTGAAGATTGCCGAGCCGCTGAAAAAGACCGCCTACGGCCAGTACCTGATCGATACCCTTCACCAAACCAAAAACCCCCGCGCGCCGGGCAACAAATAAGGCAATTCATGACTTCTTCTTCGCTTACCAGTATTTTGGTGACCGGCGGTGCCGGGTTCATCGGCAGCAACCTGATTGAACACCTGCTGGAAAAATACCCGCAGTATAAAATCGTGAACCTCGACGCACTGACCTATGCCGGAAACCCCGACAACCTGAAGGCCGTGCAAGACAACCCGCGCTACACCTTTGTGAAGGGCGACATTTGCGACAAGGCGCTGCTGGAAAAGATCTTCACCGAGCATGACATTCGCGGGGTGTTCCATTTGGCGGCCGAAAGCCATGTGGATAATTCGATCGCCGGGCCCGAGATCTTTTTCATGACCAACGTGATCGGCACCCAGCGCCTCATTCACACCGCCTACCGCCACTGGATGAACGGCGTGGGTGATGTGAAGAAGGGTTACGAAGGCGCGCGCTTTCACCTGACCAGCACCGACGAGGTGTACGGCACGCTGGGCGAAACAGGCCTGTTTAGCGAAACCACGCCCTACGCCCCCAACCCGCCCTATGCCGCAAGCAAGGCCGGCGGCGATTTTGTGGTGCGCAGCTATAACCGCACCTTTGGGCTGAATGCCACCATATCCAACTGCAGCAACAATTACGGCCCGCACCAGCATGCCGAAAAGCTGATCCCCACCATCATCCGCAAGGCGCTGGCGGGCCAGCCCATTCCCATCTACGGCGACGGCAAGAACATCCGCGACTGGCTGTACGTGAAGGACCACGCCAACGCGCTCGATACGGTTTTCCATAACGGCCGCAGCGGCGAAACCTATAACATCGGCTGCGACAACGAGCAGGACAACAATGCCATGGCCGGGCTGATCTGCGGCATTCTGGACGAACTGAAACCGCAGGCCGAAAGCTACAGCAAACTCATCAGCTACGTGAAGGACCGCGCCGGGCACGACCGCCGCTACGCGATCGACAGCACCAAGATCGAAACCGAGCTGGGCTGGAAAGCCCAAAGCGATTTTATGCCCGCCCTACGCAGCACCGTGCAGTGGTTTATGGAAAACCGGCGCGGCTAGCATGAAGCTCACGTTCATCCAGGACGTGGCCACCCCGCACACCAACGTGCTGCTGGCGGCCCTGCGTGACACCAAAGGCCTGAAACTTGACCTGTGGTACGGCAAGGGCAAGGCCGACAAGTACGGCTGGAAAGACGACATTGCCCACGCCGTGCAGCGCGCCAACCTGTTTGAGCTTGGCCGTGTGGATTGGACACTGGTGTGGCACGTGTTCCGCCACCCCGAAAACCGCGTGATGCTGATCGGCTGGAGTAACCCGACCACGCGCGCCCTGTTTTTGATGCTGTGCCTGCTGCGCCGCAACTTCGGCATGTGGTTCGACATGCCGCAGGACACCGCCCCACGTAGCGCAATTCAAAAAAAGCTGCGCGACTTTTTTTACATGCTGCTGCGCACCAGCAATGCCACCGTGTTTGCCGTGGGGCAGATGACGGTCGATTACTTCAAGGTGCGCAACTTCTGGGCCAGCCAGTTGGTCAACCTGCCCATTATTGTCGAGGTGAGCCACACCCGTAAGCATTTTGAAAAGCAAAAGGCCGCGCGGCGCAAACGCTACAACGTGGGCAAAAACGATGTACTGATTGTAGGTGGCAGCCGCCTGATCCATGACAAAGGCTTCGACCTGCCGATCAGCGCCATCGGCGCATTGCCGGCTTCGCAAAAAAAACGCGTGAAGCTGGTGATTGTGGGCCAGGGTGAAGAACTCGATAACCTGAAAAAACTGGCGGCCAGACACGGGCTTTCAAAGCAGGTCTTCTTTCCCGGCTGGATGGCGTACGACGACTTCCAGGCACTGATATCGGCGGGCGAATGCTTTATTCACCCGGCGCGGTTCGATGCCTGGGGCAGCACCATTTTTGCCCACGCGCTGGGCGTGCCGGTGATCGGCAGCACGGGCGCGGGGTCGGCCTTCGACCGCATTGCCCACGGTAAAAACGGCTGGCTGTTCAACCCCGCCAAACCCGCCGAACTGACCAAACTGCTTGGCAAACTATTGGCCATAAAGCCCGCCGAACTGGAAAAAATGGGCAAGGCCGCCCGCAAAACCGCTGAGGAATGGAAACCCGCGCAGGGCGTTAAAACCATTATGGAGCACCTGGCCTGATGTTGATACTGCACGCCGAAGGCACGCCCGATTACCGCCTGAAACAGGCCGAGGCGATTGATTGTGAAGACCTGCGCGTATGGAAGAACGCCAACCGCCAGTACTTCTTTTTCAAAGGCGAGATCACCCACGAAATGCAGGCCAAATGGTTTGCCAACCTGCAGGCCAACAAAAACGACATGATGCTGATGGTGCAGGAGCACGACGGCGAAAAATTCGTGAACGTGGGCTGCATGGGCTACCGGCTGGAAACCGATGAGGATACCGGCGAAAAGTCTATCGACGTTTACAACATCATGCGCGGGCGCACGCTGGAAGGCTCGACGCACAGCATGGCCGAAGCATTCAATCTGATGAACACGTTTTTGCACACCAGCGCCAAGCTGCCGGTGGGCTGCCTGGTGCTGGCCGATAACCCGGCGCGCGACTGGTACGAACAGAACGGCTTTGAATCGCAGGGCGAGGCCGACGGCCACGTTGTGTATAAACTGAACTCGGCTAAACTGAAGCCGGTCAAGGTGGAGGTTGTACAAGAATGATTTCGGTTTTCGGCAGCAAGGTGGGCGCGGAAGAGATCGCCCAGATCTCGGAAAGCATCACCAACCAGTGGCTGGGCATGGGCCCCAAGCTCAAGGCGTTTGAAGAAGAATTCAAGCAGCACGGCAAGCTCGACGATTTCATCATGGTCGATAACGGCTCTAACGCGCTGTACATGGCGGTAACGCTGCTGGGCCTGCCCAAAGGTGCCGAGGTTATTCTGCCCAGCTTCACGTGGGTAAGCTGCGCGCAGGCCGTGCTGCTGGCCGGTTGCACGCCGGTGTTTGCCGATGTGGACCCCGTGACCATGAACATCACCGCCGAAACCATACGGGCGCAGATCACACCCAATACCAAGGCCATTATGGTGATGCACTACGGCGGTTTGCCGGTGGACATGGACCCCATATTGGCGCTGGGTTACCCGGTGATCGAAGACGCCGCCCAGGCCGCCGACGCGTTTTACAAGGGCCGCTTTTGCGGCAGCATGGGCGACGTGGGCATTTACAGCTTCGATGCCGTGAAGAACATTGCGGTGGGCGAAGGCGGCGGACTGACCTCGCGTCACCCCACCTACATGGCGCGCGCCCGCAAGCTGCGGTATTGCGGCATCGAAAAATCGGGCTTCGAGGCCTCGACCCACGGTAAAAACCGCTGGTGGGAATATAATATTTCCGAGGCGTTCATCAAAATGAACCCGTCCGATATCTCGGCCGGCATGGCGGTGGCGCAGCTGCGCAAGCTCAGCGTCAACCAAACCCGCCGCCAGCAGATTTGGGACCGCTACCAGGCCGAACTGGCCGCCATCGACTGGATCATCACCCCTGCCGAAGCGCCCGAAGGTAACAGGCACGGCTACTTCACCTACGGCATTCGCGTCACCAACGGCAAGCGCGACGCACTGGCCCATTACCTGCTGGAAAACGGCATTTACACCACCGTGCGCTACCACCCGCTGCACCTTAACCCGCTGTACGGCCAAACCACCAAAACACTGCCGGTGGCCGAAGCGCTGAACGAAGATTCGTTGTGCCTGCCGCTGCACCCGAACCTGTCGGATGCCGACGTCACGAAGATCATTGGTACGTTAAAAGCGTTTGCCTGATGTGTGGACTTTTTGGTTACAGCAACGTTGCCAAAACAACCTTAAAAAAAGCGCACGCGGCGCTTAATACACTCGAACATCGAGGCCCTGACGGTTGGAGTTTTGCTCTCGAGCAGGGTGTTTATTCAGGCCACCGTCGCCTGTCGATTTTGGATCTATCCAGCAACGGCACACAGCCGATGCAAGCCAAAGGTGTCACTTTAACCGCCAATGGAGAAATATATAATTTCAAAGAGTTGCGGATCGAACTGGAACGTAAACATAAAGTGAAATTTTCCAGCGACAGCGACAGCGAAGTATTGCTGCACGGGTACATTTGCTGGGGCATTGAGGTGCTGCTGGAACGCATCGACGGCATGTTCGCGTTCATCATCCACGACAGCATCAACAAAAAAATTATTCTCGCGCGCGACCACGCCGGCATCAAGCCGCTGTACTACAGCACCATCGGCGGCGACCTCGGTTGGGCATCGGAATTGAAAGCGCTGGTGAGCTACCATGGCAAAAAAAACCTGCACATCGACCACACCGCGGTTTACGATTTTTTGAGCTACCTGTGCATCCCCAGCCCCAAGAGTTTGTACCGCAACATTCATAAGCTTGAGCCCGCGCATTTTGCCACCTTCGACCTGCAAACCGGCAAGCTCCACAAAAAACGCTACTGGAACCTGCCGGTAAGCCGCAACATCACCGATGAAAAAACCGCCGTGGCACTGGTGCAAAAAACCATTGCCGCCTCGGTGGAAGAACAACTGGTGGCCGACGTGCCGGTGGGCACCTTCCTTTCGGGCGGGGTCGATTCCAGCATCGTCAGCTACGAGGCCAGCCGCCACGTTAAAAAACTGACTACCTGCTCCATCGGTTTTGCCGATGCCAGCGTTGACGAAACCGGCTATGCGCTGCAAGTGTCCAAGCTTATCGGCTCACGCCACCTCACCCGCCAGATGAACCAGAGCATGATCAACAAGCAATTTGGCAAGTTGCGCGAGTGGTTCGATGAACCGTTCGGCGATGCCTCGGCTTTCCCCACCTATCAGGTATCGGCACTGGCGGCCGAGAACATGACCGTGGTACTGACCGGCGACGGCGGTGATGAACTGTTTGGCGGCTACCGCCACTATCAGGAGTGGTTCCAGGCGCTTACCCCGTGGCTGGGTTTTCTCTTCCCACTGCGTGGCCCTGTCAGTTGGCTTAAAAATAATGGCCCACGTCCGCTGCGCTCACTGTTTCGCAAGGCGGAGATCTTCACGCTGCTTGACCCGCTCGAGCGGCAGATCCGCCTGCGCGGCGGCCTGCTGAAAACAGACAATTTCAAGCGTAAATTCCGTAAAAAATACAATATGCCCGAAAATTACGACGAACTTTGGTATGTAAAGCGCTTTTACCGGCCCGATTTACCGCTTAAATCGCGTGCCATGTATCTCGACTTTCATACCTTCATGCACGATGCGATCTTGACCAAGGTGGACCGCACCAGCATGGCGGTGGCCATTGAAACGCGCGTGCCTTTTTTAAGCAAAGCGGGCATTGCATCCGCATGGCAGATTTCAGAGAAGCTGCTGTTCAAGGATGGAATCCTTAAAGGCCTGCTGAAATCGGCTTACAGCAAAAAATTGCCGCATGGCTGCCTTTATCGCCAGAAACAGGGTTTTGCGGTGGGAAGTACCCAGAAAACCGATAAACTGGCCCTGAACGGCCGCAGCCTGCCCGAAAACATTTTACAAAAGCTCTTTCCGGAGTTGCTATGAAAATACTGATGGTGGCCGACGGCCACGGTGGCGAAACCCACGTGCATGCCATGGCCGACGGCTTTAAAAAGCTGGGGCACAAGGTGCGGGTGTTCACGTGGCAGAGTTACTTTCACAACTACCCTTACGCCAACGTGTACCCCACCAGGCCCAACCGGCTGGCCTCGATTTACTACCGTTTCCAGAACAAATTCACCTTCGGCCCGGCGGTGATCAAACTAAATGCCGATTTGATTAAACAGGCCCGCACATTCAAGCCCGACATGGTGTTCGTGTATCGTGGCACGCACATTTATCCGCGCACGCTCAAGGCGCTGAAGGCCACCGGCGCCAAGGTGATGGGCTTTAACAACGACGACCCGTTTTCGAGCCAGTACAAACCGTACTTCTGGCGGCACTTCCGCCGCGGCATTTTTGCGTATGACCATCTTTTTGCCTACCGGCTGAAAAACCTGGCCGATTACAAACGCATCGGCTACCGGCATACTTCGCTGCTGCGCTCGTATTACATCGAATCGCGCAACTTCCCCATTGCCCGGCCCAAGGCGGCTTATACATGCGACGTGATTTTTGTGGGCCACTACGAAGCCGATGGCCGCGACGCATTGCTGAAGCGCGTGATGGAGGCTGGCATCGATTTTAAACTGTTCGGCACCGGCTGGCAGGCCTCGCCCCTGGCCGGTTACTTTAAAGCCCATGGCGGCCTGCCCAAACCGCTATTGGGGGCTGAATATAATATAGCGCTCAACAGCGCGCCGATTGCGCTCTCGCTGCTTTCGCACCTGAATAACGACACCTACACCCGCCGCAGTTTTGAAATACCCGCCACCGGCACCTGCATGCTGTCGGCCTATACCGATGATTTAGCCGACAACCTGTTCAAGCCCAACAAGGAAGCGGTTTATTTCACCGATGGCGATAGCCTGCTGAAGCAGTTGAAAAAGCTGCTGGCCAACAAGGCTCTCGCCAAAAAAATCGGCGCGGCCGGCCGCGCACGATTACTGAAGGACGGCCACGAAGTGACCGACCGCTGCCGCCAGGTTTTAAAAACCCTGGCGACGCTTTAGATCTAACGTTTTTTAGGCGCGCCCTTGCGGGTTTTGAACCACGAGTAGCCGACACCCGAGAACAAGATCAGTATAGTTATAACCAGGCTCAGCACGGGCGGGAATTTGCTGCCCAGCAGCGCTTCGAACACCAGCACCTTGCCGCCGATGAACACCAGCAAAATGGCCAGCGCATACTTCATGTAGGCAAAGCGCTGCAAAATGGCCGACAGGGCAAAGTACAGGCTGCGCAAACCCAGAATCGCAAAGATATTGCTGGTGAGGATCACGTAAGTATCGGTGGTGATGGCGAAAATGGCGGGCACGCTGTCAAACGCGAAAACCACGTCGGCCAGTTCCACCATCAGCAGCGCCATGAACAGCGGAGTCATGTACAGTGCCGGCTTGCCGGTTTTTTTGTCGGGCAGGCGCACAAAGAATTTTTTGCCGTGCAGTTCTTCGGTCACGCGCAGGTGCTTGCGGCAAAAATTAAGCACCGGGCTGCCCGTGCTCAATGGGTTGGAGTGCGTGGAAGGCCGCAGCATCTGTAGCCCGGTAAACACCAGAAAAGCTGCCATGATGTACAGCGTCCAGTGGAACTGCTCGACCAGCGTGGCGCCCAGCGCGATCATCACGCCGCGCAGCACAATCACGCCCAGCACACCGTACAGCAGCACACGGTGCTGGTGCGTACGGGGGATGTGCATCATCCCCAAAATCAGCGCCATCACAAATACGTTGTCCATAGAGAGCGAAAACTCGACCGCATAGCCGGTATAAAACGCCAACGCGGTTTCGGCGCCGCGTTCCCACCATAAAAAGCCGCCGAACAAAACGGCCAGCAGCATGTAAACACCGGTGGTCACCAAGCTTTCGGTGGCGCCTATCTCGCGCTGGCGGCGGTGCAGCACGCCCAGATCGAGCACCAGCAACACGCCAACAACAACAGCAAAAACAATCCAGAGGGTGTTCGAATCCACTTATTTGGCTTTCAGTTTGTTTTCAAGGCGGGCTTTAAGCTCTTTGTCGTTACCGGCCAGTTGCAGGGCCAAACGCCATTGGGTGTAGGCTTCGTCGGTGCGGCCCAGCTTGGCATACAGGTCGCCCAGGTGTTCGTTCACCGTCGCGTCGTCGGGCTCCTGTTCGGCGGCGCGTTCAAGGTAGCCCAGCGCAATCTGGTCTTTGCCCATCATGTGGTAGGCCCAGCCCAGGCTGTCGGTGATCGCGCCATCGTTGGGGGCCAGCGCGTTGGCGCGCTTCAGCAGCACAAAAGCTTCATCAATGTTCCGGTTCTGCTCAACCCACATGTAACCCAGGTAGTTCAATATCTGCGGGTTGGCGGGGTCGATGGTCACGGCCTTTTTAAGGTAGGTGCCCGCTTCGTCGTAGCGCTTCACGCGCTCGAGCGCGGCACCGTAGGCAAACAGCAGCGCCACCTGCTGGGGCGGGGCCAGGCTGTCCACTTCGGCCACCAGCGGTTTGTATTGCACCAGCGCGGCTTCAAAATTCTTGTCGGCAAACAAGGTGTCGGCCAGCGCGCGCTGCACGGTTTTGCTATCGCGCTTGTTGCTGGCCATCAGGTTGTTCAGGCGACGGATGGCATCGTCTTTTTTACCTTCGGTGAAATCGAGCTGGGCCAGCCGCAGGCCCGCCGCCACGCTCAGGCGCGGGTCGGCCAGCAGCTTTTGGTAACGCGCGCGCGACAACCCGCTGCGGTCGCCGAACTCGCCGATCAGCGCGGCGTAATACAGCGCATAGGGGTCGGATTCGTCATTCAGCCACAGCGTCAGGTTCAGTATCTGGCGGGCCGGGCCATCGGCGCCCTGCACCCACACCAGCAGGCCGAAGTCGAACATCACTTCGGCAATGTCCTGTTCGGGCGTGCTGGCAAACGGCGCGGGCTTTTGCTTTTGCGCCATGCGGTCGAACGCCTCGCCGAACAGCGGCACGTTGGGGTTGCGGTTGCGGAAAAGGTTGTACACTTCGGCGGCGCGGCCGGTATCGCCCGCGCGTTCGTACAGTTCGCCCAGCAGGCGGGTGGTGAAGACGGTACCCGGCTCGATCTGTTCGGCCTGTTCAAGCGCTTGGCGGGCTTCTTCAACCTTGCCCTGCTTCAGGTTCATGCGGCCCACCTGGTAGGCGCGGCGGCTGAGCATGGCCTGCGGCACAGGCTGGGTTTGCAGGCGGTTGATGACCGTGGTGGGCGATTGCCCGGCGGCCAGCGCAAGGTAATCCTTCATCACGGTAAAGTGCAGCAGTTGCGGCGCCATGGCGCTGGCGCGGCTCAGGTGCTCCTGCGCTTCGTCGGGCTTGTTGCGCTTGATGGCGTCGAGCGTGAGCACCAGTTGCGGCATGGTTTGGGTGCGCGCTTCGTCGGGCAGGGTTTTGACCAGCCGCACGGCGGTGGGGATATCGCCTTCGAGCAGGCTCATCTGGAACACGCGCTGGCGCAGGGTGATGTTATCGGGGTCTTCGGCCAGCGTATAAAGGTAGGCGCGCTGGGCGGTGTTATAGCTGCCGCCAAGTTCGGCCACCGCGCCCTGCAGGTAGCTGCCGTAACCACCGGCGCCCGTGTTGATGGCCTGTGGGACCGGCTGGCTGGCACACCCGGCCAGAATGCCGGCAAGAGCTGTGGTGGTTAAAAGCGTGAAGATTGTTTTTTTCATGTCGCCCGGATTCATGCGCGTACCCTATCAGCGCAAAAAGGGCACCGCCAGCAGTTTATGATACTCGCGCCATAAAGCGCCCAACCCGGCTTCGTTAGGCTGCACCGGAACGATCACCACCTGCAACTGCGGCGCCCGCCACGCAAACAGCAGGCGCACGCGCAGGGCATGGTAGGTGGAGGTGATCACCCCTACGTCCTTCAAATCGTTTTCGGCCGCCCAGGCGGCGGTGTTGTCCACATTTTCGCGCGTGGTCAGGGCTTTGCGGTCAAGTTCGATCTGAGCCTGCACATCGGCGGCCAAATCGGGCGCCAGGTCATTCAGCTTCACATCGGGGTTCACGCCGCTGATCAGCACCGGACCGCTGTATCCTTGTTCGAGCGCTTCAATGGCCATGGCCACCCGGTTGCTGCCGCCGGTGAATACCGCCAGCCCGCCCACCTGCGGCACGGCCGCGCGCGGCGCCGGCAGGGCGGCCAGAAAAACGGCAAAACCCAATACATAAAGCAGGGCGAGCGCCGCCAGGGCTTTCAAAAACAGTTTCATCAGCGGCGCAGTACCTGCAGCGACGTGACCCATGCGGCAAGGGTGGCCACCGCCACCAGCAGCACCGGCGCGGCGGCCAGGCCGCCCCACACCGGCCAGGTTAAATAGCCGCCCACCACCGGCCAACTGAAAGCCACCGCCAGCAGCAACGCCACCGCCACCGCGCTGGCCACGGCCCAGCCCAGCATGCAGCGGCCCATCACCTGCGCCACCACCGCACGGGCCAGCCAGTCGTCGGTGGCACCCATCTGGCGCAGCAGGGCCAGCGTGTTTTTGCGCGCCTGCAACCCGGTGCGCACGGTCAATACGATCAGCACGGCCATCAGCGCCAGCATCACCCCGGCGGTGCCCAGCACCACGCCCTGCAACCAGCGCACGCCTTGCGCCACGGTGCCCAGTAGCAAGCGCGCGTCGTCGATCTCGGCGCTGCCGAAGGCCGCCTTCACCGCGCCTTCGACCACACCGCGGCTGCTGTCGTTATCCATTTTCACGTCAAGCACCACCGGCAGCGGCAACCCGGCGCTCACGTCGCCATAGGGGTGCAGCAGGTTGCGCAGTTCGTTTTCCTGCACGCGCTTCACGTCGGCCACGCCGGCTTGCGTGCGCAATTCGCCCACCAGTTTTTCCACCGCGTCGTTATTGGCGTCGGCCGGCAGGTACACCGCAATGGTCTGCTGGCGGTCGAGTGACCAGGCGCCGTAAATTTTTTGCAGCAGCACGCCACCACCGGCGCTCAGCGCCAGCACCGCACCCAACAGGGCGGTCAGTACCACCAGCAGGTTGAAAATGCCGTCGGCCCGCAGATCGAGCGCGGCACGCACCGGGACGCCTACCTTAATCATGACAGCACCCCATTCGCTGGGCGGGCGGGGATTTTGATTTTATCCGATGGCTGAGCACCGCAAGCGTACACTGTTTGTACGTGCGGAGCGCAAGACAAGGAAAAATCAAAATACACCTCGCTCCAGTAGAATGGTTCATTTGCCCACCTTCAGGTGGCCGTCGTCCATGCGCAGCACCGGGTAATGGTAATTTTCCAGCAGTTCGCTGTCGTGGGTGGCCACCACCACCGTGGTGCCGTGCTTGTTCAGCTCCACCAGCAACCGCATGATGCGCGTGCCCATGGCAGGGTCGACGTTGCCGGTCGGTTCGTCGGCGATCAAAAGCTGCGGGCGGTGCACCACCGCTCGGGCCAGCGCCACGCGCTGTTTTTCGCCGCCGCTCAGGCGCGCGGCCAGCACGTCTTTTTTATTGCCCAACCCCACCCAGCCCAGCATGTCGTCTACCGCGGTTTGCTGCGCGCGGCTGGGGCTGCCCAAAATCCACAACGGCAACTCCACGTTCTCGCGCACGGTCAGGGCATCGAGCAGGCGAAAATCCTGGAACACCACGCCAATTTTACGCCGCAAAAATGCCAAACCGTCGCGATCAAGCCTGCCGACCTGTTGGTCAAGCAACGTCAGGTGGCCGGTGGTGGGCAGCAGGTCGGCCTGCAGCAAACGCACCAGCGTTGTTTTGCCCGCGCCGCTGGGGCCGGTCAAAAAATGAAAGCTGCCGCTGGGCAATTCGGCGCTGGCATCGACCACCGCCGGGGGTTGCCCCGGCAGGTAGGTGTAACTGACGCCATCCAAACGAATCATGGCGCCTACTTGGCAACATTTGTGTGCCAGCGTCAATGCCCCCGCCGCACCAATGCCAGCCCTTATACCAGTTGGCCTTGCAGCATTGCTCCGGCTCTCTTACGTTGGGTGCATGCAGGTGAGCTGCCCCCAATGTGGTACCCATTACAACCTTACGGCCAAACAGGTAGGGCCCGCGGGGCGCACGCTGCAATGCGCCAAGTGCAAGCACAAATGGTTTGTGGCCCCGGCCAAACCCGCCGCCAGCGCCGCCACCGTTCCCGATGCCGACAACCCGCCGCCGCTACCGCCTTCAAGCCTGCCGGGGCTCGACGAACTGGCCAGCATCGGCCAGGGCCCGCGCTGGTGGCGCCGTGTGCGGATGGGCTGGGGGCCCGAAGTCACCCTTACCCTGGCGGGCATTGGCGTGGCCGTACTGGCCATGTTCGGCTTCAACTGGCTGCTCAATTACATACCCGAACAAACGGGCGACGAAACCACCGGCGCCAACCCCTTTACCCACCAGCCGGGGCCGCAACCCCGCGGGCTGGTGCTTTCAAACCTCAGCCGCGAGGTAGACCAGCGCGGCAGCAACACGGTGCTGGTCATCCATGGCACGCTCACCAACGCTACGCGCGGCACCGCCACCCTGCCCGACCTGCGCGTGCAGTTGCTCGATCGCGAGGGCATCGAGATCGACTACTGGCCGGTCAGCTACGCCACCCCCACGCTGGCGCCCGGCCAAAACACCAGCTGGCAGGTCACGTTCGTCAACCCGCCGTTGCAGCGGGTGGCGGCCTACCGGGCGTTTTTCGCCAACGACAGCATCAGCGCCGCCGCCTCAATCCCTCTTGACACATCGCCCACGCAGGAGTGAACTGACAGCATGCTTCCAAAGCTGCTCCAGGATACTCTGCGCCAGGCCGACGGCGGCCGGGTCACCTGCTCGCTGCTCACCGACGACGGCCGCATCAACGGCGTCATCGAGCAAACCTTCTTCGACGATTTTATGAACCAGACCGGCGAGGCGCTTACCCCCGCCAAAAAAATGCGTATCGTGGCCGAAAACATGAGCTTCCTCGAAAGCGAAGCCGCCAAGCAATTGCGCCTGGGCCACCGCGAGGTCGTCATTCGTTGACCCGGTTGCAACAGCCCCTCGCGTGCCTGTCAGCCCCCTGTTGCTTCCAACTTCCGCCCAGGGCTATAATATAAGTAGATGCAGCGCACCACCAACGCACGCCTCTCGCCCCAAACTTCCCAGGTACAGTCTTTTGCGCCCCACTTCGCCGAACGCCGCGAAGCGCTTGTTGCCGCGCTCGATGCCCTAAAGGCCGAAGACATCGTGGTGATAGACCTGACCCAGAAAGCCGCGTTTGCCGACCTGATGATCATCGCCAGCGGCAACAGCACCCGCCACGTGGCCTCGCTGGCCGATACCGCCATCAACACGCTGGCCAAACTGGGCCACCGCCCCATGGGGGTTGAAGGCAACCGCCGCGGCACTGCCAGCCAAACGTCCGACGGCTGGGTGTGTGTCGATGCGGGTGATATTGTCATTCATCTGTTCACGCCCAGCAGCCGCGAGCACTACCGGCTGGAAAAACTCTGGTCGTTCCCGTCCGGCATCTAAAAAACAAGCGCAGCCCCTCTACAACCACAACCCTACGGGGTATAAGCTGTTTTTCATGCAAATCACCGTACTTGCCACCGGCAGCTGTCGCGACGCCCACATTCTGGCGCTCGAGGGCAACTACATCAGCCGCATGATCACCGGTTGGAATATCAATGTGCGCGAAATACGCGACAACCCCAACCCCGACATCGAGGCCACGCACCAGCTGGCGGCCTGGCAAAGCCTGCCCACGCCCAAAATGCTGGTGGTGCTCGACGAAAAGGGCCAAAGCTTCGGCTCCGAAAAATTCGCCGCCCAGCTGCAGGAGTTCGCCAACCGCGGCCTGCGCAGCATCGCCTTTCTCATCGGCGGGGCCGACGGTGTGTCCGAGCGCGTCAAAAAAGAGGCGGGCATGGTCATGTCGCTGTCGGGCCTTACCCTGCCGCACCAGCTGGTGCGCGTGTTTTTGGCCGAGCAGCTTTACCGCGCCGGCACCATCATGACCAACCACCCCTACCACCGGGTCTAGCGCGCATGGCCATCACCGCCCGCCGCGTGTTGCAAAAGCCGATGCTGGCGGCCTGCATGCTGCTGCCGGTGGCGGTGTTTTCGGCCACGCCGCAGGCGTTGCAGTACCTTACCAAACAGATCGACGCGCTCGACACCCAGTTGAACGCGCTGAACCAGCACATCGAGGTCGAGCAGCAAAAGCAAAAGGTGACGCTGCAGCAAACCGGCGAAGTGACGCGGCAAATGCTCAGCCTCAGCCGCTGGCCCATGCCGTTGATGACCCTGACCACCCTCACCAGCAACAGCGGCAACGCGCCGCAACTGCTGGCCCACCTGCGCAGCCAAACCGAAACCCGCCTGCAGCAGCAGCAGGCCCGCCTGCAAACCCTCATCGGCCTACGCGAACAGGCTGGCGCCAAGGCCAGCCAGATCGCCGAGCTGCAGCGCCAATTCGAGGCCGGCACCAGCAAACTGTCGGCCGAAGAAAAGATCGCCGTGCTCACCGCCGCCAGCAGCGCCAACACGCTGGCGCTAAACATCGAAAGCGCCCTCACCGCGCCGCTCAAAACGGTCGATACCCCCACGCTCGAGGTCGAAAGCCTGCCCGCGCCAAACGCACCAAAAAACACCTCCAAACCGGCACCGCAAACCGCCAGCCCCATGCCCGTCAACGCACGGCCGCGCGCCACCACCACTGGCCTGCTGTTTTTGCCTGCGCCGGGCGCCAACGTCAGCGCCGCACGCGGCGGCAAGGTGCTGTACGCCGGGCCGTTCCGGCAGTTCGGCGGGCTCATCATCATCGAAACCGCCCCACGCACCCAGCACGTGTACGCAGGCCTTGGCAGGCTGAATGTCGAGGCCGGGCAAACCGTGGCGGCAGGCCAGGGCCTGGGCCAGTTGCCCGGCAAGGCGCCGGTGCATTTGTATTGGGAGATCCGCAAAAACGGCAAACCGCTGCCTGCAGGCAAACTGCTGTCTTCCAACTGAAAAAGCCCGGCGCATGCCGGGCTTTTTATTCGTGACAAGATAACCGTCAGGCGATCGGGCTCAAACGATCGAACGAGAGCGGCACGCCGTATTCTTCGCGCAGCGGCTTGTCATGGCTCGGTGTACCGGCATCGCCGACACTGGGTTTTGGAAGTTCCGCCAGCGGCCATTGCCGGCCCAGCAGGCGGGCCATCTCTTCGTTTCCATCAACTTTTTTCATGGTATTTCTCCATGCGGGGGTTAAACGAAAATGTATTTCACTTACCCCACCCTACCACCTGTTTTGCCCACTGCAATAAATTATCCCAAAACGGTGCAAACACTATTGCCTACCCGCCCCACAACCCGTAACAATGCGCCCGTGAAAATCAAAAATAATCTGCTGTCTTTAATGCTGGCCACTGCACTGAGCACGGCCACGTCCACTGCCATTTCTTCTCAGGTCTGGGCGCAGGATTCCACCGATACCGACGCCGTTGCCGCCACCGCCGCCCCGCGCGCGGTCAACCCCGGCGTGTACGAAAAACTCGACGTGTTTGCCCACGTGCTGGAAAAGATCCGCACCAGCTATGTCGAGCAGGTGACCGAAACCGAGGTAATCGAAAACGCCATCAACGGCATGCTCACCAGCCTCGACCCTCACAGCAGCTACCTCAAGCCCGAAGATTTTGAAGACCTGCAGCAAACCACCAAGGGCGAATTCGGCGGTCTGGGCATCGAAGTGACCATGGAAAACGGTTTGGTCAAGGTTGTCAGCCCCATCGAAGACACCCCGGCGGCAGCCGCAGGCCTCGAAAGCGGCGACTACATCATCCGGCTGGATAACAAAGACGTGCAGGGCCTGACGCTGAAAGACGCCGTCGACAAAATGCGCGGCGCCCCCGGCAGCAAGATCAAGCTCACCGTGTTCCGCGAAAGCGAAAAGCGCACCTTTGCCGTCACACTCGACCGCGCGGTCATCAAGGTCAAGCCGGTCAAGTCCAAGCTGATGGGCAACGGCATCGGCTACCTGCGTATCACCAGCTTCAACGATTACACCGACAACAGCATGCGCGACCACCTCGACCAGCTGCAAAAGGCCAATAAGGGCCCGCTGAGCGGCCTGGTTATCGATCTGCGCAACAACCCGGGCGGCCTGCTTAACCAGGCCATCGCCGTGTCCGACGACTTCCTGCAGGGCGGCGAGATCGTTTCCACCCGCGGCCGCATCGAAGGCCAGAATTCGCGTTACAACGCCCGCCCGGGCGACGTGCTCGACGGCAAGCCCATCGTGGTGCTCATCAACGCCGGCAGCGCCAGCGCGGCCGAGATCGTGGCCGGCGCCCTGCAAGACCAACGCCGCGCGGTGCTGGTCGGTACCCGCAGCTTCGGCAAGGGCTCGGTGCAAACCATCTTCACGCTGCCGGGCGGCGCGGGTATGCGCCTGACCACCGCGCG
The DNA here is from genome assembly GCA_036261915.1 of Alphaproteobacteria bacterium. GTDB lineage: Bacteria > Pseudomonadota > Alphaproteobacteria > UBA2136 > UBA6156 > DATAJX01. The sequence continues at coordinate 241,151 of DATAJX010000006.1, forward strand.
CTACTACACGCCCAGCGGCCGCAGCATCCAGGCCAAGGGCATCCAGCCCGACATCATGGTCAAGGCGCTCAAGCTTAAAAAGTCCGACCTCGACGACGACGATGACGTCAATCCGTCCGAAGCCGCGCTGCCCAAACACCTGATGGGCAACAAAGTTGCGGTGGTCGACGAAGTGAGCGGCACCGCCAAGCGCACCGACCTGCCTGCCAGCATCTTTGTCGAGCCCAAGGTCAAAACGCCGTCCGACACGCTGGTCAACCTCGAAGGCAAGCCCGATGCCCAGCTCGACCGCGCCATGAGCATCATCAAAACGCTGGTCGGCACCGGCCAGCGCACCTCGGGCAACGCCACGGTCGTTCCGGCGGCCGATGCCAAAACCGCGCAATAACCAGGTAACCTATGGCCGACGGCCCCCTTCCTCCAAAACCACCGCTGCCGCGGTGGTTTTGGTTTACGCTGGCCGCGCTGGTTGTGGCCATGTTGGCCAGCCTGGCGGCATCGGTGCTGCTCCCCAACCCGTCGCTGGCGCCCGGCCACCCTGCGCCCAAACTGGTCAAGGTCGAGCTTTCGCCCGCCGAACCCAGCCCCATCGCGCAACCGGCCGTATCGCCCACCGTGTCGCTCATCGTACCGATGGACCCCGTCAGCCCTACGGTCACCGAATTCCCCGCCCCATCACAAACGGTCGAACTGCCCACCCCCACCATACCGCTGCCGCCGGTCACCCGCGCCACGCCCGCGCACCTGTTCTGGCAAACCAACAGCCACGCCGCCGAGTATGCCGAGGTTAAAGGCCCCAGGCTGGCCATTGTTATAGATGACATGGGCGTTTCGCCCGCCGAAACCAAACTGGCGCTCGACCTGCCCAAGGCCGTCACCTTCTCGTTCCTGTCATACGGCGCGGCCACCCCCAAGCTCTCGCAGCAGGCGTTCGATAACGGTCACGACATCATGATGCACCTGCCAATGGAGCCGCTGCCCCACCCCATCAAGCTCGACCCCGGCCCCGACACGCTGCAGGTGGGCGATGCCCCCGACGTGCTGCTGGCCAAGCTGGAACACCACCTGCAACAGCTGGGCGCCATTTCGGTGGGCGTCAACAACCACATGGGCAGCCGTTTTACCGCGTGGCCCGAAGGCATGCGCACGGTACTGCAACAGCTCGATAACCAGGGCTATATGTTCCTCGACAGCCTCACCATCAACCCCACCGTCACCACCGAGGCCGCTAAAGGCTTGGGCCTGCCGGTGCTGCGCCGCGACGTGTTCCTTGACCACGACCCCTCGCCCGAGGCCATTGCGCACGAACTCGACCGCGCCGTGGCACTGGCCAAAAAGAAGGGCTTTGCCATTGCCATCGGCCACCCGCTGCCGGCCACCCTCGGCGTACTGTTCGATAAACTGCCCACCTACAGCGGGGTTACGCTGGTTCCGGTTACCGCAGGCTTGCCTGCGGTGCATAAGTAAGCGCAGTGCCGCCCTTTCCCCCCGCAAATAAACGTTTGGTAAATACCCCAAAGTATGAGAGTTTGAGGCCATGGAGCCCGCTTCAAAGCAGGGTCGTTCGCGGCACAAGCGCCGCCGCAACCACCCGAAGCACGGGGCCGACAGAAGCTTGCGCCGGAATGTCGGCTTAGTTGTTGTGAACCACGCCGGGTTGGTCCTGGCGGGGTTGCGTTACCATACGGCTAGTAAAGAAAGCGCGTGGCAACTGCCGCAGGGCGGCATCGAAGGCCGCGAACGCCCCCTGACCGCCGCCTACCGCGAACTGGCGGAAGAAAGCGGCCTGCAGCCCGACGAAGTGACGCTGGTGGCCGAAAATGCGGGCTGGACCACCTACTACCTGCCGCGCGAATGGACGCAGGGCCGCCGCTTTAAGGGCCAGACCCAAAAGTGGTTCCTGTTCCGGTATTTAAAGGACGACCTGCCCGATATTTCCCGCGCCGCGCACAAAGAGTTCTCCGAACTGAAGTGGGTGCAGGCCGACTGGTTGCACGACCATGTCATCGCCTTCCGCAAACCGATTTACGCCGAAGTGTTCAAGAACTTCCGCAATCACCTGAAGTAGATCAGGCCACGGCCTTGCGCCCGCTGAGGGCCATGGCCAACGTGCCTTCATCCAAATAATCAACAGCCGAACCCACCGGCATGCCCTTGGCGGGCGCCGTTACGGCCACGCCCAGCGGCAGCAGGCGGTCGGCGATCAGGTGCGCGGTGGTCTGGCCTTCAATGGTGCTGGGCAGGGCCACGATCACTTCGCCCAGCCCCGCGCCGTTCACGCGCTCCACCAGTTGGGGGATGCGCACATCTTCCGGCCCCACGCCGTCCAGTGCGCTCATCAGGCCGCCCAGCACAAAGTAGCGGCCTTTAAACACGTTGCTCTTTTCAATCGCCCACACGTCGGCCACGCCTTCCACCACGCACAGCAGACTGTCGTCGCGCTTGGTGTCAGTGCAAATGCCGCAGGTGTCGGCCAGGCTTAAATTGCCGCAACGGTTGCAGGCCCGCACCTGGCTGCCCACATCGGCCAGTTGGCTCACCACGTCGTGCAGGGCTTCGGGCTGCGTCAGCAGGTGCAGCACCACGCGCTGGGCGCTGCGGGGACCAAGGCCGGGCAGGCGCCCCACCAGGCGCAGCAACCGTTCCAGCGGCAGCGGGATCAGGCTCACGCCGTTACCCCATCAGCCCCGGAATCTTGAGGCCGCCCGTCAGCGCGCTCATCTTCTTTTCGGTCAGCGCGTTGGCCTTGGTGATGGCGTCGTTCACCGCCACGGTCACCAGGTCTTCCAGCGTGGCGATGTCGCCGGGGTCGACGGCGTCTTTTTTGATGGTGATCTTTTTCACCGCATGCGCACCGCTCACCACCACGTTCACCAGCCCGCCACCGGCGCTGCCTTCAATCTCGGTTTCTTTCAGTTCGGCTTGCAGCTTCTGCATGTTGGCCTGCAGTTCCTGCGCCTTTTTCAGCATATCGAACATACCCATGGTTACATTACTCCTTCTTGAACACCTTCGATCACAGCCCCGGGGAAGCTGGACAGAATATCTTTAAGCGCGGGCTCGGCCGCTGCGGCCTCCTTGCGTGCGTTACCGGCGGCCACGTTCTGCTCGCGCAACGTGGGCGCGGCCACGCCTTCGCGCAGGTCTTGCACCACGTTCCAGTTCTCGCCGGTCAGGTCGCGCAGGCCCGCCCGCAAGTCGCGGATCAGGTCTTTCGCGTCGTGCAACCCGCGGTCGATCGTCACGTGCAGATCGGTGCCCTCAAGGCCGGTGCAGCGCACCTGCGCGCGCAGCGCGGCGGCCATGCTGGGCTTTACACCTTCCAGCTGCTTCACCAGCCCGGCCCAGTCGGCCGGAACGGCAACAACAGGCTTGGCGGCAATGGGTTCTTCGGCCGGGGCTTCCACCACGGCGCGGGCACCCACACTGTTACCGGCTTCAACTTCATGCACCGGCACCACCATGGGCACGGGCGCTTCGGCAATCTTCGCCGGAGCGGGTACGGCGGTATTGCCCTGAACCTTCTCCAGAAGCTCGCCCAGCGGCGGCAGCGGGGCAAGGTAGGCCACGCGCACGGTGGCCATGCTTAACGCTTCATACGGGCGCTCGGCGGCCTTCACCTCAGCGGCGGCGGTAAACAGCAACTGGTACACCCGGCTCAAACTCGCCAGCGTGGTTTTGGCGGCCAGTTCGGCGCCACGGGTCTTGGCCATCTCGTCCAACGCCATGTCGTCTTTCAGGTGCGGCAGCAATAGCAAACGGGTGAGCATGTGCACGACATCCAACAGCCCCTGCACCACCATCAGCGCATCCTGCCCGCGCGCATGCAGATCATCCAGCATCGTCAATGCATCCTTGGCGCTACCGCCCAGCATCAGGCCCAGCAGGTCGTACAGCTTGGCGCGGTCGGCCAGCCCCAGCATGTCCTGCACCAGCGCGGCGCCAATGGTTTCGCCGTGGCTCAGCGCAATGGCCTGGTCCAAAAGGCTTAATCCATCACGCACGCTGCCGTCGGCCGCCTGTGCGATCATGTTGATGGCCGCAGGCTCGGCGGCAATGCTTTCTTTTTCCAGAATATTGGTGAAGTGCCTAATCAACACCTCGCTCGGCACGCGCTTCAAATCAAAACGCATGCAACGGCTCAGCACCGTCACGGGTATTTTATCAACCTCGGTGGTAGCAAACACAAACACCACGCGGGCGGGCGGTTCTTCCAGCGTCTTCAACAACGCGTTAAACGCGTGCGCGCTCAGCATGTGCACTTCGTCGATGATGTACACCTTGTAGCGCCCGGTCATCGGCGCGTAGTTCACGCCTTCAAACAGCTTCTCCACGTCTTCAACGCTGCGGTTGCTGGCGGCGTCGTATTCCAGCACGTCGCCGTGCGTACCAGTGGTAATGGCCTTCACCTGCGGGTCATTCTCGTCCCATGTGGTTGAAGGCCCGTTTTCGCAGTTCAAGGCCTTGGCGATGATGCGCGCGGTGGTGGTCTTCCCCACCCCGCGGATGCCGGTGAGCACATAGGCATGGTGCAGGCGGTTCACCTTGATGGCATTGGTGAGCGTGCGCACCAATGCGTCCTGCCCCACCAGCTCTTCAAAGCGCTGCGGACGGTACTTCCGCGCTAAAACGATGTAATCGTTATTGTCCCCATTCCCCATGCCAGCGTTATACAATGCGCCGCTGTTTTTGGCACCTTAAAACCCGTATGCAGGCCGATAATTTATCCGATAAAACCATGGGCAAATAAAAAGCCGCCCCCACCCGGCTGCGCAACCTACCGTTGTTCCCTTTCGGGCCTGGCGGAGTTCGGCTCACATACCGTCGAGAGCGGTAAGACAATCCTACTACCGCACCACACCCCCTTGGTCAAATTTTACCGTTAAGTTGCCGGGGCTTGGCCGGGCCGCCTACACTTGCCCATGCCCCGCAAAAAAGCCGCCAAAGTTTCAAAAAAAACCACTGCCGCCAAGGTGCCTGCGCGCCAGCCGTTCAAGGCCATCATCATTCTCGATACCGGCCCGCAGTTCACCGCCGCCGAAGCTGAACTGCGCCTGCGTACCATGGCGGCTCACCACACCAAGGGCGCGCCCTTGCCGCCGGTGGTGCGGGTGTCGGCACTCGATGCCAGCCCGCTGGCATCGGCCATGGCTCTGTACCGGGCGTGGCGCGCGGTGGGCCACGGCGCGCCTGCGCTGTACCTGTGCGCCAGCACCACGGGCAACGAAGCCCTCACCATGCTGACAACCGACTGGGGCAACGCCGTACTGGCCCCCAACGACGGCACGCTCAGCCTTATTGCCCGCCTGTTTGCCGAACGGCACATCACCTTCCAGCTGTTTCCGCTCGACCTCGAAAACATCATTCAGGGCGAACGCGCCCGCATGGAAAACCCCGATTGGGAACCCGCACCCGACTTCGCCCTGCGCGATTACCTGGCCCCGGCGGCGGCGCTGTGCGTGGCGGGCATCAGCCCGGTCATCAAACACGCTTCGCCGCTCATGGCGCAGGGCCTGCCGTTTGCCGAAGGCAGCCGCACCATGAGCCTCAAACTCCACCAGCCCCTGCCCACTTACGCACTGCCGCTGGGCAACGGCGAGTTTCTGCTCAACCTCACGCTCGACCCGCTCTCGTACGACCAACTGATAGACGACCGCGCGGTGTTCAGCCTCGAAATGGACAACGTGCACGCGCCCTGCCGCTTTACCCGACTGATGCGCCTGCCCACGGTCGAGGTCGAACCCGACAACACCCCCACCGGCCCGCTACCCACCGCGCTGGGCACCCGCCGCGTGGGCACGCTGGGGCTCGACGGCACGCTGGCCCCGGCATGGGATGAACGGTTTTTGACCCTGAAGCTGCAAAACGCCCCCGCCAGCAGCAGCTTTACCCCGCTGCCGCTCACGCTTATCCGCCAAAAATAGGCAAAGCGTACACACCTCACTAGCCGCTGGGGCCGAAGTCGGCTAAGTTAGCGCCCATGCCCCGCCACAAACGCCAACGCCCCAAAAAACGCACGCCCGGTAGCGGCGCCCCCGGCACCCATGGTCGCCGCCAGCGCTGGTTTTACGATGTGCGCCAATACGGCCTGATCACCGACAAGGACGGTAAGCTGCTTATTCTGCAACTGCCCGCCGATTACGACGATGCCGCCGCCAACACCTGGACGCTGCCCGGCGGCAAGCTGGAACCCGCCGACGACCCGGCCGCCGGCATCCTGCGCGAAATTAAAGAAGAAACCGGGCTGGTGCCCACCATGAACGGCCCCTGCACCGTGGCCCGCTGGAGCACCCGCAACAGCAAAAAGCTGGCCATCTTCTATACCTGCAGCGTGCCCACCAAGCAACCCGAACCCAAACTGTCGCGCGAACACCAGCGCAGCCTGTGGGTATCGCTGGCCGATATCAACGAGTTTCCTTTCCACCGGCCCGATATGGTCACGGTCATCAAGCAGCAACTCAAAAAGTAGCTGCAAAAAAAGCCGCCCCATGGGGCGGTTTTTTTAGGCGGCCTTTTTGGCCAGGTGTTCACCCACCGATTCCCGGGTGGTCTTCATACCGTCATCGCCCTTGTGCCAGTTGGCCGGGCACACTTCGCCGTTCTCTTCAAAAAACGCCAGCGCATCCACCATGCGGATCATCTCGGGCACGCTGCGGCCCAGCGGCAGGTCGTTGATCACCATGTGGCGGATGGTGCCTTCCTTATCCAGCAGGTAGCTGGCGCGGTAGGTTACGCCATCGGCGTTCAGAATGCCCAGTTCGCCACTCAGCTTGCGCTGCATGTCCGACAGCAACGGATACTTCAACTCGCCGATGCCGCCTTCCTTCAGGCTGGTGCGGCGCCACGCGGCGTGGCTGTGGGTGCTGTCGATGCTTCCGCCGATCACCTGCACGCCGCGTTCTTCAAACTGACTCATGGCCTGGTTGAAAGCTACCAGTTCGGTGGGGCACACAAAGGTGAAGTCGAGCGGGTAAAAGAAAACCACGGTATAACCATCGGTTTTGCCACCCACCTTAAAGGCGTTGTTGGTGGTGCCGTCGGCCATCACCGCCGCCATCGTCAGTTCGGGGAATTTCTGGCCTACCATCAACATGTGCGTTCTCCTTTTATGCTTGATTGATGCACCCCCATACCCCGGTTTGACCAACTCGCCAAGCGGCGTTAAAAGGTGCGTATGCAAAATACTCATCACAAGCTTATCGTCCTCGGCTCCGGCCCCGCCGGCGCCACTGCCGCCATTTATGCCGCCCGCGCGGGCTTTGCGCCGCTGCTTATTCGCGGCAATACCCCCGGCGGCCAGCTCACCGTCACCACCGAGGTCGAAAACTACCCCGGCTTTGTGCATGTGCAGGGGCCCGAACTGGTGGCCAAAATGGAAGAACAGGCCGCCCACTGCGGCACGCACCTGCACTCCGACCACATCGTGAAGGCCGAGCTGGACAGCAAGCCGTTCAGGCTCACCGGCCAGACCGGCACCGAATATACCTGCGATGCGCTCATCATCGCCACCGGCGCCACCGCCAAGTGGCTGGGGCTGCAATCCGAGCAAACGTTCAACGGCCGCGGCGTAAGCGCCTGCGCCACCTGCGACGGCGCGTTTTACCGTAATCAGGATGTCGCCGTGGTCGGCGGCGGCAACACCGCCATGGAAGAAGCGCTGTACCTGGCCAACCTGTGCAAGTCGGTCACCCTCATCCACCGCCGCGATGCCTTCCGGGGCGAAAAGGTGCTGCAAGAGCGCGTCAAAAACCACCCCAAGATCACCATCGTCTGGAACAGCACGGTCGACGAAATTCTGGGCGATACCTCGCCCACCGGCGGCGTCACCGGCCTGCGGCTGAAAAGCACGGTCGACGGCAGCACGTCCGAACTCAAGGTGTTCGGCCTGTTCGTCGCCATCGGCCACAAGCCCAATACCGATATCTTCCAGGGCCAGCTCGACATGGACGACACCGGCTACCTCACCGTGCAGCCGGGTACGGTGTTCACCAAAATCAAGGGCGTGTTCGCCGCGGGCGACGTGGCCGACAGCGTGTACCGCCAGGCCGTCACGGCAGCCGGTTTGGGCTGCATGGCCGCGCTCGACGCCGCCCGATATCTTGAAGCCCAGCACTAAATAAAACCGGCCCCGCAAGGGGCCTTTAAATTTCTGGAGCGGGATACGGGAATCGAACCCGTGTCTTCAGCTTGGGAAGCTAATGTTCTACCATTGTACCAATCCCGCTCATTGAGTGGGATCGATAATCCCGCCCAGAAGGCTCTAATAGCCAATCCGCCACATCTGCGCAATCCACCTTGCGCCAAAACATGACCTTTGGCCCATAACCGGCTAAGTTGCCTCCATGCCCAAATTCGAACTCCTCGCCTTCGACCTCGACGGCACCATGGCCGACACCGAACGCGTCAGCCTGCCCGACGCCATCGACATGCTCAACAGCGAATTCAACATCCCCGTCACGCTCGACTTCTGGTTCACCAACTATCACGGGCTGGCCGGGCAACCGCTGCTCGATGCTTTGGCCCGCGATTTCGGCGTGGTCATCGCCAACAGCCACTTCATCGAGCGCCGCAACGCGCGCATCCGCAAGGTGTTCACCAGCCAGCCGCTGCCCGCCGCACCGGGGCTGTACCCTACGCTGCGCCAACTGGCTGCAGGCGGCTATCAAATGGCCATCTGCTCCAACAGCCAGCCCGAGCGCGTACACCTCACCATTTCGCATCTGGCGGGCCAAACCAAGGCCGGCCTGCACCTGACCGACATGTTCGAAGGCTGCTGCTTCAGCGGCGTCGGCAGCACGCACGAACCCAAACCGGCACCCGATGTGTACCTGGCCGCCCTCGCCCAATTTAAAATCGCACCCACCCGCGCGCTGGCGGTCGAAGACTCGGCCACCGGCGTGGTCGCCGCACACAAGGCAGGCATGCCATGCGTGGGCTTTACCGGGCTGGCCCGCCACCCCGAAGAAGAACGCGCCCGGCTCGAAGCCGCAGGCGTGGTCGCCATCATGGCCGACTGGGCCGAGTTCCCGGCCATTCTCGCCAAGCTCGAAAAGTAGATTTTCGCGGCAATCACGCAAGCAAAAGTTGTGCGCCGCGCCGTTGCGTGGAAAAGTGAAGCATGACCGAAAATTACCTGTTCACCGGCTTCGTGTTCCTTATGGCGGCGTGCCTCATGGTGCCGCTGGTCAGCCGCTTTAAGCTGGGTTCGGTGCTCGGCTATCTGGCCGCCGGGGTCATCATCGGCCCGTTCGGGCTGGGGCTGATCGCCGACCCCACGCAGGTGATGAGCTTTGCCGAGTTCGGCGTGGTGATGATGCTGTTCATCATCGGGCTCGAACTCGAACCCGCCATGCTCTGGAAAATGCGCCACAACATCGTGGGCCTCGGCGGGCTGCAGGTGGCGCTCACCAGCGCCGCGTTCACCGCCATCGGCATTGCCATGGGGTTCGGGTGGCAGGTAAGTTTGGCCTGCGGCATGGCGCTGTCGCTCTCGTCCACCGCGCTGGTGGTACAAATGCTGCAGGAAAAAGGCCTGCTGCAAACCAACGCAGGCGAATCATCGTTCGCCGTGCTGCTGTTCCAGGATATCGCCGTCATCCTCATCCTCATCGTCATGCCCCTGCTGGGCAGCGACCTCGGAGCCGCCAAACCGGTGGCGCACGAAAGCCTGCTGCACGGCCTGCCGGGCTGGGTGCACACGCTGGCGGTGGCGGGCGTCATCGGCGCCATTGTGCTGGGCGGGCGCTACGTGTCGGGCAGCCTGTTCAAGTACATCGCCAAAACCAACCTGCGCGAGGTGTTTACCGCCACCTCGCTGGCACTGGTCATCGGCATCGCCCTGCTCATGGAGCTGGTCGGCATCTCGCCCGCGCTGGGCGCCTTTATTGCGGGCGTGGTGTTGGCCACGTCCGATTACAAACACACGCTCGAAACCGACATCGAGCCGTTCAAGGGCCTGCTACTCGGACTGTTCTTCATCTCGGTGGGCATGGGCATCAACTTCCCGCTGTTTTCGCAGCACCCGTGGGCGCTGGTCGGCACGGTGGCGGCGCTGGTGGTGGTCAAGGCCACCATTATGCTGGGGCTGGCGCACGTCTTCCGCCTGCGCGGCGCCCCCGGCGTGCTGTTTGCGCTGGCGCTGGCCCACGGGGGCGAGTTCGCCTTCGTGCTGTTCCAGTTTGCCGGCGGCCTGCAGATCATCACGCCCGAGCAATCGGCCTTCCTCACCATGGTGGTGGCGCTCTCCATGGCCACCATGCCGTTCCTGATGCTGTTCAACGATAAATTCGTGCAGCCCCGCTTCATGAGCCTGCTGCCGCCGCGCCCGTTCGACACCATCACCAACGACGGCCACCCCGTCATCATCGCCGGCTATGGCCGCTTCGGGCAGATCATCGGGCGCTTCCTGTCGGGCCAGGGGGTTAAAATAACGGTGCTCGAAAAAGACCCCGACCAGATCGACCTGCTGCGCCAGTTCGGCACGCGGGGCTATTTCGGCGATGCCTCGCGCCTCGACGTGCTCAAAAGCGCGGGCGCGGGGCAGGCCCGACTGCTGATCGTGGCCATCGAGAACGCCGACAAATGCCTCGAGATCGTCCGTATGGCCAAAAAGGCTTTCCCCAAACTGCAGATCATGGCGCGGGCCCGCAACCGCCGCCACGCATACGAGCTGCACATGGCCGGGGTCGATTACTTCCGGCGCGAAGCCTTCGACGCCTCGCTGGCCATGGGGCGCGAAGCCATGATCCGCCTGGGCTACAACCCGGCCACCATCGATTACAAGGCCCGCCAGTTCCGCCAGCACGACGAACGCACCCTGCTCGAATCGTTCGCTTTCTACGAGCAGGAACCCGTGCTCATCAACTTCGCCCGCCAGGCGTCCGAAGAGCTCAAGCGCATCCTGATCGAAGATATCCAGATCGAAACCCCGGCAAAACCGGCGGTGGTCCGTAAGCTGCACAAGGGAAACAAGGCGAAGGGCGCCAAATAAAATTGGTGGGCGGTACAGGGTTCGAACCTGTGACCCCTACCATGTCAAGGTAGTGCTCTACCGCTGAGCTAACCGCCCACAGGCGCTCTTATTCCTTTCTCCAAGCTTTCTGTCAACCTATTCCGTCTTGCCAGACCCCCTCCCGGGGCTAAATTAAAGGGGTATGAGCAAGCCAAACCCCCTTTCCAGCCATATTTTGTCAGCCTCCACCAGCATGGTGGGGGTTTGTTTAACCGGCATCGGCCTTATCAAAATCGCCGAAGCCCGGGTTGGCCCCCTGCGGGTCGACGAATACCTGGCGGTCGATGCGCTGGTTTTCGTGGCCAGCGGGCTGATGTCTTACGTGGCGCTGCGCTATGCCACATCGGCCCGCAAGGCCGCCCGGTACGAAACCGTGGCCGATTACCTGTTCATGGCGGGCATGCTCAGCATGGCCATCGTTTCGGTGCTGTTCGCATTCGATATTGTCTAGCCTGCCCGCTGCGGCTAAACTCGCGGCCGAACAATAAGGGGAAGTTACCATGAAAAAATTCGCACTTTTCGCCGCAGCCCTGATGCTGACCGGCGCAGCCCACGCCGCCGAATTCAAGGTGGGCGATACCGTCCCCGCCACCCTCGGCGCCACCGACCAGAACGGCAAGGCCCGCACCTTCGGCGAGGCCCGCGGCCATCCGTTGGTGCTGGAATGGACCAACTACGGCTGCCCCTTCGTGCACAAGCACTACGACAGCGGCAACATGCAAAAGCTGCAAAGCACCTACACCGGCAAGGGCGTCACCTGGTTCAGCGTCATTTCGTCGGCCGAAGGCAAAGAAGGCTACCTGAACACCAAGGATGCCCCCGGCGCGGTGGCCAAGATGGGCTTCAAGGGCACCGCCGTGCTGCTCGATAGTGCGGGCACGCTGGGCAAGGCGTTCGACGCCACCAACACCCCCACCATGGTGGTCATCGATGCCGAGGGCAAAGTGGTTTACCGCGGCGCCATCGATAGCATCCCCAGCTTCAGCCAGGACGACATCGCCAAGGCCACCAACTACGTGTCCGACGCGCTCGACGCCACGCTGGCCGGCAAGCCGGTGGCCGTGGCCACCAGCAAGCCTTACGGCTGCTCGGTGAAGTACTAAGTTGATCCTGCTCGCAGCCGCCCTCTTCCTGTTGTTCGGCATGGCCGTGGGCTTTGGCGTGGGCTACCTGCTTTACGGCCGCAAGGCCGATCACGGCGAAGGCCTGAGCGCCCTCGTCGCCGATGCCCGCACCCAATTGCTGCAACTGGCCGAGGCTCAACTCGGCAGCAAGCAGGGCCTTATCGACCAGCGCCTCACCACCATCCAGACCGAAATGACCGGCAAGCTCGAAAAGGTCACCACCCTGGTGGCCGACATCGAAAAAACCCGCGCCGCCTCGTTCGCCACGCTCACCACGCAACTGGGCCGCAATGCCGAGGGCCTGCAAACCCTCCAGCAAACCACCGCCGACCTCAAGGCTGCGCTCTCCAACAGCCGCACCCGCGGCCAGTGGGGCGAGCGCATGGCCGAAGACGTGCTCAAGCTCGCCGGGCTGCAACCCAACATCCAGTACCGCAAGCAGCCCATGCTCAGCAGCGCCGAAGGCGGCCGCCCGCGCCCCGATTTCAGCTTCATGATGCCCGAGAATCGCGTCATCCACATGGACGTGAAATTTCCCATGGATAACTACCTGGCCTACCTGAACGCCCAGGCCGAACCCGCCCGCGCCACCGCGCTTAAATCCTTCCTGTCCGACGTACGCGCCCGCATCCGCGAAACCTCCAGCCGCGATTACCGCAACGCCGCCAACGCCAAGGGCGAGACCACGCTCGACTACATCCTCATCTTCATTCCCAACGAGCAGATCTACGCCTTCCTGCTCGAACACGACCCCGACCTGCTGCACGATGCCGTGGGCAAAAAGGTCATCCCCTGCTCGCCCACAACGCTGCTGGCGGTGCTCAGCATCCTGCACCAAACGGCCCAGCACGCGCTGCTCAACCAAAAGAGCGCCGAGGTGTTCGATACCCTGCGCAACATCCGTGCGCAGTGGGAAAAGTTCACCGACGAAATGGGCAAAATGGGCAAAAAACTGGCCGAGGCGCAAAACGCCTTCACCGAACTCACCGGCACCCGCAGCAAAATGCTCGACAGGCAATTCAACAAGCTCGAAAACCTGCCGGGCGCCGACGAAAGCGCACCCACCACGCTCATCGGCACGGTCCCCTCATCCGATAAAACGCTGAATTAAGCCTTCTGCAAACTCGCCAGTTCGCGGGCATAATGGAGGCCTGTGTGCGAACCCATATCCACCCACGGCGCGTCATACAGGTGGCCCTGCAACCGCCCTTCGGCCTCGGCGGCCTGCCACGGGCGCACCAGGCTGAATTTATCGGCCGTTTCAAACGAAATGAAATCCGGGTGGGTCACGTGAATACCGCTATACACCACACCGGCCGCACCGCGCTTTTTGGGCGCCGGGCGCTGCAGCTTTTTGGTCTTCGGGTCAAAAATGTAGTCGCCGCCTTCAGGGCGGAACTCGCTGGTGCGCGTGGTGGGCACCACCGCCATCAGCACGTCGTGCTTCTTGATGTTGAAACTGTCCATCAGAGGGTTCAGCAGCGGGTGGGCACTCTCCAGCCAAACCGCGTCGCTGTTCACCACTAAAAAAGGCTTGGCGCCCAGCAGCGGCAACGCCTTTTTGATGCCGCCGCCGGTCTCCAGCAGTTCCGGCTCGTAGCTCAGGTGTATCGTCAGCCCCGGTACTTCAAAGGTTTTAATGGCATCCTCGATCAGCCGCGGCAGGTAATGGGTGTTCACCACCACGCGTTTCAGGCCCGCCTGCTTCAGTAGGCGCAGGCTGCGTATCAGCATGGGCGTTCCGCCCACATTGATGAGCGGCTTGGGGGTGTTGTCGGTCAGCGGGCGCAACCGCGTACCCAGCCCGGCGGCCAGCAGCATCGCGGTATCGATCTTGCTCACCATCAGCCGGCCTTCCGCTTCACCAGTTCGGCAATGCCGGGTTTTTCCAAACCCTTGATGAACGCCACCACCTCTTTCACCGCAGGCACGTCAAAACTCTGGTGGGCAATTTCCCAGCGGCGCGAAATGAAATGCTTGGCCGTCGCCACCTTGCCGTCGCGCACCACGCTGCGCGCCACGCCGCCGATAATCCGGCAGCAATGCTGAAGGCTGGCAATCTCAAACCACTCGCGCAGGTCTTTTTCCTTCACGCCCAAACGCTTGGCGGCATGGGCGATCACTTCATCTTCGGCCTTGTTGTAACTGCGGCGGTCATCCCGCAGCAAAATCGCCAGATCTTGCGCCACCGGCGCCGTGCGCGCATCCTGAATATCCACCAACCCAATGTTGCCGGCCTTGGGTTCCTTGCCCAAAATCATGATGTTCGTGCTCTGAAAATCCCACATCATGGTGCCCAGCGGGCCTTCCATCACGCGGGTGTAAAGCTTCTGCCACATGGCCATGAACTGCGCGCGCTCGGCAAACGTGGCGGCGCGGCCGGTGGCCAGGGGGAAGTACCAATCAATGAACCGCGCGGTCTCGGCCCACCAGTCGCGCGGCGCATACTTGCGGGCGGTCTTCATGGGCTTGGCCTTGTGCATCTGCACCAGCACATCAACCGCGGCCTTGTACCAGTCGCCAATGTCATAAGTGCTGTCGGCGGCCTTTTTCTCCACCAGCGTGATCAGCTTGTTGTTGCCAAAATCCTCGGTCAGCAAATACCCCTCGCGCGGGTCGTGCGCAAAACAACGGGCGGCATTAATGCCGATGCTGCGGTAATACGTGCTCACGTTAAAGGTGTCGGCGGTGCCTTCCCACGGCGGGGGCGAATCCATCAGCATGCGGCTCGTACCATCCTTCAGCGTAATCCGGGCATAGCTGCGGCCACTCCAGTCGCCGGGCAGCGCCTGCATCTTGTAACCGGCAGGCACCTTGAATTTCTTCAGCACCGCGCGCCGCGCCTTCTCGCTCACCGCCCGGCGCACCACGCCAAAGCCCGCGGCCTTATCAATAAACATCAAACCAAACCGGTGCTGCCAGCTGCTGCTGCCTTTCAGCACAACGGTACGCGCGGTGCCGCGGCCGGGCTTGATCTGCACCGTCAGAACGCCGCCGTTGTCAGGGTTGTTGATGTGATAGCTCAAAAAGTCGGGCTGCTTCGCGCTCAACAATGCGCCGCCCTTGTTCGGCCACTCAGCGATGATCAATCCATGCTTGCGGTAATCGGCAATATCCAGCCCTTCTAGTTCGGCGGGGGTTTTCAACCGGTAGCAATCCAGGTGCGCCACGTTGATGCGCGGCGTTTCGTACGTTTGCACCAGCGTGTAGGTCGGGCTGGGCACATCGCCCTTCCAGCCCAGCGCGCGCAGCATGGCGCGGGCAAAGGTGGTCTTGCCGGCACCCAACGGGCCTTCCAGCCTAATCACATCGGCCACCACGGCAAAACGCGCCACCAGCGCGGCAAGGCGCGCAAGGGCGGCCTCGTCCTTCACCTTCAATTCATACACCGGGTGCAAATAGGGGCTTTTCACGGGGCCAAGTATACCTTGTGCCAACCAGCTTCCAAACGCCTAGCGCGCTTTAATGTGCAGTTCTTTTAACTGGTTCTCGCTCACCACGCTGGGGGCGCCCATCAGCAAATCCTCGCCGCGCTGGGTCATGGGGAAGGCCACCACCTCGCGCACCAGGTTGCTTTCGGCCAGCAGCATCACCACACGCTCCAACCCGGCGGCGCAGCCACCGTGCGGCGGAGTGCCCAAGTGGAAGGCCTTCCACAAGCCGCGGAACTTGTCCTTCACCTCGTCGGCCGGGCGGCCGGCAATTTCAAACGCGCGCAGCATCACTTCAGGCAGGTGGTTGCGGATACCCCCCGAAATCAACTCATAGCCGTTGCACACCAGGTCGTACTGGAACGCCTTCACATCCAGCGGGTCGCCATCCAGCGCGGCCATACCGCCCTGCGGCATGCTGAACGGGTTGTGGCTGAAGTCGATCTTGCCGGTCGCATCATCCTTCTCAAACATGGGGAAGTCGACGATCCACGCAAACCTGAACACGCCTTTTTCGCTCACGTTCAGATCATTGCCCAACCGCACGCGCAGCGCGCTCAGCAGCTTGTAGGTGGCGCTGGTCTTGGCCCCGGCAATGAAGAACACCACATCGCCGTCCACCGGCTTCATCTGGTCGGTAAGTTTTTGCAGGTTTTCGGGCGTCAGGAATTTCAGCAGCGGGCCCTTGGCCTCGCCGTCCTTCCAACTGATATAACCGGGCGCGGCAGGGGCACCATATTCGCCCATGGCCCACTTGCCCACATCGTCAAACCAGCTGCGCGGTTGCGCGGCGGCGGGGGCTTTAATGGCGCGTACAAAGCCACCCTTGGCCACAATGTCCTCAAATACCTTGAAACCGCCCCACAGGCCGCTCACGTCCTCAATCACCAGCGGGCAGCGCAAATCAGGCTTGTCACTGGCGTACTTGGCCATGGCTTCGTCGTAGGGGATGCGCGTCCACGGCGTGGTCTGTACGGCGCGTCCACCGGCGTTACGGCCGTTGCCGTTCCAGTCCTTGAATTCGGCGAACACGCCGCCCAGCACATCTTCCACCAGCGCAAAAATGCCGTCCTGCGTCGGGAAGGCCATCTCCAGGTCAAGCTGGTAAAAATCGGTCGGGCAACGGTCGGCGCGGGCGTCTTCGTCGCGAAAGCACGGCGCGATCTGAAAGTACTTGTCGAACCCGCTCACCATCAGCAGCTGCTTGAACTGCTGGGGCGCCTGAGGCAGGGCATAAAACTTGCCCGGATGAATGCGGCTGGGCACCAAAAAGTCGCGCGCGCCCTCGGGGCTGCTGGCGGTCAAAATCGGCGTCTGGAATTCGTTGAAGCCCTTGGCCCACATGCGTTCGCGCAGGCTCTTCACCACGGCGTTGCGCAGCAAAATAGTGGCGCGCACGTCGTCGCGGCGCAGGTCCAAAAAGCGGTAGGTCAGGCGCAACTCTTCGGGAATGGTGTGGTCTTCCAGCGCATACGGCAGCGGCTCGGCCAGGCCCAGCACGTCGGCCTTCTTCACGTCGATTTCAATGGCGCCGGTGGGCAGGTTGGGGTTGGCCAACCCTTCGCCGCGGGCGATCACAGTGCCTTCCACCTGAATCACGCTTTCAAGCCCGGTGTGGGTGATTTTTTCCACCAGTTCGGCGCCGCAGCTTTCGGGGCGGAACACCAGCTGCACCAAACCACTCGGGCCGCGCAAATCCACAAACGCCACCCCGCCGTGGTCGCGGCGGCGGAACATCCAGCCCACCAGCCGCACGGGCTGGCCCACATGGTTTTCGCGCAAGTCGCCACCCGCGTGGGTGAAGTAGGGCAAACCTAAAGCGCTCTCAACTGGCGAAACCATCACAATCTCCTTATCAATTGCAGCCTTTTGGCCTGCGCAGGCTTGACCTGTCAAGCGCTCCGCCAGCTAATGCCACCATGCCCCGTTTACGCCTGCCCGAGTTTATCGAAGACCAGCCTTGGTTTCTGGGCACTTCGCCGGTGGTCATCCTGCTGGGCGTGGGCGGCATTATTTTAGCGGGTTTGCTGGGCTGGTGGTGGCTGGGCGGACCCACCGCCATCCCGCGCCGTCCGGGCCCCGAAAGCTACCTCAACCCCAACCGCTATCCGTCCGAACTGTTCAGCACCCAGCCCGCCCGCCGGCAGGTGGTGTTCACCAGCATGGGCGGCCCTGCCGGGCAGGCCGTGTTCAAGGCCGAAGACCTGGGCGCCAAACCCACACCAGCACCGCTCCCGCGCCCCGGCCAAAGCCCTGCCGCTGCCAATGCCCCGCAAACTCCCGCAGAGGCCCAATTGGCCGAAAAGGGGTATACCTGGACGGCCGAAAGCTTCCTTTCCGCCGCACGCCAGGGCAACATCGACATGCTGCTGGTATTCCTCAAGGGCGGGTTCAACGTGCATGCCACCAACACCTTCGGCAACACCGCGCTGCACGCGGCGGCCGAGGCCAACCAGCCCAGCGCGGTCAAGCTGCTGCTGGCCGCGGGCAGCGATATCAACGCCGCCAACAGCCGCGGCCTTACGCCGCTGCACCGCGCGGCCGAAAACAACCTGCCGGGCATGGCGCAACTACTGCTGGCCGCAGGCGCGCAGGCCGAACCCCTCAGCAACGAGGGCTGGCCGCCGCTGTTCTACGCGGTGCAAAACAATAACGCCGACATCGTGCAGGCCCTGCTCACCGCAGGAGCCAAGGCCACGGTGGCCGATAAATACAAGGTCACCGCCGTGCACCTGGCCGTGCGCAAGGGCCTGGCCGACATGGTCAGAATGCTGCTCAAGGCCGGCGCCAAACTCGATAACGGCGACATCAACGGCACCACGCCGCTGCACCTCGCCATCCAGTCCGGCAATTACCAGCTGGCCAAAATGCTGCTCGAGAACGGCGCCAGCGCCACCCACCCCAGCGCGGGCGGGCAAAGCCCCATGTCCATGGCACTCGATAAACAGAACATGGCCATCGCCAACCTGCTGCTGGCCCACGGCGCCACCCGCCCCAGCGCGCTGGGTAAGTAAGCCACACACCTGCCAACCGGCTACAGCTGGCATCTCGCCAATCCCACCCACCTCGCCTAGCCTTCCCCAATGCAAAGCATCGCCGACTATTTTGGCCTCAAATCCACGTCCGACCTCGCCTACGCCCACGCGGTGAACACGCGCAAGGAACTCGAAGCCGCCTGCGCCGACCCCACCCTGCACGTGGCCGAGGGCGACGTGATGTACGCCTCCGCCGACGCCCTGCCCGCACTGGCCCACCCGTGGCAGGATATCCTCGACCTCGACATCCAGACCTTCCTCACCAGCCTCAACGCCGCCAACAAGGCCATCAAACTCGATTTCACCAGCCCCGCCGCCATCGAGCCCACGCTGCAACTCGCCGCGCGCCTCAAACTCACTGTGCCGGTCATCGTCCACGCCAACATCTTCAGCCTGCTGAACGACGACGAACCCGAAGACGCCATGGAGCCCGAAAAATTCCTGCGCCTCATCCAAACCAACCTGCCCACCGCCGTCATCTCGCTGGGCTGGAGCCTCAAGCGCGAACACGACGCCGACGGCATGGTCGAAGACCTGCTCATCCAGCAGGTGTCCGACCTCTTCACCGCCCGCCTCACCGGCGCCTACGAGGTCGATATCCGCGCCGGCTATACCAGCGGCTGGGAACGCGGCGCCGCCCTCATCCTCGACCCCATTAAAACCGAACTCACACCCGCCGAAAATTACGGCGGCAATGTAGTATCGCTGGCCTCGCGCCGCGCCGCCTGAAAGGATGGCGCATAAATCAAAAAGGCCCCCAACGGGGCCCTTTTTTAAACCGTGCTATTTGGGCGCAACCCAGCGCACCTGCGCCTCGCCCTCGCGGTACACCATATTCAACTGCCCGCTGCTCACGTTCAAAAACAAAAAGGCGGGCTTGTGCAGCAAGTCCATCTGCATCACAGCCTCGTCCACGGTCATGGGGCTCATCTTGTCCACGTCCTTCTTCACCACTTCGGGGGCATGGTCGGCAAACATGTCGTGCGGCACGTCTTCCAGATGGCTGTCGCTCATGCTCAGGCTTTCAAGGCTCAGCGGGCCCATGTCCTTCAGCTTTTCCTTGAATTTCTGGCGGCGCTCGCGGTGCTTGGCCAAACGGCCCTTGTACTTTTCCAGCTGGCGCGAAAGCTTGGCCGTCGCATCATCCAGCGCGGCATAGGTGTCAATGCCGCTGCCTTCGGCGTGCAGCGCCAAGCCGCCGGCGTGGGCGGTCACGGCCGCATGGTGCAGGTGGTGGTGGTGGTTCTGCTGGCTGAAAACAATGTGGGCATCCTTCAACCCTTCAACATAGGTCTGCAACGCCACGATCTTCTCTTCGGCATGGCTCTGAAGGGCGTCGCCGGTTTCCATTTGATGACCACTGATGCTGACACGCATATCGATGTTCCTCCCGTTGTTTCTGGTCCTTATTATACCTCCCCCAAGCAGGTCCTAACAAGCCGCACCTGCGCTTGACAGGCAAAACAAAACGGCGGCCCCCATCCAGGGGCCGCCGTCAAAATCGTCATGCAAACAGGTATTTGTAGCGGGCCTCGGGCATAAATATCCGGGGCGAAAAGTCGCTGTATTCCACACCCTGCTTTTGCAGCATGCCGCACAGTTTGCCATACACCGTTTCCGGCAGGTCCATGCCCAGGCAAATGCGCGGGGGTTCGGTCTGCAGCAGGGTATAAATCGCCGTGCACAGGTAAATGTGCCCGGCAAAGTCTTCCACCGCCACGGGCTGGATGATCCGCAGCGGTTCAATGGCATGGATATCCCTGAACTGCACCGGCCGCTGGGTCATCCCCTTAAAGCGGCGCACGGTGCGGTGGTCCTTCAGTTGCCGGTCAAGCCATGTAATCAGCTCTTCAATGCCGGCGGGGGTCTGGTGCTGGGCCAAAACAATATTCCACTGGCCGATGACCTTCTCCAGCGCATCGGCCGAATGGTCGAACATCGGCTTGGCCGGTGCCTTGAACGGCACAACATTATCACCCTGAATATCCATGGTGTTCTCTCCCATAAACAAGAAGCCAAAAAGGGTCGGGGTTTCAGCGACAAATCTAACCCATGGGCACACAAGCGTAAAGTATACAAAAAAGGCGGTAGGTTTCCCTGCCGCCTTTTTCCGTTCAGTGCTTGCGGCGCCCCTTGGCCTTCACGGCCTTTTTGCGCTTCTTTTTCGGCGGCGCCTTGGCCTTCGCTTTGGCCTTCGGCTTGCCCGGGCTCGAGTGCACCAGTTTCAGGTGCGCCTCCTTCGCCACAGGCGCCGGTTCCAGCGGCTGGCCCGGCTGCCACGGCAACGGGGCCAGGGCTTTCACCTGCCCGTCGTCGCCAATGGCCTGCATCATTTTTTGCAGGCTGCCGTAACCGGCATGGCCGATGCGCGGCAGCAGCTGCAATTCCATCAGCCGCAGGGTTTCGCCGTCCAGCTTGCCGGTCTCCACCACGTGGCGCACGTCGCGCATGTCGCGGATACGCCGCCCCACACCATTGGTCTCGTCGTTCATCACGTCGGCACTCACCATCATTTCGGCAAGCACTTCAATGTCGGCATGGGTCAGGTAGGTCAGGGCAATGCCCAGCCGCCTGTGGTCCGGCAGGGTACCAGTCGGTTGTTCAGTCATGCTGTTCTCGCAGGTTGAGGGTTTCAAAAGGGTACTCAACGCAACGCCAAACGCTACAGATACATATAGTAGGCCTCTCACATGGGGCCATCATCCAGCAACGTCAATGCCTTAAGTTACAAATATTAAGCGTTTTTGCGCCGGGTTTTGCGGGGTCACGCCAACGGCGTGCGTCATTAAAGGGAGGCGCGTGGTCCCCAACCTTAACTGGCCTTGCGCCGTATCTTCCGCGCACTGCTGCCGGGAATGTTCGCCGCTTCGCGGTACTTGGCCACGGTGCGCCTTGCCACCTGCACACCCTCGGCGGTCAGCAGCTTCACCAATTGCTCGTCGCTCAGCGGCGAGGCCGGGTTCTCGGCCGCCACCAGCCGCTTGATCATGGCCTGCACGCTGTTGCTGGCCACGCCCACCTGCCCGCCAATACTGCTCACCCCGCTGGCGCAGAACGCGCGGAACGGCAGCACACCGCGCGGCGTCTGCATGTAGGTGCCGGTGGTCACGCGGCTCACGGTGCTTTCGTGCATCCCTATCTCGCGCGCAATGTCGCGCAAACTCAGCGGCACCAAAAATTCCGCACCGGCATCAAAAAATCCGGCCTGCTTGGCCACCATGGCACGGGCCACCAGCATAATGGTCTGCGCGCGCTGCTCCAGCGCCCCCACCAGCCAGCGTGCACGCTGCGTGCGGTCGCGGGCCCACGCCCGGCCCGCGGCGGCCACACTGCTCTTGCCCATGGGCAACGGCAACGCGTTCACCAGCAGGCGGGGGAAGGCCGCACCGTTCAAACTCACCTTCCAGCCACCGGCCGGGTCGGCATCCACGATCACGTCCGGCAACACGGCATCCACTTTCACCACCGCAAACGCCAGGCCGGGCTTGGGCGTGCAGGCGCGTATGTTCTCCACCGCGTCGGCGATCAGCTCCTCGTCGCAGCGCGCCAGCTTGGCCAGGTAGGCCCAATCCTTCGCCGCCACCTTGTCCAGGTTGGCCAGGCAAACCTCGGTCGGGTGGTCCAGCATCTTGGCGGCATGCAGTTGCAGCCGCAGGCACTCGGCCACGTCACGCGCGCCCACACCGGCGGGTTCCAGTGTCTGCAAAATCGCACGGGCGTCGTCGATCACGTCTTCAGGCAACCGCAACTTGGCGGCCACCTCGGTCAGGTCTATCCGCAGGTAACCGGCGTCGTCCAAGGCATCGATCAGGTAATGCCCGGCCACGCGCAGCACACGGTTGGCCGGGCTTACCACCGCGTCAAACTGCTGCATCAAATGTTCATTCAGGGTCTGCGCCTTGTGGGCGGTGGCCTGCCAGCCCTCGGCCTCGTCATCAAATCCGCCGGCACCAACGGCCATGCCCATCGGCCCTGCAAAACCTTCATGACTCACTTCTTCCCAGCGTTCACCCGCCGCATCACTTGTGTGCAGGTCGGCAGCCTCGGCGCGCCCTTCATGCATCGTTTCCGCACCCTTTTGCGACAACAATGCGTCAGTCGCGCTACCATCCTGCTCCACTTCAAGGCAGGGGTTGTCGGCAATTTCCTGGGTAATCAAATCCTGAACATCGAAGGCCGAAAGCTGCAATAATTCAATGGCTTCGCGCAACTCGGCGGTCAGGCGAACGTCCTGTTTCTGTTGTAATGCCAGCCCGGTATTCAATGCCATGCAAAAAGCATACCAAAACCACAAAATAAAAGGCCAAATGCCCCTTATTTAAGCTAAGTTCTGTGCTTATTTTATCACCCCGCCTTTGGGGGTAAGTACATCAACCGGCGCCCGGCCCGCTGTCGAGCGACTTGGTCTTCACGTCGATTGGGTTTTCCTTCAACTCTTTGTAAATCGCCTTTACCTCATGCAGGTTGTCGGGCCGGTGCTCAAACGGCAGCGGACTGGGTATCTTGCCTTTCTTGGCAAGGTTCAGCGCATTACCCACCTGCCCCAGCACACCCAGCGGCCCCAGCGCCTGCAGCATCATGAACGGTTCGTTCACCACGCCCCAGGTTTCAATTTCGCCCTTCAGGCTGGTGCTCTTGCGGGCACCGATATTGTCCGTAATTCCGGCCTCAATGGCCAACCCGCGCAGCTTCACAATGGCTTCCATCGGGGCCACGCCCTTGGGGCAGGCGTCAATGCACATGCCGCAACGGGTGCAGTCCCAAATGCCGTCGTCACCGCTCAAATATTTCAACCGTTCGGTCTTTTTACCCTCGCGCGGATCGGCCACAAAACGGTAAGCCTTGGCCAATGCGGCAGGCCCGATGAACGCGGGGTTCTCCACCATGGCGGTGCAGTCGCTGTAGCAAGCCCCGCACATGATGCAGTTGCTCACCATGTTCACCTGGCTGAAAGAATCCTTGTTGACGTGCGATTCCTTTTCGGCGCCTTCCTGCACAAAAGGGTCGATATTTTTGACTTTTTCGTAAAACGGCTGGATATCGACCACCAAATCCTTCAGAACCGGCTGGTTCTTCTGCGGCGAAATCTCAATGATCCCATCCTTCGCCGGAGCGATATTTTTGGCGGAATTTCCAGCTAAAACGTCGGTCACTTTTGTTTTACAGGCCAGCCGGGAACGGTTGGCGATGTACATGCCGCAACTTCCGCAGATACTTGCGCGACAACTACGCCGGAAAGTGAGTGTTCCGTCAATTTCGCCCTTAATCCATTCAAGCCCCTGCAGCACCGTGGTTGAGGGGGTATAGGGAACTTCGAAATCCTGGGTTTTTTGAATGACGTGATCGCCCACCTGCGTACCGCGCATCACCCGAAAAACAACGGTGGAATTGGTTTTTGATGCGGTATCGGTCTTTTTCTTGGGAACCATGACCCGAAACCTACCCCTCAAAATACGGGCTGTCACGCCGTTTGCAGAAAAGCCTTGCAGCCCTGTGTTTAAGAAGCGGCGGATTGCTGTTATACAAGAGTTATGAGGGGCATGCGCATACCGCTGGGGGTACCGTTTTTGGCGGCGGTGGCGGGCTGGATGGTTAAAAACTGCCGGCCGCTGCAGCAGGCCACCGTGTGGCTGCCCAACCAGAAAACCCGCGCCGCGCTTGCAAAAGAACTGGCCGCCCAAGGGGTTGCGCTGCTGCCCCGGTTGCGTTTGCTGCGCGCCGAAGACCTGGATGCCCCAGTGGCCGACGAGGCTCTGATAAGCCCGCAGGCCCTGCGCGCCACTGTCGCTTCGTTGTCGAAAAATGATGCGGAGATGGCGCAAAGTGGTGCGCTGGTGTCACTTTTTTTGCAAAAAACGTCGCTCGATGATGCCGAATGGTCGGCCACCAACCCCACCCACCGCTACGTGCAGAAACTGTTCGGGGAACTTGACGTGACCCTGCACCAGAACGGCCTGACCAACCCCGCCGCCGCCACGCGGCGGGTGTTGCGCAGCGCCGCCGACGCGCCCGGCCCGCAGGTGGTGGTGGGCGTGCTGGATGCGCATGGTGCGGCGCTGGGTTTGCTGCGCGCGCTGGCGGCACGGGACGACGCCACCTTTATATACCCGGACCTGCCGGCCGACCCCGCGCCCGCGCTGGCCAGCCACCCGGGTGCGGCGCTGGCCAGGTTGATGGGCGGCATCGGCCTTGCGCCCGCACAATGGGAGGTGATGGAAGGGGCGGCGCCCGCGGCGGCCGTGCCGGTGTTGATCGAGGCGCCGCACCTGCTGGCCGAAGCCGGGGCCATTCGGGTAGCGGTGCAGCAAGCGCTACAGGCTGGGCGGACGCCGGTGCAGATCATTTGCCCGGACGTGACCTTGCGGCACGTGTTGCGCAGCGCGTTGCGCACCCACGGCCTGGTGCCGCAGGCCGAAGGCCTGGCGGTGGTGCATGCGCCCGCCGGGCAATTGCTGCAGCATATGGTGCAGGCCGCGGCGGCGCCCGACGCCACCGCGCTGAGCGCACTGGGCGCGGTGCTGGACCTGTCGCCGTGGCTCGATGCCGCGCTGTGGCGCGGCGTGGGCGCCACCAGCTGGAACGGCTGGGCGGCCAAACTGGCGGGCCTTGATCAGGAAGACCTGCCGCTGGCGCACCGCCCGCAGGCCGAACAGGATTTTGCGCACCTGCGCGACGTGCTGGAACCATTGGCCGGGGCACGCCCGCTGGAACACTGGATTGCCGACACGCTGGCGGCGTTGGCGGCACTTTCGCCTTCATGGGCCGCCCTGCCCGGCGCCGCCACGTTACAACGCTGGTTGGCCGACATGGCCACCGCGCCCGCACCACGGGAATGGAGCGCCGCCGGGTGGGCCACCTTTGTGACCAGCCAGTTGGGGCTGGTGTGCCTGCCGCCGGAACAACCGAATTGTGAAGTGATGCTGACCGGGTTGCTGGAAGCGCGTTTGCTGCACGCGGGCACGGTCATTATCGCCGGGGCCAACGAAAGCGTGTGGCCCGCCACCGCCGCCAACCCGCTGCTGGGCGACAGCGACGCCGAGCGCATGGGCCTGCCGGGCCCGCGCCAGCAGCTGCGCCTGACCGCCGCCGAATGGCATTTGGCCCTGCATGCGGCGCCGCGTGTTTACATCACGCGCAGCGTGGCCGGCGCCAGCGGCCCGGCCCGCCCCAGCCGTTTTTTGGGCGGCCTGAAAACCGCCAGCGGTGCGGCATACGTGACCGCCGCACAGGCTTCGGGGGCACAGCATATGCCGCTGCCGCACGCCGGTGTTTTTGTGCCTTCGGAAAAATTCACCGCACCCGCGTGGAGCGCCAGCTGGGTGGAAGACCTGGGCCAGTGCCCTTACCGCGCGCTGGGCAAGCGTCGCCTGCAGCTGGCCGAGGCGCAGGCCTACCGCGCCGACCCCACCGCCGAGCATCACGGCCTGTGGGTGCACCGCTGGCTGGACGGTTTTTGGCACCACTGGAACGGCGCCCTGACCGAGGCCAAGCGCGCCGAAGCCGAAAGTTTGCTGCTGCAACTGGGCCGTGCCGAGCTGGAGCGCCAGCCGGAGATCATTGTGCATTTGTGGCAGGCGCGGTTGCCCGCGATGGCCAGGCAAATGGTGGACCAGTGGCTGCGCGATGCCGCCGACGGCCGCCGCGTGGCCGGGGCCGAAGCGCAGCTTTCAGCCCCCCTGGGAAGCACCACATTGAAAGCCCGCGCCGACCGCGTGGACGACAGCGCCGGAGGCTGGTGGCTGGTGGATTACAAGACCGGCACGCCGCCCAGCTGGAGCAAGGTGGCCAGCGGCGAAAAACCGCAATTGCTGGTGGAAGGCTGGCTGGCGCAGCGCATGGGCAAGGCCGTGGCGGGCGTGCAGTATGTGCAGGTGCGCGGGCATGGGGCGCAGCTGGTCAGGTCGTTCAGCCGCACGCTGGCCGAACTGGGCCACGCGCCCGAACGCATCGGCCCGTGGTTGCAGGCGCTGGCGGCGCGCTATGGCGCGGGTAAGGCCTTTGCCGCCGCGCCGGTGTTCGGCGGCGGCCTGAAGGCGCGCGGCCACTGCGCCCACTGCCACCTGGCCGGTGTGTGCCGCTGGGCCGACGTGTCCCCTCCGGAGGTGCGCGCATGAAGCGGCGCATGAACGATGCGGCGCGCCACGACGCCACCGAGTTGCAGCGCAAGGCGCTGGCGCCGAGCGCGTCGGTATGGATCTCGGCCAACGCGGGCACCGGCAAGACCGAGGTGCTGACCTACCGCATCATCGGCCTGCTGCTGGCCGACCACGGCTTGAGCCCGGCCAACATTCTGGCAGTGACCTTCACCAACGCGGCCGCCGCCGAAATGGCCGCGCGGCTGGGCGAGTTGCTGGCCCACTGGAACGCGCTGGATGACGGCGCGCTGACCGCGCAACTGCGCGAGGTGTTCGGCTACGATGTGACCGCTGCCATGCTGGCGCGCTTCAGGCAGTTGCCCGCGCTGGTGGCCGATGCGCCGCCGACGCTGACGACCATTCACGGGTTTGCGCAACAACTGCTGGCGCGCCTGCCCGGCGGCAGCGGGTTGCCGCAAAGTTTTGAGCTGGTGGAAAAGATTACCGACCACGGCCTGCTGGCAGACGCGCTGGAGAACGCCGTGCGCAACGCCAGCGAGGGCGAGACCGAAGCGCTGAATATTCTGCTGGCCGAGTTTGGCGAAAACGCCTGGCGCGACCTGAGCGAGCTGTTTGAATTTGAATGGCGCAACGTGACCGGCGTGATGAACCGCGCGGGCGGGCTTGGCCCGTACATGCAGCGGCTGATGGCTGAACTGGGGCTGGACGGCAGCGAGGAAAATATGGCCGCGCAGATGCTGCCCACTGCCGATGAGAAGGCCGCGTTGCAGGTGTTCGATGCCGGCGTGTTGAGTGCGCGCGACGATGAGGCGCTGCTGCGCAACTGGAAGGAATTTTTGTTCATCGCCAAGGGCGAAGGCACGCCCGCGGTGCGGGGCTTCCCCGGCGTGAAGGCGGCGGTGGAAGCCAACCCCGAGGCAGCGCAGGTGCTGAGGGACGCGCAGGCGCGCGTGGACGTTTTGCGCGACCGCCAGCGCGGCTGGCAAAGCTTTACCCTGACGCGCGCGCTGCTGGTGTGGTGGAACGCCGTGCGTGTTGCCCTTGATGCGCTGAAGGACGCGCGGCGGCTGAAGACCTTTGGCGATTTGCTGGATGAGCTGGAACTTCGGCTGGAGGAAGCCGCCGCCGACACCGCGCGCGGGCAATGGCTGTGGCAAAGGCTGGAGCGCAACTACAGCCACCTGCTGGCCGACGAGGCCCAGGACAACAACCCCCAGCAGGGGCGTTTGGTGCAGTTGCTGGCGCGGGTGTTTCTTTCCGGCGACGTGGGCACCGGCAGCCGCACCGTGCTGGCTGTGGGCGATGTGAAGCAGAGCATTTACCGTTTTCAGGGCGCGCGGCCCGAGCTGTTTGCCGAGCTGCAGGACTTTTTGCGCGGGTGGTCGAGCGCGCTGCACCCACTGGTGACGGTGCAGAGCGCGTATAGTTTCCGCAGTAGTTGGCCGCTGTTGCAGGCGGTGGAAAGTGTGTTTGCCGGGTCCGAAGCCCGTGCCGCCGTTGGCGGGTGGCTGGCGCACAGGACGGTGTTCCCCGACGATTGGGGGAGGGTGGAGATATGGCCGCCGCTGGAGGTGCCGCCCAAGACCGAGCAGCCCGCCTTTGCGGTTGAAGCGCAGCCGCGCACGCTGGCCGATGGCGCCAATTTGCAGGCGGTGCAGTTGGCTGAGTGGTTGATGGCACAAAAAAATTCGCGCGTGGTTTTGCCCAGCACCGGTGCGCCGCTGGGCTGGGGCGATGTGCTGGTGATTGTACAGCGGAACGAAACCGCCATGGCCATGGCCGGGGCATTGAGTGCGGCCGGTGTGCCCGCAGTGGCGGTGGGGGCCAAGCGCGCGCACGCGGTGCCGCCGCTGGTGGCCGACGTGATGGCGCTGGCGAGGTATATCAACGGCCCGGCCGATAGGCTGGCGCTGGCGCAGGTGCTGAAAAGCCCGCTGTGCAACTGGAGCGATGCACAGCTGCTGGCATTAGCGGAGGCGGATTGGAAATTGAATGGTGCGACTGCCGATTGGCTGGCGCACTGGCGCGGCCGCGCGGTGGCGGTGCCGCCGGGCGAATGGCTGGCCGAGTTGGCGCAACGTCAGGAAATTGTGGATGCCTATGTGGTGCGGGGGCCGTTGCCGCTGGCGGTGGTGCGGGCGGCGCTGGCCGGGCTGGTGGAGGATGCGCAAGGGTATTCGAGCCTGCCGCAGTTGCTGGCCGCGTGGGAGGACACGCCGCCTCTGCCCGCCGCCGGTGGCACGCAGAATGCGGTGACGGTAACCACCGTGCACAAAGCCAAGGGGTTGGGTTACCCGCTGGTGGTGGTGGCCGAGACCGCCATTGATACCCGCCTGCAAAACAAACTGGCCTGGCATGAAAATGACGCGGGCGAACCCGACAGCCTGTTGCTGCGGCGGAGCAAGGAGATGGCGCCGCGCCTGCAGACGGCGTGGGACGACGCCGAAAAAGCCCGCGCCGTTGCCGATCGCTGGCGCGGCCTGTACGTGGCGTTGACCCGCGCGAAAGACTGGCTGGTGGTGTGCAACTGGCAGGCCGAAGGCGCCAACCCGAAAGACAACAACTGGTATGGCTGGATCACCGCCGGGGTGGACGGGAACTGGCGCGACGAGAACGGCATGAAAGTGTTGGAACAGGGTAAGCCACATTACGCCGATAAGGTGGAGGCGGCGGTTGAAGCACCCCTGCCCGCAGTTGCCACGCCGCAGCCCTTGCAGCCTTTTGTGTGGCCGGAAGAAGAACCGTTTGTACCCGAGCGCGAGGCCGCCATGGCGCGCGGCACCCTGCAGCACCGCCAGCTGCACGCGCTGGCCTTGCTGCCGCCTACGCAACGCGAGGGCGATGCCGCCGTGCTGGCGGTGTTTGAAAAATTCCCTGAATTATTCGCCGCAGGCTCGCGCGGCGAAGTACCGATTGTGGTAAATGGCGGCGAAGGTTTTATTGACCGCTTGGTGGAGTATGGCGACGAGGTGTGGATCATCGACTTCAAGACCGAGGCCGAGGTGCCTGACGCCATCCCCGCCAAATACGCCGCGCAGTTGCAGCGCTACGCCGCTGCCATTGCGCCCGCGTTTGCGGGCAAGCGCATCAAATGCGGCATCGTGTGGCTGGGCAATACGCAGTTGCAGTGGCTGCCATAAGAACGAGGCCCCTGCGATTGCAGGGGCCTCGGGTCGTTTTCAAACCGGCAGGTAGGTCATCTGCCAGTCGATGAGTTTGGCGAACATCGCCGGGTCGGCCAGTTCGTCGAGCGTGCACTGGCTCATCGCCAATTGCTCGAAGAACGGTTCGCGGTCGATGGCCATCCAGTTACGTGGATGGCTGAGCCTGTCGAGCGTGAGCGGCATGTAGTTGACCAACGGGGTGGCCAGCGGCTTGCCCGGATGTTCCCAGACGAACGCCGGCGTGCCCAGCCGCAACGCCTTGAACAGGATCTCGGAGTTGCCGTCGGTAACCGCGCCGCTGGCCAAAATAGCATCATCGGCGCCCGGACGGGCCCCCTGGTGCTCTTCGGCCCACTTGTTTTCAAAGCGGGTTCGCAGCGCCACCTCCCAGTCCGGATGAATCAACCCCATCAGCTTGAGATGGTGGATGATGGCGAGCATTTCGAACTCGCCGTGGGTCTGGTCACGTTCCAGCCATTGGCCATAAAAATCGGCCGCCGACGGACAGTGCAGGATGGTTTTGGGCAGGTTGGTACGCCACGGCTGGAGGTTCCAGTCGTAGGTGCGACCTTCCCAGATCGGGGCATCGGCAGCATACGGCGCATAAATGCCGTTGACCGCCAGCCGCACCATTTTGTGCCGCTGCTCACCCGCGTGCGGGTGATCGACCAGCACGAACGGTTGCTTGGTGGCCGTAAGCTTGCGCCACAAGCCCAGTGCCACGTCGCTTCCCAGCAGCAGAAAAACCGGGATGCCGTCGGCGGCCTGAAGATCTGTGTACGCATCGGGTGAAGTACCGATATCGACTTCGTGCCCGCCACAGGCGGCACGCACAGCATTGAGCATTTCTTGTGTGTAACCGACGCCGAGGCCGCGAACGGCTTTGGAATCGTGTGCAAAAACAAATCGCATAGGGGAAGCCCCACGGGTAAGAGGACGGGAAAGATGAGGCGAAACGGATAGTGCAGGCCCTATATAGTATACACTTGCGGGGAATCAAGGTTTTGCGTGGGGTTGGCGGGGGTTGACGGTGGTGGTAAGTTCGGGCCATCCATTAATACGCGCTAATCAATACAGGAGCTTTAAAAATGGCAAACGTCGCCAGCGTGAACGACACCGATTTCGACAGCGAAGTACTGAACAGTAAAACCCCGGTTGTGGTGGATTTTTGGGCCGAATGGTGCGGCCCCTGCAAGGCCCTGAGCCCTCTGCTGGAAAACGCCGCCGCCAACGCCAAGGGCGTGAAGGTGGTGAAAATGAACATTGAGGAAAACCTGGAAACCCCGACCAAGTTCGGTATTCGCAGCATCCCCACCCTGATGGCGTTTAAAGACGGCCAGCTGGCCGGCACCATGGTGGGCCTGCGCAGCCAGGCCGAACTGGAAACCTGGCTGGGCAGCCTGTAGTTTTGGATCTTCACAGCGCGTTTCTGGCCGTTATTTTAGGCCTGGTGGAAGCCGCCACCGAATTTTTGCCCGTGAGCAGCACCGGCCACCTGTTGTTGGCCGGGCGCGTGCTGGGGTTTGAGAACCCGGCGGGCAACACCTTTGACATTGTCATTCAGCTGGGGGCCATTCTGGCCATTTGCGTGCTGTACTTCAACAAACTGTGGGGCATGGCGCTGGGCAGTTTAAAAAACGGCGGCCAGCGCCGCTACGTACTGGCCATTGTTCTGGCCTTTTTGCCCGCCGCCGTGCTGGGCGCGTTGCTGCACGATTACATCAAAACCGTGTTGTTCAACCCGTGGGTGGTGTGCGTGGCTTTGGTGCTGGGCGGCATAGGCATTCTGCTGGTGGAGAGATTTGCGCCGAAGGCCAAGATCAGGAGCGGCGAAAGCATGGGTTGGCGCACCGCGCTGGGCATTGGCTTTTTGCAGTGCCTGGCGATGATACCCGGCGTGAGCCGCAGCGGCGCCAGCATTATGGGCGCGCTGTGTTTGGGCGTGGACCGCAGGACCGCCACCGAATTCTCGTTCTTCCTCGCCATACCCACCATGCTGGGGGCCACCGTGCTGGACGTGGCCAAGACCCACGAGGCCCTGAGCGGCAGCGACTGGGCGTTGATCGGCGTCGGTTTCGCCGTCAGCTTTTTTGCCGCGCTGGCGGTGGTGAAGTGGTTCATCGGCTACGTGCAACACCACACCTTTACCGCGTTCGCGTATTACCGCATGGCCGTGGGCATGCTGGGCCTTGCGTTGCTGTACGCGGGCTTTTAACCCCCTTTAAACAACAAAATGCCCCGTGGGGGCATTTTGCTTTTGCTCGCTATTTGTGGGCCATGACGGCATCGGCCACCGAGACGTCGCCGTTCGCGTCAACCTCGGCATCTTCGCCGAACTGGTTTTGCACGGTTTGGCTTTTGTAACGGTCGAGCACGCGCGGGCCGGAAGGGTGGGGCGTATGCTTTTTGGCCGGGATGGATGCCGACTGCTGCAGTTGGGAGGATGCTTTGAGGGCCATGAGGCTGCTCCATGAAATGACCCGCGGCGCGGGCTGGAAAAAAATGGTATGTCGGGAAGGTCCCCTTAAGCCCCAACATTGGCACGGCCGGGCGGATAATCAAGGGGCCGCGCACGGCGTTGCCCGCCGCTGTTGCAGATTGATGCGCTACTGGCCGAAGTGGAAATCGTCGCCCAGGTAGACGCGCTTGACGTCGGCGTTGCCGGCCACTTCGGCGGGCGTGCCGCTGGCCAGCACCTGGCCTTCGGCCATGATGTAGGCCCTATCGACCAGGCTAAGGGTATCGCGCACGTTGTGGTCGGTGATGAGCACGCCGAGACCACGGTTTTTAAGGTGCTGCACCAGTTGCTTGATGTCGCGCACGGCGATGGGATCGACGCCCGCGAAAGGTTCGTCGAGCAGCAGGTAGGCCGGGTTGGTGGCCAGCGCGCGGGCGATCTCGACCCGGCGGCGCTCGCCGCCGCTGAGTGCGGGCGATGGCGAAAAGCGCACGCGTTCGAGGCCGAATTCGGCCAGCAGTTCATCGAGCCGCTGCTTGAGTTCGGCGTGGCTTTTGCACACCAGCTCGAGCACGGCGCGCAGGTTGTCTTCAACGTTCAAGCCGCGGAAGATGCTGGCCTCTTGCGGCAAGTAACCGAGGCCCGCGCGGGCGCGGCGGTACATGGGCCAGGGGGTGAGCTCGGCGCCGTCGAGCCAGATGTGGCCGCCGTCGACCGGTGTCATGCCCACCAGCGCCTGGAAGCAGGTGGTTTTGCCCGCGCCGTTGGGGCCCAGCAGGGCCACCACTTCGCCCCGGCGCACAACAAGCGACACCTGCCGCAGCAGCGTGCGGGCGCCCACCTTGCGCACCAGGCTTTCGGCCTTCAGGCCGCTGAGATGCGTGGGCAGCGCGGTGACCGACGGGTGGGTGGCGTGGCTCATGGAAAGGTTGGTGTATTACCTTATTTGGACCCGCTTTGGAAGTGCGCGCGCACGCCGGCGCCGCCGCCCTGCATGACCGCCTGCCCGGCTACGGTGTCGTAATCGAGCCGGTTGCCCTGCACGGTATGGCCGCCACGGGTGAGCGTGACCGTGCCGCCGGTGAGCACCAGCTTGCCGTTGGACGGAGTGTACACCGCCTTTTCGCCACGGGCGGTGTCGCCGCCTTCGCGGGTGATGACCACGTTGCCGGTGGCCACCACGGTGTCGATATCGCTGTTTTTGGACGTGCCGTAGCTCACGTCGGCCTGCATGGCCGTGAGGGTGATGCCGCCACGCACGGCTTTGACATTGCCGATGAACACCGCGTGGCCGTTCTGCTGGTCGACCTCGAGCCGGTCGGACGTGACGTCGAGCGGGCTGTTTTCGGCCGCGTGTATAGCCAGCGGCAGCAGCAGTAAAGCGGCAAAGATATATTTCATGCTATTTGGGTTCCAATCTAGCGTGCACGTTACCGCGCAGGGTAACCTTCTTGGTTGCGGGGTCAACGGTAAACTGCTGGGCCTGCACTTTCAGGTTTTGCGTGGCCAAGGCGTGGGTCAGGCTGACGCCGCTGGTGCCGGAGATCTGCTGGGTGGTCATGTCGGCCTTCAGGGCCGGGGTGTGGATGACGGTGTCGGAGGTTTCCATCACCACGTTGCCCTTCAGGCTCAGTTTGGCGTCGCCCGGCGAATATTCGCCGGTGTCGGCCTGCCCCACCAGCGTGGTACTGCCGTTTTGCCACCAGCCGGTGGCGGTTTGCAGGCCCACCACACTATCGCTCACCGTGCCGCTTTGGGTGGCGCGGTCGGCATTCAGCTGCCATTTGCGGCCCTTGTTGTCTTCGCCGTTGTATTGCGGCTTTTCGGTGTCGGTGCTGGTGTTGACGTTGGTGGCCGAAACGCTCTGGTTCAGCGGTTTTTTGCTGGCAACGGGCGCTTCCAGCCGCAGCGTGCGGTTGTCCTTCACCCCCCACAGCAGCAAGCCGGTAAGGGCCACCGCCGCGATCAACAGCATCAGGGCCAAGCGCTGGCGCACTTACACCACGCCTTTCGCCAGGCAATCGGAAAGCCGTAACAGCCCGGCGGGCTTGCCGGCATCATCGAGCACCCACAGGCTGGTGATGTTGAGCTTGCCCATGGCCGCCACCGCGTTGGTGCACAGGTCGTCGGCCTGCGCGGTTTTGGGGTTGGCGGTGAAAACGTCGACGGCATTTTTGGTGAGCAGGTCGGGCCCATCCTTACTCAGCATCAGGCGGCGCTTCAGGTCGCCGTCGGTGAACACGCCCAGCAGCTTGCCCGCCGCGTTGATGAAGCCGACCGAACCGAGGTTCTTTTCGGTCAGTTCGATCAGCACCGCGTCCATGCGCGCGGTTTCGGGCAGCAGCGGCAGGTTGGTTTTGACCATCACCTCGTGCACGCGCAGCAGTTGCGCGCCCAGCTTGCCGCCGGGGTGGAACTTGGCGAAATCGGTTTGCGTGAAGCCGCGCGCGGCCATCAGCGCCACGGCCAGCGCATCGCCCAGCGCCAGCGCGGCGGTGGTGCTGGTGGTGGGGGCCAGCTGCAGCGGGCAGGCCTCGCGCTCGACCAGCGTGCACAGTACGTGCGTGGCGGCCTTGCCCAGCGTGCTTTGCGGCTTGCCGGTAAGCGCCAGCAGCGGAATGGAAAAGCGCGTGCAGTAGCTGATGATGGCTTCCAGCTCGCGGCTTTCGCCGCTGTGGCTCAGCGCCAGCACAGCGTCATCTTTTG
Organism: Alphaproteobacteria bacterium; assembly: GCA_036261915.1. Lineage (GTDB taxonomy): Bacteria > Pseudomonadota > Alphaproteobacteria > UBA2136 > UBA6156 > DATAJX01. The sequence continues at coordinate 276,176 of DATAJX010000006.1, forward strand.
TGATCATGCCCAGGTCGCCGTGCAGCGCCTCGGTGGGGTGGATGAAGAACGACGGCGTGCCGGTGCTGGCCAGCGTGGCGGCGATCTTGCCGCCCACATGGCCGCTTTTGCCTACGCCGGTGACAATTAAACGGCCCTTGAGGCCCAGCACCAGCTGCACGGCGTCGGCGAAATTCTTGTCGGCGGGCAGCGCCTTGGCCAGCGTGGCCAGTGCGGCGCTTTCGTCCTGCAAGACGCGGACGGCTTCGGTAACGTAGTTAGTGGGCAAAGAGATCATCCTCCGGTTGACTGGCCAGATCCATATCGACGCGAACAGGCAGGTAATCCAGCGCGGCCTGCATCCATTCGTTTTTATTCTGCTGTTGCAGTTCTTCGCTGAGCGCCTGCCAGATTTTGGCGAGGTGGAACACATCGAGCGCGGCGTATTTTTGCTGGCTGTCGGTGAGCGTGGGCGCGGCCCAGTTGCTCATCTGCTCGGCCTTGTCGAGTTCGGCCCCGGCGTACTCGCGCACCAGCGCGCGCAGGTTGTGCTTTTTGGCTTCGGCGTGCAGCAGCTTGTGGGCGATTTTGGTGCAGAAGAACGGCGCCGTGCGCACGCCCAGGTGGCGCTGCAGCTGCGCCAGGTCGAACCGCGCGAAATGGAAGATCTTCAGCAGTTTGGGGTCGGCCAGCACGCGTTTGAGGTTGGGGGCGCTGTAGTCGTCGGTCAGCTTGACCAGCCAGACGTTGCCGGCGCTGTCGCCCACCTGCACAAGGCAAAGCTTGTCGGCGGTGACGCTGAGGCCGGTGGTTTCGGTATCGACCGCCACCAGCCCGTCGGCAAACGTGATGCCGCTGGGTAGATCGTTGGCGACGAGGGTGATCTTGGGCTCGCTCATGGCCCGGTTTTTACCACAAAAAAGCCCCCTTGCGGGGGCTTTTGTTCATTTAAAGAACATACACAAAAAGGAACAAGCCGATCCACACCACGTCGACAAAGTGCCAGTACCAGGCGGCGGCCTCGAAGAAGAAGTGCTGGTTGCGGCTAAAATCGCCACGGGTGAGGCGCCAGTGCGTGACCATGAGCAGCAGGGTGCCCACGAACACGTGGAAACCGTGGAAGCCGGTGAGCATGAAGAACGTGGTGCCGTACACGCCCGACGACAGCGTGTAGGCCGCGTGGTGGTATTCCACCGCCTGGCACACCAGGAAGAACACGCCCAGCTGCCAGGTAAGGAACGTGGCCAGAATGGCCTCGGACCGGCGGCCGTGCAGCACCGCGTGGTGCGCCCAGGTGATGGTGGCGCCGCTGGTGAGCAGCAGCAGGGTGTTGATGATGGGAAGGTCGATGCTGAGGGTGGCGATATTGGCGGGCGGCCACGCGGCATTGTGCATGCGCAGGTAAAAATAGGCCGCGAAGAACGCGCTGAAGAACATGACTTCGGACGCGATGAAAAAGATCATGCCGTAGCGGTTGCCCAGGTCGAGCACCAGCGGCACGGCCTTGAAGCCTCGGGCGCGGGATTCGTTGATGAGGTCTTTGAACCAGCCGGCGGCGCCCAGCAAAATGGTAAGGAGCCCCACGGTGATGGTGCCCTGCCCCAGAATGGCGGGCGTGGCATGCAGCAGCAGCACGATGCCCGCCATGAGCACACCGGCGCCAAGGCAGGTGAGCGGCGGCCACAGGCTGGGCGCAGGGACGAAAAAGTCGTGGTCGGCGTGGTGGTGGGCGTCGCTCATGAGCGCAGGTTTCTCCGCAGGATTCGTTGTTTCGGCTCGACCATGACAAAACCCGACTTTTCGTACAAGCCATCGGTGTCGGTTTCGGCTTTGATGTAAACTTCGTTGTAGCCCAATTGCTTCAGCGCCATGATGCGTTGGCCCATGAGCAGGTTGGGCAGCCCCTTGCCGCGGAATTCGGGCATGACGAACAGGTTGGCCATCCACGGGGTGTAGTCGCCGTCGGCGGGCGGGTAATCCATTTCGACCACCGATGCCATGGCCACCACCTGGCTGTTCCAGCTGACGCCGAAATGCAGGCGGGGCTTTTCGCGGTCTTCATCGCGCAGGTATTCGCGCCATTCGTCGGCGCTCTTGGCTTCGCACAGGCCCAGCTTGCTCCAGTGTTCGAAGCTGGCCTTGACGATGGCGGTCAGCGCTTCTTCCGGCAGGCGGTTGAAGCGCTCGATGTTGAAACGTTTTTCGGTAAAACCCATGGCTGCTCCTTAGTGGTGTTGTTCTTCGGGTTTGGCGGGGCCGCCGAACTCGGGCAGCTTGAGGCCTTTATAGGTGGGCGCGGCGCGGTCGCCGAATTCCTTCACGAACGGCTCGGCATGACTGTGGCCCCAGCCGCCCAGGTAAACAGCCAGCGCAAAAAAGTAACCGATGGCGGCAAACACCGCCACCATCAGGCCGCCGATGAAAAAGCGGAACGTCAGCTTATAGTCTTCGAGCAGCGCTTTTTTGTCGTAATGGACATTTTGCACGCCTGCGCCCTCATGCGGGTTGTGGGTGTGGTGCGCCATTAGTGTTTACCTCCGTAGGCCCCAGAACCATAAGGATATGCCTCTTTGTGCTTCCACACCGGCAGTTTTTCGAAGTTGTGCGGGCTGGGCGGGCTGCTGGTGTGGGTCCATTCCAGCGTCACGGCGTTCCAGGGGTTGGGCGGCGCTATTTTACCCTTTTTGCGGCTGTAGAAGATATTGATGATGATCAGCAGCTGCGTGATGCCGAAGATGAACGCGCCGATGGTGCACAGCAGGTTCAGGTCGGCATAGATCGGGTTGTAGTCGGCGATGCGGCGGGGCATGCCCATCATGCCCAGGAAGTGCATGGGGAAGAAGGTGAGGTTGAGGCTCACGAAGGTGATCCAGAAGTGCCACCAGCCGATGCGCTCGGACAGGAAGCGCCCGGTGATCTTGGGGAACCAGTGGTACAGCCCGGCCATGAGGCCCATGAAGGTGCCGGCCACGAACACGTAGTGGATGTGCGCCACCACGTAATACGTATCCTGCATCATGTAGTCGACCGGCGCGCTGGAGAGCACCACACCGCTGAGACCGCCGATGGTGAACAGCGCCACGAAACCGATGGCGAACTTCATGGCGGTGGTGAACACGATACGCCCGCCCCACATGGTGGCCAGCCAGTTGAAGACCTTAACCGCGGTGGGCACCGCAATGAGCATGGTCATGCCCATGAAGAACAGCTGCGCGGTCACGTTCATGCCCACGGTGTACATGTGGTGGGCCCACACCATTTGGCCAAGCACGGCAATGGCCACAATGGCCCACACCATGCTGATGTACCCGAACAGCGGCTTGTGGCTGTGGGTGGAAATGACCTCGGACACCATGCCGAAGGCGGGCAAGATCATGATGTAAACGGCGGGGTGCGAATAGAACCAGAAGATGTGCTGGAACAGCACGGGGTCGCCGCCGCCGGCCGGGTTGAAGAACGCGGTGCCGAAGTTGCGGTCCATCAGCAGCATGGTCACGGCACCGGCCAGCACGGGGGTGGCCACCAGTTGCAGCCAGGCGGTGATGAGCATGGCCCAGCTGAACAAGGGCATTTTGAACATGCTCATGCCGGGGCAGCGCATATTGACGATGGTGGTGATGAAGTTGATGGAGCCCATGATGGAACTGGCACCGGCAAGGTGCACGCCCAAAATCCACATATCCATGCCCGCGCCCGGCGAGTAGGTGCTGTTGGTGAGCGGGGGGTACACGGTCCACCCGGCGGCATCGGCGCCGCCCGGCACGAACAGGCTGCCGATCATCAGCAGGCCGCTGAACGGCATGAGCCAGAAGGCCCAGTTGTTCAGGCGCGGAAACGCCATGTCGGGGCTGCCGATCATCAGGGGCACAAAGTAGTTGCCAAAGCCGGTGAGCGCCGGGATGAGCACGAAGAAGATCATGATGGTGGCATGCATGGCCGTCATCTCGTTGAAGAATTGGCCCGACACGTACTGCAGGCCGGGCTCGGCCAGCTCGGTGCGCATGATGAGCGCGAACAGGCCGCCGATGAACAGGAACACCAGCGCGTTCATCAGGTACATGATGCCGATCTTTTTGTGGTCGACGGTGGTGAAGTAATCAAGAAGCCCCGAGTAATGGGGGGCCGGATGCTGGGGTGCGTGGGCGGCGGCGGTTTTGGCTTTGGAATGTTTGGTGGCGCTGGCCATGGGTTTTATATCCTTATAACTTTGGGGTTGCTTATAGCATTGCCGCCACCCGCCGCCAATGCGGGCGGGTGGCAATTTAGGCTATTTAAACGCCTTTTTAACCTCGGCCGGAAAATCGGCATGATGCAAAATGCTGCCATGGGTGGCGCCCGCAAGGTTGACCAGCCGCGCGCCCGGGTAGGCGGCCGCCAGCTTTTGCGGCTCGTCCGGCGGTATCAGGCCGTCGGTGGGGCTGTACATGATGGTCAGCGGCGGGCGGTTCGGCCTTGTCGCCATTTCCTTCAGGCGGCCCTCGGTATCGAACGGATACTTCAGCAGGGCATCGACCGGCAGAAACGCGTACTTATGCTTCACCAGGTCGGCCATGCTGCTAAACGGCGCCACCAGCGCCAGGGCCGCCACCGGGCGCTGCTGCGCCACATGGGTGGCCACGGCGGTGCCCAGGCTGTAGCCGATGACCACCACGCGCGCGGGGTTCAGCTTGAAGCTCATCAGGTCGTAAACCTGCAGGGCGTCGGCCTCGAGGTTCTTTTCGGTGGGCGTGCCGGTGCTGGGTTTTTCAAGCGCGTTGGGGTAGCCGCGGTAGCTGAACCCCGCCACCGCCACGTTGGCGTGCGGGTAAATCTCGTTCTTCAAAAACGTCACGAAGCCGGTCACGTCGTGCGCGTTGCCGCCAAAGGCCAGCACCAGCGTGGGGGCTTCGGCATGTTTTTCCAGCGGCGGCAGCAGCAGGCCGCTCAGCATGGCGCCTTCAACCCCGATGCCGATCACCTCCATGTTGGGGTTGGTCTCGAGCGTGGCCACCGGCACCGGCTTGACCGTTTGCGGAAAGATCATCGCATCCTGTATGCTGTAAAAGTAGGTGAGGACGCCGGCGTAAACCGCCAGCGCCACGGCCAGTGCGGCAAGCAGGCTATTTCTTTTTGTCATCGGTGTGCTTTTTGATTCGCGGGTCATTCGGCAGGGCCTCGAACAGGGTATAGGCAAAGGTAATGGTGTGCACGTCGTCGGGCAAGTCGGGCGTGATGATGAAGTTGAGCGGCAGCTTTTTCTCTTCGTTGCCCGGGTAGTGCTGCAGCTCGAAGCAGAAGCACTGGCGCAGGTCGATATAGCGGCTCACGTCGCCGTCCTTTGCCTGGTTGCCCATGCTGTACACCATGTGCACGGCCACGCCGTCGATGCCGCGCGGGCTGGTGTTGGTGGCGGTGTAGGCGGTCAGCACCGGCTCGCCCACGTGCACGCGCAGCTTGTAATCGGTGGGGGTGAACCTGATGGGCACGCCGCGCGCGGCCTCGGCCACAAAGCGCACGTCGACCACGCGGTCGGTCTTCACAATGCCCGCGCCGCTGACGGCCGACTCGCCCACCGCAATGCGCGGCACGGGGATTTTGAATACCTGGCACATGATGCGGTACAGCGGCACAAAGGCAAAACTGACGCCCAGCATGGCCACCACGATAAAAGCGCTGAGCCACAAAAAGCGGGCGTTGCGTTTGGCGAGCGGGGTCTGGTTTTTTTTCATAGCCACGCATCCACCACCATGGCGGCGAACACCAGCGCCAGATAATACAGACTGCGCTTGAACACGATGCGCGCGGCGGCAGGGCTGTGCGCGGTGTCGGCCGGGCTTTTGAACAGGTGCCACGCGCTGAGGCTCCACCACGCGCCCAGCGCGGTGGCCATAAGCAGGTACAGCCAGCCCAGCGGGTTGCACAGCGCGGGCGCCAGCGTCACCGGCAGCAGCAGCAGCAGGTAACGCAATATCGCCACGCGGGTGAGCGCTTCGCCGTGCACCACCGGGTACATCGGCACCTTGGCCTTGCGGTAATCGCTATTGCTCAGCAGCGCCAGCGCCCAGAAGTGCGGCGGCGTCCACAAAAAGATGATGGCGAACATCAGCCACGGCAGCGGGTGGCTTATATCGCCCTGCACCGCGGCCCAACCCACCAGCGGGGGGAAGGCCCCGGCCGCGCCGCCGATCACGATGTTCTGCACCGTGCGGCGCTTGAGCAGCATGGTGTAAACAAAGACGTAGAACAGCGCACCACTCAGCGCCATCAAACCCGTCAGCAGGTTGGCGCCATAGGCCGCCACGCCGAACCCCAGCACGATTTCAAAAATACCCAGACCCAGAACGAACGCAGGCGAGCGGCGGCCGGTGGGCAGCGGGCGCTGTTGCGTGCGCTTCATCAGCGCATCGATGTCGCGGTCCCACCACATGTTGATGGTGTTGCCCCCGGCGGCGGAAATGATGAGGCCCAGCAAACCCGCCAACACCGGCACCGGCAGCAGCAAATCGGCGTTGCCCTTGGCCGCCACCAAACTGCCGCACAGGCAGGTGATGGCCAGCAGCACAATGATCTTGGGCTTGCCGAGGGTAACGATGTCGCGCGCGAGTGCTTCCAACGCGCGGCCCTACTTACGGCGCTTTTTAACCGGCGCGGGCGCATGCGCGCGGCCCGCCGTGCCGTAGTACATCAGCAAAATGTTGCCCACCGCCACCACGAACACCAGCGTGCCCCATGCCAGGTGCGCCACGCTCAGCAGTTCGTAATACCCGGCGTAGTTGGCAAAGCTGTACAGCGTTAAAATACCCAAGGCCACCTGCCCCCATACCATGCCGTGCAACGCCACGGCGGCGGGCTTGAGCGCCGATGCGCGGCGTTTGGCGAGGCTGATATACGCCCCGCTGGCCACCACCACCGCCAGCGCCAGGTAACGGTGCATCATGTGGCTGTGCTGTTGCATGTCGGCGGGGAACCAGTCGCCGCCGCAGCTGAACAACCCGCCGCACACGCCGCCGGCATAGCTGCTGCTCACGAACCCGCCCACCAGCATCAGCACAAATATCAGCGCCGCTAGCGCCCATACATAAACTTTCACCGGCTTTGCAATCACTAATGCCTTGGCTTTATCGCCCGCCGCCACAACCCGGCGCAGCCACAGCAGCGCGGCAAAAAACAGCATGGCGGTGCCCAGGTGAATGGCCACGCTCCACGGCGCGTTGGCCTTCAGCACCGTTACGCCGCCCAACGCACCCTGCACCACCAGCAGGCCCATGGCCACGCCCAGCGGCAGCCATTCGCGCCTGGGGCGCATAAAGCTGTAGCCCACCATGCCCACCAGCCCTACGCCCACCACCATGGCCACCAGCCGGTGCACCCACTCCAGCGCCACCTGCCCCCATACGTAGTGCACACCGTTCACCACATAGCCGCCGGGCACCACGCTTTCGGGCCACGGCCACCACACGCCGTAGCAGTGCGGCCAGTCGGGGCAGCTGGTGCCGGCCTCGAACGCGCGGGTGGCGCCGCCCAAAATGACCAGCGCATACACCAGCACCAGCGTAATGTTGATCAGACGTTGATAGGTCATGCCGTGTTCCTCTTTTTCTATTCGGGCTTGTGCAACCACTTGAACCCGGCTTTGCCGTCGAACTGCTCGGCCAGCCAGGTAATGGCGGGCTCCAGTTCCTTTTCCAGTTCAAACGGCATGCGCAACACCACAAGGCCGCAACCGTACATGCCGCCGCCGGCGGGGTCGCTCCAGATCACCTCGGTCACCCACGTACCGGGTATGTTCAGTTTTTCGAGCCCTTCAAGCATCTCAACGTGCCGCGCGGCGGCCAGCAGCGGGTACCACACCACCACCGTGCCCTTGCTCCATATGCCGTAAATATCGTCCACCGTCGCCACGGTGGTCGCGTATTCTTCCTTCACCTCAAAACTGGGGTCGATCAGGATCATCCCGCGCTTGCTCTCGGGCGGAAGCAACGTGGGCACCACCACGTGGCCGTTGCCGTGGTACAGGTCGGCGCGCTTGTCGGCCTGCAACACATCCATCAGGCTCTGCACTTCCTGCGGGTGGGCTTCCACCGCAATGATCTTGTCGGTGTCGCGCAACATGTTTTGCGCAATGGCGGGGCTGCCCGGCACCTGCATAAGCCCCACACCGCGGTTGAACTGGCTCAGCACATCAAGGTAGCGGCTCACCGCCACCGGCATGCCGGGCTCGCCGCGGCGCGGCCACAGACGGCCCACGCCCATGCGCCACTCCATGGTCTTTTGCATTTCGGCGGCATCGACAGGGTACAGCCCGCGGCCGCTGTGGGTATCGAAGTAGGTGAACGGCGTGTCCTTTTCGGCCAGCCGCGCCAAAATGGCGGTCTGCACGGTGTGCTTGATGACATCGGCCATGTGGCCCGCATGGTAAACGTGCTGGTATGAGAGCATGGCGCCTTATATAGCGGGCAAACGGCATTTGAAATAAAAAACTGCCAACGCGCCGTTCAACCCGCGCGACGGCCCTAACCGGATGGGGTAGGGGAACAGGGTGAGCAAGAAGCCCGACCTTATCCCGCACTTGCGCGAGCAGCGCGAAATCCGCGAAATTTACATGCCCGCCCGGGTGCTGGCGGCCTGCATGCCCGATTGGGACAGTGTTTCCGACAACGAACTTTCGCAAGCCGTGGGCGACGCGCTGGAGCACGCCTGGTGGCACTGGCGCTGGCTGCTGGCGGTGCGCGAGCACAAGTGCCGGCTGGTGGTGGTGCAACTGCGCGACGGCAAGGGCACCGAGCTGCACCCGCACTACCAGATCGGCGACATGTTCACCCTCAGCCAGTGGCACCCCGAACGCGCCATTGCCGACGCACAAACCCTGCTGGCCAGCAGCGGCGACGGCCTGAGCTTTGACCTGCCGCTGGACGGCGACCTGGTGGCCGAACTTGAAAAGCTGGGCGAAAACCTCGGCGTCGACGGCGACGAAGGCGTGCTCGACGTCGTCATCAGCGCCATGCTGCTGCTCGACGAGGCGCACGATAAATACGTCGAGGAACTCGGCGACGATTTCTACATCGCCACCCGGGGGCTGGAACGCGACCTCGACCGCCTGCTCGACAACCCCGACGGCCGCTGGAGCAACGATACCATGCAGATCATCGATACCCGTGGCACCGTGGCCATGAACCAGATATACACCGAAGGCCCCGGAGGCATCACCCCGCAGGGCGTGCCCATTGTTTACCAGCCCGCCGGGCTGGGTATGGGCCCGGCGTCCGACGACGATGAAGAAGACGAAAATCCTATTGTCATCGGCGAAGAATCGGACGAAGAAAAGAATTCATGAAACGCACCCTTAACATCCTTACACATTACGTGCAGGCCCGCCGCAAGGGTTTGCTGGTCGGCGCAGGCATTTTGGCGGCCGACTGGGCCACCAAGTTTTTCATCGTGGGCGCCAGCGCCAGCCTGCCGTGGTGGGTGGTGCGCGACTGGTTTGCGCTGGTGCGCTGGAACAACAGGGGCATGAGCTTCAGTCTGCTCGACGACGCCGTGTGGGGCCCGGTGTTCCTCAGCGTGCTGGCGGTGGCGGCCTGCGCCGCGTTCATCCACTGGCTGGGTTCGGCCACCCGCCACTGGCAGCAAATTGGCCTTGGGCTGCTGCTGGGCGGCGCGCTGGGCAACCTGCTCGACCGGCTCACCCACGGCGCGGTCATCGATTTTGTGCTGCTGTGCGCACCCAACATCTGGTGCTTCTACGCCTTCAACGTGGCCGACGCGGCGATCACCCTTGGCGTGGTGGCCCTTTTATGGGATAACCTGCGCTACGAAGGCCGCCAATAAAAAGCACTAAAAAGCCAATATATTAGGGGACACATGCAAAAAACCACCAACCTCCTGTTTGTCATCGCCGGTACCGCGCTGCTGGCCGGCTGCGGCAGCACCAAACTGATCGGCGACAAAAGCCTGCCCGACGAAACACAGGTGATTGACGGCCCCGGCCTGGTGCTGCCTCCCGATTTCGACCTGCGCCCGCCGCGCGAAGCGCAGGATTACGAAAGCATGCTCCGCACGCAAAAGAACGCCGAGGCCCAAAGCCTGATTACCGGTGTGAGCGGCACCACGGCCGGTGCCACCACCGCCCACCCCGACGACGCCTGGCTGCTGAAGCAGGCCGGCGGCACCGTGCAGCCGGGCATTCGCGACAAGCTGAGCGGCGAAGTGAAAACCGACAAGGCCAAGGCTAAGGCCGAAGCCCACAAGGACGACGGCCTGCTCAAGCGCTGGTTCAGCGGCTTTGGCAGCAGCGCCGAAGACGACGCCGACGAAGAGTAGCAGGGTAGCACCGTGCGCCTTGGTTACGGGCTGCTTTTACTCGCCACGTGTTTAACCGCAAACAAAGGCATGGCCATGGATATCCAGGAAGCCCAACTCGATAACGGCATGAAGGTTGTTGTGGTGCCCGACCACCGCAGCCCGGTGGTGACCCACAGCGTGTGGTACCGCGTGGGTGCCGTCGACGAACCCACCGGCGCCACCGGCATGAGCCACATGCTGGAACACCTGATGTTCAAGGGCACGCAAAAATACCCGGCGGGGCAGATGGACAAGATCATCCAGCGCAACGGCGGCCAGCAAAATGCCTTTACCAGCTACGAGATGACCGCCTACCACCAGACCATTTCGGCCGACAAGCTGCCGCTGATGATGGAGATCGAAGCCGACCGCATGGAAGGCCTGGTGCTGACCGACAAGGTGTTTTTACCCGAACGCCAGGTGGTGAGCGAAGAGCGCAAATGGCGCATCGAAAGCCAGCCCGCCCCCGGTTTTTACGAGCGCCTGCGCCGTGCGCACTTCCAGGTGTCGCCGTTCGGGCGCGAGGTCATCGGCTCGCGCGCCGATATCGAGGCGTACGACCTTCCCCGCATTTTAAACTGGTACACCCGCCACTACGCCCCCAATAACGCCACGCTGCTGGTGGTGGGCGATGTGGACATGGCCACCGTGCTGCCGCTGGCCAAGCAATATTACGGCGGCGAAAAGAAGCGCGACGTGCCCACGCGTAAACTCGAAACCGAGCCGCTGCGCAAGGCCGAAGTGCGGCTGGTGGAAGTGAACAAGGACGTGCAGGTGCCGGTGTACGCCCGCATGTACCGCGCCCCCAGCACCTTTGTGGGCATGGGCGATACGCCCGGCAACCTGCACGACGCCATGGCCCTGTGGGCGCTGGGCGAAATTTTGGGCGGCAGCGACACCGCGCGACTGTACCAGCAACTGGTGGTGAAGCAGGGCCTGGCCGACGGCGCCAACGCCAACTACGACCCTACCGGCGGCTCCGAGAGCAGCCTCGATGTGTCGGTATCGCCGCGCACCGGCGTCACGCTCGACAAGATCGATGCCGCCGTGCTGGCCGTGGTGGCCGACGTGCTCAAGTCGGGCGTCACCGAGGCCGAACTCAAGCGCGCCAAAACCAATTTAATGGCCGACGAGATCTACAGCCTCGATAACGCCGATAACATCATGTACCGCCTGGGCAGCTGGCTTATGTCGGGCGGTACGGTCAAAAACTTCGATGCTTGGCAGCCGGTGCTCAAGGCCATCACGGTGGCCGATGTGAACGCCGCCGCGCACAAGTACCTGGTGCGGTCCGAATCGACCATGGGCGTGCTGGTGGGGAATGAAAAGCTGCTCGGCACCCTCAAGCCCGAAGCCCCCGCCATCGTGCAACCCATGGCCGAAGCCGCCAAGGCCGCCGCCAAGCAGGCCAAGGTGCCGCCCTCGCCCGAAATGCTGAAGGCCTTTACGCACTAACATGCTCTGGTTGCTGGCCGCCCTCGGCACGAGTGTCACCACCTGCGCCAACGCCGAGCTTAACCGCCGTTACCAGCACGAAGGCTTCCGCCTCAACTTCTGGCGCACGTTATTGGCCGCATTGCTGTGGCTGCCGCTGGCGCTGCCGCAGCAGTGGCCCACCGGCATCGGCTTTTACGCCGCAGCGGTGTTCGGCGGACTGGCCATGATCATCGGCAACGTCATCCAGAACCACCTGTCGGCCCGCCACAACGGCCGCGTGGCCATTTTGTGGATGCCCCTCAAGGCGCTGTTCGTTTTTGTGCTGTGGGCGGCCATCAGTCCCCCGGCGCGCCAGCATATTGTCGATAACCCCCTCACCGCCATCGCCACGCTCTCGTGCTTCGCCATCATGATCATGGCGCTCAACAGCATGCGCGCGCACGACGCCAGCTGGAAGGTCGTCAAAATGGTGCTCCCGGTGGCGGTGGTGTACGCACTGTCCGATATCTTCGCCCGCTCGGTGGTGCCCGCCGAACAGCTGCCCAACCTCATCCAGGTGTACTTCTGCGTGGCCACGGCGGTCAGCGCCGGGGTCAGCCTGCTGCTGTTCCCGCTGCGGCCCAAAAAGCATTTGCCATGGTATTCGCCGTCGCTGCTCAAGGTGGGCGCGCTGGCGGCGGTGCAAAGCACCATCAACCAAACCTGTTTTTTCGTGGCGCTCATTTACGCCCCCAACCCGGCATACGTCAGCATGATCATCCTGCTCGCGCCGCTGTGGCTGCTCATCTACCATCGCGTACGTGGCATACCCGATAACACCAGCCCGCTGGCGGGCCTGGTCATGGCGCTGGCGGCGGGCCTGCTGCTGGGGGTAACGCTGTAATGGAAACCACCAGCCTTACCCACCTGTGGCCGTGGCTGGCGCTGGCGTTCTCGTTTTTCGGCGCGCTCATCATCGGCTGCAACCAGGCCGCGCGGCTCGAGGGCAACAACGCGGTGCTCTGGCGCCTGGCGGGTATTCTGCCGTTGGCTTTCGCCAGTCTTTTTTTCCTGCCGTGGCCGCTTGAATTCGGCGTCTACATCGGCGCCGCCACGCTGGGCGTGGTACTGGCCTTTTCCGACGTGCGCCTCTACCGCGTTTCCGCCGTGTTCGGCGCACGGCTGGCGGCGTTGTATATTCCACTCAAGATCGCCCTCGCGTTTTTGCTGTGGTCGGCCATCGCACCGTCCAGCCTGCAGATCTTTTCCAGCTCGCCCGGCAAACTGCTGATGGTCATCGGCGCGTTCACCCTGGGCTGGGTGGCGTTCGGCAATATCCGTAAAAACGACCTCTCGGCCACCGCCTTCAAGGCCCTGCTGCCGGTGGCCGCGGGCCTGGCGGCGGCCGACGTGCTGGCCAAGCTGTGCCTGCCGGTGGGGAACGAAACCACCCTGCCCGAGATATTCGGCCGCGCCGTGGCGGTGCTTACCGTGGCCGCCCTCAGCTCGGCCGCCCTGGTGGTGTGGCGGCAGGGCAAAGTGCATTGGCCCGACGGCCGCCAAACGCTCTGGGGTATTGGCCTTGGCGCGCTGCACCTGGGGGGCCTTAGCGTGCTGCTGGCGGCACTGGCGCTGGCGCCCAACCCGGGCTACGTGGGCAGCATCACCATTCTGGGCGCGGTGTGGCTGGCGGTGTATGCGCATTTTTTCCACCACGAAAAAAACAATTTGTGGGCCGGGTTGGTGCTGGTTTTTGCGGGCGGCGTGGTGGCCTTCGCCACCGGGTTCTGATACATTCGCTGCATCATGCGATGGGGCACTTTCATTAACCGGTTCATGGGCGTTTGCGCCCTTGCCCTGTCGCTTATTATAGGAAGCAACGTGATGGCCCAGCCCCAGATACAACAAATTAAAACGCCCAAGGGCATCACCGTGTGGCTGGTCGAAAGCCATCAAATCCCCATCATCTCGCTCGAGGTCGATTTCCGCGCGGGCAGCGCGTACGACCCCAAGGGGCACGAAGGCCTCGCCAACTTCACCGCCACCCTGCTCGACGAGGGCTCGGGCAATATGGACGCCAACGCGTTCAAGGAAGCGCTCGACGACATCGGTGCCCGCCTTGGCGCCAACGCCGACACCACCGACCTCAACATCACCCTCAACACGCTTACCGAAAACCGCGCCGCCGCCTTCAAACTGCTGGGCCAAAGCCTGCAAAGCCCCCGCTTCGACGACGAAGCCGTGGTGCGCATGCGCACCTCCATCCTCTCCGGCCTCAAGCGGGCCGAAGAAGACCCGGGCACCGTCGCCAGCCGCGCCTATTACAAAAAAACCTTCGGTACCCACCCGTATGCCCACCCGGTGCAGGGCACGCCCGCCAGCGTGGCCAAATTCAACGGCCAACTGGCGCGCGAGTTCTGGGCCAAAAACGTCAACCGCGCCAACATGGTGGTCAGCGTGGTGGGCGACATCACCGCCGCCGAGGTTGAAAAACTGGTCGACGAAAGCCTGGGCAACCTGCCCGCGGGCACGGTTAAAAACCCCGACTTCAAGGCCCCCGCCAAACCGGTGGCCGCCAGCGTCACGCACATCCAAAAAGACGTGCCGCAGGCCAGCGTCATCATGGGCCACTTCGGCCTGCCGCGCAGCCATCCCGATTTCTGGAACATGCTGGTGGCCAACGAGTTGCTCGGCGGCGGCGTGCTGACCAGCCGCCTGTACAAAAGCGTGCGCGAAGAACACGGCCTGGCCTACAGCGTGCGCAGCGGCAACTACCCGCTGCCCGGCGCGGGCGACTGGCAGGTGAGCGTCGAAACCGGCAACGCCACCACCCAGCAGGCCATCGCGCTCATCCGCAAGGAGATCGAGCGCATGCGCACCACCGAAGTCGACGCCAAGGAGTTCAACGACGTCATCGATTACCTCGTCGGCTCGTTCCCCCTGCGCACCGACACCAACCGCAAAATTCTGGGTTACCTGAGCATGATGCAGATGGAAAACCTAGGCCCCGATTACATGACCAACTGGGTCGAGCGCGTCAAAGCCGTCAAGCCGGCCGACATCCAGCGCGTGGCGAAAGAATATTTCCACCCCGATGCCATGGCGCTTGTCATCGTCGGCGACGGGCCAGCCCTCAAGGCCAAATAACATGAACGACGGGCGCAACATCGTGCAGCCGCCCGCACTCACCGTGGGCGAGGTCACCCTGCTGGTGCAGGCCCAGTTCAACACGCTCGAGCGCCTGAGCGTCACCGGCGAAATTTACGGCAAGCTACACTCCAGCGGCCACTGGTACGGCAGCCTGCGCGACGGCAAAAATACCCTCGACCTTATCTTGTGGCGTGGCACGCTGGCCAAGGGCGTGGTGCCTCCGGCCGACGGCACGCAGATCATCGCCCACGGCAAACTCAATGCCTACTCCAGCAAATACAGCCTGGTGGCCGAACGGCTCGAGGTGGCGGGCATGGGTGCGCTGCTGCTGAAGCTGGAAGAGCTCAAGCGCAAACTCACCGCCGAAGGCTTGTTCGATGAGGCCCGCAAGCGGCCCATTCCGCGCCTGCCCGCACGTATCGGCATCATCACCTCGCCCACCGGCGCCGTCATCCGCGACATGCTCCACCGCATTGCCGACCGCTGCCCGCGCCATGTGGTGCTGTGGCCGGTGGCGGTACAGGGTACCGGCGCGGCGGCCGAGATGGTCGCGGCGGTGCAGGGCTTCAACAAACTGCCCGCAAGCCAAAAACCCGACGTGCTCATCATCGCGCGCGGCGGCGGCAGTCTCGAAGACCTGATGCCGTTCAACGACGAAGCGCTGGTCCGCGCCGTGGCCGCCAGCGGCATACCTGTCATCAGCGGCGTGGGGCACGAACCCGACTTCACGCTGTGCGATTTCGCCGCCAGCCTGCGCGCTCCCACCCCTTCCGCCGCGGCCGAAAAAGCGGTGCCGGTGCGGGCCGACCTGCTGGCCGAACTGGGCGGCTACCGCGCGTGGTTCCTGCGCGACATCCGCAACCAGCTGCAACTGTCGTGGGAGCGTTTGGGCGCCCTGCAACGCCTGCTGCCGGTGCCGCAGCGGCAACTGCGGCAGGCGCGCGAACAGCTGCATCGTGTCTCGACACACCTGCGACCACTCGGCTCGCTTCTGGTGCAAAAAGCGACCGAAAAGCTCCAGAATGCGACACGCGTGCTCCAGGCCAACAACCCCGAAGCACCATTGGCGCGCGGCTTCGCCCACGTCTCCACCGCCGCAGGCGCCACCGTGCGCTCTGCCGCGCAGGCGGTGGGCGAACTGAACCTGCGCTTTGCCGACGGCACCCGACAGGTGCTGGCCAAGGCCTTGATCCTGTTTGCCATTTCCCTGCCCGCCTTTGCCGCCCCCGCCATCACCCCCGTGCACAGTGCGCTCACGCAGGGCGGCTACTTTGTCGGCAAAACCAACCCCACCGCCAAAATTTTGTGGCACGGCCAGAACGTGCCGGTGGCCGCCGACGGCTTCTTCTTCATCGGCTTTGACCGTTTCGAGCCGAAATCCGCCACAATCGAAGCGTGCGACAACGGCTGCACCACCCTGCCGCTTTCCATTGCCGAGCGCACCTACCGCACCCAGAACGTCATCGGCGTGCCGCCGCAAACCGTCAACCCCAACCCCAAACAATTAAAGCAGATGAAGATCGACTCCGCCGCCATCAACAAGGCCCGCAGCTATCTCAGCCCGCTCACCGCGTTCAAAAACCCGTTCACCCTACCGCTGCAAGGCCCCACCACCGGCGTGTTCGGCAGCCGCCGCCTGTACGGCGGCGAAGAACGCAGCTGGCACAAGGGCCACGATTTCGGCGTGCCTACCGGCACCACCGTGCACGCGCCCGCCCCCGGCATCGTGCGCATGGCGGCGTTCACCTTCATGAACGGCAACCTCATCATCATCGACCATGGCCAGCAGCTTTTCAGCATCTACGCCCACCTGTCGGCCATGAACGTCAAGCCGGGTGACAGGGTTGATACCGGCCAACCTATCGGCAAGGTAGGCACCACCGGGCGCAGCAGCGGCCCGCATTTACATTGGGGGGCCTACTGGAAAAATATGGCGATTGACCCTATTCTGCTGACAGGCGAACAAACGCCCCCAAAACAAGGAACCGTTGAGTGAAGGCCTTTTATATCAGTTTCCGAAGCTTCGTAGCCCTGCTGGTAGCGGCCCTGGTGGCCAATTTTTATGGCGGCCTCGGCTACCAGTACGACCTTCACCCCTACGTGTACTACGGCACCGCCATTGCGGTGCTGGCCATCCCTGTTTTCTGGTGCAGCATGCACCTGTGCGGCGGTGTGCTTATTGGCGTGGCGGCGGGTGGTCTTATCGACGGCCTGAAACTTGGCATGCTGCTGGGCATCGGCATGGGGCTTTCAAAACTGTGGCCCTACGTTCTGGCGGCGGCGGCGGGTTGCTACATTGGCAAAGGCCCCATGGTGTACGTGGTGGGCGGCGTTGTGGTGGGCATATTGCTGTTCGGCATCGACCGCGCGCTGATGTACTTCTGGAAATCGACCGAGCGCGGCCACAGCGGCTTCGGCGCTAAATAACTAGCTTTGCAGGCGCGGGTTTAAATCGGCCAGCAGGCCGGGCCAGTCGCTGCCCGTGGGCACAACATCGACCACTTCGGCAAATCCTGCGGGCAGCTTGGCGGCGTCTTTGGCCGTGGTCACCAGCGCGGCGTTCAGGCGCTGGGCCAGCTCGCTCAGATCATTCAAATCGGCGGCGGTGTAGGCATGGTGGTCGGCAAACGGCACGGCCTCAACCACGTTCAGCCCCAGCGTTTCCAGCATGTCGAAAAACTTGGCCGGGTTGCCCAACCCCGCAAACGCCACCAGCGATTGGGGCCGCAGTGCCTCGATCACGCTGCGCTGTGGCATCAGCTTCAACCGGTAGGCCGTGGCGCCGTACCACTGGTTGCTGCGGTCGGCGGATTCGTCCATCACCACCGCAAAGCTGGCGCGGGCCAACCCGCCGGCAGGCTCGCGCAGCGGACCGGCGGGCAGCATGAAACCGTTGCCGAAACCGCGCGGGCCATCGATCACCACCACGTCGGCGTTACGGGCAATATCGTGCCTGTGGAAACCGTCATCCAATATAATCAGCGTCGCGCCCGCCGCCTCGGCCCGCCGCACGGCATCGCGCTTGTTGGCCGCCACCCATACCGCCACGCTGGCGTTGCGCAGTTGCGTGGCCAGCATCAGCGCTTCGTCGCCCACCTGCCGCGCGGTGTGGCTGAATGCATCGACCCGTACCGGCCAGCGCGCCTCGCGCGCGCCATAGCCTTTGCTCACCACCGCCACGGCATGGCCTTCGGCCGCGTAGTAACGCGCCAGCGCTTCCACCAGCGGCGTTTTGCCGCTACCGCCCACGCTTAAGTTACCCACGCTGATGAGCGGCACGGCGGGGTAATACGGCTTAAGCCCGCGCAACCAGCCCTGCGTAAAACTCACCGCGCGGTAAATCATCGAAAGCGGCCACAGGGCATACGCACAAACCCCGGGGGCTGGCGCATACCAAAAGGCCGGAGCGCTAGGCATGGGGTTGCTTATCGATATATTCGGCCAGCAGCGTGGCGGCGGTGAACGACGCCCCGCCGATGGCCGGCATGGTCGAGCCGATCTTGCCGCGGATCTGGTTGAGCAGGTCGGGGTTGGTCAGCCACTGGCGCAGGGTTTGCGCCAGCTCGGGCAGCGTGGGCGATACGGTAAGGATACCGGCATCGACCAGCCCCGGCACCATGTCGTCAAAGTTGTAAAAGTGCGGGCCCGCAATGGTGGGGGTGCCCAGCTTCAGCGGTTCCAGCGGGTTGTGGCCACCGTACTTCAGCAGTGTGGCGCCAATAACCGCCACGTGCGCCAGGCGATACCACAGGCCCAGTTCACCCATGGTGTCGGCTACATAAATATCGGTGGGCGTGGGGCCCGATTTTTTGGGCATCTGGCCAATGCCCCGGCGGTGGATGAACTTGACGTGGCGGTGCAGATCGTTGCTGGCCTGCGTGCCCCTATGAGGATGACGCGGCACCACAATGGTCAGCAGGTCGGGCACAGCCTGGCGCAGCGCCAGGTGCAGTTTGGCGGCTTCTTCCTCTTCGCCCGGGTGGGTACTGGCCACCACCAGCGTGGGGCGGCCGCCGATGGCCACCTGCATTTTGGCCTGCTGGTGCGCATCGACCGGCAGCGGCTCGGCATCGAATTTCAGGTTGCCGCCAATACTGACGTTTTTGGCGCCCAGGTATTTCAGGCGCTCCACGTCGACCGGGCGCTGCGCCAGAATGTGAATGAAGCGCGAGATCAGCGGGCGGAAAAACCAACGGTAGCGCTTGTACTTGGGCCATGAGCGGTTGGAGATGCGGCCATTGAGCAAAATGGGGTTGGGCGCCTTGCTCAGCAGTTCGGGCCAGAAGTCCGACTCGGTGAACACGCTGATGGTCGGCTTCCAGTGGTTGATGAACCGCGTGGTGGCCCACGGGGTGTCGATCGGCACGTACTGGATGATGGTTTGGCCGGTGCCGGGCAAACGGGGGGCCCTCGCCATTAAAATTTGCATGCCCGAGCGCGTGCCGGTGGTCAGCAGCAAATTCACTTCGGGTTTCAGGGCCCGCAAGTGTTCCAGCACCGCCAACGTGCTGGCGCTTTCGCCCGCACTGGCGCCGTGCACCCACAACAGCGGCCCGTAGGGCCGCGGTGTAGTAGCTATGCCTTTGCGCTCGGCGTAGCGTTCGGGGTCTTCGCGCCCCTTAAGCTTGCGTACCCACATCCATACCGCCAGCAACGGGGCCAGCAGGTAGTGCAAAAAGCGGTATGTGAAAAGCAGCATGCGAATGGCGCCCAACCTAGGGGGTGGTAAAGGGGTTGTCCACCCTCTTCACCACACCTCAAGGAGTTAGCGTTCCGCTTACTTTTTGCTGCAGCAGCGGCAAACGACAGCCAGCACCAGGCCGGTGACGGCGCCCAGCAGAATGTCGCCGGCGATCCACAACTCGATGATACGCACCGGAATAGGCTGGGTAGCATGGGCGATCAGGGCGGTGGTGGTCAGCGGCAGCGCAATGAGGATGCCGTTTTTAATGCCTTCAACCACGCCGCTGCCGCGGTAGCTGAGCTTGAACAGCATGGCAAAGAACAGGCCGGTCAGGGCGTTGGCCACATATATCAAGGGCATGTTCATCTGGCCGAACGGGCGCCACAGCACTTGCGAGTTGGCGTAGTCGCCGGCCATCACGGTACCGTGCCAGATCATCTGGAAGCCGCTGACAACCACAATGGCAACAAGGGCGGTCAGCCACATGGTTTTGCAGCAAAACAGACCCATCAGGTGGCAGCCGCAAAAGGTGGGGCCGCAGGCGGCGCAGTTGTCGCCATGCAGGTGGGTTGGGGCATTCGAGGAACCGGCGAGTTTATTTTTTATTTTACGCAGAGACATGGGGTGATCCTTTCATTAGGTTTTTGAAATATAGCAGAAAAATACCCCTACCGGGGGGTACGCCTGCGCAGCGGGCAGCTTTTTGGCCTAGCCCTTGCCCTGCATGCGCCACAGCTTGGCGTACAAACCCTTTTTGGCCAGCAATTGTTTGTGGGTGCCGTTTTCGGCAATGCGGCCGCGTTCAAGCACATAAATCACGTCGGCGTTCACAATGGTCGAAAGCCGGTGCGCCACCATCAGGGTGGTGCGGCCTTTCATGACCTTTTCCAGCGTGACCTGAATGGCTTTTTCCGACGCGGTATCGAGGCTGGCGGTAGCCTCATCAAGCAGCAATATGGGCGCATTTTTCAGCAGCGCGCGGGCCAGCGCCAAACGTTGCTTTTGCCCGCCTGAAAGCTTGAAACCGTTTTCGCCCAGCATGGTTTTGTAGCCGTTGGGCTGGCGGATGATGAACTCGTGCGCCGCCGCCGCCTGCGCCACCGCTTCAATTTGCGCGGGGGTGGCCTCGGGGTTGCCGTAGGCAATGTTGGCGGCAATGGTGTCGTCGAATATCGCCACGTCCTGCGTCACCAGCGCAACCTGCCCGCGCAGGCTGTTCAGCTTGGCGTCGCCGATGTCGTGGCCGTCGATCAGCACCACGCCTTTGGTCGGCTCGTAAAATCGAGGCAGCAGGTTCAGCAGGCTGGTTTTACCGGCACCACTGGGGCCCACGAACGCCACGGTCTTGCCGGCAGGCACGTTAAAGCTCAGGCCATCCAGCGCCACGCTGCCGTCAGCGTATGTCAGGCTGACGTCTTTAAAGGTGATGGCACCCTTCTTGATACTGATGGGCTTGGCATGCGGCTTGTCGGTCAGCGTCAGCGGCGCGTCGATCAGCTCGAAGGCGCGCTGGGCGGCAGCCAGGCCTTCCTGCAAATTATTGTTGAGGTTGGTCAGGCCTTTAATGGGGCGCGTCACGATCAGCAGCGACGCCACAAAACTCAAAAACGCACCGGGGCTTAAGGTGCTGTCGGTAATGCGGCGGCCCGCGTACAAGATCAGAACAGCGATCGCCACGATCCCGATAAGCTCTACCACCGGACTGCCCAGCGCGCGCACGCGCACGGCCTTCAGCGTGCTGCTCAACACGTCGTGGATGCGCGCGTTGATGCGGCGGCGCTCGGCCTTTTCCATGGTGTAGCTTTGCACCTGCCGCACGTGCTGCAGCGTTTGCGCCAGGTGGTGGCTCAGCAGCGCGGTGCTCTCCTGGTTCACGCGCGAATACTTGCGCGTCAGGCGGCCGAACTTGCGAATGGGGATGATCGACAACGGAAACACCACCAGCGACAGCAACGTCAATTGCACGTCCTGCATCATCATGTTGGCCACAAGGCCGATGATGGTGCCGCTGTCGCGCAGGCCGGTGCTGAAGATCTGCGTCACGGCATATTTCAGGCGCTGCAGGTCGCTCACAAAGCGACTGGTCAGCGTGCCGGTGGGGTGCTTGGCAAAAAAGTTGAGGCTTTGCTGCAGGGTGCGGGAGTACATCTGTTCCTGCAGGGTTGCCACAATGCGCTGGCCGATGCTTTCCATGTAATAAGCCTGGTAATAACTGGCGATGCCGCGAATGATGGTAAGCCCCACCACGTACAGCACAATGGTGTTCACCACGCCGATCTTGCGGTCGATCAACCCCTTGTCCATCAGCGGTTGCAGCAGGTGGGCGGTCATCGAAAGAGCGCCCGCCACCACCAGCATGGCCAGCATGGCCAGGCCAAGGTCGCGCTTGTAGGCCCACAGATAATCGCACGCGATGCGCTTCATCATTTGCCACGAATCGTCGGTACGCTTTGCCATAACAGGCGGGCGGTGTAGCAGGGCGGTGGCGTAACGGCAAGGGGCGGGCTATAAGTGGCCCATGGGCCTGTGGCAGAACAAATTAGCTATGTTATTGTTTGGAATAGGATTTTCTCTCATCCTGTGGGGCAGCGGGGCCGATTACGCTATTCAAACCTGGCTGCACGCCCATTACAGCCAGAATTTCAATGATTTAACCCGCGCGCTGGGCTGGCTGGGGCTGGGCCGCAACCAGATCCTTTTCACCCTTGCGGTGGGTGCGGCGCTGATGCTCCGCTGGCGCTTTGGCGGCGCATCGATGTCGCAAAAGCGTGCGAAAACGGGCATTCTGGCACTGAAACGGTGCTGGACCGATGCACCGCAGTCCATCAAGGTCTGGTTTTACTGCACGCCGGTGTTTTTGGCGGCGGGGGTGCTGAGCATTCTCATCAAACTCATGGTCGGCCGCCCGCGCCCCAAGGAGGTTCTGTTCAATGGCATGCCCTACGGCGACCTGCACCCCATCTGGCAGCACGGTCACTTCAAGGCGAGTTTAATGAGCTGGCCCAGCGGCCATAGCGCCAGCACCTTTGCCATCGGCACGCTGCTGCTGCTGGCGTTCCCGCGCTGGCGCTGGCCGATTATTATGGCCATGACACTGTTGGGCAGTTCGCGCTTTCTGGCCCTTACCCCGCACTACCTGGGCGACGTGGTGGCCGGCGCCACGCTGGGTGCGCTGGTGGCGCTTACCATGGCGCCGTGGCTGGGCATCAAACCCACCCGCCAATAAAAAAGGCCCCGCGTGCGGGGCCTTTTTTCAGTTGGCATATCGATAGAGGGTGTAAAGGCCGAGCATGAGCGACACCACGGTAAAAAGCGATGACCACAGCAACCGGACAAACACCTGGCTGACCCGCGGAACAGATTTATTGCCTTTTTCCCTGATGAGCGACGTCATGAACATGACAACAGCCCGCTGCACCGACAGCAGCATGCCAAAACCGGCACAGGTGAAAAAGAACAACAAGGAAACCAGCCACAGGTTGGGGCCCGGAGGATCGATGGCGTTGATGGCCATCGAAACCACCAGGCAGGCCAGCGCGGCCAGCGGCACGAAGAACGCACGGTTGACCGTGGGTGTGACCGGCAGTTGCGGTGCGGGTGATAAAAAGCGGGACATCAGATTTCTCCGGAACAGGGACGACGGCGGTTTATAAAACCAAACCCTTGGCGGGGGCAATGTTTTTCGGGTACACATAAGCCAGATGAAAAAAGCCGCCCCCCGCCCCGCCGCCGCCAAACGCAAGCTGCCCTGGCAGGTGCAGTACAAGGGCGCCATACTGGCGGTTGTGCTGGCCGTGGTGCTGGCAGTGCTGTACGTGGGCGGCCAGCGCGCCTACGGGCTGTTCGACGTCGACGAAGCCATCTTCACGCAGGCCAGCCGCGAAATGCTGACCAGCCACAACTGGGCGGTGCCCACCTATAATGGTGAGCCGCGCTACGCCAAACCGCCGATGATCTACTGGCTGCAGGCCGGAGCCATGCACTGGCTGGGCGACAAGAGCCTGATGGCTGCGCGCCTGCCCAGCGTGGTCGGGGCCATTGGCACCATTTTGCTGCTGGGCTGGGGCGTCTGGCGCCTCACCCACAACCGCCGCTGGGCCATTTATGCCGCCGGGGCCATGGCGCTCAACATCAGCTTTTTGGTGGTGGGCCGCGCCGCCACCGCCGACGGCACGCTCAACTTTTTAAGCCTTGCGCTGGTGATGGCCGTGCTGTTCCAGGTGTACCGCCCATGGCGCGGGCCGTGGAAGAACTGGCAATGGGTGCTCACCGCGTTCATCGCCGCGCTCGGCTTGTTGGCCAAGGGCCCGGTGGCGTGGATCAGCGCGGGCTTTGTGGGCCTTGCCTTGCTGGCCGTGCGCCCCGACCGCGGTGAGATATGGGCACGGGTGAAGCCCCTGCACATCGGCCTGTTCGCCATGTTAATGCTGGTGCCCGCGCTGGCGGTGGTCAGCACCCCGCAAGGCCTGGCCGCCATCAGCACCTATGCCGCCGACTTTTTGCTGACCGAGAACGGCCAGCGCTTTTTGGGCGGGTTCAAAAACAGCCAGAGCCACAGCTGGCTGTTTTACCCGCTGGTAATTTTGGGCGGCTTTTTGCCGTGGAGCCTGCTGCTGCCGCGCGCGCTGCGCTGGGCCCAGCACCGCGGCCACTACACCGCCGCCAGCCCCGATGCCAGCCGCGCCCTGCCCGCCTTGTGCTTGGCGTGGGCACTGGGCGTGGTGGTGGTGTTCAGCTTCAGCCAAACCAAGCTGGCGCACTACGTGGTGCCGGCATGGCCGGCGCTGAGCATCATTGTGGCCGGGTGGCTGACCAACAGCCGCCGCGAGGCCAACCGCGAACTGGTGGTGTGGGGCGTGTTCGGCATGGTGGTGCTGGGCCTGTTCGGGCTGGCGCTGCTGGCGCTGGCGCCCGCGCTCGAAGGCCTGCGCAGCCCGGTGCTGCACGGCTGGCTGGCCGGGGTGCAGAGCATCCTCGGCTTTGGCTGGCCGCCCAAAAACGCCCTGACCAACGCCGCGCTGATGCAGAACGTGACCATCGGGCCGTTTGCCGCCGCCGCCGGGCTGGTGGTGCTGCTGGGCGTGATCCCCGCGTGGTGGCACGTGTGCCTGAAGGGCCGCAAGGCGCTGGTGGGCCTGGCCGGTGCGTGGGCCGTGGTGCTGGCCCTGATTGTATATGGCGTGGTGCCGGTGGTGTGGGCCTACACGCAAAAGCCGCTGGCCGTGCTGGCGGGAGATATACAAGACCTGCCGCGCGACATGCCGATCATTCACCTGGGCCTGCACAAACCCAGCGTGCTGTACTTAAGCGGCCACCCCTTCCGCAAGCTGGAAAAACCCCTGCAGCTGCCCGCCTACGTGCAGCCGGGCACCACCGTGGCGGTGCTGACCGAACTGCCGACCGTCGAGGCCATCCGGCACGAAAGCGTGGGCATGACGATTAACGTGGCCCGGTGTATAGGGGGCTATTGTTTGCTGATGATCAACCGTGGAGAACCCCAAAGTGAGTAGCAAGGCCGTGAACTCTAAGATCGCCGTCAGCGTGGTCGTTCCGTTGTACAACGAACAGGACAACGTGCAGCGGCTGGTGGAACGCATTGCCGCGGTGATGCGCCCGCTGAAGCTGAAATGGGAACTGGTGGCGGTGGACGATGGCAGCCGCGACAAGACCACCACCGTGCTGGCCAAGCTGGCGCGCGAATACCCCGAGCTGCAGCCGGTGTACTTCCGCCGCAATTACGGCCAGACCGCCGCCATGCAGGCGGGCTTCGACATGGCGCGCGGCGAGGTGATCGTGACCATGGACGGCGATCTGCAGAACGACCCGGCCGACATCCCCCGCCTGCTGGAGCACATGGAAAAGACCGGCGTGGACGTGGTGAGCGGCTGGCGGCACAAACGCAAGGACAACGCGCTGTGGCGCACCTTCCCCAGCCGTATCGCCAACCGCCTGATCAGCAATGTCACCGGCGTGCACCTGCACGATTACGGCTGCAGCCTGAAAGCCTACAGGCGTGAAGCCGTGGCCGAAGTGCGCCTGTACGGCGAGCTGCACCGCTTCATTCCCGCCATTGCCGCGCAGTATGGCGCCAAGGTGGACGAGTTGCCGGTCAACCACTACGCGCGCGAGTTCGGCGCCAGCAAGTACGGCATCGACCGGACGTTCCGCGTGGTGCTCGACCTCATCCAGGTTTATTTCTTCATGCGCTACCTGCGCCGCCCGCTGCACGCCTTTGGCTATGTGGGCCTGTTCTGCCTGGTGCCCGGCGGCCTGCTGGGCACCTACCTGCTGGCACTGAAGCTGATGGGCGAAAGCATCGGCGGCCGCCCGCTGCTGCTGCTGAGCGTAGTGCTGGTGTTGATGGGCGTGCAGCTGATCGGCATGGGCGTGCTGGGCGAACTGCTGGTGCGCATCTACCACGAGCCCGAAGGTCGCAAGCCCTACACCCTCAAGTAACAAAAAGCGGCCCGGGGGCCGCTTTTTTTAGCCTTTGCGCCAGTAATCGAAATTTTTGGAACCACCGCCGAGCTTGGGGATGTTGATATGGGTCACATCGGGGATGATGCCGCCGGGAATAATGTAACCGTGGGTTTCGGCGTAATACAGCCCGGCAAAGCCCAGCACGATAATCAACAGGAGGTGGAACATGGTTGGCGGTCTTTCGGTTGTTGGTATTTAGTGTTTAAGCGGGGTGCCCACGCCGGTCGAGGGCAAATTCACGGCGGCCGGGTTGGCGGACGGGGCTGGCGTGGCGGCCTCGGGCACCACCATGGGCGGCAGGTTGCCGCCGCTGGCGGCGGGGGTGGTGTTCACCGGCAAATTGCTGGCCGAGCCCTGCTTGGCCATGATTTGCTGGAAAGCGATGGTCAGGTAGTTTTGCAGCGTGGCGCCCAGCACTTTTTGGTAGGCAGGCATCTTCTGGCGGATCGACCTGCCTTCGGGCGAATTCTGGAACGCCACCAGCGCCTTCAGTTCGGCGCCGGTGAAGCTTTCGGCCATCAGCTGGGCGGCGGTTTCGTTCAGTTTGGCTTCGTCGAGGCTGTTGAACACCTGGTTGAACATGGGGTGGCCCGCCAGCGGCGAATCGAGCAGGGCGTCGCGGGGCGGGTCGAGCTTGATGGCCTGGCGCGCGTAGGTGAGCCGGGCAATGGCTTCTTCATTCGTCATGCCTTGTTTTTCAATGGCTTGGGCCATAACAGGCAAGGCAAGGGCCGCCAGCAGCAGCGGAACGGTTATTTTGTTGTTCATAATCGCATGGTGCCCCGCCAGCCGCGGCGTGGCCAGCAAAATGCGGCAGAAAGTGGTTGACAGGGCCGGGGTATAGTGGCACTACGCCCACGAATTTGGCCCAAGGGCCATGAGATATTAAGGAAATAGACATGTACGCGATTGTTCAAACTGGCGGTAAGCAACTGAAGGTAGCGGTGGGCGACACCGTGACCGTCGAACGCCTCACCGGCGACAAGGGTGCCAAGGTCACCCTCGACAAGGTTCTGCTGGTGGCCGATGGCAGCAAGCTGAGCGTGGGCACCCCCCTGCTGGCCGGCGCCACCGTTCAGGCCGAGATCGCCGAACAGGGCCGCAACGAAAAGGTCATCATTTTCAAAAAGCGCCGCCGCCAGAACTACCGCCGCAAAAAGGGTCATCGCCAGCACAACACCGTGCTGAAGATCACCGGCATCAAGATTTAAGTAAAACCGAAGCAAGGGTAAAATAAGCCATGGCACACAAAAAAGCAGGTGGTTCCAGCCGTAACGGTCGCGACAGCGCCGGTCGCCGTCTGGGCATCAAAAAGTACGGCTCGGAAGCCGTGGTTGCCGGCAACGTGCTGGTTCGCCAACGCGGCACCGAATACTACGCCGGCCGCAACGTGGGCATGGGCACCGACCACACCCTGTTCGCCCTCACCGACGGCACCGTGAGCTTTACCGGTGGTTACCGCAACCGCCGCTTCGTGCACGTCGACTAAGTACAACTAATATTGCTAAGCGGCTGAAAAGCCGCTTTTTTTTGTCTATCAGGCGTGATAGGGCACTCACATGAAATTCTTCGACGAAGTCAGCATCCTCATCGCCAGCGGCAAGGGCGGGCCGGGCTGCGTGGCGTTCCGTCGTGAAAAGTACATCCCCGAGGGCGGGCCCAGCGGCGGCAACGGCGGCGACGGCGGCGACGTGTGGCTGCGCGCCACCAGCAACCTCAACACGCTGATCGACTACCGCTTCCAGAAGGAATTCCGCGCCGAAAACGGCCGCCCGGGCGAAGGCGGCGAACGCACCGGCGCCGGCGGGAAGGACCTTGAGCTGCTGCTGCCGCCAGGCACCGAGGTGGTCGATGCCGCCAGCGGCGTGGTGCTGTGCGACCTGACCAGCGAGGGCCAGCGCGTGCGCTTTGCCCGTGGCGGCAAGGGCGGCCGCGGCAACGCCAGCTACAAAACCAGCACCAACCAGGCCCCGCGCCAAAGCACCCCGGGCGGCGACCCCACCGAGGTGAACGTGGTGCTGCGCCTGAAGCTGATGGCCGACGTGGGCCTGCTGGGCCTGCCCAACGCGGGCAAAAGCACCTTTGTAAGCGCCGTGAGCCGTGCCCGCCCAAAAATTGCCGACTACCCCTTCACCACCACCAAGCCCGCGTTGGGCATGGTGCGCCACGGGAACAAGGATTTTGTGATCGCCGACCTGCCCGGCCTGATCGAAGGCGCCGCCGTGGGCGTGGGGCTGGGCCATGCCTTCCTCAAGCACGTCAGCCGCTGCTCGGCGGTATTGCACCTGATCGACGTGACGCTGGAAGAGCCGTGGACGGCCTATAAGACCATCCGCGCCGAGCTGAAGGCCTACGACAAGGAATTCGATGCCGACCTCTCGAGCCTCCCCGAGATCATTGCCCTGAGCAAGGTTGACGCCGTGACCGAAAAGGTGGCCGCCGACGCCGCCAAAAAGTTCAAGGCCAAAACCAAAAAGACCGCTTTCATCATCAGCGCGCAAAGCGGCCTGGGGGTAAAAGAAGTGCTCAACGACATTTCCAGGCTGGTGGTTTTGCCCAAGTAATCGTTACGCTTGCATGGGCAGGCGTAGGGGGGTATTTATGCAGGCAACCCCACCCGTTTCACCCCTTAATCTTGCGGAGGTGCTTATGGCTTCCAACCCCCACCCACGCCACGATAACCGCGACGATGTGAACAAGGTTGTCATGTGGCTGTTCGGGCTGGCGATCATCGGCGGCGCGATGTTTGTGGCCCTGGCCCCCCTGCCCGTTCATTCGTAACAAAACGCCCCCATACCGGGGGCGTTTTTGTTTGAGTTAAATTACTTCTGGATATGCTCGCTGGTGTTTTTGATGTCTTGCCCCAGGCCCTGGATGGTGTTGCCACCGCCCACCAATACGACCGCACCCAAGATCACTGCGCCGATAATCACGAATACCATGGTTTCATCTCCTGTTTGTTGAACCGATTATGCAAGCGCCCGCGCCACCGCGCAAGCAACCCTAAGTTTAAATGCGCCAGCCGCCGCGCAGGGCCACGTAAATGGTCACCAGCATGGCCGGTATGTTCCAGCCCGCCAGCGAAAGGCCCAGCAGGCTGAAGGTTTCGCGGTCGCACGGCACGATCTGGATGTTCTTCAGGCTGGCCAGCAGGTTGGCCGCATCGGCCAGCGGCTTGGCGCTGCTGCTGGTGCACTGCGCAGGGAACGGCAACCAGCCGTGCTGCGCGGCATACTGCCAGCAGGCAATGGCCAGCCCGCCCAGTGCCGCCGCGGCAATGGCACCCGCCGCCGCCTGCTGCGCGCGCGGGTTTTGAATCAGCAGCCCCAGCGCGGCGAACACCGCCACCGCCATGTGGGCGTAGCGCTGCCACCAGCACATTTCGCACGGCAGAACGCGAAAGCCGTATTGCAGCACAAAGCCGGTGGCGATCAGCGCCAGCATCAGCGCCAACAATCCGGCCAGCCAGTATCTGGGTTGCTCGAAAAGCTGCTTCGGGAAAATGCTAGGCACGGAGTTGCCCTTCGTGTTTTTGTTGAACCGCCTCCACCGCGGCCTTCAGCACGGCGGTGATGTCGGCCTCGGTAAGGGTGCGCTCGGGCGACTGCAACGTCAGCGCCAGCGCCAGCGATTTTTTGCCGGCCTCGATCTTGTCGCCCTGATACAGGTCGAAGATGCTCACGTCGCGGATCAGCTCTTTGCTGCTGCCGGCAATGGTGGCGGCCACGGCGGCGGCCGGCGTGGCGGCGGGCAGCACAAAGGCCAGGTCGCGCAGCACCGGCGGGTAGGGCATGGGTTGCCACGTGCCCGCTTTATTCTTCATTTTAAGCAGCGGTTCCAGTTCCAGTTCCAGCACGGCCACCGGCACCGTTATATCGTAGGCTTTCAAAATGCCCGGGTGCAGTTCGCCAAAGCGCATCAGGCCAAACGGGCCAACGCTGAGCGTGCCGCTGCGGCCGGGGTGGTAAACGGCACCCGCACCCTTGCCGGTTTGCAGGCTGCCCACCGGCGCATCCAGTTGTTCCAGCAGCGCCACGCCAAGGCCCTTGGCGGCGAATACGTCGGGCTTGGGCGCGTTGTGTTGCCATTGTTTGGCACCTACGCCGGCCATCAATACAGCCGCGTTCAAACGCTCGCCCCGGGCGGTGAACACCTTGCCCACCTCGCCCAGCAGGGGCGTACTTTCGTGGCGGCTCAGGTTGCCCTGCAAGGCTTTCAATAACCCCGGCAGCAGGCTGGGGCGCAGGGTGGTCATGTCGGTTTCGGCCAGCGGGTTGCTCAGCTGGATGAGGCTTTCGCCTTCGGCAAACTGCCCGGCGGTATCGCGGCCGATAAAGCTGTAGGTGATGATCTCCAGACACCCGGCGGCGGCCAGCGCACGGCGCGCCTTGCGGTCGAGTGTGACGGCAGAACCATTGATGGCCACCTGCGCCGGGCTGGCTGGCGGCAGTTGCGGCGGTACGTTTTCATACCCCACCACGCGCAAAATTTCTTCCACGATGTCTTCGGGGTTTTCCATGTGCGTGCGGAAGGCGGGCGGCACCACCTTCAGGCTGGCCCCCGTGCCGGTGGCGCTGAAACCCAAAGCGGTGAGGATTTTTTTCTGCTCGGCGGCGGCAACCTCAAGCCCCACGAATTGCGCAAAGAACGCCGGACTGTAGGTAATGGCCTTGGGCGCGGGCACGCCTTTGCCGGCGGTGGCCATGGCGCTGGCGTCGGCGCCGGTCCAGTCGGCGATCAATTCGGCGCAGGCCAGTAGCGCAGCTTGCGTCAGCGCGGGGTCGATGCCGCGCTCAAAGCGCTGGCGCGCGTCGGTCACCAGTTGGTGCGCCTGCCCGGTCAGCGAAATGCTCACGCGGTCGAACACCGCGGCCTCGAGCAGCACGTCGGTAGTGGCATCGCTCACGGCGGTGGACGTGCCGCCCAGGATGCCGCCAAGCCCCACAATGCCGCTGTCGTCAGCGATCACCACATCGCCTTTTTGCAATGTCAGTTCGCGGTCGCCGATACCCTCGAATTTTTCGCCGCCATTTGCCTCGCGCGCGGTCAGCGAGCCTTTCACCTTGGCGGCATCGTAGGCGTGCAGGGGCTGGCCCAGCGCCAGCATCACGTAGTTGGTGGCATCGACCACCGCATTGCGCGGGCGCAAGCCGCAGGCCATCAGGCGGGCCTGCACGTGCGCGGGGCTGGCGGCGTTTTTAACGCTCTTCAGCTGCACAATATTGAACTGCGGGCACCCGGCGGTTTGCGTGGCCACCTTGATGCTTACGGCGCCCTTACCCGCCTTGGGCTTCGGCAGCGCCTTCAGCTTGCCCAGGCCCAGCGCGGCCATATCGCGCGCCAGCCCGTGGTGGCTCAGGCAATCGCCGCGGTTGGGCGTTACGGCCACCTCAAGTACAATGTCGGCGCGGCCGGTGGCCTGCGCAAACGGCGTGCCCGGCTTGGCCTTGGTTTCCAATTCCATGATGCCCGCGTGGTCGGAACCCAAACCCAGCTCGTCCTCGGCGCAGATCATGCCCCTGCTTTCCACACCGCGGATGCTGCTGTCGGCGATCTTGAAATCGCCAGGCAGCACCGCACCCGGCAGCGCCACGGCCACGGTCAGGCCCGCACGGGCGTTGGGCGCGCCGCATACGATCTGGCGGGGGTTCTTTTCGCCCACATCGACCATGCACACGCCCAGCCGGTCGGCATTGGGGTGCTGCTCGCGGGAAAGGATGTGGCCGATGACCACGTTGTTGAATGCCTTGCCGCCATCGTGGATGGCATCGACCTCGTGCCCCAGTTGCACCAGCCCGTCGGCCAGTTGTTGCGGGGTGAGGCCCGCCTTAAGGGTGATGTAATCGGCCAGCCAGTCGAGCGAAATTTTCATGAAATGTTTTTAACGCTTTAGGCCGCCCAGGGCAATAAAAAGAGGGCCCGAAGGCCCTCTTGAACGAAGTTCATAATTCGCTGCGCCGGAGGGATTTTTTGTTTTTTCCGAAGCCCGAGGACCGCAGTGCACACTTTAGTGCATGAGGACCGGAGGGCTAGGAAAAACGAAAAAGCACCTGGCGCAGTAGAATTACTTGGCTTGTTGGATGCCGGTACCGCAGTCGACACCCTTGTCCCAGCAGCTGCTGTGGCTGGGCTCAACCGGGTCCGGTTGAACGCATTGGCTGGTGCTGGCGCAGGCGCCCAGCAGAAGGGCGGCGGTAGCGGCGGTGAACAGAATCTTCATGTGCTTTTCCTCTTGTTTGTTGGTTTTAGGCTGCGGCCACCGGGCTTTGGCCGAAGTGCCGGACAAAGGCCCCATGGCTTTCAAAGAACAGCCTAAGGTCGCCGATACCATACTTGAGCATAGCGAGACGTTCAACCCCCGCCCCGAAGGCAAAGCCCTGCCACTCGTCGATTTTCAACCCACCCACCGCCAGCACATTGCGATGAACCATGCCGCAGCCCAAAATTTCAAGCCAGCCGCTATGTTTGCACACGCGGCAACCGTTGCCTTTGCAAAACAGGCATTGCATGTCCATTTCGGCGCTGGGCTCGGTGAACGGAAAATAATGAGGCCGGAAGCGGGTTTTGAGGCTCTGGCCAAAAAAACCGCGAATGAACTCGTCGAGCACCGCGCGCATGTTGGCAAAGGTGACGCCCTTATCGACCATCATGCCTTCCACCTGGTGGAACTGCGGGGTGTGGGTAATGTCGTAATCGCGGCGGTACACACGGCCGATGCCCATCACGCGGAAAGGCGGCTCGGCGGTTTCCAGCGTGCGGATCTGCACGTTGCTGGTTTGGGTGCGCAGTACGTATTTTTGCTCGTCTTCCTTGAATTTATTCAGGTAGAACGTGTCCTGGTCCTGCCGCGCCGGGTGGTGCGGCGGCAAATTCAGTTTGGTGAAATTATATTCATCGCTTTCCACTTCCGGCCCGTAAGCGTGCACAAAACCCAAACGCTTCAGGCTGTCGGCAATTTCTTCCATGGCGGCGGTGATGGGGTGGATCTTGCCCGCCGGAACCACCAGACCGGGCAATGTCACGTCCACCGCATCCGCATTCAATTTTTGCAAAAGCTCGGCGTTTTCCAACAGGTTTTTGCGCTCGGCCCATGCGGCTTCAACCGCGGTCTTCAGTTTATGCAGTTCCTGCCCGCGCGTTTTACGCTCGTCGGGCGAAAGTTTGCCCAGTTCGCGCAGTTGCAGCGTGAGGCTGCCGTTCTGGCCCAGGTACTTCACGCGCACATCGTCAAGCGCGCGCAGGTCGGGCGCGGCGGCAATGGCATTCAATACAGCTTGCAAATCCATGTTGCCTTTGTGACTTAAGCCCCTGCCAACGTCAAGAAAAGCCGCCCAACAGGGCGGCTTTTCAAACGAAACGACTAACTACTTACCAAGAGCCTTCTTGGCTTGGTCGACAATGCTCTTGAAGGTAGCGTTGTCGCTGCTGGCCATGTCGGCCAGAATCTTGCGGTCAACCATCACGTTGGCCTTCTTCAGGCCGTTCATGAACACGCTGTAGCTCAGGCCCAGCTCACGCACGGCGGCGTTGATGCGCTGGATCCACAAACCGCGGAAGTCGCGCTTTTTGTTGCGACGGTCGCGGTACTGGTAGCGCAGCGCCTTTTCGACCTTCTCGATGGCGATGCGGTAGTTGGTATTGGCGCGGCCGCGATAGCCCTTGGCCATCGCGAGGATTTTTTTGTGACGGCGGCGGTTGCCGGGGCCGTTGGATGCGCGGGTCATGGTTAGGCCTCCTTCTTGGCGGTTTTAGTTGCAGGCGCCTTCTTGGCGGCCTTTTCGGCCTTCACAGCACCAACGGCGGCCTTGGCGGCCTTGCTCAGGCGCATAATGGCCTTTTTGAGGGCCTGGCTGCGCTTGCGCTTGGCGCCCAATGCCGGCACCAGGCGGTTGGCCTGTTCGTAGTTCGATTCATGAATAAGGGTGGTACCCGTTTGCAAACGTGCCTTTTGGCCGCGCTTGGCCAAAAAGTGGCCGTGCGAACCCTTGGAGCGACGGATTTGGCCTTTTGCGGTGCTCTTCCAGAAGCGCTTTGCCGCGGCCTTGCGGGTTTTAAGCTTGAAACCTGCCATAATAGACCTCTACTGCCCCCAAAAAGGGGCTACTGATTCAACCTCCGTTAGGCGTTTTTGGCCAAAATTCGCCAAAAAACTTGCCCGGCCCACGCAGGTGCTGCGCGGGTATAGGGGTTGCCCAAAAAGCTGTCAAGGCCTTGAAGTACACAATGTTAAGGGGCATATGTGGGGGGTTATATCGTAAAAAACCGCGTACCGAATCATCACGCTTACCTTTTGGGGACAACTAATGAAAAAACAAGGCTCGCCGCCATTCACCGACAAAGCCAAACAAGAAATGGCAGAGCTGATCAACCTGTGCACCGATACGGTTGCCACATGCAAGGAAGGGCCGTGCCTGGCCATGCACTACAAAATGACCAACCTGACCCCTTTAAGCCCCAAGCGCTTTCAGGAACTGGCCCGGCAGGTCATTGCGGAGCGCCCGCCCATGCTCACCCGCAAAACCCTCGTTCAAACGGCCACAGCCTAGCTGTCGCCGAACCTCGAACAAAACCCTTACCGGGCTCCGGTAAGGGTTTTCACTATTTTGGCAATGGTCTCGCGTTGCGCGGCGCGCGGCGTCACGGCGTCGATCATGCCGTGCTCAAGCAGGTATTCGGCGGTCTGGAACCCTTCGGGCAGCTGCTGGCCGATGGTCTGCTGGATGACGCGCGGCCCGGCAAAGCCGATCAGCGCGCCCGGCTCGGCCAGCATCACGTCGCCTTCCATGGCAAAGCTGGCGGTCACGCCGCCGGTGGTGGGGTTGGTCAGCAGCACAAGGTAGGGCAACCCGGCGGCCTTCAGTTCTACAATGGCCGCCGTGGTGCGCACCATCTGCATCAGGCTCAGGGCGCCCTCCTGCATGCGGGCGCCGCCGCTGGCGCTAATGACCAGCAACGGCAGCTTGTCCTTCAGCGCCTGCTGGGCGGCCAGCACAATGGCCTGCCCCACGGCGCGGCCCATGCTGCCGGCCATGAAGTCGAAATCCATCGCGCCCACCACAAGCTTGTGGCCCTCAATGGCGCCTTTCACCACGCGCCCGCCTTCGGGCTGGCCGGTGGTTTTGCGCGCGTCCTTCAGGCGGTCGGCGTATTTTTTCTTGTCGCGGAACTTCAGCGGGTCGTCGGCCAGCACCGGCTGTTCCAGCGTTTTGAAGCCGGGGTCCAGCAGGTTCTCCAGCCGCTCGGTCAGGCCCATTTTCAGGTGGTAGCCGCAGTGCGGGCACACATATTGGGTTTTGGGTAGGTCGCTGTCGTAGATCAGCTCGGCGCAACCGGGGCACTTTTCCCATACCGCCGCGGCCACGCCCTTTTTGGTGCGGGTGGAGATACGCGGGCGTACAACGTCGGTCAGCCAGTTCATTGGCGCCTTATTACCCCAAACCGGGGCTTCTTGCCAGCGTGGTGCCCATTCGTTAGGGTGCGCCATCAATCAAGGAGAACACATGAGCCTCAAAGACCTGCCCGCCGGCAAAGAGCCGCCGCACGACATTTACGTGGTTGTCGAAAACCCCCGCCACGTCGCGCACATCAAGTACGAGGTCGACAAGGATACCGGCCTGCTGTTCGTTGACCGCTTTGCCCCCATGCCCATGGTCTTCCCGGCGCACTACGGCTTCATCAACCACACGCTGGGCGGCGACGGCGACCCGGTCGACGCCTTTGTTTACACCGACATCCCCGTGGCGCCCGGCAGCATCATCCGCGCCCGCCCGGTGGGCGTACTGCACACCACCGATGAAAGCGGCGAAGACGCCAAGCTGGTGTGCGTGCCGCACAAAAAGCTCGACCCCCGTTTCGAGAAGGTGAAGAACTACACCGACCTGCCCGACCTGTTCATCAAGCAGCTCGAGCAATTCTACGCCAACTACAAAAACCTCGAAGAGGGCAAGTGGGTGAAGGTGGCCGGCTGGGGCGACGCCAAGGAGGCCGAAGCCATCATCGAAAAAGGCATCAAGGCCGCCAAGTAACCGGCCTTTTAAAAAAGCCCCTGCGGGGGGCTTTTTTATTTCTGTTGGGGCTTCATGATGCCCGCGCACGCGGTCTTGGTGATGGTGTAGGCCTGCTGGATCTCGGCCACCCCGGCGCCATTGAACGGCATGTCGTCGATCGCGCCCTGCAGGCCCTTCAGGTTGGGCGGCACGCCATTGGCGGCATAGGGCTCGGCCACCGCGGCAAAGCTGGCGATGCGCATGAACACCTTGCTCGGCTTGGCGTCGTACGCCACCAGCGCCAGCTGCGAAATGATGCGCAGCCCCGCCACGCACTGGCCGGGCGCGGCCATGCCCGGCGTCATCACCGTGGGGCTGGTTTGCGTGGCACTGACAACGGCACTGGCGCTGATTTTTTTAAACCCCGCCATGCTATCGGTCACCACCACAGGCTCGGGCGCGGCGCGCACGATGCTGGGTGTCACGCCCACCGCGGCGGGCATGCTGGTGATGTGCGTGGGGGTGACGATGGCGGGGTCGAGCACCTGGGCGCGCGGCTGCATGTGCACACCGGCCTGCGCGGCCAGCGGCAGCAAAACCAGAACGGCGGGCAGGTAAAAACGCATGCTCCTGTATAAAACAAAGCGGGGGATTTGACTCCCCCGCTGCTTAGTAATTGGGTTGGTAAAGGGCGCATCCGCGTGGATGAGAAAGTTGTTTTCTCCGATGGCCGAGTATCGCAGCGTACACCTTTAGTACGTGAGAAGCGCAGGACGAGGAAAAATAACTTTATCGCCGCGCGGTGCGGCCGCCGCTTAGCGACTGTTGACGCGCTGCTTCAGTTCCTTGCCGCACTTGAAGTAAGGCACGCGCTTGGCGGGCACGCTGACGGTGGCGCCGGTGCGCGGGTTGCGGCCCTTGCGCGCCTGGCGGGCACGCACGCTGAAGGCGCCGAAGCCGCGCAGCTCGACGCGGCCGCCGTCGGCCAGGGTGCCGATCACTTCTTCGAATACGGTGGTGACGACCTTTTCAAGGTCGTGCTGGTGCAGGTGAACATACTTGCTGCTCAGGCGGTTAATCAGTTCGCTTTTGGTCATGTTCCCACTCCTTGAATTTCTCCGGCACCCTGCCCCAAAAAAGCGGCTAAAGCAATATTATATATAGCTTATATCGGGTTAATTTATCTTGCCACGGCCATCACGGCCATGTTGGTGCGCGCCATATTGGTCAGGCGGCCCATCAAACCGCTCAAGTGCAGCTGGCTTTCAAGCGCGCGGCTCAGCCAGCCTTTTTCCTCGGTCAGGTCGTAATCGTGCAGTTCCAGCAGGTCTTTGCCCCCTTTACTACCCTGCGCCTGTGCCGAAAGCCACTTTTGCGCATCAGCCTCGCCGCCCAGTTCGTCCACCAGCTTCATGTCCAGCGCCTGCACGCCAGCCAGCGCGCGGCCGTCGGCAATGGTGTGCAGCGTGGCGGCGCTCAGGTTGGGGCGGCGGGTTTTCACCAGCGCCATGAATACCTCATCCATGCGCATCACCAGCTCTTGCAAATAGGCGCGGGCGCGCGGGTCGCGGCGGGCCAGCGGGCTGGTCACTTCTTTCAGGTCGCCGCTGGTAAAGGCGTCTTCCTTAATACCGATCTTGTCGGCCAGCGCGGTGGCGTCCACCAGCGGCATCAGCACGCCAATGCTGCCGGTCAGCGTGGCCGGGTTGGCATAAATGCGATCGCCCGCCAAACTCACCATGTAACCGGCGCTGGCGGCCAGCGTGCCCATAACGGTGGCCACCGGCTTTTTAACCGCCACGGTGCGCAGCGCATCGTACAACCGCAGGCCGCCCACCATGGTGCCGCCGGGGCTGTCCACGTTCACCAGCACGCCCTTCACGTCTTTTTCGTCGGCCAGCTGTTCGATCACCTGCCGCGCATAGGCGTCGTCGGTGATCATACCGTCGATGGTGATGACCGCAATGTGCGGGCCGGTTTCGATCTCGTCTTTCCAGTCACCCATCCAGCTGCAGGTGGCCATGCCGAAAACAAGCAGCAGCAAAACCGCCAGCAGGCGCCAACGGCGCCTGCTGCGGTCTAGCCAGATCAGGGCGAAGGTGTCGTTGCTCGTCACATTCGCGCCCGATCTTGCCATGGGTGGTTACTCGGCCTTTTTGGCTTTTTTGGCCGGGGCCTTCTTGGCGGGCTTTTCAGCGTCGCTGTCGTCGGCTTTGGCGGCGGCCTTTTTGGCCGGGGCCTTTTCGGCCTTTTCAGCCTTGGGCTTGGCGGCAGCCTTGGCACCGGCCTTTTTCAGGGCTTCGGCCAGGGCGCTGTCGCCTTCGTCCTTCTGGTTGGCGTAGGCCTTCACGGTGGCGCGTTCTTCGTCCTGTTCAAGGGCGCGCACGCTCAGGCTGAGCTTGCGGTCCTTTTTGGAGAGCATGGTCACCTTGGCCTTGATGGTTTCGCCTTCCTTGAAGCGGGCGGTGGTCTGCTCGTCGCGGCTCACACCCAGGTCGCGGGCCTTGATGGTCGCTTCCATGCCGTCCAGGCTCACGGTGATGCTTTCGCTGTCCACGTCGGTGATCTTCACATCAACCACGTCACCCTTCTTGTAGGTGTCGGCAACGCTGCTCAGCGGGTCGCCGGCCAGTTGCTTGATGCCCAGGGCAACGCGTTCCTTGGCGGTATCAACGGCCAGAACGACGGCTTCAACCTTGTCGCCCTTCTTGTAGCCGCGCAGGGCTTCTTCGCCGCTTTGGTCCCAGCTCAGGTCGCTCACGTGCACCAAACCGTCGATCTCTTCGGTCAGGGCCACAAACACACCAAAGTCGGTGGTGCTGCGTACGCTGCCGGTCACCTTGTCGCCCACCTTAATGGTGCGGGCAAAGGTTTCCCAGGGGTTTTCCTGGGTCTGCTTCAGGCCCAGGCTGATGCGGCGCTTGTCGCGGTCGATCTCCAGCACCTGCACATTCACCACCTGGCCCGGTTGCACAACCTTGCTCGGGTGGATATTTTTGCGGGTCCAGCTCATTTCGCTCACGTGGATGAGGCCTTCGACGCCGGGGGCCAGTTCAACGAACGCGCCGTAATCGGTCAGGTTGGTGATCTTGCCTTCAACCTTGCCACCAATGGGGAATTGCTTGTCAACGCTCAGCCACGGGTCGTCGCGCAGCTGCTTCAGGCCCAGGCTCACGCGTTGGGTCTTTTCGTCAAAGCGCACAACCATCACGTCAATGGTCTGGCCCACCTTCAGCACGTCGCCGGGGTGGTTGATGCGGTGCCAGGCGATGTCGGTGATGTGCAGCAAGCCGTCAAGGCCACCCAGGTCAAGGAACGCACCGTAGTCGGTGATGTTCTTGACGGTGCCCTTGACCACGCTGCCTTCCTTCATGCCGGCCAGCAGTTCTTCGCGGCCCGCGCTGCCTTCACCACCTTCGGTCAAGGCGCGGCGGCTCACGATCAGGTTGTTGCGCTTGCGGTCAAGCTTCACCACCTGGAATTCCAGAGGAATGTACATAAAGGGGTTCACGTCGGTGATCGGCTTGGCGTCGAGCTGGCTGCCGGGAAGGAAGCCCAGCACGCCTTGCACGTCCACCATAAAACCGCCCTTCACCTTGCCGAAGATCACGCCCTTGACGGTCTGGCCGGCCTTTTGGGCGCCTTCCAGCTGGGTCAGCACTTCTTCGCGGCGGGCCTTTTCGCGGCTCAGGCGGGCCATGGCGTGGCGGTCGTCGAGGTTCTCGACGAACACTTCGATCAGGTCGCCGACCTTGACGCTCACGGCGCCGGTTTCAAAATCTTCAAATTCCTTCAGCGGAATGCGGCCTTCGCTTTTCAGGCCGATGTCGACCAGCACGTTTTCGGTATCGACGTGCACGACAACGCCCTTCACCACGCTGCCGACAACCGGATGTTCGTCGGTAAAGGTGTCTTCAAGGCGCTTGGCGAAATCGATGTCGAACGCTGCTTTCAGCGTTTCTTGCGCAACGGTGAACTTGGGGGCGCCATCTTCATTGAGGGCTTGGGAGCGGAACGGCTGTTTAGCCATGTTTTGGTACTCTTTCTCGGTGCCGAGGTTTATCTGTAAAATCAGCTCCGGCATCGGCTTTTGCCAGAACGATGCGGGCTTTTAGCCCAGCGGGCAAACCCCCGCAAGTAAAAAAAGCCCGCCATTGGGCGGGCTGGGGGGCGGGCTTAGGCTTATTGAGCCTGAACCAAAGTATAAATGGGGCCACCCTTCCCAATAAAGCAGTTAAAGGTAATGGCGCGGTACTCGGCGTTGCCGTGGTCGTTGTAGCCCTGCCAGGTGCCTTGGCCGCTCAGCACGGCGGCCACCTGTTCGCGGCCCAGCTTTTTGTTGTGCAGCGGGGCGGCGCGCAGGTTGTCGCGGTCAAAACTCATGAACAGAAAGTCGCTTTTCCGGTCGGCGCGTTCGGCGGCGCTGGCGTGGTCAACGCAGGCCTGCAGCACGCGGCCTTCCAGCCGGGGCGGCAGGGGGTTGGTTTGCGGGGCGGTGGCCACGTAGCTGCGGTTGGCGCCGCGAGTGGTGGTTTGCACGGTGGTGCAACCACCCAGCAGCATGGTGGCGGCCACGGCGGCGGCCAGCGTCCAGGCCATTTTCATTTCCATCTTCATGGTGCGCATAGCAGGCTTCCCCTTCAATTGGCCTTTCATATAGGCCAGCAGGGCTATGTATACAAGACGTTCCTATAAAAAATCAAACCCTTAAATGCCAAAAGCCTGGCTGGCCAGCCGTACGGCCTCGGCTTCCACCGCCTCAATTCCCAGCGCGGTGGCATCAATGGCGTGGGCATCGGGGGTGCGCAAGGTATTGGGCAGGTCGCGCTCGTCCCGCGCCAGCAGGTCGCGCAGCACGTCGGCCTCCACCAAAGTTTTTCCTGCGGCGGCATATTCGGCAAAGCGGCGCTCGGCCCGCTTGGCGGGGTCGGCCAGCAAAAACAGTTTAAGCCCGGCATGCGGTGCAATGCGCGCGCCGGTGTCGCGGCCGTCCAATATCACGCCGTAAATGGGCTGCCACTCGGCCACAAAATTCTTCTGCACATCCAGCAACGCGGTGCGCACGGCGGGTATGGCAGCCACCATGCTGGCGCCCGCGCTCACCTGCGGGGTCCGAATGTCATCGGTCACCTCGCGGCCATCGATCCACACCCCGAACACATTGTTGCCCTTGTGGCGGAAGTCGAACACCCCGCCCCCGGCCAAATGGCGCGCAGCAGCCAGGGCGGCGGCTTCGTCCGAAGGGTTGCCGCCGCCGCTGATCGCCAACCACGCCACGGCGCGGTACAAACAGCCGGTGTCCAAAAACTTCATGCGGTAGCGCTTGGCCAAACGCTTGGCCAGCGTGCCCTTGCCGCTGGCGGTCGGGCCGTCCACGGTGATCACTTGGCCTTTCAGCGGGTGTTCGGCGGTGGCAATGCTCATTTCGGCAAATCCTTGTTGACGGGCGGCGTGTAAATAAAGTGCTCGCTGCGCGGCTCGCGGGGCGGGCCCTTCACGCACAGCACCAGCAGGCCTACAAACGCAATAATGCTGCCCCACGTGCCCATGCTTTCAAAACCGGGGATTCCCAACTTGGTCAGCACCTCCGGCACCGTGCCGGCAAACGCCGCCGCCACCCACAGCCAGTGGCCCACGGTATCGTTGGCGTAGCCCATGTCGCGCACGCGCATGCGCACCAGCGGCAGGCACAGCAGCCACAGCAAACTATCCACCCAACCGCCCAGCGCACCCCAATCAAACCCGTGCGCCACCGGCGCCTCACCCATCGGCACGGTGCTCGAAACCACCCCCATCATCTCGTTGGCCATGTGGGTCAGGTCGCCGCCGGCGTTGGCCACGTTCTGCATGCCGCTGCTCATGTCCAAAAGGGTGCCGATCATGCCGCCCACGCCGCTGGCGCTTTCGCCAAGGCCCACAAACCACAACAGCATACCGGGCACGGCAACGGCAAACACCAGGGTGTTAAAAGGCCCCCGGCCTATTTTGCGCCACGGGGCCAAGTACCAGCTTAAAAATTCGTTCATGCTAAAGGTCTTGCTGGATGGCGCCGGGGCTGGCCACCGGCGGCAGGTTGGGCAGTTGTTCGCCGGGCGGCGCGGCGCAACCGGCCAGCGCCGTGGCCGCAAAAATACAAATCAACACCAAACGCACCGCCATCTCCTTTAAAAATCAACGTATACTAACCAATGCACCTACAAAACATAAGGCCAACGCCAGCCGACGCGGCAGTTATTTAAGGGGTGCGCGTAAAAATCACCACCAGCATACAAAGTACCACAACCACCGGCAGGCCGATGAACGCGATCAGCTGCATCTTCACCACGCGGCGTTCGCGCGGGTTTTCGGGCATGGGTGGCTTCAGGCTCATGGCCGCACTCTTTCACAACGGCGCGCAAAAAAACAGCCCCGTGGAAAATCCACGGGGCTGGTCGTTGTTGCAAGGCTACCTGAAGCGCCTCGACTCGATATCAAGCGTAAACGTCTTGGTGATCGACTCGCGCGTGGTCATCTCCACCACGCCAATGCCGCAATAGCGCTTGATCACATCCGGCGGCACCATCGCCACGTCAAGCACCACCGACTGCGCATCCGGCCCGGCCCGCAGCCTGTCAAAAGCGGTGAACCAGTACTTCCGTTTGCATTCCACGCGCTCGGTGCCCAGGGCGCCTTCGCTGCTGCTGGCGGTGATCAGCGGGTCCACGGTGATGAACATCCGGTTGCCGAAGTCCTGCGTGAAGACCATTTGCGCAACGCTCATCTCGGCATAGCCCCCCTGCATGAAACTGGTCAGGCAAATCAGCTTGTCGCGCAGGCGGGGGCCGCCGGCCACCACCCTGCACTCGCCACCACCGGTGGTAATACCCGGGTAGTAGCCCTTAAAGGCATATCCGCGCTGCTGCTTTTCAAACAGCATCGCGCCGCCAAAACCGGTGGCGCGGGGTTCGCAGTCGCTGCCGTAGGGCACCAGCACCAGGTTTTCGGCACTGCTGATGAAACGCCCACCGATCAGACCACTACTGGCCACGCTCAGGTTGCACACCTCGCCAGTGGCCTGGTTGGGGTAGTCTTTCGCCACCTTGCAGTCGGTGCCCCTGATATTCTCCATGGCACATACAAACGGCAAAAACTCACGGGCGGTGGGCAGTTGCTGGGCGGCTGCCGGGGCAAGGCCCGGCAATAACAGAAGGAGAAGAAAAACAAGTCTTTTCATGGAAAAGCTCCGGTTTCGCTAGAGTACGTAACGGCTATGTAGGGTGCAAAACCTGCTTCGGCAAGCCATTGCTTTATAATAAAAAAACAGCCCCCGCAGGGGCCGTTGTGGAATTCATGGTGGAGCTAAGCGGATTCGAACCGCTGACCTCTTGCATGCCATGCAAGCGCTCTACCAACTGAGCTATAGCCCCACAGTGCCGCCGTTAGTTCCAACGGCAGCGGCGGGTTTGTAGCGGCAGCCAATTGTAACGTCAAGGGCTATTCTGTGATACTCTGCACCAACAACAAGGGGGTTTCCATGCGCATTCCGCTTACCGTCACGCTTCTCATTCTGGCGGCCACCGCCCACGCCGCGGGTTCGGCCACCACCACCGCCATGGTCGATACCTCGCTGCCCGCCACCTCGCCCACCTTCGTCAGCGTGCACGATACCGACCCACCGTTCAAAAACAAATACTGGAACAACCACGAAGCCGGGCTGTACGTCGACGCCATCAACGGCAAACCGCTGTTCTCCTCCACCGATAAATTCGACAGCGGCACCGGCTGGCCCAGCTTCACCAAACCGCTCGACCCCGCGCTGGTCAAAATGTTCTCCGACGAAAGCTACGGCATGTCGCGCACCGAGGTCCGTTCGTCGGCCGCGGGCGCCCACCTCGGCCACGTGTTCAACGACGGCCCCGCAGCCACCGGCGGCCAGCGCTTCTGCATCAATTCGTCGGCCCTGCGCTTCGTGCCGGTGAAGGATCTCGAGAAAGAAGGCTACGGCAGCTTCCTGCCACTGTTCCAAAAGCAAAAATAACCCGCCACACCGGTGGCGGGTTATCACGTTCGTTATAACAGGTAGGGCGTGCGCTGCTTAAACCCGTTGGCCTGCCGCAGGTCGTGCACATAACCAATCAGGGTATCCACCAGCTTGGGGTCGCGGTCCTGCACTTTTAGCCGGTTCGTCAGTATCTCATCGATCAGCTCGATGTTCGCCGCCGCCAGTTCATCGCGCCCGCAAATGCAGTCGGGGATGCGCGCATTCTCCAGTGCGGTCGCAGGCACCTTCTGCTGTTCGCACAGGGTCATCACCGTGCTTTTCCACACCTTGCGCAGCGGCATGATGGAAGCCGAAGCCGCCAGCATGCTGTAGGTGCCAAGCTCAAACTCGGTGTTGTTCAGCGTACCCACCACCCAGTAGTTATGGCCCAGGTCCAGCGCAGTCACCTTGGTTTTCCCGCCCGCACTCGTATCAATACGGTTAAGGGCGCGCAGGTGCAGGTCGGCCCAGCGCTGGGGGTCTTG
The DNA here is from genome assembly GCA_036261915.1 of Alphaproteobacteria bacterium. Lineage (GTDB taxonomy): Bacteria > Pseudomonadota > Alphaproteobacteria > UBA2136 > UBA6156 > DATAJX01. Next base: position 320,699 of record DATAJX010000006.1, read on the forward strand.
GTTGCCGCCCAACGGGGTTTCCACCTTCAACTCCGCCAAGGGGCAACGCCGGTTCAGCCAGGGCATCACCTCGCGTGCAAACCAGGTCAGCTTGCGTGCCCCGGCGTTCACGTAATGAATCCCCTGCACCCTATGCGCCATACCGTTCCGGGCGCAGGCATCGTAAATCAGCAGCAGGGCCAGCACCGAGTCGGTACCGCTCAACCCCACCAGAAAACCCGGCACCGGGGTTTGCGACATCTGCATTTTTTCGTGCAGCCGGTCGGTCAGTTGGGTGAATTTGTCAGCCATCGATAAGTCTCCATGGGAAGGAAAACGGGAAAAAAAGGTCACAACCGTATACATCGCAAGCCTGCCTGAAGCAATTCCTGCCGCCCGGCAGTTCCCATGGGCGGCAATTTGGGCTAATTTCCGCGCTCATGAGCAAGCAAAAGCACCTTATCTCGTCGGCCCTGCCCTACATCAACGGGGTCAAGCACCTCGGCAACCTCATCGGCAGCATGCTGCCGTCCGACGTGTACGCCCGCTTCCTGCGCGCGCAAGGGCATCAGGTGGTGTTCGTGTGCGCCACCGACGACCATGGCACTCCGGCCGAGATCGCCGCGCTCAAGGCCAACCAGCCGGTGGCCGAGTATTGCGCCGAGCAGCACGACATCCAAAAGGGCATCTACGAACGCTTCGGCATCTCGTTCGACCACTTCGGCGCCACCAGCCGTAAACCGAACCACGACATCACCCAGCGTATCGCGCGCGAACTCTGGCACAACGGCATGTTCGAGGTCAAAACCATCAAGCAGGTGTACAGCAAGGCCGATAACCGCTTTTTGCCCGACCGCTACGTCGAGGGCACCTGCCCGCACTGCGGCTACACCAAGGCCCGTGGCGACCAGTGCGAAAACTGCACCCGCGTGCTCGACCCCACCGACCTCATCAACCCGCGCAGCGCCATTTCCGGCAGCACCGACCTTGAAGTGCGCGAAACCGCCCACGCCTTTTTGCGCCTCTCCACCATGGCCGACAAACTGCGCACCTGGGTGGGCGAACAGAAAGACTGGGCGCCCCTCACCCGCAGCATCGCGCTCAAGTGGCTCGACGAAGGCCTGCACGATCGCGGCATGACGCGCGACCTCAAGTGGGGCGTGCCGGTGCCGGCCGAGTTCGGCCCCGAGTTCGAGGGCAAGGTGTTCTACGTCTGGTTCGATGCCCCTATCGGCTACATCGGCGCCACCGCCGAATGGGCCGAAAAGATCGGCAAGCCCAACGAGTGGGAAAAGTGGTGGCTCAACGCGAAGGACGTCCGCTACACCGAATTCATGGGGAAGGATAACGTGCCTTTCCACACCATCATCTTCCCCGCCATGCTCATGGGCGCGTCCGAACCCTGGAAGCTGGTCGACAACATCAAAAGCTTCAGCTGGATGACCTATTACGGCGGCAAGTTCAGCACCAGTTCGCGCCATGGTGTGTTCACCGATCAAGCTTTGGAAATCCTGCCCAACCCCGATTACTGGCGCTACTACCTGCTGGCCCGCGCGCCCGAATCCGACGACAGCAGCTTCACGTGGGATGACTTCCAGGCCGTGGTGAACAAAGATTTGGCCGACGTGCTGGGCAACTTCGTCAACCGCACGCTGCAACTCACCAGCCGCAACTTCGGCAACAAAATGCCCGCCTTCGGCAACCCGCAACCGGCCGACATGGCCTGCGCCGAAAAGCTGAACAACATCCTCGCCCGCTACACCACGCACCTCGAACGCATCGAGCTGCGCAAGGCGGTCGAAGCCCTGCGCGAACTGTGGGTGACGGGCAACGAATACCTCGCCTCGCAAGAGCCGTGGCAGGTGGTGAAGACCGATAAAGACCGTGCCGCCAGCATCCTCAACATCGCCTGCGGCATGATGGTCATGTACGCGCACGCCATGCGCCCCATCATCCCCTTCACGGCCGACAAGATCCTGGCGTTGTTCAGCAACCCCGAAAGCCTGCTGAAAGACCCCGCGCAAACCTGGCCTTCCAGCCTCTCCATCATGAAGCCCGGCCAGCTCGAGTTCACCCTGCCCACCGAAGTGCTGTTCCCCAAAATTACCGATGAACAGCGCGCCGAATGGGAAGCCCGTTTCGGCAACACGAAGGCCTAGGCATGTCGCTGCCCAAGCGCCCCTTCATCTTCGTGCGCCACGGGCAAACCGACTGGAACGTCGAAGGCCGCGTGCAGGGCCACACCGACGTGCCGCTCAATGCCGAAGGCGTGCGCCAAGCTGCATCCATCTGCCAAACACTGCTCGAAAACCATGTCGATTACGTCATCTCCAGCCCGCTCACCCGCGCGCTCAAAACCGCCGCTTACATCGCCGAAACACATCAAAAGCCCATCCACATCGACAGCCGCCTGAAAGAGCGCACCTTCGGCAGCTACGAAGGCCAGCGCACCGACGAACTGCTGGCCAAACACGGCCTGTCCGCGGGCAGTTCGCTCAATCAAATCCTGCCGCCCGACGCCGAGGCCTGGCCCGAAACCACCGCCCGCGCGCTGGCCGCCATTGGTGACTGGATGACCAGGCACCCCAAAAGCAAACTGGTGTTCGTCAGCCACGGCGCGGTCTATCGCGCGCTGGTCGAAGCCCTCACCGGCAACAAGGTCTACGCCGACAACGCCAAGCCCTACCTCTTCACCCCCACCGCCGCGGGCTGGGATATCACCGCGCTCTAGTTACGCGGCGCCGTCCCGCTCACGTCATTCATCTCTACCTGGCAGCCGTTCGTGGTGCTGCATTTGTCGTTAAAGCACTGCACCACGCTTTTGTTCTTGAACAGCACGGCTGGGTACACCCGCGCAAACAATTCAAGCTGCTGCACCTCGGCGGGCTTCATGCGGTTGCTCAGCGCCGCGTTGCGCAGGTCGCTGCTCAGGCCCCCGGCGCGGATGATATTCGCCAGCGTGTGCAGCTTGTCGTCGCGCCCGGCAAGCTCACCCGCAGGCACCCACGCGGTGGCGCCGGTGAACATGCAGCCGCACACCAGGTCGCCATGGTTCTGGAAAGGCCCCACGCGGTGCGGCATGTCGGCCAGGCAGGCGTTCAGCACATCCTGCTGGCCGGGCGTCGGCGCGGGTGGCACCGGCGTGGCAGTACTTACATCGGTCGCGGCCCAACCAAGGGCAGGCAACAAGGTTAACAGCATCAACCAGCGCATCATTTCCTCCTGTTCGTGAAAACCATCAACAAAACGCCAAGGGCGCCAGCTATCGCTCCCAGCCAAAACACCCCCACACCGGGGTCATACGCCACCTGCAAACCGCTGTAGCGGCGCAGCTCGTAGTCGCGGGCGAATATCAAATGCGTCAACCCCAGCTCGCGCACGGTGCGCACCGCCTGCAACACGCCCAACCCGGCGGCCACGCGGCGGCTCTCAGGAATATCCGCCAGCACCGGCGCCGCCTTCTGCTTGAACAACACCAGCCCGTCGCCCTCGGTAAAATCATCGAACCTGCTGGCCGCCAACTGCGCCACCACCGGCCACAGCTGCGGCTCCACCACGCCCAGCCACACCGGGCTATACACCACCGCGCCGTTGTCGTCGGTGCGCTCGGCCACGCCCAGCACGGCGGGGTGCATCAGGTAGCTGCGCAGCTGGCGCGCGGCGGCATCCGGCGGCTGTACCAGGTAATCAAGGCTCGGGCCCACATCCACCGGCGGCAAACGCTTGCCGGTCTCGTCGAACATGCTCTCCACCGTGTTGGTCCTGAAATCCAGCAGCTCTATCTTGGTGCCATCGGCCAGCTTCGCCGCCTCGTGCACCTTGCCCACAAACGGCACCACGCGGCCTTCATCCAGCGCCAGCCCATCGGCCTTGATGGTGCTGCCGCCATCGCCGAACCCGGCCTGATAGAACGTGTAACCGCCGATCTGCGCGGGCGCGTTCACCTCGCTCACGTAGCGCACGCCGTTACTCTCCAGATCGGTGGCAAAACGGCGCGGCATGCCGTTGGCAAACTGCTCAACGGTAAAGCCCCGGTTGGTCACCTCAAACGGCAAGCGGTGCGGCGTGGCGCTGTTGCCCTGAAAGCTGAGCACCATCCGGTCGGTCTCGTTCTCGCGCAAGTTCAGCACGCCGCGCCAACCCACCAGCCCGGTCAGCAGCGCACCACCCGCCAGCAGCAGCACGCCGCCGTGCACCAGCAGGTAGCCCGCCCGCCGCGCAAAGCGCAGCCGGTCCGGCGGGCTGGTGCTCAATAAGCCGGTGAACCACAAACCCGCCATGGTGCGCAACGCGCCGTAGCCGTTCCGGTACAAACACACACCCACGCTCAGCAGTAAAAACCCGAATATCCCCACAAACCACCACGCCCGCACCACATCGGTCAGGCCAACGGCCATCAGCAGCCTGGCGCTACGGGCGCCATATTTGGCCACGTAATCCTGCACCGGCAAGCTTTGCGGAATCCACGTGGCCAGCACGCTGGCCAGCGCGGCAAGCGCCAGCAAAAAAACCGCCGTGCGCATCTTGCCGAGTTCCCTCAGCATAAAGCGCACAGCGGCCATAACGTTAAATATCCAGGTTCGAAACGGTCAGCGCGTTCTTGGTGATGAAATCCTTGCGGGGTTCCACCACGTCGCCCATCAGCGTCGTAAAGATGCTGTCGGCGTTCATCGCGTCGCTCACTTCCACCTGCAGCAGGCTGCGGTTGCCGGGGTTCAGGGTGGTTTCCCACAGCTGGCCGGGGTTCATTTCACCCAGGCCTTTGTAACGCTGGATCTGCCAACCCTTGCTGCCCAAGTCCAGCACGTGGTTCACAAACTCGTTGGGCGTCGCCCACTCGTACTTGTCGTCGCCGGTCGTATAACTGCCGCCGTTCATCAGCGGCATCAGGTCGGCAGCCATGGCGGCCAGCTGGCGGTAACCGTTGGTGTGCAGGGCTTCGCGTTGCACCAGCACCAGCTCGGGAATACCCGAGTTCTTGCGGGTCAAACGCCAGCGGGCATGGCCTTCGGGCGTGGCTTCGGCCTTCACCTCCCACGCGGTGGCCTCGGCGGGCACCGGCAGGGCCTTGGCCAGCGCGGGCGCCAACTCTTCGGCCTTGGGCAGCAGTTCAAGGCTGTCCACGCTCACACCGGCGCGCAGCAGGCCCCACATGATCTCGGCGGGCAGTTCCACCTGCGGCACCAGGTTGCGGGCCTTCAGGGCCAGCTGGAAGGTCGCATCAAGGTCCTTGCCGTTGCGCGCTTCACCCTTGCGGGTTTGCAGCAGGCCGCCGGCCAGGCCGCTGGTGGCAAAAAAGTTGTCCTTGGCCTCTTCGTCCTTCAGGTAAATCTCCTGTTTGCCCTTGGCGGCGCGGTACAGCGGCGGCTGGGCAATGAACAGGTGCCCGCGGGCGATCAAGTCGGGCATGTTGCGGTAAAAGAACGTCAGCAGCAGCGTTCGGATGTGCGCGCCGTCAACGTCGGCGTCGGTCATGATGATGATCTTGTGGTAGCGCAGCTTGTCCAGCGTAAAGTCCTCGCGGCCGATGCCGGTGCCCAGCGCCTTGATCAGGGTGCCGATTTCCTGGTTCTGCAGCACGCGGTCAAAGCGCACCTTTTCCACATTCAGAATCTTACCCTTCAGCGGCAAAATGGCCTGAACCGAACGGTCGCGGCCCTGCTTGGCAGAACCACCGGCCGAGTCACCCTCAACAATGAACATTTCGCATTTGCTCGGGTCCTTTTCGCTGCAGTCGGCCAGCTTGCCGGGCAGGTTGGCAATTTCCAAAGGCGATTTGCGGCGGGCCAGTTCGCGCGCCTTGCGGGCGGCTTCACGCGCAATGGCGCTTTCGGCCACCTTGCTTACAATGGCTTTCGCTTCGTTCGGGTTCTCTTCAAAGAACGCCCCCAGGTAGTCCGACACGATGCTTTCCACCACCGGGCGCACTTCACTCGACACCAGCTTATCCTTGGTCTGGCTGCTAAATTTCGGGTCGGGCACCTTCACGCTCAACACGCAGGTCAACCCTTCACGCGCGTCGTCGCCGCTCAGGCCGCTATCAATTTTCAGCTTCTTCAGCGCGCCCGATTCCTCGGCGTACTTGTTGATGATGCGGGTCAGCGCGGCGCGGTAGCCCATCAGGTGGGTCCCGCCGTCGCGTTGCGGAATGTTGTTGGTGAACGGGTACACGTTCTCGCTGTACCCGTCGTTCCACTGCATGCTGCACTCCACCGTCACGCCGTCCTTGGCACTGGTGAAGTAGATCGGCTTGTCGATCAGCGGGTGACGGCTGCGGTCCAGGTGCTTCACGAATTCCTGCACGCCGCCTTCATAGTGCAGCACGGTCTGTTTGGGCTGACCAAGCTCGTCCAGCTCGCGCATATCGGTCAGGGTGATGTGCACACCGCTGTTCAAAAACGCCAGTTCGCGCAAACGGTTCAGCAGCGTGTCGTATTTAAATTCAACGCTGGTGAAAGTCTCCTTGCTCGGGGTAAAGCGCACCTCGGTGCCGTGCTCGCCGGTGTCACCGATCACCTTCAGCGGATACACCGCATCCCCGTGCTTGAACTCCATGCGGTGAATATGCCCGTCGCGCCAGATCGTCAGCGTCAGGTTCACGCTCAAGGCGTTCACCACGCTCACGCCCACGCCGTGCAAACCGCCCGAAACCTTATAGCTGTTCTGGTCGAACTTACCGCCCGCGTGCAGCTGGGTCATGATCACCTCGGCCGCGCTCACGCCTTCTTCGGCGTGGATGCCGGTGGGGATACCCCGACCGTTATCCTTCACACCCACACTGCCGTCTTCGTACAGCGTCACCAGAATGCGGTCGCAATACCCGGCCAGCGTTTCGTCGATGGCGTTGTCCACCACTTCGTAAACCATGTGGTGCAAACCGCTGCCGTCATCGGTATCGCCAATATACATGCCCGGGCGTTTGCGTACCGCATCAAGCCCACGTAAAACCTTGATGCTGTCCTGCCCGTACGCGGCCTGCGCGTCGGCAATTTCCTGCTCGGATTTCACGTTGGTTTTCTTGCTCGAATCGGCCATTTTTTCTCTCCCTTGGAATCAGCTGAATTTGATAAGCTGAATATAGCAAAAACGGCGTTTTTTAGCAACCCGGAACCGGGCGCAGGCGGCCTCTTTTTTACCCATTTAACGCATTAAAAACGGCTTATCCCACTTGCCCGTCATGCACGCTCACCAGCAGCACGTTTTCAATACCCTCGGCGGCAGTGCTTTCGGTATCGCTGGCCCACACCTGCACCCCCAACGCGGCCAGCTCGGCGGCCACCTCTTTGCGGCGCTTCGCATCCAGGTGCGCGCTCAACTCATCCACCAGCACCAGCGGCGCCGAACCGCGCGCGGCATGCAGCAACCGCACCTGCGCCAGCAACCAGCCCGCCAGCGCGCGCTTGTGCTGGCCGCTGCTGGCTTCATCCAGTTTTATCTTGCCGTCCAGCACACCCACCACGTCCAGCGTATTGGGCCCGGCGTGCGTCCGCTCCATCCGCGCGTCAATTTCGCGGCTGCGGAAAAACTTGCCCGCCAGCGCCGCCACCGGGTCTTCCGCCGCCAGCACCTCCAGCGCATTGCCCGCCAGCGTCAACTGCACGTCGTTTAAATGCGCGCGCAACGCCTCAAGGTATCCAAAGCGCCCGCGCAGCACTTCAATGCCCCATTGCGCCGCCATGCGCTCCTCGGCATCCAGCCAATCATCGCCCCGGCCGTCGGCCAGCAATTTCAGGCGCGAACGCAAATGGTGCACATACCGCGTCACGGCATCGCCATGCGCGGGCAGCCACGCCCCGGCGGCATCATCCAGCCAGGCACGGCGCTCACTGGGCGAACCATCGCTAAACAACCGGTCCAGCCGCGGGCTCAAACTCACCACCGCCCCCACCCGCGCAAGGCCTGGGCCGGTGGTATCGTCGCCATCCAGCTTGTGCAGTTTTTTACCGTTCTGGAAACCCACGCCAATCTCGCACCCATCGGCCAGCCAGCCATGCACACCCCACGCCCTGGCCCCGTGGCGCAACTGCTCTTTGGCATCAGCGCCCAGCAGGCCCCGCCCGCCGGCCAGCAAACTCAATCCTTCCAAAAGCGAGGTCTTCCCCGCACCGTTCGGCCCATGCAAAAGCACCAGCCCCACACCCGCGGGCACGCCCAATGTGGCCTGTTGCAGGTTGCGGAATTCACCGACGCGGATCTTTTCCAAACGCATTTTTTTATCCTACCTCAAAAACAGCGAGGCCTCGATTTTTAGTCGAGGCCTTAACCCATTCGCGCTTTCCAACCTGGCGCTCTTATGAATTCGCTTTATGTTGTTAAGGCTCCTAGGTTGAAATTTGTCGTTACAAATTCGTTAAACGCGCATCGGCATCACAACATACAGCGTGCTGGCGTCGGCCGGGTCGCGCACCAGCACCGGGCTGGCCGAATCCTTCACGAACATCTGCACGTCATCGGCACCCACCTGCCCGCCAATGTCTTCCAGGTATTTGGCGTTAAAGCCAATGTCCATGCTGGGGCCGTCGTAGGCCACCTTCACGTCTTCGCTGGCGTTTTCCTGGTCGGGGTTGTTGGCGGTCAGCATCACGTGGCCTTCCATGATACCAAAGCGCACGCTGCGGGTTTTTTCGTGGCTCAAAATGCTCACGCGGCCCACGGCCTGCAGCAGCAAGCGGCGGCTCACGGTCAGCTCGGCGGGGTTGCTCGAAGGGATCACGCGTTCATAGTCGGGGTACGTCGCATCGATCACTTTACTGGTCAGCGTCACTTCACCGGCCTCGGCCTGGATCTTCTTGTCGCTCACGGTCAGCTTGATGTCCTTCTGCTCTTCGGCCAGCTTCTTCAGCTCGCTCACGCACTTCTTCGGCAGAATCACACCCGGCATATCCTCGGCACCCTTCGGGCAGGGCAGATCGCACTTGGCCAAACGGTGGCCGTCGGTAGCCACGGCGCGCAGCATCTGGTGCTCGCCAATGGTCATCACGTGAAAGTACACGCCGGTCAGGTAAGCGCGCGTTTCGTCGCCGCTGGCGGCAAAGCTTACGCGGTCCAAAATTTTCTTCACGTCGGCACCGCTCATCGTAAAGCTGGTGCCGCCGTCAACGGTGCTCATGTCGGGGAAAGCCTCGGCACCCAACGTCGCCAAACTGAACTTGGCCTTGCCGGCGCTCACGGCCAAACGGCTGCCGCCGTCATCCAGCTCCAGCGCCACCATCACGCCTTCGGGTATCTTGCTCACAATTTCAAACAGCTTGATGGCCCCCACGGTGGTCACGCCGGGCGTGTCCACAAAGGCTTCGGCCACACTGCGCACGCTCATGTCGCTGTCGGTGGCAATGGTTTCAAGGCTGTTGCTTTCGGCCTTCAGGCGCACATTGCCCAAAATGGCAACGCTGGTGCGCTTTTCCACAACTGCGCTCATGTGGCGCAGGGCCTTGAATAAAGTTTCGCGTGAGATGCTGAGTTTCATGGCCGAACCCTACGCCCGCCGGGCATTTCGCTCAACCAACCTGCCTGTCTGAGAGGCACGTACGGTATACGTTTGGCGGCACCCCCTATTCGCCGGCAGGCGGCGATTTTTCATTTTCTCCGATGGGCGAGCATCGCAGCGCACAGATCAGTGCGTGAGAAGCACAGACCAAGGAAAAATGAAAAAGCGGCCCTGCCAGTAGAATAACAATGGAAGGAACGTTACGAGCCCCGTAATTGGCGGGTCAGAATATCAACGCTTTCCTTGAGCGAAGCATCGCGGTCCAGCAGGTTCTGGATGTTGTTCACACCATGGATGACCGTGGTGTGGTCGCGCCCGCCGAACGCCCGGCCGATATCCGGGTAGCTCTTGGTGGTCAGCTGCTTGCACAGGTACTGCGCCACCTGGCGGCCGCGCACCAGGTCCTTGGTGCGGCGCTGGCCCAGAATATCGGCCAAACGCAGGTTGAAGTGCGTGGCCACCAGCGTCTGAATATCATCCACGCTTACGCTCTTCACCTGCGTGCGTAGCAGGTCGCGCAACTGGTCGCGGGCAAACGGCACGGTAATGGCGTTGCCGGTCAGCTGGCTGAAGGCCACCAGGCGGTTCAGCGCGCCTTCCAGTTCGCGCACGTTGCTGGCAATGCTTTCGGCCAAAAACTGGGCCACGTCGGCGGGCAGGTCCAAACCGCGCTCGTCGGCCTTGCGGGTCAAAATGGCCAACCGGGTTTCCACCGCGGGCGGGTGCATCTCCACGGTCAGGCCGCTGCCTAAACGGCTCTTCAAACGGTCTTCCAACCCGGGCAGATCGTGCGGGCTGCGGTCGGCGGTCAGCACCACCTGCTTGCCCAAACTCACCAGCGTATTGAAGGTGTGGAAAAATTCTTCCTGCGTCGACTCCTTGCCGGCAATGAACTGAACGTCGTCGATCAGCAGCATATCCACGCTGCGGAAAATTTCCTTGAAGTCGCTCATGGTCTTGTCGCGCATGGCGCGCACGTACTTTTGCAAAAACTGTTCGGCGGTCACGTACAAAATGTTCTTGGCCGGGCTCTTGTCGCGCACGGCATGGCCCACGGCCTGCATCAGGTGGGTTTTGCCCAGGCCCACGCCACCGTGAATGAAGAACGGGTTGAACCCGCTCACCGGCTGCTGGCTGCCGGCAATGATGTCATCGGCCACGCGCTGGGCGGCGGCATAGGGGAACTGGCTGTTGCTGCCCATCACAAAACTGGCAAAGGTGTACCGTGCGTCCAGCTGGGTCGATTCCAGCCACGCGGGCACGTTGCGCGCCACCTTGGGCAGTTCCTTTTCAACCGCGGCCACCACCTGCACCACGGCGGGCTTGGGCGCCTCCTCGCCCGGGGCCACCACGCGCACGCGGGTGCCCGCACCCAGCACGGCGGCGGCCACGGCGGCCAGCACATTGCCGTACTCGCGGCGCACCAGGTCGGCACTGAACACAGTGGGAATGAACAATGTCACTTCGTCCGAAGCCTGGCTGGCAAAGCGCACGTCGCGCAGCCAGGTGTCAAAGGCGTCGACACCAGCCTCGGCCTTCAACGCGGTCACAAACAGCGGCCACCACGTGGGCGCACCGTCGGCGGCGGGGGCGGGGGTCAGCACAGCCTCGTCATTCAACAATGCGTAGGTGTCGGCCGTTGCCGTCAGGGCATCCGTCATCACCGTTGCATTGGTCACTGGCGTTGGTTCCTTCCCAAAATTTTACTCGGCGATACCCGTTCTCCCGGCTAGGCATCCCCCAAAAAAGCTCCGAAACCTATCCCCCCTTTTTCCCCCCCACAAGCACTTTATCCACAGCTTTTTCTCCCCCATAAATTTCTCAAGCACTTACCAACTCCCCTTTATTTTTTCCCCTGTGTATTGACCTCTTACCCCTTTCCCCCCTTGCACCGCCCGCAGGGCTGGCCCGCGCGCGCACTTGCCTATATAAAAGCGGCATGCCGGTCACCATCAGCCCCGCCAGCGCGCCCGCCACCAAGTTGCACGCCAACGCGTGCTGGGCCAACATGCCCACACTCAACCCGGCAGCGTTCCGCGAAGTCCTCGGCCACACCATCGGCAAGGTCTGGCTCGATTTCCGCACCACCACCCCGCGCACCGACGTTCTGCTCACCGCCTGGCACCACGGCATCAACGGCTGGCTGTTCAGCCCGCGCACGTTGCCCGCGCTCGACCTGCCCGAACCCATCGACCGCAACACCATCGTCATCGCCCTCGAAAGCGAAACGACCAACACCCCCACCCAACCGGTCGACATCTTTTTCTGGCGCAGCAACGTTCCAAACCTGAAAGCGCTCACCGCGCTCGAACATCTCGCGCACAACGGCACCATCACCACTTACGGCCTCAGCGCCGAAGCCCCACCCGCCCTGCACCAGTGGCTCGCCATGGCCGAAGACGCATCGCAGGCCGTCCACGGCCGCCGCAAGCGCCCGGGCTTACGCGCGCTGCTGGCGCCGCTCAACGTCACCGAAACCGCGTGGCTGCACCAATCCACCAGCATCAACCACGAAGAACCGGTCAGCCCGCTCGAGTTCGCCGCGCGCCTCGGCTGGGGCGTGGTGGCTACGCACGCCACCAGCCTGCGCCGGGCCGACGGCCTGCACATCCCGGTCACCAACCCCATAGCCCCCCCACCGGCAGCGCTGCAGGCGCTCGAAAATGCCGTCCACGCCGAACAGGCCCTCAACCAAGCCCTCGGCGGCTGGCCAACCACCAACACCCCAAGCGGCGGCCAACAGCTGTTCAGCCTGCTGGCGCACCTGGCGGCGGCCGAAGCCCCCTTCGCCAGCCCGGCCACCGGCCTTGCGTGGGCCACCACCCTGCTGCCCGACATCCTGCTCACCTGGGGCCAGCTGGCGGCCCGCCATGATAAAGGGCATCCCACCGCCCCCATCGCCCCTTATATAGAAGCCCTGCAACGGCTGGCCTTTCACGCGCAGGCGCTGGGGCAGGCGTCGGCGGCGGCGGCCACGCAGCGGCTGTTCGCGGCGGCGGGTGCACCAAAAACAGCCGATTTCAGAGGTTTTTCCCTGCAACTGGCCACCAGCCTGCCGGGCGTGGCAGGGGCACTGGTCACGCCGCAAAACCTGCCGCTGCACCTGTCCGCCATGCAGCAGGCCGACCACCCCGACCCCGCCCCGTATTTTCCCGCTTGACAGCCACAGCCCCACCCCCTAAAAGCCCAGCGATATTAAGGAGTTTATACACCCATGGCCAACACCGCCCAACAACGCAAACGCGTTCGCCAAGACGAAAAGCGCAATGCCAGCCTGGCTGCCCGCCGCTCGCGCATCCGCACGTTCCTCAAAAGCTTCGAAGAAGCCCTCACCTCGGGCAAAAAAGAGTCCATCGCCAGCAGCTTCAAGGCTGCCATGAGCGAACTGGCCAAGGGCGCGCAAAAAGGCGCCATCAGCAAGGGTGCCGCCAGCCGCAAGGTCAGCCGCCTGGCTGCCCGCATCGGCAAAAAGGCCTAGTTGCCACCGCTTTAAAAAGGGCCTGCCCAAGCAGGCCCTTTTTTGTTGCTGCCACCAAAGGCTTATGCAACCTTTGCAGCATGAAAACAAAAAACATCTTCCTGCTGGCCCTGCTCCTCGCGCCCCTCGGCGCCTGCACTGCAAGCGATATCAATTGCCCCATCTGCTACGAAGACGAATGGTCGCGCGAGCCGTTCCCCGGCCAGCCCAAGCAGCACATCCCCACGCCGCACCCCGACAAGATCCCCGAATAACAACCAAGCCTGAAAGTATTGACATGAAAAACCTGCTCATCACCACCGCCCTGCTGTCGGCCACCGCGTTCGGCGCGTTCGCCCAGGCCGCCCCGCTCACCAGGGCGCAGGTCGAAGATATCGTTAAGCAATACATCGCCTCGCACGGCGACGAGGTCCTCGCCGGCATCAACGCCGCGCAGCAAAAAAAGCAGGCCGAGGCCATCGGCAAGATCATCCGGCCCTACACACCCACCAAGGGCCCGGCCACGGCACCCGTCACCATCATCGAGTTCGCCGATTTCGAATGCCCGTTCTGCTACAAGACCGAACCGACCATCGAACAGCTGCAAAAAACCTACGGCGACAAGATCCGCTGGGTCGCCAAGTACCTGCCGCTCGATTTCCACAAGCACGCCATGCCCGCCGCGCAGGCCGCGGCCGCCGCGCACCTGCAGGGCAAGTACTGGCCCTTTGCCCAGGCCATTTTCTCGCAGCAGGATAAACTGGGCGACAAGCTTTATACCGACACCGCCAAAAGCCTGAAGCTCGACATGAAGAAGTTCGACGCCGATCGCAACAGCGACGCCGTCAAAGCCAATATCGTGCAAGACCTGCAAGACGCCGAAAGCGTCGGCGCGCGCGGCACGCCCTACTTCCTCATCAACGGCAAGGCGCTGTCCGGCGCCCTGCCGCTCGAAGAGTTCACCAAGATCATCGACGCCGAGCTTAAGGGCTCGCCCAAAAAATAAGGCAGCAGGCCGTGCGCGCCGCCTTCGGTTCCGCATCGCTCCTGCCCTTCATGGTGGCGGGGGTGCTGGTGCTGCTGGCGCTCAACCTGGTGCACACCATGTGGGAGTGGTGGGGCAGCGACACCATGCAAACCTACAGCACGCAAACTAGCGGCGGGCGCAACGCGCTGGGCGCCCCCCGGCAGGTCGATGCCCCCGCCTTCGGCCACAACCTGCAGTTCGGCAACGCGGGCGCCGCCGCCACGCTCACCATCTTCACCGACCCCGCCTGCGCCCCTTGCCGCGCCAAGGTGCAGCAGGCACTGGGGCAACTGTCATCGCGCATGCTCGGCAGCGGCGTGCGCATCGTCTACAAATTCTGGCCGCTCGATAAACAGAACCTCAGCGGCGGCCTGGTCACCGAAATAGCCCGGCGCGAAGGCCTCGCCACCCCGTTCATGAAGGCGCTCGAACAGCAACCGGCGGCACAGGGCGACGACCTGCTGGCCGTACTCGAAAGCGCGGGCCTGCCGCTCGCGCGCCAGCAGGACTGGCTCAAAAACAAAACCTACGACCTCATCGAAAACGTCAGCCAGGATATCTCGCAGGGCCAAAACCTCGGCCTCGGCAGCGCCCCGCAGTTCATCCTGAACGGGTACCTGCTCGAAGACACCACCCTGCCGGTCAACCGCCTGGCGTCCTACATCACCCGCATCCAAACGGGCGATCCCATCGTCCAGCCGTCCGATTACTGGCTTAATCCTTAATATCCGCCGCAGGCGACTTTAGCCGCGTGAGCGGTTTTGCCGAACGGCAAACTTCATAAGGGGTAGGGCCGTGCGAAGCAAAAGGCCCGTTCTTAGTGTGAACCCGGCATCGCCAGCCGGGCGTCATATTCATACACGCGCGAGCAATACGGGCACACCACAAAACTCGGCTTGCCTTCGGCGTCGTCCACCATGGTCAGGTACACGCGCGGGTGCTTGCTAAAATGCGGGCCATCGCACATCACGCGCAGGTCGCCGGTGGTCATGCGTTCGCCTTTGTGATCAGGCAGTATGGGTTCGGTCATGGCGCAACCTTAGCGCCCCCTTCATGCTTCAACAACCACTCTTTGCAGGCCAGCCCTCCGGCAAAACCGGTCAGCGTGCCATTGCTGCCTATCACGCGGTGGCACGGCGCAATGATCGACACCGGGTTCCTGCCGTTGGCCGCCCCCACCGCGCGCATCGCCTTGGGGTTGCCCAGCCGCGCGGCCAGTTGGCCGTAACTGCGGGTTTCGCCAAACGGTATCTTCAGCAGTTCGCCCCACACGCTGCGCTGAAACGCCGTCCCCGCCATGTCCAGCGGCAACTCAAACACCCGCCGCCGCCCGGCAAAATACTCACCCAGTTGCCGCTCCACTTCGCGCAGCACCGCATGGCCATCATCGCGCGTCATCGTGCCCAGCCGCACACGCTGGGGGTCATCGTTCTCCCACAGCACCGCCGCCAGCCCCTTGTCGCTGGCCACCAGTTTCAGTTCGCCCATCGGCGATTGCATCGTCTTGAAAACATAGCTCATCGTTTCTTCTCCCTTTTCGGTTTGGCATCCAGGTATGCGCGTATGCGCGGCCAGTCATACGGCGGCCCGAAGGGCAGCTTCTCCACCGCACCCACCTGCGCGGGCAACTCGCGCCGCAGCAACCGCGGGGGGCGCTTGTACAGTTTATGGAACACCGCATTGAACCGCCGCACACTGCCAAAACCGGCCGCCAGCGCAATGTCGGCCATGCCCAGCCGCGTGTCGGTCAGCAACCGTTTGGCCAGCAGCACCCGACGCGTCTGCGCCACCGCCACCGGCGTGGCCCCCAGGTGCTGAATGAACAACCGCCGCAACTGCCGCCCGCCCATGCCCAGCCGGGCGGCCAGCGCCTCAATGCCGGCCCCGTTCATGGCCCCGTCCTCAATCAATGCCAAAGCACGGGCCACGCTGCTCTCGGTGCCATGCCACGCGGCATATGCGGGCGAAAGCTCCGGCCTGCAACGCAAACACGGGCGGTAACCCGCCGCCTGCGCGGCGGCGGCACTGGGCACAAATTCCACGTTCTTCAGCAGCGGCGGCACCGCCGGGCACACCGGGCGGCAGTAAATGCCCGTGGTCTTCACGGCGGTGAAAAACACCCCGTCATAGCGCTTGTCGCGCTTGCGCACGGCGGTATAGCAGGTGGCACGGTCAAGGGTCATGGGCTTGTTATACGCCCAAACGGGTGTTCCGTCTGGCCATTTTCGGACATCAACCATGCTATGCTTTCAAGACTTCGGGTTTACCGTTCCTCAACAGGATGAGAAAATCATTTTTCTCGATGGCCGAGCAGCGCAAGTGCACACTTTGGTGCATGCGCAGCGCAGGACAAGAAAAAATGATTTTATCGCCTGATGAGGCAGGGAAACTGGCGTACCCGAGACGATTCGAACGTCCGACCCCTTCCTTCGGAGGGAAGTACTCTATCCAGCTGAGCTACGGGTACGTACCCAGTGAGGTAAGGCATTTTGGCCCGCCGAGCAAGGGCAGGCCTATAAACTATTGACACCCCGGCCATTCCCGCTACTCTTGCGCGTCATTTTGAACAGGGGGGAGAACTCAACACAATGGCCAAACTCGCCATCAAAAGCCTGAAGCCGCTCACCGATAAAGGCGTGCGCGAGCGCGGATATCCCGACGGTTACAAACCGGCCCTGAAAGAAGAATACATGAACACCAAGCAGCTGGCCTATTTCCGCGACCTGCTGCTCACCTGGCGCGACGAGTTGGAAAAAGGCAACCTCGAAACGGTGGCCGACCTGCGCGAGCACAGCAGCATCGAGGCCGACCTGGCCGACCAGGCCACCATCGAGTACGAGCAAACGCTCGAACTCAAAAGCCGCGACCGCGCCCGCAAGCTCATCTCCAAGATCGACGAAGCGCTGGATAGGATCCGCGACGGCTCCTTCGGCTACTGCGAAGAAACCGGCGATCCCATCGGCATCGGCCGCCTGCTGGCCCGCCCCATCGCCACGCTCAGCATCGAAGCCAAGCGCCGTCAGGAGAAAAAAGAGGTCTCCTACGCGGGTTAGCAGTTCACGCAAAAAAGCCGCCCCACCGGGGCGGCTTTTTTGTCGGCGGTCAAATGATTCACGAGGCCAGCAACTGCTCGCGCGAAAGCACCAGGTTCCTCTTGTAAATATCCAGGGCATACGCATGGTCGAATGATTCACGCTCCCACGCCACACCGGGGATATCACCCTTCAACGAAGGCGCCACGGTGCAATGCAGCCTGTAAACCTTCCACTGCGGGGCAGGCTTGCCGTCTTTCAGGGCGTTGGTCTTCACCAGCACCATGCACTGGTCGAACAGGCTGTCCGCCCGCTCAAGCTCACCGCCCCAGCCCTTGTTTTTTTCAACAAGCCTGGCCAGGGGCAGCAACCAGTCGGGAGATACCCGCACGGTATTGTGTTCGCTCAGTTCTTTTTCAAACTGCCGTTCAAAAGCGCTCAAGATATATCTCCTTCAAACAATCAAGGTCACACATTGTATACCATTTATCCTGCCTTGTAAAATTCGCATATGGAAGGCCGCAAAACGGCCAGTTTCGTCTTTAAACGCCCGTCCCGGTTGCGTAGGCTGGGCTCATGTTCTGGCATACGCGCAACGTCCCCAACATCCGCCGCATCCTCGCCGAAGGGGAGGAGATCACGTACATCGGCCACCGCCACCCGCTCTACGGCTGGGAGTGGGCGCTGGCAGCATTCGCCTGCGGGGCGGCGGTCATGGTGCACTGGTATTTCGTGGTGCCAGCCGTGCTGTGCTTCGCCATCTACCTGCTGCCGTTCTATCTGTTCGAGGCCGCCGTCACCACCCACCGCTTCATCGTGCGCAAGGGTCGCTTCCACGTGGCCACCGAAGAGATCCTGCCCATCCACCTCGACCACTGGGACATCGGCCAGAACATCCTGCTGCACATGCTCGGCGGCGGGCACGTCACGCTGTTTTTGCGCTACGGCATGGCCAGCCGCACCACGCATCTCAAATGGATGTGCCACCCGCTCGACCTCGTCGGCGCCATCGAAAAACTCAGCCCCGACATGGCCCCCAAAGAGAC
The DNA here is from genome assembly GCA_036261915.1 of Alphaproteobacteria bacterium. GTDB lineage: Bacteria > Pseudomonadota > Alphaproteobacteria > UBA2136 > UBA6156 > DATAJX01. Next base: position 338,727 of record DATAJX010000006.1, read on the forward strand.
CAAGGGCGAGCCCCCAAAACCATCCAAGCTGCCCGCCACGGTCGAAAACCAGGCGCACGCCGATAAACCGGTCAAACCGGCGCCGCCCGCCAACAAAGCCGCCTGACAAATAAACCCGCAGCCAAAAGCTGCGGGTTTATTTCAAATATTTTTGTATTTTCCAACTTCGAGAAAACCGCCTTCTTGGGCGATAAAGTATATCAGTGCTTTCAGGGCATCCACCGCATCGGGCACTTTCACGTCAACCGACCAAACTTCGTTCTTGAACCGCGATTCGACAATTTTAATGCCCGCGTTGGTAAGCTGGTCTTCGTTTTTCTTGTTCGACTCCTCGGTCGACATAATAGTAGCTCTCAAGGTGACAAGCAAAGGCATCAAAGCCTCCCAAGTGTTGCGTAATAATAGCTATGTATACCCTCACTCGGCCTGTTTTGCAAAGCAAAGCCGCCTAGCCACGCCCCCATAACCCTTCTATGCTGGGGCCATGAAAAAGCTCCTGTTACTGTTATTGCTGATGCCGCTGGCCGCCCACGCCGCCACACCCAAAGCCGCCAAAACCAAGCCGGTATCGGCTACCACACCGGTGTCTCAAACCACGTCGGCTCCCTTGGTCGGCAGCCAGCCACCGCCCCTCCGCATCCTCGATGCCAGCATCCCCGCCGCCGCCGCAGGCCAAAGCGCGGCGGTCAGCATGATGCTTATCAACCCCACCAGCAGCACCATCGTCATTCGCGGCGCCACCAGCCCGGCGGCGCAGATCATCCGCCTGCAACACATCACCAAAACGCCCGAAGGCCTGATGCAGATGGAAACCCAGTCCAAACTCATCATCCCGGCGGGCAGCAACGCGGTGCTTAGCCCGGGCGCCACCGAGCTGCGCCTGCTCAACCTCACCTACGCGCTCGAAGCCGGGTTCGAGACGCCGCTCACGCTCATCTTCAACGACGGCACCACCAAAAACATACGTTTGCACATCAAAGACTAACCCCACACGTTATTCGCCGGGCCAACCGCACGGTTCTCGCGCCAAAGGCGCGGCATACCCCTATCTTCTTCCTTAACCGTAAGGGTGAAATTGGCCCGGCGTCCTCCGTCCAGCCAACCTTTTCAAATCCAAAAACCCCGGCTATAAGCAAAATCATGAGCCAACGCGAGATCATCTTCGACACCGAAACGACCGGCTTCGGCATGGAGGAAGGCAAGATTCTCGAGATCGGCTGCATCGAAATGGTCAACCGCCTGCCCACCGGCAAAACCTTCCACACCTACCTCAACCCGGGCATGAAGATCGACTGGCAGTCCCAGCGCGTCCACGGCATCACCGATGAAAAGGTCGCCGACGCCCCCAAGTTCGCCGACATCGCGGCCGAAATGCTGGCCTTCTTCGGCGATTCCACGCTGGTCGCCCACAACGCCGACTTCGACGTCGGCTTCGTCAACACCGAACTCAAGCGCGCGGGCTTGCCGCCGCTCACCAATCCGGTGGTCGATACCGTGGCCATGGCGCGCCAAAAGCTGCCGGGCCAGCGCGCCAGCCTCGACGCTCTCTGCAGCTTCTACAACATCGATAACTCCGCCCGCACCTTCCACGGCGCATTGCTCGACGCGCAACTGCTGGCCGACGTCTACGTCGAACTCACCGGCGGCCTGCAAGGCAACCTGCTGGCCGACATCAAGGTCGAAAACGCCACGGTCACACAAACCGTCACCCTCGCCGCCAGCGCCGACAACGCCATCGTCATCGAGCCTTCCGCCGCCGAAGCCGAAACCCACGCCGACTTCATCGCCAGATCGGTGCCCAACAGCGGCTGGAACTCATAACCAAAAACGCTTGCCACGCGGGTGTTTTTACTGCACTTTTCACCTCAGTACCCCGCAACATCCCGGAGCCTTTCCATGACCCAGCATCTCCATGTGGTGGATACGCATTCCAACGACCTCCCCACCAACATGCAGGTCCCGTGCGACAGTCCCACCGTGGGCGAGCGCGAACCTGTCCTTCAGCCTGCACGTCCCCGTCCCGCGCCCCCGCGCCACTCCTCGCGCAGCGGCACGTTCTGGAACCCCCCGACCCCTCAAAAAACGTGATATTCGGCCAAAATCAAAGCCTCCGCGAATGGAGGCTTTTTTATTGTTTTCTTATTATCACTCGCTTGACTTGAGTGACAATTCGTCCTAAACAGGACACATGAAAACAAGCAAGCAACCGTCCAAACCGCAGGCTTCGCTCAATCCCCGCGCCGCGCAGGTGCTGGCCGACGTCGCCGAGCACTACGCCGAAACCGGCGAGCCGGTCGGCAGCAAAACGCTGGTCGATAACGGCAAGTACAATCTTTCGGGCGCCAGCATCCGCAACGTGATGCAAGACCTCGAGCACATGGGCCTGCTCACCCACCCGCACACCAGCGCCGGGCGCATCCCCACCACGCAAGGCTACCGCTACTACGCCCAACACCTGGTCGAGGTCGAAGAGCCCTCCAAGGCCATCAAGCAAAGCATCGAATCGGTCATCAAAACCGGCAAAAGCATGCCCGCGCTGGTGCACGAGCTTTCCGGCACCATCAGCAACATCACGCGGTGCGCCACGCTCATCACCATTCCCAAAATGGAGAACGACCCCCTCGAGCAGCTCGATTTCATCCGCATGAGCGGCGATCGCGTCATGGCGGTCATGGTCACCAAAAGCGGCGAGATCGAAAACCGCGTCATGGAAGTGCCCGCCTTCATCGGCGCCGACGACCTGCACAAGGCCGCGCAAGGCCTCGCGCCCATGCTCAAGGGCCACACGCTCGAGCAGGCCCGTGCCGCGCTGGTCGGCGCCATTGCCGAGCAAAAGGGGCAGGTCAACGAAATGATCGACCAGATGATGGCCGCCGCGGGCGAATGGGGCCAACCCGTCACCGCCGACGGCGCCATGGTGGTGGCTGGCAGCACCACACTGTTCCAGTACCCCGAACTGGTGCGCGACAAACTGCAAAGCCTGCTCAAGGTGTTCGAAGAAAAGCGGCTGCTCATGGCGCTGGTCGAAGAGGTCAAAAAAGGCCCCGGCGTCAAGGTGTTCGTGGGGAATGACGTGCCGGTCGACGGCGTCAACGACGTCGCCGTCATCGCCGCGCCCTACGGCCACCAAAAGCTCGGCACCATCGGCGTCATCGGGCCGCAGCGGCTCAACTACAAAACCACGCTGGGCGTGGTCAACTACACCCAATTCCTGCTTAACAAACTAACCGGAGAAACCGCATGACCAAACAAACCGAAAGCCAAAACAGCACCCCGCTCGAGGCCGAAGACCTGGTCGATACCCTCGACGAAGGCACCCTGCCCGAAGGCCAGCCCGACGTCGCCGGCCTGCTGCGCGAGGGCGACGAGTGGCGCCAAAAAGCCCTGCGCTACGCCGCCGACCTCGAAAACTACCGCAAGCGTGCGGCGCAGGATGTCGAAAGCGCCCGCCTCTACGCCTCGCAAAGTTTCGCGCGCGACATGCTCGGCGTGGCCGACAATCTCGCCCGCGCCCTGCAGGTCGAGGCCACCGACGCCAACAAGGCCCTGCTCGACGGCGTCAACATGGTCGAAAGCAATTTGCAGCAAACCCTCAAGCGCCACGGGGTCAGCCGCATCGTCGTCAAACCGGGCGACGCGCTCAACCCCGAGCTGCATCAGGTGATGAACGAGGTCGCGGCCGATGTCGCGCCCGGCACCATCGCGCACGAATTACAACCCGGCTATACGCTCAACGGCCGCCTGCTTCGTCCGGCATTCGTCAGCGTCGCCACCAAAATTTAAACTAAGGAGAAACACACATGTCTAAAGTCATCGGAATCGACCTCGGCACCACCAACAGCTGCGTCGCCATCATGGACGGCAGCGAAACCAAGGTTATCGAAAACAACGAAGGCGCGCGCACCACGCCGTCCATCGTCGCGTTCACAAAAGACGGCCAGCGCCTCGTCGGCCAATCCGCCAAGCGCCAGGCCATCACCAACCCCGAAAACACGCTCTACGCGGTCAAACGCCTCATCGGCCGCCGCTTCGACGATCCCATGGTCAAAAAGGCCAAAGAGCACTCGCCCTTCAAAATCGTGAAGGCCAAAAACGGCGACGCCTGGGTCGAAGCCGACGGCAAGGAAATGTCGCCGTCCGAGATCTCGGCCATGATCCTGCAAAAAATGAAGGATACCGCCGAAGCCTACCTCGGCACCAAGGTCACCGAAGCGGTCATCACCGTGCCCGCCTACTTCAACGATGCCCAGCGCCAGGCCACGAAAGACGCCGGCAAGATCGCCGGGCTCGATGTCCTGCGCCTGGTCAACGAACCCACCGCCGCGGCACTCGCCTACGGCTTCGGCGAAGACGCCAAGGGCAGCAAAAAGATCGCGGTCTACGACCTCGGCGGCGGCACGTTCGACGTTTCCATCCTCGAGATCGGCGACGGCGTGGTCGAAGTGAAAGCCACCAACGGCGATACCTTCCTCGGCGGCGAAGATTTCGACCAACGCATCATCGAATGGCTCGTGGCCGAATTCAAAAAGGAGCAGGGCGTCGACCTCAGCAAGGATAAACTGGCCCTGCAACGCCTGAAGGACGAAGCCGAAAAGGCCAAAAAGGAACTCTCGTCCGCCACCAGCATCGAGATCAACATGCCGTTCATCACGGCCGACGCCAGCGGTCCCAAGCACCTGCAGCGCACGCTGTCGCGCGCCAAGCTCGAAAGCCTGGTCGAAGACCTCGTGCAAAACACCCTCGAGCCTTGCAAAAAGGCGCTGAAAGACGCCGGCTTCAAGGCATCCGACATTCAAGAGGTCGTGCTGGTCGGCGGCCAAACCCGCATGCCCAAGGTGCAGGAAGTGGTGCAGAAGTTCTTCGGGCGCGAACCCCACAAGGGCGTGAACCCCGACGAGGTCGTGGCCATCGGCGCCGCCATCCAGGGCGGTATCCTCAAGGGCGACGTGAAAGATGTCCTGCTGCTCGACGTGACCCCGCTCAGCCTCGGCATCGAAACGCTGGGCAGCGTGTTCACGCCGCTCATCACGCGCAACACCACCATCCCCACCAAAAAGTCGCAGGTGTTCAGCACCGCAGCCGACAGCCAGCCGGCGGTCACCATCAGCGTCTATCAGGGCGAACGCCCCATGGCGCCCGACAACAAGCTGCTGGGCCAGTTCAACCTCGAAGGCATCCCGCCCGCCCCGCGCGGCGTCCCGCAGATCGAAGTGACCTTCGACATCGACGCCAACGGCATTGTGCACGTATCGGCCAAGGATAAAGGCACCGGCAAGTCCAACAACGTCGTCATCAAGTCCGACGGCGGCCTGTCCGACGCCGACATCCAGCGCATGGTGAAAGAGGCCGAAGAACACGCCAGTGAGGACGCCGAAAAGAAAGAAAAGGCCGAAACCCACAATAACGCCGAAGCCATGATGCACAGCACCGAAAAGGCGCTCAAGGAGCATGGCGACAAGGTCGAAGCCTCCGTGCGCGAAAAGATCGAAGCCGCGCTGAAGGACGTCAAGGACGCCCTCGCCAGCACCGATACCGGCGCCGCCGACCTCAAGGCCAAAACCGAGGCCCTCACCGAGGCCAGCATGGCGCTGGGGCAGGCCATTTACGCCGCCGAACAGGCCAAAAACCAGGATAACGCCGATGCGACGTCCGCCGAGGCCGAAAAAAAGAACGGCCCAACGGTTGACGTCACGCCCGACGATACCCACAACAACGCGTAATGAAGGCCCAACACCGCCAAATTGCAGCTGCCGCAGCCGTTTTAATGGCTGTGGCGCTGCCGTTTGCGGCCCACGCGAGCGGCTACCTGTCCAATTACTCCGGCGGCGGCAACTACCTCAGCGGCTACAGCAGCGGTTACGGCCGGGTGCTCAACGCCTATACCAGCGGCGGTTATTCCGGCGGCTATGGCGGCTATACCGTAGTCAATTACGGCTATAACGGCGGCTACAGCAGCCCCGATACCCCCCACCGCAGCACCTGGGCGCAGTACAACCGCGCCGCGGCCCAATACACCGCCCGCGCCTACGCCAATCCTCCCTGTGGCGCTTACGACCGCCAACCGTTAGGCTGTCGCCAAACCACCACCCGGTGGAACCCGCTTATTAACCAATAAAGGCGCCGAAGGCCCTTTAAACGCGCGAGCGCTATTCGCCTAACGGCGAATTTCATAAGGGTAGGCCGGGCGCGTTGCAGAGGCCGCAGGCCGATAGCGCGGAAGGCCCTTTGCCTCTCGCCAGAACAAACGAAAAAAGGTAAAAACCGCCATGGCCGCCAAAAAGAAAACCGTCAAAGCCTCTACCAAGCCCGACATGGCGCGCATGGTGCGCTTCGCGTACGAGATCGGCGCCGCCCGCTCGCGCCCGCGCGGCTGGCAGCAAAGCCTGAACGAAGACATGTCCAACGTGGCCGAGCACTGCTACCGCGTCACCTTCATCGCCATGATGCTGGCGCAAATGGAAAAGGCCGACCCGTACAAAACCGCGGTCATCTCGCTGGTGCACGATACCGACGAGATCCGCGCGCTCGACCTCACTCCCTACCAAAAGCCCTACGTCAGCATCGACTCCGAAAAAGCCGTGCACGACACCTTCACCGGCACGCCGCTGGCCAGCTTATGCCTGCCGCTGTTCGCCGAATACAAAAACAAGACCAGCCTCGAGGCCCGCTGCGTGAAGGACGCCGACATCCTCGACGCCACGCTCGAACTGGTCGAGATCACCCACCGCGGCAGCAAGTACATGGCCGAGATCGCCGACCAGCACGCCCAGCGCCGCGCGGGGCTTAAAACCAAAAGCGGCCAGCAGCTGTTCGACGCCATCATGAGCAACAAGACCACGCCGTGGGATTGGTTCCTCAAGGGCCCCAGCACCTTCAAGTCCGGCACTTACGGAAAGTAACCAGGCACCATGGCGCGCGATTATTACGACATCCTCGGCGTTCCCAAAGGGGCTTCCGACGACGACCTGAAAAAGGCCTACCGCAAGCAGGCCATGGAGCACCACCCCGACCGCAACAAGGGCGACAAGAACGCCGAGCACAAATTCAAAGAGATCAACGAAGCGTATGATGCGCTGAAAGACCCGCAAAAGCGCGCGGCGTATGACCGCATGGGTCATAGCGCCTTCCAGCAGGGCCAACAGCAGGGCGGCGGCAATCCCTACGGTGGCTTCGGCGGCGGCAACCCGTTCGGCGGCGGCAGTGGCGGCGGGCAGGGCTTCGGCGGGTTCGAAGACCTGTTCGAAGACATCCTCGGCGGCGTGTTCGGCCAGGGCGGCATGGGCGGGCAGCAACCGCGCCGCAGCGGCAAGCCGCGCGGGGCCGATTTGCGCTACACGCTCGACATGACCCTCGCCCAAGCCTACAGCGGCTTCAGCACGCAAATTTCGTTCCCCAGCCACACGCCGTGCACCACCTGCCACGGCTCGGGCGCCAAAAAGGGCACGCGCCCCACCACCTGCCCGGGTTGCGAAGGCCAGGGCACCATCACCTTCCGCCAGGGCTTTTTCACCATGCAACGCACCTGCCCCGAATGCGGCGGCACCGGCGAGATCATCCGCGACAAATGCCCCGACTGCAAAGGCACCGGCCGCAAGCGCGGCACCAAAACGGTTAAAATCACCGTGCCGCCGGGGGTCGATGACGGCACCCGCCTGCAACTGCGCGGCGAAGGCGAAGCCGGCATCGCCGGCGGCCAATCCGGAGACCTGTTCGTATTCGTGCGCATGGGCGCGCACCCGCTGTTCAAGCGCGACGGCGCCGACCTGCACCTCAACCTGCCGCTCGGCATCGCCGACGCCGTGCTGGGCACCAGCCTCGAACTCCCCACACTCGACGGCAAACACACCAGCATCAAGGTGCCGCCGGGCACGCAGCCCGACGCCGTGCTGCGCCTGCGCGGCTACGGCATGCCCGAGCTCAACCGCCCCACCAGCAAGGGCGACATGCTGGTCCATGTGCGCCTGCAGGTGCCGTCCAAACTCAACAAGCAGCAGCAGGAACTGTTCACCGAACTGAAGGAAACCCTCGGCCAAACGCGGGTCGAAGAAACCTTCTGGCAACGCCTCAAGCGCGGCTTCTCCGAATAGTAACAGCATAGCCCAACGGGCTATTCCTTCCGGTGCGTTTCCGCAGCGGCCATCGGCCGCAAGGGTGACAAAACGCGCCGGCAATATGCCGCACATCAAACAACAAAAAGGCCCGGGGTTTCCCCCGGGCCTTTTTTCGTCATGGAAGGTTCTTCAGTTCCGCCAGAACGTCGCGGCCCAACATGTACGTGTTCAAAACAAGCTCGGCCAGCTTGGCCGGGTTGTCCAACACATTGGGCGGCGCCTTGCGGTACGGGTCTTTCGAAAGATACGCCATCGGGTCCTGCCAGTTGCCGTCCACGATAATGCGCATCGAGTCCAGGTTCAGCACGTCGGCAATCACCAGTTTGCCGTCGCTCTTGCGCCGCCCCACTTCAACCTTGAAGTCGGCCAGCTCAAGGCTGCGTATCCCGGTGCGGCGCTTCAGGGCCGAAGGCCTGTTGCCCACCTGCTCAATGCCGGCCCGCAACAGGCCAAAAGCCCGCCGGGCCAGCGCCCAGGCTTCTTTCCACTCCGCCTGGCCAACCAGCGGGGCGCATACGTGTAACGGCTTGACGGCATCAAAAGGCTGCCCGGCCGCATGCACGTGCCACATGCCGTCCACCACAATAATCAACGGGTCGGTGTAAACGCCTGCAGGCGTCTCGCCTTCCCCGTGCTTGATGTCATGGGTGTCGGCCCAAACGGGCTTTGCCGGGTCGCGCATATCAAGCGCACCCTTGTAGTAAGCCTGCTCGATCGGCTCAACATGGTACTTGCCTGCCGTTTCAGGTCCAAACAACTTGGCATACCCTTCCAGCGTGCGCCCGCGCACCACCAGTTCAAGCTTGGTCATGTCACAGGCGTCGCACACAAAGGTGGTGGCGTTCATGCGCTGGCGGTAGGCCAGCGGCATGTCGTACCGTTTCAGGTGTTGCATCACGTGGTCATTATGCGCGGTGCGCACCGGCGCCAGCCCCGCCACAAAGCGGTACTTGGCTTTGTCACCGGCCGACATCCAGCCGCTGTCGGCCATCACGGCAGTGCCGTCAGGCCGTATCCGCACGGCAAAAACACTGCCGTTATAAACCCCCGGCCGCTTGGCCCGGGTCGCATTCCAGATGCCCATCAAAGGCCTCCCGTGTGTTCGAGAAAAAATCCAGATATCTGCGGGCAAGCCCGCACTTCACCGCCGTTATACCGCAACTGTATACCAATGCCTAGGGCACAAAAAAGGGCTGCAAAGCAGCCCTTGTGTCAGCCTGTCTCAAGCTTGCGTGCCCTTATTACGAGACGGCCGAACCCTGCGTCAGCCAATCCACTAAAGGTTGGCGGCTGAATTCATCTACCAGCGTATCGGCTGCGGTAGGCGGAAAGCCCATGTTCTCAGCCGTGTCGCGGGCAACCTGCCGCGCGCTGTGATCGTTCTCAAGCAATGCCTCCCAATAAGCCTTGCTCACGGTTTGCACCACGTCCAAATAGTCCATTGTTCTTACCCCTTTTTGCCCGATTGATGCGGCACGGCGCCTTTACCCGGCACACCCCGCCGCCCTTGGTGTCAAACTGCCCGGCACGTACGCACACCCCCTGTGGTCCGGCCTCTGGCTCAACACTTGGTATAGATGCTTCCACAAAACCACTATATCTAGTGGCTCATTGAGACCCCCATGTCTCAACTTATCCACATGGTCGCAATCCGGGGCCAAACTGTCAATGTTGAACTTGTTTATTTAAATATATGATAAATAACAATTTGTTGCGCAAAAACAATAAAGATTTCATATAAATCGATTATATTGCAGGGTTTCCGCAGGTATACACGTGGCCAAGCTACAACCCATGGCTGCAACCGCTTGGCTAGGCGCTCTTTTCCACACCCAGGCGCGGGCACCATTTCGCCACAAGGCATTCGCTGCACTTGGGCAGCCGCGCCACGCACACATAGCGGCCGTGCAGTATCAGCCAGTGATGCGCATGCTCCATGTACTCGGGCGGAATGTTCCTCACCAGGTCCAGTTCCACTTTCAGCGGCGTGTCGCCCTTGCTCAACCCCAGCCGACGCGCCACGCGGTACACATGGGTGTCCACCGCCATCACCGGCTCGCCATACACGGTGTTCAGCATCACGTTGGCGGTCTTGCGGCCCACGCCGGGCAAGGCTTCCAGTTCCTCGCGCTTGCGCGGCACCTCGCCGCCATGCTTCTCCACCAGCAATCTGCTTGTGGCGATCACGTTCTTCACCTTGCCGCGGTACAGCCCGATGGTCTTCACGAACGGCGTCAGCCCGTCCTCGCCCAGCGCCACCATCTGCGCGGGCGTCCGAACCTGTTTAAACAACGCCTCGGTGGCCTTGTTCACGCCCTTGTCGGTCGCCTGCGCGCTTAAAATCACCGCCACCAGCAACTGGTACGGGTTGCCGTACTTCAACTCGGTGGTGGGGTGCGGCGTTTTTTTCTTGAACGCCTCGAATATATCGCCGATGTGCGGGTTTTTGCCGGAGGGCTTCTTAACTGTCGGCGCCGGGGCAGCCGCGCGCCCCTTCATAGGCGGCTTCTTCAAAACGCGCGTGGGTGACACTGCCCCGGCCCCCGGTCCTATCTTTATTTATTTTTGGCGTGCCACGGCACAAACCACTCGGCAAACACGCGTAACCCGTCTTCCAGCGAAGTACCGGGCGCCCAACCCACCGCCTTCTTCAGCGCGCGGGTGTCGGCATAGGTCTTGTACACCTCAGTGCTCGGCCATGGCAGCAAATCAACCTTGGCCTTCCTGCCCAGCGCCTTTTCCATCGCACGCACAAATTCATCCATGCGCACCGGGTTCTGGTTACCCAAATTATAAATGCTGTGGCCCTGCTCCGGCGCACCCATCAGCCGTACCACCGCCTCCACAATGTCATCCACAAAGGTAAAATCACGCCACAGGTCGCCCTTGTTGAATAACGGGATCTTCTTCCCCTCCACAATCGCACGGGCAAAGATCATCGGGCTCATATCCGGCCGCCCCCAAGGCCCATACACGGTAAAAAACCGAAGCCCCGTCGCCTTCAATCCAAACTGATGGCACCACGCCTCGGTAATAAGCTCATCCGCGCGCTTGGTGGCGGCATATAAACTCACCGGCCTGCTCACATCATCGCTCTCGGCAAACGGCACCTTCTCATTCGCCCCATAAACACTGCTGCTGCTGGCGTACAAAAGCCGCCCGATGCCGCAAAGCCGCATCGCCTCCAGCACGTTAAAGTGGCCAATCAAATTCCGCTCCAAATAACTCACCGGATTCACCAGCCCGTAACGCACACTGGCCTGCGCCGCTAAATGGATCACCACCCCCGGCTTCACGCTCTTCAGCACGCGCACCAACGCCGCACGGTCCACCAGGTCCAGTTTCCTGAAGGTAAAATGCTTCGCCTTCGCATGCTTCTTCAAAAGCGCCACGCGTTGTTTCTTCAGTGCCGGGTCGTAATAATCGTTCAGGCTGTCCACCCCCACCACCTTGTAACCGTCGGCCAGCAACCGCGCCGCCACGGCGCTGCCCACAAAGCCAGCCACCCCGGTCACAAAAGCGGTCTTCATGCCTTCGGTTTCTTTTCCTTGGTCGCGCGCGGCAACTTCTCGCGCCGATCATTGCGCTCGGCCATCATGTGCAAAAACGGCTGCAACCGGGGCCCGATGTAAGGGTCCTGCATCGCAAAATACAGGTTGGCCATCTGCCAGCCCACCTTGTCGCCGCAGTCAAAGCGGCGGCCGTCAAACACGTAGCCGTTGTAACCTTCGCTCTGTGCCACTTTGTGCATGGCATCGGTCAGTTGAATTTCCCCACCCTTGCCCGGGGTCACCTTGGCCAGCTGCTCCATGTGGGCGGGGGTCAGCACGTAACGGCCCACCACGGCCAGGCGGCTGGGCGCGGCATCCGGCTCGGGCTTTTCAACAAAGCCTTTCACGCTGGCCTTGCGGTCTTTCACGCCGCCGCCGGCCAGGTCCAGAATGCCGTAATTCAGCGTGCGCTCATAAGGCACCTCTTCGGCCAGCACCACGCTGTTGCCGGTTTCCTCGTACAGCTTAATCATATCCTTCAGCGGGTTGCCCTCGGCCAGGTCCAACACATCATCCGGAAGCAGCACGGCAAACGGCTCGTTCTGGGTCATGCCGTGGGCGCAGTAAATCGCATGCCCCAAACCCAGCGGCTCACCCTGGCGCATGTAATAAAATTTGGCATCGGAGGGCAGCACGTGCTCCACCATCTCCAGCTCGGCCAGCTTGCCCTTTTTGCGCAAAATGTCGGCCAGCTCATAAGGCTTGTCAAAATGGTTCTCAATCGAATCCTTCCCGCGCCCGGTCACAAAAATAAATTCCCGTATCCCGGCGGCATAAGCCTCCTCCACGGCGTATTGAATGACCGGTTTGTGCACCACGGTCAGCATCTCCTTGGGCATGGCCTTGGTGGCGGGCAAAAAGCGCGTGCCTAAACCCGCAACGGGGAACACCGCTTTCGTCACTTTGGGGAACTTGCTCATACTAACGTTTTTTCCTTTGCTTGGGCTTGGGCCGGGCGGCCGTTTTCTCTACCCTTAACATGGCTTCCGCACGCCTTATTTTCAACCCCACCAGCGCCATTAAACCAAGGCCCAGCGGCAGGCTCAGCCAGGGCAGGCCAAACATCAAACTCAATACCGCCAGCGCAAATAAAATGCCATTCAACTTCATCACGCGCATCACCAGCTGGTCGTGGCTCAGGCCCAAGTCCAGCGCGCGGTGGAACCAGAAACGCTTGTGCGGAATTAAAGGGTTGTGCCCCTGCACAATGCGGCGCACCAGCGTCCAGGTGGCGTCGGCGCAAAACACCAGCGTCAGGGTGGCCAGCGGGGCGGTCAGGCGCCAACCGTCATTGGCGGCGGGCAGCAGCAGCAGGCCGCCCAAAACGTAGCCCAGCCAGGTGCTGCCCACGTCACCCAAAAACAGCTTAGCCGGGTGCCAGTTCACGCGCAAAAAGCCCAGGCTCGCACCCGCGATCACCAGCGCCAGCGGGCTCAGCTGCGGCACCAGCAGCGCCACGGCGGCGGCAATGAACACGGCTTCGCTCTCGGCCAACCCGTCGGCCCCGTTCATGAAGTTGAACAGGCTGATGAACCACGCCCACGCCAGCATGGTGATGATCTTGTCCAGCCACAGCGGCAGCACGTCAAACAGCGGCGGCATCAGCAGCACGGTCATGGCCACGGCAAACAGGTGCACCAGCAGCCGCACGCGCGGGCTCAGGCTGTGCTTGTCGTCCAGCCAGCCAATACCGGCCACCAGCAAACTCAGCAGCAGCAGCAAATCAAGCCACGGCGCAAACGGCAGTTGGGCAAAGTGCACGGCAAACAAACCCAACGGAACGGCCACCAAAACCACCAGCAAACCGCCGCCGTGCGGCGTGGGCACGTTATGGATATGCCGGGCCTCTTTCGGGTTGGCCACCAAACCCTGCCGGCGGCAAAATTTCACCATCCACGGGCTGAACCAGAACACCAGCGCAAACGGCACCAGCACGCACAGCGCATAAAACAGGCTCACGCTTATCGTCATGCCGCTCACTCCCCACCTTCTGCGCCATCAACCGACAGGCCAGCCGCGCACGCCATGCCAAAGGCATGTGCCATCATCATCTTCTTCCTCGCATGCAAGGGTGAAACTGGCCTGGAGCCAACATGCATGTACATGCAAAGGCTGTTCATCAATCCCATCACGCAGCCCCCACCAGTTTCTTCATCAGCACAAGGTATTGGCTGGCCAATCGGCTATGAAGGAAATATTTGCCCACATACGCGCGGCCGCTCGCGGCCATCTTGCGGCGGCGGTCGGGGTCGTCGGCCAGCGCTTCAATCGCCCCGGCCAGCGCGTCGGCGTCTTCGCTCGGCACCACCAGCGCGCTGCCGCTCTCGGTCATCAGCGCCGCGCCTTCGCCGCGCAACGCCGCCACGGCGGGCGCCTCGGCGGCCATGATCTCGAACATCTTGCTGGGAATGAACATGTCAAAGTCCGGTATGTTCTTCAAACACACCAGGTTGATGTCGGCCCCCGCATAGTACTGCCACACTTCGCTGTGCTTCACGCTCGGCAAAAACTGTACGTTGGGCACACCCTTGGCGTACTGCACCAGCCGCTGCTTGTCGGCGCCGTCGCCCACGAACAGGAACACAATGTCGGTGCGGCGCACCAGCGTGCGCGCGGCATCCACGATCTGGCCCAGCGCCTGCGCCTCGCCGTGGTTGCCAATGTACAAAACGATCTTGCTCAGCGGCCCCACGCCCACCTTGCTACGCAACGCCCCAGCGTTCTGCTTGGCCTGCGCGGCGGTCAGGTAATCGGCATCGCTCACGCCATTGAACACCACCGATATCTTTTCAGCGGCAATGCCGCGGCGCGAAATTTCGGCGGCAAAGCTGCGGGTCACGGTCACAATGGCGTCGGCGCGCTTGTACAAAAATTTCTCCAGCAGGCTTAATACGCTCAAAATCAAACCGGGTTTCAAAATGCCCATCTGCACAAAAATCGCCGGCCACAGGTCGCGCACTTCAAACACGAATTTGGCGCCGTAGCGGCGCGCCAGCAACCAGCCACTTATCACGCAAAAAAACGCCGGGCTGCTCGCCACCACCACGTCGGGCCGCTGGGCCGGGGCCACGCCGTGCAGGTTGGCGAATAAAACGCTGAACATAAAACTCAACTGGTTGAACACCCGGCGCAGCTTGCCCTTGTTGGCCGCCACCAGCAGCCAGTGGCGCCACACGCGTACGCCGTCCATGGTCTCTTCGTAAAACGCCGGGCGGTTGCGGTAGCTCTCCGGCACAACACCGTCCGGGTGGTTGGGCGTGCCGGTCAGCACCGTCACGTCGGCGCCCATTTCCTTCCAGCTTTTGGCCAGTCCGCTCAACCGTGCGCTCGGGGCGCCGGTCTCCGGCGGGTAATACTGGCTCACCACCCAAATCTTCATACCAACCCCTTAGCATAACCGCCCGCGCCGGGCATCCTTCGGGCGCATAATTTTACCAATCGTCGCCACGTGTACAGGCACGCATCATTCGCGCATCACCCGCGCTCGTTTTCGGCCCAAAATGCGACACACATGTACAGCTCCGCATCATCCATGCATCACCCGCGCATCATTTGAGAGCCACTTTAAAGCTGTGTTAAGGTGCGCCGCATGAACAGCCAAGCACCCGCCGGAAACACGCCCTTAATCGTTGTAATTGATGGGCTTAGCTTCCTTTTCCGCGCCTTCCACGCGGTGCGCCATACTCTTACCCGTTCCGACGGCACGCCGGTCAATGCCCTCTTCGGTTTTTCCCAAATGTTACAAAAGGTTATCGAAGATCTGCAACCCCAATACTGCGTGGTGGCGCTCGACAGCAAAGGCCCTACCTTCCGCCACGATATGTATCTGGAATATAAGGCAAATCGCGACGAACCGGCCGCCGAGATCCTGACGCAAATTCCCATGATGCCCGCGCTCATCAACGCTTTCGGCGTGGCCCACCACCAGTGCGAAGGCTGCGAAGCCGACGACATTATCGCCTCTATCGTCTTGAAAAGTAAGGCTGAATTCGGCCCCGACGTGCGCGTGGCCATCGTGAGTTCCGACAAAGACCTGAACGCACTGGTGGGCGGCAACGTCAAGCTGTGGGACACCATGAAGGACAAGTGGCTCGGGCCCGCCGAAGTAATTGAAAAATTTGGCGTTTCTCCTGCCCAAATCCCCGAGATCCTGGCCCTGATGGGCGACGCCAGCGACAACGTGCCGGGCGTACGCGGCATCGGCCCCAAGACCGCCGCCGGGCTCATCCAACAGTTTGATACCATTGACGAAATTTACCGGCGCATCGACGAGGTGAAGAACGAGCGCATCCGCAACCTGCTGAAGGAGCACGAAGCCGACGCACGCCTGAGCCGCAAGCTGGTGCAACTGAAGGGCGACATGGATTTGCCCGACATGCAAACCTTTGAATTCAAACCCGATTTACCGCATGCCGTGAAGTTTTTGCGCGAGGAGATGGAGTTCAACACCCTGGCCGCCCGGCTGGAAAAACGCGCGCAGAAACAGGCGAGCGCAGGTGTAGCGCAGGTGATGCTCGACCGTCGCTCGGGTGATGCGGAAGTGTCGAAAAACGACCCCGCAATGTCGCAAAGTGATGCGCCGGTGATGCGCAGCGGTACACCGTGGGGGCCTTACGCCTGCATCACCACCCCCGACGCGTGGAAAAACGTTTTGTCGGAAATTTCAAAAACCAAGACTGTCGCTTTTGACACGGAGACCACCAGCCTGAACCCCTACCGCGCCAAGCTGGTGGGTATCAGCCTGGCGGTGCCGGGCGGCACGGTGTGCTACGTACCCTTGCAGCACGTGGACCCCGACAGCGTGGCCAGCAGCGACGGCGGCGTGAACCTGTTTGACGCCGGCGCCAAGCGCCCGGACCAGTTGGCTTATAAGGACGTGCTGGCCGACCTGATGAAGCTGCTGGCCGACCCGGCGATCAAAAAGATCGGCCACAACCTGAAGTACGACTGGCTGGTGGTGGCGCATGCGGCGGGCATCACGCCCAAAGACACCGGCGAGAAACTGCAGACCATGCTGGTGAACTACGAGGACACCATGTTGTTGAGCGCCTGTTTGGACGCCGGGCGCTGGCAGCACGGGCTGGACGATTTGGCCGTGCGCCACCTGGGCCATGTGATGATCAAGTACGAGGACGTGTGCGGCAAGGGCAAGGCGCAGGTAACGTTCGACCGCGTGCCGCTGGACAAGGCGACCGAATACGCCGCCGAGGACGCCGATGCCACCTTGCGCCTGTGGGACCTGCTGGGCGCTCGGCTGAAAGACCTGCCGCAAGGCGATTACGGCCCGGCGTATGTGTATGAGGGTATCGAGAAAAAGCTGTTGCCGGTGGTGATCGCCATGGAGGCGCGCGGCGTGCGCGTGGACGTGCAAGCGCTGCGTGGATTGGCCGACCAGTTTGCGCACCGGCTGGGCGAACTGGAGCAGGATATTTTCAGGATCGCAGGGCATGACTTTAACGTGGCCAGCCCGGCGCAATTAGGTGTGGTGCTGTTTGACGAGCTGAAGCTGGGCACCCCCGCGCAGCAGAAAAAGCGCGGCACCGGCGTGGATATATTGGGCGACCTGCTGGAAGCCGAAATTGCCGTGGCTGGGCCTGCGGTGGGCCTGCTGCAGGGCGTGATGGAATTCCGCACCCTGAGCAAGCTGCGCGGCACCTACGCCGAGACCTTGCCCGAGGAAGTGAGCCCGCTGACCCACCGTATTCATACCAGTTACCAGCAGATCGGCGCGGGCACCGGGCGTTTCAGCAGCACCGAGCCGAACCTGCAGAACATCCCCATCCGCACCGCCGAAGGGCGCAAGATACGCCAGGCCTTTGTGCCGCAGGCCGGGTGGAAGATGTTGAGTGCCGACTATGCGCAAATTGAACTGCGCCTGCTGGCGCATTTTTCCGGCAGCCCCGGATTGGTGGAAGCGTTTGCACGCGGCGATGATATTCACGCCGCCACGGCTGCCAGTATTTTCGGGAAAGACTTGAAGGATGTGACCAAGGAAGAACGCCGCAGCGCCAAGGCGGTGAACTTCGGCCTGGTGTACGGCATGGGTGCCAACAGCCTGGCCGCGCAGGCCAACGTGAGCCGCCACGAGGCCGCCGAGTGGATGGCCGCGTACTTCCAGCGCTACGATGGCGTGCGCGACTACATGGAGGCCAACAAGAAATTCGCCCGCGACAACGGGTACGTGGAAACCCTGTGCGGCCGCCGCGTGTGGTTGCCGGGGATCACGTCGCCCAACGGCGGCATCCGCAGCAACAGCGAACGTGCCGCGATCAACGCGCCGCTGCAGGGCAGCAACGCCGACGTGATCAAGCTGGCGATGCCGCAGGTGGAAAAACTGCTGACCGGCATGCCCGCGCAAATGCTGATGCAGGTGCACGACGAACTGGTGCTGGAAGCGCACCCCGACGTGGTGGAGGAACTGAAGCAAAAACTGCCCGCCGTGATGGCCGGGGTGGTGAAGCTGCGCGTGCCGCTGACGGTGGAAGTGGGGGTGGGTTCCAACTGGGATGAAGCACACTAGCCAAAAACAAACCCCGCCTGCGCGGGGTTTGCCGATTGACCGAAACGGTCATTCATTTCCGAGTAAGCGATGGCTAACATAAGTAAGACCACCTGTAAGCACGGCAAAGATTGCCGCAAGTACCGCATAAACCCATTCACCTTCGCGGCATGCAAGAACAGCCACGACAACAAGGCAAAGGGTGGTAAGCGCCAATTTCATATTGTCGTTTTTAGAGTTTTGGCGACGCTCGGCGTAAGAACCTGGACGCATGCTTACCTCCATGGGCGACACTTCCCAGCATTTGCATAGGAAACATATAAGTGCGCCTGAATAAGCTGTTTTTTTATAACGGACGGACAAAGTCAGCGCTGACAGGACATAAAAAAACCACCCCCGGAGGTTGGGGGTGGCGGCCGGGCATGGCCTTTTGGTTATTTCTGGTCGAAGAAAGCCGAAACCCTCTCGAACAGGTTAAGGGCGGCAAGTGACAGCTTATGCTCGAACTTGGTCATGAGAATCTCCGTCGCAGGCAACCGCCCAAGTGGTTACTTGGGAAATGGATCGGTGCGCCTTAATTGAAGCTGGAAACTTATAAGGGCCTGCAAAAAATACTGCTGACACCCCATTGACGGCGATGGGGTGCGGCCCTAAGTATGAGGAACACCGGTGGTTTAGTAATAAAAAAGCCGGACGAAGCAGACACCCTTCCCCCAGACAACCAACAAGTTCAGCAAGGTATTTTCAGCATGGATGACGGCAACGGTAACGGCGGCCAACGCAACTTTGGCGGGCGCCAGCAGCGCAATTTTGGCGGCCGCGGCGGCCGCGGCCCGCGCCGTTACAACGACGACGGCCAGCGCCAGCGCGAAGGCAACGGCAATGCCGTTCAGGGCCCCGAAGAGGCGTTGATCGCCCCGCGCGACCCCAACGCGCCGCAGCCGCCCATCACCTACCTGCGCGATCTGCGCAAGCTGAGCAACGACGACCTGTTCCAGCTGGCTGAAGAAGTGCAAGTGAAGGAAGCCGCCACCATGCGGCGCCACGAGATGATGTTCAAGATCGTGGAGCTGCTGCCCGAAGGCACCGAAGTGCTGGGCGACGGCGTGCTGGAAATCCTTTCGGACGGCTTTGGCTTTTTGCGCATGCAGGACAACAACTACACCGCCTGGCCCGAAGATATTTATGTGAGCCCCAGCCTGATCCGCCGCCTGGGCTTGCGCACCGGCGACAGCGTGGCCGGCAGCGTGCGCTACCCCAAGCCGGGCGAGCGTTATTTTGCCCTGGTGCGGGTGGACACCGTGAACGGCACCGACCCGGAAAAGATGCGTCACCGCCCCAACTTCGACAAACTGACGCCGCTGTACCCGAGCGAGAAGTTCAACCTTGAGGACGACAAGGTGAAGGATGCCACCGGGCGAGTGATCGATTTGATTTCGCCCATCGGCAAAGGCCAGCGCTGCATGCTGGTGGCCCCGCCCAAGGCCGGTAAAACCATGATGATGAAGGCCATTGCCCACGCCATTGAGGAAAAGCATCCGGAAGTGACCTTGATCGTTCTGCTGATCGACGAACGCCCGGAAGAAGTGACCGACATGCAGCGCAGCGTGAAGGGCGAAGTGGTTTCCTCCACCTTCGACGAGCCCGCCGGCCGCCACACCCAGGTGAGCGAAATGGTCATCGAAAAGGCCAAGCGTTTGGTGGAAATGGGCAAGGACGTGGTGATTCTGCTGGATAGCCTGACCCGTTTGGCGCGCGCCTACAACACCGTTCTGCCCAGCAGCGGAAAGGTGCTGACCGGCGGCCTGGATGCCAACGCCATGCAAAAGCCCAAGCGCTTTTTTGGTGCCGCGCGCAAGATTGAGGAAGGCGGCAGCCTGACCATTGTGGCCACCGCGCTGATCGATACCGGCAGCCGCATGGACGAAGTGATCTTTGAAGAATTCAAGGGCACTGGCAACAGCGAGCTGTGGCTTGACCGCAAGCTGGTGGAGAAGCGCACGTACCCGGCCATCGACATTAGCAAGAGCGGCACCCGCCACGAAGAGCTGTTGTTCGGCGAGGCGGAACTTCAGAAGATCTGGATTTTACGCCGCATTTTGCAGCCCATGGGCGTGGTGGAGAGCATGGAATTCCTGCTCGACAAGCTGCGCAAAACCAAAACGAATGCCGATTTTTACAAGTTCATGAACCAGTAGGTTCGGCATGGTCAAAAAGGCCCCCGCCAAGCTCGTGTTCTGCATGAAGTGGGGCACGCGTTACGGCGCCGAGTATGTGAACCGCCTGTACCGCAGCGTGAAGACCCACACCACCGGGCCGGTGCAGGTGGTGTGTTTTACCGATGACACCAAGGGCATTGTGAAGGCGGTGGATTGCCGCCCGCTGCCTGCGTTTAAAAACGTGCGCGCCGACCTGGCCAACAAGCCTTGGCGCAAGCTAAGCCTTTGGCAAAAAGGGCTGGGCAAGGACCTGGCCGGGCGGGACGCGCTGTTTTTGGACCTGGACCTGGTGATTGCCGGCAGCCTGGACGATTTTTGGGCCTACTGCCCCGGCAAATACGCCGTATGGGAAAACCCCAGCAAGCCGGGCACCGACGTGGGCAATACCAGCGTTTTCAGGTTCAAGGTGGGCAGTGAGCCGGAAATTTATGAGCGCTTCATGAAAAACCCGGTACGGCTGTATGAGAAGGAATTCCGCATCGAGCAGGAGTTCATCAGCGCCCGGCTGGGCACCGGCGCCGCCGCGCGCGTGGGCCGCAACCCGGCCGTGGCTGCCGACGCGTTTTACAAAGGCAAGAACCTGCAGGTGTTCTGGCCCAAGGGCTGGGTGGTGAGTTTTAAGGAAGACCTGCTGCCCGCCTGGCCGATGCGCCTGTGGCGGAACGTACCGCTGCCCGCCGGGGCCCGCGTGGTGGCCTTTCATGGCAAGCCCGACCCCGATGAGGCCGCGCGTGGGCACTGGCCGGAGAAGAAATGGTGGAAGCGTTTTTACAAGCGCTTGCGTCCCGTTCACTGGATTAGCCTCAACTGGCGCTGAAACCCGGCTACGCCGGGCGCCGTCCGCACTCGACAAGCTCGCTCCGGCCGTCGGCGCTTATGAAGCACGCCTTTGGCGTGACGGTGGAAGCGTTTTTACAAGCGCCTGCGTCCCGTTCACTGGATTAGCCTCAACTGGCGTTAGCCGTTTTTAGCGCCTGACAGGTTGTATTCGGCCTTTTTGTTGGCTAGGGTGGGCTTACAGTTAGCTTCACCTGCCTGTTTCGGCACATTCCCGGAGGCTGTCATGCAGCATTCTGTCTATCTTCGAATCGACCAATCACTGATGTCGGCGGGCTGGTATCTGACCGAACAGGGTCTGCAAGGCAACTTGCGGGGCCTTGTGGATGCCGCAGGCATGAGTGGCTTGTTGCACAACTTCCCCGAAAGCCGGGACAACCTGTACGGTTTTATCGTCATTGCCGCGAATCTGCCCGGCAGGCCCAGCATGTGGGTGGTGATGAACGACCTGACCGTGCCCGAGGCTTATATGCTGTACCCGATTTCGTGGGGCCAGCAGTGGAACCGCCTGAGCGCCTTTACCCAGGCCCAGTACGCCCAGTTCATGTTCGATCACCTGATCGACAAGGAGATCAAGGGCTGGGAAGGCTTTACCATGGCTGCCCGGGTGGCGGCACTGACCGACGAGATCGACCAGTCGTTCTGGCAGCGTTTTATTGCCAGCAAGGACATGATCTTTGAATGGTACGAGCCTTTGGCCGGAACCAAGTTCGACAACCGCGACGTGGCGGTTGAAGGCATGCTGCTGACCTTTATGGACGGTAGCCAGACGGTGATGAACCTCAAACACCCACGCCCCACAGAAGTGAGTACAGGTGTGCTGCGGTCGGAGCGCATGGGGGAGGACAACTCGGTCATCGAGGAAATTGTGCTTTATGCGGCGGAAGACTATCAACGCCTTCAATAAAAAAGCCGCCGGGAAACCGGCGGCTTTTTTGCGTGGATGGTTAAGCTATTTTTGAACCCAGATCCTGCCCGCCCAAAATATGGAGGTGCAGGTGAGGCACTTCGCCGTGGCTGTCGGGACCGTCGTTGATGATGACGCGGTAGCCGCTCTCGAAAATACCCGCAGCTTTGGCCACCTGCGGCACCGCCAGCAGCAGCTGGGCCAGTGTTTCGCTGTCAGCCGCTGTGGCGTGGCGCAGCCACTCGATGTGCTGTTTGGGGATGAGCACCACGTGCACTTTTGCATTGGGGGCGATGTCGTGGAAGGCCAGCACGTGTTCGTTTTCGAACACCTTGTTGCAGGGGATCTCGCCGCGCAGGATCTTGCCGAAGATGGTGGGGTTGTTTTGCATGTTCATGCGCCGAGTATAGGCCATGCGGCGGCAACAAAAAAGCGGGCCGTGGCCCGCCTTGTTGTGTGAGCCGTTACTGCTTCACGTTCACCAGCGTCACGCGCACGGTGAGCGCGGTGAGCGGCAGCTGGGCGATGTATTTTTCGCGGCTGTTCTTGGTGTCGATGGCCACTGTGTAGCTCTTTTCGACGCTGGCGGTGGGGGCCAGCGGGGTGGTTTCGTGCAGCATCACCTGCTTGAGCGGGCGGCCGTCGGCGTCACCGATGATGAGCGCCATGTCGAGGCCCCGCACCGGCAGGCCGCTGGTGTTGGCCATGTTGAGGCGGGCAATGACGCGGCCCTGTTTGTCTTTGGCGGCCTGCAGCACGTCGACCGTGACCGGGGCGTTGTCGGCCAGGCTGGGCAGCGGGCCGGAAGCGGGCTCGATACTGGCGGCGCTGGCCTCGGTCTGGTCGACCAGGCCCATGACCTGCGCGAGGTTGGGCAGGTCGGTGAGCTGCCAGTTGCCGTCGTGGCGCTCGAGCACCAGTTGCAGGGCGACGTCGAGGTCGATGTCGTTGCGCATCAGCGGCAGTTCGGCCACCACGCGGTTGGCGCTGGCGTTACCTGCGGCCACGTGCGGGCGGCCTATTTTAAGGCGTTCGCCACCCAGTTGCTGCCACAGCTGGCCCAGCAGGTTGCCCGGCTCGTTGGGCAGGCGACCGGCGCTGACGGCGGCCAGGATCTGGTCGTGCAGGTGGTCGGCCAGCCCGGCGGCCTGACCCGGCTTGATGAGGTTTTGCAGGTGGGCGCGCACCATGGCCTCGAACTGGTCGGCCATCAATTGATCGGCGCGGACATTGGACTGGCCGCCGTTGAAATCGGGCGCGGGTTGGCCGAAGACCTGGTCGACCACGCTGGTGGTGAGGGCGGGGATATCGACCAGGCGCTCGAACGCGGCGGTGTTGCGCGATTCGATGGCGTTTTGAATGCGGTGGAGCGCCAGCTCGGCCCCGGCGGGCGGCCGCGAGGCCCACCACACCAGCAGCACCAGCGCCAGCAGGCTGACCAGCGTGCCCACCACCCACAGCGGCATGCCCATGCGGCGGCGGCGCTGCAGCGGCAGCATCACGTTTTCGAACGGTTGGCTTTGGCTACCCTGCTTGCGGAGTTCTTCCATGACACCGGCGCGCACTTCGCTGGTGGCTTCGGACAGTTTGGCGGCGTTGATGCCGGAGGTTTTGTTTTGCCGCAGGATGGTGGCGAGCTTTTGCTTGAAGGAGCCTTCTTCGACCACCGGTGCGGCGTGCACCACGGCGGCGAGGCGCTGCGGCCTGGCCGGGGCTTTAATGGCTGGTTTACGGTTTTTACCGTTTTTGCGCGCCGGTTTTTTGGCCATGCCTACCCCCTGAACATTGTACCGTTAATAGTGTATGCGCCATGTATGCCACGAAGCGGGCGTGCCCCACAAGCGTTGCGGCCAAAGTGTGTGCAATTGGGCGGGCGGAAAGTTAGTCGGCGAGTTCGAGCTTCCACGACATGGGCACCACGTACCCGCCGTTGGAAGGTTTGGCCGCGCCCAGCAACCAGATTTGCCTGGCGGCCTGCAGCTGGCCGAATTGCCCGGCGTAGCGGCTTTCTTTCACGTCGAGCCGCCCGCCCTGCGCGGTGAAGCGCAGCTTGCGCCCGGCGGGCGTGGTGAGCAGGATGGTGTTTTCGGCCGTGGCACGGGCCTCGACCCCGGGGGCCAGGTGGAAATGCGCCACCGCGCGGCGGCGCTGGCGGCTGAGGTAGACGGTGTCTTCGCCCTGTAGGCTTTTGCCGTCGCTGTGGAGGGTGAGTTTGCGCTCGTGTTTGGCGCCCAGATGGCGGTAGCCGTCGTGCCACGCGGAAAGGCTCTCGCTATCGGTGCCGTTGCCGCGGCTGAATCCGATGTTTTGCGGGCGGCGACCGACGCGGAAATTGGCCCAGACCTCGGCGCTGTTTTCGCCGTCGAGGCTGACGGTGCTGTGCGCCGGTGTGCCGCGCCAGACGTTGCGGTCGCGCGCCTGGTAGGCGTAGGTGCCGGTATTGACGATGACGCGTTCGCGGCCCACCGAAAGCTCGAAGCTGAGGGCATCGGCGTGGGCGTGACCGGGGTTTTCGTCGGGACCGACGTGTCCGGCGTCGAGGATGAGGTTGAACGCGCCGCGCGCCAGCCTTGCGTAGCCCGCGGCGGCCAGCGCAGCCGGGGCGTCGTCGGGGTTGGCGCCGGAAAGTTCGATAAGGCGGGCGATGCGCACGGGGTCGTCGGCGGCGCTATCGTTGAACAGGCTGAGGCCGCCGTCGGGGTGGGTATAGAACGCCAGCGCGAGACCCATGCGCTGACAGATATCGTCGAGCCACGCGGGCACGCCGCCGACCTTGCGCAACAGCAGTTTGATCTCGAGGAAATCCTGCAGCACCTGCGCGTGGTACAGCGGGCTGCGCTCGAAGTGCGCGCCGTCGGGCAGTATCTGCTTGCGCGCCTGGCGGTGCAGTTCGGCCAGCGCGGGCATCACCAGGGCCTCGACCCCCGGCAGGCACAGGCCCGCCATGATGAGCGCCTTGAGGTTTTTGATGATGTGGTTGCCGCCGAGGCCCCATTCGAGGTTGCGCGACAGGTGCTCGACCTGCCGAAGCAGGCAGCGCCAGAAGCGCTGCGTGTCGAGGTGCTGAGTTTCGGGTTCGTCGAGCTTGCGGGCAGCCTTGTGGCGCACCGACCAGCCGCGCATCCACGCCACGGTGCGCAGGCTTAAGGGGTATGGGTGCCAGCTGACCGGGTGGAAGAATTCGTTGCCTTCCATCCAGTTTTCGACCAGCGCCGAGGCGGTGCCATCTTCGCCCGCGGCGGCCAGGTCGGCCAGCCATTCGTGGTAGTGCAGGTTGAAGGTTTGCAGCGGCGTGAGCATGGGCGGAAACCAGTTTTGCGGTGGATTGCCCAGGTTGAATTCTTCGCCCGCCAGCAGCCACTTGCCGTGGGTGATGTCTTCGCCGCGGTCGGCATCGCCGCGCCAGATGGTGGGCGGCACGGTGCGCAGGGCGTAGTCGGGCGGAATGTCGATATCGCGCAGGCCGTACAGCGGGCTGCGGTAGAAAAAGCTGCGGGCGGCATAGCCCAGCCGGGCGGCCAGCTGGCTGGGGCTGACGTAACGTAAGGTTCTGAAATAGCGCCCTAATTGCATGGCGCCACCTTAGCCGGGCAAAACGAAAGCGTAAACATCCTTCACTTTTTTAAAACCCGCTGGCAGGAGGCGATTTTTCATTTTATCCGATGGCCGAGCATCGCAGCGCACACTATTAGTGCGTGAGAAGCGCAGGACGAGGAAAAATGAAAAATCGCCTCCTGCCAGATAGGGTTTAGTTATCGGAGGCAAAACCCGAAAAGGCTTCGCCCATCTGCCCGCGCAACTTGTTGAAGGCGCTTTGCACTTCGCCCGCCAGTTCGGCCACCTGCCCGGCCATGGCGTGGGTGCTGGTGACGGCCTGTTCGGTGTTGCCGAGGGCATCGTCGGTTTGCCGCAGGCGCACGGCGGCATTTTGCGCGTTGCCGGCCACCTGCCCGGCCAGGCCGATATGGTTGCCGACGGTTTGACCGGCTGTGGTGGTGGTATCGCGCAGGTGGCGCAGGCTGTCGGCCACGGTTTGCAGCAGTGCCATGCTCTGGCCGCCGCTTTGTTCGAGCACCCGCACCTGCTCGCCGATCAGGGCGCCCGCCACACTGGCGGCGGCGGCAAGCTTTTTTACTTCGTCGGCCACCACGGTAAAGCCACGCCCGGCGTCACCCGCGCGGGCGGCCTCGATGGCCGCATTGAGCGCCAGCAGGCCGGTTTGCTCGGCCAGGTCGTTCACCTGCTTGACCATGCCGGCGATCTTGGCGGTGGCGGTGCCCAGCGTGCGCAGCGTTTGGCCGCTGCCGTCGAGCTTGCCCGTGGCGGCATCGAGCGCATCGCCGGTATCGGCCAGTTTTTTGGAAAGCTCGCCGCCCAGCCCGGCCAGGCCGTCGGCCGAAGTGGCCAGGTTTTTGACGTAGGCGGTGGCTTCGGCGGCCGTTTGGCGCAGTTGCGCCACCTGCTTGAGGCTGGCGGCTTCGGCAGCCAGCAGGGTTTCGGTGGCTTCGGCCAGCGGGACGGTGGCACGGCTGACGCGGGCGGCGCTTTCGGTGAACCGGCGCGCCAGCGCCTGCGTGCCGGTCAGCGCGCCGGCGGCAAGGCCCACCATGACCAGCACGGCGCCTGTGGCGCAGGTGAGTGCCGCCAGCAGGTTGGCCTGCATCGACACCAGCGCGGTAAGCAGGGCGAGCGGCGTGAGCGCCGCCGCCAGCGTGCTGCCAACCACCCGATGCGTATAGCTAAGCCCCATGCCACCCTGTTTTGTTATTGCGGGCAGGGTAACACAGGCTGTGCGGGCGCAAGCCGGGACTGCTGGCGGGATATGCAGCGCAAATAAAAAACCGGGGCGCTCTTGCGAGCGCCCCGGGTGGGTATCGATGGGTTAGATGCGGCTACCCCAGACGCAGATTTTATACTGCTGCCCGTTGTTGGCCGTGGCCCGGGCGATAACCGCCGGGGCCGTACAGCCTCGCGATTGGTAGCCGGTTTGGCCACGGTTGCGTATAGCCCAGGCGTGGTAATCGCGGGGGATCTCGACCCGACGGGTAACGCCGTTGACATCGACGACCAGATGGGTGGGCAAGCCTCCCAACGTATCGTACCCATACCAGTTGTTGAAGGTATAGCCGCTGTCGCTACCGCTGATCATCCGGGCAAAGCCGGTTTCGTTGGTAACGCATACCATGGCATAGGTATGGGGCCAATCGGGCCCGCCATCGTAACCGGTGACCAGCAGCGTTTCTTCCGCATAACATGGGCTGTTATTGCGGCGCAGGTGCCAGGCCTGCGTGAGCAGGTCGGCCCGGCGCGCCTCACTGGGCTTACGGGCCAGCTTGTCATCGGTATAGCCGGTGATCTGGCTGGCATTGACGATGTTGGTGTCGAGCACCGGCGGTGGCTGGCTGTATAGGCGGGCGTAGTTCGGTGTCACCCCATCGGGATAAACCATGGCGAACGGGCCACCGCTGGCACAACCGGCAACAAAAGCAGTAACACCCAGCACCACAAGGGTGCGCAGGGTTTTAACAAACGTGTTCATGATATTTCTCCTGCCCCCCAATGGGAGCCATTGGGTTTAAGGGTTACTTAGCTATAAAAATGGGACCTTTTGGCCCCATTTCAAGTACAACTAAGTTTTTGATTTAGTTGATGATTTTCCAGCTACCGTCGGGCTGGCGGCAGGCCTGGCCGTAAGCCTTTTGGGTTTTGCCGCCCACGCTGATGGTTTGTTGGTATTCGCGGCAGTAGGCGCCGGTGGTGTCTTGGCCTTCGCGCGTGGGGGTAATGCTACCCTGCGCGCCGCTTTGCGGGTTGTACCAGGTGATGGCCTGGCCGACCGGGGCTTCTTGCGCGCGGGTGGCGGCTTGGTCGTAGTAGTGACGGTCTTGGGCGTTCAGGCTGGTGACGATTTGCTTACCGGCCCAGGCGCCAGCAAGAGCACCGACCACGGCCAGCGCGGTTTGGCCGCCGCCCTTACCGAAACGGCTGCCCAAGAAGGCACCGGCACCGGCACCGCCGAGGGCGCCGAGATCACCGGCGTCGATGCTGCCGTCGGGCGCGCAGGCGGCCAGGCTGGTGGCGGCCATCAGGGCGGCCATGCTCATGAGAATGGTTTTACGCATTTGGATAGTGAGTTGCATGTGGGGTTGTTCTCCTTTTAGTGGCGGGCATTTAGGGGGATACGGGCGGGTTGTGTCAACCCCAACCGGCATGCCGTAAGGCCGCCGTAAGAAATACCGAGCGGATTTTTATATGATGCTTACTGGCGGCAGAGCTGCAGGCCGTTGGCCGTAAAGCGCATGGTGCCGTAAGTACTGGTGCCGCAAACCTCGGCCCCGCTGCCCGACATTTTGACCGTGCCGCTGACGGCCGCATTACCGTTGGAATACAGGCCGGTGGCGCTGATGGTATCGGTGGTGCTGATGCCCACGGCTGCGAACACGCCGCCCGGGCTGTACCAGCCGGTGGTGTTACCCGCGCTGGTGAAGCTGACGTAACCCGTGTTGGCATTGGCGTAGATGGCGGTGGTGCCCGATACGATACGGTCGGAGGCGGCGGCGGTCACGCCGGTCAGGCCCGAACCATCACCGATGAAGGTGCCGTTGATCTGCGTGCCTGAAATGTAGCGGAAGTAGCCGTAAGTACCGCTGACCGTGCCGGTGGTGGCGGTGACGTACACGTTGCTGGCCGAGATGGCGCCCGCAACTTCGAGCTTGGTGGTGGGGCTGAGGATGCCCAGGCCCATGTTGCCATTGGTGAGGATGCGCACTTGGTCGTTGCCGCCAACGGCGAAGTTCAGGTAGCCGAGGCCGGTGTTGGCGTCGAGGTGGGCGCTGTTGTCGTCCCAGCCCAGGTAGGCGCCGTTGCCGAAGGTGCCGCCGCCGGCGGTGGCAAAGCCACCCTTGATGTACAGGCTGTTGGCGGGCAGCCAACTGGGCAGGTCACCTATACCCATGCTGCCGGTGGTGCTGCTGATAAAGAAGGTGCTACTGGCGGTAAGCGCGCCGCTGGCGGTGCGGTAGATCAGACTGCCGCTGATACCGTCGGCGATATTGAAGGCGCTTCCGCCCACGTTGGTGAGGCCGGAGCCGTTACCCACGAAGTTGGTAGCGCTGATGGTGCCGGAGACTTCAAGCGGGGCTACTGCCGCGCGCGCAAGATTGATGCTCGTCCAGCTAGTGATATTAGCAGGACCCTCACTGTACAGGCTGGTGGCGCTGATGCCGCCGGTGGTGCTGATCCCCACCGCGGCAAAGATACCCGCGGGGCTGTACCAGCCGGTGGTGTTGCCTGCACTGGTGAAGCTGACGTAGCCGGTGTTGGCGTTGGCATACACCGCCGTGGTGCCGCTGGTGATGCGGTCGGCGGCGGCGGCCACCACGCCGGTAAGGCCTGAGCCATCACCCGTAAAAGTGCCGTTGATCTGCGTGCCGCTGATATAGCGGAAGTACCCATACGTACCGCTGACCGTGCCGGTGGGGGCCGTGGCGCTGATGAGGTTGGCGCCAACAGCAGTCGCGGTGATCTGGCCCGACGCGTTGATATTGCCCACGCCGATGCTGTTGGCGGTAAGCGTGGTAAACAAGCCGGTGCTGGCCGACACGCTGGCGGCTTCGACCATGGCACTGGCCGAAATGTTTGCGGCGTTGACCGTGGTGACCGTCACGCTGCCTACGGTGTTGGAAATGTTCTGCAACACGGTGGGGATGCGGGCCAGGCTATACCAATCGCCCGCACCACCGCTGACCGGCAGGCCGTTGACCGTGAGGTTGCTGAAATCGGCGCTGGTGCCAGACACATAACGGTAGTAGCCGTAAGTACCGCTGACCGTGCCGGTAAGCCCCGTGGCGCTGATGAGGTTGGCGCCCACAGCAGTCGCGGTGATCTGGCCCGACGCGTTGATATTACCCGCGCCGATGCTGTTGGCCGTCAGCGTATTAAAGGTGGCGGTATTGCCGTAAAAATTGGTGGCGCTCACGGTGCCGCCGCTGGTGGTGCTGATGAGCCCTGCACCGGTAATATTGCCCGTCACACTGATGCCGTTGGTCAGCGTCGCCAACCCAACGGCATAAACGGTGGTGAAGCTGGCCTGGTTGGAAGTGGTGCTGATCCCCACGGCAGCAAAAATGCCCGAAGGACTGTACCAGCCGGTGGTGTTGCCCGCACTGGTGAAGCTGACATAGCCGGTGTTGTTGTTGGCATAAACAGCGGTGGTGCCGCTCACAATGCGGTCGCTGCTGCCGGCGGTCACGCCGGTCAGGCCCGAACCGTCACCCACAAAACTACCGTAGATGCTCGTACCCGAAATATAACGCCCG